>JAKJHY010000006.1 GCA_021648845.1 Mycobacterium sp. MBM | reverse complement strand
GGAGTCCCCCACCAAGATGGCCAAAAAACAACAAACAAAAACCACCAAACACACTATTGAGTTCTCAAACAACAGACATTTTTGTCGAAGCTGCCCGATTCGGGGCAACCTCACCAGCCTAAACTATCTGATCCGGTGAGTCAAGCTTCTCTGTCTCGCGTCTCCGCGGCGACTTCAGAAGATTAGAGCCAAGGACGTTGCGAAGTCAAATCCCCAGGTCAGCGGCCTGAAGTTCCGGTACGGCCGTCTCAGATCAGGTCACCCGCTCGACCTCGGCACCCAAACTGACCAGGTTCTCCACGAACAGCGGGTAGCCACGATCGATGTGGTAGACGTCGTGCACCTCGGTATCGCCATCGGCGACCAGGCCGGCGAGCACCAGGCCCGCGCCGGCCCGGATATCGGAAGCCCATACCGGCGCACTCGACAGCTGGGGTAAACCTCGCACGACGGCATGATGGCCGTCGGTACGTGCGTCGGCGCCCAGCCGGATCATCTCTTCGACGAATCGGAAGCGCGCTTCGAACACGTTCTCCGTGATCATGGACGTACCTTCGGCGATACAGGCAAGCCCGATCGCCATCGGCTGCAGGTCGGTCGGGAAACCCGGGAACGGCAAGGTGGCCACGTTCACCGCCTTGGGGCGTTCGTATTGCACCACGCGGAAACCGTTGTCGTGCTGGGTGACCGTCGCGCCGGCGTCATGCAATTTGTGCAACACCAGCTGTAGATGCGCCGGATCGACGCCGGTCACCGAGATGTCCCCACGCGTCATCGCGGCCGCGATCCCCCAGGTGGCCGACACGATGCGGTCGCCGATCACCCGGTGCTCGGTCGGGTAGAGCCGGTCCACCCCGGTGATGGTCAACGTCGACGAACCGGCACCGGATATCTGGGCGCCCATCTCATTGAGCATCGTGCAGATATCGGCGATATCGGGTTCGCGCGCCGCGTTGTAGATCGTCGTGACCCCCTCGGCCAGCACCGCCGCCATCAGGATGTTCTCGGTCGCACCCACCGACGGGAACTCGAGCTGGATTTCCGCGCCGCGCAGGTGGTCGGCCTCGGCGACCACGCAGCCGTGTTCGATATTGCACCGGGCCCCGAGCTGACGCAGGCCGGACTGGTGCATGTCCAGGGGGCGAGAGCCGATCGCGTCCCCGCCGGGAAGGGCCACCTTGGCGCGTTTACCCCGCCCCACCAGCGGCCCGAGCACACACACCGACGCGCGGAACTGCCGCACCGCGGCGAAATCGGCGTCGTATTTGACCTCGTCGGGCGAAGTGATGCGGACCGTCGACCCGTCGAGTTCGACGGTGGCGCCCAGGCCACGCAGCACCTCGGCCATCAACGGAACGTCCAGGATGTCGGGGCAATTGGTGATCGTGCTGGTGCCCTCGGCCAGCAGCGTCGCCGCCATCAGCTTGAGCACACTGTTCTTTGCCCCTCCGACGGCGACCTCACCCGATAACCGGCTTCCGCCCGTCACCACGAATCGATCGCTCACGCGGGTCAGTGTAAGCAGAGCCGGCGCCGGTTACAGAACGCTGCGGCCACATCGGCGCTGGATGGACCGGTACCGTTTAACCATGGCCGTGCATCTGACCCGCATCTATACCCGTACCGGCGACGATGGCACGACCGGACTGAGTGATTTCAGCAGGGTCTCCAAGAACGACGCCCGGTTGGAGGCCTACGCGGACTGCGACGAGGCCAATGCGGCCATCGGGGTCGCGGTGTCGCTGGGCCGGCCCGATACCCGGATCCGCGATGTCTTGTTACAGATCCAGAATGACCTGTTCGATGCCGGCGCCGACCTGTCCACGCCAGTGGTGGAGAACCCCGAGTACCCGCCCCTGCGGGTCCGCCAGGACTACATCGACCGCCTCGAAGGCTGGTGCGACGAGTTCAACGAGGACCTGCCGAAGCTCGACTCGTTCATCCTGCCTGGTGGCACCGCGCTCTCGGCGCTGCTTCATGTCGCGAGAACGGTCACTCGTCGGGCCGAGCGGTCGGCATGGCGCGCGCTCGACCAGCACGGTGAATCGGTCAACGCGCTGCCGGCGAAGTACCTCAACCGGTTGTCCGACCTGCTGTTCATCCTGTCGCGGGTGGCCAACCCGGACGGTGACGTCAAGTGGCAACCCGGCGGGCAGCGAGCCTAATTCCGCCGCCGCGCCCGCGGTGAAGGCCGGGATTCCAGCCAAGAGGTGAAGGCGGTCAAGGCGCCACGGTCCAGCGCGACCTCGTATCCGCGTCCTCGTTCGGGGCTGACATCGCGCAGCTCCAGGATCACGATCTCCTCGGTCATGATGTCGAACTCGTCGCCGCGCGGTGCCCGCCGGGAAACGACCTCCACGCCGAGCCGGCTCAGCCGGCGGTCCGGCCACCAGCGAGCGCTCGAGAGCCGATAGAACTCGGCCTCTCCGCCCCGGTAGCGCAGCACCCCGTGCCGCCAACCTTGACCGCCCTGGGCCGGAAAATCACGCAGGATGGCGGCGGTACCGCCCACCTGGCGTAGCTTCCACAAGCGATAGCCCAGCGCGGCCACCGCCAGCAGCAAAACGCCGACGAGCGCGACCATGAAAAACATGGACGCGCTCATCGGCGTTGCCTACTAGTCGATCTGGCCGACAGCGCGTAGCCGGGCACGGCCCCACGCCGCGGTGGCTTCGTCGTCGGACTCAGAATCCCGCTTGGCGGCGTCGGCGTCGATCTCCGACTCGAACTGTGCGTTCTCCACAAGCAGGCTGACCCCGCCCTCGGTCACCGACAGGAATCCCCCGTCGACCGCGATGCGCAGGTCATCCTCGCCCTCACGCTCGACGCGCACCATCGCGTCGTCGACCAGCTGGGCTACCAGCGGGATGTGCCGCGGCAGGATGCCGATCTCACCCGCTGTGGTGCGGGTGAAGACGAACGTGGCCTTGCCCGACCACAACTTGCGCTCGACGGCGACGATCTCGACGTCCAGTTCAGCCATGCCGCACCACCAATCTGTTCTTCGCGCAAGCGCTCATCACGCTATTCGCGCTGACGCGCGCCATCACAGCTTGGCGCCGAGGGTTTCTGCCTTCTTCGCCAGGTCATCGAGACCACCGATGAGGAAGAACGCCTGCTCGGGCAGGTGGTCGAACTCACCCTTGGCCAGCTTGTCGAAGGCCTCGATGGTCTCCTTGAGCGGCACGGTCGAGCCGGGCTGGCCGGTGAACTGCTCGGCCGCCATCATGTTCTGGCTCAGGAAGCGCTCGATCTTACGGGCGCGGTACACCAGCACCTTGTCCTCTTCGGACAGCTCGTCGATACCGAGGATGGCGATGATGTCCTGGAGATCCTTGTAGCGCTGCAGGATTCGGATGACTTCCTGGGCGACGCGGTAGTGCTCGTCGCCGACAACGCTGGGGTGCAGGATCGTCGAGGACGATGCCAGCGGATCCACCGCGGGGAAGATGCCCTTGGAGAACACCGCACGCGAGAGCTCGGTGGTGGCGTCCAGGTGGGCGAACGTGGTGGCCGGCGCCGGGTCGGTGTAGTCGTCGGCGGGCACGTACACGGCCTGCATCGAGGTGATCGAGCGACCACGGGTCGAGGTGATGCGCTCCTGCAGCTCACCCATCTCGTCGGCCAGCGTCGGCTGGTAACCCACGGCCGACGGCATACGACCCAGCAGGGTCGAGACCTCGGAACCGGCCTGGGTGAACCGGAAGATGTTGTCGATGAACAGCAGCACGTCCTGGCCCTGCTCATCGCGGAAGAACTCCGCCATGGTCAGCGCGGACAGGGCGACACGCATACGGGTGCCCGGCGGCTCGTCCATCTGGCCGAACACCAAGGCGGTGTCCTTGAGCACGTTGGCATCCGCGAGTTCGACCCACAGGTCGTTGCCCTCACGGGTGCGCTCCCC
The DNA here is from genome assembly GCA_021648845.1 of Mycobacterium sp. MBM. Taxonomy (GTDB): domain Bacteria; phylum Actinomycetota; class Actinomycetes; order Mycobacteriales; family Mycobacteriaceae; genus Mycobacterium. The sequence goes on along the minus strand of JAKJHY010000006.1, from coordinate 264,132 downwards.
CACGCCGGCGAACACCGAGGTGCCACCGAAGTTGCGGGCGATGCGGTTGATCATCTCCTGGATCAGCACGGTCTTGCCGACGCCGGCACCACCGAACAGGGCGATCTTGCCACCACGCACGTACGGGGTGAGCAGGTCGACGACCTTCAGACCGGTCTCCAGCATCTCGGTGCGGGGTTCCAGGTCGGCGAAGGCCGGCGGCTTGCGGTGGATGGACCAGTGCTCGAAGTCCTTGCCGTAGCCGGGCTCGTCGAGGCAGTCGCCGAGGGCGTTGAACACGTGGCCCTTGACGCCGTCACCGACGGGCACCGAGATCGAGGCACCGGTGTCGGTGACGTCCTGGCCGCGGACCAGGCCGTCGGTGGGCTGCATGGAGATGCAGCGGACCAGGTTGTCGCCGAGGTGCTGGGCGACCTCCAGGGTCAGGGTCTTGGCCAGCGCGCCGAAGGTGATGTCGGCGTGCAGGGCGTTGAGCAGTTCGGGCACGGCGCCACGCGGGAACTCGACGTCGACCACGGGGCCCGTGATGCGGACAACGCGACCCGTCGTGGTCTTGGTCTCTACGGCAGTCATATCTCTTCTTCGCTTTCGCTCTTACGTCGGCCTATTTGGCGTCGGCCAGCGCGTTGGCGCCGCCGACGATCTCGCTGATTTCCTGGGTGATCTGCGCTTGACGCTCGCGGTTGGCCGCCAGCGTCAGTGCCTTGATCAGATCGTCGGCGTTGTCGGTGGCCGACTTCATCGCGCGCCGGCGCGAGGCCGACTCGGAGGCGGCCGCCTCCAGCAGTGCCGCGTACACGCGGGTGGCGATATAACGCGGCAGCAGCGCGTCGAACAGCGTCTCGGCGCTCGGTTCGAAGGAGAACAGCGTGCGCGGTCCATCCTCGGGCTCCTCGTCGCCCACGTACTCGACGACCATCGGGGCAATCCGCAACGCCGCCGCCGTCTGCGACAGCATGGACCGGAACTCGGTGGACACGATGTGGATCTCGTCGACACCCAGGATCCCGTCAGCACCGCCGTCGTCGCCCTCGTCGTCGGCGCCGGACATGAACGCCGCCACCAGGGTGTCGGCGATCTCCTTGGCATTCTCGTAGGTCGGCCGCTCGGAGAACCCGGTCCACGACTCAGCGACCGCGCGCTGCCGGAAGCTGTAGTAACCCAACGCCTTCCGGCCGACGACGTACAACACCGGGTCCTTGCCCTCGTCCCGCAGCAGCGAGAAGAGTTCCTCGGCACGGCGCAGCACGTTGGCGTTGTACCCACCGCACAGCCCGCGGTCCGAGGAGACCACCAGCACGGCGGCCCGCTTCGGGTTGTCCCGTGGGACGAGCAGCGGGTGATCCAGCGCACTGGCGCTGGCCAGCTCGGTGAGCATGTCGGTGATCTCGGTGCTGTACGGCCGGGCCGCATCGACCCGCGCCTGCGCCTTGGCGATCCGCGACGTGGCGATCAGCTCCTGGGCCTTGGTGATCTTCTTGATCGACCCGGCGGAGCGGATACGTCCGCGTAGCTCGCGCAGTGTGGCTGCCATTGGTTACCTAGGCCTTCTTGGGTGCAGGCTTACGGACCTTGACCGATTCCTTCTCCAGATCCTCGGGATCCAGAGCCTCGGAGTCGGCCTCGTTCACGACGGAACTCCCGTCGCTCGCCGAGAAGCCCTTCTTGAAGTCGTTGATGACGTTGACCAGCTTCTCCTCGGCCTCCTCCGAGAGCTTCTTGCTCTCCCGGATGCCGTCGAGGATGTCGGAGTGGCTGGCCTTCACGTGCTCGAGGAGCTCGTCGACAAAGCGCGAAACATCTTCGGCGGGAACCGAGTCCAGGTGGCCCTGGGTGCCCAGGAAGATCGCGACGACCTGATCCTCGACCGCCAGCGGGCTGTACTGCGGCTGCTTGAGCAGTTCGACCAGGCGAACACCGCGATCCAGCTGGGCCTTGGAGGCCGCGTCCAGATCGGAGGCGAAGGCCGCGAAGGCCTCCAGCTCGCGGTACTGCGACAGATCCAGACGCAGCGAACCCGCCACCTCTTTCATGGCCTTGATCTGCGCGGCGCCACCGACGCGGGACACCGACACGCCGACGTTGACGGCCGGACGCACGCCCTGGTTGAACAGGTCGGACTCCAGGAAGCACTGGCCGTCGGTGATGGAGATGACGTTGGTCGGGATGAACGCCGAGATGTCGTTGGCCTTGGTCTCGATGATCGGCAGACCCGTCATCGAACCGCCACCGAGTTCGTCGGACAGCTTCGCGCAACGCTCCAGCAGCCGGGAGTGCAGGTAGAAGACGTCACCGGGGAACGCCTCGCGGCCCGGCGGGCGGCGCAGCAGCAGCGAGATGGCGCGGTAGGCATCGGCCTGCTTGGTCAGGTCGTCGAAGACGATCAGGACATGCTTGCCGTCGTACATCCAGTGCTGCCCGATGGCCGAACCGGTGTAGGGCGCCAGCCACTTGAAGCCGGCGGGATCCGAGGCCGGGGCCGCGACGATGGTGGTGTACTCCATGGCGCCGCCCTCTTCGAGCGCGCGCTTCACCGACGCGATCGTGGTGCCCTTCTGGCCGATCGCGACGTACACGCAGCGCACCTGCTGCTGCGGGTCGCCGGTCTCCCATGCCTGACGCTGGTTCAGGATGGTGTCCACGCAGACTGCGGTCTTGCCGGTCTTGCGGTCACCGATGATCAGCTGGCGCTGGCCGCGACCGATCGGGGTCATGGCGTCGATGGCCTTGATACCGGTCTGCAGCGGCTCACCGACGCCTTGGCGCTGCACGACCGAGGGGGCCTGCAGTTCCAGTTCGCGACGGGTGTCCGAGGCGATATCGCCCTGGCCGTCGATCGGCTGGCCGAGCGGGTTGACCACGCGTCCGAGGAAGGCGTCGCCGACCGGGACCGAGAGCACCTCGCCGGTCCGCTTGACCTGCTGGCCTTCCTGGATCTTGTTGAACTCGCCCAGGATCACGGCGCCGACGCTGTGCTCGTCGAGGTTGAGCGCCACACCCAGCACGCCGCCCTCGAACTCGAGCAGTTCCTGGGTCATGACCGAGGGCAGGCCCTCGACGTGGGCGATGCCGTCACCGGCATCGATCACGGTGCCGACCTCTTCCCGCTCGGTGTCGGCGGAAAACGAGGATACGTAACCCTCGATGGCACCTTCGATATCAGAAGCGGAGATTGTCAACTCTGCCATGGTTTTTCGTCTTCCTACCTTTGATCTGGGTGATAAGTCTTCTGTGTCAGTCCGGCAGCTGGGTCTGCGCTGCAGCCAAGCGGGACGCGATGGAACCGTCGATCACTTCGTCACCGACGGTGATCGACAGACCACCGAGCAGTTCCGGATCGACATGCAACTGAACGGACACCGGATGCCCGTAGATGCGCGTCAGCACGGTCGCCAGCCGATCGCGCTGTGCATCGGTCAGATCCGCGGCCGCGCTGACGTGCGCGACGACCTCGCCGCGGCGGGCCACGGCAAGCTCGGCGAGATCGATGACCGCTTCGTCGGCGCGTTCCCCGCGGAGCAGACCGACGGTCTGCGACAGCAGGGCGGCCGCGGTGCTGTTGCCGCTCCCGGCGCCGACCACTTTGTCCAGCAGGGCGATTCGCCCCGCCGCATCGGTGGTGTAGTCGCTCAGCAGCGCGGACAGCCTGGGCTCGGCGTCGAGTACCCGGCCGAACTGGAACAGTTGGTCTTCGACCTCGTCGACCTCATTGGCGGCCTGTGCGCGTTGCAGCAGGGCCAGTCGCGCGATGTGTTCGATTCCGTCGATCAGGTTCGCCTCGACGGACCAGCGCTGGGATACGGCGGTGCGGACCAGCTTCAGCGCCGGTTCGCCGATCTTGCCGGTCAGCAGCTTGTCGACCAGCGCAACCTTCGCTGCGGCGGTGTCCGCGGGTTCGGCGAGGTGCTTGGTCAGCGATGTCTGTTTGATGAGCAGCCCTGCCACCCCGGCCAGGTCGTCCGCCAGTGACGTCAGCCCATCGGCATCCAAACCGCCTGCGGCGCCGTCCGTACCGGCCAGGGTGTCGAATTCGGCGACCAGGTTGGCCAGCGCCTCACGGCTGGCCGCCCGCAACCCGACGCTCGCACCGGTCTGCAGCACCGCCGACGACGGGGCCATCTGGTCGAGATCGTCGAGGAAACGGTCGACGGTCTGCGCCTGTGCGGCGGGATCGGAGACGTGGGCACGCACCAGTTCGCCGGCCTTGGCGACGGCCTCTTCACCCAGGCCCATCCGGAGTTCGCGCACCAGCTGCTGGCGCAGCAGCTGAACCTGCTGCCCGCCTTGGGCCTTGATGCGCTCGGCATCGATGCCGGCCTGCTCGGCCAGCTGAGCCTTGATGCGCTCGGAGTCCTGCTTCGCCTCACCGGTGACGCTGCTGGCCTCGGCCTCGGCGTCGGCCAGCGCCTTGGCATGCATGGCGTCGGCTTCGGCAAGTTTCTTTGCCGCCTCAGCGCTCTCGGCCAGGGCGACGCGGATGGCCTCTTGCTGTTTGACCATCAACCCCTTCACCAGGGGCGCCACCCATTTGGCGATGATGAACACGATGACGGCGAAGCCGATCAGCTGTCCGATGAATGTCGACATCTAGTTGTTCCGTCCCGAATTCACGTCGACGCCGAGGATGCGGCTCGCCAGGGTGGCCGACAGGCCATCCACCGACGAGGTCAGCTCGGCTTGAGCAGCTGAACCCTGTTGGGACAGCGTCTCGTTGGCCTGGCGTACCGTCTCGGCGACTTCACCGCTGGCCTCGGCCCGCTTCGAATCGACGACCTGGCGGCCTTCGGCGCGTGCCTCGTCACGAAGCGCGGAGGCCTCGGCGCGCGCGCCTGCCATGGCCTTGTCGTAGTCGGCCTGAGCGGCTGCCACCTGCTCAGCCGACTTGCGGCTGTCGGCGGCAGTTTTGGCCAGCATGGCCTCGCGCTCGGCGAGCACCTTGCTGATCGGCGGCACCACCCACTTCCAGATCACGCCGAGCGTGATCAGGAAGATGAGCAGCACAGCGAAAAAGGTGCCGTTGGGGACCAGGAAGTTACTGGTTCCCCCGCCCTCTTCCGCGGCCACAATGGATACGGTCAGCTGGTCCATGCTGTCGGACTACTGCAGGCCCGGCGTGGCGAAGACGAACAGCGCCATGAACGCCAGGTTGATGAAGTACGCGGCCTCAACCAGACCGACGGTGATGAAGAACGGGGTGAACAGCCGGCCCTGAGCCTCGGGCTGCCGGGCGATGCCGGAGATCAGTGCGTTACCCGCGATACCGTCACCGATACCGGCACCGATGGCAGCGCCACCCATGATCACACCGCCACCGATCAAAGCGCCCATGGTGATGAGAGCGTTGGGATCGAGTTCCATTCCTTTTTCCTCCTTGTAACTGGTGGCGGTGCCACCAGGACTTCTGTCGTACGTCTGGTTGCTGGTCGGTCAAACGGGTCGAACGTCAGTGCGCGTGCTCTTTTGAGCCTTCTTTGGAGCCGTGGTCGTCGTGGTCCAGCTCCATCGACTGGCTGAAGTACAGGATCGTCAGCAGGCTGAAGATGAAGGCCTGGATCAGGCCGACGAACAAGTCGAAGGTCTTCCAGATGGCGTTGGGCGCCCACTGGATGTACCAGGGGAACATGGCGATCAGGGCGACCAGGATGCCGCCGGCGAAGATGTTGCCGAAGAGTCGCAGGGCCAGCGAGATCGGCTTGGCGAGTTCCTCGACGATGTTGATCGGTGCCAGGAAAGGCACGTGGCCCTTCACCACCTTGATCGGGTGGCCGATGATCCCGCGGCGCCAGACACCCGCGGCGTGGTAGCAGATGAACACGAACAGGGCCAGCGCCAGCACGAAGTTGATGTCCGAGGCCGGAGCCTTGTAGACCTCGGCGGCCGCGCCGTCGGACCCGCCGTACTGCCAGGGCAGCACGGCAAGCCAGTTCGAGATCAGGATGAAGACGAACAGCGTGACGGCCAGCGGCAGCACGAACGGTGCGATCTTCATGCCGATCGAACCCTCGATCTGCTGGCGCATCTGGATGGTCAGCGCCTCCCAGAACAGCTGCACGCCACCGGGAACGCCGGTGGAGGTGACCTTGGACTTCAGATAGAAGGCCAGACCGATGATGATCAGCGCGGTGATCCCGGTGGCCATGATGGTGTCACCGTTGAAGGTCATGCCGAACAGCTCGAACACCATGATGTGGTGTCCGACGTGGATGGCGACGCCACCCTCTTCTGCGGCCAGAACAGTCTCAGTCATCCGGGTCAGCTCAATCCTTCGAATCCGATGTGGAGACGTCCTCGACGTCCAAACCGTTGGCCCGGATCTTCCGCATGACCGGGATGCTGGTACTCAAGACCAGCAGCCCTTGGAAGATCGCGAGCCCGAACAGCACGGCGATACCGCCGTGTCCTTTGAAGAAGATGGCCATCGACAATGCGATCGCTGTGATGACCAGCAGCCGCATCGCGGAGTTTATGGCCATTTTCTTCTTGAGTGGGTGGTCTTCCATCGTGATCGACTCGACGGCTCGACGCACCAACAGCGCGTTGAGCAAACCGAGTGCGAGCCCGATACCGAAGAACACACCGAAGAAGATGTTGCCGATGTAACCGGCTCCCGCCACGACCACCGCCGTGAGGGCCGCACAGACGATCAGCAGCCGTACCGGACGGAAGGCGACGGAAGGGAACACCAGGGGCGCATCGTGCGCTGGCGTCGTCACGTCGTTCACCTCAATCCCGCGGCGTCGAGGGGGGTACTGATCGAAAACTGCAACTCAGAAAACTGCAAAATTCCTGTGCGTGCCCGACGAGAGTATCGGAGGGCGACGGGCGCGCTGGAATCACCCAAGGGGTAGCTCCCTTTTGTCGGTCGTGTATCGGCACCGATCGGTCGGGGGACCGATGGGCCGGGCCGGCAACCCGCGAGGTTTTTCGGGTTATGCGCAGAACCGTACCACAAGGTAGGAGGCACAAAAACATGCCTACTACTTTTCGTCGTACAAGGGCTGACGAGGCTCTTCGAGCGGACCGCTGCGGCCGCGTAACAGCGGTATCAAGGTCACCACCCCGGCGACCAGAATGGCGGCCAGCATCACCGCACCGGAATAGCGCGGATCGAAGAAGATCGTGCTGGCCGCGCCCAGTGCGACGATGCCGACCCACAGATAGATGAGCAGCACCACCCGCCGATGCGAGTGTCCGATCTGCAACAGCCGGTGGTGCAGATGCATCTTGTCCGGGCTGAACGGACTCTTGCCGGCCCGGGTACGGCGCACGATCGCCAGCATCATGTCCAAGGCGGGTACGAACATCACCGCGACGACCAACAGGAACGGTGACAGCAATGCGAACACGTCGCGGGCGCCGTAGGCGTTCTGCGAGATCGGCCCGGCCGCCGTGGTGGAGGCCGCCGCGAGCATCAGGCCGATCAGCATCGACCCGGAGTCACCCATGAAGATCTTGGCGCGGTGAAAGTTGTGCGGCAGGAAGCCCAGGCAGGCTCCGGCGAGTACCACCGAGATCATCGCCGGCGGGTAGAACAGCACATCCCCGCCGTGGTCGCGCAACAGCCCGACCGAGAAGATGCAGATGGCCAGCGCGGTGATCAGCCCGAGGCCGGCCGCCAGCCCGTCCAGGCCGTCGACGAAGTTCATCGCGTTGACGATGGACACCGTGAGGGCCAGGGTGAGCAGGATCGAGGTGACCTGATCCAGCACGATCGTGCCGACCCCACCGATCGGGATGTACAGCACGCTCCAGGCCACCCCCATGGTCACGAGCACACTGGCGGCGGTGATCTGGCCGGCGAATTTGGTGAGCGCGTCCAATCCCCACCGGTCGTCGATGAGCCCGACCAGCATGATCAGCCCGCCGGCCACCACCACCGCGGGCATCCCGGTCGAATACACGAAGCCCCGGTTGAGCGCGGGCAGCTGGGATGCCAGCAGCACCGCCACCACCACGCCGATGTAGATGGCAAGCCCGCCCATCCGCGGGGTGGGCTGAACGTGCACATCGCGTTCCCGCGGGTAGGCCACGGCACCGATTCGGATGGCCAGAACCCGGACCCAGCCGGTCGCGAAATAGGTGATGATCGCCGCGGTGAGGCCGACGAGCGCGAGTTCGCGCAGCGGCACGCCCGCGCCACGGTCCGACAGGGCGAGCAGACCGTCAGCCACAAAGACCGATTTGCTCACCACGTGCTGCACCGTACGCGAAAAGGCTGTGACCTAGGGCGCGGTCCCACGGGTGTCCTCGGGTGCGAGGGCGTCGGCGTGTACACCGAGCACGCGGGCGATATCGGCCACCGACACCGGGCCTTCGCGCAGCACCCGCGGCTGCGGGCCGGACACGTCGACGATCGTCGAGGCGGCGCCCTGCGGTGACGGTCCCCCGTCGAGGTAGACCTCGACGCGCGCGCCCAGTTGTGCCTGCGCCTCCGCGGCGGTGACCGCGGCCGGGGAGCCGGAGATGTTGGCGCTGGAGACGGCCATCGGGCCGACCTCCCGCAGCAGTTCGATGGCCACCGGGTGCAGCGGCATGCGCAGCATGACGGTGCCCGCGGCATCGCCGAGATCCCAGTGCAGTGAGGGTGCGTGCCGAACCACCAGGCTCAGGGCGCCGGGCCAGAATGCCTGGATGAGTTCGCGCGCGGCCGGCGGCACCGAGTAGACCAGTCCGTCGATGGTGTGCCAGGAGCCGACCAGCACGCCGACCGGCATGTCGCGGCCCCGGTTCTTCGCCGCGAGCAAGGCGGCCACCGCCGCATTGTTGAAGGCGTCCGCGCCGATGCCGTAGACCGTGTCGGTGGGCAGTACGACCAGTCCCCCGCCCTTGACCGCGCTGATCGCCGACGTGAGACCGTCACCCCGTTGACCGGGGTCTGCGCAGTCGAACAGCTGGCTCATGACTCCTCGCGTAGGGACTCGTCGGATTTCATGCCCATCAGCTTCTCACCGCGGTCACGAACCGGTGCCGACCGGCCAGGTCGCGGCGTGCCGCGATCTCGGTGAAGACGCCGGCGCCGGCGAACAGGTCGACGGTGGCCGCCGAGGTGGTGTCGTCGTGCTCGACGCCGACCTGCCCACCGGGACGCAGCAGCCGCGCGGCCAACTCGACGATCGGACCGATGACCGCCATCCCGTCGGCGCCACCGAACAGCGCGGCGTGCGGGTCATGTTCTGCCACTTCGGGTTCCAGCTCGGCGCCGTCGGGAATGTAGGGCGGATTGGCCACCAGCAGATCAACCTGGCCGGTCAGGTCGGTGAGCATGTCGCGGTCGGTGACATCGCCGCGGATCAGGTGCACCGCCGAGGATGCGGCATTGGCGTGCGCGTAGCGCAGCGCCGCCTCGGACTGTTCGACCGCGATCACGCGGGTGTCGGGCCGGTGAGCGGCCAGCGCCAGCGCCAGCGCGCCCGACCCGGTGCACAGGTCGACGATCACGCCGCCGGGCGGGACGGTGACGGTGTACGCCCACTCCAGCAGCGCCTCGGTCTCCGGCCGCGGGACGAATACGCCGGGGCCGACGGTCAGCGTCAGCGGACCGAAGGCGGCACTGCCCAGCAGGTGTTGCAACGGGATTCGCTGGGCGCGTTGCCCGACGAGGGCGCGGTACTGGACGAGGAAATCTTCATCTGGCTCGGCGAGCATGAGCCGGCCCCGGTCGACACCGAGCACATGGGCGGCCAGCTGCTCGGCATCGGCCCGCGCAGAGGTGACACCGGCGGCGGCCAGCGCGGCGGCCGCATCCGAGATCGCCTGCTGCAGCGAGGTCATCAGGACTGCTGGAGACGGGCCTGTTTGTCCGCGGCCGCCAGCGCGTCGAGCAGTGCGTCCATATCGCCGTCGAGCACCTGATCGAGGTTGTGCGACTTGAAGTTGATGCGGTGATCGGCGATCCGGTTCTCCGGGAAGTTGTACGTGCGGATCCGTTCGCTGCGGTCGACGGTACGGATCTGGCTGGCCCGGTCCGCCGAGGCATCCGCGGACGCCTGCTCCTCGGCCAGGGCCTGCAGTCGGGCGGCGAGCACCACCATGGCGCGGGCCTTGTTCTGCAACTGGCTGCGCTCGTTCTGGCAGGTGACGACGATGCAGGTGGGCAGGTGGGTGATGCGGACCGCCGAGTCGGTGGTGTTGACGCCCTGACCGCCCTTCCCCGAGGACCGGTAGACGTCGATGCGCAGATCGGATTCGTCGATCTGAACGGCCTCGACGTCCTCAGGCTCTGGATAGACCAGCACACCCGCGGCCGATGTGTGCACGCGGCCTTGGGATTCGGTGACGGGTACCCGTTGCACACGGTGTACGCCGCCCTCGAATTTCATCCGGGACCACACGCCGTCGGCGGAATCTCCCTTACTGGCGATGGTGATGGTGGCGTCCTTGTAGCCGCCAAGGTCCGACCATGTCTCGTCGAGGATGGTGACGGTCCAGCCATGGCGTTCGGCGTAACGGATGTACATGCGGGCCAGATCGGCGGCGAACAGCGCGGACTCCTCACCGCCCTCGCCGGATTTCACCTCGAGTACGACATCGTCGGCGTCGTGCGGGTCGCGCGGGGCCAGCAGATCGGTCAGCTTGGCGTCCAGGTCGGCGACGCGTGACTGCAGCTCGGGCACCTCGGCGGCGAACGCCTCGTCCTCGGCGGCCAGCTCGCGCGCGGCCTCCAGGTCACCGCGGGCGGCCTCCAGCTTGCGATAGGTCGACACGATCGGCGACACCTGCGCGAACCGGCGACCGACGCGGCGCGCCGCTCCGGCATCCGCGTGCAGGGCAGGGTCGGCCAGCTGGGTCTCCAGGTCGGCGTGCTCGGCGAGCAGCGCCTCGATAGCGGGTGCGGTATCGGTCACCTGGACTCCTAAGAACGGCCGGTAAACGCAAATCGGCGCCCGGTCTTGACACGTATGCCAAGTCGGGCGCCGATGAGGCAGTTAGTTGTCTGCAGCAGCCTTGGCTTCAGCATTCCCCGTCGCTGCGCTCGCCCCGGCCCGCTTGCCGTAGCGCTTCTCGAAGCGGGCAACGCGGCCGCCGCTGTCGAGGATCTTCTGCTTGCCGGTGTAGAACGGGTGGCACTGCGAGCAGACCTCGACCACGATGTGGCCGCTGTCCTTGGTGCTGCGCGTGGTGAAGCTATTGCCGCAGCCGCAGACCACGGTGGTCTCGGCGTAGTTGGGGTGGATACCCGATTTCATGGCTTTCCTCTGCAATCGTTGGCCGCCGGGTCGCCCGAGCCCAGACCTGGGAGTCTTCGAGCGTGAACCGGAACCGAGGGTCGACGGTGAATTATGCCAGGTCAACCGTCAGATGCGAAAACGCCTCACCATCGGCGACTATTCCCGGCTCAGCGGCGTGTAGGTCTGACCGTGGCGTTCCCAGATGCGACGCCCGCGCGGTGTGGTGCCGAGGGCGACGAGCTCGCGTTTGACGATCTTGTTGGTGGCGGTGCTGGGCAGATCGTCGGCGATCCAGACGTAGCGCGGCCGGGCCTTGGGCGACAGGTCTGCCTGCGCGGTGAGGAACTCGGCGAATGCCGTCGGGGTGAGCTCGGCGCCGTCTTGCAGGACGACCGCCGCCATCACCTGGTCACCGACGTGCTCGTCGGGCACGGGATAGACGGCGACCCGGTTGATCTCGGGCAGCCGCAGCAGGATCCGTTCGATGGGGGCGGTCGTCAGGTTCTCCCCGTCCACCCGCATCCAGTCCGCCGTGCGGCCGGCCAGGTAGATCCAGCCGTCCGCATCGCGGTAGGCGAGATCACCGGACCAGTAGATGCCGTCGCGCAACCGTTCGCCGGTGGCGTCCGGATCGTTGTAGTAGCCGCGGAACAGCCCGCTGCCGGTGGTGTTGACCAACTCCCCGGTCGCGGCCTCGGCGTTGCACAGGGCGCCGTTGGCGTCGAAACGCGCCACCTCGCACTCCTGCCCGGTGTCGGGGTTGTAGATCGCCACCCCCGGGAAGCCCTGGCCGATGGAACCCGCCGGGGTGTCCTCGGGCCGGGTGATGATGACGGCGGTCTCCGTGGATCCGAACCCGTCCCACACCGTGCACCCGAAGCGCCGACCGAAGGCCTCGATATCGCGGTCGGCGGCCTCGTTGCCGAAGGCGACGCGCAGCGGGTTGTCGGCGTCGTCGGGCGCTTCGGCGGTGGCCAGGATGTAGGCCAACGGTTTTCCGACGTAGTTCATGTAGGTGGCGCCGTAGCGGCGGATGTCGGGCAGGAACGCCGACGCCGAGAAGGCGGCGGGCGCCATTGCCGCGCCGGCGCCGAGCGCGACGCTCCAGCCCGCGTAGACGGCATTGGAATGGAACAGCGGCATGGCCAGGTAGCAGGTGTCCCGCTCGCTCATTTCGTAGCGCTGCACCAGCGCGCTGCCGGCGAACAGCACCGTCGAGTGCGGTACCTCGACGGCCTTGGGCTCGCCGCTCGTGCCGGAGGTGAAGATCATCATGAAGGTGTCGTCCGTGGTGCACTCGCGGTGCGGTGTGAGATCCGGGGCGCCGGCGAGCAGCTCGGCCCAGTGGGTGGAGGAGGTGTCGATCACGGTCACCCCGGGCAGTTCGAGCCCGTCGAGGAGGTGGCGGTGCTCGGCGCCGGTGAGCAGGATCTGGGTGTCCACCTTGGCGATGTCACGGGCCAGGGCGTCCCCGCGGCGCGTGGTGTTGATACCGCACAGCACGTAGCCGCCGAGCCCGGCGGCGGCCAGCGCGGTCAGCATGTCCGGGGTGTTGCCCAGCAGCGCCGCCACGTGCAGCGGTCGCTGCGGGTCGGCGAGCGCGATCAGCGCGGCCGCCGCCCGGCTGGCCTCGGCGATGTGGTCGCGCCAGGTCCAGGTGGCATCGCCGTACTTGACGGCGACGGTGTCACCGTCGGCGCGGGCGCGCAGCAGTTGTTGCAGTGTGTCTGCCATGCCGAGGCACCTCCCTGAGTGAACAGTCTTGAAGAACTGTCTACCATCCGTGACCTGCCCCACCGCATCGCCGGGGCTGTTGGCAGAATGCAGCAACACGTCTGCTAATCGCGCAGATCCGAACGATGAGGAGTCGCGAGTGCCGACCAGCACGGCCACCGTCCGCGATCGTCTGATCGACGCCGCAGAGGTGTGCCTGCACGCCAAGGGCATCCGCGCGACCACCGTCTCCGAGGTGGCCGAAACGGCCGGGGTGTCCCGGGGGTGGCTCTACCGGCACTTCCCGGACAAGGTCACCCTGCTCGGCGCCGCGATCGTGCGGCTCAACGAGGCGTACTGGTCGCAGGCCCACGCCGTCCTCGAGCGGGTGCACGGGCTCGACGAGCAGATCGTCGCGGGCATCCAGCACGGCCGGACCGCCTATGACGATCCGGGCGCGCTGTTGATGAAATTGCGTGTCGACGAGCCCGAGGAGTTCGCCGCCTGCGCCGGCGCCGGCGTGCAGGGCTTGGTGCCCGACCTCGCCGCATTCTGGTCCCGATACCTGGTCGCCGCACGCGACATCGGCGAGATCCACCCCGATATCGTCATCGACGAGGCATCGGAATGGGTTGCCCGCGTGGTGATCTCGTTGGCGACGGTGCCGGGCGACACGCTGGATCCCAGCGATGCCGGCCAACTTCGCACCCACGTCCGGCGTTACCTGCTCCCGGCCCTGCGCACCGATCCCACCCGCTAAGCGATTTCGGCGCGGAAACGTACGCCGAGCGTACGAAACCGCGCCGAAATCGCAGGTCAGTCGTTGTCCACGCCGCCGCCGGGTGAGGTCTTGGAGACCTGCACCAGGAACTCGTAATTGGTCTTGGTCTTGCGCAGCTGGCTCATCAACAGATCGATGGCCTGGTGGCTGTCCAGCCCGCTCAGCACGCGACGCAGCTTGTGGACGACGGCGAACTCGTCGGCGCCGAGCAACAGCTCATCCTTACGCGTGCCGGAGGGGTTCACGTCCACGGCCGGGAACACGCGCCGCTCGGCGATCTTGCGGTCCAGCTTGAGCTCGGCGTTACCGGTGCCCTTGAACTCCTCGAAGATCACCGTGTCACCGGTGGAGCCGGTCTCGACCATCGCGGTGGCGATGATGGTCAGCGAACCACCGTGCTCGATGTTGCGCGCCGCACCCAGGAACCGCTTGGGCGGATAGAGCGCGGTGGAATCGACACCGCCGGACAGGATGCGCCCCGATGCCGGCGACGCATTGTTGTAGGCGCGACCCAGGCGGGTGATCGAGTCGAGCAGGACGACCACGTCCTTGCCCTGCTCGACCAGGCGTTTGGCCCGTTCGATGGCCAGCTCGGCGGCCTGGGTGTGGTCTGAGGGCGGCCGATCGAACGTCGAGGCGATGACCTCGCCGACCACCGAACGCTGCATATCGGTGACCTCTTCCGGACGCTCGTCGACGAGCACGACCATCAGGTGGCATTCCGGATTGTTCTTGGTGATCGCGTTGGCGATGTCCTGCATGATCGTGGTCTTGCCCGCCTTGGGCGGTGACACGATCAGCGCGCGCTGACCCTTACCGATCGGCATGATCAGGTCGATCACGCGCGTGGTGAGACGCTCCGGCGTGGTCTCCAGACGCAACCGCTGGTTCGGGTACAGGGGGGTCAGCTTCTGGAATTCCGGCCGGTTCTTGGCATTTTCGACCGGGCCGCCGTTCACGGTGTCCAGGCGGACCAGCGGGTTGAACTTCTGGCGTGGATTGTTGCCACCGCCGCCACCTTCACCCTCGCGGGCCACCCGCACGGCACCGGTCACCGCGTCACCGCGGCGCAGGCCGTTCTTGCGCACCATGTTCATCGACACGTACACGTCGTTGGGGCCGGCCAGATAGCCGGACGTGCGCACGAAGGCGTAGTTGTCGAGCACGTCGAGGATGCCGGCCACCGGCTGGACGACGTCATCCTCGCGCAGTTCGGTGTCGCGATCTCGGTCACCGCCGCTGTTGCCGCCGCCGTCGCCGCGCTCGCCGCGGCGCCTGCGGTCGCGGAAGCGCCGGCCGCGACGGCCCTGACGGCCGTCCTCGTCATCGCTGTTGTTGGAATTGTTCGCGTTGTTGGCGGTGTTGCCGCCGCCGCTGTTGCGGTTCTGCTGGCCACCACCGCTGTGCTGGTCGTTGCCCTCGGAGTTCTTGGGCTGGCGGTTCTCGCGGTTGTCGCGGTTGCCGGCGTTGCTCTCGGGGTTGGCGCTGTTCTCGGACTTCTCGGACTTCTCCGATTTCTCGGGCCGCGCCACGTCGTCCTGCGAACCCTCGGCCTCGGCCTTGGCGCCGGGGTTTTCCTGCACCTTCTGGCTCTCGGGCGCACCCGACTGACGCGCGGCACCGCGGCGCTCGCGGCGCTGCGGATTGCCCTGGGCAGGCGCGTCACCGGCATCGCCCGGCACCGCCGGGGCCTGCGCGGCCTGCGGGGCCGCCTCGGCAGCCGCCGGCGCGGCGGTCGCGGCAGGTGCGCCGTTGGTCTCGCCTCGGCGCTCCTTGATGGCGGCGATCAGGTCGCCCTTACGCATGCCCGAGGTGCCCTTGACACCCACTTCACTGGCAAGGGCGCGCAGGTCAGGAAGCAGCATCGAGGTCAGCGAGCCGGAACGCCCGCCGCGTGCGCTTCGCGCGGCCTTGCCTGAGTCCACGGCGGCGGAATCTGCGGCGGCCGCGCCGCTGTCGCTCGCTGTGAACAGGTCCGTATCAGTCACGGATTTCCTTTCTTTCCCTCGCATTTCTCATGTGGGCGAGGGGTTCCCCGAAGGTCGTCTGCACTCAGCCGAAGAGCTGAACGCGTGTTCTTCCGCGGCGTCACCTGCGCCGAAGCGTCGGTGATCGCCAGGGCCCACCGGCGTGCGGCGAACCATCAGTCCACGAGTGAAACGAAAGATTGGGTAGTCGTCCTAGTGTCGGCGCAGGTAGAACCGCTGCGATTGCTGGACGGAAGCGAGAATAACCCGCATCTGAGCTGGAAGCAAGGAGCCCCACCCATTCGCGTGTTACCCCGACAACGCTCGGGCTGGAGTCTCCGCAGTCCAGCGGACCCCGTCGCCGACCGACATCTCGGTCACCGTGAAACCATTCGCGACGCCGTATTCGAGCACCTCGGCCGGCAGATCTGTCCCGTTGGTCAGGGCTATCACCGCTGGCCCGGCACCGGAAAGCACCGCTGCAATCCCGGAACGCCGCAGCATCGAAAGATATTCCGCGGAGGCGGGCATCGCGGGCGCACGCTGAGCCTGATGCAACCGGTCACCGGTGGCCTCCAAAAGCAGATCGGGCCGCTGGGTGAGCGCCACCACCAGCATCGCCGAGCGCGCCAGATTGAACCGCGCGTCGGTGTGACTGATCTGTTCGGGTAACAACCCCCTCGTCGCCGCCGTCGAGGACCGGGTCTGCGGGATCGCCGGGAACAGCCGAATGTCCGGATGCAGCTGCAGATGCGCCGCGCCGTAGCGCGGCGGGTCGCTGCCGTCGGCTGTCCAGGACACCACCGCACCGCCGAGCACGGCTGCCGCCGCATTATCGGGGTGGCCCTCGAACTCCGACGACAACTGCACCAGCTGGGCGAGCGTCAATTCATCCGAATCACTTTGCACGGCAAAACCATTGACTACCGCCAATCCGCCGACAGCGGCAGCGGCAGAAGATCCGAGTCCTCGCGAATGCGGTATCGCGTTGCGGCACTGCACCTTCAAGCCGCCAGCCCGCAATCCGACGGCACGCAGGCCGCACTCGATTGCCCGCACCACCAGATGCTCTGCGGTCAACGGGACCTGACCCGCACCCTCACCTTCGACATCGATCAACAAACCGGAATCGGTTGTCTCGACGATGATTTGGTCATAGAGACTGAGCGCCAACCCGAGGCTGTCGAAACCCGGCCCAAGGTTGGCGCTGGACGCCGCGACGACAGCCTTGGCGCGCAGCCCGGCAGGCAGAGTCTTGGTCACCAGAGATCCGACCGTCAGCCCAGACCGAGCTTCGCCACGACTGCGGCGGGATCGACCGGGATCGGGGTGACTTCGGGCATGCCCTTGAGCGCAGTGTCCGGGTCCTTCAGTCCGTTACCGGTGACGGTGCACACCACGGTCGATCCGGGCTTGACCCAACCGTCTTCGATCGATTTGAGCAGACCGGCGATGCTCGCCGCCGACGCCGGTTCGACGAACACACCCTCCGCCGCGGCCACCAGTCGGTATGCCGCCAGGATCTCGTCGTCGGTGGCGGCCAGGAAACGGCCCTCGGACTGCTGTTGCGCTTCCACCGCCGAATCCCACGACGCCGGCGAGCCGATCCGGATCGCGGTGGCGATGGTCTCCGGGTTGGTCACGGGATGCCCGCTGACCAGCGGCGCGGCGCCCGCGGCCTGGGTGCCCAGCATGCGGGGCAGCCGGTCGGACAGCCCGTCGCGGTGATATTCGCGATAGCCGCGCCAGTAGGCGGTGATGTTCCCGGCGTTGCCGACCGGCAGCGAATGCACGTCAGGCGCGGTGCCCAGCACGTCGATGATCTCGAAGGCGGCGGTCTTCTGCCCCTCGATGCGCACCGGGTTCACCGAGTTGACCAGTGCGATGGTCGGGTAGTCCGCGGTCAGCTTGCGGGCGAGCTCCAGGCAGTCGTCGAAGTTACCTTCGACCTGAATGATTTTGGCGCCGTGCATGACCGCCTGGGCCAGCTTGCCCATCGCGATCTTGCCCTGCGGGATCAGCACCGCACAGGTGATTCCGGCGCGAGCCGCGTAGGCGGCCGCCGATGCCGAGGTGTTGCCGGTGGATGCGCACAGCACGGCCTGCTGGCCGCGGGCGATCGCATCGGTGACGGCCATCGTCATGCCCCGGTCCTTGAACGAACCGGTGGGATTGAGGCCTTCCACCTTGAGATGGACCGTGCAGCCGGTCTGCTCGGACAAACGCTTGGCGTGGATCAGCGGAGTCCCGCCCTCCAGCAGCGTGATCGGGGTCCAATGGTCCTCGACCGGCAGACGGTCCCGGTAGGCGCCGATCAGTCCCGGCCACGCCCGGTGCACCGGTGCTGCACTCATGAGGTTGCCCCTTCCATCCGAAGCACGCTGTTGATGTTCTGCACGACGTCGAGTTCGGCCAGCGCCTTGACCGTCTCGGACAGGGCGGCATCGGTGGCCTGGTGGGTGACCACGACGATGCGGGCGCCGCACAGTTCGCCCTCGTCGTCGGTCATACCCTCCTGGCGAACCTCGGCGATGCTGACCTCATGGTTGCTGAATTCCGCAGCCACAGCGGACAGGACGCCGGGGCGGTCCTTAACGTTCATGTTGACGTAGTAGCGCGTCGGGATGGCACCGATGGGTGCGATCGGCAGCTTGGCGTACTTGGACTCGCGCGGCCCCCGGCCGCCCTGCACGCGGTTGCGGGCCGCCATCACGAGGTCACCCATCACCGCCGAGGCGGTGGGCGCGCCGCCGGCACCCTGACCGTAGAACATCAACCGACCGGCCGCCTCGGCCTCCACGACCACCGCGTTGAACGCGCCGTTCACCGAGGCCAGCGGATGGTCCATCGGCACCAGCGCCGGGTAGACCCGGGCCGAAACCCGTTGCTTGCCTTTGCCGCTGGTGAGCCGCTCGCAGATGGCCAGCAGTTTGATATTGCAACCGAGGGCCTTGGCCGATTCGAAGTCGGCGGCACTGACCTTGGTGATGCCCTCACGGTAGACGTCGTCGGCGGTGACCCGGGTGTGGAATGCGATGGAGGCGAGAATGGCCGCCTTGGCCGCGGCGTCGTACCCCTCGACATCGGCGGTCGGGTCGGCCTCGGCGTAACCCAGGGCACTGGCATCGGCCAGTGCATCCTCGTAGGAGGCGCCGGTGTCGTTCATCGCCGACAGGATGTAATTGGTGGTGCCGTTGACGATGCCGGCCACCCGCAGCACCGTGTCACCTGCCAGCGACTGGGTCAGCGGACGGATCACCGGGATCGCGCCGGCCACGGCCGCTTCGAAATACAGGTCGGCACGCGCCTTTTCGGCGGCCTGGGCGAGTTCCCCGGTGGACTGGGCCATCAACGCCTTGTTGGCGGTGACCACCGACTTGCCCTGCTCCAGGGCGGCCATGATGGCCTTGCGGGCGGGCTCCACCGGCCCCATCAGTTCCACCACGATGTCGACATCGTCACGCGACACCAGCGCATCGATATCGTCGGTGAGCAGCCCGACCGGGACGCCACGATCCTTGGCGACCCGGCGCACCCCCACACCACGCAACTCCAGCGGGGCACCGATACGCGCCTCCAGGTCCGCGGCACTGTCCTCGATGATGCGCACCACCTCGGTGCCGACGTTGCCGAGGCCCAGAACCGCTACGCCGATCGCCTTTTCACTCATAACCAACCTCCAAGCTCAGAAGATCATCGACGGTTTCCCGGCGCAGGATCAACCGCGCGCTTCCGTCCTTCACCGCGACCACGGCCGGGCGCCGCACCATGTTGTACCGGCTCGACATCGAATAGCAGTACGCGCCGGTGGCGGCCACGGCCAGCAGGTCGCCCGGCGCCAGGTCCTCGGACACCCAAGTGTCGCGCACGATGATGTCGCCGCTCTCGCAGTGCTTTCCGACGATGCGGGCGAGCACAGCGGGAGCCTCGCTCACCCGAGATACCAGCCGGGCGTCGTATTCGGCCTCGTAGAGCGCCGGGCGGATGTTGTCGCTCATCCCGCCGTCGACGCTGACATAGCGCCGCTGCGCATCAGCCGAGATCGCCACGTCCTTGACCGTGCCGACCTCGTAGAGGGTAATGGTGCCCGGCCCGGCGATGGCGCGGCCGGGCTCGACGACCAGCGTCGGGGTGGGCAGTCCGACCGCGGCCGACTCGTGCTTCACGATGGCCGTGAGCTTGTCTGCCAGTTCCTTCATCGGCGGTGGGTCGTCATGCGGCAGGTACGAGATGCCCAGGCCGCCACCGAGATCGAGGATGTCCATCTGCGCGGTTTTCTCGACACCGAACTCGGCGACGACATCGCTGAGCAGGCCGAGCAGGCGGCGCGCGGCGATCTCGAAGCCGGACACGTCGAAGATCTGCGAGCCGACGTGGCAGTGCAGGCCGACCAGGCGCAGGTTGTCGGTGGCGAAGACCCGGCGGACCGCTTCCATCGCGGCGCCGCTGGCCAATGACAGCCCGAACTTCTGATCCTCATGGGCGGTGGAGATGAACTCGTGGGTGTGGGCCTCGACGCCCGGGGTCACCCGCACCAGCACGTCCTGCACGACACCCGCGGCACCCGCGACGGCCTCCAGGCGCTCGATTTCGATCTCGGAGTCGACGACGATATGCCCGACGCCGGCGCGCACCGCAGCGGTGAGCTCGTCGACGGATTTGTTGTTGCCGTGCACGGTGATTCGCGCGGGCGGGAAGTCGGCGTGCAACGCGACCGCGAGCTCCCCGCCGGTCGCCACGTCCAGCGAGAGACCCTCCTGGTGCACCCAGCGGGCGATCTCGGTGCACAGGAACGCCTTGGATGCGTAATGCACGTGTTCGCCGCCGCCGAACGCCGAGGCGATCTCGCGGCAGCGCCCCCGGAAATCGTCCTCATCGATGACGAACAGCGGGGTGCCGAAGCGTGCGGCCAGATCGGTCACCGACACCCCGGCCACCGACACCACGCCGTCGGTTCCGCGGTGGAGATTGTGTGGCCAGACGTTCGGGGCGAGCAGCATGATGTCGTCCGCGGTACGCGGTTTGGGTGGCACTGTGGTGCCGGACTGCGCGCTCACATCCGCTCCGGCGCGCTGACGCCGAGAATCGTCAGACCGTTGGCGATGACCTGACGGGTGGCCTCGCACAGCGCCAGCCGTGCGGCGTTCAGGTCGCCGGGCGTCTCGTCGCCCTGGGGCAGCACCCGACAGGAGTCGTAGAACCGGTGGTAATCCCCCGCCAGGTCTTCCAGGTATCGGCATACGCGATGCGGTTCCCGAAGCGAGGCTGCGGTTTTGAGGATCCGGCCGAACTCGCCGAGGGTCCTCATCAGGGTGGCCTCGCGGTCGTGGGTCAACAGGTCCAGGTGCGCGGTGTCGGCGCTGAGCCCGAGTTCGCCGGCGTTGCGTGCCAGTGCGGACAGCCGCGCGTGCGCATATTGCACGTAGTAGACCGGGTTCTCGTTGGACGCCGATGACCACAACGCGAGGTCGATATCGATCGGGCTGTTCACCGAGGACCGGATCAGCACGTAGCGGGCGGCGTCGACGCCGATCGCGTCCACCAGGTCGTCGAGGGTGATGACGGTGCCGGCGCGCTTGCTCATCCGCACCGGCTGGCCATCACGGACCAGGTTGACCATCTGCCCGATGAGGACCTCGACGGTGGCCGGATCGTCGCCCAGGGCCGCGGCAGCGGCCTTGAGCCGGGCGATGTAACCGTGATGGTCGGCGCCCAGCATGTAGATGCACAGCGTGAATCCGCGCTCGCGCTTGTCCAGGTAGTAGGCCAGGTCGCCGGCGACATAGGCCGGGTTACCGTCGCTCTTGATGACCACCCGGTCCTTGTCGTCACCGAATTCGGTGGTGCGCAACCATGTTGCGCCGTCCTTCTCGTAGATGGCGCCGTTGTCGCGCAGCCGGGCGATGGCCTGGTCGACCCGGCCGGAGGTGTGCATCGAGTCTTCGTGGGTGTACACGTCGAAATCGGTGCCGAATTCGTGCAACGAGGATTTGATGTGGGTGAACATCAGGTCCACACCGATGGCGCGGAACGTCTCCTGCTGCTGGTCGGCGGGCAGGCTCAGCGCATCGGGTGCCTGCGCCACGATCGCGGCGGCGATGTCGTTGATGTACGTCCCGGCGTAGCCGTCCTCGGGTGCGGGCTCCCCCTTGGCGGCGGCGACCAACGAGCGGGCGAACCGGTCGATCTGGGCGCCGTGGTCGTTGAAGTAGTACTCCCGGGTGACCCGGGCGCCCTGGGTGCTCAGCAGCCGGCCGAGCGCGTCACCGACGGCGGCCCAGCGGGTGCCGCCGATGTGGATGGGACCGGTCGGGTTCGCCGAGACGAATTCGAGGTTGATGTTCTGGTCAGCCAGATCGGCGCTGTGACCGTAGTCGCTCGCCGCGGCCAGTACGTTGGTGACGACGACACCCTGCGCGGACGCCTCGATGCGCAGGTTGACGAACCCGGGCCCGGCGATCTCGGCGGCGGCGATACCGTCGGCGTCGGCCAGGGCGGCGGCCAACCAGCCGGCCAGCTCGCGCGGGTTGACGCCGACCTTCCTACCGAGCTGCAGCGCCACGTTGGTGGCGTAATCGCCGTGCTCAGGGTTGCGCGGGCGTTCGACGGTGATCGTCTCGGGCAGGGCGCTGGTATCGAGGCTGTGCTCGGCCAGGACCGCGGCGGCGGTGGCCTTGAGCAGGGCAGCCAGGTCGGCAGGTGTCACGAGGGACCATCCTATGGTGCGGGGTACCCAGGTCCCGAATCCATTACCGGTTGAAGATGCGTTAGGCTGTGCACGCCCAACGGCGCAGCATCACTGATTGCGCCCCCGTAGCTCAGGGGATAGAGCGTCTGCCTCCGGAGCAGAAGGCCGCAGGTTCGAATCCTGCCGGGGGCACCACGTTGACCAGCGGTTATGTACCAAATCATAGCCGCCGTGCAATCCCCGTGCAATGTCGAATCGGCCGGTGCCAGCTTCTCCGCTCACACATCAACTGAGCGAGCAGGAGACACAGCAAATGACCGTTCCCACTCCCCCCGATGCCGTCACCGTGACGGACTGGACCGGCGACGTCCGAACCTTCACCGGCAGTACGTGGCGCGTGCCGGTGGCCGGCGATATCGAGGGCTACAGCATCGTTGCCCGCCACGCCCTCGATATCCCCGTCGAGATCCGCGGCGTGCAGTTCGTAGACGGGCGAGCGAGCCGTTGGGTGGCGGTTGGCGCCGTTCCCGAGGATCTGCCGCTTGCGTCGGCGCGGATGCTCGCGGAGTCCCTGGCCGCTGCGGTGGCCGAGGCCGAGCGGATGGCCGACCAGTGAGGGCGATGTTCGCGATGCTGCTTGCGGCCGATGTCTGCTCGGTATGGTTCCTGACGTCAGCGTCGTCAGTGATGGGGGTTCTTTCATGAGCGGCACGCCGCCGTACCTTTGGACCGAGTACGCGGAGCGGTCGCACCCGTCCTGGTCCGGCACATTGGTCTCCGAGTTCAAGACGAGCGCGGGCAAGGCCCTGTACGACTACGCGGGAGTCGACATAGATGAGTGGCTAATCATCGGGGTCGAGGTGGCCAGCTTCAACCCCTCGGTTCCCGACACCGAACGCAAGGGAATTGCGACCGCCATTGCCGTGCCCCGATCAGAAGTACCCGAAGGCGGGGACTTCCACGACCTCGCCGAGATAGACGCGGTGCACATCAAGCTCCACGGGGTCGACGGACTGGAATTGCTCAGACTATTGATCGGCGACGTGAACATTCGCGTGCGCCGACACGACCTAAAGAACACGGACATCCGGGTCGTCGAACTAGGCGACTCGCCTACACAAGACTAAATCGCTGCCACACAGGAACACCCCCGGCCGTCATCCGCCGGGGGTGTTCTGCTGTCCAGCGTCCAGCGCTTTTTGGTGCCGTGGTTCAGACGGACGGCCGGAAGCGGGTAACCGGTCGGGCAACCTATAGCTGTTGCCGGCTGGCGCAAATCCTTTACGACCGAGCGCCCCGGTCGGCGTCCATCTTACGCCAGCCCCAACCCTGCGAAAACGGCCGACCTAGCCCGCCACCCGTTCGCAGATGACG
Source organism: Mycobacterium sp. MBM (assembly GCA_021648845.1). Taxonomy (GTDB): domain Bacteria; phylum Actinomycetota; class Actinomycetes; order Mycobacteriales; family Mycobacteriaceae; genus Mycobacterium. The sequence goes on along the minus strand of JAKJHY010000006.1, from coordinate 240,441 downwards.
GTGACCTTGTAGGGCCGGCCGGCCAGATCGTCAAACACCCGCGGTCCCCCGACGATCTGCAGCGTCACCCCGTCCACTTTGACCTCATCGCGGGCCTTCGCAGCGAGCACCGCGGGCAGTGGCGGGCAGGTCGCCTTCCACTGGTCTCTGACGACCTGGGCGCCGTCCTTGGCGGTCTCGCTGGCCGGCAAGGGCCGGAACCGGCACCCGGGGACGTCGGTCTCGGTACGCAACAAGGCCGGCTTATTGAGGCGGTCGCGGTCATTCAGGTCCTCGGTGATGCTGACGAACGTCAAAACATCCCCACCGAATGACCTCACACCGCCGCCCACGGCGGCTTACGGAACGGATCGACCATCCCAACTACGTCGGAATCCAACTCGGTAGCGGCGCCGCCGTAGGTGTAGCTCACATCATCGACGCGCTCGGACGACAACGGGCCGCTGATGTTGGCGCGCCGGCTGTAGAGCCGCGCGGCCTGAATCAGAGTGGCGAGCTTGATCGGCTGCGGGACGTTCGTCCAACCCCACCGGGCACCGATTCGCACGCCGTGCCGTACCCCGTTGGGTTTCACCGCGGACGCCGGCAGAACCTCGATGCGAGTCCATGGCCGGCCGATGGCGGCGTTGTTCACCGGATTCAGCCGGTAGGCGGTAATCGCGCCCTCGGTGGTGCCGTCCTGATCGTTGTCGACCTCGACTGTCAGCGACGCTTCGGTCATCAAGTCATCGATCTCGACTATCCAGCGGTCATGGAACCATTCGGCTGTGTACCAACGGAACTCACTGCTGGACAGCAGGCCGAACTGTCGGCCGGCGTACCTGTCGATTGCGCGGCTGGCTGCCTCTGTGGCCATGGCCAACTCGGCGTCCGTATCAGGGACGCCGAGCCGGCTAGCCAGTTCGGCAGCGGTCGCGTAGCTAGGCTGCCATCCCACGATTAGGCCGCGTTCTGCAGGACCGTGTAGGCGTGCGGCTGCTTCACGGTGCCGTCAGCGCGCACGTGGGCGGCGTACTCGACGCGACCCTCGTTCTTGCCGGTGACCTCATCCACGATGAGACGCATACCGCGGACCCGACGAATCAGGTAGCCGGTGCGCACGTCGCCGAAGACACCCCATTTGTTGGTGCCGCCATCGGTGTAGGTGGCGAAACTCTGGTCGATGACCACGCGATGCCCGAGCAGGGTGCCGCCGATGGAGCCCTCCAGGCCCGCAGACGCGGCCGGGGTCCACAGCGGGCGACCGGTGCTGTCCTCCAGCTTGCGAATCGCCTCCAGGGTCGCATCGTTGAACACCCACACCGCACTCGCCCGATAGGCGGGATCGACGTCGTGCAGCGCGGCAATCAGTTCATCCTTGTCGATGGTGGCCGCGGTGAACGTCGACGTAGTGGTGCCGGTGGTGATGCCCTTGGGCTGGTTGGTGCCGGTGCCGTTGACCCAGAAATCGGCCTGCCCGCGGGCGAAGCGCTCCGCGATGCGATCTGCCACGTAGCTGGCGATATCCAGGTTGGAATCCTGAAGCAACTGGAACGTCACGGCAATCGGTTCCTGACCGGTGCCCGAGGTGGTCCAGGTGTAGGCACCGACGGTCACCTGACCGAGAGTGAGGTCAGCACCGCCCGAGGCCGGCGCGGTGTTCTCGCCGACGATGACAGCCTTGTTGGCGGTGTCGTCATTGTTCGGGAACCTGTAGGTCTCACCCGAATCGGTGTCCAGCGTTTCGACCTCGTTGGCCAGGCCGCCGAACGCCTTCAGTCGGGTCTCGATGCGGTTGAGCATCGGTGCTGGAACGGAGTAGCCACCGCCGGCCGCGCTGCCCACGGTCTGCGCGCGGGTCTCCAGATCCGAGTTAGCCTTACCGGTGCGCAGGTAGTCGGAGAATGCCCGCATCTCGGTGTCGTCAGCCTTGGCCGGGGCAACGTGCACCGCGGCCTGCAGCGAGGCGTTGGGCGCCTCGTAGGCGGCCTGGCGTGCCCGGATCTCCTCGGTCTGTCGGGTGGCATTCAGTTCGGCTTCCAGGCCCTCATAGGCGGACCGCTCTTCGTCGCTGAGTAGGCGACCCTCGGCCGCGTCCACGATGGCGCGCTGTTCGGCAACGATCTGTTCAATAGTCTTCAAATTAGGAACCTTTCGGAAGATTTACCCGCGCACGTGCACGGATGAGTTGGGAGCGGAGGTCATCCGCCGGGGTGGTGATGTCTGCGAGGGACCGCAGTTGGACCGATGTGCCGATATAGGCGGGCCGGGAAACGGGGCTTACTTCGATGAGGCGGGCCACGCTGGTGTGTGTCCGCAGTTCGCGCCCGTCGGGGGTATGGCCCCATTCCTCTTGGCCGGCCATGAAACCGAAGCTCATGCCGGTGATGTCACCGCGGGATACCAGTTCGCGAAGGTCGCGCCCGTCGGTGGTGTCTGGAATGTCCAGCTCGAAATGCAGACCGGCGGTATCGGTGCCGAGGCGGAGCGTTCCAGAGCCCTGCCGGCCCAAAAGCCTTGCGCTGTCATGCTGGTAGTAGGAGCGCACATCGGTGGCAGGGTCGGCCAATACGGCATTGAAAGCCGTGGGGGCCAGGGTTTCCAGGAACGAACCGAAGTCCGCGTACTGGCCGAACACCGAGGCGTAGCCCGTGAGCTTGTCGCCCGCCATCTCGGTGCGCAGTTCGGCGGACCGAAGCTGAATGTCACTCATCTACGGACGCCTCCAATTCTGGTGTGGGTGTCTCCGACCGCATGGCGTCTCCACCGTCGATGGGTGGGAGATTGCGGACGCGTCGCGCCTCGTTGACGGTCAGCAGACCGCCCTTCACCTGCTCCAGCAGCAGCCGGATTTCGGTCTCGGGGTCGGGTTGGACGAACGCGGTGTAGTCGAATTCCGCCTTACGGTCAGCCGGGAGCAGTCGTGACAAACGCTGTTGAATCCGCGTGGTCCACAACTCCAGGTTGTAGCGGGCCAGGCCGCGGTTCTGCTCCGAAACGCCAGTGCCCCAACTGGTCTGCTTTTCCGTCTGCGCCAACAGATGGGGCGGTACCCCGTACCAACGGGCCACCTCTTCGATCTGGAACGCTCGCGACTCCAGCCATTGAGCGTCAACCGGTGACACCGACCATGGGTGAATGTTCACCTTGCGGTTAATCAGGGCGATTTGGCCGGCGTTCTGCTCACCGGCAGCCTTGCGGTCTAGACCCTCTTTGATCGTCTTGGCGGTCTCTTCGTCCATCTGCTCATCCACTGTGGCGATAGCCGACATCAGTGCGCCGTCCTTGAACAGGCGCGCCGCGGAGCGTTCCCCGGCGATGGACGTGGCGAAGCTCTGGCGTGCCAGGGTCAACGGCGACAAACCTCTTACCCCATCGGTGGACAGCGCCGGAATGTGGACCATCGAACGGTCATCAAAGACTTGTGTCTTGCCGTCGTTCAGGCTCACCCGGTAGAACTTTGTGCCGTCTTTCAGTTGCTCTACCGACACCGCCGACGGGTGGATCGGCTGCAGTCCGAGCACCTGGCCGGCACCGCCAAAGATCAGTGCGCAGTACGCATTGCCGTGCAGCAGCAGGTGGGCCAGAACGCTCTCTGTCCACTCGTACGGGGTCGGGCCGGTAGGCCCACCAGGTGAGTCCAACCAGGACGGAACGCGCGATCTCGTGCCGTCTGGGCCGTCCTGCAAGGTGCGCAGCGGCAGGGTGGCGATGGTGCCGGCGATGAGCGCCACCGACCGGTAGACCGCCGATAGTCCCAGCGCCGAGGTTTCGTTGACCGTGGGGCCGGCCAAGGTGGGCGAACCACCGAACAGGGCGAAGGCGGCCGGATCGGCAATGCTGATCGATCGCTCTTCGGTGGGTGGTTCGTAGGGTTCCGGTACGCGGAACCAATCAAGCCAGCTCAAATAGGTATCTCCTAAAGGACAAAGGCGGGTGCCTTTTTGGGTGCGGGGTGGCTAGCCCGGGCATGGCAGAGCGCCAGGGCGATAGCCGCGTCTATGTGGCCGCGACTCTTGGACTTGGAAAGCCTGAATGCGTCATCCGCCCACTTCGGCATTGCGTTGAGGATGTGCCGCTCGTAATCTGCTGCGCCATCGTGAGATATTTCTTGACGCTTGATGGCCTCGTAGAGGTCACCGCACGCCGGGTACATTCGCTCAGCACTCTGGTGAAACACCACCATCGGCAAGCCTTCATCAGCCAAGTCGGTTGCCGGCAACTCGAATTGACGGGGATCGTAGGCAATCTCGATGACGTTGTACTCGTCACACAGCTCGCGCAGGTACTTCATGACGTCGGTTTGGTCGAACACTCCACCGTCATTGCGTGGTACCCAGATCTTGGCGGTGGTGTGCAGGGTCTCGCCGATCCACTGACCGACCACGACAGCGGTGCAGTCACGGATGATGCCAACGTCCACACCCACATAGGTGTCGGCGCCGGGGGCCAGTTGGCTGTCGGTCTTGAGGTCGCGCCACACCTTGCGGCCGTCGGGGCCGAGCCAGCAGTCAACGCCCTGTGCCCACTGGCCAAGGCGGTAGATCCGAAACCAGCTCTCGGTTTTCGTCTTCGCGTCGCCACGGAGTGCCTCGATGTCGAGATAACCCTCATCGATTGCCGGATTGGCTTGGCGCCACTCCGCCTCATCATTGATGTCGCAGTCATCCGACGCCGAATACTCCGTGTAGGTATACGAGGCAGGCGCGCGGCCCTCGTCCCAGATCTTCTTTAGCTCCCACAGGGCCGAGTCCTCCGTACTGGGGCACGGTGTGGAGATGCCGACCACTACCGAGCGGTCGCGCTTGCCGGTGGCACCTGACGCGGCACTCCACACCTCGTAGGACTGAATCGACGCCTCGTCGAGAATGAACATCGAGAAGTCCAAGCCCTGCAACGTGTCCTCGTCGTTAGCGATTGGCTTGCATTCGCCATCCGAGTAGCCGACTTCGATCCGCGCATTCTGGGCGCCCGTACGCACGATGGAGCGCCTGGACATCTCGGGTTCGGCCTTGACCATCAGGCAAGCGACGCCATAGATCGCATCTATGGCGCGCTGGATTGTCTTCGCGCAGATCAACACGATTGGCTGGCCCGAGGGGCACCTGTCAAACAGTGCCCACAGCGCCATGGCTGCCAACAACGTTGACTTGCCCTGCCCGCGCGGAGCGGACAGGACGGCCTCGCGGATGCCCGGCGCCAGGGCTGACCGTATCCAGGCTTTCTGAAACTCGGCCAACTTCATTGGCTTGCCGTGGTTAGTGCCCTTCGGGCTGCGGCAGTACGTTTCGATGAACCTGATACACCGCTCGGCCGGGTCGTTCATATCCCGGCCCTGCCAGGTTCTATTCCAGCGGTACCAAGGTGGATCGGTGAGATCCTCGAACTTGACCCGCGCATTGCCGACGTGGGCCATGCATCAAAACCGACTTTCGTTTACACGGCGACCTGCGGGTTTGCAGTTAGCCAGATTGGATGAGTGGGAGCGTTAGCGCAGGTCAAAATGCATATTCATGCATCCGATGCGCGTTCATCGAAGGTGAACAGAACGGAGCCGAGTCGAACAGGCACAACAGGTTGCGAACTTTTGAGCCTCTGACCTGCGGCTATGCTGCGCACCCGGGGTAAGTGGGGCTGACCTGCGGATATGGCCAAGCAGCCACGGCAGTCGGATTGCATGAACATGCATCGCAATGCATGACCTGCTCAGCGAGTGTGTTTGCTATGCGGGCAGCAGGCGAGCCAGTGCCGAGTTGTAGTTGCCGCCGGTGCACGAAAAGCTCAGCGTGCCTTCACCCGTCGCATCACCACATGCCCCGCGGAGGTTGCCTATCGTGCTGTACTGGCGCCGCGTCTGGCTGTAGTTGCTCATCGCCTGGCCGGCGGCCATGGCGTTGACCGCGTACTCACCAGCACCGAGGGCGATGCTGTGAGCGACACCCGACGCGATGGTGGCGGTGGTGCCGGCCTCCCACCCGCCGACATTGGCGAACAGGGATGCCGATACCCACAGGTTGCGCCCGGTGTTCGCGGTGCCGGTGGCGGTAGCAGACAGCGTGCCGGTGGCCGCCGGGGCTGGGAGGACCCATAGCTGGCACCCCCAGTTCGCACCACCGGAGCGGTCCATGCCGACCATCATGTCGAGCGGAGCACCTTCGAAGCTGCACGAGTAGGTGATGGGGCCACCACCGTTGGCGTACCAGTTCAGAGCGACCACCAGCGCTAAATCGTCTGCGGTGTAGGCGGATAGGTCCAGGGCACCACTTGCGGTCAAGCCCATGTTGAAGTTGTTGGTGGCTGTCAGTGGCGCGAACGAGGCCAGGAACTCCACCGGGGTCACGCTCGGAGCCGGTATGGCCGATGAGGCGATGGCCCCTATCATTGCGCCGCGCATTATCGATTCCTCTTGCTGCTATTGCACCGCCCGCACGCGGGCAGCATGTTGGTTGGATGGTGGGTACCGCCGCGGGACAGTGGGATTCGGTGCTCCCACGTGTTGGCGGGCGCACCGTTGCACAGGATGCGCATTTGGCACGGTCCAGATGGCCGGCCGAGGGCGCGGTATTCGCGCGAGTCATACCCGGCGTTGCGACGTTTGCGGTAGCACGCATGACACCGGCTACCGGTGCACAACACGCCACAGTCCAGGCAGAATGTCTTGGGCCGCATTACTCGTCCACCGGTGAGTTGAAGATCGCCGCGGTGCGATTCCAGATGTCGAACGCCGGTGTTGCCCCGTGTTCTTCGTCTGCGCCGCGGCCATGGATGATGGTTGCCACCTTGGCTGGGTCGTCGGTGGAGACGATGCGGGCCACCCGAGTGGACTTGCCCAGTTTCTTGTACCGGGTGCGCCGGACTTCGATACTCGACTCGAATGTGCCTGTGGGGTCGGCAAATGACGCTACGGCGACTGTTTTCGCGGCGTCGCGCACGTCGTCGGCGATGCCGCAGAGGTTGGCGCGTAGGTCTTCGTTTGCGGCCAAAGCCTCACGCATTGCTTTTGCGAATTCTTTGTCTTGCTTCGCCATTGCATCCTTTCGGGGACGGGCGAAGGGCCGGAACCTCGTTTGAAGTTCCGGCCCTTCGGAATTAGCCGCCCGGGTTGATCTGAGCGTTGTAGGCGGCGCTGGCGAGATCGTTGATGACCTGCGTGCTGTTGCGGTTCTCCGCTTGCACAAAGGTCCCGATATGAACGCCGCCGTTCGGCTGGCCCTGCTGCTGGCCCTGTGGCCGCTGGTTCTGCTGGGCGTTCGGATCGACCTTCGAGCCTTGGTCGGCCTTGCCGGCGGTCACGTTGCCGGCGGGTCGCGCGCTCGCGAGGCCGCCGATGATGCGGGTTAGCCAGGACGACTGGCTGCTGTTGCCGCCGCCATCAGGATCGCTTACCGAGAACGTGCTCATCAGTCCCTCGGCCAACGATGCCGCGACCTCACCGCCGTAGCTCACGGTCCTGTCAAGTAACTGCATGCCCATCTGGGCGGCAGCCGAGGCGGCAGAGCCGGCGCCGGGTGCAAACGCATTGCCGGCCATCCCGATACCGCTTGAGGCGGCGCTCATCGCCATGCCGAGCAGACCGCCGCCGACACCGATGCCGCTGCCGTTGGACTGCCAGTTGGGCTGTGCAGCCTGCGATGGCGTGGTCGGTGCGTAGCTCGGGGTGAAGCTCGTCGGCGCCACCTGCGGAACGCTTGATGTCGGGAAACCTTGCGGCATGCCGTTCGCGAGCGGGCCACCAGGCAGGCCGGCGGCGCCGACCAAGTTCGGAATGGCATTGCCGCCGGGGACGGGTACACCCTGGGACTGCCGCGTGTGAACGTGGTTCTGATGTGCCCCGAGGTCGCCGCTGAAGTATCCCGGCTGCGGCCTGCCGCCGGCTATCTCGGTGGCTGCGCCCGTGTTTGGGTTTTGCCAAATCACCTGTTCCATCGCATTCGGAATGGTGGCGAGGTAGTCGGCCAGGCTCTGCATGTTGGCGACGGAACCGACCCAGTCGATACCGCGGTTCTGTCCGTTTGGGTTGGGGGCGTAGCCGGCCTCCTGCCGGTTGTCCTCCTGATGGCCGGCGTAGGTGCTGGCCTTCACTCCAAACGCCTGTTCCATCGCGTGCACCCACGGCGGGAACACCTGGCCGCTGGAACCGTAACCGCCCGTGTCGGTGCCACCGGGGAGGCCGTACGGCATTCCCGACAATGGGGGCGTGGCGTAGCCCTGCGTGGCCGTCGTGGCGTAGGAATTGCCGCCAGCTCCGAGCATGCCGAGGATTCCCGAACCGCCGTTGCCTTGCGCTGCAATCGGCGCAAGTAAGCCCTTGAGCGGTGCCGTAGCCAACGCCCCGATGAAGCGAACCAGGTTATCCGCCAGGCCGGGAAGGCCTTTAGAGATGCCGAGATCCGCGTCGAGTGCGACCCCGATCTCACCAATCGAGTCGGCGGCGCCGGACATGGTGTTCGTGAACGACTCAGTGGCGGCACGCTTCTGTTCCATCAGGGACAACTCGGCTTGCTGCGCCTGGCGCTCAGCGTCGCCGAGTTCGTTTCTTGCCTTGTTGATCTGGTCGGCCGTGGCGGTGTTGTCCGCCATCAGTGCATTCAGCTCGGCAGTTTCCTGCTGTACCCTGTTCTGCGCCTCCAGAAGCGAACTCGCGGAGCCGTACAACGATGCGGTGACCGGAAGGCCCTGCAACAGCGACATCGGGTCACCAGCGAACGGCACCACCGGCCCGGTCGGCGTGGACGACCCACCACGGGTTGTGTCGTTGGTGTACTGCGAGCCGAATCGCGGGTTGTCCTGCGGACGAACCATGTTCGGACCCCACCACATTCCCGGGTCTGGGCCGGGTGTCGGTGCGGCAGGCGCACCAGGTGCCGCAGGGTTGCCGCCACGCGGGGCGAAGATATCGAGCGGATTTCCACCGGCAAGGCCGGGTGGTGGCGCGATGGCGGGGCCGGGGCCGGTGCCGAGCTGACCGGGCACACCAGGGGCGCCGGGGGTCAACTGTGGTGGGGTCATCCACTCGTTGAATGCCCTTGGGATATCGGAGAACCAATCACCCATCTGCAGGCTGTCTTTGACGCCCTGCCAGATCTTCTGGATGTTACGGCCGGCCTGCGCCCATTCGTTCTGCGACGTGCGCAGTGCGGTGGCGGCGGCGTCCTCGGCGGCGCCCTCTACGTCCTTGATCGAGTTGGCCGCGGTGGTCAGGTCAATGGCTTTGAATGCGTCGCCGAGATCCTCGGCCTTTGTTCCGAGAAGTGCCACGGCCACCTGCATCTGCACGACCGGGTCGCCGATACTGCGGATGCGGTCGAGGATCTGGTCGAACGCGGTACGCGCAGCGTCGCCACCCTGCGAGATCTTGCCGGCCATCTCAGCCGCGTTAAGGCCCATCGTGCTAAAGGCGTTGCGCGTGGCATCCGAACCATCCTGCGCACGAATAGCCAGCTCTTTCAGGGCATCTGCAGCCACGTCGGTGTTGCGCGCGCCGGCCTTGGTCATCTGCGACAGCAGGCCGATGGCGTCGGCACCGGACAGGCCGAGCGCGCGGAACTGCGTCGCGTACTCGTCGATGGTGTCGAGCCAGTCCTGGGAGACGTTCAACCCGTTCTGCTGACCGCTGACCAGAATGTCGAATGCCTCTTTTGCGTTGGCCGCCAATCCTGTTCGGATCAACTGGCCGGCGCTGCGGGCAGCCGCCGGGATCTCCTCGCCGAGGATCGAGGACACCGTGTTGAGGCTTTCGATGGTCGATTGATCGGTGCCCAAGCCTGACTGCATAGCAGAGACCGCGGCGTTGACGTTGTCTTCAATCGAGGCACCGGAGTTGTTACCCCACGCCCCGGTTGCGGCCTTGCGGATCTCGGCTATCTGCGAGTTCGACATACCGCCGCGCGCTTGGCTCATCGCGATATCGGCATCGACCTTCATGGCGTCCTGCACCATCGGGCCGACCACCTTCACGGCGGCGGCCACGCCGGCGATGATCGCGCCAGCGATGGGACCACCGCGGCCCGCCAACTTGGCCAGGCCGGCGGATGAAGCGAAGCCACCGGCGAAGCTGTCGCCGGCCGAACCGCCCTCGCGCTGCATCGCCGAGGTGTCGACGGTGACCTTCGGCTTCGCGACCTTCTCGAAGTTCAGCTCAAAGGTTCGGCCGGCATCCTTTGCTGATCCGGCCCAATCACCGCGGCGCATGGCATTGGCGGCAGAGTCGCCCATCGACTTTCCGACCTTCTGGCCGTGCTGTCCGAACTGAGCGGGGTTTGCCAGCTTCGTGGGGTCCAGGCCGGCGCGCTGGTGGAATGTGTTCTGAAAGTTGTCGGCAGCGCGGTCGGCGATCTTGCCGGCGGTGGTGGCAACCTCTTTGCCAGATGCGGCTAGAGCCTTGTCGTCGATCTTGAGGTTGAGGCCAACGCCGACTGTCGGAGTCTTCGCCAACTGGTCCCCCTTTCGGAGCATGCCAAACACCGCCCTCACGGAGCCGTGGGGCGGTGATTGGAGTGTGGGTGGGGTAGATGAGTGCGGGGCGCTAGATTTCGCGCTCTAGAAGTTGGTGACCCCACGCTCGGCGCGCTACGCGGGGTCTTCACCGGGTTTCGGGGGCACTACTCCGTAGCACCGGTGTGCGGGACCTCATAGGACGGAAGCTGATCGAATGAACGCCCTTGCGCCGCCCGCAGATTGTGGGCACCGGGGAGCGGGAGCCGCCCGCTACAACCCGGTGCCTGTACGCCGACTGTCCCGAGTCGGCGTAACCCCGAGCGAGAATGACTTTGAGGAACTCGCGCGGGAGGTTTCAGTTAAGAGGCGGCACGCCACTTTGCCGGCGAGACGGTTCGCACGGTCGGTGTGATGGTCGCGAAGACTCGGTGACGTACGCCGTCGATATCGACATGGCCAGCCAGGCCGCTGCCGTCGTCGGTCAGGGTGACGGCATGGCCGTCCAAGATGATCAAGGCGGCGGTCATTCTGTCTCCAATTGGTCGGCGGCCGACATGAGCGCGGCGGCAACCGCGCGCGCATCCTCGGGGGCGAACATGATGCTGGCCACCGATCCGTTGCGCTGCACGCGGGCCAAGCGCACCACGCGGCCGAACGGCCCGCATCGGTGCTCCAGGACGTAGGGCTGGCCAACCCGGGCGTCGACCTCGGCCGTGATGTGACGTTTGCGTGGAAGGTCATCGGGGCGCCTGGGTGTGCGAGTGGCGGCGGTCACTGTTGGGCCTCCAGAATGTCGACCATCGCGTTGGCCACGTTGATGACATCGGCTGGCCCAAACACGATGGTGACGCTGCCGCCGCTGACGGTTTGTCGGCGCAGGCGTACCAGGCCGCGGTCATCGCGGGTCAGCACATACGGGTTGCCGACGCGGGCCGCGGGCACTTGGATCTCAGTCAATTCTGTTGTTCCCCTTTTGGTTCATTCGGTCACCATGGCCCGAGGTCGACTAACCCCGGTTCCTCTGGCGCATCGGTAAGCCAGCCCTCGGACTCTGGGAGGTCGGGGCCGGGTCGGTCGTCGGCGTTCACCGCGGCGCGGTAGGCGGCCTCGTCGGCCGCAGTCCACCCGTAATCGTTAGCTTCGCTAATAACGGCGGAACCTTGGTCTACGCCGACCACGTGCCCACCAGGCGCCATGGGCTCATCAACCATCTCCCGGTCGGCGAATGCCGATCCGGAGCCAGCGATACCCTGCCCGCTGGACCACTCATTCGTTGCGGACTCTCCACCCAACAAGCCAGACGATGGCTCTCCTACGGGAGCCTCGTTTTCTATTTCTTTTAAAGATGGCCGGGTTTCCGGACCATATGATTGCGGGTTTCCGGACCATATGGGATCGGCCGTGCCCTGGTCGGCCTCGTCGGTCGTATGGTCCGGTTTTCCCGCCATACGGTGCGAGCGGTTCATTACGTACTCGTGCTTGTAGACGTGGCCAGACTCGTTGCGGTACTGGTTGTGCACGAGCCAGCCGGTAGCGATCAGGTTCTTTATCCCGCCGCCTACGGCGTCCCGGCCCATGCCCGTAGCCGCTGCGATGTCGCGCTGGCTGACACCCTTCCATCCGTCGCCGAGGGACAACAGGAATGCGGCAACACGGAACCCGTTCGCCGAGACCTCTGTGTCTCGGATTAGCCCGTGCGGTATACGGGTGTGATGCTTCGGCCGGTCGCCGAGCAACTTAACCGTGGTTGGCCGTTTGTACGCCATAGGTGTTGGCTACTCGGCGCTGCGGAATTCGAGCGTTGTCGGGTCATAATCCGGTGCCGGCTTGAATCCTTGTGCGACGCATTCCCGCAGTGCCGCGTAGTCGATGTGCTGCAGCGCTGCGATAGCCTCGGCACCACTGAGCCCGCGAGCCTCGGCCGCATGCAAGAGCGCCATGCTCAGACGTTGCCGGCGGCGATACTTCGCCTGACGTGCGCGGGTCGCCTCTTTCGAGTCGCCGTTGAGGTAGAACTCGGCCAAAACCGTCATTGTGTTGTCTCCTTTCGGGACGATGTCCATACGTAAAAACCGCACAGTGGCGGTTCGGAAAGTTTTTGGTCCCTCTACTTACATGCGGCGGAAAGTCGATTTCGTCGCCACAAGCAAAAGGGAGGGTGATCAGGACATTCGCTTGTATTCCGCGAGGCCTGGTCGGCCTGTCCCGATAACATCCCGGAACATCGCGAAAAGAACCTTTTCCCACTATCGTCAGCGCGAAACGGCCTGAAGTGGGCTTAAATGCCCTTGACCTGTGCAGATGGCATTTCGCACAACCTCACTCAATGTTGAGGTTTGGAGTCAATTTAATGATTCGTTATGCAATCGTTATATGTCTACGGCGTGTTGTACCACTGGGCGTGTCGGATTGATGTGAAGAATGTTGCAGTGCGCGCGCGGGCCGACATAGTCGTCGGGGCCATCCTCGGGCCCGGGCGCGTCGGGGAGGTATTCGATACCGACATGGCGGTCAAGCGGCTCGGCGTAGATAGCGGCGTCGGGGTCGTCCCGGGGGTCCAAGACGTTGGTCTCGATCAAGCTGCGCTGCCCACCGGGGTCAGCATGCGGTCTAGCGATTCTCGTGTTATGCGGATCAACCTCGGGCCGACCCGAACGCCGACCAAAAGGCCGCTGGCCAGGTAGCGGCGAACAGATCGCGGGGATACAGCGAGTTCGCCAGCCGCTTGTTCGAGCGTGACGAGTTTCGGAACTGCCATGTAGTGGACTCCTATGGTTCGATGCGCCGATTGTGACGCTGAAACCACGTTCCCACCCTGGGGCGAGTTTTCGAAAGGGGCACCCCCCAACCAATTTGTCTCAATAGTGAGACATGGCAACGCGTCTCGCGTTAGTCCTCGGCTGCAGGCTTTGCGGTCGCCAATGAGGACAGCGCCGCGGCGATCTCATGGTCACGGCCGGAGACGATTTGCTGATAGGTGAGGGACGCTTTCACAGTGCTGTGCCCCAGCCTCCCCATGGTCTCAACGAGGTTCCCCACGCGGGCCGTCTGCGTACCCGCGAAGTGTCGTAGGTCGTGTACGCGAACACCTTCTCGCCCAATGGCTTTCAGTGCCTTCGCGAAGTATTCACGGGAGAACACGCGGTCATTCATATGCCCACCGCCTGCCGCGGGATATAGCAGCGCCTCGGGCGACTCCCCCACGTTGTGGGCCAGGTGGTGTTTCAGGTCATCCCGGATGTGGGGCGGGACCACCACCGTGCGGCCCTTGCCGGATTTCGGGGTGTCCACGCGGTACAGGCCATCTCGCCGGGTGACGCTGCGGCTAATCGTGATGATGGAGCAGTCGGCCGATACGTCCTTCCGGCGAAGCTCTGAGACCTCGGACCAACGGGTGGCGCACCATGCGGACACCAGCACCAACGTCTTGAGCCGCTCGGGACGGATAGCATCGGCCAGCGCCGCCACCTCGGGGACGTCCAGGATGGTCGGCTCCCGCTTGCGCGATGGATTCATTGCCCCCGAGATCTGGCATGGATTCGCCGCCAGGAGGCCATCAAAGACCGCCGTCTTGGCGATCGCGTGCAAGAGCGAATAGGCCTGCGCATTCCTGCGGGGGTGTTCGGTACCCAACGACGCGAACCACGCGCGCACCGCCTCGGCGGTCAGATTCTTAACCGGGATCTTGCCGAGAACGGGGCCAATATGAAGCCTGAGCAGGTCGTTGTACATCGAGGTGGTACGAGGCTTGAGGGGTCGCTGATCAATCCAGATCCGCGCGAACTCTTCGACTGTCACGGCCTTCGCCTGCGCCTCGGCCACCGCCTTGGCCGGCGGTTCCCAAGCGTCGAGGTCGATCTTGCGCCGCTCTCTGGCCAGCCAGCCCTCGCCGTCCATCTTCGCGCCGAAGGTTTGAGGTGCCCTGTGCCGCTGCAGATCTGGCCCGATGTAGCTTGCCTGCCAGCGTCCACTCGGAAGCTGGCGAAGAAACCCCCACCCCCTGCGCCCCGGCTTTCCTACCAAACCTGCGGCCCTCTTTCGTGCTATCTGTAGTGCCATCTGCGTGCGATTTCATGGCATCTTGTGTCCGTTGCTGTCCAACTGTACTCTGATCATCGCAGCAGTTAAACGCCATATTTTGGCTGGTACAGGCTGTGCGGAGAGAGCAAACAGCGGCAAATTCGAATCCTGCCGGGGGCACCATGTCAAGAACACCGCCCACCAGCGGTGATAGATCGATCCGACCGCCTCCCCCGCGAGTCTCGACGATGATTGAACCATCGATACCTCCGCGGGTAGCGCGATTTTGTTAGCTGGCGTGCGATGACCGGACCGCTTGCGGGTCTGGTCGTTGTCGGGCATCCGCGCGCCGTCGCAGTTTCATCGGGCGACGTCAATATGATCGCCCCGTGGTTTCGCCCAACGCCGATTTGACGGCCAGTTTCCGGTCGCATGACAACTACCTGTGTGCGTTCGGATCTCTGGCCGGTTTCCCTTACTTCCCTGGCAAGGGACACCAGGTCTTGGAGAACATCGCCAATGACGTGATGGCGGCGTTGCCGAATTCCGGCGGTCTGCGTCAGTTCGACGCCGACGAACTGGTGGGCTGCCTCAACCGCGCGTGGGGAACCGAACTGCTGCTGGCAATGAGTACACGGTTCGCCAGTGAAGACGAAATGATGCGGATCTCGAATTCGTGGGGTTGCGTCCAGTTGTACTACGTCGGCTATTCCTCGGTGCAGGCGTTGGTGGTCGCCAGAGGCCAGCCGCGACCCGCCAGCCACCCGAAGACTCAAGATCAGGCCATCACCTTCTGGTCGAACCGCAAATCCGGTGTCGCGCCGTTCTCCTTCGCCGCCAAGGCGGGTGCGGTGTCCAACCGCGATCCACAGGCTTACCTACACGGGCCAGGTCGCGACATCGACGTCAGCCTTCACGGGTGGACTGCATGCGATTCGACCAATTGCTGGGACATCGCCGCGCTGGCGCTGCGGACCACCCGCCAGGACGCCGTCAACGCCAAACTGGCCGAAGCTCGCGACCGGAAGGTCAAGCAGAAGCGGAAAGATTGGCAGGCCACCGAGAACGCCCGTCTGGCGAAGGGCAAGCCGCCGAAGACGATGCCGAACTTCAAGACCGCGCAGTTGTCGCCCGCGGAGAAAGCCGCGTGCGAACAGAACATCCGCGCGTACGGGTGGCTGGACTACCTCTACCGACTACGGATCAAGGCCAACTACGAAGAAGCGCGGATGTTCACCGAAGGGCCGGACGACGAACACACTTCAGCCATCGTGGCGCGCAACATGATTCGGTTTGCGACGGCGGTGATGATCGCACACGAAGTGCGGATCGCCCGGACGATCGGCAAGACGGCGTTTCTCGATCTGGCGCGCGCGTGGGCGGCGACGAACAGCCCGCCCGCAACGATGGGGATCGGTCTGCGATTGCCGATTCTCACCAAGGTGCTCTGACTGTCCGAGACCTAAATCAGCTTCGCCCGGTGTGCGGCGGCCTCAAGGTCAGCCCGAAATTGATCGAGACTCGCGAGTGTGTACATCCCGTCGATTTGTTCGCTGACCCACAGATTGTGAATTTTCTTCAGATCAGCCTTTCGACGATGCCAGCCAATGCCGTCGATCACGGCAAACACGTACTGTCTCGGCAACCGGACTTCGGCCATCTCTTCGATCTCGCGGACCGCGTCGGTTAGCTTGCTACCAGTCGAGTCGAATCCCTTTGCCGCGACGACAATCAGGGCGCTGTCCGCGTCGGGGACTATGAGATCGGCGGGCGCGGTGCGACCGTTGCGACCCGTGAACCGAGAGCGTTCCGCGTGTTGCAAGCCGAGATCTTCTGCGATTGCTGAAATCTCGTCTTCGATCTTGCGTCCAGACGCCTGACCGCCGAATGCGGTCAACTTTGGACCTGCGCGAGCTATCAAAACATCGGCCAATCCGTACTCACGATCCGTCTGCACACGCAACAACCGCAACAGGTCGAATTGCTCGTCGAGCATTGTGATCAAATCAGCCGGGCGGTTGCGTGCAAGTGTGATAAAGCCCGCCGTTCCAAACTCAGTTGTTAGCGCTGCCTTTAGTTTCTCTTGCCCCAGTCCAACAATCAAACCCAGGACGTGCACCGAACGCGCATTCTGCTCGGTCCAAGCGACTAGCGAGGCCGCGTCTATCTTGCCCAGATCCGCAAGGCTCTCGACCGCCTCGCGGATGTGTTCAGCCTCCGGCGTGGATGCAGTCGGATCGACAATCGCGGTCAGCCGTCCCAACGACGCCAAATAGTCCTCGAATGGAACGGCTTCGCTCACTAGTCCCGCCCGATAAACAAATACTCGCTCACGTCTCGGCGCGCCGCAGCGACGTGTGTCCCGAAGCTGTACTTGTGGTCGATCGCGACCACCTGAACCGACTGTTTGACCTTGCCGAGAAGATCGAGGATTCGCGTCGTATCGGGGATCGCGTTCGATGAGTACGACAGTACTATTGCGCCCGCATCTTCGAAATGCTCGAACGACCGCAGCAGCGCATCTTCGATGGTGCGCTTGTAGGCAAACGGCGTGAAGCGCTTTTCGAGCTTCTTAGTCTTGGTGTTTTCCATAATGTTGACACCACGCCAATAGACGCTGAGACCTTCGAGAAAGTGATAGCGCTTGATGTAGTCGTTGTCGTCACTCGGAGGCGCATACGGCGGATCGAGATAAACCAAATCCGGCGCCGTTTCGGCGATGTCGAACACTTCGCCCCGACGCGCGCGGCTGCGCTTGCCATTGCTGAACACCGTCGCGTTGTAGTCGGCGGCGCGCTCGCGGAAGTGTTCGCGCAACGACAACTGCAAGTCGCGGCGACCGTCCGCATACTTGGTTCCATCCGTAAACGTGAACACTCCGCGCGGCTGCCTGCGCGCAGCCGAAAGCACTAGAGCGGAGATGGCGAGATCTCGCCGATGTCCCGTCAGCGTGTCGATATGCGACCACGCCGAATCGAGAAATTTGCGATCTTCGGGCGTGAAATAGAGTCCGTCGAACTTCGTCTGTATGAAGTCGCGGTCGTCGGCGGGCGGTCCGCAGATCTGGTCGATCAGTTCGGTATCGAGCCGAACGCTTGAATTCTGCACGGTCGCCGACGCGATCACAGCAGGGAAGTTCAGAAAGTCATTCGATGTGACCGCGAATCCCTGCACTTTGAGCAGGTAGGACACGACTCCAGAACCGGAGAACGCATCGACGGCGGTTTCGCCGCCGATCTCGGCGAAGACGCGTTCTAGGTGCGGCAACAGGCGGTACTTCGACCCCATGTAGCGCAGTCGGGGGAAGGTTTGAGCTTTGGCGACGATCTCGGATGAGGACATATCGACAACTTCGCGCGCCACCAGGACAGATTCCCACAAATCTGCACGAGAATGCGCCAGGCCTGTGGAGCGAGTCTCGATTGTGGATTGACCGAAGGGGTCGCCGCTGATCAGTGGGTTCTGCCGGTTCCGCGCCCTGCGTCAGCGGCGCGGCCCGCCTACCCCCTGGCGGTCAATGCCGACACGCATATCTCAGCGCGGCTGGATAGATCAGTACGCAACGCGACGACCGGCGCCCACACCGACATAGCAGCGCGACCGGCCGCGTTTGGGCTTGAGCTCGACGCGAGCACGAAGTCCGGCGGGTGTCGCTGGTCAGGTCGCTAAACGGTCCTGTGCTGCACAGCACTTCGAGTCCTGCCGGGGGCACCACGTTGCGCAGCTGCGGCAAGCCCCAGACTGGACCCGTGTGGTCAGACTGGGCGCCGGCCGCCGTCGGCGCCGATTTAGGTCTCCTGTTGGGTCTCCTGGCGCTCTGGTTGATTGTCGCCGCATTCCTGTGGTCGGCGAAGCCGGATGACATCGGGCTGCGCGATGCCGTGCGGCTACTCCCCGACATCCTGCGGTTGCTCAAGCGGCTGGCCGCAGATCCGGGTATCAGCCGCGGCGTGCGCGTCCGCCTGGCCTTGTTGCTGGCCTATCTGGCTCCGCCTTTCGATCTGATCCTCGACGTCATCCCGAGCTGGGATACGCCGACGACGCCATCATCGTGGCTCTCGTGCTGCGCTCGGTGACGCGCCGGGCCAGGCCCGAGGCCGTGACGCGGCATTGGCCCGGCACCCGGCCGGCCTCGCCGCGGTGCGGCGTCTGTGCAGGTTGTCGCAGGCTGGGTAGGCCGCGCGACGCCCACCGTGACACCGAGGCCTACGCACGCTACTCTGTCTGTAACGATCCTTACAGACAGGAATCCGGATGCCGCCGACGCAACGACAACGCCAGGGCGAGGACTCCCGTGAGCTGATCCTGGACGCGACCGAACGGCTGATGGCCACCCAGGGCTACGCGGCGACCTCGATCAGCCACATCCGCCGGGAGACCGGCCTGCCCGCGAGTTCGATCTACTGGCACTTCGGCTCAAAGGAGGGCGTGCTCGCGGCCGTGATGGAGCGCGGCGCCGAGCGCTACTTCGCGCAGCTTCCCCGCAGCAGTCCTGATATCGAGACCCAACGCGCCGCCGCTGCGAAACTCATGGTGGCCAACCCGGATTTCTTCCGGCTGGTGTACATGCTGTCGCTGGAGCGCAGTGACGATCCCGCGGTGGCCGCCGCCGTCCGCCGGGTCCGCGACACCGCGATCGCCGGATTCGCCGGCGTGATCCGGCCGCTGCTGCCCGACGACCTCGCCCCCGACAGGGCCGAGCGCGTCGTCGCCGAACTCGCCGCCGTCGCCACCGCGATGTCGGACGGCATCTTCTTCGCCGACCACCTCGAACCGGACAGCACCGACGTCGACCGGATGTACGTCCGGTTGGTGCAAACCATCCAGTCCCTCATCCCAATCCTATTGGAGGAACAATGAATACCCGATCGGTGATCATCACCGGAGCCAATACCGGCCTCGGCCTGGAATGCGCCCGCGCGATCCTGGCACGCGACGACTCCTGGCACATCGTGCTCGCCGTCCGCGACGTGGCCCGGGGCCAGGCCGCCGTTGCCGACCTGGGCGCCCCCGACCGCTGCACGGTACTGGCCTGCGACTTGGGCTCGTTGGCTTCGGTGCAGGCCTTCACCACCGCCTTTGCCGTGGCGGGCCTGCCCGCGCTGCAGGCCGTGGTGTGCAACGCGGGCTTACAGGTCGTCTCTGGGCTCCAGCTGACCACCGACGGGGTGGAGATCACCTTCGGGGTCAACCACCTCGGGCATTTCGCGCTCATCGAGGGCCTGCGCGAGCAACTGGTCGCGCCCGCCCGGATCGTGATGGTGGCCAGCGGAACTCACGATCCCAAGAAGTTCACCGGTATGCCACATCCGCGCTACACCACCGCCGAGGAGCTGGCGCATCCACAGCCGGACGAACCGGTCGACGGTCGCCGTCGCTACACCACCTCGAAACTGTGCAATGTCCTCTACACCTACGAACTCGATCGACGACTCGGCCACGGCGGCGCGGGCATCACCGTGACTGCGTTCGACCCGGGGCTGATGCCGGCATCGAGCCTGTCGCGCGACTACACTCCGCTGCAAAAGATGGTGTGGCGCACGGTTTCTCCGCTACTGCGCGTGCTGCCCAATGTGAACTCGCTGGCGACCTCGGGCTCCCGGCTGGCCGCGCTGGCCACCGACCCGCGGTTCGAGGGGATCACCGGCGAGTACTTCGAAGGGGCCAAGCCCATCCGGTCCTCGGCGCAGTCCTATGACACGGACGTGGCGCGCGATTTGTGGGAGACCAGCGAGCAGCTGATCTACGGCAACGTCACCCGGTAGCTCTGCGGCCATTCCTTGCCGCTGATCAGGTACTCCGACCCGGCGATATGCGCGATGCCGCTGACCACCTGGCGCGGATTGCGTTGCGCCGCGGGCCAGAGGTTGGAGACATCGGCCACCAGGTTCACCACACCGGCGCCGGGGTCGATGCGGACGAACGTGTCGTTCGGCCACGCCGCCGCCCACACCTGCCCGTCGACACAGGCGAGTTCGTTGAGCCCGGCCTGCGGCTGACCGTCGCGGGTCACTGCGATACTGCCGGTCTCGGCGAACGACGGGTCGAAGAACCGTAGGCGGTCGCTGCCGTCGCTGGCGATGAACCTGGCGCCGTCGTGGCACAGGCCCCAGCCCTGGCCGGCCACCGGCACCTCCCGGCGCGGGGTGAACGACGCCTTGTCCCATTCGATCGCCACACCGTCGCGATAGGTCAACTGCCAGATGCTCTCGCCCACAACGGCGATACCTTCACCGAAATAGTCATTGGGCAACGGCACCGATCGGATCACCGCACCTGTCACCGGATCGACCTGGCGCAGTTCCGATTTGCCCACCTCCCCGGTGGCCTCGTACAACGCCGGACCGTCGAATTCCAGCCCTTCGCTGTAGGCGCCGGGATCGTGCGGTACCGCCGCCAACACGGTGGGCTCGACGACGGGGACGGGTTCGGCCCACGCGGCCGGAGCGACGATCACCGTCGCGGCGAGAACCAGCGATGTCAGCACCGACCGGGAAGCAATCCGCCACCTGGTCATGACCACTCCGCGAGCACGCGCAGCTTGCCGGCCTTCACCCCGGCGTCCTTGCGCAACCTCTTGAGTTCCGGGGCGAAGGCGTTGCGGTCGTTGTCCTGGAAGTTCAGCGGTAGCACCAGCGCATTGATCAGCTTGGGCTCCAAGAACCACGGCTCGGGATGAAGCACCCAGGACACCGCGGCGTTCTCGGCCATCCACTGAGTCAAGACGGCCTCGCCGCCGGCGAAGGTCTGCCGCTTGCCCGAGCCGATCCGGCGCAGCGCGAAGCCGAGTTGTTCGCCGAGCAGCACCCCGAGGGATTTGCGCAATGTCGATCCGTCCGCCCCGGCATTGCCCGCACCAAAGTGATAGCGGATGCGTTTGCGCAGATCCTGCGGGGCGCGTGGCTTGCCGTCGGCGCGCGGCGGGCCCGGGCTGATCCCGACGTACAGCAGTGTCCAGCCGTCACGTTGTTCACACCCGGCGATGTCGATTCCGCCCGGGATCTCGCGGAACCACCACCCGTAGGCACCGGCCGCAGCGGGCACCACGCCCAGATCGCCGAAGACCTCGTCACGCGTATACAACTGAGCGGCAAGGAAATTCGCGACCGCGGCGGCATTCTTCTTCGCGGATATCGACTCAGCCATGCCCTCAGCCTAGCCGCCTAGACCGAATCGGCATCCGCCGCGTTGATCGCCTGGTTCTCCGCGATCACCTCGACGACCACCGTCACCACCGGTTTGGGGGTCCAGTCCTCGCGGAACAGACCCATCGAGGCCTGGTCGGGCAGCGGGTGCGGATAGTCGGCCACCGTGTGGATGAACGCCGGCCCGGCGAACTCCAGGCTGCGCCAAGCCCGCAGGAAGTCACCGACGAAGGCGGCCTGGACGGCCTCTCCGCCTTCGGAGGCCGGCTGGCCGTACTCGGTGGCCCAGATCTTCTTGTGCCCGTCACCGTTGCGGACCATCACGTCGTACAGCTGTTGGGCCTGGGTGAAGGGCACCCCGGCGTGACCCTCTTGCACCGAGAACGCCTTCGCGTACTGATAGGGGTGGAAGGCCAGCGCGTCGAAATATCCGGCCGCACCCGCGACGTACATCTGGGTCAGGTAGGTCACCGGGTAGATCGCCGGGCCGTCGGGGACTTCGGCCACCGCGGCCACCGATCCGCCGATGACGGTGGCGTCCGGATCGGCTGCCTTGATCGCGGTGTAGGCCACCTTGAGCAGGGCGGTGTATGCCGCGGCGTCCGGCGTAGGCTCCCAGAAGCCCTCATAGTTGGGCTCGTTCCAGATCTCGTAGTCGGAGATCTTGCCCTGGTACCGGGTCGCCACCGCGGCCACGAAGTCGCCGTAGGCCTCGATGTCGGCCGGTGCCGCGGTGTAGATCTGCTGGCCCGGCACCGCGGCCCAATCCGGTGTGGTGTTGACGGTGGCGAGCACCTTGATGCCGTGGGCGGCGGCGCTGTCGACCATCCGATCGACAGCGGTCCAGTCGAAGATGTCGTCGGCGGGTTCGGCGCCGGCCCAGGGCAACAGGATCCGGATGGTGTCGACCCCGGCGGCCTTGAGCAGTCCCAGCGCCGTATCGGTATCGGCTTGGGAGTAGAAGTACATCTGCTGGGTATTGACGGCCACCGTGGTCGCCCGCTGGTCGATCGCCGCCGCCGACGGCGCCGCGATCGTGACAGTGACTGTCGCCGTGCTGATCCCGCCGAAACTGTCGGTGATGTCGACCACGAAGCTGTCGGTGTCCTCGCCGGCGGTCACCAGCGCGCGGTAGCGGGCATCCACGTCCGGGGTGTACCTGAACTGCCCGTCGGCGCTCACCGTGACCGCGCCGAACGCCGGTCCGGCCTTCAGGCGGTAGGTCAGCGCATCGCCGTCCGGGTCGGTCGCGGTGACGACACCGGTTACCGTCCCAATGGCTGTCGATGTATCGCTCACCGTCCCAACACCGTTGGTGGGCGCACTGTTGTCCACCGGGTTGGGGGCGATCATCACCTTGAGGCTCTTGGTGACGACGCCGCCGAAGCCGTCGCTGACGGTGAAGGTGATGGTCTCGTATTTGGTGGACGAGTAGGCCCGGGGTTTCGAGGCCGCCAGCCGGGCCGCCGCGGTGGGCGTATAGGTGAACGAACCGTCGGTGTTGACAATGACCGTGCCCTTGCTGGTGGGGCGGGCGGTGTAGCTGAGCACATCGCCGTCGGCATCAACGGCACCGACCGACCCGCTGACTACTCCCGAACGAGGTTGGGTGCTGGTCACATTCGCGGTGGCCGCGGTGGGCTTGACGTTGGCCGCGCCGATCTTGACGTTGACCGTCACCGGTACCACCCCACCGTGCCCGTCGGTGACGGTCACCGTGAAGGTGTCGCGCTTGGCGTCATATTCGGTGCCGGGTGCCCGCGCGGCGGCCAGTGCCGCCGCGGTCGGCGTGTAGGTGAATACACCGGTCGCCGTAACCTGGACCGTGCCCTTGGCCGGCTGCGTCACGGTGAAGGTCCGCTTGTCGTTATCGCCGTCGGCGGTCTTGACGGTCACCTTCACCGCGCCCGTCGACGCGCTCGGTGCGCCGATCGACGTGGTCACGGTCGGCACTTTGTTCGCGGGAACGATTGTCACGGTGATGCTTTGACGCAGGACACCGTTGCGCCCGTCCGATACATCCACGACGAAGGAGTCCGTGGTCACCGAAGCGGGCACGCCCACCTTCGACGCGGCATGGCGGGCCGTGGCGGTGGGTGTGTAGGTGTAGGTGCCGTCGGCATTGAGCACGAGTTTGCCCTTGCCGGGCTTGACGACGACCCGGTAGCTCAGCGGGTCGCCGTCGAAGTCGACCACGCCGATCTTGCCCGACACCATGCCCGTTGCGGCATTGGCGAGCGCGTAGTACGGATCACTGGAGAACGGCGTGGTGTTCGGCGGGACCAGGGACAGCGCGTGCACCGTGCCGTTGCCGAGATCGGTGACGAACATCTGGGTGCCGTCCGGACTGATCGCCAGGACTGGCTGCGCCGCCACGGCCCCGATGGCGCTGACCCCGAGCACGGAGGAATCTCGGGTACTCAGCGCCGCGATCAACCCGGTGGAGGTGGTGACCATCGCGGCGGAGCCGTCGTTGGTCAGGGCGATACCGGACAGCGGATGCCCGATCTCGAGCGTCGCGACCTCCTTGGTCGGCACGTTGTAGACGGTCAATCCTCCCGACGCATCGACCGCGTAGACGTCTTGCGCGAGCGAGTTGTATGCCAGACCGGTTGGTGCGAAGTCAGTTTCGACGAGTGGCCGCGCCGAGGTCGATGTGGACGAGAACCAGGAGATCTGCCCGCCGCCGGCATTCGTGCCGCCGGCGACGTAGATCCGCTTACCGTCGGCGCTCACGGCGAGCTCGGTGGCGGTGACGCCCGGGGCGAGCTTGACCGTGCCCGCGACCCGGTTGGTGGAGGTGCTTATCTTGGTGACGGTCGCTGCGGAACCGTTCGCGACGTAGAGGACGCTGCCCGCCGGATTGATGGCAATGGCGGTGGGATTGCCGACGGCGATGGTGGCCTTCTTTGCGCCGGTGGCGGTATCGATGACAGTGACCGTGTTACCGGCCGAACTCGACACGTAGATCCGGGTGCCGTCACGCTTGACCGCGATGCCGTCGGGTGCGCCACCCACTTGGTAGCTGCCGACCAGGGTGTTCGTGATCGTGTCGTACACGGCGACGGTGCCGGTGTCGCGATCGGTGATGTAGGCGCGGGTATTGGTGGCCGCCACCGCACTCGGAGCACCGGCACCGTTGTAGGCCGCGCTTTGATAGAACGGCGACGGGCTGACCGGAATGCTGATCGGCACGTCCACGGTGTTCACCGCATCGGTCACCCGAAGGGTGACGGCGACGCTGTCGTCACCGGGGCTGGTCGAGGCGGCGAAGCGCTGCGCCGTGGTGGGCGTGTAGGTGATGGTCGCGGTCTTGGCGTTGTAGGACACCGTGCCCTGGACCGGAACAGCCGGCGGCACCACGACCACCGCGACCCTTTTGCCCTCGGGATCGGCGGCGACCAGCCGCCCGATGACGGTGCCCGTCGTCGCGTCCGGCCTGCCCCAGACGACTGCGGCCGTGGGCGGTGCATTCGTCACCGCCGAGGCAACGATTCGCGCAGCGGCGATCTCCGCTGCGGGTGCACCCACCTGGCGCCGGGCCGCCGCCAGTAACGCCCAGGCCAGCGGCGAGTCCGTGGTACCACCGGGCAGCACACCGAGGACGGTGGACAGCACTGGCCGCAGCACCGCTCCGATCAGGTCACCGACCGCCCGCACCGGATCGACCACCGCCGGGCGGGCGCCGAGCGGGGTGGGCACCGTATCGAGTGGGGCGGGCGCCGTATCGAGTGGGGCTGGCGCCGCAGCGATCGGGGGTGGCGCAGCAGTGACCGTCGCCGGGGTGTCGACGGCCGGGTGGGCCTGCGGCGCAACGATCGCGGCCGTCGGTTCGGGGCGGGGACGTTCGGCGGTGCGGCGGGCCGTCGTGGCCGTGGGGGCTGTGCGCACCCGCGTCACACCGGTGCGCTGCTTCTTTTTGGGTGCCGGTGCCTCGTCCCCGATGCCAGCGGCGACCGAACGCGGAGCACTCGTCGGGGTCCGCGGACCGGCAGTCGGCGCAGGGTCGGTCGCCGATGTCCCGGTGTCGGCGCGCTCTTCCGCCGCCGAGGATGACGCCGTGGTCGGATCGTCGGGCGCGGCCCATGCTCCCGCGGGCGTGGCAACAGCGGTTCCGATACCGAGTGCGACGGCCAGGGCACCGACCCGACCGATATGACTGGCGTACCGCACGTGCATCGTCACTCCCGGGTGCCCGTTCGCCTGGCACACAATTGAGCCGGTACTGCGAGACGGAAGCAGTTGCCGCGAAGTGTAACGCCGCTCACAGGCGCCGGAATCGAGTTTGCGAAACCTGCGCAACTCGACGACATTCGGGACCGCCGCCACCGCGAGGACACCGTTCCTGGCAGTTAGTCAGCCGCCGCCTGTGAAGTGGTTGGGAATCGTCGTGCTGACCCGGCGTTTCACCCGGGCGGACATTAGCGTTCTGAGCAGTCAGTCCCGACCGGGCTACCAGATCAGAGGACAGCAAGATGACCGCCACCAAGAAAATCACCGCTCTCGGAATCGGCTCGTTCGCCGTCACCGCGGCGTTTCTGAGTCTCGGCAGCGCAGTCGCCAGCGCAGATGTCGAGGAGGTTGCGCCCTCGCCCCAGGTCACCAGCCGCCAGGCGCTGCTGATCGATGACAATTCGCTGCGCGTGGCCGACTACGGGGACGCGCGCGGCTTGGGCGAAACCCGCAACGCCGATCTCGGCGTCGTGTCCGCCCAGGGCGACGTCCGCGACTCCACGAAGGCCATCGTCGGGTCCAAGGCCGCCCCGTTCAACCTCGAGTCGAACGGATCGTTCGTCTTCGACCCGCCAATCGGCGCCTGGTGAGCGGACGCCGCGCCCTATCCAGTTAACGATGTAACATCCACAAATCGCATCATCTCGCAAACTTTCCAGACCCCGGCAGCCATTCCAAACCTGGCAACCCAAAGACTTCTGGCTGATTGCGCCATTTGTTTACTCGATTTAACCCAATCGTCGATTTCCGGATGCCATAGTGATCAGCGCCGCCTTTACGGCGGCCAGTTCTGATTGCTCCGGGGGGAGTCCCATGGCGTCCAGTGACCGTGCCATCTCTGTGTTCGGTGCCGCCCGCACCACGCTGACCGGTGAGGATCTGACACACCGGCAGACACCGGCAGACGGGCCGAGACCCATATCGCGGCGAGGGGCGGTTCTCGGCGCCGCGACAGGTTCGGTGTATGCGAGATACATCGGGCGCGTCGGCGCGCTTGCTGTGGCGCTGGGTGTGACCGGCGCGATGGCCACCTCACCGGGTGTGGCGTGGGCGGATCCGACCCCTGGGTCGAGTTCCAGTACACGATCGGCGGACACCGGCAGTTCGCCGACCGCTAACGGCTCCACGGGGCCGTCGGGCGCCGGGGCTGCGGAGCAGACCGCAACCGGAACCACGGTCGGCGACGACGACGGCGACGAAGATGGCGGCGAAGATGGCGGCGGCGAAGGCACCGACAAGGACGACGAGACCGGCGAGGACCCGTCCGATCCGGACGACGGCACCGGGATCGAATCCGACCTGCTCGACGGCGGGACCGGAGAAACCGCCATCGAAGACGACGACACCGAGCTCGACACCGAACTCAACACCGGGAACCAACTCGGCACTGATACTGATACCGATACCGACACCGGGTCCGATCCGGACGACGCACCGGCGAAACGACCACTCACAGCGGCCGCGAGCAGTGCCAGCCACCGCGACGACGACCTTCTGTCCACCGCCGACGACACCACCACCGGTTTCGCTGCGCGGCGCAGCGACCTCGGCGCACCGATGGTCGCCGCATCCACGGCCATCACCCCGCTACACACACCCGCTGCTGCACCGAACTCGTTGGGAGACTGGGGCAACGCGATCGGGACGGCGCTGCACCTGCCGACACCCAATCAGGTTTTCCGTAGCACGCGCAGCTTCGTCGTCGGATGTGCATGCGCCATCATCAACGGTGCGCTCGATCTGCTCAGCGGCCTGATGGCACCCGCGGCCAGCGCCGACGCACCGGCCAACCCGCTGCAGAACACCATCCTGTGGACGGTGCTGGGCTGGGCGCGCCGCCAAATCGACTATGCGGTAGGCGCGTTCAATCGCTCCCTGCTCGGCCAATGGGTGCATCAGGTCGGCGTCAACGCACGTCAGTGGGTCGGCGACATCGGTAACTCGCCCTTCGGGCGCACCATCTCGGCCCGCATCGGAGCGTTCGTGGCCGAATGCGAGGGCCGAGTCGCGCTACCCGACGAGTTCGACCGCACCACTCTCATCTCCGGGCTTAACGAGCCCACCGACTTCGAACTGATCACCCACGACGGTGACGCCACCCACATCCACCGGATACTCATCACCGAGAAGTCTGGGGCGATCAAGTCCTACGACATGCACACCGGTCAGATCACCACCCTGGCCAATCTCGCGGTGGTCACCGCCAACGGGGAACGCGGTCTCATCGGCATCGAGGTCGACCCGCACTACTGGGACAGCGACGCCGCGGGCTATCAGAAGATCTACGTCGCATACACCAACGCCCAGAACTACGACCAGCTTTCAAGCTTCACCCTCATCGGCGACACGCTCTCCGACGAGCAGGTGCTGGTGACCTCGACGCTGCTCGCCAACGACTTCCACCACGGCGGCGAGCTCGAATTCGACCCGACCGGCCAATACCTGTACTGGGCGGTCGGCAACAACACCTCACCGAGCGAGAACTCACAGGACCTGACCAACATCCACGGCAAGATCCTGCGCCTCAACCGCGACGGGTCCGGCGTGACCGACAACCCGTTCTACGTCGAGGGCGGTGACCCCAACACCAACCGCATCTACGCGCTGGGCCTTCGCAACCCGTTCCGATTCGGTGTCGACCCCGACAACGGCGCGGTGCTCTCCGGTGATGTCGGTGAAGCCACCTGGGAAGAACTCAATCTGATCAAGCCCGGCGCCAACTACGGCTGGCCGACCGCCGAAGGTGCGCAGGGCGGCGGCTTCGCCGATCCGCTCTACGCCTACCCGCACGCCACCGGTTTCGGCAACGGGTCGATCACCGCCGTCATGGTCTACGACGACGGGACACCGGTGGCCGGGCAGAAGACCGTCTGGATCGCGGACTACTCGCTTGGCTGGATTCGCGAGCTGACCTTCGATGACCAGTACACCAGCCTGATCAGCGAGCGGACCGTCGACAGTGGCGCCGGATCGGTGGTCAAGCTGACCCAAGGCCCCGGCGGCGAGATCTACCAACTCAACATCTACCCCGGCGCACTGATGGTCATCCGGCCATCCGAAGGCAACCGTTCACCGGTCGCGGTGATCGACGCGTCGGCGACATCGGGTGCCGGCGACAGCCTGACCGTCGACTTCGACGCCGGTGGCTCCAGCGATCCCGACAACGACACCCTCTCCTACGCATGGGATTTCGGTAACGGTGAGACGTCCACGTCGGCCACCCACACCGTGACGTTCACCAACACCGGCAACTACACCGCCTACAACGTCAGCCTCACAGTCACCGACGAGCTGGGCAAACAAAGCGTCACGACGCAGCGCATCGTGGTCGGCAGCACACCGCCGGTCGCCGACTTCGACGTCCCCGCCGGCGCGGACTACATGTACAACGCCGGTGAGACCGTCTCGTTCAGCGCCACCGGGGCTGATCCGCAGGACGGAGCGCTTGCGGCCGGCGCCTATTCCTGGAAGGTCGTTTTCCATCACGCCGACCACACGCATCCGTTCATCAACGAGATCACCGGCCCGGATCTGAGCTTCGACATCCCCGTCGACTTCCACCAGTTGTCGAACACCTACTACAACGTGGTCCTGACGGTAACCGACAGCAGTGGTCTGAAAACCGTGGTGGAGAAGGAAATCCACCCGAACCTGGTCACCCTGACGTTCGGGTCGAACGTCGACGGGGCGAAGTACACCATCGACGGTATCCCGCATACCGGCACCTACACCGAGCAGGCCGTGGTCGGCGTCCACCGCACCCTCGGGGCGATCTCGCCGCAGACCATCAACGGCCAGCAGTACGTGTTCGACGGTTGGGAACACGGTGGCGACGCCACCCAGGTCATCACCACACCCGGCAGCGCCACCACCTATACGATCAGTTACGTTCCGGCACCGGCGATTGTGCCGGTCTAGCCCAGATCCTTGATCACCTCGGCGACGCGGTGCAGCTGCCCGATGTCATCCGATGTGGGGATCAGGTGCACCTCGTCGGCGCCGATGCTCTCGAATCGCCGCAGCACGGCCAGTAGTTCGTCCTGGCTGCCCGACCATCCGGTGGTCGGGGCGATGGCGCCGACGAACTCCTCGGGGATCCAGTTCATATAGCGCAGCAGATGGCGGCGCACCTGCGCGCGGGCGGCGTCCGGTTCACCGATCGCGAACCAGAACGAGGTCGCCAGATGCGGTTTCGGCTTGCCCGCCGCATCCCACGCCTGGCGGGCCACCTCGAACAGATCGTTCTGCTTGTCGGCGTCGAGGTCCAGGGTGGTGCCGGCCAGCCCGGCGGCCCAGCCCGCCGCGCTGCGCACCGTCTTGGGTCCGATGGTGCCCACCAGCAGCTCGGGGCCACCCTGCTGCAGCGGCGGTGGCCCCACCGGCAGCACCGACTCGGTCACCTTCTCCCCCGCCCACACCCGCTGCATCACCGCGACCCGCTCGGCCATCCCGCGCATCGTCTGGGTGGCGGTGTCGGCGCCGACGGCGTGGTAGTCCTCGTGGCGGCCACCGACGCCCAGTCCCACCGTCAGCCGGCCGCCGCTGAGCACATCACCGGTGGCCAGCGCCTTGGCCAACGCCACCGGTTCATGCAGCTGCGGTACCACCACCGTCGTCACCAACCGCACCCGATCGGTCCAGGCGGCGAGCGCCCCGAGCAGCGTCATCGCGTCGGGATTGTCGAACGCGATGCGCTCACCCCAGCACAGCGAGGAGAACGGACCGTCGTCGATCGCCCGCGCCCAGGCCTTGAGGGTCGCCGCGTCCAGATCCGGTTCCATCACCGGCATTGTCATTCCGACTTTCACGTCGGCGATTCTCACACGGACCGCACAGTGCTCGGATGAGTTCATGGCGATCACGATCGCCTCGATTGCGCACCTGTGCCTGACCGGGACCGACGTGCGCGGCCGGGGGTTATCCCCCACCCACCTCGTGGGGAAACGCGGTGTCGCGGGCGCTCGACAGTCCATAGGTTGGTGTCATGGTCGCAATCACGTCCGACGCCCCAGCCCCTGTTGTGGCGGAGCCGCAAACCCGGCAACGCTTCGGCCACCTCGGCATCGTCCCGACGGCGTCGATGATCACCGGCGCCTTTCTGGGGGTCGTGTGGTTCTGGATTCCCCTGGGCATCTTCGTCATCGGCATCTCGTCGATCCCCTCGATCGTCGGGTTCCTGTTCGCCGCGGTGGTGTTCATCTACCTGATGCGCGGTGTCGAGACCGTCGAACGGGTGCGCAGCGAAGCGGTGTTCGGACTGCAGATTCCGGTGCCCCCGCGCGCGCTGTCGCACCATACGGGGTTTCAGCGCTGGGCACACCAATTGTGGCTCGACGTCAGCAGCGCCAGGTTCTGGAAAGCGGTAGGGCAGCACTACCTGCGGATGACCTATGACCTGCTGGTCACCGGTCTGGCGCTGGGGTTGTCGGCGTTCGCGTTCCTCGGCCCCGCGGCGGCGCTGGCCGCGCAGCGCAGCGACGACGCCGCCGGGCTGACATTCCTCTCACCGGCGTTGAGCATAGTGCTGGCGGTCGTCGCGCTGGCCGCCGCAGCTGCGATCATGGTCTTCGCACCATCCGTCGATGCCCGGATCGACCGCTGGCTGCTGTCGGCGTCACCGACCGCCGCCTTGCAGCATGAGGTGAGCGCACTGTCCGCGGCCCGCGCCGGTGCGGTCACCTCGGCCCAGACCGAGCGGCACCGCATCGAACGCGATCTGCATGACAGCGTGCAACCGCGACTGGTGTCGCTGGCCATGACGATCGGACTGGCCCAGACGAAACTGGACGACGATCTGCCCACCGCACGCAAGCTGATCTCCGAAGCCCACGACGACGCGATGAGCGCGCTGGCCGAATTGCGCAACGTGGTGCGCGGTATCGCGCCCACCATCCTGGCCGATCGCGGTCTGGACGCGGCCTTGTCGGCGGTGGTTCAGCGAACCGAAACTTCCGGAGTGCCAACAACCCTTGATGTGCACCTGCCGGCCCGGCTCCCCGAGGAAGTCGAGGCGTGCGCGTACTTCGTCGTCGCCGAGGCGTTGACCAATGTGGCCAGACACGCCGACGCCACCCAAGCTGTCGTGACGGTGCGCGCCGACGAATCCACGAACACCCTGCACGTCTCGGTGTTCGACGACGGCCGCGGCGGCGCGCACATCGACACCGACGAGGATTCAACGGGGCTGCGCGGCTTGGCCGAACGGGTACGCGCGGCCCGCGGCAGCTTCTCGGTGTCCAGCCCGGTGACCGGGCCGACGATCGTGACGGCGGTGCTGCCATGCGCATCGTGATCGCCGAGGACTCCGCACTGCTGCGGGCCGGTATCGAACGCATCCTCGCCGACGCCGGGCACGAGATCGTCGCCGGTGTTCCGGATGCCACCGAGCTGCTGCGGATCGTCAACGAACAGAAACCCGATCTGGCCATCCTCGACGTCAGGATGCCACCGACCTTCACCGACGAGGGTATCCGTGCGGCCGCGCTGCTGCGGTCGCAGAACCCCGATTCGCCGGTGCTGGTGCTCTCCCACTACGTGGAGGAACGCTACGCCGCCGATCTGATCGCCTCGGACACAAAAGGTTTCGGCTATCTACTCAAGGACAGGATCGCCGATGTGCCGGCATTTCTGGATGCCGTGCGGCTGGTCGGTGCCGGCGGTACCGTCCTCGACCCCGAGGTGGTCTCCCAGATCCTGGTGCGCTCACGCCGGCGCGCCACACTGGAGGCGCTGACGCCGCGCGAGCAGGAGGTGCTCCAGCTGATGGCCGAGGGTAAGACCAACTCGGCAATCGCCGCCGCGCTGCACATATCGGTCGGATCCGCCGAGAAGCACATCGCCTCCATCTTCACCAAATTGCAGCTGGCCCCCGACGACAGCGAGAACCGGCGGGTCCTCGCCGTGCTGCGTCACCTCGAATCCTGATCCGCGCCGACCCGAGAGAGAACACATGACCACCACACTCACTCCCCCCGGCCCGCCGTCGTTGTCGCCGGGCGGACGCACCGCGGTGCGCGCGGCACTGGTCATCGCGGCCACGGTGATCGTCGCGATCGTCGTGGCGCTGCTGACGGCCGCGGCGTGGGGCCTCAGCTCGCTGCGACTGGTCACCGACCAGCAGAACCTGCCCCCGACCATGCGGACACTCACGGTCGACACCGGGGGCTCGCCGACCGCCGTGCGCATCGTCGCCGACCGGGAGGCCACCACGCCCAGGATCGATCTGCGGATGGTGACCACCCGCCGCGATGACCGCGACGAACTTGCGGTCACCCACAGTGGCGGCGACACCCAGATCCGCATCGATGCGCAGCCCGGAATGTTGTCCTTCGGCGACCCCGGTCAGATCACCATCACCGTGCCGCCGGACCTCGGGCGACGGCTCGCGGTCACGGTTCGCCAGCAAACCGGTCTGCTGATCGCGGACGCCGATCTGGACCGGCTCACCGCCACCAACGACGACGGCGCGGTGTTGCTGAACGGCGCGGTACGCCGCATCGAGGTACGCGGTAACGACAGCGATGTGCGCGCTCGCCGGGCCGTTTCGGTCACCGAGTCGTTCATCGCCGAGACCAGGGACGGGGACGTGCAGATGCGCTTCGCCGAGGTGCCGCCGCAGATCGAGGCCGCCACCCGCGACGGGGATATCGACATCTCGCTGCCGGACCCGGGCCCCTACCTGGTGCGGGCCCAGTCCGGTGACGGCGCGGTCAGGGTGCGGGTGCCGCAGACCACCGAGGCGTCGCGTGCCACCGCCACGGTCACCGCGACCACGCGAGACGGTGCGATCTCGATCGAGTCGCTGCGTGGCATCGATCGCTGATCCCAGCGACCACCAGGGCCGTCAGGTCGCCGCGTGCCCGCGGGCGGCTTCCTGGTTGCGGTAATCGCTGGCCAGCTCCGTCACATGAGCGGGCAGGGCCCCGGCGGCCACGTCGGCCAGGCTGGTCTCCTCCAGCACCGAGCGCATGCTGGCCCGCAACGCCCGCCACACATCGGTCAGCGCCGCCGTGGGCCCCGAGTACGGCAGATCGCCCAGGCCGATGTCACGGACACTGGCCAGTGGCCCGTCGATGCAGCGCAGCACGTCGGCGATGCTGATATCGGCGGCCGCCCGGGCCAGCTCGTAGCCACCGTCGCGCCCGCGATGGCTGCGCACCAGCCGGTCGGTCCGCAGGTCGGAAAGGATATCGACCAGAAACTGTGCCGGGATGCCCTGCGCCTTGGCCAGAACATCGGTTTTGACCAGTTCACCGCCCTCGACGGTGGCCAGCTCGACCATGGCGCGGACGGCGTACTCCGCCTTCGCCGACATCCGCATAGTGCGAATTGTGCCATTGCAGGTGCGCAGATCAGCGCAGCGGCGGGGCGACGTTGCGCAGCGGGCCGGTCATGGCCTGCACCGAGGCGGGCACCGGGATGGCGGGATCACAATCCGGCGCGCGTTGCGGGGTGCCGTAGCTGACGGTCAGCGGCACCACCCCGGCCCAGGCGCCGCCGGCCACATCGGACTCCGCATCCTCGGGCCAGCCGGCGCTGACCTTCAGTGACCAGTTGTCCGCGCCGATCGGCAACCGCAGCGCCAGGCTGGCCGCCAGCTCCCGGGTGGTGCTGGGCCGCAGTTCGGCGACCCGCCCCGGGATGAACGCATCGGTGAGCGCTTCCAGGTAGCGGTTCTTCTCCGCCTCGGCGACGACGGCGAACGTGCCGAACAGTGTCGCGCTGCGGTAATGGAAGGAGGATTCGAACCCGCTGCGCGCCACCATGACTCCCTCCAGCGCGGTCACCGACACTGCGGCGTGCGCACCGTCGGCCAAGGCTCGCATCCACGGCGAACCGGTCGAACCGTGGATCACCAGATCGTCACCGACGCGGGCAAACCCGGTCGGGAAGGCCACCGGATGCCCGTCGCGGATCAGCGCGACGGTGGCCAGCGGCGTGCTGTCGAGCAGGCCGTCGAGGCCGGCACGGTCCGTGCGCTGCTTTTCGCGAAGCCGGCTGACGCGGGTGGACGGACGCTCGGTGCTCACGTCGACCAGCTTGACCGCTTCGGCGCGGTTGCGCACGGCAATTTCCCGGCGATCCGCGGTGGCGGGGCGGCGTCAGTCCGGGACGGCCGCGGCATCGGGCACCACGACGGCGAACAGATCCGACAGTGCGGCCAGGCTTGCTGCTTGCAGCGTTGCCGCAGGTACGACCTCGCCGCCGACACCGGGCAGCGGTCGGGTGGCGGTGGCACCGGCGACCACCGTCGGCGCGTAGCCGAGGTTGAACGCGCCGCGCGCGGTGGAGTTGATGCACATGTGCGTCATGAACCCGGCAAGTAGCAGATTGCCGGCGCCGACGGCTTTGAGGCGGTCATCGAGGTCGGTCTGCACGAACGAGTTGGGGAACTGTTTGACGATCACCGGCTCACCGTCGCGCGGGGCGACCGATCCGACGATGGCGCCCACCTCGGCGGTGATGTCATAGGGCGAGCCCGGTCCGCCATTGTGCTGGATGTGGATGACCGGGACGCCCGCGGTGCGGGCCCGGTCCAGCAGGGTCGCCGTCTCCTCGAGCGCGGCCTGCACCCCGTCGAGTTCCATCACCCCGTAGGTGTAGGTGTTCTGGCAGTCCACCAGCACCAGCGCCGAATCGCGGAGCGAGGGCGGCGAAGACGGCAGATCGGACAGATTGCGCAGGGTGGGACGGCTCATGGCGCCAGCGTAGTGGGGCATGCCAGAACAGCAAGCTCCCGCGCGGGCATCCGCCTCATTGCGCCTTCCGGTCCGAATGCACAAGAAGAACAGAACAATTCGTGCCGCGCAGCGTGTCCCGCACGCCGGTACCCCTCAGTTGTTCCACGAGTTCGTCATCGTCGGCCGAGGCGATGACGAGCTGATCGATATCGGCGCTCTGGGCCAGCAGGTCGGTGATATCGTCCGGCCTCGGCAGCACGCAGAGCGTGATGTCGGCGGCCGGATCGCGATCGTCGAGTTGGGCGATGAATTCGGCCCGCAGGGACTCCGTCTGCGCAGATTCTGCACCCCATGGCGTCAAGGCCAGTATCTCCGCGTGACGCAGCAATGCCTCGTCCAGCGCCCTGGTCAGGATGCCCTGCGCGGAGAAGTGGGTGCCGAGGACCGCGACGATCCAGCGATGCGGACCCACCCCCCGATGCGCGCGGCGCCGACGCACGATGGCCACCGAACAGTGCGCCGCCACCGCCAATCCGGCTGCGGTCGCGCCGCGTCCCGCTGATCCGGAGTCGTGTCGCCCCTTCCAGCCGACGCACACCATTTCCGCCGAACGGGACGCCTCGGCAAGGACGTCGACAGGATCTCCGTGTAGGAGGTCGACCTCCACCTTGACCTGTTGACCGGTGCCACTGAGTTCATCGGCGACCGCGCGCAACACCCGGTGCCCGTACTCCACGGCACGGCCTTCGTCATGGTGATGGCGGTCATGGTGATGTCGGTCGACGACGTAGATCAGCCGCAACGGAAGGTCCCGGCTTTCCGCCTCATCGGCTGCCCAGAGCGCGGCCTTGACAGCCGATTTGGAGCCGTCGACACCGACGACGATGCGATTCGATCCCGATGTGGTCATGGCATTCTTCCGGTGGCGGGCTGGCATCTAAAGCGTCACCTCGAGGCTATGCACCCGAGAGCGGGCCACGCTGCGGCCATTGGTCCTCAACGACACGTATTAGGTCCCCCGCGACCGCAGGCATCAGCGGTCGCCGGGCGCCGCGGTGTGGTCGCCGCGTGCGCGCCGCGCGGCCTGCAGCAGTAGACGCTGCTCGGCTGCGGCCACCGCGTGACGCGCGGCCCCGATGGCGTCGGGGTTCACCGAGATCGACGTGATGCCCATGTTGACCAGGTGTTCGGCGAACAGCGGATCTCTGGACGGCGCCTGCCCGCACAGCGACGATGTCACACCGTACTTGTTGGCCGTATCGATGATCCGCCCGATCGCCTCGAGTACCGCCGGGTCCGATTCGTCGAAGACCTCGGCGCAGATTTCGGAGTCACGATCTACGCCGAGCACCAGTTGGGTGAGGTCGTTGCTGCCAATGGAGACACCGTCGATGCCCATGCCGATATAGGTCGGCAGCCAGTGCACCACCGAGGGCACCTCCGCCATCACCCAGCGGTGCAGGCCGCGTTGGCGCCCGAGTCGGCTGGCGTCGACGAGTTCCAGACACTCTTCCAGTTCCCAACGTGTCCGTACGAACGGAATCATCAGGTGCACGTTCGGGTACTGATCCCGGACGTCGGCCAGCGCCCGCAGTTCCAACGCGAACAGATCCGGTTCCTTGACATAGCGGTAGCAGCCGCGATACCCGATCATCGGATTGTTCTCGACCGGTTCGTAGTCCTGGCCACCGCCGAGATTGCGAAACTCGTTGCTGCGGAAGTCGGTTGCGCGGTAGATGACCGGTCGCGGCGCGAAGGCGGCGGCGATGCGACCGATGGCGGCGGTCATGGCGGCGACCATCCGGTCCTGCTCGCCGCGGGCCATCAGGGTGCGCGGATGCTCACCGGCCAGCGCATCGGTGAGCATGAGTTCTGCGCGCAACAACCCCACCCCGTCCACCGGCGCGGCGGCGACCCGCTCGGCGGCGTCGGGCAGCGCGAGGTTGACGTAAATCCTTGTTGCCGTGGCCTGCCCATCCGCCACGGGGGTGCTGTCGGCCGGCATGCGGGCGGTCGTGCCCACCGATGCCGATCCCGCTGTCGCCGAGCGGACCTGGCCGTGGGTGCCGTCGACAGTCACCAAGGCACCCTGGGGCAGCGTGGTGGTCGCAGAACGGGCACCGACGACACACGGAACCGCCAGTTCGCGGGCGACGATCGCGGCGTGACAGGTCATGCCCCCACCCTCGGTGACCAGCGCACCGGCCCGCCGGATGGAGGGCAGCCAATCCGGATTCGTCATGGGCGCCACCAGGATCTCGCCGTCGAGCAGCTGCGCTCCCGCCTGGGGGGTTTGCAGCACCCGGACACGTCCGGTGGCGGTGCCGGGGGCGGCGGCCAGTCCACGCACCAGCACGTCGGCGGGCCGATCCGCGCCGGTGGCCGCTGCGCCCACCGTCGCCAAGGTGGTGATCGGCCGGGATTGCACCAGCCATGTCGTGTCACCGGCCACCACCCATTCGATGTCCTGCGGGCAGCCGTAGTGGCGTTCGACCGCGACCGCGAGCTGGGCAATGGTGTGCACATCGTCATCGGTGAGGACCTGCGCCTCGACTTGGTCGCGCTCGATCGCAACGATGGTGTCGTGCCCGTCGTCGCCCTTGACGATCTTGAACGGCTTGCTGCCGATCCGGGTGTCCACGATGCGCAACGTCTTCTTGTCGATGACATAGGTATCGGGAATCACGCTGCCGGCCACCACGACCTCGCCCTGGCCGAACGCCGCCTCGATCACGAGATGGTCGGGGTTCCCGCTGCCCGGGTCGACGGTGAACGCCACCCCGGCGCGGTCCGCGGGGATCATCGTCTGCACCACGACAGCCATCTCGGGGTCATCGGTGAACCCGCGACTGGCACGGTAGGTGAGCACCCGTGGCGTGAACAACGACGCCCAGCACCGCACCACGGCATCGATCAGTTCGGCATCGCCGCAGACATTGGTGATCGTCTTGTTCATTCCGGCGAACGAGGCGTCGCTGCCGTCCTCGCCGGCGGCCGAAGACCGCACGGCGACCACCACATCGGGCCCGAGCGCGCGATAGGCCGCCTCGATCTCCGGGCGGATTCGGCCGTCCACCCGCGCGGTCTCGACCAACTGGCGCATGCGGCGGCACAACTCCTCCAGGCGGGCCACATCGGCCACATTCGCCAGCGCATCGCGGTGCAGGGCGGCCAGGTCTTCGGCAACACCACGCGTCGAACGCCGGTAGGCGTCGCACAACACCACGAATCCGGGTGGGACGGGCAGTCCCGCCGCACACAGCTCACCGAGATTGGCGCCCTTACCGCCGGCCCGGTCGGCCTCGGAGAGCCGCAGGTCTGCGATGGCGCGCACCACCGCGGTATCGGGCGTCACCGATGCTGTCTGCGCAGTCATTTCGCGGCCGTCACGAGAACCTTCAAGGCACCGGTCTGCCCGGCCCGACTGAACACGTCGTAGGCGTCCTCGAAGTCGTCGAAGGTGAATCGGTGGGTGATCATCGCCGAGGTGTCAAGTTGGCGGCCGGCGACCAGACCGATGAGCCTCGGCGTGGAGTAGGTGTCGACCAAACCGGTGGTGATCGTCAGGTTCTTGATCCAGATGTCTTCCAGATGCAGGGTGGCGGGCGCACCGTGCACGCCGATATTGGCGACATGACCGCCGGGACGCACCAATTTCACGGCGTCTTCGAACGTACCCGGTGTTCCGACCGCCTCCATCGCGCAATCCGCGCCGAGGCCATCGGTAAGTCCGTCGATCACCGACCGCGCCGACTGCGTGCCCGGATTCACCACGATATCGGCGCCGAATGCGCGGGCCGCTTCGAGCCGCGAGTCGGCCACGTCGATCGCCACGATGTGACTGGGGCTGACCAGGCGCGCGGTCAGGATGGCCGCCAGCCCGATCGGCCCCGCGCCGACGATCGCGACGACATCCCCCGGGCAAACGGCGCCGTTGAGCACGCCCACCTCGTATGACGTGGGCAAGATGTCGGCCAGCATCAGCATGTCGGCGTTGCTCACCCCGTCGGGCACCTTGTGCGTCGAATGATCGGCGAACGGGACGCGCACGTACTCGGCCTGCGTGCCGTCGATGAGGTGGCCGAGAATCCATCCGCCGCCGCCGAGGCACTGTCCGTAGCTGCCCTCGCGGCAGTAGCGGCAGCTGCCGCAGGCGCTGATACAGGACACCAGCACGCGGTCGCCGGGTGCGAGGTTGGTCACCGCCGCGCCCACGGCGGTGACGGTGCCGACCGCTTCATGCCCCAGGATTCGGCCCGACTCGACCTCCGGCACGTCACCTTTGAGAATGTGCAGGTCCGTGCCGCAGATGGTGACCGCGTCGACACGCACCACAGCGTCGGTGGGTTGCTGGATCTGCGGGTCGGGAACTTCCTGCCAGCTGCGCGATCCGGGACCGTGGTACACGAGTGCTTTCATGAGGGATTCCTTTCGGCCGGGGCGGTATTGCCCGATGCGAGCAGGTCAGACCGCCGAACGGCAGATCTGTTGGGCTTGTTCGACGTTTTGCCGGAGCGGCCGACCCGTGTCGAGTCGATGCGCCGTGTTCCATTGCGCGGCAACCGCTGTCAGCTCTGCCGCGATCTCTGGCGTGGCGTCGGAGGTGGTGTCGGTTCGCGTCTCGATACGCGATATCGCTTCGTCAAGCGTTGTGGTGCAGAGGAATTCCAGCACCGGCGCGGCAGATTCCGCGCCGACACGGTGTGCCGATGCGCGATGTCGCGGGTCGCGCCACGTTCCGTCGAGGATCACCGAGTGGCCGCCGGCCAGCAGCAGGTGCGCTCTGCGCAGGATCTCGTCGTAGACGATGTCGACGTTCGCCGGTGCGTACAGTCCCGCGAACGCATCGCCGGCCGCACCGGCGATGACCCCACGCTGGTGCAGTTCACGCCGCACGTCGTCGGTCGAGATGATCTGGGCGCCCAGCTCTTCGGCGAGCGCGCGGGACACAGTGGTCTTCCCGGTGCCGGGGCCGCCACCGACGATGATCAACTGCACCGTGCCGGCCCGCAGGTGGGCGACCGCGATGTCTAGGTGCCGGCGGGCATCGGCAACCGCCTCCACGCTGCCTTGATCGGCACGGATACAGTCGACCTTTGTCCTGACCAGGGCGCGGTAGCCGATATAGAAGTGCTGCAGAGCAGCCGGCGCGGGATCCTCGGCGAGTGTGCGGTACCTGCCAAGGAAGTGCGCACCGAGGTCACCGCGGCCCAGGAATTCCAGATCCATGGCCAGGAAGGCGGCATCGTCGATGCCATCGACGTAGCGCAGCTGGTCGTCGAACTCCAGACAGTCCAGCATCGCCGGTCCGTCCGGCATGCAGAAGATGTCGGTGGCCAGCAGATCGCCGTGCCCGTCGAGGATCCTGCGCTCAAGGATGCGCTGCGCGAACAACACTGCCCTACCCGCGAGGAAGCGAGTGGCCATCCGTTCGACGTCGGTGACCGCGTCGGCCGACAACAGCCGGCCGGTATAGCGGTTCAGCTCGGTCAGGTTCTCCCGCCAGCGAGCTGACAGCGCTTCCAGCGTCGCACAGGCATCGATCTGTCGTCCCCGCTCCGCGGTGGCGTGAAAGCGCGCCAGCACACCGGCGATCTCACCGAGTTGGTCGGCAACAGGCTGCCCGTCGCGGACCATCGTGGACAGGCGATTCGCGTCCGGGTGACGGCGCATCACGATGACCGGTTCGGGTGCACCGCCGTCGACATCGCTGAGATGGGCGACGCCCAGATAGCTTGACGGTGCCAGCCTGCGGTTCAGCGTGATCTCTCGCTGACAGGCGTGCTCGCGCGACTGCGGGGTGCTGAAATCCAAGAAATCGGTGACCACCGGCTTCTTGGCCTTGTAGGCGCGCTCACCCACCAACACCACGATCCCGGTGTGTGTTTCGTGCAGGGTCGCGGCCGTATCCGCGTGCTGGGTGATGGTGGCGCGTCCGAGGATGGCCGGTGCTGCGTCCATGGTGACAATCGTCGCGGCCGGCATCGGCTGCGGCCAGTGGCCGAGCGGCCCCGAATCCGCCCTGAAGGTCACGGCGCCGCAGAGCACAAAGACCCTTTCCGACAACGACCGGGTGCCGATACCGACGTGATCCCTCGGCAGAACGTGGGACCAATGGCCCTTCCCTGGCGGGCGGCGGATGCGCGACGGTGGGTGTGTCGATGCAGCACACTGGGAAGGACCGCCGATGCCGCGCACCGTGGTGAGTTCGGCCGTGTTGGAGGAGTCACTCCAATTGGCCTGTCGGGCACCGTCTTTTCACAACAGCCAACCGTGGCGCTGGATCGACACCGGCCAGGCTCTGGAGCTGCATCTCGATCCCACCCGAATGGTGCAATCCGATACGTCCGGCCGGCTGACGCTGTTGAGTTGCGGTGCGGTACTCGACCATCTGCGGGTCGCGATGCGCGCGGCTGGCTGGACGACGAACGTCGACTACTACCCGAATCCGAACGACCACAAGCATTTGGCATCCCTGGATTTCGCTGCGGCGCCGTTGGTCACCGAGGGCCACGAGCAACGGGCGCACGCCATCCGCCGGCGCCGCACCGACCGTCTGGCATTCGCCGCCCCGACGGGGTGGGACG
Organism: Mycobacterium sp. MBM; assembly: GCA_021648845.1. Classification (GTDB taxonomy): domain Bacteria; phylum Actinomycetota; class Actinomycetes; order Mycobacteriales; family Mycobacteriaceae; genus Mycobacterium. The sequence continues at coordinate 198,360 of JAKJHY010000006.1, read as the reverse complement.
AGTTCGAGACGACCATGCGCCGAGCCGTCGGCGACGCCGCCCTTGCCGATGTGCTCGGCGACGGCGCGCGCCCAGAGTTGGTGAGGGCCTCTGCACTCGCCGAGGTCGATCGCCGCTACGACTCCGCGTATCACGCTGATCTCGATTGGTGGACATCGTCATTCGATCCCGCGATCGGGATCCCGCACAGCGCGTTGGTGTCCTCGGCCGAAGCTGACCGAGTCGGCCTGGGCCGCCAGTTTCCCGTCACCCATCACGGTGATCGACGCCCCGGGGTGCATGAGGATCGCGCCGCGATCGTCGTCCTGTCCGCGCATGACGACACCCGCCTCGACATCCTGCGATGTGGCGAAGCCCTCTCGGCGGTCCTGCTGGACGCCACCATGGCGGGGTTGGCGTCCTGCACCTTGACACATCTGACCGAGCTACCCGCCAGCCGCGCGGTGGTGTGTGCACTGACCGGTCGGGAGCTACCCCAGGTGCTCATCCGGGTGGGTTTGGCACCGGCCGGCGAGGACAGCCCGCCGCCGACACCGCGCAGACCGCTGCGCGAGGTCTTCACCGCCGATCACCGAAGCCGGCCGGACTGACCGTTGCGCAGCTATTCTGGGGGTGCTCCACACCCTGCGGAAGGTGCATCGGTGATCAGCGTATTTCTGGTGGATGACCACGAAGTCGTCCGGCGTGGTCTGATCGGGCTGCTGGGCGCCGATCCCGAACTGGAAGTCGTCGGCGAGGCCGGTTCGGTTGCGCAGGCGATGGCCAGGATCCCGTCGTTGAAGCCGGATGTGGCGGTCCTCGACGTCCGATTGCCCGACGGCAACGGCATCGAACTGTGTCGCGACTTGCTGTCCCAACTGCCAGAACTGCGGTGCCTGATCCTGACGTCGCTGACCACCGACGAGGCGATGCTGGATGCGATTCTGGCCGGCGCCAGCGGTTACGTCATCAAGGACATCAAGGGCCTGGAACTCGCCCATGCCATCAAGGAGGTCGGCGCGGGCCGGTCGCTGTTGGACAATCGCGCCGCGGCGGCGCTGATGGCCAAATTGCGTAGCGGTGCCGCACGTCCGGACCCGCTTGCCGAGCTCACCGAGCAGGAACGCGTCCTGCTGGAGTTGCTCGGCGAGGGCCTGACCAACAAGCAGATCGCCGCCAGAATGTTCCTCGCCGAGAAGACCGTCAAGAATTACGTGTCGCGGCTGTTGACGAAGCTGGGCATGCAGCGCCGGACCCAGGCGGCTGTCTTCGTTTCCAAGCTCGACCGTAACGCTCCCCCGGCGCCCTGAGCCCCGGCGATGCCACCGACGACGGTGCTTGCCCGGCAGGGCGCCCGGGTGCCAGACTGAAGCAAGTGAAGGGGAGCACGGCCACTGACGATGAAGGTGCGCGTCCACTGCGGACCGCACTGTCGCAACTGCGGCTCCGCGAACTGCTCAGTGAAGTTCAGGATCGCATCGCCCAGATCGCCGAGGACCGCGACCGGGTAGGCGGCCTCGTCGAGGCGATGCTGGCGGTGACGGCGGGCCTGGACCTCGACGTCACCCTGCGCACCATCGTGCACACCGCCCGGGAGCTGCTCGACGCCCGCTACGCCGCCCTCGGCGTGCGCGGGCGCGGCCAGGAACTCGACGCATTCATCTACGAGGGTATCGACGAGGCCACCCGCCAGCAGATCGGTCCGCTCCCCCAGGGGCTCGGGGTGCTGGGGGTCTTGATCTCCGAGCCCACCCCGATCCGGCTGGAGAACATCCACGACCATCCCGCGTCCGTGGGGTTTCCGCCGCACCATCCGCCGATGCGCAGTTTCCTGGGCGTCCCGGTGCGCATCCGACAAGAGGTCTACGGGAACCTCTACCTGACGGAGAAGACGTCGGGACAGTCCTTCAGCGAGGATGACGAGGTGCTCGCCGAGGCGCTGGCCGCCGCGGCCGGCATCGCCATCGACAATGCCCGGCTCTACGAGCAATCACGGGCGCGACAGTCCTGGATCGAGGCCACCCGCGATATCGCCACCGAACTGCTCTCCGGCACCGATCCGAGCCGGGTGTTCCAAGCGATCGCCGAAGAGGCACTGAAGCTGACCGGCGCCAGCACCGCGTTTGTCGCTGTGCCCGACGACGACGAACTCCCGGCCGATGAGGTCGACGAACTCATCGTCACCGAGATCGCCGGCGAGAGCCTCGTCTCCGCCGACAACGTTGCACCGATAGCCGTGGCCGACACGTCGGTCGGTGCAGCTTTTCGGACACGAGAGCCCTATCAGTGCGATGTGTTCGACGGCGCCGCCGGCCTGCTCGACGACGCCGGGCCGGCGCTGGTCCTTCCGCTGCACGCCGGAGGTTCGGTCGCCGGCATACTCGTCGCGCTGCGGCGCCAGGGATCCCCGCTGTTCACCGAGGATCAGTTGGACATGGCGGCAGCATTCGCCGGTCAAGCGGCGCTGGCATGGCAGCTCGCATCAACCCAGCGTCAGATGCATGAACTCAACGTCCTCACCGATCGTGATCGCATCGCACGAGATCTGCATGACCACGTCATCCAGCGGCTCTTCGCCATCGGCCTGGCAATCCAGGGAACCATACCGCGCGCCCGGTCTTCCGATGTCCAACAACGCCTTTCGAATTCAGTCGACGACCTTCAGGCCGTCATCCAGGAGATTCGCACAGCCATCTTCGACCTGCACGGCGGTGCCGCCTCGACAACGCGGCTCCGACAGCGCCTCAACGAGATCATCGAGCAGTTCACCAACACCGAGGTCCGGATGAGCGTCCAGTTCATCGGACCGTTGTCCGTTATCGAGCCGGGTTTGGCCGACCACGCCGAAGCCGTGGTCCGGGAGGCTGTCAGCAATGCCGTGCGCCATTCCGGCGCCAGCGAACTCGTCATCGTGGTCAGGGTCGAGGACGAGCTGTGCCTCACCATTTCCGACAACGGTTGCGGGATGGGCGAGAGCACGGCCACCAGCGGTCTGGTCAATCTTCGTGCCCGTGCTGACCAGGTCGGCGGCGAGTTGTCCATCGACGGCGGGTCGTCGGGTGGCACCGTCCTGCGCTGGAGCGCACCGCTGCTCTGACCCGGCCGATGGATGGTCCTGGTCGGCAAGGCTCGGGGTGACGTTAGAGGCGGAAGGTGACGGCAAGCACCGCAAGGTCGATGAGCAGGATGGCCAGTCCCCCTATCGGAATCCACACACCATGTCGACGCGCCGCGGTCACGAACGACAATCCGATCGTCGCCAACGCGACGAAGGGCGGCCCGTAGGCGAGAATCCGGAACCAGAACTCGCCGGGCCCGGTGTGCTGACAACCGGCCGATGTGCAGCGGGCCAAACCCATGACCGAACCGAAGGCGAACAGCGACACCGCCATTGCCACCGGAACCGTCAAGAGGGCCAGAACCCAGTTGAGCCACACCGGACTGCCGCGGTGGCCCACGGCGACCCCGGGCACAGTCGAATGGCTGGACCCGTCCATGGTCAGACCACCCGCGCCACGATCAACGGCACCCGAGCGATCTGTACGACCGTCGAACTCACCGAACCGAGTAGCATTCCGGCGAACCCGCCCCGCCCGTGGCTACCGACCACCAGCAACTGGGCCTCCTCGGCAGCTGCCGCGAGCGTGTACGCCGGCTCTCCCCAGACGAGGCGACGCTCGACGGTCACGTCGGGATAGCGTTCCTGCCAACCGGCCATCCGTTCTGCCAGCGCCTCTTTCCCGGCTTCGAGCTGAGGCTCCCAGTCCACCGTGGGTATCCGGTACGAACCGAAATCCGACCAGGAGTGCAGCGCGATCAACCCGACCCCGCGCCGCGAGGCTTCGTCGAAGGCCACCGCGGTCGCCACCTCGGAGGCGGGTGACCCGTCGATCCCGACGACGACCGGCGCGGTCGGCCCAGCCGTCACGTCGATATCCGAAATGATTGCCACGGGGCAGTGCGCATGGTGCAGCACGCCTTGGCTCACCGAGCCGAGATGCCGCTGCTGACTTGCATTCTCGCCCTGGCCGCCCACCACAAGCATGGACGCTTCCTTGGACATGTCCGACAGGGTCGAGACGACGTTGCCGGTCGGCATTTTGATCTGGACGTCGACAGCACTGTCCGCCAGTGACTGTTGCGCCACCTGTCGCGCCTGCTCGAGCACATCCCGGCCGTGCCGGTCGACCCGTTCCTCGACAACCCCATAGGCCATCACCATCTCGGGCAATGTCAGCGCCACCGGCATGAGCAGCACGTGCACCAAGGTCAGCGGTACGTGCCGCAGCGCGGCATCGTGGGCAGCCCAGCGGACGGCCGCATGGCTGGCCGATGATCCGTCGACGCCGACAACGACGCCGTGGTGGGTTGTGGTGGACATCTGTTACTCCATTCCGTTCGGTACGGTCAACCTCGAGCCGCGCGGGCATGCGGTGGTTCATCGGCGTCGACGGCATCGGCCGACCCCGAAAAGAACCGTTCGACATCGGCGGCCCGACACGTTGCGGTGCCCGGTGTCATGAGCATCGCCGCGCCGGCGGCCACGCCGTAACGCACGGCGTCGTCGACCGCCCACCCGCGGCAGAGCGCGACCGCGATCGCGGCAACCATCGCGTCGCCGGCACCCACGCCGCTGCCGCCGACAACGGGGACCGGCGCGAAATGCCGATCGCGGACCGCGGTGACCAGAAGCGCCCCGCCCGAACCAAGGGAGAGAACCACCGCTTCGGCGATTCCACGGTCGATGAGTCGGCGAGCGGCGTCGACCTGGTCGGCGCGGGTCTGCAGCGGACGCCCGGTCAGCTCCGCCAGCTCGCGCAGACTCGGCTTGACGATGAAGGCACCCGAGGAGATCCCGGACAATCCGCAGCCGGAGGCGTCCAGGATCAGTTGTGCATGCGCGGCGCGGGCGATGTCCGCGACGCGCTGGTACAGGTCCGGTGCGGCGCCCGGAGGCAGGCTCCCGCTGGCTACCACGAACCGCGCGCCGGTCGCCGCTGTACGCACCCGGTCCAGGCAGGCCTGCTGCTCGGCGTCGGTCAGATTCGGCCCGGGCAGCACGAAGCGGAACTGACGGCCGGTCGAACGTTCGTTGACGGTGAAGCTCTCACGGGTGGCGCCGCCGATCGCGACGGCCTGGAAGCGAACATGCGCATCGTCGAGCAGACCGGCCAGCGTCGCCCCCGTCGATCCGCCCACCGGCAGTACCGCCGAGACCCGAGCACCGAGTTCGGTTGCGACCCTGGCGACGTTGACGCCGCCGCCTCCCGGGTCGTACCGCACGGCCCCGCACCGGATCTTCTCGGTGGCCCGCACCACGTCGGCATCGGCGGTGATGTCGAGCGCCGGGTTCATCGTCAGCGTGACGATCGACGGGGGTGTGACAGATTCGGCCGCATCGGATTTCATCGATCGACCTACAGCCCGGACGGGTAGGTTTCCGGAGTCTCCCCCGCCACCCATCGGCTGTTGACCTCCAGCGGCTCCAGTGCGCGAGTCCTGTCGATATGGATGATCCCATCGAACTGATCTGCGGGGCGGACATGGTAGTAGTGGCTTTGCCGTTCGGTTTCCGGCGCATAGATCACGCCGATAGCCCGGCCCAGCCGTACCGCGCCGAGTGGCTGTTCGGCGTCGCGGCTGAGGGCGCAGGACACCAGGAACGCCGGGCTTCCGGTGTGGTGGAGGAGTTCTTCGATGCTTCCGTTCAGCGCCGGACGGACGGTCTTACGTTCGGCGATGCCGCCCCAGCTGCTCGCCGCGGTCACGGTGCCGCCGTAAGTGGTCAGCCCGATCAGCCGACTCTCGTCCCCGTACTGCTCGCGCACCAGCTGCCCCAGAGTGAGCTGACCGTCACCGGACACCTCGGTTGCCCGCGCGTCACCGACGTGTGAGTTGTGCGCCCACACCACGATTCGAGACGGCCGTCCTCCGGCATCACGGTCGAGGTGGGCCAGCAGCGCCCTCAGCGTGTGCGCCATATGCTGGTCGCGCATATTCCACGAAGTCACTCGGCCGCTGAACATGGCGCGGTAGTACGCCTCCGCGTCACGCACCGTCCGGGCGTTCATCTGCGCATAGAAGGCTTCGTCCTCGGCGAGCAGTCCGTCGCGACGCGCGTACTGCAGGCCGTTTCGCTGCATCTCCACCAACTGCTCGATGACCTGCGTTTCACACGAGGGTCCCGCCCCGAACGCCGCGGCGTATCCGTAGGCCTGACCGTCATCGGCCGAGGCGTGGTCGAAACATCCGTACCGGCGTCGGGCCCGTTCGGCGGCAACCGGATCCACGTTCTCCAGATAGTCGATGACCTCCTTCATCGACCGGTGCAGGCTGTAGAGATCGAGCCCGTAGAACCCGGCCTGCTTGTGGCCGCCGGCGCGGCGACGCTGGTTGTGCATGTGCAGCCAGTCGACGAAATCACGCACCACCGTGTTGCGCCACATCCACGCCGGGAAGCGTTCGAAGCCGGCCAGTGCGGCGTCGGCGGACGTATCGCTGCCCAGACCACGGACATACCGGTTCACCCGGTAGGCATCGGGCCAATCCGCCTCCGCGGCAACACCGTCGAAGCCCTTCTGCTCGATCAACCAGCGGGTGATCTGCGCACGCGCCGCGTAGAATTCGTGCGTGCCGTGCGAGCTCTCCCCGATCAGCACGATCCGCGCATCGCCGATCAGTTCTTCCAGCGCCTCTTTCGGTGGGACACCGGCCGGAGCGTCGATGACGGCATGGCTGAGCAGCTCGGCCGGCGATGGCCCGACCGCGGCACGCGGCACGGCCCTACCGGTCGTCGGGGTGGTCAGTAGGGTACGGACCTCGTCATCGGTGACTTGGGTGAAATCCCAGAATGACTCGCCGACCGCACGGAATGGGGTGGGCATGCTGGCACAGACCACATCGTCGACCAGACCCGCGAATTCGCGACACGTCGATTCCGGAGCGGCCGGCACCGCGATCACGATGCGTGCCGGTTCGGCCTCGCGCAGGGCTTGCACCGCCGCCAGCATGCTGGATCCCGTCGCCAGCCCGTCGTCGACCAAGATGACTGTCTTGCCGGTGATCTCGGCGGGGGCGCGACCGCACCGGTAGGCGGCCTCGCGCCGCGCCAGTTCGCGGCCTTCGCGGTCGGCAGTGTCTCGCAGCTGCTGCGGAGTGACCCTCAGCGCGCGCAGCATGTCGTCGTTGACGACGACGCGGCCCCCGCTGGCCATGGCCCCCACCGCGAATTCCTCGTGCCCGGGTGCGCCGAGCTTGCGCACCACGAACGCGTCCAGCGGTGCGCCGATCGCGGCCGCCACCTCCCATGCAACCGGTATACCGCCGCGCGCCAGGCCCAGTACCAACACGTCCTTGTCCGCGCGGTAGGCATCGAGCAGGCCGGCCAGCACCCGACCTGCCTCTCGACGGTCTCGGAACACGCGCCGCGGTGTGTTGCGCCGCCGGTCGGTCACCAGATTCATCATGGCTCCTCTGACATTCAGGTTGCCGCCCCGCCGCGGACATGGGTGTCCACACCCGCTGTCGGAACCCCTGCTCGTGCAGCCATTCCACCAAGCACGCGCGAGAGGCGATAGGGACCGAAGTCACCTGCCGGCAGCCGTTGGTCATGCCGTTCGATCCGACGGCGTCGCGCGGTGCACGCCGATCACGGTGTGCCTTCTGCCGTTCGCTCGCAGACTTTGGACCCTGTGCCGCGTGACATCCCCAGGTATCCAATGGTGGCGGGGCCGCCGGACCCCGACGCGTCCTGAACGAAGGAGCATCAGATGTCGACATCACACGGACCGGACCGCACCCGCATGTTCGCGCGCGTACTCGGCCCCTACTTCGTCATCGTCATTGCCGTCGCGGTGGTACGCGCACCGAATATGCCCGCCCTGTTGGCGCAGTTCACCGCCGATCCCGTGTGGCCTTGGGTGATGGGCGCGTTGGTGCTTCTCTGCGGTCTCGCGATCGTGGCGTTCCATCAGGTGTGGCGGGGTGCCGCCGCCATCATCGTGTCCGTGCTCGGATGGCTGCTGGTGGTCAGGGGGCTGGTGTTGCTGGTCTCCCCCGACCTGTTCGAGACAGTTGCCGACCGGGCCATCGGCACCACCGGCGTATGGCAGGTCATCTACATCGCAACAGCTCTCGTCGCCCTCTACCTCACCTATGTGGGCTGGAGGCCGATCACCGGCGAACACCACAGCAACGACATCGACGCGCCGAAGGCTCACCCGCCCGCCGGATGAGCCATCGCCCAGATGACTTTGGCCCCTAGCGGCCGGGCCTCGCCGGGGAAACGATGGCTTCACACGTCCACCTCATCAGGAGCAGAAATGTCCAGCACACAACCGCAGTACGGGATTCTGGTGGCCGTCGACGGATCGCCGGAATCGGACACCGCCATATCATGGGCGGCACGGGAAGCCGCCATCCGTAAAACCCACGTCACACTGCTGCATGTCAATGCTCCGATCCTGGTGACCTGGCCCATCAGCACCGCCGAAACGGCCATTGCGGAGTGGCAGAATGACAGTTCTCGCCAGATCCTGGACCGGGCGGAGAAGATCTTTCACGCCACTGCCGCGGCGTCCGGCACCGTCGACGTCCACGCCGAATCGGTGGCCGCTCCGATCGTCCCCTCGCTCGTCGAGGCGACGAAGTCCGCGCTGATGGTCGTCGTGGGTAATCGGGGCACCGGCTCGCGGGAACGGCTCGCGCTCGGCTCGGTGACTGCGGGGTTGCTGCACCACGCGCACTGCCCCGTGGTCGTCGTCCACACCCGCGACGCCGCCGACTCGGCAGGTCCGGTGGTGCTGGGCATCGACGGGTCGCCGGCGTCGGAGGCCGCGACCCGTTTCGCCTTCGAAGAGGCATCGCTACGGGGGGCCGATCTGGTTGCCATGCACGCATGGAGCGACGTCACGGTATTCCCGGCCATCGAGATGGACTGGCACCTGTATCAGGACGAGGCCAAGGAGATCCTCGCCGAGCGGCTGGCGGGTTGGCAGGAGCAGTTCCCCGACGTCCACGTCCAGCGCCGCCTCCCGTGCGACCGACCCGCGCACTGGCTGGTCACCGAATCTGAGCATGCGCAGCTGGTGGTCGTCGGCAGCCGCGGTCGGGGCGGGTTCGCCGGCCTGCTGTTGGGATCGGTCAGTTCTGCCGTGGCGCGCAAGTCGGATGCACCCGTCGTCGTGGTGCGGGACTGACGGGTACGGCCATGCAGGTGGTGCGTCGCGATCCGGGAGAGTGCCCCAATCACCATGTCAATCCGCCAGATTGGGAATTGTGCGGGCAATGCGGTTACCCCATCGCCGACCCGGACGGGTCCAGCGCGTGGTTCGGCCGGCACCGCCGGGTCACGACCATCGCGTTGATGATGCTCGTGTTGGCCGTGGGCGTGGGCCTGGGCCTGCTGTGGGCTCGCACACCCAGTCGACCCGGCTCCGAAACCCCAATGGTTCCCGGGCCGTCGCTGAGCGAATGGTGGTCTGCGGCAGAAGGTCCCTTCACCGATCTGCAGGACAGCCTGCAGGACGCACAGCAGGCATTGAAGGGTCTCAATCCGGACGGTCTGCTCCAGGCCTGCCAAACGATGCACCGGGTGGCGGCGGTCGAGCTGGCAAGCACCCTGCCGAGCCCGGACCCCCTCGTGACGACCGAACTGCACGCGGCCATCGAAGATGGCCACGCCGCGGCACATCATTGTCTGTCCGTCGCCGCCGGCTCGGCGAACCACTATGACGGCGAGTTCGTCGCCGAACTCGATCAGGCGAGCCGACTGCTCAACTCCGCCTACCACAGGATCACCAAGTCGCTGACCGCGGGCTGACGTGGCGCACATGCCTCACCGACACCAGGACGGCGGCTGTGGCACCCGGGTCGTCATCGACCCGCGGTACCACGATGGGGTGCTCTTCGACCTCGACGGCGTCGTCACCGACACCGCTGCGCTACACCACCGCGCGTGGGCGGCGCTGTTCGACGGGTTCCTGGCCGACCGGCCGCCGGGGCCGAACGAGGATCACCGGCCCTTCACCCACGAGGATTACCGCCGCCATGTCGACGGCAAACCCCGAACGGACGGCATCCGGGATTTCCTCACCGCACGCGGAATCGCGCTGCCGCGCGGCGACGACTCCGAGCGCCTCCTTGCCGACCTGGCCGCTCGCAAGCAGGATCTCTACCTACGCCAGTTGGACGGTGGAGTCAGCGCAATCGATTCGACTCTTGCGCTGGTCCGCCGGCTCAACGATGTCGGTATCGCGACCGCGGTGTACTCCTCGAGCAAGAACTGCGCGCGGGTGCTGCGCGCCGCCGGCATCGCCGACGTCTTCACCGTCCGCGTCGACGGTGAAACCACCGAAACGCTCGGCCTGCCGGGAAAACCGCACCCGGCACTCCTGCTGGAGACGGCTCGCCGCTTGGGCGTGCGTCCCGACCGGTGCGTGGTGATCGACGATGCGACGCCGGGCACGCAGGCCGGACGTGCCGGCGGATTCGCGTTGGTGGTGGGTATTGCCCGGTACGGCAACGGCGCTGCGTTGACGGCGGCCGGTGCCGATGTCGCGGTCTGCGACGCAGCCGATATCGACGTGCGCACCGGCGACCGGCGCGTGTCGGCTTTGCCAGACGCGCTCGCATGCCTTGCCCAGATCGTGCCTGTTCTGGCCGGTCGGCACACCGCCGTCTTCATCGACTTCGATGGCACGCTGACCGATACCGTGGCCGACCCGGCCGACGCTGCGCTCATCACCGGTGCCGCCGAGGCACTGCGCGCGCTGAGCGCGCGGTGCCCGGTCGTCATCGTCAGTGGCCGTGCCCTACCCGATGTGCGGGCCAGGGTCGGTGTCGACGGCCTGTGGTACGCCGGGTCGGACGGCCTCGATCTGGCGGGCCCGGACGGCCAGGTCCACCGCCATGATCTCGCCACCGCTGCCACCCAGCAGCTGGCCGGCGCGGCTACCGAGCTGGGTTCATCTGTCGGTGATATCCACGGAGTTGTGCTGCAGGATCGACCGTTCGGGGTGGCGGTGCACTACCGCAATGTGGCACCGGCGGATATCACCAAGGTGGTGTCCGGTGTCCGGGCGGTGGGCCGGCGCCGCGGTCTACGGGTGATCCATGGCCGAGAAATGGTCGGGTTGCGCCCAGATATGCTCTGGGACAGAGGTGCAGCCGTCACGTGGATATCTGCGGCGTTGCCGTTGCCCACCACATTCGTCCCGATGTACCTGGGTGACGACCTGACCGACGAGGACGGCTTCGACGCGGTCAAGTTGCACGGAATCGGCATCCTGGCACGCCATGACGAGGACGGTGAACGTTCCAGCGCCGCGCATTTCACGCTGTCGGCACCGAACCGCGCGGTGGTGCTGCTGGCCCGTCTGGCGCACCTCCTGCCCGCCGAATCCGCGACCGACAAGGGCGACTGGCGTATCGAATTCGAGTGCTATCAACCGAATTCGGAACGTCTTCGAGAAGTGCTGTGCACCGTCGGCAACGGCTACCTGGGTACCCGTGGGGCGGCACCGGAGTCCGCACCGGGACCTGCCCACTATCCGGGAACCTACGCTGCCGGGTTGTACAACCGCGTCACCGACACCGTCGGCGGGATCGGCGTCAGCAACGAAAGCATGGTCAACCTACCCAATTGGCTGCCCCTGACGTTCCGTCCCGAGGGTGGCCAATGGTTCGACGTGGACGATTGCGAGCTCCTTGCCTACCGCCAGACCATGGACACCGGCAACGCAGAGCTCATCCGCGAGCTTCGCTACCGCGACGAGACGGGACGCCAGACGGCGGTGACCCAGCGGCGGTTCGTGTCGATGCACGATCCGCACACCGCTGCGCTGCGAACCGATATTGTCGCCGAGAATTGGTCGGGCACCATCGAGATCCGGTCGACGATCGATGCCACGGTGACCAACTGCGGGGTGCAGCGATACCGGCCATTGTCGGGTAAGCACCTCTGCGATATAGCCGTCGACGAGCTCTCCGACCGCGCCGTGCTGGTCAGAGCTCGCACGACGCAATCGCAGGTGCCGGTTGCGGTGGCCGCCAGGACATCGATCTGGCACGCCGAGTGCCCGGTGCACGGCGGCTCGGAGTTCCTGAGCGACCCCTCGGCCGCCGGGCACATCGTCACCACCGGAATCGATGCGGGCCGGGCGCTCACCGTCGAGAAGGTAGCGGCGATCTTCACCGGGCACGACCGCGCGCTGTCGGCACCCGAGGAGGCCGCGGCCCAGCTGGTCAGCGACCGGGGCCGCTACCGCGACCTTTTCGACGACCATGCCCTCGTCTGGTCGCAGCTGTGGAGGTCATTCGATATCGATCTGCCCGGCTCACCCGAATCCCTCAGGATCCTCCGGCTGCACATCATGCACCTGCTGCAATCGGTGTCGAGTCACAGCGCGAACATCGATGCCGGCATTCCGGCGCGGGGTCTGCACGGCGAGGCATACCGGGGACACATCTTCTGGGATGAACTGTTCATCGTGCCGCTGCTGACACTGCGCCTACCCCAGGTGTCGCGCGCGCTGCTCGGTTACCGCTCCCGGCGGCTCGATCAGGCCCGCCGCAACGCGGTCGCGGCCGGTTACTCGGGAGCCATGTACCCGTGGCAGTCCAGCAGTGACGGCAGCGAGCAAAGCCAGCGGCTGCACCTGAATCCCCTTTCGGGGCGGTGGAATCCGGATAGCAGCCACCTTGCGCACCATATCGGCGCTGCGGTCGCCTATAACGTGTGGCACTACTACCAGATCACCGGTGATCGCCAATATCTGCTCGACCATGGCGCCGAAGTACTGATCGAGATTGCACGGTTCTGGTCCAGCCGGGTCCGCTTCGACACGGACCGACAGCGCTATGTGATCGACGGTGTGATCGGTCCCGACGAATTCCACTCGGGCTACCCCGGACGACCGCACGAGGGAATCGACAACAACGCGTACACCAACGTAACGGCGGTGTGGGTGATCCTTCGAGCGCTGGATGCCCTCGACGCGCTTCCGCTGCCCGACCGAGTCAACCTGCTCGAGCGGCTCAAGGTGTCCGGGAACGAGATGGCACAGTGGGATTCGGTGAGCCGATACATGTTCATCCCCTTTCACGACGGCGTCATCAGCCAGTTCGAGGGTTATGAGGACCTCAAGGAACTCGACTGGGAGCACTATCGGCACAAATACGGCGATATCGCGCGACTCGACCGGATACTCGAAGCCGAGAATGACGATGTCAACGCGTACAAGGTCGCCAAACAAGCCGATGTCCTGATGCTGTTCTACCTCTTCTCGGCCGACGAATTGCGAGAGTTGTTCGCACGTTTGGGATATGACTTCCCTCCGCAACAGATCCCACGCACCGTCGACTACTACCTGAACCGCACATCACACGGATCCACGCTGAGTGCGGTGGTACATTCCTGGGTCCTCGCTCGTGGCGATCGCGGCGAGGCAATGCGCTACTTCCAGACAGTTCTGGACTCCGATGTCACCGACATCCAGGGCGGTTCCACGGCCGAGGGTATTCATCTGGCCGCCATGGCCGGAAGCATCGACCTGCTGCAGCGCTGCTTTTCCGGGCTGGAGACCCGAGAAGACCGCCTGGTGCTCGGCCCGATGTGGCCGGAGAGCGCCGGCGAATTGGCGTGTTCACTCTGGTACCGGGGCCACCGCCTGCACCTCAGAATCAGCGGCCGAACCGCGGAGGTCACCGCCGACCCGACCGGAGCGCCCACCATCGACGTCGAATGCCGGGGCCGCATTCAGAGGCTGTCCTCCGGGCAGACGATCCACATCCGTTGACCCGGGCCGTCAACCCACGAGATCAAATGGTGTACCGTCCAGCCTGCTGACCACCTCAGCCAGCGGACGCCGCGACGTCGCGGACAACGGCTCCGCATTCACCGGCGCCCACCCGATGCGCAGCAGCATCTGGGGGAATCTACTGGGGCCGAATGTACTTGCCTGCAGTGCATCACGCGTCGGGACCAGCTCGAGGGGCTCGGTGACAAAGCAGCTCGCCAAGCCCTGTGAGGTCGCCGTCAGCACGATCTGGCTGGCAGCCTCACCCGCGCGCAGCCGGGCAAGGTCGTCGTCGCTTTCGGTACCCAGCGCCAACACGACACCGTTGTCGGCCTCCGGCGTCGCGCCCGGCTGCGTGAGCTCACCGCGAACGAACAGCCGGTATGTGCTCGGGCCCGGTTCGGGTTTCGGAGTGTTGCGGGCCGCCACACCGAGCGTCGCCGCGTGCCGACCCGTCCAGGCCGCCAGTTCGCGCATATAGGCGTCGTCCTGCCGGTGGAGAGTTTCGGCCTGCTTCAGAATCGATCTGAAGCCCGCATCGTTGTCCACCCGCCTGATGGCGGCGCCCATCCGCGCGGCACGGGCACCCATGGTGGCTATATGACTCGGCGGTACCGGCCATGAGCTGTATTGTCGCCGGTCCGTCCGGCGTGTCGGAATCGCCGCTGCCAGTGCGATATCCACCTCGGTAGGCCGGTGCCGGGAATACTCGACGGAGGCCAGATGGTCGCGATCGGCGGGGGTGGGAAATCGGTGTATCTTCGCCTGCCACCCCAGCGCGGCCAGCGCAACGGCACAGTGGTCCAACACCAGACCACAGCTGAGAATCAGGTCGCGACCGTCGGGGTCGGTAGCGGCCAGATGCAGCGTCCGGTCCGCATACAAATGCAGGCTGTGCGGGCCGACCCGCCAGCGCCACGGCTGCGAATTGTGTATCGACGGTGCCCGCACCGCCAAGGCCAGCGCTGCCTGCACCGTTTCGGCGTCGGGATGATGAGCGCTCATGATGTTGTCGAATCCTCAATCGTGACGCTGTCGCGGTGATCAGCGGTGCCGTCCTCACCGGCGGACGCATACCGGCGCGCGGTCATCGGAACCCATATGTCGCATCGGGCCCCGGAACGAAACTGAATGCGCGGCCGTTGATCTCGACCGGTTCGATCCGGATGAACGTGTCCTTGGGTGACGCTATCCAGGGCAGCACCTGAGCGCGTTCGGCCGCGGCGATATCGCTCACCTCGGTGAGAACGGTCGCCGTGCCCTTGACCACGACACTCCACCCCGTCTCCACGGTGTGATCGTCGACCTCGAACAACACGCGGGGATTTGTCCGCACGTCGCGCAGCTTGGTCCCCGCCCCGGTCCTGATCAGGATCGTCCGCCGCTGCACGGCGTAGTTGACCGGGACGATTTCGGGTTCACCGTCGGCCATGGTGACCAGCCTGCCCAACGACAGCCTCGACAGCGCGGCCCAGCAATCGTCAGAGCTCAACACGACAGCGGGCTGCGGATACAGCGACGTCATGGCAACCCCTTTTTGCACAGTTCGAGTTCGGTGACCTCGTTGGTCGGTGAACCTCTGGATCGACGGTACGGCCCGGTGCCGGCGGCGCTCCGGAGCCGATGGTCATCCTCGACAGGGCCGAAGGTCACCACGCCACCACCGGCGGATGGCTAATGATTGGTGCGCCCACCGTCATTGCCGGCCAGCGAGTCGAGCTCACGGTCCCAATCGCCGTACCGTACCCGGGTGAGCCGTCGACGCAGCAGCAGCACCAGCACCAGCAGCGTCGAACTCACCGCCAGCCAGGACAGGACGGCCGCCCCGATCGCATCCGATACCGCCCGCCCCAACGGTGCGGGCGCCGGCACGGGCGCACCGCTGTCGTCGACCCAGATGCTGAATCGGTCACCCGCGTGCACCATGTCGGGCGGGGTGACCACGCCGGCGTGGGTGCGCCCACCGGCGCTCCACCGTGCCCCCACTGTCAGGGCCTGTCGCGAGATTTCCGCGTCCGTTTGGGCATCCTCGGTCGCCGTCGCCTCGATGCGGTGACGGGTCTGCCACTGCTGGGCATAGATCGACTCCCGCGCGTCCTTGACGCTCGTCCCCCACGCCGCGCTCACCGGGAGCGCGACGATCACAACGATGGCGGCCAAGGCCACACAGCATGCCTCGAGCCGATCATTGCCGCGCACCAGTTTGTTCCGTCCGAACAACCGCACCCACCACCCGCGGCCCCAGACGAGCGTAAACGTCTCCATCGGTGATCGCTCCTTATGGCCCGCGCTCAGAAGAATCGCGCCCCATCCAACTGCAGGACCTGTTCCTCGAGGGGGCGCCGCGGCGGCGCGGGCAGCGGATCCGCGTTCACCGGCGCCCAGCCGACACGCAGCAGCATCTGCGGGTAGCAGCCATCGTCGAAAGCATCCGCACGGATACAGTCCCGGGTTTCCGGGATCTCCAACGGCTCGGTGACGGGGCAGCCGGCCAAGCCTTGAGCGGTCGCGGTCAACAGCAGCAGGCTGGTGGCCTCACCGGCCCGTAGCCGAGCCAGATCGTCGTCGTGGGCCGTGCCCAGGGCCAATAATGCGCCACGGTCATCAGCGGGCGGCACATCCGGCGGATGCGCCAGTGCCGCTCCGGCGAAGATCCGGGCAGGCACCGGCGACGCCGGATCCGACTCCGGTGTGTTGCGCGCGGGGACGCCGGCATTCGAAGCGTATCGACCGGTCCAGAGCGTCAGCTCGCTGAGATAGTCCGGGTC
Source organism: Mycobacterium sp. MBM (assembly GCA_021648845.1). GTDB lineage: Bacteria > Actinomycetota > Actinomycetes > Mycobacteriales > Mycobacteriaceae > Mycobacterium. The sequence goes on along the minus strand of JAKJHY010000006.1, from coordinate 181,817 downwards.
GGTCGCGTGCTGCCAGACCGCCCGCGCGAGTGCGGCGCGAAGATCCACCGACGTATCGACGCGGCGCATGACGATGCCCATGCGCGCGGCGCGCACACCCAGCAGCGAGATATCGCCGTGGCCCACCGGCCAATCGCTGAAATGGCGCCGGTCGGTGCGGCGCCGGGGAATGGCCGCCGCCAGGCTGATATCGATCTCGTCCGCGGGTTGGGGGCGCAGTTCGATGACGGCCAGACACAGTGCATCGTCAGGGTCGGGAAACCGCCGCACCCTGCTGTGCCAGCCGAGTGCGGCAAAGGCGATGACACAGTGGTGCAGTGCCGCGCCGCAGCTGATCATCGTGTCCCGGCCGTCCGGATCGGTGTGGATGAGCCGCCGTGACGGGTCGGCGTACAGGCGCAGCGTGTCGGGACCGACATGCCACTGCCACGGCTGAACATTGTGCACCGACGGCGCCCTGGCGGCGAGCGCCATCGCGGCACGCAGCGTAGCTGTATCGGGGAACGTTGCACTCATCGGAAACGACCTTCGTTGAATTTGACCGTTCAATCAACGATCTACGGCGGGAACGCCGCCGACGAGAGTCGGAAGTCACTTCTGTGCACAGAGTTTGCCACCACCTGACAGGCCGGGCACCGGATGGTCCACGGCAGCCGAGGAAATCACCGTTCGGACGCCGGCACGCCTCCGCTCTGCTCCTGCCGTGGTCGGTCACCGAGAGTGTCGGCGCGGGCGGGATTTTGCTGCGCGCCGGAGTCGACGTCACCGCGTTCGAAATTGCTTGCGCCGATGCCGCGCTGCGCCGCCACAAGATTCTGATCGTGCGAGAGGCCAAGACCTTCTATCTGACGTTCGGCGCAGTCACCGCGCTCGGCGCGCTGGCGGTCACATCCGTCACCGGGTGACCGAACGCCGCGCGGGCCTTTCGACTCGTAGATCGGGGTCTGATGACCACTTCAGCGGGCGAACGATGTGCAGTACCGTCACCCGGTGAGGGCCTTTCCGGCTGACCGGTCGACCTGGAGCACACGATGACGCGTACGCACCCACCGGCCGCCGTCGTCGTCGGCATCGATGACTCGGCGGCGGCGCTGCACGCCGCAGAGTGGGCCGTCGAAGAAGCCGTCGATCGCGCTGTGCGCTTGCGTCTGGTGCACGTCGTCGAGCCCACATCGGCACGCGCCCAGCTGTCGGCGGCTGCCCACCTGCTGTGCCTCGGCCGGTTCGCCCTCTGCGACGCCCCGTCGTCTGTGCTGCTGGTCAACCGATGAATGCGCGTCAGCCGGACAGCATCAAGGCATGGGTGGTGCGTGAGCCGGGCCCGATCGAATCGGGCCCCATGCACTACGAGGACAAGCCGCTCCCTTCGCCCCGACCGGGCGAACTGCTGGTGCAGGTACGCACCTGCGGGGTATGCCGCACCGACCTGCACGTCAGCGAGGGTGATCTGGCACCGCACAGCGCAAGCATCACCCCCGGACACGAGATCGTCGGCACCGTGGCCGCATTCGGACCCGGCGTCGCGGGCTATTCCGTCGGTGACCGGGTCGGTATCGCCTGGCTACGCCAGACCTGCGGGATCTGCCGATACTGCCGGCGGGGCGCCGAGAACCTGTGCCCGCAGTCGTTGTACACCGGCTGGGACAGCGACGGCGGCTACGCCGAGTACGCCACGGTCCCGGCAGCATTCGCCTACCGCCTGCCCCCTGGGTACACCGATGTCGAACTGGCGCCGTTGTTATGCGCCGGCATCATCGGCTACCGCGCACTGCAACGCGCGGGCCTCCCGAAGGGCGGACGGCTCGGCATCTACGGGTTCGGCGGCAGCGCACACCTAACCGCACAGATCGCGCTGGCTCAGGGAGCCACCGTGCACGTGATGACCCGCGGCGAGCAGGCGCAGCGGCTGGCGCTGGATCTCGGTGCCGCTTCGGCGACGGGTGCCTACGACGAGCCCCCGGAACCGCTGGACAGCGCGGTGTTGTTCGCACCCGTCGGTGATCTGGTGCCGGTGGCGATGCGCGCACTGGACCGCGGCGGAATTCTGTCGATCGCCGGCATCCATCTCAGCGACGTGCCGGTGCTCAACTACCAGCGCGAGCTGTTCTATGAACGCGAAATCCGCAGCGTCACAGCCAATACCCGCGCCGACGGGCACGCGTTCCTCCGCTTCGCGGCGGAGCACCACCTGGCGGTGACCACCCACGAGTACCCGTTGGCCGCGGCGCAGCAGGCGCTCGTCGACCTCAAGGCCGGCCGTTTCGACGGGGCCGCGGTGCTCCGGTGTGACTCCGGATCATGATTTCCGGCGGCGAACTCCGGACAGGACAACGCCGGAGCCGCAGTCAACGCGATACCGCTTCCGTCCGCTCGCCTATCGAGACCAGTTCCGCGGCAACGCCGTTGCGATCGGACCGGGATCGCTCGTCGGGAGCAATCCCGCGATGCAACTCGGGTTGAACGGCGCCCGCGCCGTGTCGCAGCGCATCCCCGTCGACAATCGTCATCGCCACAGCCGGCCTGATCTGGGCCAGAAACGCACCGATATCGGTCTGCACCACCACACGATGCACCACGACATCGGGATAGCTCCACCACGGCTCCGGGATACACATCGCATCATCGTCGGAGTCGACACCGCCGGCCGTCGCCGAGTCCACGACCATCAGCGACAACTTCCGCTGCCGTGCTTCGTCCAGCGCGTCCCGCAGCATCGCTTCGCGGGCGGGCGAACCGGCTGTGACGACGGCCAGACAACAGCCCGACGCTTCGGCACGCTCGTCGGTGACGCCGATCACCGCGACCGGGCACCGGGCGGATTGAGCCAAACTGGACGAAAGCAACGGGGCGGTCGACTCGTCACCCTCGTCCGTGGCCGGCGATCCGATGCACAGCATCTCCGCTGTCCGCGACTCGCGGGCCAGCACGCTGTGGATGCCACCGCGCTTGACGACGGTTTCGATGCTGACCTGCGAACTGACGGCGAGGGCGACGGCCCGGGCGGCCCGCAGCGCGATATGGGCGTACTCGCTCTCCAGGCGGACGGCTTGCGAGCCGGGCTCGATGACGTGTACCAGGCGCAGCGGCAGCCCGCGGTTCACCGCCTCGTCCACAGCCCACCGGGCCGCGCGCAGACCGGCGTCCGATCCGTCGATACCGACCACGATCGATCTCGCTGGCTGCGTGCGGGTCATTCGCGTCTCCAAGGTCGGTGGCCTGTGGCGTTCCACCTGTGAGCCTATGCAACGCCGGCAGCCCACGGACGGGCCGAAAGTCCCCTCTTGGCGACCCATCCCGACCGCACAGGCGGCACCGGATCCAGACTCGATCCCGTCAGCGCGCCATCGAGGACCAACGGCACTAGTGGCGGTCGGCGAGCCGGCCGACCATGACGATATGACCACGTGCGAGTCCACCGCGCTTCTGATCGACGCAGCCATGCCGACCTATGACGTCACCATCTCCGAGCACATCATCGTGCAGTCCGATCCGGCCACGACGTTCGCGGCCGCTCGGGAACTCGACCTGCTGACCGTGCATTCACCGTTGTTGGATTCGGCGATGTGGCTTCGGGGCTTACCGGCCCGGCTCTCCCGTACGGGCACGCCCGCCCCCGCAGCAAGGCTCGTCATCGGTCCCGATATGGGGCTGCCCGGGTGGACATTTCTCGGTGCACGGCGCGACCGCGAAGTGGCCTTCGGTGCGGTGGGCACATTCTGGCAGCCGACCATCGAATGGCGCGAGATCGCGGCGGCCGACTTCCCCGGTTTCGGCGAACCCGGATGGGGCAAGATCGCCGCCAACTTCTCCATCCTGCCGTACGGGGCGTCGGCGACGCTGCTCAGCTACGAGTGCCGAACGGTGACCACCGATCCGGAGTCACGGCGACACTTTCTGCGCTACTGGTGGCTGATCCGGCCGTTCGTAGGCCACATCATGCGGGCGACACTGCGCCAGATCGCCGCCGACACCCAGGCGCGACGCGAATGACCTTAGACCTCTGCTCCCGTGACCTAGGTGTGCAGACTGGCCGCTAGCACGAGCATACGGTGGATCTGAACCCGCAGGGCACGAGCCGCCATGCACATTGGAAAGGACCTGAAATGCCTTCTCAAACTACACATCACGGGATTGTCGTAGGAGTTGACGGCTCCCCCGCCTCGGAATTGGCCGTCGACTGGGCCGCCCGTGACGCACACCTTCGTGGCATCCCGCTGACACTGGTGCACGTGCTTCCCACCATCGACTCGGCCATGTGGCTGGATATCCCCATCTCGGAGGAGTGGCTGGCGGCCCGTAACCGCAAGAGCGACGAGATCCTCACCGATGCCGCCCGCATCGCCAACCTGGCCACCAATGACGAGGTTGCGGTCTCCACACTGGCGGTGGAGGGAAACACCGTTGCGACGCTGACGGATCTGTCCAAGGACGCCACCATGGTGGTCGTCGGCTGTCGCGGGCTGGGCGCGATCACCGGCCGGCTGCTCGGTTCTGTCAGCACCGGGCTGGTGCACCACGGGCATTGCCCGATCGCGGTGTTCCACACCGACGAACACGCAAACGGTCCCGTGGTGGTCGGCATCGACGGATCCCCAGCATCGGAGTCCGCGGTGGCAATCGCCTTCGACGAGGCCTCCCGGCGGGGCGTCCCGCTGGTCGCCGTGCACACCTACAGCGACGCCGTTGCCGATGACGGCTTCGCGTACGCCGACTGGTCGATGGTCGTCGAGCAGGCCGAGGAATCTCTGGCCGAGCGGCTGGCCGGCTGGCAAGAGCGCTACCCCGATGTGAGCGTGCGCCGGGTGGTCGCCCGCGACTGGCCGACCAAACAACTGCTGGAACAGTCGGAGAACGCCCAACTGCTGGTGGTCGGCAGCCACGGCCGGGGCGGTTTCGCCGGTTTGCTGTTGGGCTCGGTGAGTTCGGCGCTCGCGCACACCTCACGGGTGCCGGTGATCATCGCGCGGTCGGGATAGCCCGCCGGTCCGGGCATCAGTGCGCCGTGGTGACCGCCAGCACGGCGTCGGCCAGTTCCGGGCGACAGACGATCAGATCGGGCAGGGAGACGTCGGACTGGTTGTAGACCAACGGCGAACCGTCGATGCGTGCGGTGAACAGTCCCGCCGCACGCGCCACGGCCACCGGCGCCGCAGAATCCCACTCGTACTGGCCGCCGGCGTGCACGTAGACATCGGAGATGCCCTGCACCACCGAGGCGACCTTGGCTCCCGCCGAACCCATTTCGACCAGGGTGCCGCCGAGTGCATCCCGCACGGCGAGCGCGACGGCGGGGGGCCGGGTGCGCGATACCACGACCCGGGGGGCACCGGGGGCGCCCGGCGGCGCGATAACGGTCGGAGTGGCCAGCGTGACGCCCTGCGCCGGCAATGCGACCGCACCGGCCACCAGGTCGCCGCGCTCCCAGAGCGCCACATGCACGGCCCAGTCCTGGCGGCCCAATTCGGAGAACTCACGGGTGCCGTCCAGCGGGTCGACGATCCACACCCGCGGCGAGCTCAGCCGGACCGGGTCATCGGCCCCCTCCTCGGAGAGCACCGCGTCACCGGGGCGGTGCTCGGCCAGCGCGGCCATCAGGAAATCGTGGGACCGCTTGTCCCCCGCCGCCTTCCGCTCCTTGGCGTCGGCACCGGCCAATTCCGTCCGCACACCGAGCAACAACTCCCCGGCCTCGGTCGCCAGCCGCGCCGCCAGGTCGTGGTCAGTCATTCTGCTTGCCTAGCAGGTCCACCACCTGCTGCGCCAACTCCTCCGGCGACCGATCCGGCGTCAAGCGCAGATCGGGGTTCTTCGGTCGCTGATAGGGGCTGTCGATACCGGTGAAGTGGGTGATCTCGCCGCGGCGCGCCTTGGCGTAGAGCCCCTTGGGGTCGCGGCGTTCGCAATCTTCCAGCGGGGTATCGCAGAACACCTCGTAGAAGTCGAAACCCTGCTCGGCGTGCACCTTTCGAGCAAGCTCCCGGTGCGCCTCCAGCGGGCTGATCGCCGGGACGAGCACGATCTGTCCGGAGTCGGCCAGCAGCGTCGCGATATGGGCGAGCCGGCGCAGGTTCTCGGCGCGATCATCCATCGAGAAGCCGAGATCGGCGTTGAGGCCGTGGCGTAGGTTGTCCCCGTCGAGCACATAGGCGGGCCGGCCGGCGGCCAGCAACTTCTGCTCGACGAGCATGGCGACCGAAGACTTCCCGGACCCGGAGAGACCGGTGAACCACACCGTGGAGCCCTTGGACAGCCGGTCGGCGGCGGTCACCAGGTTCTGGTGGCGCACGGCGTTGGGACTGGCGGCCCGGTGTGCGGCCGGTTCGGTGTCGCGCACCATGCCGGCCGCCACGGTCCCGTTGGTGTCCGGATCGATCAGGATGAACGAACCCGTGGCCGGGTTGCGGGAGTACTCGTCGAGCAGCAGCGGTACCTGCGTACGCAGCGTGACACGGCCGAGTTCGTTGAGCTTCAACGCCGTTGCACTCTTGTCCCGATGCAGCGTATTGACATCGAGGCGATAGTCCAGCGCCGACACCCGGGCCCGGGTGGTGCGCGTGGTGTGCTTGATGAGGTAGTCACGGCCGGGTTCGAGAGCTGATCCGTCGGCCATCCAGCACACCGTGGCGTCGAATTCCTGGGTGACATCGGGTTGGTTGTTCGGCCGGGCGATCATGTCCCCGCGCGAGATGTCGATCTCGTCGGCCAGACTGATCGAGACCGCCATCGAGGCGAACGCCTCGTCCACCGGCCCGGAGGGGCCGGCGATCTCGGTGATCCGACTGGTCTTTCCCGCCGGCAGGATCACGACATCATCGCCGGTACGCATCACGCCACCGGCGATGGTGCCGGCATAGCTGCGGTGATCGGCATGCTCACGGGTCTGCGGCCGGATGACGTACTGCACCGGGAATCGCACGTCGACCAGATTCCGGTCGCCGGCGACGTACACCTCTTCAAGATGGTTGAGCAGGGCTGGGCCCTCGTACCAGGGGGCCACATCGGACTTGGTGACGACGTTGTCGCCGTTGAGCGCCGACATCGGGATGGTGGTGACATCGTGGATGTCCAACCGTGCCGCGAACTCGTGGAAGTCATCTCGGATCTTGTTGAACCGCTGCTCATGCCAGTCCACCAGGTCCATCTTGTTGACCGCCAGCACGATGTGCTGGATGCCCAGCAGCGAGGCCAGGAACGCGTGCCGGCGTGACTGTTCCAGCAGGCCGTGCCGGGCGTCGACCAGCACGATCACCAGCTGCGCCGTGGAAGCACCGGTCACCATGTTGCGGGTGTACTGCACATGGCCCGGGGTGTCGGCGATGATGAACTTGCGCTTGGCCGTCGCGAAGTAGCGGTAGGCGACATCGATGGTGATGCCCTGCTCACGCTCGGCGCGCAGGCCGTCTGTCACCAAAGCCAGGTCGGTGTAGTCGTTTCCGCGTTCCTTGGAGGTGCGCTCGACGGCGGCCAGCTGGTCCTCCATGACGGCCTTGGAGTCGAACAGCAGCCGGCCGATCAGCGTCGACTTCCCGTCGTCGACGGACCCGGCGGTCGCGATGCGTAACAACGTCGCCATCAGCTGTGCTCTCTCTTCTTCGCGCGATTCACGACAACACCCGTCGCTTCGCTCGCCCCGGCCATCAGAAATACCCCTCGCGCTTGCGGTCTTCCATCCCCGCCTCGGAGATGCGGTCGTCGGCTCGGGTCGCGCCGCGCTCGGTCAGCCGGGACACCGCGGTCTCGGCGATCACCTCGGAAACGGTGCCCGCCAACGATTCCACGCAGCCGGTGCAGGTGACATCCCCGACGGTGCGGAACCGTACGGTCTTCTCGACGACCGGCTCGTCCTTACGCGGCTGCATGAACTTGTGCACCGCGAGCAACATGCCGTCGCGCTCGAAGACCTGGCGCGTGTGCGCGTAGTAGATGGACGGCAGCTTGATCTTCTCGGCCCCGATATAGGACCAGATGTCGAACTCGGTCCAGTTGGAAATCGGGAACGCCCGAATGTGCTCACCCTTGTGGTGGCGCCCGTTGTAGAGGTTCCACAGCTCCGGGCGCTGCGCCTTGGGATCCCACTGCCCGAACTCGTCCCGGAAGCTGAAGACGCGCTCCTTGGCGCGGGCCTTCTCCTCGTCGCGCCGTGCACCGCCGAACGCGGCGTCGAACTTGTTCTCCCGAATGGCGCGCAGCAGCGTGAAGGTCTGCATCGGATTGCGCGACGGGATGGTCTCGACCACGCGGCCGGCATCGATATCGTCCTGCACACTCGCGATGACCAGCCGCACCCCGTTCTCCGCAGCCATCTCGTCGCGGATCTGGAGCACCTCGTCGAAGTTGTGGCCGGTGTCGACGTGCATCACCGGGAACGGCAGCCGGCCGGGCGCAAAGGCCTTGATGGCCAGGTGCAGCATCACGATGGAGTCCTTGCCGCCCGAGAACAGCAGCACCGGCTTCTCGAACTCCGCGGCGACCTCGCGGATGATGTGGATCGCCTCGGCCTCCAGCGCACGCAGGTGGCTGAGCTCGTACCGGGCGGCGGCCGGGTCGAGATCCGTGGTGGCCGTCATCGCATCTCCATAAAGTTGATAGATATGACCAAGATTGCAATCATAGTTGGGTATTTAACCGCGGTGCCCCGCCGATGTCAACGGACCGCCGCACCCACTCCCCCCAACTAGGAACCGGTGACATGGGCACCGGCCGCCCGGGGCAGCCGGATCGATTCCACCAGCGTGGCCGCCAGCAGCGCCCCGAGCACCAGGAACGGCAGGAAATCTATCCGCCGGCCCCCGATTTGCGCACGTCCGGTAACGCTCACCGTTACCGAATGTGCGCAAATCGCTAGGCGAGGTCGTACACCGTGGCTCCGCCGATCTCGAACGCGGCGAAGTGCTGCCGGACCCACTCGGTGATCTGGGTGCCCGCCCCGTCTCGGTGCCCGCCGGGCCCGAATTGCTCACCGGCGATGAAGTACCGCACATCTCCGGCCGCGACGTAGTCCTGGAACTGCTGCAGTGTCGGCGAATTGTCCCCGCCCGCGAAACCACCGATCGACATGATCGACGCACCGCTGCTGAGCTCCAGATCGCCGGCCATCATCGAGCCGACGGTCGCCGCCGCCCACCGGTTGTCCACTCCCGCCACCAACTCCGCCAGCGCCGCGTCGTCGACGCGGGACCCCGGCCGCCCACCGGCCCCACCCGGACCACGCGGCCCGACGTCGTGTTGCTGGGCCGGACCGGACACTGCCATCGGGCCGCCGCTGTTCCCGTCGGCGACGGTCGCCACCGCCCACACCGCACTGCCCGCCCCACCGGCCAGCAGCGCCGCGGCCAGCAACGCCGCAGCGGCGGCCCCGCTCAACCGGTGCGCGCCGAACGCCAGCACCAGCGCGACGACCACCGACCCGATCAGCACCGACCACCGCAGCACCGGCCACCATTGCGGAAGTCGGGACAGCAGCGCAAAGCTCCACCCTCCGGTGGCCGCCAGCGCCAGCGCCAGCACCGTGCGTGCCGCCCAGTGCCGGCGGCGGCGCCACAGCTCGACAGCCGATATTCCCACCAGCGCAGCGATCGCCGGAGCAAGGGCCACCGTGTAGTAGGGGTGGATGGTGCCGTCCATGAAGCTGAACACCGCACCGGTGACCACCAGCCAGGCGCCCCACATCACAGTCGCGGCGCGCACGATATCGGTGCGGGCAGCGCGGCGGGTCAGCCACAGCACCGCGACCAGACCGAGCAAGGCCGCGGGCAGCAACCAGGACGCCTCGGCGCCCATCGACGCCCCGAACAGCCTGCCGATGCCCGGCTCACCACCGAAGAACAAATTGGCTCCCCGACCACCGGGACCGCCCGGTCCCGATCCGCCGCCGGGCTGACCGTGTCCGACGATGCGGTCGATACCGTTGTACCCGAATGCCAACTGCAACAAGCTGTTATCGCTGGATCCGGCTATATAGGGTCGGTCATCTGCGGGCCACAGGCTCACCAACGCGATGTACCAGCCGGCCGAGATCACCGCGGATACCAGGGCGACCAACAACGCTCCGACGCGCTTTGACAGACCCACCGGCGCGGCGACGAGGAACATCAGACCCAGCGCGGGCACCACCAGAAATGCCTGCAACATCTTGGTCAGGAATGCGAACCCGACCGCGCTGCCCGACAGCGCCACCCAGCGCATGCTGCCCTGCTGGGTCGCGCGCAGCATGCAGTACGCCGCCACCACCAGCAACAGCACCAACAGCGCGTCCGGATTGTTGTACCGGAACATCAGCGCCGCCACCGGGGTCAGCGCCAGCGCGGAACCGGCGATCAGCCCGGCTGCGGGCCCGCTGCTCAGCCGAACCGCGGCGTACAACACTGCCACCGAGGCGACACCCATCAACGCCTGCGGTAACAGCATGGTGAACTCGTTGAATCCGAACACTCTGCCGGACAACGCCATTGCCCACAGCGCGGCGGGCGGCTTGTCGACGGTGATGGCGTTGCCCGCATCGAAGGACCCGAACAACCAGGCCTTCCAGTTCTGGGTTCCGGCCTGCGCAGCCGCTGCGTAGTAGCTATTCGCCCAGCCGTTGGAGCCCAGCCCCCACAGGTAGAGCACCGCGGTGCCGGCAAGCAACGCCAGCAGACCGGGCCGTTCCCAGCGCGGGCGGACGGCGGGTACGGGAGCCCGGTCCGTCGTCGTCTGAGCGTCTGCAGTCATCGTCATGTCAATCCTTGTCAGCGTCAGGGGTTTCAGCGGCGGCGCGGGTGAAAGACCCAGCCGCGCAGCAGCACGAAGCGCGCCACGGTGGCCACCAGATTGGCGATCACCAGCACGGATGTCTCCAGCAGCTGGCTGGGTCGATCGGTCACGGCATGCAGACCTACCAGCGAGCCACTGGTGATGGCCAGCGCGATGGCGAACACGATGAGGCCTTCGACGTGATGCCGCGCGATCGCACCGGGACCGCGCACACCGAAGGTGAACCGCCGGTTGGCCGCCGTGTTGCCGATCGCGGTCAGCAGCAGCGCCGCCAGATTGGCCAGCTGGGCTCCGACGAGTCCGTGCAACATCAGGAACAGCACCAGATAGGCCGCGGTGGACAGCACACCGACGGTACCGAACCGGACCGCCTGGCGCAGCAGCGATCCCGGAGCCGCCGCGCGCCGCGAACCCAGCTGGGCGGCAATGGTGTTGACCGGAATCGAGCCGTCGGCGAACCCACGCAGCAACCGCCCGATGCCACGCAGATCCGCCTTCGCGGTGGCCACGATATCGACCCGGCTGTCCGGATCGTCGACCCAATCCACCGGCACCTCGTGGATGCGCAGGCCGCTCCGTTCGGCCAGCACCAGCAGTTCGGTGTCGAAGAACCAGCCGGTGTCGGCGACATACGGGAGCAGTTCCCGGGCGACATCGGCGCGGATCGCCTTGAAACCGCACTGCGCGTCCGAGAAGCCGGCGGACAGCGTCGATTTGAGGATCAGGTTGTAGCAACGCGAAATGAACTCGCGCTTGGCCCCGCGCACGACACGTGAACTGCGGTTGAGCCGGGTGCCGATGGCCAGGTCGGAGTGCCCGGACAGCAGCGGGGCGATCAGCGGCGCCAAGGCGGCAAGATCGGTGGACAGATCCACGTCCATGTAGGCCAGCACCGGGGCGTCCGATTCGCTCCACACCGTGTGCAGTGCGCGTCCGCGGCCCTTCTCCTCCAGGCGCACCACGCGCACCCCGTCGAGTTCCTCGGCGAGCGCGGCGGCGATGCGTGCGGTGCCGTCGGTGCTGGCATTGTCGGCGATGGTGATCCGGACGGCGAAGGTGAAGCTGTCCTGCAGGTGCCGATGCAGCCTGCGCACCGAACTCTCCAGGGCGGCCTCTTCGTTGAAGACCGGTACCACGATATCGACCACCGGCACCCCGGGGACGGTCAGTGCGACGCTGCGGCGTGCTGCGGAAAGGATCTCGGTCATGGATTCCATGCTCGGCGCCCACGGTGTGCCACCCATGGGGGCAAGCTGTGTGCCCGCTATGAGTGGGAGCCCGGGCCGGTGAGGTCGTAGACGACGGTGCCGTCGACCGTCCTCGGGGTGAACGTGCGCGCCACCCAGTCCGCGATCTCCACCGCGGCGTCGCTGCCGCCGTGATCGGCGCGCGCGTCGGCCATGATGCGCGATTCGATGAAGTAGTGGATGCGCCGCTGTGCGACCAGCTCACGGAATTCGTCCAGCGTGGGAGCGGGATCTGTGCCGTTGAAACCGCCCACCGCCAGCACCGGAACACCGGTGGCGAGCTGATAGCCTGCGGCGTTATTCGAGCCCACCACCGCCGCGGGCCAGGTGTAGCGGGCGGCGTCGGCACTCAGCAGCGTGCTCAGCTGCGCCGACGGTTGAGGAGCCCGCAGGAAGTCGGGCCCGAAACCACCACCGCGCGAGGGTCCGGACATCGGGATCGCCCCCTGATGGGGGGTCGCCGCAGTGGCCACGGCGTAGCCGGCGGGCCCGGCCAGCATCGCCACGGCGGCCAGTACCGCCACGATGCCGTCGACCGGTTTGGGCAACCGGGCGGACACCAGCATCAGGGCCGCGACGGCGACGCCGAGCACAGCGATCGACGGCCGCAGCCACGGCATCCAGTCGGGCCGACGGGCCAGCAGTACCACCGCCAGAATGACCGTCACCAGCACGGTCCCCGCCAGTGCCGTCGCGCACGGCGGCTCGGCACGTTTGCGCCACAACAGGTTCGCACCGATGCCCAGGCAGGCGGCGATCGCCGGCGCGAGGGCCACCGTGTAGTACGAGTGCACGATGCCGTTGGCGTAACTGAACACCGCGGACGTCACCACCAGCCAGCCGGTCCAGATGATCAGCGCCGCCCGGGTCGGGTCGGTGCGCGGTGCCCGCCTGGTCAGGATCAGGCCGGCTCCGGCGCAGATCAGCGCGGCCGGCAACAACCATCCGATCTCGGCACCCATCCCGGCACCCAGCAGCCGGCCCCAGCCGACATCGAAATTCAGGTTGCCCAGTCCCCCCGTTTCGTCCCCGGTGAGCCGTCCCACCCCGTTGTAGCCGAGTGCCAATTCGACGATGCTGTTGTCCTGCGATCCCCCGATGTAGGGCCGCTGCTCGGCCGGCCACAACTCGACCAGCACCAGATACCAACCGCCGGAGAGCACCAGCGCCGCGACGCCTGCACCGAGCCGCCCGATTCTGGTGCGCAACGGGGCGGACGCGCAGACCAGATAGGCGACGCCGAAGGCCGGCAGCACCAGGAAGGCCTGCATCATCTTGGCCAAGAACGCGCACCCGACGAGAGCGCCGACGGCGACCGGCCACCACCGGCCGGCCTCGGGCTCACAGCCACGCTGCGTGCAGTACGCCGCGGCGACCAGCAACAACACCAGCAGCGCATCGGGATTGTTGAACCGGAACATCAACGCCGCCACGGGTGTCGAGGCCAGCGCGGCCCCCGCGAGCAGGGCCGGGACGGGACCGCTGACCCGCCGGACAGCCAGATACAGCAGCGCCACCGAAGCCATGCCCATCACCGCCTGGGGTGCCAGCACACTCCACGAACTGAATCCGAACAGCCGCGCCGACAAGCCCATCACCCACAACGCGGCCGGCGTCTTGTCGACGGTGATGGCGTTGGCCGCATCGCTGGAGCCGAAGAACAGGGCCGTCCAGTTCTGGCTTCCCGCCTGCACGGCCGCCGAATAGAAGCTGTTGGCCCAGCCACTGACCGGCAGGTTCCACAGATACAGGGCCGCGGTGGCCGCCAGCAGGACCCCGAACGAGAGGCGTTCACGCACCGGTCGCCGCGGCGGCGCGGTGGTGACGCAGGCGCGCGACAGTACGGCAGTCATCCGACGAGTCTGGTGCGCGTCGCTACGCCCGGTATGTGTCCTGACTGTGCGTCAGCTGTGACCGTCGGCGGGCAGCGAGATCACGAACCGGGTGTCGCCGGGCACACTGTGCACGGTGATGGTGCCGCGGTGCGCCTTCACCACGGCCGCCACGATCGCCAATCCCAGTCCGGTGCTGCCCCCGCGCCGCGAGCGCGAGGAGTCGCCGCGGGCGAACCGCTCGAAGACCTCCGGCTGCAGCGCATCCGGGATACCCGGGCCGTCGTCGGCCACCGTCAACACCGCGGCGCCGTCGCGGCTCGTGGTCACCGACGTGGTCACCGTGGTGCCCGCCGGGGTGTGCACCCGGGCGTTGGTCAGCAGGTTCGTCAGCACCTGGTGCAGGCGGGCCTCGTCACCGGTGATCGGCACCGGGTCATCGGGCAGCTCCAAGGTCCACCGGTGCTCGGGCCCGGCGGCATGGGCGTCGCTGACCGCGTCGGCCACCACTCGCGCGAGATCGACCGAGCCACGCTCCAGGGGGCGTCCTTCGTCCAGTCGAGCCAGCAGCAGCATATCCTCGACCAGGGTGGTCAGCCGCTGAGTCTCGGATTCGACCCGGCTCATCGCATGCGCGACATCCTCGGGCAGATCATCCCGGTTGCGCTGTGCCAGTTCGGTATACCCGCGGATGGCGGCCAGCGGGGTGCGTAGTTCGTGGCTGGCGTCGGACACGAACTGGCGGACCCGTGTCTCACTGTTGTGGCGCGCGGTCAACGCGCCCGCGATCCGGTCCAGCATCCGGTTCAGCGCCGAGCCGAGCTGACCGACCTCGGTGTGTGCGCTATCGGGGTCGACCGCCACGATCGGCGTCGGCAGCCGCACCTCGCCCTTGTCGAGTTCGAGATCGGCCACCTCGCGCGCGGCCGCGGAAACCTTTGCCAGCGGCTCCAATTGGCGCCGGATGATCCAGATTCCGGCCGCCGTCGCGGCGGCCAGCGCGACCGCGGAGACCACGCAGAACATCACCAGCACCCACAGCAGCGTTTCGTCGACCACGGTGGTGGGCAACCCGACGACGACACGGTGCGCGCCGTGTCGCGGTTGTACCGATATCAACCGGTAGGAGCCCAGCCCGTCGAGATCGACCGTGATCGGGGTGCGGTCGTTCGACACCCGGGCCAACTGCGCGGCGGCCGCCGCGCTGATATCCGCGGTGGCGCCCTCGGAGGTGATGACGCCGCTGTCGATATCGCTTGGCCCGGGCCCGATCACCGCGCCCACGGTGTTGATGGCCTGTCCCGGCGCGTTGAGAAACCCCGGGCCCGGGCCCTGCTCCGGATCGAACCGGAAGCGGATCCTCGGGGCCGGCCCGGCCGGCGGCGGGGGCGGCAGGTGCATCGGCGGCGGCAGCTCCATGATCCCGACCGAGCGGCGAGCGGCCTCGACGACCTGCGTGTCGAGCTGGCGCATCAGGAAGCGCTGCAGCGCCAACTCGGTGGACACCCCGATGGCCCCGCACACCAAGGCCAGCAGGGACACCTGGGTCACCAGCAGCCGCATTCGCAGCGACCAGGTGCGAGGTGCCAGCAGCCGGCTGCTCATCGATCAGCGCGGCGGACGCAGGACATATCCGGCGCCACGCAACGTGTGGATCATGGGTTCGCGACCGCTGTCGATCTTCTTGCGCAGATACGACACATACAGTTCGACGATATTGGACCGGCCACCGAAGTCATAACTCCACACCCGGTCCAGGATCTGGGCCTTGCTCAACACCCTCTTGGCATTGCGCATCATGAACCGCAGCAACTCGAATTCCGTTGCGGTGAGCGAAATCGGCTCACCGGCCCGGGTCACCTCATGGCTGTCCTCGTCGAGCACCAGATCACCGACGACGAGCTGGGCATCGCTGGCGTCATTGGCCACCCCGGTGCGGCGCAACAACGCCCGCAACCGCAGCACGACCTCCTCGATACTGAACGGTTTGGTGACGTAATCGTCGCCGCCGGCAGTGAGACCGGCGATCCTGTCCTCGACCGAATCCTTGGCGGTGAGCAGCAGCAGCGGCAGCCCGGGCTGCATCTCCCTCAGGCGGCGCAGCACATCGAGCCCGCTCATGTCCGGCAGCATCACATCGAGCACCACCACGTCCGGCGGATTCTCGCGGGCCAGTTCGATGGCACCGGCACCATCGCCCGCGGTGGCGATATCCCATCCTTCGTAGCGCAGCGCCATCGAGACCAGCTCGGCCAGCACGGGCTCGTCATCGACGACAAGCACCTGGATCGGCCTGCCGTCGGCGCGGCGCATCACCGCACGCGCCGGTGCCTCGTGAGACGTCATCAGTCCATTATCGGGCCCCTGGTGGGCGAAGCCTGTGCCGAACCTATGCGCAAGCTGTGAACTGTGTGCTCATCGGCTTCCGATACCCGGCACAGCCGAGGCACAGCCGAGCGGTGCACGCTGGCCTCATGACAGCTGTGTGGAGTCCGCGCCAGACGACCCTGGCCGTCCTGGTCGCGGTCGTGATAGGCATCATCGGCGGCGGGGCGGTCTACGCCGCCGCCGACGGCCCCGGCCACCCCGGCCACCCCGGCGGGCACGGGGACTTCGGCCCGCGCGACCCCGCCCCGAGGTCCGCGGGCGGCTGACGCTCAGGGTGCGGGTGCCACCGTCGTGCTGGTCGTGGTGTAGCTGGGCGTCTCGGCCTCCAAGGTCGGCCCCTCCACGGGCGCCTCCGTCACCTCGGTCACGATGCCCGGAACCACCGGGTCGGGCAGCGCCGGATCGGCGCTGAACGTGGCGGTCTGCGCGACAGAAAGGCCGGTCATGGCGAGGACAGCACCGACGCCCGCGCTGGCACAAAGCAGCTTCAGTTTGTTCGATGTCATGGCCGGTGAGTACCCGCGCCACCCGGCATGAAACGCCTAAGGGCCGCGCCTGGCGCACCGGCAACGGCTTCATCTCCTACCCTGTCCGCATGCAGCCCAGCAGCGGATCCGCCGGATGACCCGGTTCCTGGCCCGCCGGCTGCTCAACTACGTCATCCTGCTGGCACTCGCCTCGTTCCTGACGTTCACGCTGACATCGCTGACCTTCTCGCCGCTGGACAGCCTGCTGGAACGCAACCCGCGACCGCCGCAGGCGGTCATCGACGCCAAGGCCGCCGAACTGAATCTCGACCAGCCGATCCCGCTGCGCTACGCGGACTGGGTGTCCGGGGCCGTCCGCGGCGACTTCGGCACCACCGTCACCGGGCAGCCGGTGTCCGACGAGCTCTGGCGGCGGATCGGGGTCAGCCTGCGGCTGGTGGTCATCGGGTCGGTCATCGGCACCGTCATCGGCGTCGTCGTCGGCGCATGGGGAGCGATCCGGCAATACCGGTTCTCCGATCGCGCCATCACCTTGGCCGCACTGCTGGTGATCAGCGCGCCCACCTTCGTGGTCGCCAACCTGTTGATCCTGGGAGCACTGAAGGTGAATTCGATACTCGGGGTGCAACTGTTCGAATACACCGGCGAGACCTCGGCCGATGCCATGGGCGGGTGGTGGAGCCAATTCGTCGACCGCGTGCAGCATCTGGTGTTGCCCACCTTCACCCTGGCGCTGGCCTCGATCGCCGGGTTCAGCCGGTACCAACGCAACGCCATGCTCGATGTGTTGGGGCAGGACTTCATCCGCACGGCACGAGCCAAGGGGCTCACCCGCCGCCAGGCACTGTTCAAGCACGGACTGCGCACCGCGTTGATCCCGATGGCCACCCTGTTCGCGTACAGCGTCGGCGGGCTGTTCACCGGCGCGGTGTTCGTCGAGAAGATCTTCGGCTGGCACGGTATGGGCGAATGGGTCATCCAGGGCATCACCACCCAGGACACCAATATCGTCGTCGCCATCACGGTCTTCACCGGGGTGACGATCCTGCTGGCGGGACTGCTGTCGGATGTCATCTACGCGGCCCTCGATCCCCGGGTGCGGGTGCGATGACCGAACCGCAATACCGCTTCGTGTCCCGGCGCACCCTGGTACTGCGCCGATTCCTGCGCAACCGGCCCGCGGTGGTTTCCTTGGCGCTGCTGGGCCTGCTGTTCGCCGGGTGCTGGCTGCTGCCCCCACTGCTGCCCTACACACACACCGACCTGGACTACTACGCGCTGCAGCAGCCGCCGAGCCCAACGCACTGGTTCGGCACCAACTCGATCGGGCAGGACCTGCTGGCGCAGACCTTGCGCGGCATGCAGAAATCCCTGCTGATCGGCGTGGCGGTCGCCTTCATCTCCACGCTCATCGCCGCCACCGTCGGTGCGATCGCCGGATATTTCGGCGGCTGGCGCGACCGCACCCTGATGTGGCTGGTCGACCTGCTGCTCGTGGTCCCGAGCTTTCTGCTGATCGCGATCGTCACGCCACGTATCAGGGAGGCCGGCGGAAGTGTGCTGTGGCTGATTCTGCTGCTGTCGGTGTTCAGCTGGATGATCAGCTCGCGCATCGTCCGGGGCATGACGATGAGCCTGCGGGAGCGCGAATTCGTCTCCGCGGCACGGTACATGGGGGTGCCCAACCGGCGGATCATCGTCCGCCACATCCTGCCCAACGTGGCATCGCTGCTGATCATCGACACCGCCCTCAACATCGGTCTCGCCATCCTCGCCGAGACCGGACTGAGCTTCCTCGGGTTCGGCGTACAACCACCCGACGTCTCCCTGGGCACCCTGATCGCCGACGGCACCCGGTCGGTCACCACCTTCCCCTGGGTGTTCCTGTTCCCCGCCGGCGTACTGGTACTGATCGTGCTGTGCGCCAACCTGATCGGCGATGGTCTGCGCGACGCGCTGGACCCGGCGGCACGACCGAGGCGGCGGGTATGACCCTGTTGCAGGTGCGCGACCTGCGGGTGAAGTTCGCCACCGATGCCGAAACCGTGGCCGCCGTACGCGGCCTGAACTACCACGTCGATTCCGGTGAGGTCGTCGCGCTGGTCGGCGAATCCGGGGCGGGCAAGTCGGCGGGCGCGATGGCCGTCATCGGCCTGCTGCCCGAGTTCGCCGACGTGTCCGGCTCGGTGCGGCTGCACGGTGACGAGCTCATCGGGCTGCCGGACGCCCAGATGTCGAAGATCCGCGGCGCCCGGATCGGCACCGTCTTCCAGGACCCGATGTCGGCACTGACACCGGTCTACACCGTCGGCGACCAGATCGCCGAAGCCATCCGGATCCACCAGCGGGGTATCGGGTCCCGGCAGGCCCATGCCCGCGCGATCGAACTCCTCGAACTCGTCGGCATCGCCCAGCCCGCCCAACGCGCCCGGGCCTTCCCGCACGAACTGTCCGGCGGCGAACGCCAGCGCGTCGTGATCGCCATCGCCATCGCCAACGATCCCGATCTGCTGATCTGCGACGAGCCGACCACCGCCCTCGACGTGACGGTCCAGGCCCAGATCCTCGACGTGCTGCGCACCGCACGCGATGTCACCGGCGCCGGCGTGCTGATCATCACCCACGATCTCGGCGTCGTCGGAGAGTTCGCCGACCGCGCGCTGGTCATGTACGCCGGACGTGCAGTCGAGACCGCACCGGTGGACGAGCTGTACCGCGGCCGCCGGATGCCCTACACCGCAGGGCTACTCGGATCGGCACCGCGGCTGGACGCTCCGCGGGGGGAACGTCTGGTCCCCATCCCGGGAGCTCCGCCGTCCCTGGCCGCGCTGCCGCCGGGCTGCCCGTTTCACCCGCGCTGCCCGCTGGCGATCGACGACTGCCGCGCCGCGGAGCCCGAGCTCGTCACGGTGGCCCCCGCCCACCAGGTCGCCTGTATCAACCACGCCGCGGTCGGCGGTCGCAGTGCGGCCGATATCTACGGGGTGCCGCTCGCCGCCCCCGCGGACAGCGAGGTCGACGACGGCGAGATCGTGCTGCGGGTGCGCAACCTGAGCAAGACCTACGCGCTGACCAAGGGGGTCGTATTCCGCCGCCGGGTGGGCGAGGTACGCGCCGTCGACGGAATCAGTTTCGACCTGCACCAGGGCCGCACGCTGGGCATCGTCGGCGAATCCGGTTCCGGCAAGTCCACCACCTTGCACCAGATCCTGGAACTGACCGCCCCGCAGTCCGGCAGCATCGACGTGCTCGGCACCGATGTGGCAACCCTGGACCGCCGTAGCCGCCGCCGGCTGCGCGGCGATCTGCAGGTGGTGTTCCAGGACCCGGTGGCGTCCCTGGATCCCCGCCTTCCGGTGTTTGACGTGCTTTCAGAACCGTTGCTCGCCAACGGCTTCGGAAAATCCGAAACCGGTGACCGGGTGGCCGAACTGCTGGGCCTGGTCGGTCTACGCCGCGAGGACGCCGGTCGCTATCCCGCGGAATTCTCCGGCGGGCAGAAACAGCGCATCGGTATCGCACGGGCCCTGGCGACCCAGCCCAAGATCCTGGCACTCGACGAGCCGGTGTCCGCGCTGGACGTGTCGATCCAGGCCGGCATCATCAACCTGCTGCTGGACCTACAGGAGCGGTTCGGGCTGGCCTACCTGTTCGTCTCACACGACCTGTCGGTGGTGCGTCACCTGGCCCACCGGGTGGCCGTGATGCACCGGGGCAGCATCGTCGAACAAGGCGACAACGCGCAGGTGTTCGACGCCCCGCAACACGAGTACACCCGCCGACTGCTGTCGGCGGTCCCCCGCCACCGGACCGATGCCGGTTAGAGTCGATGCGCATGAGTGCGATTTCACGTCTGCTCGCGGTGGGCGCAGCGGTGACCCTGGCCCTGACCGGATGTTCGAGCCCGGACACCTCGGTGCCCTCGGCCGGAGGCAACGCCGAGATCGGCGCCAGCGCCGATATCAACCCGCAGGACCCGGCCACCTTGGCGCGGGGCGGGAACCTTCGGCTGGCCTTGACGGGTTTCCCGCCCAACTTCAACTACCTGCACATCGACGGCAATCTCGGCGAACTCGGCCGGATGCTGCGGGCGACGCTGCCGCGTGCGTTCGTCATCAAGCCCGACGGTGAGATGACGGTCAACAGCGACTACTTCACCAGCGTCGAACTCACCAGCACCGACCCGCAGGTCGTCACCTACACCATCAACCCCAAGGCGATGTGGTCGGACGGCTCGCCGATCACCTGGGAAGACATGGCCGCCCAGATCAACGCCACCAGCGGTAAGGACAAGCGATTCCTGTTCGCCTCCCCCAACGGCAGCGAGCGGGTCGCGTCGGTGACCAAGGGGGTGGACGACCGGCAGGCCGTCATCACCTTCGACCGGCACTTCGCCGACTGGCGCGGCATGTTCGCCGGTAACGCGATGCTCGCGCCCAAGGAGGTGACCTCGGATCCGGAGGCCTTCAACAGAGGGTTCCTCAACGGACCGTCGGTGTCGGCGGGACCCTTCATGATCAGTACGGTCGATCGCGCGGCCCAGCGAATCATCCTGACCCCCAACCCGAAATGGTGGGGCACGCCACCGTTGCTGGACTCCATCACCTACACCGTGCTCGACGACGCCGCGGTGATCCCCGCGCTGCAGAACAACGCCCTGGACGCGGCGGGCCTGGCCTCACTGGACGATCTGGAGAACGCCCGGCGCACCCCAGGGATCAGCATCCGGCGCGCACCGGCACCGAACTGGTACCACTTCACCCTCAACGGTGCCCCGGGTGCCATCCTCGCCGATCCCGAATTGCGCACCGCGGTCATGAAAGGCATCGACCGACAGGCCATCGCCGCGGTGACCCAGCGCGGACTCGTCGACAATCCGGCGGCGCTGAACAATCACATCTACCTGGCCGGCCAGGAGGGTTATCAGGACAACAGCATTGCCTTCGACCCGGAGGCGGCCAAACGCGAACTCGACGCGCTCGGCTGGGTGCAGAACGGCCAGTTCCGGGAGAAGGACGGCCGCCAACTCAAGATCCGCAACGTCTTCTACGACGGCGCCAGCACCCGCGCGGTCGCGCAGATCACGCAGAACCAGCTGGCTCAGATCGGGATCAATATGGAGCTGGTGCCGGCCGCCGGCGGGTCGCTGTTCCCCGACTACGTCACGATCGGCAACTTCGATATGGTCCAGTTCGCCTGGGGCGGCGACGCGTTCCCGCTGGCCAGCCTCACCCAGATCTATGCCGCGCAGGGTGAGAGCAACTACGGCAAGATCGGCAGTGCCGAGATCGACGCGAAGATCGAAGAAACCCTGTCCGAACTGGACCAGGACAAGGCACGCGAACTGGCCAACGAACTGGACACGCTGATCTGGGCCGAGGGGCACAGCCTGCCGCTGTTCCAGGCTCCGGGCAACGTCGCCGTCCGCAGCAATCTGGCGAACTACGGACCCACCGGCATCGGGGATATCAACTACTCGGCGATCGGGTTCATGAAACCCTGATCCGCGACACCGCCGCCGGCAGCCTGGACTCCAGCGCCGCCGCGGCCGAGATCACCGTGATCGCCGCCCGGACAAGCGGATTGACCGGTAGCTTGTCCAGCTCGGCGCCGCGGTCGGCCAGCGTACCCACCGCTCCGATCCGCACCGCACCGATGACCTCCAGCGCCGCGCGCTCCCGAGTGTCCAGCACGCTGTGTCCGGCGGTGGGCAAGGTGACCAGGATGGCGTCCGGGATGAGGTCGGCCACCTGGCGCGCCACCGCGGGCGGGGTGGTCAGGTCGCGGCCCCCGGAGAGCACCACGGTGGGCCAATGGAATTCGGGCATCGCGGCCACCAGGTCGAACGGCTCGCGTTCGAATTTCTCATCCGAATCGTGGATTTCTCGCATCACGACCGACGGATCCAGCGGAAGTCCGTCGGGCTCGCCGGCGAAGTTCAGCTCGCGGAACGCAATTCGGGATACCAGGTCGTCCTCGTGCCGGTACGGCGTCTTGCGCTGGGTGACCCGTAACAGCCCGCTCAACCCCGCCCAGAGCAGCGTCCGACCGCGCAACAACAGGTCGAGCAGGCGGTCGAGCAGGCGCACACCCCCGTACTCGTAGACCATGCTGGCGACCTGTGCTGAGCCGTCGAGGGGCATCCCCTCCTCGGCCAGCGTCCTGACCTTGAGCGCCAGATCGGGCGACGCTTCGTCGGCCGCACCCGGCTCCTCGGTGCCGTCCCAGAGCAGGCCGCGGATCGCGGTCCGCATCTCGTCGATATCCCCGGCCGACAGCACCGGGGAATCCAGCACCATCCCGGCGACCCGGTCCGGGTGGCGCACGCCGACGCCGGCGGCGATATACGAACCGTAGGAACTGCCGTAGATGTATGCGGTCTGCACGCCGGCGTCGTCGAGCACCGCCGCGATATCGTCGACCACCTGTTTGACGGTGATCGCCTGCGGCGGCAGATCGGCGCCCGCGTCGTCGTGTCGGGACAACCCCACACCGCGGTGCTCGATCATGATCACATCGCACCCGGCGGCGGCCGCATGTCGGCGGAACGCACGGTAGGGCGCCACCGATGCCAACCCGGGTCCGCCGGGGATGACGACCACCGGATGCGCCGTCTTGCGGCCCACCCGCACGTAGTACAGGTCGAACTCGGCCCGCGCGGCGCGGGTGACCGGCCGGCGCACCGGGCGCACACCGGGTAGGGCAGCCAGCTTGTCATGGGCGCGGCGGCGCCGGGCGGACATGGTCATCACCGACCATTGTGCCCCGCGCCCCCCGAACATTCACCGGAGCGTTCTCAGGATCGCGGTGAGCACAAGCAGTGCGGTGCGCTGGTGGCCGCCGGTACACATTGTCGGCATGACAACCGTCGCACACACTCAGCGCATCCTGCCCGGGTCAACGCAATGGGAGGCTCTGCTGAGCAGCATCGCTTCCGGGGCACGAGATATCGCGCCGATCGCGGCCACCCGGCTGCTGGAGCTCGGTGGAGCCAGCGCGGCGAGCCGGCAGCGCAACCTTGACCGGCACTGGCGCAACATCCGCACCATCACGCTGCACAACCCGGTGGGCCTCAAGGCGCGGGTCATCGGGCAGAACCTGCTGCACGGCAGCGACATCCCCGCCAACGCCTACTTCTAGGCGATTTCGGCGTGATTTGCCGCGGTGGGCGCAGCGAATCACGCCGAAATCACAAGGTTTCATGGTCTCGGCCGCCCAAAGCCCGGGTACGTTCAACGATTTCGTCGACCATGTGGTGCCCGAGCTTAGGCGGTCAGCTCGATCATCCGGGCGTCCTCGATCCCGGCGTACCGATCCGGGCTGCAGGTCAGCACGATCACCTGCCCGTCGCCGCCCACCGAGTCGAACACCGCGGCCATCCGGGTGAGACGGTCCGGATCGGTGAAGCCCAACGCATCGTCGATGACCACGGGCACGGTGTCCTCTTTGGCCACCAGTGAGGCGCACGCCAGCCGCGCCACGATGCCGATCTGCTCCTTCGCACCACCCGAGAGGGATTCATAGCCCACGGTGCGGCCCTGGAGGGTGCGGCTGCGAATGCTCAGATCGGAATCGATGTCGACCTCGAAGTCCGCACCGAACACGATGCGCCCCAACCGTTCGATCTCACCGCGGAACGGCTCCACGTACCGCAGCCGGGCGGTTTCACGGTGCCGCAGCACCACCTCGCGCAGTGTCTTCGCGGCCCGCGCCCGCCGCTCGATCCGCACGTATTCGCCGTGCGCGTGCTCACGCTCGGTGTGAGCCGCATCCAGCAGACCCTTGCGTCCCTGCGTTCCGTAGAGCTTGAGTGTGGCGGAGAGTTCGGTCAGCGCGGTGGCGGTCGCCTCCCGTTCGCGCACCACTGCGTGCAGTGCGCGCGTGGCCGCGTCGAGCTCGGCAGCGACCGTCTCCGGCTGCGCGGCAGCGAGTTCGGCTTCCAGCCGAGTGAGCTCGGCGGTCGAGCGGGAGACCTTCTCGGCATCCGCTTCGGCCGCCAGGGTGAGCTGATCGTCGGTGCGCGAGTGCCGCTCGGCGGCCAGCCGCTCGGTGGCCGCCTGCAGCTCGGCGTGCGCGGCGCCGAGCTTCTCGCGCAGCACACCGGCGGTGACCGCGGCGTCGTGGCAGGCGGTGACGGCGGCCGCAGCCAGCGTGCGTTGCGCATCTGCATGCTCGGCCGCGACCCGGTGGGTTGCCTGGGCAGCCTTGAGTGCGGTCCGCGCGGTGTCGGTATCCCCGGCGATATCGATCTGTCCGGCAACCAGTTCCGCGTGGCGGGCCCGCAGCTGGTCGATGGTCTCTTCGCCGGTCAGCGCGGCCACGGTGGCTTGTAGCCGGCTCTGCGTGGATCGCAGCTCCCGGCGGCGGGTATCGGCGTCGCGGGCCTCGTCGATGCTCTGCACCCCCGCACGTCGCAGCGCATCGGCGAGGGTCTCTTCGGCGGCAAGCAGGGTGGCGTGCGTACCGAGGGCATCGGGTCCCGGGATCACCCGGGCCTGTAACAGCCCGGGCAGCTCGATGCCGGTCGGAGCACCGACACTGGCCGACCAGTCCTGCCCCGCCCCCAGCTCGACGGTCCGCTCCCCGACCTGCAACCGGATATCGGCCAGTGCGACGAGTTCGATACGCGCCGAGGCAAGTTCGGCGCGATCGGCCGCCCGTTGCACGGCCCGCGCGGCGGTCTCGATCTCGGACATCACCGCTTCGGTCATGGTATTGCCGGCCAGCTCGCGCTCGATCTCGGCGAGCTCGGCGCAGGCGGTGTCCAGCTTGCCCAGGTGCGTGGTAAGCCGGTTCGCCTCGTCGCGCGCAACGAGGTTGGCCAACTCGACACGTAAGCCATCCACCGTCGCCGCGGCGGCATCCGCGGCGGTACGGGCCTGTTCGGCGGCGGCCTCGGCGGCCTCCTTGGCCTGTTGGGCCGCCGCGTGCGCCTGGGCGGATTCGGCGGCCACCGCGATCAGTTCCGCTGCCGAACGGGATCTTTCGTCGATCGCGGCGCGTAACCGGCGGCGCTCGTCGACCGCAGCGCCGGAAGCGGTGTGGGTCGCGGCCGCGGCCTCGGCGACCACACGGGCGGTATCGCGTTCCCGGGTCAGCCGCGTCACGGCCGCAGCGGACTGCTGCGCGGCGTCCACGCGTTGCCGGGCCGACGCCTCCTGCTCGACGGTCGCGGCCAGCTGCGCGGTCAGCGTGGCGTGCCGCAGCACCGCCTCCTCGACCTCGGCGACCGCCGCGGCGGTGCGCGCCACCTCGTCATCGGCGGCCCGCAACCGGTTGACGGCCGCAGCCCAGGCACCGGTCGGGCGTCCGGTCGCCGTGAAATAGGTCAGGTACTCGGCCTCGATCCGGTCTACCAGCAGCGGGTCCGCATCGCCGACGGCGATATCGGAAGAGCCGGCCGCACCGTCGGAAGAGCCGGCGGCCACATCGAGTGCCCGCGACAAGGCGTCACAGCCGGACAGGTCCACCGGTGCGGTGGCCGAGGCCTGCAGCACCCGCTGCGCCTCCCACAACGCGGTGTCCACCGTCTCGGACAGCATCGCCAGCACCCGGTCGTGCGCCTCGTCACCGGTGAGTTGCTGCCGCCTCGGTGTGAGCACCGTCAGCTCGGTCTCGGCCCGTTTGTGGAAGCGTTTGCGGTACACGAACCGGTAAGGGCCGGTGGAGATCTCGGCGAGGACTTCGGCGCCCACATCCGCGTGCGTGGGCTTGACCGCCTTCACCTCCTTCTTGGTGGAGCGATCCTTGATGGTCAGCAGCAGATCCAGCGCCTCGATCATCGAGGACTTGCCGATTTCGTTGGCACCGCTGATCACCACGACACCGCGGTCGGGGAATTCGATCTCACGGTGGGCGACGCCGCGGTAGTTGGTGAGTACCAACCGGTGCAACTTCATGCGACGTTGCCCTCCAGGTGACCACCGGAGAGCCTCAGCAGCAGCGCGAGCGCCGACCGGGCGTCCTCGGCATCGGCACCGTCGGCGCGGGCGGTGTCAACCAGCTCCTGGACCGCGCCGGCCGCGAAACCGCCGATCGGCAGATCGTCGAATTCCCCGTCAGCCGGTAGCACCACGATGTCGGAGTGGCGCTCCCACAAGCGCAACGAGGCGAACACGCGCGCGTAGCGGTCCAGGCAGGCATCCAGCTTGGCCTTGTCGGTGACCGTCAGCGACCCGGTGAGCACCAGCTGCACCACGGTGCGTTCCTTGTCCGGCAGCTGATCCAGGTTGATGTCGAGCCCCGCGATATCGCGGTCGTCATTCACATCGTGGCGTAGGGTGAGGAAACGCCAGCGCCCGACCCGGCGCGCCGACACCTGAACCGGGTGCGCGGGGTCGCCCTCGTCGAGGTCCACGATCAACACATGCCCCGGATCGGTCTCGATATCGTCGTAGTTGGTGACCTCCTGGGAACCGGAATACCACACCCGGCCGGTGCGGCCGACCTCGGTGCGGGAATGCTTGTCCCCCAAGGCCACATAGTGCACGGCGCCGCGGTCGATATCCGCTTCCAGCCCGGCAAGCCTGATCAGCGACGGCTTCGACGGGTCCGGGTCCAGGACGTCCACACCGCCGTGTGCGACCAGGATGCGCACCGTGCCGTCGGCGGCCAGATCTGCCGTCACCGCGGCCGCCAGATCGGTGGTCGGCGATTTCGTACGCCATGGCGCCGCGACGATCTCCAGCCCGGGACGCACCTCGAAGGCACCCTCGCGGTTCAGCACGGTGACATTGTCCGGGCACTCGTCGACGAACAACGCGCTGGTGTACACCGACCCCGCGTCGAGCTGATCATGGTTGCCGGGCAACAAATACACCGGCACCCCGATGGCCCGCATCGCCTCCAGAGCCAGGCTCACCTCCCGCGGCGCCAACTGATTGTCCTCGAAGACGTCACCGGCGACCACGACGAACTCGGCGCCCACCTCGGCCGCCAGCGCGCCAAGACCGGAAACGGCCTCCCGGCGAGCGGCCGCGTAGCGCGACTGTGCCTCGCCGCCACCGGCGCTGAGGAAGTGCCGGGTCATCCCCAGCTGCCAGTCGGCGGTGTGCAGAAAGCGCATCTCGGCACTCCTTTCCGGGTCGGTGATCGGTAGCTCGTAGCGAGTCATCCGTTGCTTGTGCAGAGTTTAGGTCCGGTGTCCGACAAGTCCCGGGACGCGCGTCGGCATGGCACTAGCCTCAATCAGATGAGAACGCTTCTGCTGCTGCGTCATGCCAAGTCGGACTACCCGGCCGGGGTCGGCGACCACGACCGCCCACTGGCCGCGCGCGGTATCACCGAGGCCGGGCTCGCCGGAGACTGGCTGCGGGTCGCCGCACCACCCGTGGACGCCGTGCTGTGCTCCACGGCCACCCGCACCCGGCAGACGCTGGAACGGACCGGGATCGACGCCCCGGTGCGCTTCGTCGACCGGATATACGACTCGACACCGGGCATCGTGCTCGGCGAGATCAACGAGGTGCCCGACGATGTCCGGACACTGCTGGTGATCGGCCACGAACCGGTGATGTCGGGCCTGGCGCTCGGTCTGGCCGATGACAGCAGCGATGACGACGCGGTGGCCGGTATCGAGGCGAAGTACCCGACGTCGGCGCTGGCCCTGTTACGGGTTCCGACGTCATGGCGTGCTCTCGAATTGGGCGGCGCGCAGCTGGCCCAATTCCACATCCCCCGCTGAATCCGCCGCCGGCCGGCGGACCGCTGGCTAGGAGTTGGTGGCCAGGGTCAGCTCCATCAGCTTGATGGCCATCGCGCAGGCGTCGATACCGGGTGCCTGCGGATTCACCCACCAGCCGACGACGCCGCTGGCATCGCTGGCCACCCCGCATGCGCCGTTGGCGGCCGGGTTGCGCATCACGATCGACTGCACCCCCGCGACCCGGCGGTCCTCGATCGGGAAGTTCATCGCCTGCGCGGCCTCGCGCTCGTTCTCCAGGTCACCGAGCTCGAACCAGAACCTGGTGATGTCGATCAGCCCGGCCGGGTTGGCGGCCTGCCAGCGACACACCGCGCCGACGAACGTGCTCTGGATGTCCAGCGGATCCGCCCCGACCGTCTCGGCCAGGATGTCCTCGGTCAGGACCTCGCACTCCTTGAGCAGATTGGGGTAGGTCCTCTCGGAGTCGTTGTTGCGCGGCCCCGCACCGGCCTTGATCGCCGAACCGTCGACCGCGCGCGAGCAGCCCTGCACGCCGATCACCATGGTCAACGTGGCCAGCAGCGCTATCAGCACGGTCAGCGGACGTTTCATGGCGCGGCCCATCACTTGGCGTTCACAATCGACTGGCGGGTGAGTTCCTTGGCGACCTCACAGGCGTCCGGGTAGGGCTTTTGGGCGAAGCTGACCGACCACTCGATGAAGTCATCGTCGAACTGGATGCCGATCTCACACAGGCTGGGCCCGAGCACCAAGTCCTCACCGATGGCGATGAAGCCATCGTGCCCCTCGATGTTGATGTCCTCGACGCTGGCCCGGGACAGTTCCTCGGTCTTGCGTTCCCGCCCGATCGGGCTGCCCCGGAAGTGGGTGAAGGAGAAATGCGGGCCGACGATACCGCCCCCGGCCAGCCACTGGCAGCCCACCGAGGTGCGGGCCGTGTTGACCAGGCCCGGAACCTCGGTCAACTGCGAGATGGTCTGGTCGCTGATTCCGCCGCACTCCGGGAAGTCCGGACCGTGCTGGGCCGCCGGCGCGGACTCGGTGCTCGACGGCACCGACGGTGTGCTCGGGTCATCGGAGCCGGACGAGCAGGCGGCCACCACGGGGAGCACCGCAGCGGCGGCTACCAGTATCTTCGCGGCACGGGTGAGCCTGCCTTGAGGAAGAGCATGGCCGCTTCTGGGGGTCACGACATGCACTGTAGCGGCCACCCGGCGCGGAACCGTTGACATACCGACTGACCTGCAATTTCGTGTCCCGGCCAGATCCGGGTCCGACAGCGGGGTGTGCGACAGTAGCCAGATGCTGCTCGCCCTGCTGCGCCGTCACCTGCGGCCGTACCGCGGCTTGCTCGGTGTGGTCGCGGGCCTGCAGGTGATCAGCACGCTGGCCTCGCTGTACCTGCCGACGATCAATGCCGCCATCATCGACGAGGGCGTTGCCGTCGGCGATACCGCGCGGATCGTCCACCTCGGCCTGGTGATGCTGGCAGTGACGGCACTGCAGGTGGTGTGCGCCGTCGGCGCGGTGTTCTTCGGGTCGCGGGCCAGTATGGGCTTCGGCCGCGACCTGCGGGCCGCGATGTTCTCCCACGTGCTCGGATTCTCGGCGGTGGAGACCGCCCGGTTCGGCACGCCGACACTGCTGACCCGCACCACCAATGACGTCCAGCAGATCCAGCTGCTCGTCCAGATGACGTCGACCATGCTCATCACGGCGCCCATCATGGGCGTGGGCGGTATCGCCATGGCCATCCACCAGGACGCCGGACTGTCCTGGCTGCTGGTGATCAGCGTGCCGATCCTGGCACTGGCCAACGGGTGGCTGGTGTCGCGGCTGATGCCGATCTTCCGAACGATGCAGCGCGTCATCGACAATATCAACCGGGTGATGCGCGAACAGCTCGCCGGCATCCGGGTGATCCGCGCCTTCGCCCGGGAGCCATTGGAACGCAACAGGTTCGAGGAGGCCAACCGCGCGCTCGCCGACACCGCGCTGGCCGCCGGGCGCTGGCAGGCGCTGATGCTGCCGGTCACGACACTGGTGATCAACGTCTCCAGCGTTGCGCTCATCTGGTTCGGCGGGCAGCGCATCGATGCCGGTCAGATGCAGGTGGGGTCACTGATCGCGTTCCTGGCCTATTTCATGCAGATCCTGTACGCGGTACTGCTGGCCACCTTCCTGGTGGTACTGCTGCCCCGCGCCTCGGCGTGCGCCGAGCGGATCACCGAAGTGTTGTCCACCGCACCGGAGATCACCGCCCCCGACCACCCGGCGCCTGCGCCGAGGACCGGTGAGGTGCGCCTGGCCGGCACCACCTTCAGCTATCCGGGCGCGGACCGCGCCGTGCTGCAAGATGTTTCGTTCACCGCGAGACCCGGCACGGTGACCGCGATCGTCGGCAGCACGGGTTCGGGAAAATCGACGCTGGTATCTCTGATCGCCAGGCTCTACGACGTCACGGCGGGACGCATCGGCCTCGGCGGCGTCGACGTTCGCGATGTCGACCCCGAGGACCTTTGGGCGACAATTGGATTGGTACCACAGCGCGGCTACTTGTTCTCCGGCACCGTCGCGGACAACCTTCGCTACGGCAAGGCGTCGGCCACCGAGGACGAGATGTGGGATGCGCTGCGGGTGGCCGCCGCCGACGATTTCGTCCGCGCGCATCCCGACGGGCTGCAGATGCGCGTCGCGCAGGCCGGGGTCAACGTCTCCGGCGGCCAGCGCCAGCGCCTGGCCATCGCCCGCGCGGTGATCCGCAGGCCGTCGGTCTACCTGTTCGACGATGCATTCTCGGCATTGGACGTGCACACCGACGCCAGGGTGCGCACCGCTCTGCGCGCGGTGTCCGCGACAGCGACGGTGATCATCGTCTCGCAGCGGATATCGACGGTGGCGCAGGCCGATCAGGTGATCGTCCTCGACGACGGCCGAGTGGTCGGCGCGGGCACGCACGAAACCCTGCTCGTGGACTGCCCCACCTACGCCCAGTTCGCCGATTCGCAGGCGGTGAGCGGATGACCCGCCCCATCCGCGGCGTCGCCGAACCCCCGGCGGCCCGGTCCCGGGACTTCACGGGCTCAGCGATCCGGCTGCTGAAACGGCTGGCCCCGCAACGCGGTCTGACGGTGCTGGTGATCTCCCTCGCGGTGGGCGGTATCGCGATCGGCGTCATCGGGCCGCGCATCCTCGGTCACGCCACCGACCTGTTGTTCAACGGTGTCATCGGTCGTGAGTTGCCGGCCGGACTGAGCAAGGAACAGGCCGTCGCGGCGGCCCGCGATCGCGGGGACGGCACCTTCGCCGATCTGCTCTCCGGAATGGACGTGGTACCCGGCCGCGGTGTCGACTTCACCGCGGTCGCGCACACGCTGTTGCTGGCGCTGGCCCTCTATCTGGTTGCCGCGCTGCTGGTGTGGCTGCAGGCCCGGATCCTCAACGTGGTGGTGCAGCGCACCATGGCGGGACTGCGCACCGAGATCGAGCACAAGGTGCACCGGCTGCCGCTGTCCTACGTCGACGGCCGGCAGCGCGGCGAACTGCTCAGCCGCGTCACCAACGATGTCGACAATGTGCAGTCCTCGCTGGCCATGACGATCAGCCAACTGCTCACCTCGGTGCTGACGGTGCTGGCCGTGCTGGTGGCGATGCTGACGATCTCGCCGCTGCTGGCCCTGATCACGGTGCTGACCGTGCCGCTCTCGCTGCTGGCCACCCGCGCCATCGCCCGCCGCTCACAAAAGCAGTTCGTGGCGCAGTGGACCAACACCGGCCGGTTGAACGCCCACATCGAAGAGACCTACAGTGGTTTCACCGTGGTGAAGACCTACGGCCACCGCGCCGCGGCCGCCGAGAAGTTCAGCGATCTCAACGGCGAGGTATACCGGGCCAGCCTGGGCGCGCAGTTCCTGTCCGGGATGGTGTCACCGGCCACCACGTTCATCGGCAACCTCAGCTACGTGGCAGTGGCCGTGGTCGGCGGCATCCAGGTTGCGACCGGTCAGATCACCCTGGGCAGTATCCAGGCCTTCATCCAGTACGTCCGCCAGTTCAACCAGCCGCTGACCCAGGTGGCGTCGATGTACAACTCGCTGCAGTCCGGGATCGCGAGCGCCGAAAGGATTTTCGACCTTCTCGACGCCCCGGAGGAGTCGGTCGAGCCCAGCGGTGCGGGCCCCGCCGCCGGGGCGGGCCGCGTCGAGTTCGAGCACGTCCGGTTCGGCTACCGCGCCGACAGCCCGGTCATCGACGATCTGTCCCTTGTTGCCGAGCCCGGCACCACGGTGGCCATCGTCGGCCCCACCGGCGCGGGCAAGACCACTCTGGTCAACCTGTTGATGCGCTTCTACGAGGTCGATGCCGGCCGGATCACGATCGACGGGGTCGATATCGCGTCGCTGCCGCGCCAGGTGTTGCGCGCCCGGATGGGCATGGTGCTACAGGACACCTGGTTGTTCGGTGGCACCATCTACGACAACATCGCCTACGGACGTCCCGACGCCACCCCGGATGAGGTGCACGAGGCCGCGCGCACCGCGCACGTCGAGCGGTTCGTGCGGACCCTGCCCGACGGATACGACACCCGGGTCGGCGATGCCGGCGACGCGATCAGCGCCGGTGAGAAACAGCTGATCACCATCGCGCGCGCGGTGCTGGCCCGGCCTGCGCTGCTGATCCTGGACGAGGCGACCAGTTCGGTGGACTCCCGTACCGAACTGCTCATCCAGCAGGCGATGGCCGAGTTGCGGCGGGACAGAACCAGTTTCATCATCGCGCACCGGCTGTCCACCATCCGCGACGCCGACCAGATCCTGGTGATGGAGGCGGGCCGCATCGTGGAGCGGGGCACCCACACCGAACTGCTGGCGCGCCACGGCGAGTATTGGGCCATGACGGCTGGGGCGAGTTCGGCGTGATCGGTTGCGGTGAGCGCAGCCGATCACGCCGAAATCACGTTAGATCCCGGGGCCCTGCGCGCGGACATCGTCGACCGCGGTCATCGCCTCGCGCAGCCTGGCCAGCCACTCCTCGGTGTGCTCGCCGACCAATTTCACCGACCAGGCCAGGGCGTCCGAGCGCGACCGGGCGACACCGGCGTCGACCAGCGTGTCCAGCACCTGCCGCTCCGGTTGTTTGAGCCTGGTCATCACCGGGACGGCGATATGGGTGAACAACGTGCGTTCCTCCCCGACCTGCACGCCCCACGAGACCTTGCGGCCGAACCGGTCCTGGGCCTCGTCGGCGATGCGCATCCGCTCCCCGCGGGTTTCCTCGCGGAACTTGGCGACCCGTCCGGATGCGCGGGACGCGCTCTCCTCGGTATCGGCCTCGGGGAGCTGCCCGATGACCGTGATCTCCTCGCGATCGATGACGACGGTCGGATCACCGGCGAACCATCCGTCGGGCACTCGCCCGGCGAACCAGTCGGCGGCGTCGGTGACGGCGTCGGTCGAGCCGCGCCGCCCGTGATGATGATGTCTCATGATTACATGATTACACCGTTACAGAGAGCGGGGGGCGGCGTTCGCACCCAGCGAAAGCCCGAACTACCGCCGGTCAGCGCTTCCTGAGCACAGCGACCCCGCCGGCCAGCACCAGCGCGACCACCAACAGCCCCGCCCAACCCGCGCCGGCCAGCCACCAGACGACGGCGACCGCGATGATCGCCGGCGAGGCCAGGAACAGCACCATCCCGGGATGCTCCTTGACCACCGCCAATGCACTGCGCGCTCGCCTACGGTCGATCTCGTCACCCGCCATACGACAGAGAATGCCAGCCTAAAGTGGTTCTTGTCCGCGTGGAACCGAAGAAAAATCGAGGAGTGCACGGTGAGTGGTCAATGGTTGCGAGATCCCGAAGGCCGCTTCGAGTACCGCTGGTATGACGGCCAGAACTGGACCGATCAGGTCTCCCATCAGGGTCAGGTGCACACCGCACCGCTCGGCCCGCCGCCCGCACAGGCCGCCCACCACGAATCCCAGGGTGCGCCCCCGGCCGCTCAGGCGCAGCCCTCCGCACCGCAGGGCGACGGCTTCGCCGGTATCAGCGGCGACCTGATCGACGGCCGGTTCAGCGAGAAGGAATCCAAGGCAATCGCCCTGCAGAACGAGCGCCTGCTGCGGGTACGCCTCGGGGAGCCGTTCATGGCCCGCCAGGGATCGATGGTCGCCTACCAGGGCAACGTCGATTTCGCCTTCGAGGGCGGCGGCGCCGGCAAGTTCCTGAAGAAGGCGCTCACCGGTGAAGGCCTGCCGCTCATGCGCTGCCAGGGCCAGGGCGACGTCTTCCTCGCCGAACAGGCCAACTACGTGCACCTGTTGCAGCTGACCAACTCGGGCCTGTCCATCAGCGGTAAGAACGTGCTCGCATTCTCGGCGAGCCTGGACTGGAACATCGAGCGGGTGAAGGGCGGCAGCATCGCCACCGGCGGCCTGTTCAACACCACCTTGCGCGGCAGCGGGTGGGTGGCCCTGACCACCGACGGGCCGCCGGTGGTACTCAACGCCGCCGAGGCACCGACCTATGCCGACACCAACGCGGTGGTGGCCTGGTCGGCGAACCTGCAGACCCAGCTCAAGACGAGCTTCAAGGCGGGCGCGCTGATCGGACGTGGGTCCGGCGAAGCGCTGCAGGTCGCCTTCCACGGCCAGGGATTTGTCATCGTGCAACCCTCGGAGGGCATCGCCGTCCCGGTGCAGTAACTACAGGCTGCCCAGGATCGACCTCATCTGGTCGATCTCCTTCTGCTGGGTGTCGATGATGGCGCGCGCCAGGTCCACGGCCGGCGCATAGCGGCCGCCGTCGATCTCGCTGCGCGCCATGGTGATCGCGCCCTCGTGGTGGCCGATCATCTGGTCCAGGAACAGCCTGGCGGCCTCGGGGCCGGGCGCCGCGCGGAGCTTCTCGATATCAGCGGGTGCCACCATGCCTTCCATCGAGCCGTGGTCCATGCCCGGCATCGGCGGGTTGCCCCATTCGTCCAACCACCCTTGCATCTGTTGGATCTCCGGAGCCTGCGCGGCGCGGATCTGCTCGGCGAGGGCGATGACACGCGCATCGACATCGTCCTTGGCCAGCAGGATGTCGGCCATCTCCACGGCCTGGCCGTGGTGCGGGATCATGTGCTGGGCGAACGCGACGTCCTCGCTGGTGTGCGCAGCGACTCCTTCGGTGGCCGGGCCCGGACTGGCGCCGGTGCCGCTGTGACTGGCCGCGTGGTCCTCGCCATGACCGTCCCCACTGGTAGGTGCCGAGTTATCGGTGCAACCGGCCAGCAGCAGCGCGGTGAGCGCGGCGGCTGCGATCGCCTTCGCCGATGTGCGCATCGTGTGTTCCTCCTCGCATCAGGTAACCATTTACCCATACCCCCTACCGGTATAGCATGGCGTCATGAGCATCGTTCTTGAGGTTCAAGGCATGAGCTGCGGCCACTGCGTGTCCGCCATCACCGCTGCCGTCACACCCCTGGCCGGGGTCACCGCCGTCGATGTCGACCTGGCCGGCGCCACGGTCACCGTCGCCGGCACCGACGACGTCGCCGCCGTGACCGCCGCGATCACCGACAGCGGCTACAGCGTGCGTTCCGCGCCCACAGCCTAGGCGGCATCCGTGAGCACCCTGACATTCGACGTCGGCGGTATGACCTGCGCCTCCTGCGCGGCGCGGATCGAGCAACGCCTCAACCGTATCGGCGGCGTGCAGGCCAGTGTCAACTTCGCCACCGAGCAGGCCCGCGTCGACTTCCCCGACACCGTCTCCCCGGAGCAACTGGTGTCGGCGGTAGAGGCCACCGGCTACACCGCAGAACTACCCCGCGAAACCGACACCGCAACAGAGGAATCCGAGGACCCCGACGAATCGGCACCGTGGCGTCAGCGGCTGCTGATATCAGCGGCGCTGGCGATACCCGTCGTGGTGCTGTCGATGGTGCCGGCGCTGCAGTTCACCAACTGGCAATGGCTGGCGTTCACGCTGGCCTCACCGGTGGTGGCCTGGGGTGCCTGGCCGTTCCACCGTGCCGCATGGCTGAACCTGCGCCACGGCGCGGCCACGATGGACACCCTCATCTCGGTGGGGGTGATCGCCGCGTACGCATGGTCGGTGTGGGCGCTGTTCTTCACCCACGCCGGTATGCCCGGGATGACGATGCCGTTCGAACTGATCTCCACCAGTTCCGAACCGCACCTCTACCTGGAGGTCGCCGCGGCGGTGACCACCTTCCTGCTGGCCGGGCGGTATTTCGAGGCACGCGCCAAACGGCGGTCCGGGGCGGCGCTACGGGCATTGCTGCACATGGGCGCCAAGGATGTCGCGGTGCTGCGGGCAGGCTCCGAACTGCGTGTGCCGGTCGGCCAACTCGCCGTCGGCGACATCTTCGTGGTGCGCCCCGGGGAGAAGATCGCCACGGACGGCGTGATCACCGCCGGCACCTCGGCGGTCGACGCGTCGATGCTCACCGGAGAACCGGTGCCCGTCGAGGTGACCGCAGGTGACACCGTCGTCGGCGCCACGGTCAACGTGGGCGGGCGCCTCGAGGTGCGCGCCACCCATATCGGGGCCGACACCCAGCTCGCGCAGATGGCCAGACTGGTATCCGAGGCGCAGAGCGGCAAGGCCGAGGTTCAGCGGCTCGCCGACCGGGTCTCGGCGGTCTTCGTCCCGATCGTGATGGCGCTGTCACTGCTGACCCTGGCTGGCTGGTTGATCCTCGGCGACGGCACCGTGGCCGCCGCCTTCACCGCCGCGGTCGCCGTACTGATCATCGCGTGCCCGTGCGCACTGGGTCTGGCCACGCCCACCGCCCTGCTGGTCGGTACCGGCCGCGGCGCGCAGCTGGGCATCCTGATCAAGGGGCCGCAGGTGCTCGAGTCCACCAGGCGGATCGACACCGTCGTGCTGGACAAGACCGGGACCGTCACGACCGGCCACATGTCGGTGCTGGACGTGCACGTCGCCGAGGGCGAGAACGCTGATGCCGTAGTGAGATTGGCCGGTGCCCTGGAGAACGGCTCGGAGCATCCGATCGCCCGCGCCATCGCATCGCACGCCCGCGCGCACGCGGGATTACCGGCCGTCACCGATTTCGCGAATCACGGCGGTCTCGGAGTGACCGGCGTCGTGGACGGATCCGCCGCGGCCGCGGGACGGATCAGCTGGTTGCGCGACGACTGGTCGTTGACGGCCCCTGCCGAACTGGAGCGCGCCGCCGACGCGGCCGCCGGACGGGGCCACACACCGATCTGGTTCGCCTCCGACGGCCGGATCCGCGCCGTCATCGTGGTGGCAGACACCATCAAAGAGGAAGCCGAAGAAGCCATTTCGGGATTCCGCAAGCTCGGGCTGACACCGGTACTACTGACCGGTGACAACCGCCGGGCCGCCGAATCGGTGGCCGCGACGCTGGGAATCGACCGCGTGCTGGCCGATGTGCTGCCGGCGGGCAAGGTTGACGAGATCACCCGCCTGCAATCCGAGGGCCGGGTGGTCGCGATGGTCGGCGACGGTGTCAACGACGCTGCGGCGCTGGCGCAGGCCGATCTGGGCCTGGCGATGGGCACCGGCACCGATGTGGCCATCGAGGCCTCGGACCTGACGCTGGTGCGCGGGGACCTGCGCGCCGCCGTCGACGCGATCCGGCTGTCCCGGGCGACGCTGGGCACCATCAAGGGCAACCTGTTCTGGGCATTCGCCTACAACATCGCCGCGCTGCCGCTGGCCGCCGCCGGGCTGCTCAACCCACTGATCGCAGGCGCCGCCATGGCCTTCAGCTCGGTGTTCGTGGTCAGCAACAGCCTGCGGCTGCGCCGGTTCCGGTCGTCACACTGAGTCCGAACGGCGGGCGCGGAACACCTTGACATCGTCCTTGATGTTCTTCAGCCGTTTGGCACCGGCAAACGACCATTCGATACCGGCGTCATCGCCGATCTCGTCGCGCACCGCCTCGGTGACCAGCACGGCACCCGGGCGGGCCGCACCGGTGACCCGGCTTGCCAGATTCACCGGGCTACCGAACCAGTCGCCGGCTCGGCTGACCGCCATCCCGGACGCCAAACCCACCCGCAACCGCGGAAATTCGTCATCTGTGGTGGCGGCGTCCAACAGCGCCAGCATCGCCGTCAGCAGCGGTTCGGGCTCCGGGCTGACCAGCATGACCGCATCGCCGATCGATTTGATCAGCCGAACCGGAGGCGTCACCACCTCATGGGTGAACTCGACGAGACGATTGGCCAGCCCCTCCAGTTCCTCGGGCGGCACCGCCTCACCGAGCCGGGTGAAACCGACCAGGTCGGCGAAGGCCACCGTGACCTGCCTGGCACCCGGTAGGGACAATCCCTGTTCCCGCTCCCCCGCGCTCACCGCCTCGGTCTCCATGGTGCGTCGCAGTTCGAGGCGCAACATGTCCTGGATCATCGGACCGAGCAGCGGATCCACCTGTCGTAGCAGCGCTTCGGAGGAGACCGCCACGTCCAGTTCGCTCACCCCCGGTGCCATCACCGCCGACATCGAGGTGTAGCGCATCGCCTCGGCGGTCTTGGCCAAACCGTCTGCCAGCGCCCTGATCACCAGTACCATATTGTCCTGGTCGATGCCCATGTCGACGAAAAACTTTGCGTACCTAGCGATCTCACCGTCAGCGCGCAGATATGCCCGCTCGTCCGGGTCGTCCACCCGCGGCAATCCGAGCACCCGCTGAATGCGTTGCAGCAGCGCGAGATCGATACCGGTGCTGTCGCTGATCTGCCGCGCCGAGACGTAGTCGCCGTCATCACCGAGCATGCGGCGCGACGCCAACAGCACCGGGACGTAGGACTCCCGGATCTGTTCGACGGTCACCCCGTGCTCGAGAAGCCACGGGATGAGTTCGGCCCGCTCGGCCCTGGCCTTGCCCTCCAGCCCGTCGAGCAGCCCGGATGACTCGATGTCGAAGTCCGCACCCACGTGGTCAACCTATACCGCCGGCGGGCATCATCGGTGATGGCAAGCGAGCTACTGCACGGGCTGGCGCCACTGGCCGGACCCGCACCCCGCACGCTGATCCTGGGCAACATGCCGAGCGCGATATCGCTGACCTGCGGGCAGTACTACGGCAACCCGCGCAACGCGTTCTGGGCCATCGTCGCCGAGATCCTCGGATTCGACCCGGCTGCGCCATACGACCGGCGGGTCGCCGAACTCACCGGGCACGGTATCGCGGTGTGGGATGTGCTGCGGTCCTGCCGCCGCACCGGCAGCCTCGACGCCGCGGTCGAGC
Organism: Mycobacterium sp. MBM; assembly: GCA_021648845.1. Taxonomy (GTDB): domain Bacteria; phylum Actinomycetota; class Actinomycetes; order Mycobacteriales; family Mycobacteriaceae; genus Mycobacterium. Next base: position 142,190 of record JAKJHY010000006.1, on the reverse strand, counting down.
GGGACAGCATGGTGCCCAACGATTTCGGCAACTTCCTTCGAGCACATCGAGATATCGATCTGGTGGTCTTCAACGGCGCCGCGGCCGAGTCCAACTACCGCAGACTCGTGCGGAGCGCACCCATGATCCCGAGCGTGCGGCTGCCCTCGACGAGCCCGGCGCACACCATGCGGTTCACCGACAAACTCGCACTGTGGCGCACAGCGTTGAACCGTTAGGCCAGCCGCTCGACAGTGTCCTTGGCCTCGCGCAACCCCATTCCGGTCTCGTCACGCAGCAGCTTGATGGCCGCAATCGTGTGGCCCTGGATGGCCAGCTGCCGGACCATCTCGCTGACCCCGGACGCCGGCGCGGCCAGCTCCGACCCCGAGGACTCGGTGAGTTCCCCGACCGGCCGGTGTCCACCGTCGAGAGCCCGTTCCAGCGCAGCGACGCGGCGCTCCAGCACCTCGATCCGGCGCACCAGATCGCCCTCCGAACTGCCGAACAGCCCCATGGCCGAAACTGTAGAGGACGCTCGCCGACTACGGTGGCGGGATGTCCTGCGTGTTCTGCGCCATCGTCGACGGTGCCGCCCCCGCCATCCGAATCCACGAGGACGAGGACCTGCTGGCGATCCTCGACATCCGGCCCTTCACCCGCGGACACACCCTGGTCATCCCGAAGCGGCACACCGTGGATCTCACCGACACGCCGCCGCAGACGCTGGCGGCGATGGCGATCCTCGGTCAGCGCATCGCCAAGGCCGCCAGGGTGTCCGGTCTGCACGCCGACGGCAACAACATCGCCATCAACGACGGCAAGGCAGCCTTCCAGAGCGTCTTCCACATCCACCTGCACGTGGTGCCCCGCCGCGCCGGCGACAAGCTGGCCCTCGCCAAGGGCCTGCTGGTGCGCCGCGACGCCGATCGGGAGGAGTCCGGCCGGCTGCTGCGGGCGGCGCTGGCGCAACTCGACGATTCCGCGCAGGATTGAGCCCATGGGCATGCCTGCGTGGGAACGCTATATCGGTCTACCGATACTGATGGTGCACGACAAGCTCTACAAGGCGACCGACGGGCGGATCGGCCACACCATCCCATTCGGTCCGCCGGCCCTGATCCTGCACACCGTGGGCGCCAAGACCGGACTGGCTCGGGCCAACTCGTTGACCTACGCCCGCGACGGCGAGGACTACCTGGTGGTGGCCTCCAAGGGCGGCGAGCCGACGGCTCCCGGCTGGTATCACAATCTGAAGGCCAACCCGCAGGTCGAGATCAATGTCGGGCCCAAACGGTTCGCGGTCACGGCCCGGGCGGTGTTCCCCGGCGACCCCGACTTCGATCGGCTGTGGCGGATCGTCAACGATATGCGGGGGAACAAGGACCGCTATATCGGCTACCAGAAGCGCACCACCCGACCGATCCCGGTCGTGGTGCTCTCTCCCTAGAGAAGTTCCTTGGCCAGCAGTTCCAGGGTCTGCTCCCGGCCCGGCGCGGTGCGCGCATCGGTGCCCCGGAACGCCGAGGCGACGGGTGCGACCATCACCTCGTCGACCTCGAACTGGGCTGCCACCGAACGGATCGCCTCGGCCGCCTCGGCCGGGTCACCGACCACGGTGCGGGCCAGACCCGAATCGACGATCAGCTGTTCCTGCGCGGAGAGCCGCGCGGTTTCGGCGTCCTCGACAAGATCCAGCGGGCCCAGGGTCCGCCCGGTCCGCAGCCGCGCCATCATCTGCAGATTCGGCAGCAACAACCGCATCGCCTGGTCGCGGGTGTCGGCCACCGATGCGTTGATCGTCATGAAGGTGGTCGGTTCAGCCAGCAGCTCGCTGGGCCGGAACTCGGCCCGGTAGGCGGCCAGCGCCTCGGCAGTGCCCTGCCCGGAGAAGTGATGAGCGAACACGTAGGGCAGGCCCTTGGCGGCGGCCAGATGCGCCGAATACATCGAGGACCCCAGCAGCCACAGCCGGGGTTCACCGGTGGCGGCCGGCGTCGCCTTGAGGACGTAGTCCTGCTGCGCCAGCATGCCGCGGGACAGTTCGACCCGCGCACCGGTCGTGCTCATCAGTGCGGCAACATGATCGAGATATTCGGGGAAGCGCTCGATGTCCTCGTCGTTCTGGGCGCGCACGCCGCGCAGCGCCATCGATGTCACCGGATCCGATCCCGGTGCGCGCCCGATACCCAGGTCGACGCGGCCGGGGGCGGCCGCTTCCAGCAGTGCGAACTGCTCGGCGACGGCCAGCGGCGCATGGTTGGGCAGCATCACCCCGCCGGAGCCGAGCCGGATCTGCGCGGTCTGCGCGGCCAGGTAGGCCAACACCACCGGCGGGCTCGTCGCCGCCACCGAGGCCATGTTGTGGTGCTCGGCCACCCAATAGCGGGTGTAACCGAGCCGGTCGGCGGTCTGGGCCAAACGTACCGTGGCCGCCAGCGCATCTGAGGTGCTCTGATCACTGCGGACCGGGACGAGGTCGAGAACGGAAAGGCGCATTACCCGGTCAACGCCGCCGCCGACCGGTTCGTTCCCCCAGCCCGTCGATTTGTGCACGATTTGTGACGCTGAGCGTTACGAATCGTGCGCAAGTTCCGCGGCGAGGGTGAACACGTCGTCGAGCATGGCCGGGGTCAGCCGACCGGTGAACATGTTCTGCTGACTGGGGTGATAGCAACCCAGCAGCCGCACCCCGGAAGGCAGCCGGTACTGCGCCGCATGCCCGAACACCGGTTTGGGTTGTCCGCCAAGCTGGTCGGCCAGCATGCCGAGCACCACCTGCCAGGCGAACCCGCCGAGCGCCACCACCACCCGCACGTGCGGTGACACCAGGTGCCACTCGGCCTGCAGCCACGGTGCGCAGGCGGCCCGTTCCGCGGGGGTCGGCTTGTTGGCCGGCGGCGCGCACCGCACCGGCGCGACGATTCGGATTCCGCTGGCACGCAACCCATCCGCGGCATCCACGCTGAGTGGTGAGTTCACCAGCCCGGCCCGGTGCAGCGCGGCGAACAGCTGATCCCCGGACCGGTCGCCGGTGAACACCCGGCCGGTGCGGTTGGCGCCGTGCGCGGCCGGCGCCAACCCGACGATCAGCACCTTCGGCCGCCGCGCGCCCCACCCCGGGACCGGGCGCCCCCAGTACGGCTGCTCGGCAAAGGCCCGCCGCTTGGTCTCGGCGACCTCCTCACGCCACTGCACCAGCCGCGGACAGGCCCGGCACACGCTGGTCGCGGCGTCCAACTCGGCAACGGAATCGACCGCGCCCGCCAGTTCGACCACCCCGGCCGGGTCGTGGGCCACCGGGGTGTCCGCGCGGGCCGGGTCACCGGGCCACCCCGAGCCGGGTGGCACCGGCGACGGAAACCGCCGGCCAGTTCTGGGATGCGGCAGGCGCCGTTCGGTTGGCACCCGTCCATCCTGCACGGTGGACAGAAACTCGATGGCCGGGCCGGTGATCGCGCTGCTAGATTCGCCGCGATAGACGATGAACACTCGCAGCCGCGGTCCGGCATTCCTGATCCTGTTCGCCGCGCTGATGGCCGGCGCCGGTAACGGCATCTCGATGATCGCGTTCCCGTGGCTGGTGCTGCAGCGCAACGGATCCGCCGTCGAAGCGTCCGTGGTGGCGATGGCCGGAACCCTCCCGCTGCTGGCCTCCACGGTGATCGCCGGCGCCGCGGTGGACTACATCGGCCGGCGCCGGGTGTCGATGATCTCCGATCTGCTCTCGGCGCTATCGGTGGCCGCCGTACCGGTGGTCGCGCTGATGTTCGGCGTCGACGCCGTCAACGTCGCGGTGCTGGCGGCGCTGGCCGCACTCGGCGCGGCATTCGATCCGGCCGGCATGACCGCCCGGGAAACCATGCTGCCCGAGGCGGCCACCCGGGCCGGCTGGACCCTGGATCATGCCAACAGCGTCTACGAGGCCGTGTTCAACCTGGCCTATATCGTCGGCCCCGGTATCGGCGGCATGCTCATCGCCACCCTGGGCGGGATCGAGACGATGTGGGTGACCGCGGCCGCCTTCGGATGTTCGATCGCCGCCATTTCCCTGCTCAAACTCGACGGTGCCGGCAAGCCCGACCGCAGCGCGCTGCCGGACCGGGTGTGGGCGGGCGTCGTCGAAGGTCTGAGGTTCGTGTGGAGCGTCAAGGTGCTGCGCACCCTGGCGTTCATCGACCTGGCGGCCACCGGCCTCTACATGCCGATGGAGGCGGTGCTGTTCCCCAAGTACTTCACCGACCGCAATGAACCGGCCCAGTTGGGCTGGGTGTTGATGGCGTTGTCGATCGGTGGTCTGGTCGGCGCACTGAGCTATGCGGTGCTGGCCCGCTACGTCAAACGGCGGGTCACCATGCTGATCGCCGTCATCACCCTGGGCGTGGCGATGACCATCATCGCGTTCCTGCCCCCGCTGCCGGTCATCCTGTCCCTCTCGGCCGTGGTCGGCTTCGTCTACGGGCCGATCCAGCCGATCTACAACTACGTCATGCAGACCAACGCCCCGCAGCACCTGCGCGGCCGGGTCGTCGGCGTGATGGGATCGCTGGCCTACGCGGCCGGACCACTCGGGTTGCTGCTGGCCGGGCCGCTCGCCGACGCGGCCGGGCTCCAGACGACGTTCCTGGCGCTGTCGGTGCCGATGCTGCTGCTCGGCCTGGTGGCCATCGGGCTGCCGTCGCTGCGCGACCTCGACAAAGACCGTCAGCCCTAGACTGGCGCTCGTGAATTCCGCGCTGGCAGACCTGGTCGCCGCGCTGCCGGACGGCAGCGTCGTCACCGACCCCGATATCGTGGCGTCCTACCGCCAGGACCGCGCCGCCGACCCGGACGCCGGCACCGCGCTGGCCGTGGTGCGTCCCCGACGCACCGAAGAAGTGCAGACCGTACTGCGGTGGGCCACCGCGAACCGGATTGCCGTCATACCGCGCGGGGCAGGCACCGGACTGTCCGGCGGCGCTACCGCCCTGGACGGCGCGATCATGCTCTCGACCGAGCGGATGCGCGATATCACCGTGGACCCGGCCACCCGCACCGCCGTCGCACAGCCTGGTCTGCTCAACGCCGAGGTCAAAGCGGCGGTCGCGGAGTACGGGCTGTGGTATCCCCCGGACCCGTCGTCGTTCGAGATCTGCAGTATCGGCGGCAATATCGCCACCAACGCCGGGGGGCTGTGCTGCGTCAAGTATGGCGTCACGACCGACTACGTGCTGGGCCTGCAGGTGGTGCTGGCCGATGGCACCGCCGTACGCCTCGGCGGCCCGCGGCTCAAAGACGTTGCGGGCCTGAGCCTGACGAAGATGTTCGTGGGCAGCGAGGGCACCCTCGGGGTGATCACCGAGGTGACGCTGCGGCTGTTACCACCCCAGCACACCCCCTGCACCGTGGTGGCCACGTTCGACTCGGTACAGGCGGCTGCCGACGCCGTCGTCACCATTACCGGTCGCATCCGCCCGTCCATGCTGGAGTTCATGGACGCGGTGGCGATCAACGCCGTGGAGGACAAGCTCAAGATGGGCCTGGACCGCACCGCCGCCGCGATGATGGTCGCGGCCTCCGATGACCGCGGGCCCGCCGGCGCCGAAGACGCCGAGTTCATGGCCGAGGTATTCGGCAACGCCGGTGCCACCGAAGTGTTCTCGACCTCCGACCCGGCCGAGGGTGAGGCGTTCGTGGTAGCCCGCCGCTACGCCATCCCCGCGGTCGAGGCCAAGGGATCACTGCTACTGGAGGATGTCGGGGTGCCGTTGCCGGCGCTGGCCGCGCTGGTGGCCGGGATCGAGAAGATCGCAGCCCATCACGATCTGCTGATCTCGGTGATCGCGCACGCCGGGGACGGCAACACCCACCCGCTGATCGTCTTCGACCCCGCCGACGCCGATATGGCGCGCCGGGCGGACGTGGCCTTCGGCGAGATCATGGACCTCGCGGTCTCGTTGGGCGGCACCATCACCGGCGAGCATGGAGTGGGGCGGCTCAAAAAGCCTTGGCTGGCTGGATATCTGGGGCCCGAAGCAATGGAGCTCAACCGCCGGATCAAGACCGCACTGGACCCGGACGGCATCCTGAACCCCGGTGCCGGACTGTAGCCGGCCCCGGTGACGCCGCTCAGACCGTGATCTGCCAGTCGGCGGCGGCGTGCTGGCGGCCCCAGAATTCCCGGAACCGGTACTGCGGGCCATCCTCGGCGAGCAATTCGTCCACGGTACCGTCCTCGACGATGCGCCCGTCCTCGACGAACAGCACCCGGTCGGCATGCCGGATGCTGGCCAGCCGGTGCGCGACGATCACCCGGGTGCGGGACCGCAGATCGGTGGTGAGGGCGTCGACGACGGCCGCCTCGTTCTCGGTGTCCAGCGCGCTGGTTGCCTCGTCGACCACCAGCACCGGGGCGGGTTTGACCAGCGCACGGGCGATGCTCACCCGCTGGCGTTCGCCCCCGGAGAGCGCCGAGCCCGCCTCGCCGACCGGGGTGTGCTCCCCATCGGGCAGCCGGGCGGACAGTTCGTCGACCCGGGCCAGCCGGGTGGCGCCGGCCAGCGTGTCGGCATCGGCGCCTGGGTCGCCGACGAGGATGTTGTCCCGCAGCGAACCGTCGAACAGGTAGGGATGTTGGAAGACGACGCTCACCGCGGCGCGCCGGGCGTCGGGTGCCAGGACGGCCAGATCGACATCCCCGAACAGGACGCGGCCCCGGTCTGGTTCGTGCAGGCCGGCGATCAGCCCGAGGATGGTGCTCTTACCCGAACCGGACGGCCCGACGATCGCGGTCGTGGTGCCGGGCTGCAGCGTGAAGTCCAGCCCGCGCAGCACCGGGTCGCCGCCGTAGGAGAAGAACACGTCCGCGAAGGTGATCGATGGCGGGCCCGACTCGGCCAGTGCCGCGGTCCCGGCCGACCGGGTGGGCGCGTCGAGCACCTGCTGGATCCTGGCCAGCGTCGCGCGGGTGGATTCCAGCGCCCCGGACAACTCGCTGAGCACACTGAAGGGCTCCAGATAGCGGGCGATCACCACGATCAGCGCAATGGCTTGCGGGACAGCGAGTTCGCCGCGCACCGTGAGAATCGTGGTTGCGGCGGCAAGCACGATCAGCGCGAGCTGGCTGGCCAGGCTGAACAATACCTGCCCGGGGATCTGCATCGTCAGCAGACGCAGACTCGCGCCGTGCTGGGCTGCCAGCGCAGCGCCGACCATGCTGCGGGCGGGTTCTACCCGGCGTGCGGCACGCAGCGCCTGCTGGGTGCGGGCGAACTCGATGATGCGCTCGGTGAACACCGAGTTGGCCTCCCCTGCAACGCGATCGGCGGTTCTGCTGAGCCGCCCGGCCAGCCACAGGGCACCGAGCAGAATCACCACGCCGACCAGGGCCGCGAGCCCCAGCGGGACCGATACTCCCAGCAGGGCGACGGCGATGGCCGCCGGCAACAACACGGCGCCGATCAACGGTGTCAACAGGTTCACCACCAGGCCCACCAATTCGGGGCCCGTCGCGGCGATGGCCTGCCGAGTGGTGGCAACGTTGTCCTGAGTCAGCCAGTCCAGCTTGATATCCGGCAGCCGGTCGGCCATATCGTGCTGAGTACGGTCGAGCACCGCGAAGCCGATGTCGAATCCGAGACGGGCGGTGGCGGTGTCGACCAGCCAGCCCGCGATGGTCAGCGCACTCAACCAGCCCAGCCACGGCCAGGCATCGGCCGGGGACGCACTGAACAATGCGGCCACCAGCGGGACCAACAGCACCACCCCGACCGCGCGCAGCAACACCGAGACGACGGTGAGCACGGTGTAGAGCCAGAGCCGGCCGCGCTGGTCGGCGGGCACGAGGGTCAGCAGGGTGCGGATCAACGGACCGCCTCCCGTCCCGCGGTGGCCGGTCTTCCGGAGTCCCACAGCGCCCGATACCGCCCACCCGCGGCGAGCAGGTCGACATGGGTGCCGACCTCGGCGATCTTCCCGTCGTCGAGCACGACGATCTGATCCGCGTGGGTGACGGTGTGCAACCGGTGCGCGATCACCAGCACCGTGCGATCCCGGGTCAGCCGGTTCAGCGCCTGCTGGACAAGGTATTCCGATTCCGGGTCGGCGAACGCGGTGGCCTCGTCGAGGATCAGCACCGGAGTATCGGCCAGGATGGCCCGCGCGATGGTGAGGCGCTGACGCTCGCCACCGGACAGCGCCGCACCCACACCGAGCACCGTGTCATACCCGTCGGGCAGGCGTTCGAGGCGTTCGTGGATCTGGGCGTCCCTGGCCGCACCGATGATCTGGTCACGGTCGGCGTCGGGCCGGGCCAGGGCGATGTTGTCGGCGGCACTTCCGTGCACGAGCTGAGTCTCCTGCAGGACGAAACCGACGCGGCGGTAGAGCTCATCGGCGGGCAGGGCGCGGATGTCCGCGCCGCCCACACTGATGGCACCCTGCTGCACATCGTGGAATCGGGCCAGCAGCGCGGCCAGGGTGGACTTGCCCGACCCCGACGGTCCGACCAGCGCGGTGACGGTGCCCGGCCGCAGCGTCAGGCTGACGTCCTTGATGACCGGCACCTCCGGGCGATATCCGAACGTGACAGATGAGAACACGACGGTGCCGTCGGCGGGGCCGGTCGCAGCACTCGCACGCACCGCCAGTTCCGGTTCGTCGAGCACACTCTGGACCCGCCGCGCGGCCAGCATGCCGCCCTGGATTCCGCCGAGCCCGTACCCGATGCCGAGCAGCCGGGCGCCGAACGTGGTGCCCAGCAACAGGAACGGCAGCAGGTCGACCGGGTCCATCCGGCCGTCGATGACCAGCGGGGTGCCCACGATCATGATCAGCCAGAGAAAGGTCGTCGGCCGGGTGACCAGATCCATCAGGGTCTTCTTCCCGACGAACGGCCGCTGCCAATCGACCAGGAAGCCGATGTATTCGTCGAGCCGGGTGCGGAAACTGGAGGAGGCGGCACCCCCGAAGATGCGGACCACCGGTTGGCCTTCGAGGTAGGCGCCCGCCTCGCCGTTCATCCGCTCCGCCCAGCGCGGGGCGGCCGCGATCTTGCTGCCCGACTGGATCGACATCACCGACATCAGCACCAGATAGGCCAGCACCGGGCCGAGCAACGCCAGCGCGATACGCCAGTCGACGACGAACAAATAGACCAGCACGGCGACCGGCGCGATGACGGCGGCGACCGCGTCGGGGAGGGCATGGGTGATCAGATAGTGCAGCGACAGCGTGTCGTCGGCGACGAGCTGTTTGATCGACCCTGACCCGCGGGCGGTGAACCAGCCCAACGGAAGCCGGGACATCTTGGTGAGCAGCCGGTCACGGAGTTCGCGGGCAAAGTGTGCGTCCACCCGGTGCAGCCAGAGCGCCAGCGCAGCGGTCAGCAGGGTCCCGAGGCCCAGCAGCGCGACGGCCGCGACGCCCAGATCCCAGAGCTGCTCGGCACCGGCGCCCTGCAGCAGCAGCCGGGCCAGTTCGACCAGCAGCACGAACGGTGCGAGTTCGATCAGGGTGATCAGGCCCTGCAGCACACCGGAGATGATCAGCGTCTTCTTCAGCGGGGCCAGCAGCCGGCCGGCGGCCTGGGCACGCCAGGTGCCTGAGGGTCCGGCGGGTTTGGCCGCCGGATCGAGTTTGGGCTTGGGCGCCGGTGTTTCGGGTGATTCATCGCCGCGTTTGCTGCCCATGGCGCGACCCTCGGTCCAGTACGCCTGGGCGTGGATTTCCTGCTTGGGAAAGCCGAATTCGTCGCGCAGCCGGGTGCGCAGGTGTTTGAGTACCCCGGCTTCCGGTCCGGCCCAGGCATACCAGTTGGACCAGTCGCGGGACTCGATGGCTGCCGCCAGCGTTTGCGCATCCCGGTGGGCGACCCGGTGCACGGTGAGCCGTGGATGCGCGGCGAGCGGAATCAACGCGTCATCGTCATGGTGCTGTTCGAGGTAGAGCTCGATCGGGATATCGTGCGGGACGGCACCGATGATGCCGTTGATGGCGGGCTGGGAGGCGGCGTCGCCGATGAGCAGGTAACCGGCGGGCCGGTCCTCGGCGGCGTCGGGTACCGAGAATCCTTTGGATCCCATCACCATCGCGGCGATGGTCGCTCCGGGCGCGACGGTGGCCGCCCATGTCGAGGCGGGGCCGGCGGGTTCGTGCAGCACCACGTCCACCGCGAAGTGTCCGGTGTCGGGGTCGGACTCGGAGATGGTGTAGGCGCGCTGGAATTCGGTGTCACTGCCCTCGGGGTCGGGGAACCAGAACCGCAGCCAGGAGGTCGGGTCGGTGTTCGAGTCCTCGAACACCGTGGGTGACACCATCCGGATCCGCACGCAGTGCGGAGCCAGCCGTTCGGTGCCCAGCACCGTGACCTCATGGTCACGCGCGCCGAACCCGCGCATCATCACACCCTGTATGCCACGTGCCATCGGCGCTCTCCTACCCGTCCCGAACACTTCCCCTTCGAGCAAGGCTAGCCTTACCTGTTCTCTGGGTGGGGGCCAGGTGATCGACAACCGCACACGAACCGGCGCACCCCGGATTACGCTGCATTCGCCGGCGAGCACAGGGGCGAGCATGAGTCGGCGGTTGGGGGGAGACCATGGCCGCAGGCGTGCGCAGCGCATCGAGGCGCATCGGATTCGTCGGATCGTTGGTGGTAGCGCTCGGCATCGGCGCCGCCCTCACCGGGTTTGCCGGCCCCGCCCACGCGGAGGGACCGGCTTCGGCCGGCTCTGGCACCGCCGGTTCGGGCACCGCGAGTTCGGCATCGGCCTCGCACGCTTCCGCCTCGACCGCTCGGCCGGGACTGCGCCGGGCGGCGGCGACCGCCGCGGGACCTCTCGCTGCGGACCGGGTCGAACCGCGCCGCGCGGCGCGCCCCACACCGGCGATAACGGCCTTCTCCGACGCCGCGACCCCCACCCCCGGGGACTCCGCTCCCAGCGCGTACGGGGATATCGGCAAGTGGATGCTCAAGTCCAACGGCCAGATCGCCGACTGGGGCGGCACACGTCGGGACGGCAAGAAGCTGCTGGAGGCCGTCAATGTCATCATCGTCGACCCGCATTCGACCACGAGCGCGCAGGCCCACCGCGGTCTCAACAATGCGATGCTGCGTGCGCGGTTTCCCGCACAGCCCCTGCACACCGTGGGGTTCACGGGCAGCATCGACGGCGTCAGCTACGGGCAGAAGCCCACCGGGCCGTTGCAGGCCTACTCGGACAATTTCTTTCTGTTCCGCAACAACCACGGCCGGTTCTTCGGGCCCGCCCCCACCCAGACCGATGCCGGCTTCATGTGGACCGGCGCCTTCAGCACCGAGCGCATCGGCTTCTCCGGGCTGCTGCCGGGACACGTCTACGTGTCGTCCAACGCGGCCCGCGACGCGTTGGTGAGCGCGCTGGTGTCCAGCGGCCAGGCCAGCTACGGCGGTGTGGTGCCACTGGAGAACGCCTACAACACCGACACCACCACGACCGGTGACCACGACGGCTTCGCCGTCGTGCTGGTCCTGACCGGGAGCGCGCCGCTGCCGCGGCGGGAGGTGGGGTGGGGAGCCCCTTCCGAGCCCTCGGCCGGTGAGCGTCGGGAGCCCGCGTGTGCCGCGAGCCTCGGTGGACGGCCCGCCCTGGGCCGGTCGAGCGGCCCCACGGCTCCCGTTGAGCACTGCGGAGCGACCCGGCTCCGCATCGCGGGATGACAATCGGATTCGCCCCAACAGAGCCAGCCGAAGGTCATCGTCGTCTGCCCCTCGGGTCGCCGACATCATGTCAGGCCGAGGCTTACCGCACTGAACAGCACCGTGGAGGCGTTGAGCCGCGTCGGGTGAGACATCAGCATGTGCCTGCTGAAATCGACAGCGCTCGGGTTCTGTTCGAGTAGACGATCGGCCTGCTCGATGTATGCGATGGTGTCCACCAAGGCGCGGCTGTCGTCCGGTGCATCCGCGCGGCGATGCCCGGCGATGACGATCTCCGGATGAAGGGCCTGGACCTCTTTGAGCGTGGATATCCACTGCCGCCTCTTCTCGTGGTCGATATTCACCAGAGCGCAGTGCACGTCGTTGTACGCGATATCGCCGACGATGACGGCTTCGAGTTCAGGCAGGTACACGTAGGACGAGTCGACATGATCGGACTGGCCAGTCGCGACGGCAACCACGTCGTGGCCCTCCAGATCGAGCCTGTCGCCGCGGAGGATCTCCGGCACGACGACGGTCGAGGCAAGCTCGTCGAGGAACATCGCGGAGTAGAGCGACAATTCAGTGCCGGAGTTCCTCTGGTTCTCGATGTGGCGAACCGTGGCCTCGGTGGCCACCACCCGCGCGGCCGGAAATCGCTCAAGAAGGGGCGCCACGCCGAGGTAGTGGTCGAAGTGGCAATGCGTGATGAACACGGTGGTGAGTGTTCTGCCAATGGACTCGACCCAGTCGGCCAACGCCTGCGCATCCACGAGGGTGGGAAGGGTGTCGATCAATATCGCCTCTCGCTCACCGACGATCGACGTCACCGATGTGGGCGGGAACGTCCATCCCCCTTCCGGCGCGTCGATGGGCAAGCCAGGCTCGAGCGGACGTTGTGGAGCAGTGAAGGTTTTCAAGCTCAGTTCGTCTCTCATTGGAAGCTCCCGACGGTATTGTGCCGATTTCTGACTCATAGGTCAGAAATATGATCGCTATTCTTGACCTATAAGTCAAGAATAGCGGCCGGCTCGGGTGACAAAGGATCGTTCAGGGATGGCGCTCCGACTCCGTCACGTGGATGAAATCCACTGACAGAAAAGCTAATCGGACGTGGATGTGCCGCCCGTCAGAGCAGGGCGACAGTCGCGTCCACGACCCGGTCCAGTCGCGCTCGCCCTGGCTCCACGCGCGCCAGTGCATGCAGGCCCGTTACGGTGCTCAGGAGCATGCTCGCCGTGTTCGCCGGGTGGAGGTCGGTCCGAATATCGCCGTCGCGTTGCCCGCGTTCGATCAGTGCGCGGAAGGCGCTTTCGGTTCGACTGAACATGCCAAGCACCTGATCGGCGACCTCCGCGTCGGTTCGCCCGAACTCGACCGCGCTGTTGGTGGCGAAGCAGCCGCGACGATCCGGCCTCTCAAGGTCGACCTTCACCATGTACCGCAGCGCCCGGCGCAGAACGTCTTTGGCCGGGCCGGGGCCCTCAAGGATCTTGCCCACCGATCGAACCCGTTGCTCCAGGTAGCGCCGAAGCGCGAGGTCGTAGAGTTGGCGCTTACCACCGAAGGCGCCGTACATGCTGCCCTTGCCGATCTGCAGATGCTCGGCCAGTTGTTGCGGCGTCGTGGCGCCGTAACCCCGCCCCCAGAACAGTTCCATCGCCGACTCGACCGCGATGTCCGGATCGAATTCCCTCGGTCGTCCCACGCGCCGAGCCTAGCAAGAGTTCTTGACTCCTTGGTCAAGAATCTTCGCAGCCGACACTGGGGCCGGGCTGGATCGACACCCACATGATCACCAGCGGGCCCGCACGATTTGGCCCGAACGGGACGACCCTCGCAACATCCGGCATGCGGCGCGGGCGTTCTACACGCAGTTCGAACGAGAGAAATGAGCCGCCACGCACGGGGTGAATGTTATCGTCTTGCGTCAGATTATCTGATCTCATACTATCGTCTCATGTCGAAGCTTCCCCAGCCTGCTCCCTGGTCACAGCCGCTGCCAGACGCACACCCCCCGTCGGATATGGCGATCTTTCAGCTCCCCACCGGAACGTACGAAACCCGTGCCGCGTTCGCCGTCTGCGGCGGATCGTTCAGCGACAAAAGGCAATTCGCAGCGACGGCCATCCTTGTGAAGCACCCCAAGGGTGACCTCTTGATAGATGCAGGTTTCGGCGCCGACGTCGCGGCGCACATCGCGACCCTGCCACGGATCGCACGGGCTCCATACCGCGCCACGACAACGGTCAGCGAGCAATTCGACGCGTCCGGGTACGACCGAAGTCGGCTACTTGGCGCGTTGGTGACACATGCACACTGGGACCACGTGAGCGGCCTCGATGGGCTTGATGTGCCGATCTGGATCAATGCGGCCGAATCACATTACGCCGCCGAGGAATCAGACGGTGAGGTGTTCAGGATCGTCTCGTCAGGCCGCAAGATTCATCGCTACGACCTCGATTCGGGCCCCTATCTGGGCTATTCGTCCAGCTACGACGTACACGGCGACGGTTCGGTAGTGGTCGCCTTCGCCGGCGGGCACACAGCCGGGTCTGTCGTCGTGTTCGTGACGGTGCCGTCCCACAAGCGATATGCCTTCATCGGCGATCTGACATGGCAGCTCGACGGGATCCGCAACCGTGTTCAGCGGCCGTGGCTGATGCGCCAAGTTGCCGACAGCGACCCTGAACAAACCCGGCAAGGTCTTCTGCGCGCGATCGCGCTCGACGATGTCATGCAGATCGTGCCCTCGCACGACGTGAACGCCTACGACGGCATCCCCGTCTTCCCCGCCGGTTAGCTTCATGGCTGACCACAGTCGGCCGGGACAGCAAGCAAGGAGCACAATATTTCCCATGCAGCGCCCGATGACACCGATTTCCGTCTCGCCAGAGGCCACCGAGCACCAGCCAACGGGCCCGCGACCGTCCGCTGACTCCGAGATCACCTGGCTACTCCACCGGGCCGCCCAACGAATGCGCACCGCCACCGGCGAGCGCGCCGAGGAGCACGGCCTGCAACTGCGCGACTACATCGTGCTCACCGCCCTCAACCTGACACCCGATCTGACACAGGGAGAACTCGGCAAGGCCCTTGGGTTGGACAAGACAACCTTGATGAGTCAACTGGACAAGCTTGAGCGGATGGGTCTGGTGATCCGTCGGCAGGATCCTCGGGACCGTCGCGCTCGGATTCCTCAGATCACCGATTCGGGGGAAGACCTCCGCGAGAAGGTGGCCCAGGCCTGTCATCGCGTTGAAGAGGCGGCCCTTCCGAACTTCACCGCCGATGAGGTACGCCTACTACGGCGCATGCTCATCGAAATCATCGGCGACAGCGACGATCCCGGGTCGTGCCTCTAAGGACAAGCACGCCAACAGGTTCGATGAAGGTCATCCGCCGCCGGCGTTCAACAAACCGGCCCGCGCCGCGGTGAGCGCCACCTGAACTGACAGATCGATCAATGCCGAGTCGATCGGGTCACCCGTGGTGACCATGCGGTAGAACAGCGGCGCCCTGAAGGTGGTGAGCAGCTGATTGGCATCACAGGCACCGGGGAGCTCGCCCCGCGCAATTGCGCGGGTTACCACCGGCGTCGCGCGCACGGCCTGATGATCGAAGTAGCGCCGAGTCGCCTCGCTCAGGCCCGGGGACTTCAGCCCGGCGGTCAGCACGTAGGCGGCGATCTGGCGCCCGGCCCCGGTGTTGAGCGCGTCGGCCAGTTCGCTGCCGAGTGCCCGTAGGTCTGCGTCGATGCTGCCCGTGTCCGGGACCGGCACCGCCTCGACCGACCAGGACTTCAACGCGTCCAGTAGCAGATCGTCGAGGGTGGGCCAGCGGCGATAAACGGTGGTCTTGTTCACCCCGGCCCTTCGGGCAATCGCGTCCACGCTCAGTGTTGCGTAGCCACCGTCGACCAACTCTTCGAATGTTGCGGTCAGTATCGCGGTACGGATCCGCGCGCTGCGGCCGCCGGTCCGCACACTGCGTGTGGCCTGCCTATTCATTCGTAATCGCCCCGATTTGTTGTCTTAATTCGTATCATCTGCCACGCTATCACTACAGCCCCAAAATGGGGCGATAAGAGCGTCGGCGGCCCTGGCCGACACGTCGTGGTGCCACCAGCCGGCGTCCGGTCCATCAAGCGCCTCCGCTGCGGGGCTTGTGCGTGAAGACGCGGTTGCCCGACGCGCCGCCGGCAGTCGATCGCCAGGACCGCACGGGAACAGGAGATGAGGATGGCGACGGCGATGAAAGCGATTCGGTTGCACGAATTTGGCGGCCCCGAGGTGCTGCGATACGAGACGGTGCCGGTTCCCGAGCTGCACGCCGGTGAGGTTCTCGTTCGTGTCCGAGCAATCGGCATCAACCCGCCCGACTGGTACCTGCGCGACGGATACGAGCGTCAACAGCTTCCGCCCGACTTGCGTCCGTCGATACCGCTGCCTGCGATTCCCGGATCAGACGTGTCCGGCATCGTCGAAGCCGTCGCCGACGACGCGACGGGCTTCTCCGTGGGCGACGAAGTGTTCGGCATGCTCCGGTTTCCGAGTTTTGGCGACAGTGCCGCCTACGCTCAGTATGTCGCCGCGCCGTCGTCGGACCTGGCGCTCAAGCCGGCCGGTATCGATCATGTGCAGGCCGCAGCATCGGCGATGTCGGGGCTGACGGCATGGCAGTTTCTCATCGAACTCGGCCATGACGTGGCGAATCCCCTTCAGCCACGCACACATTGTCCGGTCCCACTCGAGGGCAAGACAGTACTCATCAACGGGGCCGCGGGCGGCGTCGGCCACATCGCGGTGCAGTTGGCGAAGTGGCGAGGCGCACGGGTCATCGCGGTCGCGTCGGGTCGCCACGAATCGCTGCTGCGCGACCTGGGCGCCGACGACTTCCTGGACTACACCAAGACTCCGCCCGAAGATGCCGTGCGGGATGTGGACCTCGTGTTGGACACCATCGGCGGCCCCGACACCAATCGGTTCCTTCGGACGCTCAAGCGCGGTGGAGCGCTATTCCCGGTCTTCCCCGGCTTCTCGGATATCGCACAGTCCGACGAACTCGGCGTCACGGTGTCAATGACGCAGGTTCGCTCGAACGGGACACAGCTCGCACACCTGGCACTCCTGCTCGAGGACAACACCGTCCGTGTCGTGATCGACACCTCGGTTCCACTTGAGGATGCCCGAACGGCCCACGAGCGCGCCGAACGAGGCCATATCCAAGGCAAGATCGTCCTCACCGTCGATTGACTACCGGCTCAATCACTTTCGCCCAGCCCTTCATAGCCGCGGGCCGCGCTGGCTTGTCCCGATTGCCGCCAGCATGGGCACACTCCACCTGGTACCAGGACAGATGTGCTGAGATCCCGCAGCGCTCTTGACAGATAGAACGATACGTCGTATTTATGAGACATGGTAGTTGATATGTCTCATAGAGCGTCGGCCGTGTTCCAGCTCGGGACGGCAGAGACCTGGCCCGACCCGTTCGGCATGTACCGGGCGCTGCGCGACCACGACCCGGTACATCACGTCCGCACCGACAATCCGGACCATGACTACTACGTGATGTCGCGGCATGCCGATATCTTCACCGCGGCCCGCGATCACCAGACCTTCTCCTCCGCGCAGGGCCTCACCGTCAACTACGGCGAGCTGGAGATGATCGGCCTGGCGGACAATCCGCCGATGGTCATGCAGGATCCGCCGGTACACACCGAGTTCCGCAAGCTGGTCTCGCGGGGATTCACGCCACGGCAGGTGCAGTCGGTCGAACCGAAGGTCCGCGAGTTCGTCGTCGAACGCATCGAGGGGTTGCGCGCGAACGGCGGCGGGGACATCGTGGCGGAGTTGTTCAAACCATTGCCGTCCATGGTGGTGGCGCACTACCTGGGTGTGCCCGAGGAGGACCGCGGCCAGTTCGACGGCTGGACCGACGCGATCGTCGCGGCCAACACCGCCGAGGGCGGTATCGGCGGCGCACTGGAGACCCTCGGCGACGCGCTTGGCGGCATGATGGCCTACTTCACCGCGCTCATCGAGCGCCGCCGCACCGACCCGGCCGACGACACCGTCTCACACCTGGTGGCCGCCGGCGTGGGCGCCGACGGTGATATCGCCGGCGTGCTGTCCATCCTGGCATTCACGTTCACCATGGTCACCGGCGGCAACGACACCACCACCGGAATGCTGGGCGGATCGGTGCAACTGTTGCACCGCAATCCCGATCAGCGTCGCCTGCTGGTCGAAAACCCGGAGCTGATACCGGATTCCGTCGACGAGTTCCTGCGCCTCACCTCGCCCGTGCAGGGCCTGGCGCGCACCACCACCCGG
Source organism: Mycobacterium sp. MBM (assembly GCA_021648845.1). Lineage (GTDB taxonomy): Bacteria > Actinomycetota > Actinomycetes > Mycobacteriales > Mycobacteriaceae > Mycobacterium. Next base: position 124,220 of record JAKJHY010000006.1, on the reverse strand, counting down.
GATGTCACGGTGGCCGGGACCGAGATACCGCAGGGGCGGCGGGTGCTGCTGCTCTACGGTTCGGGCAACCGCGACGAACGCCAGTACGGCCCCGACGCCGCCGAACTCGATGTCACCCGCAGGCCGCGCAACATCCTGACGTTCAGCCACGGTGCACACCACTGCCTGGGGGCGGCGGCGGCCCGCATGCAGTCCAGGGTTGCCCTGGAGGAATTGCTCACCCGCATAACCGATTTCGCGGTGGACGAGGACAACATCGTGTGGGCCGGCGGCAGTTACGTGCGGCGGCCGCTGTCGGTTCCCTTTACGGTGACCTGATGGGAAACGACTGGCTGGCGCAGCGGCGCGTCGAGGCCGCCGCCGAACGCATCCTGGACGCGGCCGAGGAGTTGTTCACCCGCCAGGACGCCGCCTCGGTCGGGATGAACGATATCGCCACGGCCGCAGGCTGTTCCCGGGCCACCCTGTACCGATACTTCGAGAACAGAGACGTTCTCTACACCGCCTACGTGCATCGCGAGACCCACCGGCTGTTCGCCGAGATCGGCGAGCAACTGGACGGTGTCACCGATCCGAATCAGCGGGTGGTCGAGGGCGCGCTGGCAGCGCTGCGCAGGGTCCGCGAAACGCCGTCACTGGCCTCGTGGTTCGCCAGCACGGCCCGCCCCATCGGCGGTGAGATGGGCGCGCGCTCCGATGTGATCCGCACTATGGCCGAAGCGTTTGTGGCCTCGATGGGCGATCCCGGGGATGCCGAACTGCGGGCGCGTTGGCTTGTCCGGGTGCTGATCTCATTCCTGCAGTTCCCCGGCCGCGACACCGACGACGAACGTCTGATACTTCAGAGATTCGTCGCGCCGCAGGTGGCGGGTCTGCCTCAGGCGGCCCAATAGGCGCGTGCCTTCACCGATTTGCGCGGGATCTTGTAATCGTCGCGCAGCACTCTTGCCACCGCGCGCGTGGTGCGATTGTCACATGCCACCCAACCGAAGTGATCCGGCGCGTCGAACGCGGCCTCGGCGACGGCCCGTACCAGCGCCGCACCGTCGTCCTCTCGGTCCACCCACGTGACATCGGCTCTGCCGGTGGGAATCTCGCGGTCGTCCTCATGTGCGGACTCCAGGAACACCTGAGCGGGAGCGTCTCCGATGGCGTCCAGCAACGAGTTCACCGCCGGCAGGGACGCGGTATCGCCGACGATCACGTATCCGGCCGGCGCCGGCTCGGGCACGGCGAAATCGCTGCCCAGCACCGTCACCTCCAGGATGTCGCCGGGCTGGGCGTGCCGCGCCCAGTCGGTGGCCACCCCGTCATGCATGGCGAAGTCGATATCGACGGTGCCCGCCGCCGGATTCGGGTTGACCAGGGTGTAGCCGCGTTGATGCGACCGCGATCCGTCCGGGAACCACCCGCGAACCCACATCGTCGGGTGAATCGCACGCTCGGCGAGCAGCTTCGGCCCGGTGAAGTGCAGGCGCAGGAAGTTTCTGGTGATCTCGGTGCGGCCGGTGACGACGAGTTCGTAATCGCCACCGCGCCACAGCTTGACCAGGACGCCCTCGATACCGCGTTGCGGCTTGAGATCGATCATCAACCCTCCTCAGCTCAATTTAGGTTAGCTTACCCTAACTTGAGCGTGGGGCTGCGGCTAGCCTCCGCGCACCCGGGTGCAGCGATGCAGCAACCAGGCCAGCGGGATCGTCGCCGCCATGGTGCCCAGGAACAGACCCGTCATCGACCCGGTGTACACCGGGTCGCGCAGGATCTCGACCATCACCACCTCCATGATGATCAGGTGAATCAGGAAGATCTCATAGGAGATCTCACCGAGGAACACCATCGGCCTGCTCGCCAGCAGCCGTGAGTACCAGCCGGCCCCGCCCCCGGCACCGTCCCGCCCCGTCAGCGCCAGCGGTGCCACCACCAGCGTGGCGATCGCCGCGTAGAAAACCGTCTTGACGATGGCCTCGCTCAGCAGCGCCGGCGAGGTGGTCGGCTCCCCCGCGATCGGTGTCGAGGCGATCAGATAGCTGACCGCCGCCAGTGGGATGCACACCAGCGCGTAGGCGCGCGCACCACGAGCCTGCAGCACCGCGAGCAGCATCCCCCCGACAAACCAGGCCAGATAGGTCGGCAGCCAGAGCCGGGCACCATCGGGCAGGAAATCGGTGGTGTGCACCAACACCAGCCAGGCCGGACTCACCACGAACAGCGCGGCCAGACCGACATACAGCAGCGCCGGACGCCACCTCCGCCGGCACAGCGCCACCAGCAGCAGCCAGGCCAGAGCGGGCAGCGCCACGTAGAACGCCGCCTCCACCGCCAGACTCCACATCTGGGTCAGTCCCTGATGCAGGAACCGGTAGACGTAGTTGTCGGCGTAGATCTGGGTCAGTGAAAGGTTGCGCAGCAACCCTTCCCAGGTGTGGCCGGGATTCGGTCCGGCGTGCCGGAAATGGTAGATCGCATAGGCGGCCAACACCGTGACCACGTAGGCGGGCATGATCCGGCGCACCCGGTGCCAGGCGTACCGACGCACCGACGGCGGCGGCGCCCCGGTGGTCGCCGCCGCTACCCAGGGGCGGAACAACAGGAACCCCGACAGCACGAAGAAGATCGGCACGCCGATCTCGGCGCGCGAGAGCAGCAGACCGATATACCCCTGCGGATACATACCGGTGGTGTACGCGGCATGCGTGAGCACCACCAGCAGCGCGGCGACGGCGCGGACACCGGTGAGCGCGGCGACCCGATCGGTACCCGAGACGGACTCCAGGCCACCCTGGGCCTGTTGTTGCGCCGTCACGAGTCCTTGCGACGGGGCTTGCTGCTCCGTTCCGGTTGCAGGTTGATCAACATGCCCTGGATGCGGGTGTTCTCCAACTTCTTGTAGACCTCGCGCGGCAACTTCGCGGGCAGCTCCACCAGCGAGTGATCGACCTTGATGTTGATATGGCCGAAGTCGCTGCGGTGCAGCCCACCCTCGTTGGCGATGGCGCCGACGATCGCGCCGGGCGCCACCTTGTGCCGCTTGCCGACCGCGATCCGATACGTCGCCAGATCGGTTCGGGTGCTGTGCTTCTTGCGACCCGGCCCGTCCTCGCGCGGCGGCCGGTCGGCGCGCTCCTTGCGCTTCTCCGGCGGCGGCTCCGTCATCAGGAACGCTTCACCGTCACGGGACAACAGCGCCAGGGCGGCCGCGATATCGGCCAGCGGCACATCGTGGTCGCGCTCATAGTCCTCGATGAGGCGGCGGAACAGATCGATGCCCGGCGAGTTCAGCGACTCGCTGATCGAGTCCCGGAACTTCTCGACCCGCTGCGCGTTGACGTCGTCGACCGACGGCAACTGCATCTCGACGAGCTTCTGCCGGGTGACCCGTTCGATCGAACCGAGCAGGTGGCGCTCCCGCGGCGTCACGAACAGCAGCGCGGTACCCGAGCGCCCGGCCCGGCCGGTCCGCCCGATGCGGTGCACATACGACTCCGGATCGTGCGGGATGTCGAAGTTCACGACATGGCTGATGCGCTCGACGTCCAGGCCTCGCGCGGCCACATCGGTGGCGACCAGAATGTCGATCGAACCGCTCTTGAGCGAGGCGATGGTGCGCTCGCGCTGGGCCTGCGGGATGTCACCGTTGATGGCGGCCGCGGCGAATCCGCGCGAACGCAGCTTCTCGGCCACCTCTTCGGTGGCCTGCTTGGTGCGGACGAACACGATCATCGCGTCGCCCTCCTCGACCTCCAGCAGCCGGGTCAGCGCGTCCATCTTGCGCGGGTAGGACACCTGCAGGTAGCGCTGCGTGATGTTCTCGGCAGTCTGCGTCTTGGCCTTGACCGTGACCTCGACCGGATCGTGCAGGTACTTCGAGGTGATCTTCTTGATCGCCGGCGGCATCGTGGCCGAGAAGAGGGCGACCTGCTTGTACTCCGGGGTGTCCGCCAGGATGCGCTCGACATCCTCGGCGAAGCCCATCTGCAGCATCTCGTCGGCCTCGTCGAGCACCAGGTAGTCCAAGTGCTTGAGGTCCAGGCTGCCCTTCTCCAGGTGGTCGATGACACGCCCCGGCGTACCGACCACGATCTGCGCGCCGCGGCGCAGCCCGGCCAACTGGGGACCGTAGGACGAACCGCCGTAGATCGGCAGCACCTGGATGCCGGGCAGGTGCGCGCCGTAACGCCCGAAAGCCTCGGCCACCTGTAGCGCCAATTCCCGCGTCGGCGCCAGAACCAGCGCTTGAGTCAGCCTGCTGGCGGGGTCGATTCGGGACAGGATCGGGATCGCGAAGGCCGCGGTCTTCCCCGTTCCGGTCTGGGCCAGGCCCACCACATCGGAGCCGGCCAGCATCGGCGGGATGGTGGCGGCCTGGATCGCCGACGGCGACTCGTAGCCGACATCGGTCACGGCCTGCAGCACCGACGGGTGAATCTGCAGGTCAGCAAAGGTCAGCTCGGCAACGGGGGCGGGTTCATCAGGCGACGTCATTTCACGAGCAGTCTAGAGCGTCACCGGGCCTCGCCCGGACGGATGGCCGCCACGGGTACGGTTCGACCCTGTGAGGTGCTCGTGGTGAAAGCTCCGGTTCTGGCTGTCGCCCTCCTGCTGGCCTTGCTTCTGGCCGGCTGCGGTTCCAGCGATTCGACCGTCTCCAAGACCCCGGATGACCGTCCGCCGGTGACCGCACCGGCCAGTACGACGGTGGCTGCTCCGGCCCCCGCGTCCCCGGCCCCAGCCACCCCTGCGCCCGATCCGTGCGCGGTGAATCTGGCCGCCCCGGAGATCACCCGCGCGGTGTCCACGCTGCCCAAGGATCCGCGCAGCGATCAGCCGTGGAGCCCGGAACCGTTGGCGGGCAACTACAACGAATGCGCACAGCTGTCGGTGGTGATCGTCAAGGCCAACACCAACACCGCCAACGCCAACACCCGCGCCGTCATGTTCCACCTCGGCAAGTTCATCCCCACCGGGGTACCCGACACGTACGGATTCAACGATATCGACCCGACGCTGAGCACCGGTGACACCGTCGCGCTGAAGTTCACCGGCGGGGTGCCCGGGCTCGACAGCGTGGTGCGCTTCCGCTGGAACGGCAACGGTGTGGAGCTGATCGGCAACACCAGCTGACCCCACCCCGACGCGGCCACATGTGTCCGAGGTCTCCCCTAGCCTGGGGGCGTGTTCGTAGACGAGGGTCGTGTCATCTACAGCGCCTCCGATCTCGCTGCCGCTGCGCGCTGCGAATATGCGCTACTGCGTTCCTTCGACGCCCACCTCGGATGGGGTCCCCGGGTCCGCACCGATGACGAGCTGCTCGAGCGCACCGCCGACCTCGGACACGAACACGAACAGCGACACCTCGCCGAGATCCGGGAGGCCACCGACGTCACCGTGATCGGCAGGCCCGCCTACACGGTGGCCGGGCTCACCGCAGCGGCCGAACAAACCATGGCCGCCGTCCGCCGCCGCGACCCGGCCATCTATCAGGCCGCCATGTTCGACGGCCGGTTCGCCGGGTTCGCCGACTTCCTCACCTTCGACGGCGAGCGCTACCGGCTGCGCGACACCAAACTGGCCCGATCGGTGAAGGTGGAGGCGCTGCTGCAGTTGGCCGCCTACGCCGACGCGTTGGCCACTGCGGGCGTCCCGGTCGCCGAGGAAGTCGACCTCGTGCTCGGCGACGGCGTGATCTCCAGCTACCGCGTCGACGAACTGCTGCCGGTGTACCGACCGCGCCGCGACGCGCTGCAACGGCTGCTCGATGCACACCTGGCCGGCGGAGTACCGGTGTCCTGGGCGGACGACGGGGTGCGCGCCTGTTTCCGCTGCCCCGAATGCAGCGTCCCGGTCGCCGAATCCGACGATTTGCTCCTGGTCGCCGGCATGCGAACCAGCCAGCGCGCCCGGCTGATCGACGCCGGCATCAGCACCGTGCACGATCTTGCCGCCCACGAAGGACCGGTACCCGAACTGTCCAAGCGCACCGTCGCCGCGCTCAGTGGGCAGGCCCGCTTGCAGATCGCCGACCGGACCGACGGTAAGCCTCCCTTCGAGGTCGTCGACGCCCAGCCGTTGATGGTGCTGCCCGATGCCGACAAGGGGGATCTGTTCTTCGATTTCGAGGGGGACCCGCTGTGGACCACCAACGGCCGGGACTGGGGACTGGAATACCTGTGGGGGGTCCTGACCGTCACCGACGAGTTCACCCCCTACTGGGCACACGACCGGGCCAGTGAACGTCAGGCCCTCGTCGACTTCCTCGACATGGTGCGCAGGCGGCGCAAGCGCTACCCGAAGATGCACATCTACCACTACGCGGCCTACGAGAAGAGCACCCTGCTGCGGCTGGCCGGACGCTACGGTGTCGGCGAGAACGCGGTCGACGACCTGCTGCGCAACGGCGTACTCGTCGACCTGTATCCCTTGGTGCGCAAGAGCATCCGCGTTGGCGCGCAGAGCTACAGCATCAAGTACCTCGAACCGCTCTACATGGGCAACGAACTGCGCAGTGGCGAAGTCACCACCGCCACCGACTCGATCACCCAGTACGCGAAGTTCTGCGCGCTGCACGAGCAGGGCCGCACCGACGACGCACAGGTGGTGCTCAAGGAGATCGAGGACTACAACCGGTACGACTGCCGGTCCACCCGGCGCCTGCGGGACTGGCTGGTGGCCAGGGCCATCGAATCGGGGGTGCCGCCGCGCGGCCCACAACCCGTACGATCGACCGAAACCGGTAGCACCGCAGAGATATCCGACGATCTGCACCGCACGCTGATGAAGTTTGCCGGCGACGGCGTCGACCAGCGCACCGCAGAGCAGACCGCGGTCGCAATGGTCGCGGCCGCCCGCGGCTTTCACAAGCGCGAGGACAAACCGTTCTGGTGGAGCCACTTCGACCGGGTGAACAACCCAGTCGACGAATGGTCGGACAACGCGGGGGTTTTCGTCGCCGAGAAGGCCGAGATCGTCAACGACTGGCACCAGCCACCCCGCGCGCGAAAGCCACAACGGCACGTCCGGCTGACCGGCGAGCTGGCCAACGGCGAACTCGGCCGCGACATGTACGCGCTCTACGATCCACCCGCGCCGGCGGGGCTGGCCGACGACCCGGACCGGCGCGCCTTCGGCTCGGTGGCCGTGCTCGAATGCGATGACCCGGAGGTGCCGACCTCGGTCATCGTCTGCGAACGGCAACCCAAGGACGCAGACGTGTTCGACCAGGTGCCGTTCGCGCTGACCCCAGGCCCGCCCATCAACACCCGCCCGCTACAGGAATCCATCGATGCCGCAGCGGCTTCGGTGGCGGCCGGGCTGCCCGCCCTGCCGGCCGACGCGGTGACCGATGTACTGCTGCGCAGAGAGCCGCGGACGGTCAGCGGCAATCCGTTGCCGCGGCCGGGCGCACCCGCCGACAACGCCGACACCATCACCGCCGCCCTGCTCGAACTCGATAATTCCTATCTGGCGGTGCACGGACCACCCGGAACGGGAAAGACCTTCACCTCGGCCACGGTGATCGCGCGGCTGGTCAACGAGCACCGTTGGCGTGTCGGCGTGGTCGCGCAATCGCACGCCGTGGTGGAGAACCTCCTCGACGGCGTGGTCGGCGCCGGCGCCGACCCGCAGCGAGTCGGTAAGAAGAAGGCCCGCGAGGGTGCGCCGTGGTCCGCAATCGCCGAAAAGGACTATCCGGAGTTCATCGCCGCGGACCGTGGTTGCGTGATCGGCGGCACCGCATGGGATTTCGCGAACGACGCGCGGGTCCCGCGGCACAGCCTCGATCTGCTGGTAGTCGAGGAGGCCGGCCAGTTCAACCTCGCCAACACCATCGCGGTGGCCTCTGCGGCGCGAAATCTGTTGCTGCTCGGGGATCCGCAGCAATTGCCCCAGGTCAGTCAGGGCACCCACCCCGAACCGGTCGACGAATCGGCACTGGGGTGGCTGGTCGAGGGCCACCACACGCTACCCCCACAACGCGGGTACTTCCTGGAGGTGTCCTACCGGATGCACCCGGACGTGTGCCGACCGGTGTCGCGGTTGTCCTACGACGGGCGCCTGCAGCCCTATGAAAAGGTCAGCGCGGCCCGCCGGCTCGACGGCGTCGCCCCCGGGGTGCGGGTACTGGCCGTCGAGCACACCGGCAACTCGACCGAGAGCCCGGAGGAGGCCGACGCGATCATCGCCCAGATCGGCGCACTGCTGGGCACCCCGTGGACCGACGAGGACGGCACCGTCGGCTTGGGCCAGCAGCACATCCTGGTCGTCACCCCGTACAACGCCCAGGTGGTGTTGCTGCGCCGACGACTGGACGCCGCGGGACTGGCCGACGTGCAGGTCGGCACCGTCGACAAGTTCCAGGGCAGGCAGGCGCCGGTGGTGTTCGTGTCCATGACGGCGTCCTCGATCGACGACGTGCCCCGCGGTATCGGCTTCCTGCTCAACCGGAATCGTCTCAACGTGGCGATCAGCAGGGCCAAGTATGCGGCCGTGCTGGTGCGCTCGAAGCAGCTGACCGATTATCTACCCGGCCAGCCCGACGGGTTGATCGAGCTCGGCGCGTTCCTCGCACTCACCTCATGTGATACACCCTCGGGGTGACCGAACCGCTGTCCACCGCCGTCATCGACCAGCTCGCCGGGGTCGTCGGAGCCAATCAGGTGAGCACGGACCCCGATGTGTTGTCCGGTCGCGCGGTCGATCACACCGGCCGCTACCGCGGTGATGCCGGCGCACTGGTGCGCCCCGGGACGGCCGACGAGGTGGCCGCGGTGTTGCGGGTGTGCCGCGATGCCGGGGTGTACGTGACGGTGCAGGGCGGGCGCACCTCGCTGGTGGCGGGCACGGTGCCCGAGCGCCACGATGTGCTGCTGTCCACCGAACGGCTGACCACCATCGAAGCGGTCGACACCGTCGAACACCGGGTACGGGTGGGCGCCGGCGCCACCCTGGCCGCCGTTCAACGCGCGGCCACCGCGGCCGGGTTGCTGTTCGGGGTGGATCTGGCCGCCCGTGATTCCGCGACGGTGGGCGGGATGGCGTCCACCAACGCCGGCGGCCTGCGCACCGTGCGCTACGGCAACATGGGCGAGCAGGTCATCGGGCTGGACGTGGCGCTGCCCGACGGGACCGTGCTACGCAGGCACAGCGAGGTGCGCAGCGATAACACCGGTTACGACCTGACCGCGCTGTTCGTCGGCGCCGAAGGCACCCTCGGGGTGATCACCGGGCTGGAGCTGCGCCTGCATCCCGTTCCGGCGCATCGCGTCACCGCGGTGGCCGGTTTCGACGACCTACCCGCGCTGATCACGGTCGGGCGCCGGTTCCGCGATGCCGAAGGAATCGCCGCGCTGGAACTCGTCGACGCCCGGGCCGCCGCATTGACGGCGCAACACCTCGGGGTGAGCGCCCCGGTGGCCGGGGCGTGGATGCTGTTGATCGAGCTGGCCGGCGATACCGACCACACCGAGAGCCTGGCCGAGATGCTGGCGGATGCCGAACTCAGCGGCGAGCCGGCCGTCGGCATGGATGCCGTTGCCTCCCAACGGTTGTGGCAGGTTCGCGAATCCGTGGGTGAGGTGCTCGGAGCCTACGGACCGCCGCTCAAGTTCGACGTATCACTACCTTTGGGGACGATCGCCGGATTCACCACGGCCGCTGTCGATCTCGTCGCCCAGCATGCCCCGGAGGCGATCCCGATGTTGTTCGGCCACATCGGCGAGGGCAATCTGCACCTGAACCTGGTGCGGTGCGCGCTCGACGGTGACCGGGAAGACGCGCTGTACTCGGCGATGATGGCGCTGATCGCCGAGCACGGCGGCAACGTCAGTTCCGAACACGGGGTCGGGACCCGCAAACGCGAGTACCTGTCGATGGCCCGCAGCGACGCCGATATCGCCACCATGCGTGCGGTCAAGGCCGCACTGGACCCGTCCGGATACCTGAATCCGGCGGTGCTGTTCACCTGAGGGGCGGCCGGGACCGGGGCTCACGTGACGGACCCAATTCCTCCACATTCCCCTTGCGTGGGGACTAGATTCGACGTAGAATCGAACACACGTTCGACCCATAGAGCTCCCGGTCGTGCCCCGGTGAGCATGAGACCGCGACGAATGTCGCTACAGAGAAAGGTTCGGGAGGCCGCCCCGTCGGAGCTGCCGCCTGAGCCGAGTTGCCTGGTCGAACGGTCATACCCGTGGGCACGCTGCTGTGAAAGCCGGTATCCGCCATGGACGCCACCGATCTCAACACCTTCATCGATGCGCTGATCGATGACCTCACGCCCGCGCCGGACGACGGTGGTGGTGGTGGTGGGCGTCGGCTGTGGCATCTGCTCGACGCGCCGCGCCGGGTGGTTGATGACCCGGCCTTGTTGGCGGTGCTGGCCGCTGCAGTCACGGCGCGCAACGTGTTCGACCATGTGATCGCCTCGGCCGTCGCCGCCGCCGAACGGGCCGGGATCCCGGCGCGTAAGCACCTGCGCACGGGCGCCGATCTGCTCACCGTGCTGGGTGTGGCGCCGGGTGCGGCGTATCGGGCGGTCCGGGTCGGGCGCGCCGCATCTGCGCTGCCGGCATTGACCGCGCAGCAGCGCCTCGGTGCGGTCGGGATCGAGTTCGCCGACGCCGTCGGCAAAGGGATCGTCCATATCGAGGCGCGGGTGCCGTTAGCGGATGAAGAGCGCGCCGCGGTGGTGCGGTCGTTGATGATCCAGACCACGCCCTCGGGTGTGGCCACGAAGGCCCGCGAGATCGCCCTCGACAAGGCCGCGGAGTCCTCGGCCGCGGACGACGCCGCGGTGCCGGTCGCCGAAAACAGCGACCTCAACGACATGACGCTGACCCAAACCGACGACGGACGCATCAGTGCCGCGCTGGATCTCGACGCACTCACCGGGGAGGAACTGTGGGCCGCGCTGGATCCGTTGTGCAGGCCGGTGCCGTTGCCGGACGGCTCGCCCGATCCCAGGTCGGCCGGACGCCGCCGCGCCGACGCGTTCGGGCAGGTGCTGCGCACCTACCTGTCGGGTTCCGGGCGCCCCATGAGCGGTGGGGTGCTCCCACACGTCACCCTCATCCGGCCCGCCACCGCGGGCGTGGACTGTCTCGGGTTCGCCGGTCCGGTCAGCGCCGCGACCGCCGACCTCATCGCTTGTGACAGCACCCTGACCGTCGTGCGCGTGGATGCTGCCGGCGCACCACTGGATGTCGGTCGCCGCGAGAGATTGTTCCCGCCCGCCATCCGCAAAGCGTTGGCCGTGCGCGACGGGGGCTGCGCACACCCCGGCTGCGGGCGGCCGGTGTCCTGGTGCGACGCCCACCACATCCAACCCTGGGAACACGGCGGCACCACCAGCATCGACAACGGGGTGCTGCTCTGCCGTTTGCACCACACCGCGATTCATCACGGCGGCTGGCAGGTCTACCTCGGCGCCGACCGCCACCCCTGGTTCATCCCACCCCATGACCCATCTGGTCCCGAACCGGCGCACCTGCGCTCACACGCCCGACGCACCATGACCACCCAACCCACCGCCGCATAACCGGACCCGTTAAGCACCTTGACAACTGAACAGAGAAAACCAGCCGCCACAGCAGGCCCGGCGGCAGCACACGCCGCCGGGCCCGCCACCGCGGTGCCCCGCGGATCAGTCCTCGCGGGAGTGCCGGCCGCGACTCGGCCGGGAATGCCGTCCCGAGGACTCGGCCTGCTCGTGAGCCGAAGGCGCTTCCAGCGGCTGGAACCAGCCCTGTTGGTCGGTGTGGAATCCGTTGTGGGCGTGCCCAATCTGCGCTGCGTCCGGGGCGGGCTGCACATCGTCGAGGAGGCTACGCCACACCGCGTCGTGGGGCAGCTCCGCCGACTCGGGGGCGGATTGTGCGACGGGCTGCACCTCATCGGCGGTGACCGGCTGCACCTCATCGGTGACGTGCTGCCAGGTTTCGACCGGGCCGGGATGCCAAGGGTCGGCCGGCGCGGGCAACGGATGATCGACATGCTCGTAAAGCCGGTCGGTGGGCGGCTCTGCGGGCTCTTCCCCCTCGTCGACCGGGATCAAATCGGTCGGCGGGTCCGCGATATGCGCCGTCGGCTGCCAATTCACCGTGTACTCGATGTAATCGTCCTCGTCGTCCCAGTGCTCATCCAGAGAATGCTCATCCGCCGCACGCTCGTCGAGCGGTCGCACCTCCGGCACGGGCGCCGACGTCGCGACGGGTCCGGTCGCAAACCCGCGCAGGAATATCGCGCCGACCACACCGATGAGTGCGACGAACGCCGGCAGCAGCAGAGACTGCGCCAGCGCCTCGGAGAAGGCGCCGTGCAGATACCCGGGTACGGCCGGAGCCGGCCCGTCAGCGGACATCTCGACGCCGGGCTCGGCCAGTCCCGCGCTGATCCGACTCGTCATGAACGCCGCCATCGCGGCGCTGCCGAGCACCGCGCCCACCTGGCGGGTCGCGTTGTACACCCCGGAGCCGGCGCCCGCGGTCTCCGGCGGGGTGTTACGGGTCGCGGTCGCCGCCAGTGGCGAAAAGATGAACGCCATCCCCACGCCCATCGCGGTCAACGGCAGCAGCAGCCGCCAGATCGGGGTCGTCGGCGTGAGATCGAACGACAGCCAGGTCAACGCGATCGCCAACGTGGAGAAGCCGAAACCGATGACCGGCGTCGGATGTGTGCGGTCCACGAGGCGCCCCACCAACGGTGCCAGCACACCGGACGCGATCGCCATCGGTGCCGTCAGCAGCGCCGAGCGGGTGTAGGACAGCCCGGCCACCACCGGCGCGTAGAACATCACCGGCAGGATCATCGCCGTCACCACGAAACCGATGACGGCACCGCCCAGGGCGGACAGCGTGAAGTTGCGGTCCCGGAAGATCTGCAGCGGGATGAGCGGTTCGTGCGGGTTGACCGACTGCCAATAGACGAACACCACCATCAGCGCGGCGCCGCTGGCGATGACCGCCCAGATCCACGGCTCCCACCGGTGCGACTGCCCCTCCTGCAGCGCAAAGACGATCAGGAACATAGCCAGACCCGACAGCGCGACACCGAGGATGTCGAACCGGTGCAACGTGGTCGGCAACGTGGGCACCAGCCACAGCGCCAGGCCCAGACCGATGATGCCGATCGGCACGTTGACGAAGAAGATCCACTGCCAGCCCAGGCCGTCCACCAGGAGGCCACCGGCGATCGGACCGACCAACGTCGCCACTCCGGCGGTGGCACCCCACACGCTCATCGCCACGCCGCGACCGGAGGCCGGGAAAATGCGGGTGATCATCGACAGCGTCTGCGGCGTCAGCAGCGCCGCGCCGAGTCCCTGCACGACCCGCGCCGCGATGAGCATCTCGATCGAGCCGGCCAGCCCGCACCACAGCGAGGCGGCGGTGAACACCGCCAGCCCGATCAGATAGAGGTTCTTGGGCCCGAAGCGGTCACCGAGCCTGCCCGCCACCAGCAGTGGGACGGCGAAGGCCAGCAGGTAGGCGCTGGTCACCCAGATGACACCGGAGTAGCCGGTGTTCAGTGCCTCCATGATGCGCTTGTTGGCGACCGCGACGATCGTCGAGTCGACAAGGATCATGAAGAACCCGAACAGCATCGCCCAAAGGGCATGCCACGGGTTGGCCTGGCGGGCCCCGGGAGTCAGCCGGGGGGCATCGGGCACACGGAGAGCAGAGGGATTCTCGAACATCTACTTCGTCATCGGGAGATTGGCGATCAGCCCGACGCTACGGACCCGCCTCAGTCCCGACAAGTCAGGCAGCGATCACACCGGTTCGCTGAGCGCCTCGCCGGCCGCCTGGGGTGCCCGCGGCGCGGTGGCGCCGACACGCGACGGGACGCCGACGACGAAGACCATCGCGGCCAGCGCGACCGCCGAACCGACGAGCATCACCGACGCCAGCGCAAACTCGTTGTTGCCCAGCATGCCCACCACCGGAGCCGTCACCGCACCCAGACCGAACTGGGCGGCACCCAGCAGCGCCGCGGCCGTACCCGCGGCGTCGTGATGGCGCGAGAGCGCGACGGCGGGCGCGTTCGGCAGGACCAGACCCATCCCGCCGAGGATCACCAGTACCGGAGCGAGGAATCCGGCCAGCCCGGCGACCCCCGTCACCGCCAGCACGACGAACACGGTCGCGGCGATGACCGACACCACCAGCGCAACAAGCATGATGGCCTGCGGAGTGAACCTGCGCAGCAGCACCACATTGGATTGGGTGGCACCGATCAGGACGATCGCGCCGGCGGCGAACACCAGCGCGAAGGACTGCTGGTTGAGCCCGTAGTCGCCCTGGAGCACGAACGGCGCCGCGGCGATATAGCCGAACAATCCGGCCATGCTCAAGGCGGCCACCAACACCAGCGTCACGAACCGGAAATCACGCAGCAGTTCGCCATAGGTGGCAACGATGGAGCGCACATGCAGCGGACGCCGGTCAGGCACCGGCAGGGTCTCCGGCAGCGCCATCGCCGCGAGCAGGAAAAGCGCACCGGCCAGCACCACCAGGACCGCGAAGATCCAGTGCCACGACGCCTTCAGGAGCACCACCGCGCCCAGCGACGGCGCAATGACGGGGGCCACCCCAAGCACCAAGATGAGCCGGGACATGACGGTCGCTGCCGCAGAGTCCACGTACAGGTCGCCGACGACGGCGACCGCCACCACCGCAGCCGCGGCCGCACCGAATCCCTGCAGCACCCGGCCGGCGCCGAGCACCCCGATGTTCGGCGCGAACAGGCACACCAGCGAGGCCGCCATGTGCAGTGCGATCCCCGCCATCAGCGGGATCCGGCGCCCCAGCGAATCCGAGAGCGGTCCGATGAGCAGCTGCCCGAGCGCCAGTCCGGCGAGCGTGCCGGTGAGCGTCAACTGCACCACCGAGGAGGACACCAACAGGTCCTCGGCGATACGCGGCAGCGCCGGCAGATACATGTCGATGGTCAGCGGACCGAGCGCGATCATCAGTCCCAACACGGTGATGATCCGGAGCCTGCTGGGCGCTACTCGCTCGGTTGTCACGCCCAGGGATGTTGCCACGACTATGGCCAGCGTCGCATCGAGGTTTTTTCTTCCCGGGCCGGCCGGTGACGGCCGTCACTGCGGGCGCGGGCACACGGGTGCACCTCGCACTCGTTGAACGGGCATTAGCCTGGGTATTCAACAGGCACCGCGGGAGCCGATCCCGGGGATGCGATGGGAGAACCACCGATGAACGCTCGGTCCAGCAGCAAGAATCTGCCCGCCGTCCGCGACGGGGTCGACGACGACCCGAGCGCGGCCGCCAAGGCGCTATCCCACATTCTCGAACGCAGCACACGGCTACAGGCTCCGGCCGTGACCGCCTACGTGGACCGGCTGCGCAAGCAGCGCCCGGACGCCACACCGGCAGAGATCATCGCGTCACTGCAGAAGCACTACCTTGCGGCGGTGATGGCCAGCGGCGCGGCCGTAGGCTCGGCGGCCGCCTTCCCCGGTATCGGCACCCTGGTGGCCATGTCCGCGGTCGCCGGCGAGACGGTGGTGTTCCTGGAGGCCACCGCGGTGTTCGTGCTGGCGGTCGCCGAGGTGCACGGCATCCCCGCCGATCACCGCGAACGGCGGCGGGCCCTGGTCCTGGCGGTGCTCGTGGGCGAGGACAGCAAGGGTGCGGTTGCCGACCTGATCGGCGGTGGTCGCACCAGCGGGGCCTGGATCTCCGACGGTGCCGCGACGCTGCCGCTGCCGGCGGTGTCGCAGCTGAACAACCGACTGCTCAAATACTTCGTCAAGAAGTACGCCCTCAAGCGGGGGGCCATCGCCTTCGGCAAACTGCTGCCGGTCGGCGTCGGCGCGGTCGTCGGCGGTGTCGGTAACCGCTTGATGGGCCAGCGGATCATCAAGAACGCCGACCTGGCCTTCGGCAGCCCACCGGCGAGGTGGCCGTCGACCCTACACGTGCTGCCATCTGCACAGCTCCAGTGACAAGTGACACTCTCATGGTGGGGGTGTGTTCCGAGGCGTAGCCTTTAGTCGGCCAAATGCGGGAAGCCGCAGAAAATCAGCGGGCGGGCGACGCCGGACGGTGCCCGCCGGGACAGACGGAATGGGGCGAAACGCTGCTGTGAGCAGTTCACCATCACCTTTTGGACAGAACGAGTGGCTCGTCGAAGAGATGTATCGCAAATTCCGCGAGGATCCTTCGTCGGTGGATCCGAGTTGGCACGAGTTCCTGGTGGACTACGCCCCCGAACCGATCGACACCCCCGCCCAGCGATCCGAGCCCGCCCCGGCAAAGAAGGCGGCACCCGCTCAGCCGGCCTCCGCCGCGAAGACGGCCCCCGCCGAGACGGCGCCGGCAAAGCCGGATGCCAAGGCCGAGCCCAAGTCCGCACCGAAGTCCGACGCAGCCAAAGTCGCACCCAAGTCCGAACCCGCCAAGCCTGAGCCCGCCAAGAAATCGGCGCCCGCGGCCCCCGCCGCCGACGGCGACGAGAACACCGTGCTGCGCGGCGCGTCGGCCGCCGTGGTGAAGAACATGAACGCCTCGCTGGACGTGCCCACCGCGACCAGCGTGCGAGCCATCCCGGCCAAGGCCATGATCGACAACCGCGTGGTGATCAACAACCACCTCAAGCGCACCCGCGGCGGCAAGATCAGCTTCACCCACCTGCTCGGCTACGCGATCGTGCAGGCCATCAAGAAGTTCCCGAACATGAACCGCCACTTCGCCGAGGTGGACGGCAAGCCGAATGCCGTGACACCAGCTCACACAAATCTCGGCCTCGCGATCGACCTGGCGGGCAAGGACGGTGCACGCCAGCTTGTCGTCGCCGCGATCAAGCGCTGCGAGACCATGGGCTTCGGCCAGTTCATCGCCGCCTACGAAGACATCGTGCGCCGCGCCCGCGACGGCAAGCTCACCGCCGAGGACTTCAGCGGTGTCACCATCTCGCTGACCAACCCCGGCACCATCGGCACCGTGCACTCGGTGCCCCGGCTCATGCGCGGCCAAGGGGCCATCATCGGCGCCGGCGCCATGGAGTATCCCGCGGAGTTCCAGGGCGCCAGCGAGGAACGCATCGCCGAACTCGGCGTCGGCAAGCTCATCACCCTGACCTCCACCTACGACCACCGGATCATCCAAGGCGCGGAATCCGGTGACTTCCTGCGCACCATCCACACCCTGCTGCTCGATGACGAGTTCTACGACGAGATCTTCCGCGAGCTGGGCATCCCGTACGAGCCCGTGCGGTGGCGCACCGACAACCCGGACTCGATCTACCACAAGAACGCCCGGATCATCGAGCTGATCGCCGCCTACCGCAACCGCGGGCACCTGATGGCCGATATCGATCCGCTGCGCCTGGACAAGACCCGTTTCCGCAGCCACCCCGACCTCGACGTGCTGACCCACGGCCTGACCCTGTGGGATCTGGACCGCGAGTTCAAGGTCGACGGGTTCGCCGGTGCCGAGTACAAGAAGCTGCGCGATGTGCTCTCGGTGCTGCGTGACGCCTACTGCCGCCACGTCGGTGTCGAATACACCCACATCCTGGAACCCGAGCAGCAGCGCTGGATTCAGGAACGCGTCGAGACCAAGCACGACAAGCCCACCGTCGCCGAGCAGAAGTACATCCTGAGCAAGCTCAACGCCGCCGAGGCGTTCGAGACGTTCCTGCAGACCAAATACGTCGGGCAGAAACGCTTCTCGCTGGAGGGCGCCGAGACCGTCATCCCGATGATGGACGCCGCGATCGACCAGGCTGCCGAGCACGGCCTCGACGAGGTAGTCATCGGCATGCCGCACCGCGGCCGGCTCAACGTGCTGGCCAATATCGTCGGCAAGCCCTACAGCCAGATCTTCAGCGAGTTCGAGGGCAACCTGAATCCCTCGCAGGCGCACGGATCCGGTGACGTCAAGTACCACCTCGGCGCCACCGGCACCTACCTGCAGATGTTCGGGGACAACGACATCGCGGTGTCGCTGGTCGCCAACCCGTCGCACCTGGAGGCCGTCGACCCGGTATTGGAGGGTCTGGTCCGCGCCAAACAGGACCTCATCGACTTCGCCTCCCCCGAAGAGCACGAGGCGTTCTCGGTGGTGCCGATGATGTTGCACGGCGACGCCGCGTTCGCCGGTCAGGGGGTGGTCGCCGAGACCCTCAACCTGGCGCTGCTGCGCGGGTACCGCACCGGTGGAACCATCCACATCATCGTGAACAACCAGATCGGCTTCACCACCTCACCGCACGATTCCCGGTCCAGCGAATACTGCACGGACGTCGCAAAAATGGTGGGCGCGCCCATCTTCCACGTCAACGGCGACGATCCCGAGGCTTGCGTGTGGGTGGCCAAGCTGGCCATGGACTTCCGGCAGCAGTTCAAGAAGGACGTCGTGATCGACATGCTGTGCTACCGCCGCCGCGGGCACAACGAGGGTGACGACCCGTCGATGACGCAGCCCGGCATGTACGACGTGATCGACACCAAGCGCGGGGTCCGCAAGACCTACACCGAAGCGCTGATCGGCCGCGGCGACATCTCGATGAAGGAGGCCGAGGACGCCCTGCGCGACTATCAGGGCCAACTCGAGCGGGTCTTCAACGAAGTCCGTGAGCTGGAGAAGCACGAGATCGAGCCGAGCGAGTCGGTCGAGGCCGACCAGCAGACCCCGAAGGGCTTGAACACCGCCGTGGACAAGGCGGTGCTGGCCCGTATCGGTGACGCACACCTGGCCGCACCGGAGAGCTTCAACGTTCACCCCCGGGTGCAGCCGGTGCTGGAGAAGCGTCGCGAGATGGCCTACGACGGCAAGGTCGACTGGGCGTTCGGTGAGCTGCTGGCCCTCGGTTCGCTTGTCGCCGAAGGTAAGACGGTCCGGCTTACCGGCCAGGATGTCCGGCGCGGCACCTTCACCCAGCGCCACGCGGTGATCATCGACCGCAAGACCGGCGCCGAATTCACGCCGCTGGATCTGCTGACCGCCGATGCCGACGGCAACCCGACCGGCGGTCGGTTCATGGTGTACGACTCAGCGCTGTCGGAGTTCGCCGCGGTCGGCTTCGAATACGGCTACTCGGTGGGCAACCCCGAGGCAATCGTGTTGTGGGAGGCGCAGTTCGGCGACTTCGTCAACGGCGCACAGTCCATCATCGACGAGTTCATCTCCTCCGGTGAGGCCAAGTGGGGCCAGCTCTCCGATGTCGTGCTGCTACTGCCGCACGGCCACGAGGGCCAGGGACCCGACCACACGTCGGGGCGCATCGAACGCTTCCTGCAGGTGTGCGCGGAAGGGTCGATGACGGTCGCGATGCCGTCGACCCCAGCGAACTACTTCCACCTGCTGCGCCGCCACGCCCTCGACGGTATCCACCGCCCGCTGATCGTCTTCACCCCGAAGTCGATGCTGCGCAACAAGGCTGCGGTCAGCGATGTGAAGGACTTCACCGAGATCAAGTTCCGCTCGGTGCTCGAGGAGCCCACCTACGAGGAGGGCATCGGCGACCGGTCCACGGTGAAGCGGGTGCTGCTCACCAGCGGCAAGATCTACTACGAGCTGGTGGCCCGCAAGGCCAAGGAGAAGCGCGACGATGTGGCCATCGTGCGTATCGAGCAGCTCTACCCGCTGCCCCGGCGCCGGCTCAACGCGACGCTCGACCAGTACCCCAACGTGTCCGAGTACTTCTGGGTCCAGGAGGAGCCGGCCAACCAGGGCGCATGGCCGACGTTCGGGCTGTCGCTGCCCGAGTTGTTGCCCGAGAAGCTGACCGGGATCAAGCGCATCTCCCGGCGCGCCATGTCGGCGCCGTCATCGGGTTCGTCGAAGGTGCACGCCGTCGAGCAGCAGGAGATCATCGACGAGGCGTTCGCGCCGTAGCTGCGCCGAAACTGAAGAAGATCGCGAGATTGAGTCGAAATCTCGCGATCTTCTTCAGTTTGGCCGGGCGTATCACATACCCAGCAGCCCCAGCGGGATCGGCGACTCACCGTTGGCCAGTGACATCACCGCGCCCGGGCAGAACGCCGAGATGGCAAAACCGGTGAACATCGTGGCCGGCCCGATCGGTCGGCCGATCGTGTCGGAAACCCGCCCGGCCACATCGGCGAGGTTCTGGCCGCCGTCGGCCAGCATCGGGCACACCGACTGCCCCACCGAGACCGCGTCGGCGGGGTTGATCCCGCTCAGGCCCGAACCGTCCAGCGTGCTCAGGAAGTCGGCGGTCGGATCGGCCTGAGCCGGGGCGGCGGCCAGCAGTCCGGCGGACAGGACGGCACCGGCGGCCACCGCGATTCGCAAACGCATCATGGTGGGGGCATCGCGCACCGGACGCGCAGCGTTACGCCACGCACAAAATGCACCACCGGAAAACGAACGAGATGCATTCCGCCACTGGCCGGGGCGAGATCGTCGTCACATCATGGTTGGATGCGTCTACTGACTGTCGATGACCGCGCCGTCCGCGTCCAGACAGCCGGTGATCGGGCGAACACGCCGCTGCTCTTGTTGCACGGCATCTCCCGCAGCCTTGAGGACTGGTCCGAACAGCTCGAGCGGCTGTCCGGGCGCTTCTACGTGATCGCTCCCGACCAGCCGGGATTCGGGTTCTCGGCACGCCGCGACGCACCCGCGGACCTGGTGACGCTGGCCGACGGGGTGGCCGAAACCCTCGCCGAGCTCGGCGAGACCCGGCCGTGCCACGTCATCGGCAACTCGCTCGGCGGGGCGGTCGCAATGCAGCTGCTGGCATCCCATCCCGACCGCGTCGCCAGCCTCACGCTGGTCAACAGCGCGGGCTTCGGCGCCGAGGTCACCCCGCTGCTGCGCATGTTGGCCGTGCCCGGGCTCGGCCGGTACGCCGCGACCCACAGCACCCCCGCGGGCGCCCGGCTGATGGAACGTCGAATCTTCGCCGACCCGGCTCTGGCCACCCCGGAACGCGTCGCGCATGTCCTCCGGATCGCCGCACAGCCGGGCGCCGGGCCGTTTCTGCACGAGATCGCCAACTATCTCGGCACCGCGCGCGGGGTCCGCCCACAGTGGCGTGACGAGCTGCTGGCGGCCGTCGCCGCGCACCCACGGCCCACGCTGCTGATCTGGGGCGACCGCGACCGCATCCTGCCCGCGGCGCACCTCGCCGCCGCCCGGCGGCGGTTTCCCGATGCCCAGGTTCACCTGTTCGCCGACACCGGGCACATGCCCCAGATCGAGCGACCCGACGAGTTCGCCGAATTGGTCACCGCGTTCGTGGACAACGGGCCCACCCGGTCGTCGTCGGTACCGCCGGTAACGGCTAAGGTCGAACCCAACCGATCAGATCATGGTCACGACAGGAGTGTGCACATGGAGGGCTTCGCCGGAAAAGTCGCCGTCGTCACGGGAGCAGGTTCGGGCATCGGACAGGCGCTGGCCGTCGAACTCGGCCGCTCGGGCGCCCTGCTGGCGATCAGCGATGTCGACACCGAGGGCCTGGCGGTCACCGAGGAACGACTCAAGGCCATCGGGGCACCGGTCAAGGCCGACCGCCTCGATGTCACCGAACGCGAGGCGTTCGAGCTGTACGCCGGCGCGGTCAAGGAACACTTCGGCAAGGTCAACCAGATCTACAACAACGCCGGCATCGCCTACAGCGGCGATATCGAGGTCTCCGCCTACAAGGACATCGAACGCGTGATGGACGTCGACTTTTGGGGCGTCGTCAACGGCACCAAGGCCTTCCTGCCGCATCTCATCGAATCCGGCGACGGGCACGTCGTCAACGTCTCCAGCGTCTTCGGGCTGTTCTCGGTGCCCGGCCAAGCCGCATACAACTCGGCGAAGTTCGCCGTGCGCGGGTTCACCGAGGCGCTGCGCCAGGAGATGGCGCTGGCCAAGCACCCGGTGAAGGTGACCTGCGTGCACCCGGGCGGGATCAAGACGGCGATCGCGCGCAATGCCACCGCGGCCGAAGGTATCGACGTCGCCGAGATGGCCAAGGCGTTCGACACCAAACTCGCCAAGACCAGCCCGGAGAAGGCCGCCAAGATCATCCTGGAAGCCGTCCGCAAGGACCGCGCCCGCGTGCTCGTCGGCGCCGACGCCAAGGTGCTCGACGTCATCATCCGGATCACCGGGTCTGGCTACCAGCGCCTGTTCTCGTCGGTGGCCAAGGGCCTGCTGCCCAAGTAAGCCCGCCTGGTCAGTGGCCCAGCGGGTGGGCGTCCAGCCAGGCACCGGCCACCGCCCCCGGCTCGGCGCCGCCGGCCACCTCGGCGCGCATCTGTGCCAGCGCATCGGTGTCGAGCTCGCCGGCCAGCTCGTTGACAGCGCGTAACTGCATCTGGCTCAGCGTGTTCCGGCGGAACACCGGCACCACGTTCTCGGCGCGGATCAGCGCCGTCCGATCCGAGAGCAGCGTCAGATCCTGCGGGATATCGGGGGCCGCCGCCGATGTCCACGCCATATCGACCGCGCCGGCGCGCAACGCGGCCCACAACGTCTCGGCGTCCGGGAATTCCTCGGGGGCGGCCGGCGTGCAGGTGCCGATCGATGCGGGGACCCGACCATCTTGAACCGCACCCGGTTCCAGCGAAGCGCAACGCGCCACCAGTGCGGTGACATCGCGGGCTTCCCACTCCGACGCGGTCGCACCGGTGACGGCGACGACCGGCTTGTCCGAGGCGCCGTCGGCATAGTCACCGGCGCTCAGCCCCTCCGGCAGTGCTCCGATCATCGCGCGGTACACCTGGGCCGCCGACCGTGCCGGGGCATCGGGTGCGAACCTGGTCAGCACCTCCCCGGTAAAAGCCGGTGCCACATCGATCTCACCGGAGTCCAGGGCCGCCAACGGATCGGGCGTCTCCCGCACATGGGCAGCACTGCCGTAGTAGCGCAATGCCGCCGCGTACAGATGCGCCAGCAGCGTCGATCCCCCGTCCGCCCCCACCGACACCGACGGGGGCGGCGGAGCCTGCCCGCCGCACCCGGCGATCAGCAGTGCGACGAGCGCGATCGCCAACCGCCGCATGTGGCTGTGCAAATTCCCGGGTCGCTTCGCTCCTGCCCGCCGAATCAGACGCCGGAGGCTTCCGCGACCGCGGCGGCGACGGCCGGGCCCACCCGCGGGTCCAGTGCGCTGGGCACGATGTGGTCGACCGCGAGGTCGTCGCCAACCACCGAGAAGATCGCATGCGCGGCAGCGACTTTCATCTCCTCGGTGATACGGCGCGCACCGGCGTCGAGCGCGCCGCGGAACACGCCGGGGAAGGCGAGCACATTGTTGATCTGGTTCGGGAAATCGCTGCGCCCGGTGGCCACCACCGCGGCGTACTTACGTGCGGCGTCGGGATGGATCTCCGGATCCGGGTTCGACAGCGCGAACACGATGCCGCCCGGCGCCATCGACGCGATCAGTTGCTCGGGGACCAGACCCGCCGATACCCCCAGGAAGACATCGGCGCCGGCGAGCGCCTCGGCCGCCCCGCCGGTGAGCCCGCGCGGGTTGGTGCGCTGGGCCAGCTCGGCCTTGAAGGAGTTGAGGTCGCTGCGACCGCTCTCGACGATGCCCTTGCTGTCGAGCACGACGATGTCGGAGACCCCGCTGCTCAGCAGGATGTTCGTGCAGGCGACACCGGCTGCGCCGGCACCGGACACCACGACCTTCAAATCGTGGATATCGCGTTCGAGCACCTTGACGGCCCCCAGCAGTGCGGCCAGCACCACGATGGCGGTGCCGTGCTGATCGTCGTGCATGACCGGGCAGTCCAGCGCCTCGATGACCCGGCGCTCGATCTCGAAGCACCGCGGTGCGGAGATGTCTTCCAGGTTCACCGCGCCGAACGTCGGCCGCAGCCGGATCAGCGTCTCGACGATCTCGTCGGGATCCTTGGTGTCGAGCACGATCGGGATGGAGTTCAGCCCGCCGAACGTCTTGAACAGCGCGCTCTTGCCCTCCATCACCGGAAGCGACGCGGCCGGGCCGATATCGCCCAGGCCCAGCACCGCGCTGCCGTCGCTGACCACCGCCACCAGGCGGTTTGCCCAGGTGTATTTCTTGGCCAGCGTCACATCGGCGGCGATCGCCCGGCTGACCTGGGCGACGCCCGGGGTGTAGGCGATGGACAGCGCACGCTGGGTGTCCAGCGGTGCCTTCAGTTCGACCGAGAGTTTGCCACCCTCGTGGGCCGCGAAGATCTCCGCGTCATCAATGACAACCTGTGGGGTCTTTACCAGTTCCGACACGGGCGTCACGTTACTTCACTCAAGGAACTCACAGGCACCGGTTCCCTCGCCGTGAGAGGTTGGAAATGCGACTGACGAGTAACATTTCGGCCCGGGGCACGGGGTCGTGCCCCCCGATGATGGAGGTCGTGATGCCGTCTTTCCGCCCCCTGCCTCCGTCGATGTTGCGAGCAGCGGGGCGGCGCAACCCCTACGAACCCGACGCCTCGGGAATTCACGTTCCGGTGTCGCAGTCGGTGGTCGACTGCGGCGTGTACTGCGAGGGCACCCGGTTGCCGGGCAAATACACCCACGCCGCGGCACTGGACAAGGTCCACGAGATCGAGTCGCAGGGGCGCACCGCGTTCGTCTGGATCGGGCTGCACGAGCCGGACGAGCGTCAGATGCAGGCCGTCGCCGACGTGTTCGGTTTGCACGAACTCGCCGTCGAGGATGCGGTGCACGCCCATCAGCGCCCCAAGCTGGAGCGTTACGACAACACGCTGTTCCTGGTCCTCAAGACGGTGAAGTACGTCGAACACGAGTCGATGGCCAACGCCCGCGAGATCGTGGAGACCGGCGAGATCATGATCTTCGTGGGGCCGGACTTCGTCGTCACTGTGCGGCACGGGGAACACGGCGGGCTCGCCGGGGTGCGCAAACGGCTGGAGGCCACCCCCGCGCACCTCAAGCTGGGCCCCTACTCGGTCATGCACGCCATCGCCGACGGCATCGTGGACACCTACCTGGAGGTCACCGAGTCCATCGAGACCGATATCGACTCCATGGAGGAGGACATCTTCTCCCCGCACTCCCAGACCAACATCGAGTCCATCTATCTGCTCAAGCGCGAGATCGTGGAGTTACGCCGCGCGGTCAGCCCGCTGGCCACCGATCTGCAACGGATCGGCACCGATCACGACGACATCATCAATGTCGAGATCCGCCGGTACATGCGCGATGTGCTCGACCACACCATCAAGGCCTCCGAGCGCATCGCCAGTTACGACGACATGCTCAGCTCGCTGGTGCAGGCGGCGCTGGGCAAGGTGGCGATGCAGCAGAACGTGGACATGCGCAAGATCTCCGCCTGGGTGGCGATCGCCGCGGTGCCGACCGCGATGGCCGGCATCTACGGGATGAACTTCGAGCACATGCCCGAACTCAAGGCGACCTGGGGCTACCCGGTAGTGCTGCTGGTCATGTTGACGGTGTGCATGCTGCTGTACCGGACGTTCCGGCACAACCACTGGCTCTGACGTCGCGATCGCCGAAACAGCGTTCCAGACGGAGAAGTGCGAGTAAAGGCCGTCTGGAACGCTGTTTCGGCGAGAGGCGGAGAGGAAGTGTCAGGACGGCGCGGAGGCGCGCCGGTTCGCATCCAGCACGTCGACACCGTCGCTGCGCCACGCCTCCCGCATCGCCTCGGCACCCTTGAGCCGCACCCAGGCCGCCTCGGTGGGGGTGATCGGGATGGCCTGCAGGATCGCCACATCCGACAACGGCTCCGGCAACGCGACATCCTCGATATCGCTGGGGCCCAACAGGAATGCGGTGAACGGCGCATGCTCGAACAGCGGGCTGCCCAGATCGATCAACGCATCGGGCTCCAGCACCAAACCCTCCACCGACGGCGCGGCCGCCAGCACCGCGATCGAGCGGGCCAGACCGGCCGGACTGGGTGGGCGCAGCGACACCACCACCTCGGCCCGCGGCCCCTGCTCGGTGTCGGTGACGAAATCGGTCGGATCCACCATCGGGTAGCGCGAACACCCCAGCGAGACAAAGTGGTTGACGCCGCCGGCATCGGGCCCGAAGCGCAACACGGAGATGCGTTCGGCACCCAGGAAGGTGATATTGGCCTCGGCCGGGTCGCCGAGTACACCGGCGGCGGTGAAGTGCGCCTGCAGCCGGCTACGCACCTCGGCCGGCACGTCGGTCACTAGCCGGCCGGCGGGATGCTCAGGTTCACCCCGGTGTCGCCGTCGAAGAGGATGAGCTTGGAGGTGTCCACCGCCAGCTCCGCCTTCTTACCCGAGGACACCTGCGAGTCCGCCGAAACCCTTGCCACGAACTCGTTTTCACCCACACCGGATTCCGCGGCCAGCTGCGCGAGCTGCGTGGATCTGGCGCCCGACCCCTCGGTCCGGAAGTGCAGATACTTGTCGGCGCCCAGCGACTCCACCAGATCGACGTCCACCTCGAAGGTCAGGCCCTTGATCCGGGTGTAGGAGTCGACGAGCGCGGCATCGTCGAAATGCTCGGGACGAAGACCGGCGATCACATTGGTGGGCTTGGGATGCTGGGCCAGGATCCGCTGCGCCTCATCGGTGAGCACCACCTCCTCGCCGAACGGCAGTTTGACGCCGCCGTCGGTCAGCGACGCCGGGAAGAAGTTCATCCCCGGCGACCCGATGAAACCGGCGACGAACAGATTCGCCGGGCTGTTGTAGAGCTCCTCGGGGGTGCCGATCTGCTGCGCCACACCGGCCAGCATCACCACCACCCGGTCGCCCAGCGTCATCGCCTCGGTCTGGTCGTGGGTCACATACACCGTGGTGGTGCCCAGCCGGCTCTGCAGCCGCGCAATCTCGGTGCGCATCTGCACGCGCAGCTTGGCGTCCAGATTCGACAGCGGCTCATCCATCAGGAATGCCTTGGGGTTGCGGACGATCGCGCGTCCCATCGCGACGCGCTGGCGCTGGCCGCCGGAGAGCTGGCCGGGCTTGCGGTCCAACAGCGCGGACAGATCGAGTATCTTCGCGGTCTCGTCGACCTTGCGGGCGATCTCGTCCTTGCCGAGTTTGGCCAGGGTCAACGGGAAGGCGATGTTCTGCCGCACGGTCATGTGCGGGTACAGCGCATAGGACTGGAACACCATGGCGATGTCCCGGTCCTTGGGTGCCTTCTCGTTGACCCGTTCGCCACCGATGCGCAGGTCCCCGGAGCTGATGTCCTCCAGGCCGGCGATCATGTTCAAGGTGGTGGACTTACCGCAGCCCGACGGGCCGACCAGGATGATGAACTCACCGTCGGCGATGGTCAGCGACAGGTCCTTCACCGCCGCGGCGCCGCTCGCATACGTCTTGGTGACGTTCTCCAGCACGATCTCGGCCATGAATTACCCCTTCACCGCGCCGGAGGTCAACCCGGCCACGATCCGTCGCTGAAATATGAGCACAAAGATGATGATCGGGACGGTGATGACCATCGCCCCCGCCGCGATCGACCCGGTCGGCTCCTCGAATTGCGAACTGCCGGTGAAGTTCGCGATCGCCACCGGTGCCGTGATGGCCCGCTCGGTGGCGGTCAACGACAAGGCCAGCAACAGGTCGTTCCAGGCGAAGATGAACACCAGGATGCCCGCGGTGACGATGCCCGGCGCGGCCAGTGGCGCGATCACCTTGCGGAAGGCCTGCCCCGGGGTCGCGCCGTCCATCTTGGCCGCCTTCTCCAGGTCCCACGGGATCTCCTTGAAGAACGCACTCATGGTGTAGATCGCCAGCGGCAGCGCGAAGGTGATGTAGGGGATGATGAGGCCCGGCCAGGTGTCGAACAGCCCGAGCCGGCGCTCGATGTTGAAGATCGGTGTCACCAGCGAGATCTGGGGGAACATCGCGATCAGCAGTGCCACCCCGACCAGAACCTTCTTGCCGGGGAAGGCAAGCCGCGCGATCGCATAGGCGGCCATTCCGCCGACGATCACGGCGATAAGCGTGGTGATCAGCCCGATGCCGATCGAGTTGACCAGCGCCGAGGTGAAGATGTTGCCCTCGAAGATGGCCTTGTAGTTGTCGAAGGTGATCTCGGCCGGAATGAACTTGCCGTCCTTGACCGACGACGTCGGCTTCAGCGACAGCGACAGGATCCACAGCACCGGGATCAAGGCGTACAGCACGACGATGACATTGACGACCGCCCAGCCGGTCGCGCGGCGGGCACCCACCTGCTCGGCCATTCAGCGACCCCCCTCGGCTGCGTCGTCGCTGCCGGGTGCGGCAGCGCCGAAGATCTTGATGAAGACGAAGGCGATCACCGCGACGCACAGGAAGATCAGCACGCTGATGGCCGAACCCAGTCCGAGGTTGAACGCCTTGAACAGGTTGTCGTAGCCCAAGATCGACACCGACCCGGTGTCATTGGCGCCGCCGGTCAGCACGTAGATGTTGTCGAAGATGCGGAACGCGTCCAGGGTGCGGAACAGCAGCGCCACCAGGATGGCGGGTTTGATCAGCGGAATGATGATCTTGGTCAGCCGTTTCCAGGCGCCGGCCCCGTCGACCTGGGCCGCGTTGAGCAGATCCTGCGGTACCAGCGCCAGACCGGCCAGCAGCAGCAGCGCCATGAACGGCGTGGTCTTCCACACCTCGGCCAGCACCACGATGGCCAGCGAAGGAAGTTGCTCGGTCAGCGGGGCGCTGCCGACGGGTAGCAGGTTGGCCAGGTACCCGGTGCCGGGTGTCCACGCGTAGTACCAGCTGTAGGACGCCGCGACGGTGACGATGCCGTAGGGCACCAGGATCGCGGTGCGCACCGTGCCCCTGCCGAAGATGGTGCGGTGCATGACCAATGCCAGCGCCATACCGAGCGCGAACTCGATGGCCACCGAGACGATGGTGATGCCCAGCGTGACGGCGAACGCCGTCCACCAATAGCGATCGGTGAGGATGGTGACGTAGTTGTCGATACCGACGAATTCGACGTCATCGGGGGCGGCCAGGTTGTACCGCTGCAGGCTCAGCCAGACGGCGTAGAGGATCGGGTAGGCCGTCACCGCCAGCATCAGGAAGACGGCCGGGCTGATCAGCCAGAAGGCCAACCTCCGTTCGGCGCGGGTGTCGTCGGAACCCTGCGTGGTGGTCACGGGATGAGCCCCTTGCCGTCGATGGCTTTCTGCACCTGGTCGGCCAGTTCGTCGGCGGTGCGTTCGGGATCGATGTCGGTGATCGGCGCCAGGGTGGCGGAGATTCGCGTCGACACCGCCTGGTACACCGGCGTCGCCGGGCGCACCGCGGCGTTGGTGAGCTGCTGGCGGATGATCTCGTACTGCGGGTACTTCTCCTGGAACGCCGGATCGTCGTACAGCGACGTCCGCACCGCGGGCAGACCGCCTTCCACCGAGGTGTAGCGCTGGTTGTCGACGTTGCGCAGGCAACGGATCGCCTCGAACGCCTCGGCCTTGTGTTGGGTGTTCTTGCCGACCGCCAGGTTCAGCCCGCCGAGGGTCACCCGTGCGGGCTCGCCGTCGCGCACGCCCGGGTACGGGGCGAAACCGAAGACTTTCTTACTGGCGTCGTAGGCGATGTCGAATTGTTCGTCGGTCGGCGAGAAGGTGCCGGAATCGTTGATGGCGCCGGCCAGCGCGGGATCCTCGTTCAGTGGCAGGAACGCGACGCCACCCTTGACGGCGTTCTCCAGCATGGACGGCAGCACGAAGGGCCAGTTCACTTCGAGTGCGGCTTTGCCCTGCTCCAGTGCCAGGCGGGCGGTGCCCTCGTCGGTCTGGGTGATCGACGGGTCCGCCCCGGGTGCGGTGGCGACGTCGGAGATGATCTGCAGCGCCTTGACGGTGGCCGCCCGGTGCTCGGGGGTGTCGGTCAGCGTGACGGTCTTGCCGTCCTCGGAGAGCACCCGCCCGCCGGCGCTTTCCAGCAGCGTGTTGAACCACACCACCAGACCTTCGTACTGCTTGCCCTGCACCGCGATCCAGCTGGGCCCGCCTGCGGCGTACTGACGCGTCGCCTCGGCCACCATGGCATCCCAGTTCGACGGCGGTGCGGGCATGAGATCAGCTCGATACCAAAGCAATTGGGTGTTCGTGGTGATCGGCGCGGCATACAGCTTGCCCTGCCACTTGGCGGTCTCCAGCGGGCCGGGCAAGGTGTTGGCGGCGGCATCGGATTCGGCCTGACCCGCAGGGTCGTCCGATAGCGGCAACGCCCAACCGGCCTCGGCGAATTCGGCCGTCCACACCACGTCCAGTGCCATCACGTCGAGTGACTTGTCATTGCCGGTGAGCCGGCGGGCCAACTGCAGACGCTGGTCGTCGGCCCCCTTGGGCAACGACACCTGCTTGATGGTGAACCGGCCACCGAGTTGCTCGTTGCACTTCTCGGCCACCGCCGTGAAGGTGGCCATCTCGTTGGCTGGTGTGTAGTAGCTGATGACGACGCCGTCGGTGGCCTCACCACACGCCGTGACCACCGAACCGACCGTCAGCGCGGCCATCACCCCAGCGCAGAGTCGTCGCTTCAGCACTTCCGGCCTCCGTCTGCGTTGATGGCACCGCCGGAGCGGCTCCGGGCGAGAACGTCCCGCGGGGCAAACCTAGGGCTACAAGCGCGTAATATGCAACCGTTTCCTGGGCGCGTCGCCCATCAGATCGTCAAGCGCGCCAGCAGATCCCGCCCCTGCTCAGCGCTCTGCGGGTCGCAGAGGACGTCGTAGCGGCCCGCCACCAGCTGCATGGTCGAGCTGAAATCTCTTGTGCCGCGGGCCATCGCGTACGGAACAGCCGAGGTGATGAGGCCGAAGAAGACACCCGCGATCAGGCCGGTGGCCAGCGCGCCCCACGGGCTGGGGCTGAAGAAGCCCAGGATGAGTCCGATGAACAGGCCCAGCCAGGCGCCGGAGAGCACACCACCGCCGAGCACCTTCGGCCAGGACAGCCGGCCGGTCACCCGCTCGACCTGCATCAGGTCGACACCGACGATGGTCACCTGCTGTACCGGGAACTGTTGATCGGAGAGGTAATCCACCGCCCGTTGAGCCTCGGCATAGGTGGGGTAGGCCCCGATCGGCCAGCCCTTCGGTGGGGTCGGCAGCGCGGACGGGCCACGCGCCCCGGGCCTGCCCACGGGGTCGTTGCCGGGCTGGAGGGGACCGGTCATGACTCTCGTTCTCCTTCGTTCGCGTCAGCGCTCCACGACCTGAGCAGACGGGCACGCGTCCTTTGGGTTCGATACCACAACCCTAGCCCCCGACCTGCGCCGCCGCGTCCTCACCCTGCTGTCGAATCACCCCGGGTACCAGCACGTACGCTAGGTTTGGGGAATGACCAATCCGGGTGAGAACGCAGGGCCGACACCACCATCGGATGACGGTTCCGGCACGGGACCGAGCACGCCGAGCAGTGCGTCCGAGCCGACCTCCGCCGGCTATGAGGCGCCGCCGATCGAGCAGTCCCCCGCCGAGCCGGCCCAGCCCGGTTATCCCGAGTACTCGCCGCCACCGGCCTACGGGGGGTACCCGGCGCCGCCGAGTCCGGGGGCGCCCGGCTACGACCCGGCCGCCGGCTATCCCCCGCCAGGTTTCACGTCGCCGGACTATTCGTCGACCGGCTATCCGCCCCCGCCGCCCGGCTATGGCCCGCCCCAGGGCCCACCCCAGGGCCCACCGCCATTCGCCGGCCAGCCGTACGGCGCACCCCCGTACGGCGGGCCGCCGCCCGGCTATCCGTCCCCGCCACCGTACGGTGCCGCACCGGGCTACGGCGGCTACGGGATGGCACCGCAGCAGGGCACGAACTCGCTGGCCATCGGGTCGCTGATCGCCTCGCTCGCCGGTGTGCTGTGCGGTATCGGGTCGATCATCGGCATCGTGCTCGGCATCATCGCGATCAACCAGATCAAGCAGACCAACCAAGGCGGCCAAGGGCTCGCGGTGGCCGGTATCGCGGTCGGCGCGCTGACGCTGGCGTTCAGCTTCGTCCTGGCCGTCGCACTGCTGTGAGCGAGGGCCCGGCGCCGAACCACGACGAACCGCAGGTTCCGCTGGACTACCCCGCCGACCCGGGCCTGCCCCCGCCGGTCTACCCGCCGTCGCAGGCCGGACTGTCCGGCTACCCCGGCTACCCGCCTCCCGGATACCCCGGCTACCCCGGATACCCGGCCTATGACCCGTACCGCCCGGTGAAACCGCCCGGCACCAACGGCAAGGCGATCGGCGCCCTGATCGCCGCCCTGATCGGGCTGTTGTTCTGCGGCGTGCCGTCGGTGGTGGGGCTGGTACTCGGTGTCATCGCCATGCGCGAGACCAAACGCACCGGTCAGGACGGTTACGGCGTAGCGCTGGCCGGGGCTGTCATCGGCGGACTGGTCACCGCCGGCCTGGTGCTCATGGCGCTGCTCTGGATCGGAGTCGTCGCCAGCAGTTTCACCCTGACCTAGCTTTGCGAAGACTCCGCGGGCGGCCGGTAGGGCGCACCGCTGCGGGTCATCCCGGCGGCGCGGCCCTTGCCCGCGACCACCAGCGCCATCTTGCGACTGGCCTCGTCGATCATCTCGTCGCCGAGCATCACCGCTCCGCGCGCACCGCCGGCCGCCGACGTGTGCCACTCGTAGGCCTCCAGGATCAACTCGGCGTGGTCGTAGTCGGCCTGCCGCGGGCTGAACAGCTCGTTGCCGACGTCGATCTGGTCCGGGTGCAGAACCCACTTCCCGTCGTAGCCGAGCGCGGCCGACCTGCCGGCCACCCGCCGGAACCCGTCGACATCGCGGACCTTCACGTAGGGCCCGTCGATCGCGTTCACTCCGTGCGCGCGGGCCGCCACCAGAATCGTCATCAGCACGTGGTGGTGGGCGTCACCGAGGTCATACCCTTCGGGCTGCCCGCCGACCTCCAGGGTGCGCATGTTCAGGCTGGCCGCCATGTCCCCGGGCCCCAGTACGAGGGCCTGCACGCGCGGCGCGGCGGCGATCGCGTCCACGTTCCTCAGCCCCTGCGCATTCTCGATCTGAGGTTCGATGCCGATACGCCCCACCGGCAGACCGTGTGTCTTCTCCACCTGAGTGAGCAGCAGGTCCAGGGCGTGCACGTGGGTGGCGTCGGACACCTTCGGCAGCACGATGATGTCGAGGGTCGCCCCGGCGCGGGCCACCTCGGTCACCACCTCGATGACATCGGCGTGCGTCCACGGGGTCGTCCAGTCATTGACGCGCACCCCGATCAGCGATGCGCCGTTCCAGCCGGGCCCGGCCAGCGCCGCGGCGACCCGGGCGCGTGCGGAGGCCTTCGCCTCGGGGGCCACCGCGTCCTCGAGGTCCAGAAAGACCTGATCGGCCGCCAGGGTCTTGGCCTTCTCGATCATCTTGTCGCTGCTGCCCGGAACCGACAGACACGTTCGTCGGGGGCGATACCTGTTGTCCACGCCCACAGTCTCTACGCTTTGACCCATGGCGGCGGTTACCCGGGTATATGCAGCCCGGCTGGCGGGCATGGTCGTCCTCGGCCCGGATGGCGAGTCGATCGGCCGCGTCCGCGATGTGGTGGTCAGCATCAGCATCGTCCGCCAGCAGCCGCGGGTGCTCGGCCTGGTGGTCGAACTGCTCACCCGCAGAAGAATTTTCGTGCCGATCCTGCGGGTGACCGCGATCGAACCCAGCGCCGTCACCCTGACCACCGGCAATGTGTCGCTGCGCCGGTTCTCCCAGCGCCCGGGTGAGGTGCTGGCGCTCGGCCAGGTGCTGGAGACCCGGGTGCGCGTCGATGACCCCGACCTCGAGCAGCTCTCCGGGCTCGACGTGATCGTCGTCGATCTCGGGATCGAGCAAACCCGCACCCGGGACTGGATGGTCACCAAGGTGGCGGTGCGCCCGCAACGCCGGCTCGGGCGGCGCAGCAACATCCATGTCGTGGACTGGGCGCACGTCCAGGGGCTGACCCCGTCCGGGCTGGCCATGCCCGACCAGGGGGTCGCCCAGTTGCTCGAGCAGTTCCAGGGGCAACGCCCGATCGAGGTCGCCGACGCCGTCCGCGAGCTGCCGGCGAAACGGCGTTTCGAGGTCGTCAACGCGCTCGATGACGAACGCCTGGCCGACGTGCTGCAGGAGTTGCCCGAGGACGAGCAGGTGACCGTGCTGCGTCAGCTGAAGACCGACCGCGCCGCCGACGTCCTGGAGGCGATGGACCCCGACGATGCCGCCGACCTGCTCGGGTCGATGACGCCGGCCGACGCCGAGCAGTTCCTGCGCCGAATGGATCCGGAGGACTCCGAGGATGTGCGACGGTTGCTCAGCCATTCGCCGAACACCGCCGGCGGTCTGATGACCTCGGAGCCGGTGGTGCTGGCACCGGACACCACGGTCGCCGAGGCGCTGGCCCGGGTGCGCGATCCCGACCTGACGCCGGCACTGGCGTCGCTGGTGTTCGTGGTGCGGCCGCCGACCGCGACGCCGACCGGCCGCTACCTGGGCTGTGTCCATCTGCAGCGGCTGTTGCGCGAGCCGCCCGCCGCGCTGGTCAGCGGCATCCTGGACAAGGATCTGCCCAGCCTGCGCCCCGAGGAGCCGCTCGGCGCACTGACCCGGTACTTCGCCGCCTACAACCTGGTGTGCGGGCCGGTGGTGGATGAGGAGAGCCATCTGCTGGGCGCGGTGTCGGTCGACGATGTGCTCGACCACCTGCTGCCCGATGACTGGCGCGAACGTGAGGCCGAATCGTTGATCGTCACCACGGAGAAGGCGCCGTGAGCGAAGCCCGTGGGTCGTTCGGATGAGCGACCGGATCGACACCCCGCGCGATTCGCGCCGGCGGTTCACCCCGCAGTTCGATGTGGAGGCCGCGGGCCGCTTCGGCGAGTCGTTTGCACGGTTCCTGGGGACCGGGCGCTACCTGGCGATTCAGACGGTTTTCGTGGTCGTGTGGATCCTGCTGAACCTGTTCGCCCTGTCGCTGCAGTGGGATCCCTACCCGTTCATCCTGCTGAACCTGGCCTTCTCCACCCAGGCGGCCTACGCCGCGCCGTTGATCTTGCTGGCCCAGAACCGGCAGGAGAACAGGGACCGGGTGGCCTTGGAAGAGGATCGCCGCCGGGCCGAGCAGACCAAGGCCGATACCGAGTACCTGGCCCGCGAGCTGGCCGCGCTGCGGCTGGCGGTCGGCGAGATGGCCACCCGCGATTACCTGCGCCGCGAACTGGAAGAACTCCGCGAGATGCTGGTGGAGCTGGTGCCACCCAAACCGAAGAAGAGCAAGGGCAAACGCGCCGCGGCGGCGGATGCCACGGTCGAGGAACCCGCCGCCGAGGCCGAGCAACGGACCGCCGAGTGACACACGGTTGCCGCCAATGCCGCACCACGACGACATCGGACTGGGTATGGTGACACGGTTCACATACGGTCGGGTACCGCACATCTAGGACGGTTGAGTGGTCATAGGGGGAGCCTCCGCCCTCGCTGCAGCGCGGCGCGGGGCAGAGCGACTGATGCGGACGGTGGCTGATTCCGCTCCCAGCACCCGCGGGCTGATGGGCATCGCCGTGCTCACCCCACTGGTGCTGACGCTGGGGGTGGGCGCCTCCGCCCCGATCGTCAAGCCGGTCCTGGAGACGACGGTGACCCCGCTGGCGGCGGTCGTCCCCGCCTCGGATGGTGACGCCGGCGTCACCGTGGTGGCGGCGATGAAAGCGCCGCGCCCGTTCCAGACCGCGGGCTCGGCACTCTCGGCTCCCCCGCCGGCCGCGGTGGTGAGCGCCCCCGGCAACCTGCGCATTCCGACGGTCGCCCTGAACGCCTACCGCAACGCCGAACGGATGATGGCGTCGGCCGCACCGAACTGCGGGATGAGCTGGAACCTGCTCGCCGGGATCGGACGCATCGAGTCGCTGCACGCCAACGGCGGCGCCACCGATGTCGAGGGCACCGCGGTCAAACCCATCCTCGGCCCCGCCCTGGACGGCACGCTGCCCGGCAATGAGGTCATCGTCCAGAGCCGCAACAACGACCGGGTGACCTACGCCCGTGCGATGGGCCCCATGCAGTTCTTGCCGGGTACCTGGTCGCGGTATGCCTCCGACGGTAACGGTGACGGAAAAGCCGAGGTGCAGAACCTGTATGACGCGACGCTGGCCGCGGCGCGTTATCTGTGCAGTGGCGGTCTGAACATGCGCGATCAGGGCCAGGTGATGTCGGCCATCCTGCGCTACAACAATTCGGTGGCCTACGCCCGCAACGTGCTGGGCTGGGCGGCCGCGTACGCCACCGGTGTGGTCCCGGTGAACCTGCCGCCGATCAGCGGGCCGGTCCCGGCCCTCGGTATGGGCAATGTGCACCTGGACACCAACGCCGAGGGCCTCGGCCCGGGGCTGCCGCTCAACGCGCTCGGGTTGCCCTCCACCGATCCGATGGCGGTCATGCCGTTCTTCGACCTCGGTCGCGCCGATGTGGCCGATCGTCTGCCCGTGCCGCCCGGACCGGATGCGCCCGCGGCGGTACCCAGTTGCGCGGTGTTCTGCATCGGCCAGAACACGCCGGCGCCCGCGGCCCCGGTCAACCCGTTCGCCCCACCACCGCCGGCCGCCCCGTTCAACCCGTTCGCCCCACCGCCACCGGCCGCCCCGTTCAACCCCTTCGCCCCACCACCGCCGGCCGCCCCGGCACCGCCCGCCCCGTTCAACCCGTTCGCCCCGCCGCCACCGCCGGCCGCCCCGGCGGCGCCCGCGCCGCTGGGCCCCCCGCCCGGCCCCGCGGCCTGAGCGGCCAATCCGGCCCGGCGCACCGTGGGCCGGTCATCGCGGCCTAGACTCGCCGATGATGTCCGCAACTGATACCGACCTGCACGCAGCGGTTCGCGCCGCGCTCGGCAAGGTCGTCGACCCCGAATTGCGCCGACCGATCACCGAGGTGGGCATGGTCAAAGGCGTCACGATCGACGACGACGCCGGCGTGCACGTGGAGATCTACCTGACCACGTCGGCCTGCCCGAAGAAAAACGAGATCACCGACAAAGTCACCGCCGCGGTCACCGACGTGCCCGGCACCGGGGCGGTCAAGGTGACTCTGGACGTCATGAACGACGAGCAGCGCGCCGAGCTGCGTAAGCAGCTGCGCGGTGACTCCCGCGAGCCGGTGATCCCGTTCGCCCAGCCCAACTCGCTGACCCGGGTGTACGCCGTCGCCTCGGGTAAGGGCGGCGTCGGCAAGTCCAGTGTCACGGTCAATCTCGCGGCCGCACTGGCCGCCCGCGGGTTGTCGGTGGGTGTGCTCGACGCCGATATCTACGGCCACTCGGTGCCGCGGATGATGGGTGTCGTCGACCGGCCCACGCAGGTCGACTCGATGATCCTGCCGCCGATCGCCCATGACGTGAAGGTCATCTCGATCGCCATGTTCACCCAGGGCAACACCCCGGTGGTGTGGCGCGGACCGATGCTGCACCGCGCCCTGCAGCAGTTCCTGGCCGACGTGTACTGGGGCGATCTGGACGTGCTGTTGCTCGACCTGCCGCCCGGCACCGGCGATATCGCCATCTCGGTGTCCCAGCTCATCCCGGGGGCGGAGATCCTGGTGGTCACCACCCCGCAGTCGGCGGCCGCCGAGGTGGCCGAACGGGCCGGGGCGATCGCCCTGCAGACCCGTCAGCGCATCGTCGGGGTGGTGGAGAACATGGCCGGACTCACCTTGCCCGACGGCACGGTGATGGACATCTTCGGCGCGGGTGGCGGCGCGCAGGTGTCGGCGTCGCTGACCCGCTCGGTGGGTGCCGAGGTGCCGCTGCTGGGACAGATTCCGCTGGAGCCGAGCCTGGTGTCGGCCGGGGATTCCGGTGTCCCGCTGGTGTTGTCGGCACCGGATTCGCCGGCGGCCAAGGAACTTCGCAAGGTCGCCGAGGCCCTCGGGGCACGCAAGCGCGGCTTGGCTGGAATGTCGCTGGGATTGGATCCGGCGGGCCGCTAGGTCGCGTCGCTGTCGAAGCGGGTGCCGCTGGGCGGCTCGCCACTGGCCGGTGGTGTCGGATCCGGGGCGGGTTGGGGCGCGTCCGGGGACACCGGTTTGACCGGCTTGTCGAAGTTGCCGGTGAGAAACGAGTCGTCACCGTCGAGCAGGTGTTTGGTCAGCGCCGCCCGCGGCGTCATACCGCGCAGCTTCTGTAGCTCGCTGAGTGGCTCGCGCAGATCCTCGAACTCGGGCCCCAGATCCTGACGCAGTTGGCTGGTGGCTCCGCTGAGATACTCGCGGACCTGGCGTACCGCCCCGGAGGTCCACCGGATAGCCCCGGGCAGCCGCTCGGGACCGAGGATGACCAGGCCGGCCACCACCAACAGCAGCATCTCGCCCCAGCCGACGTTGGCGAACATGTCTAGGTGGAGGCCTCGGCGGTCGGCGTGACGGTCAGGGTGACCCGGCGTCCGTCGCGCACGACCTCGATGGGGGCGGGTTCGCCGATCTTGAGCTGGCGCACCGCGACGACCAACTCGTCGGCGTCGGCGACGTCGCGGTCGCCGACCTTGACCACCACGTCGTTTTCCAGGATCCCGGCCCGGTCCGCGGGACCGCCGACCTTGACGTCGGCGATCTGTGCTCCCGAAGCCAGATCATTGCTCGCCGAGCGGGCGGTCAGGCCCAGGGTGGGGTGCGAGATCTTGCCGGCCTCGATCAGCTTCTGCGCGACATCCTTGACCTCGTTGACCGGGATCGCGAAGCCCAGACCGCTGGCGCTGTCGGACAGGGACTTGCCTGCGGTGTTGATGCCGATGACCTCGGCAGCCATGTTGATCAACGGGCCACCGGAGTTGCCGTGGTTGATCGAGGCGTCGGTCTGCACACCGTCGATGACGGTGTCGGTGTCGGACCCGTCACCGGACAGCGGCAGCGGGCGGTGCAGGGCGCTGATGATGCCGTGAGTGACGGTGCTGCGCAGACCCAGCGGGGCTCCCGCCGCGATCACCTGCTCGCCGACCTGCAGCTTCTCTGAATCACCCAGCTTCGCGACGCTGAGGTTGTCGACGTTGTCGACCTTGATCACGGCAAGGTCGGTCTTGGGGTCTCGGCCGACGAGATTGGCCGGGACCACCGTGCCGTCGTTGAACACCACGTTCATCTTGTACTTGCTGGGGTTGATGGCGGCCTCGGAGATGACGTGGTTGTTGGTGACGATGTAACCGCGCCCGTCGATCACGACACCGGAGCCCTGCGAGCCCTCCTGGTCGCTGGTGGCTTCGATGGTGACCACCGAATCGGCTACGGCAGCGGCAACGTCGGCGAACTGCCCGGCGGGCTCGGCCGGCCGGTCGCTGGTATCGAGGGTGACCTTCGAGGTGGTGAAGGCCTCCACCACCTCGGCGGTCCTGCGGCCCACGACGCCACCGAGTGCGCCGATGACAAGCGCGATGATCGCCAGGATCACCAACGCGGTGACCGATACCTTGCGGCCGAAGAGCACGTCGCGGACACCCAGCTTGCCCTGCGGAGCCTGCACCGCGACGGGGGCGCTCGGCGCGGCGGCCGGTGCGCCCAGCGCGACCGCGGCGGCCGGGTCGCGCCAGGGATCGTCGACGTCATCGCTGTCGCCGTCGCGTTCGGCGTCCAGCGCGCCGGCATCGGCCGGGTGGCGCTGCAGGGATTCACCGCCCGGGTAGGGACGCCCGAAGGCCTCGGCCAGCACCGGGTCGGGCGACAGGTTCTTCGGGGTGTACTCGCCTTGGTCACGGTGTTTGTCGGCGCCCAGGAACGACCCGGATACTCCTTCGGGACGCCCGAAGGCGCGTTGGGATGCCGGGTCGACCGGCGGACGAGAAACCGGTCTGGGGGCAAGACGCGGGTTGGTACCCGATTGGTCCTGATTGGTCACCCGTGCATCACTCCCGGCTCAAGCGCGCACCATCGACGGCGCCCGCGATTGATCGTCTCTCCTGGCCAGCCTACCGGCGCTTGCGCCTGGCGCGACCTGCGCCTTCGGCAATGTGCTGGGGTGCTTCCTCGGCGGCGGGAATCTCCGGATCGCGCTCGGGGATCTGCGAGAGCAGACCCAGCAGCGAGTTCGGCATCGCGATCGGGCAGGCCTCCCGCAGGGCCGAACGCGCCTGGCGCTGGGCTTCCACCTCGGCGGCGCAGGACGCGCACAGTGACAGATGATGCCCGGCGCGCAGATGTGCCGTCATCCGCAGTTCACCGTCGACGAACGCCGCGATGGCCTCGGTGGACAGATGTTCGGTGGAGCCGAATCGGCGCGGGCCGACCGGCTCGCTGCTCTGGGAGGCGAATTGGGTGGGCAGCCACGAGAACGCACGACGGAACACATCGCCCGGGTCAGCCATCACCCGACTCCTCTCGGAACGCCGCGCCGTTGAACACACACTGCTCATTTGAATGTAGCGCGGTACGCCGCGCCTCACACCCATGACGCTCAGGCGGAGGCGGTCAGCTGATCCGAATGTTTGGCCAGATGCTCGCGCAGCGCCTGCCGACCACGGTGGATCCGGCTGCGCACGGTGCCGAGCTTCACACCCAGGGTCGCGCCGATCTCCTCATAGGACAGACCCTCGATATCGCAGAGCACGACGGCGGCGCGGAACTCCGGCGGCAGCGAGTCCAGCGCGGCCTGCAGGTCGGGGCCCAGCCGCGAGTCGTGATAGATCTGCTCGGGGTTGGGATCTTCGGCGGGCACCCGGTCGTAGTCCTCGGGCAGCGCCTCCATGCGGATGCGGGTGCGGCGACGCACCATGTCGAGGAACAGGTTGGTGGTGATGCGGTGCAGCCAGCCCTCGAAGGTGCCGGGCTGATAGTTCTGCACGGACCGGAACACCCGGATGAACGTCTCCTGGGTGAGGTCCTCGGCGTCCTGCGGGTTACCCGAGAGCCGGTAGGCCAGCCGGTATACCCGGTCGGCGTGTTGGCGCACCAGCTCGTCCCAGGACGGCATGGCCGCCTTGTCACCGGTGGCGTCGAACACTGCGGTGCCGGTGAGCTCTTCGGACGGCTCCACCCAGTCGCCGTCGGTGTACTGCTCGAGGTGCGGCATCGACACCGGGCTGGCAGCCGGGATGTTCGAGGTGCTCGCTGAAGCGGTGATCGGATCCTCCAAATCGAGATGGCAGGCGGACGTCTGCTCGTTGCTAGGGGAAACGTGGCCGATGTCGGCAGTATTCCGAAGACGCAAGCTGTCGCCGTGTTCCATGGCTAGTACGTTCTCCCGCCGGGGTGTGCCAGACATATGAGCAAACTGAACAATTCCTGAGAAAGCAGATACCCCCGGCGCAACCAGGCAAAACAGGCGCATTTTCGGTGTGATTCTCGTATCAGGGGCGGGCGTGTCGGGGGCCGGACGGTGCCGGTTCGCTCTACGCTGCGGGCATGGCCAGCACCGACGACGCCGCCCAGTCGATCGTCTCGCACGCGGAGGCGTCGATTACCGAGGACGAGGTGACGGCCGCCGCCCGCGAACGCGCGGTGGACAGTGGCGCCGGCGCGGTGACTCCGGCGGTGGGCGCGTTGTTGAGCGTGCTGGCCCGCCTCACCGGCGCGAAAGCCGTGGTCGAGGTGGGTACCGGAGCCGGTGTGAGCGGGTTGTGGCTGCTGGCCGGCATGCGTGAGGACGGTGTGCTGACGACGATCGACGTCGAACCCGAGCACCAGCGACTGGCCAAGCAGGCATTCGCCGAGGCGGGTGTCGGCCCGTCGCGTACCCGGTTGATCAGCGGCCGGGCCCAGGAGGTGCTGACCCGGCTGGCCGACGAATCCTACGACCTGGTGTTCGTCGACGCGGCACCGGCCGATCAACCGCAGTATGTGGCCGAGGGCGTACGGCTGCTCCGCCCCGGCGGGGCGATCGTCGTGCACCGCGCCGCGCTCGGCGGCCGGGCCGGTGATGCCACGGCCAATGACGCCGAGGTGGCCGCGGTGCGCGAGGCGGCGCGACTG
This sequence comes from Mycobacterium sp. MBM, assembly GCA_021648845.1. GTDB lineage: Bacteria > Actinomycetota > Actinomycetes > Mycobacteriales > Mycobacteriaceae > Mycobacterium. The sequence continues at coordinate 82,399 of JAKJHY010000006.1, read as the reverse complement.
ATCGCCGAGGACGAACGCTTCACCCCGGTGTTGATCCCGCTGGGCGACGGACTGCTCGCGGCCGCGCGGGACTGATTCCCGCCGGTGCGCGGGACGCGCACCGGCGCGCCATCCGAACGAATTCTTGACGGGCTGATCCCTTGACGCTCGACTGAACGAGTGTTTAGCGTACTAAACATGCGTTCAACCGACGATCTGACGACGACCGCGCGGATCCGCGATGCCGCAATCCAACAGTTCGGCGAGCACGGGTTCAGCACCAGCGTGCGGGCGATCGCCGCGACCGCCGGTGTGAGCGCGGCCCTGGTGATCCACCACTTCGGCTCCAAAGAAGCGCTCCGCAAGGCATGCGACGACCACATCGTCGAGGAGATCCGCAGCAGCAAGACGGAGTCCATCCAATCCTCGGATCCCGCCACCTGGTTGGCTCAGCTGGCCGAGATCGAGGACTACGCACCGATGATGGCCTACCTGGTCCGCAGCCTGCAGTCCGGCGGCGAACTGGCCAAGGCGCTGTGGCTACGAATGTTGGACAACACCGAGCAATATCTCGAGTCCGGCGTGCGGGCCGGAACCGTCAAACCGAGCCGAGACCCCAAGGCGCGGGCCAAGTTTCTCGGCATGTGCGGTGGCGGGGCGTTCCTGCTCTACCTGCAGCTGCACGAGAATCCCACCGATGTGCGCGCAGTACTGCGCGACTACGCCGCAGACATGGTGTTACCCGCACTCGAGGTCTACACCAACGGACTGATGGCCGATTCCACAATGTACGACGCCTTCGTCGCCCAGCGCGAGCAGGGACTCGCCCACAACACCCCCGGAGAAGGAGATCAGTGATGCATGAGGCAGTCCAGATCGCAGGTCTGACAAAGAAGTTCGGCCGCAGCACGGCGCTCGACGGGCTGGACCTGACCGTCTCCCCCGGCAAAGTCACCGGTTTCCTCGGGCCCAACGGGGCGGGCAAGTCGACGACCATCCGAATCCTGCTCGGCCTGCTGCGCGCCGACAGCGGCACGGTGGCACTGCTGGGCGGCGATCCCTGGCATGACGCCGTCGCGTTGCACCGCCGCATCGCCTACGTGCCCGGCGATGTCACGCTGTGGCCGAATCTGACCGGAGCGCAGGCGATCGACTTCTTGGCCCGCCTGCGCGGCGGCGCGGTCGACACCCGCAGACGCGACGACCTCATCCGACGATTCGAGTTGGACCCACACAAGCCGGCCCGCACCTACTCCAAGGGCAATCGGCAGAAGGTCGCCATCGTCTCGGCCTTCAGCACCGACGCCGAGCTCTACATCCTCGACGAACCGACCTCGGGCCTGGATCCGCTGATGGAGAAGAACTTCCAGCAATGCGTCACCGAGGTCGCCGATCGTGGCGCGGCGGTGCTGTTGTCCAGCCACATCCTTGCCGAGGTGGAAAAGCTCTGCGACAACGTCACCATCATCCGCTCCGGGAGGACCGTGCGTTCGGGCACCCTCGGCGAGCTCCGCGACCTGATGCGCAACACCGTCACGGCCCGCACCCGCGGCGATGGCAACCGGTTGCGCGAGCTGCCATTCATCCACGATTTCGCCAACCAGGACGGACAGCTCAGCTTCTCAGTGGAACGCAGCGACCTCGACGCCACGATGGACCGCCTGGCCGCACTGGGTATCGACGAACTCGCCGTGACGCCGGCGTCGCTGGAGGACCTGTTCCTGCGCGAGTATCAGGGGGTGCGCTAGGTGAGCGCCGCCATCACCGGCGCCAGGCACCGTGCGGGTGCGGCGGAGTCGCCCTTCACCGGCGCCGCCTCCTTGCTGCGACTGGCGTTACGCCGCGACCGTGTCCGGTTGACGGTGTGGCTGACGCTGCTCACCGCGATGATGGCCTACACACCGGGCGCCCTGGAAATGGCCTACCCGGCCGAGGAACAGCGGCGCACACGCGTCGAACTGATGCAGACCCCGGCCGGAATCATGATGGGCGGGCCGATGTTCGGGGGCAACGAGACCGCGCTGGGCGCCATGATCGCCAACGAGCTGATGATGTCCATGATCGTGGCCACCTCGATCCTTGCCGTTCTCACCGTCATCCGACACACCCGGCGCGACGAGGAAAGCGGCGCAGCCGAACTCGTGCTGTCCGCGGTGGTCGGCCGGCACGCCCGCACCGCGGCAGCCCTGACACTGGCCGGCGGCGTGAACGCCACACTCGGTGTCACCATGGCGGCAGCGTTGGCCGTCAACGGTTTCGCGGTCGCCGACAGTATCGCCCTGAGCCTCGGCATCACCGCGGTGGCAATGGTTTTCGGCGCACTGGCGGCGGTAACCGCCCAGGTGTGGCGCCAGGCGCGCACCGCAACGGGTGCGGCACTGGGGGCACTCGCTGCGGCCGCGTTGGTACGCGGTATCGGTGATGTCATCGACAACTCGGGCAGCGTGGTGAGCTGGTTGTCCCCCATCGCGTGGGCGCAGCAGATGCGGTCGTTCGTGGAACTGCGCTGGTGGCCGCTGGCACTGCTGGTCGGGCTGACCGCGACGCTGATGGCTGCCGCCGGGATGCTGGAATCCCGGCGCCAGTACGACGACGGCATCATCGCATCCGGCGACGAACGCCCCGATGCGCACCCGATTCCCAACGTCTACGCACTACACCTCACCCTGCAGCGCGGACAGCTGACCGGCTGGGGCATCGGACTTTTCCTGGCCGGCCTGGCATTCGGGTCGATGACGACATCGCTGCTGAACGCCGCGAGCCACAACGAACTACTCGCGCGTGTCCTCGCGCTGTCGGGCACCGATGGCGTGTACACCACCATGTCGCAGTTCCTGGCCGCCGCGGTCGGAGCCTATGTGGTCGCCGCCGTCTTGCGGACGTTCGGCGACGAGCAGTCCGGACTGTCCGAACCGGTACTGGCCGCGGCCGTCTCGCGGTGGCGGTGGCTGCTGACCGCGGTCGCGGCCGCGCTCACCGGGGCCGCGGCATTGCTGTTGTGCGCGGGACTGGGTAACGGCTTGGGCGCCGGGATCACCGTGGGCGAGCCGGCCACCATCTGGCGTCTCACCCTCGCCGGTCTGGCCTTCCTACCCGCCGTGGCGGTCCTGGGCGCGGTCGCGGCCTTCGCCGTGGCGGTCCGGCGTCCCTGGATCGGCTGGCTCGCCGTGGCGTTCGTGGTCGTGTCGCTGTATCTCGGTGCGCTGTTGCGCCTGCCGCAGTGGCTGCTGGACGCCTCGCCGATCGGACAGACCGCGGCACCCGCCGATTACCCGGTCGTCGCCCTGATCACGATGCTGGCTGTCGCGGGTGCGGGCACCGGGGCGGCGGGCTGGATCTACCGGACAAGGGATGCGGTGTGACACTGCTCGCGCACGACATCGCGCATGCGGGGTGAGCGCTACTCGATTGGGTTCGCGCCGGGCACGTGGATACAGTGCAGGCCATGACCGACAAGACATGCCCGGGCACCGGGAAGGGTTGGACGGTCGATATCGAGGGCAAACCGATCTGCCCCCGGTGCCGCCGCTCGTTGGCCACGGTCGCGGGTAAGGGACGCAAGATCAGGGATCTGCCCGAAGTACCCCGGCACGACAAGCCGTCGCGCTCCACCGCCAAGCACACCCGCCACCGCCCGAACTGAGCCCGGCCGTGGCGGCTCGGCCACATACTGAGGTCATGGAGCTGCTCACCGGTTTCGGGCTGGCCACCGCGGCGGGTCTCAACGCCTACATTCCCTTGCTGGCGCTGGGCCTGTTGTCGCGGTTCACCGACCTGGTGACGCTGCCCGCCGGCTGGGCGTGGCTGGAGAACGGATGGGTGCTGCTGATCGTCGGGCTGCTGCTGACCGTCGAGGTGGTCGCCGACAAGGTCCCGGCGCTGGACTCGGTCAACGACACCGTCCAGACATTCGTGCGGCCCACGGCCGGTGGCATCGTCTTCGGCTCGGGCACCGCCGCCCAGACCGCCGCCGTCACCGACCCGGGCGCGTTCGCCTCATCCGGTCAATGGATCGGCGTCGTCATCGGTATCGTCACCGCGCTGCTCGTGTCGCTGACCAAGTCCGCGGTGCGTCCGGTGGCCAATATCGGATCGGCCGGAATGGCGGCCCCGGTGCTGAGCACCGCCGAGGACGTCACCAGCGCAGGCCTGGTGTTCGTGTCACTGCTGATGCCGGTGCTGGTGCTCGTCGCGCTGGCGGCCCTGGCCGTCGCAGTCGTCGCAGTGTGCAGAAGGCGCCGACGCCGTCACCGCGGCCCGGCGATGCGATAGGCGTTGTGGCCCGACGCCTTCGCCTCGTACATCGCCCGGTCCGCCGCGCGCAGCAGTTCCTCGCCATGGGCATCCGGGCCCGCACCGAGCGCGATCCCGATGCTCAGGCCGATGCTTCCGGACCACTCGGCGACCGCCATCGGGGCGGAGGCGGCGTCGATGACGCACCGAGCCAGCGCCACCGCCGAATCGAGCAGCGGCGCGTCGGCCACGTGGATGATGACGAACTCGTCGCCGCCACGTCTGGCCACCGTGTCCCGGGCCCCTACACAGGACACCAGCCGGTCTGCGACGGCCGCCAGCACGAGGTCTCCGACATGATGCCCGAGCTCGTCGTTGACCCGTTTGAACCCGTCGAGGTCGACGCAGAGCACCGCGAACTCACCGCCGTGCTCGATCTCGGTTCCCAACCGCTCGTAGAGCAGCGCCCGGTTCGGCAGTCCGGTGAGCACATCGTGGGACGCGTTGTGCGCCAACTCTGTTTCGAGCTCCTTGCGCCGGGAGGTGTCGCGCACGGACACCACGTAGCCATCCCGGCGGCCGCTGCGTGGGTCCTCGGTGACCCTGACGAAGGCCTCCATCCACACCCAGGAGCCGTCCTTGTGTCGCTGCCGGTGTTCGGTGACGAAGCTGTCGATTGTCCCCTCGCGCAGGGCGAGCATCTTCGGGACGAAATCGGCGACGTCATCGGGATGCATGTTCTCGCTGGCCCGCTTGCCGACCAATTCATCGGGCGTATATCCGAGCAGGGTGCGGATCGACGGCGAGACATACCGGCGCACGCCGTCCAGGGTGCCGCGGATGAGCGTATCGGCGGAGTTCTCCGCGACCACCCGATACAGCGCGGCGTCGGCCTCCTGCTGCAGGTACAGCGTTGCCAGTCGACCGAAATCGGTGAGTTGCTCACGCAGGCCGGTGGTCACCGGACGTGGCAGGCTGTCCGCGACCCACAGCACCCCGACGATCTCGGCGCTGCACGCCAGCGGCAGTGCCGCCAGGAATCGGGCATCGGAGATGACCTGCGGCACCGGCTGCGCGATCTGCCGGGCGTCTTCGACAAACAGCTCCGATGCCGGCCAGAGTGCGCGGGCAAGCAGGGTGTCATCGAGGCACACCAGAGCGTGCCGACACTGGAGGGCCGCCCGCACCCGGCGGCACAGCGCGTCGAAGAACGCTGCGGCGGGAGCCGTCAGATCCACACGCCCTTTCCGACCGCGACCACGCCGCCGGAGCTGATGGAGAACCGTTCACGGTCCTTGTCCAGGTCGACGCCGACCATCTCGCCGGGGCCGACGACGACGTTCTTGTCCAAGATCGCCCTGCGTACCACCGCGCCGCGGCCGATGCGCACCCCGGGCATCAGCACGCTGCCCTCGACGATGGCACCGTCGTCGATGCTCACATTGGAGGACAGCACCGAATTGCGCACCGAGGCCGCCGAGATGATGCTGCCGGCGCCCACCACGGACTCCTGCGCCGAGCCGCCGTTGACGAATTTTGCCGGTGCCAGATTCTCCGAGCCGCCGCGGATCGGCCAGCGCTTGTTGTACAGGTTGAACACCGGGTGTACCGAGACCAGATCCATGTGGGCGTCGTAGAAGGCATCCAGGGTGCCCACATCGCGCCAGTACCCGTGGTCGCGCTCGGTCGCACCGGGCACCTCGTTGTCGGCGAAGTCGTAGACGCCGGCCATCCCGTCGGCCACCAACCGCGGAATGATGTCGCCGCCCATATCGTGGTCGGAGTGGTCCTCGTCGGCATCGGCCTTGATGGCATCGATGAGCACCTTGGTGGTGAAGATGTAGTTGCCCATCGAGGCGAAGGTCTGCTCGGGATCGTCGGGGGTGCCGGGCGGGTCCGCCGGTTTCTCCACCCAGCCGCGGATCCGGCCCGACTCGTCGGCGTCGATGCAGCCGAACGCCGACGCCTCCGACCGCGGCACCCTGATCCCCGCCACGGTGGCACCCGCGCCGCTCTCGATGTGATGGGCCAACATCTGTTCGGGATCCATCCGGTAGACGTGGTCGGCACCGAAGATGACGATGTAGTCCGGGTCCTCGTCGTAGATCAGGTTCATCGATTGGTAGATGGCGTCCGCGGACCCGGTGTACCACCGCGGTCCGAGCCGCTGCTGCGCCGGGACCGGGGTGATGTACTCCCCCGCCAGACCCGACAGCCGCCAGTTCTGCGAGATGTGCCGGTCCAGCGAATGCGACTTGTATTGCGTGAGAACGCAGATCCGCAGGAACCGCGCATTGACGAGGTTCGACAGGACGAAATCGATCAGCCGGTAGCCGCCGCCGAAGGGCACCGCCGGCTTCGCCCGGTCCGCCGTCAATGGGTAAAGCCGCTTACCCTCCCCTCCAGCCAGGACGATACCCAGCACATGTGGCGCTTCCCTCATGCTGCCAACCTATCGGTCCGCCCGCAGTGCGGCTAGCCAATCGCCCGATCGATGTGCTGCATGTCAAGGAGTTTGGGCGCGCGCGGGCCGACGCTGACGGTGATCATGATTCGCGAAGTGGATGAGGGGTGCGCGGCGATGTCTCGCCGGATACCGTGCACACCATGCGCGTGGCGATGATGTCTCGGGAGTATCCGCCGGAGGTTTACGGCGGGGCCGGCGTGCACGTGACCGAACTCGTCGCCCAGCTGCGGCGGTTGTGCGAGGTCGACGTGCACTGCATGGGCGCACCGCGGGACACCGCGATCGTCGCGGCACCCGATCCGGCGCTGGCGACCGCCAACCCGGCGCTCTCGACGCTGTCGGCCGATCTGGTGATGGCCAACGCCGCCGCCGGCGCCACCGTCGCACACTCGCACACCTGGTACACCGGGATGGCCGGGCACCTGGCCTCGCTGCTGCACGGGATCCCGCATGTGCTCACCGCCCACTCGTTGGAGCCGATGCGGCCGTGGAAGGCCGAGCAGCTCGGCGGCGGGTACCGGGTGTCGTCGTGGGTGGAGCGCACCGCAGTGGAAGCCGCCGCGGCGGTGATCGCCGTCAGCTCGGGGATGCGCAACGATGTGCTGGCCACCTACCCGGCGCTGGATCCCGCCCGGGTGCATGTGGTGCGCAATGGAATCGACACCTCGGTGTGGTTCCCGGCGCCACCCGAGCCGCAGGGTTCGGTATTGGCCGAGCTGGGTGTCGACCCGAATCGGCCGATCGTCGCGTTCGTGGGGCGGATCACCCGGCAAAAGGGGGTGGCGCACCTGGTGGCCGCGGCGCACCGATTCGACCCCGCTATCCAGCTGGTGCTGTGCGCCGGCGCCCCCGACACCCCGCAGATCGCCGCGGAGGTCAGCTCGGCGGTGCAGGAGCTGGCCGCCGCGCGGTCGGGTGTGTTCTGGGTACGCGAGATGCTGCCCATCGGCAAGATCCGCGAAATATTGTCGGCGTCAACCGTTTTCGTATGCCCTTCGGTGTACGAACCGCTGGGCATCGTGAACCTCGAGGCGATGGCCTGTTCGACGGCTGTCGTCGCCTCCGATGTCGGCGGCATCCCCGAGGTGGTGGCCGACCACGAAACCGGGCTGCTGGTGCACTACGACGCCGACGACGCGGCCCTTTTCGAGACACGCCTGGCCGACGCGGTCAACACGCTCGTCGCCGAACCCGACCGCGCGCGCCGCTACGGCGAGGCCGGGCGGCAGCGCTGTATCGAAGAGTTCTCCTGGGCGCGTATCGCCGAGGAGACCCTTGCGATCTACAACCTGGTGACGACCTAGCTATATCAGCTGCTCGTCACGTTCTTGAGTTCTTCGCCGAGCGCGGCGGCCTCATCGGGGGTGAGCTCGACAACGAGCCGCCCTCCGCCTTCCAGTGGTACCCGCATCACGATGCCGCGCCCCTCTTTGGTCGCTTCCAATGGACCGTCACCGGTCCGGGGCTTCATCGCCGCCATCGTGTGCTCCCTCCGCATGAGCCGGCCCGCACTGAACGGACCCGATCAAGCCGGCGTCAACCGGCACAGAATTGGTACTGAACTCCACCTATTGTTCCCTATCGCGGCGCCGCGGTGTGAAAAGACCCGGCGAAACGCGCGGACCGTGGCCGGAAACATGTCGCTCACGCCGGCGTCGGCACCCAACAGGAGGCGATGTGGTCGTCGACCATGCCGGTCGCCTGCATCAGCGCGTACGCCGTCGTCGGGCCCACGAAACGGAATCCCCGGCGCTTGAGCTCCTTGGCCATCGCCGTGGATTCTGCGGTGACGGCGGGGACCTCGGACATCGCCGCGGGGCGGGGTCGCGGCGGCGGCGCGAACGACCAGAGCAAATCGGACAGATCGATATCGAGCTCGGCGATCGCGCGGGCGTTGTTGATGGTCGCCTCGATCTTCGCGCGGTTACGCACGATGGCGGCGTCCGCCATGAGTCGCGCGATATCGCCGTCGGTGAATCGCGCGACCTTCTCGACGTCGAACCCCTCGAACGCGCGCCGGAAGCCGTCACGCTTGCGCAAGATCGTCAGCCAGGACAGGCCGCTCTGGAAGGCCTCCAGACTGACGCGCTCGAACAACGCCACGGTGCCGCACAGCCGCCGACCCCATTCGGTGTCGTGATACTCCCGGTAGAGCACCCCGTTGGCGCTGGAATCGGTTGGTACCCAGCCGCATCGGACCCGCCCGTCTTCGGCGACCGGGGTGCTCACGGTTCGTCCACTCTGGCATGCGCGGCCTCGTGCACAACGGGTCCGGCCTCGGGATCGGCTGCGGCCGGCCCGTGCGCGGCCCGCATCGCGGCCAACTCGCCGCGCAGCGAGTCCAGTTCAGCGCCGAGGCGATCCAGCACCCAGTCGACCTCGCTGGTCTTGTAGCCGCGCAGGGTCTGGGTGAACTTGACGGCGTCGACATCGGCCCCGGTCACCCCGGAGGCCGGCAGCACGGTTGCCGTGGTGGCTCGCGGCAGCGGCGGCAACTGCTCGCCCCGGCCGAACAGCACACTGCCCAGGGCAAACAACACCGCGCCGACCAGGATCAGCACCACCAGGTACATGAGTATCAGCGTCACGCCTCGATACTGCCCTACCGGGGTGACACCCCGGCCCCGCTAGCGCGGGCGCAGGGTGTTCATCGGCGGCCGGTCGGCCAGCGACACCGAGGAGGTGCGCGGCGTGTAGTCGTCACCGTCGGCGAAGAACTGGGTGAGCCCCACCCCGGAGTCGGGCACGCCGCACCGGCTCAACAAGGTGGCGATGACCTGACGACTCATGGCGGCCAACTCGGTCAGCGGACGATTGCGATGCTCGCGGACCCCGAGGTTGACCTGGGCGATACCGTCCAGCCCCAGCCGGTCATAGGTGTCGATCAGCAGTCCGATCTCGACGCCGTAGGCGGGCGCGAACGGCACCGACGTCAGCAGCTCGCGGGTGCCGGCGTACTCGCCGCCCAGGGGTTGCAACAGGCAGGTCAGTTCGGGGCGCAGCGCGGCCAGCAGCGGGCGCGCGACCAACTCGGTGACCCGACCGCCACCGTTCTTGTCCTCGCTGCCGCTGACCTTCAGCGGGCGCCGGTAGAAACCCTTGACCAGGTGCACGCCGTCGGCGGTCAGCAGCGGGCCGAGCAGCTTCGGCACGAACATCGGATCGGGGTCGATCAGATCGGAATCGACGAAGACGACGAGGTCACCGGTGGTGGCGGCGAGTGAACGCCACAGCACCTCACCCTTGCCGGGATTGGTCGGCACCTCGGGCAGCGCCTGCTCACGGGTCACCACCCGGGCACCGGCGGCGACCGCGCGGATCTCGGTGTCATCGGTGGATCCGGAATCGAGCACGACCAGCTCGTCGACCAGTCCGCCCAGCAGCGGGGTGATGGTCTCCACGACCGAACCGACGGTCTCTTCCTCGTTGAGCGCCGGGAGCACCACCGAGATGGTGCGCCCCGCCTTGGCGGCGATCAGCTCCGCCACGGTCCAGGACGGACGACCGAAACTCCGTTCTGCCATCCAACGATGCCCCGACACAGCATCAGTCTCATCGATTGTGGTCAGTTCTGGTGTCAGCTCAGAAAGCACCGTCATGCCAGTCCCCTCACCGTGCGCGTCGGCCGACGCGATCCGTTGATCGACGCGACCATTTCCAGTACGCGCCGAGTGGGTCCGACCTCGTGTACCCGGAACATGGCGGCTCCATCGGCGGCGGCCAAAGCCGTCGCCGCCAGCGTGCCCTCCAGGCGCTCGGTCAGTCCCACACCCAGAGTCTCCCCGACAAAATCCTTGTTACTCAGGGCCATCAGGACGGGCCATCCCGTGTTTACAAGATCTTTTACGTGGCGCAACAAACTAAGACCGTGGTAAGTGTTCTTGCCGAAATCGTGGGTGGGATCGATCACGATCGCGTCCCGGGCCACCCCCACCGAGACGGCGTGTTCGGCGGCTGCGGTCACCTCGGCGATCACGTCGTCGACCACCCCCCGTTCGGTGATCCCGTAGTTCACCCGGAACGGCCGGGTCCGCGGCACCGCGCCACCGGTGTGCGAGCAGACCAGGCCGGCGCCGAACCGGGCGGCCACCTCCGGCAGGCCCCGGTCGGCCCCGGCCCAGGTGTCGTTGATGAGATCGGCACCGGCGGCGCAGGCCTGTTCGGCGACCGTTGCGCGCCAGGTGTCGACACTGATCAGTTGGTCAGGGTAGGCACCGCGCAGCCATTCGATGAACGGCACCACCCGCGCGATCTCCTCGTCGGCATCCACGACATTGCCCGGGCCGGCTTTCACCCCGCCGATATCGATGATGTCCGCGCCGTCGGCGATCTTGCGGTGCGCGGCCTCCATGGCGGCCTCATCGGTGAACGTGGCGCCCCGGTCGTAGAAAGAATCCGGGGTGCGGTTGACGATCGCCATGATCATCGCCCGGTCACCGGCGACCGGGCGGCCGAGGAAGGTCGACTGCACGCTGTCCAGGCTAGCGCTGCGCGATTTCGGCGTGATTTGTTGCGCTGACCGCAGCCGATCACGCCGAAATCGCTCAGGACTTCGGGCGCTTGCCGTCCTTGACCTCGTCGACGTACTCCGGATAGAAGGGCACATAGCCCTCGTCGCGCCCGGCCAGCACGTAGAGCGGATCCTCGACGTCCTCGCCGTAGCCCTGTTTGCGCAGTTCGACCTTCTGACTCTTGAACGTCGAGGTGTGCGCCAATTCCTTGACCAGCCGCACGAACAGCGGCACGGCGTAGACCGGCAGGTGCGCGTAGGCAGACTTGGCCAGCGCGGTGCCGTCGAACTCCTGGCCCTCCTTCAGTTGCAGCGCGACCATGCCGGCGCGGCCACCGGCGCCGGGCACCTCGACCCCGAACACGGTGGCCTCCTCGACCTGGGCATCGGCCGAGATCGCGGCCTCCACCTCGGTGGTGGCGACATTCTCGCCCTTCCACCGGAAGGTGTCCCCCAGCCGGTCGGCGAACGCGGCGTGCCCGAATCCCTGGGACCGCATCAGGTCACCGGTGTTGAACCAGACGTCGCCGTCCTTGAAGGCGTCGCGGACCAGCTTCTTCTCCGTGGCCGACTTGTCGGTGTAGCCGTCGAACGGCTGGAAACTGCTGACCTTCGACAGCAGCAACCCGGCCTGGCCCTTCTTGACCTTGCGCAGACGCCCATCGGCGGCGCGCGCGGGTTCACCTGTCTCCAGGTCGTATTCGACGAAGGCCACCGGGCTCGGGCAGATGCCGGTCGACTTGGACACGTTGAACACGTTGACGAAGGCGGTGTTTCCCTCACTGGCGCCGTAGAACTCGCAGACCCGGGCAATAGCGAAGCGCTCGGTGAACTGGTCCCAGATGGCCGGGCGCAATCCATTGCCGACGATGACGCGGACCTTGTGTGCGCGGTCGGAGGATTTGACCGGCTGGTTGAGCAGATATCCGCAGATCTCGCCGATATAGACGAAGGCGGTGGCGTCGTGTTTGATCACCTCGTCCCAGAACCGCGACGCGGAGAACGACTTGCCCAGCGCGAGTGCGGCGCCCGCGTTCAGGGCCGAACCGACCGAGACCGTCAACGCATTGTTGTGGTAGAGCGGCAGGCAGCAGTACAGGGTGTCATTGCTGTTCAAACGCAGTCCGAGACCACCGAATCCGGCGAGCGCACGCAGCCACCGGTAGTGCGTCATCACGCTGGCCTTGGGCATGCCGGTGGTGCCCGAAGTGAAGATGTAGAACGCCTTGTGCTTGGCCAGCACCGCGGCCGTCGTCGGCGGGTTCGTGGTGGGCGCGGTGGTGGCGGCCTGCCGCAGCTCATCGAGGGTGATCAGGCCCTCGGTGGGCACCCCGCTGTCGGTGATGGGCTCGATCAGGTCGGCTTCGGCGACCATGGCCTTGGCCTTCAGCAGTCCGATGCTGTGCGCCAGGACGTTGCCGCGCTGGTGGTAGTTGAGCATGCCGGCGGTGGCACCACATTTCACAGTGGCCAGCATCAGCAACACCGAATCCGGGGAGTTGCGCAGCATGATGCCCACCACGTCGCCATGGCCCACCCCCCGGGCGGCCAGCACGGCCGCGTACCGGTTGACGGTTTCGTTGGCCTGCCGGTAGGTGATCCGCTGGTCCTCGAATTTCAGGAACACCCGGTCGCCGTACTGGGCGGCACGATCCTGGAAGACCTTCCCGATCGAGGTCTTGGCCGTGGGACGGGCCCCCATCCCGGTGACCACGCCCCGCACGATCGCCGGGGCATCGAGCAACAGCCCGGGAATCTTGGTGGCGATATCGAGCAGGCCGACGCTGGTACGCGTTGTGTCGTCACTCATGGCCACCAAGCCTAGTGACCGGGGCTACATGCGCTGAGAGCCGTCTCAACATCGGTGACGAGCACCAGCCGATCCAGCGCGCGTTCGCCGACATAGCCGCTGTCGACCAACCCGCGCAACCAGTTCAGCAAACCGTCGTAGTGACCGAACGGGTCGAGCATGACGATCGGCTTGTCGTGCATGCCGAGGTAGCCCGCCGTCCACGCTTCGAAGAACTCCTCGAGGGTGCCGATACCGCCGGGCAGCGCGATGAAGGCGTCGGCGCGATCCTCCATCACCTGTTTGCGTTCCCGCATGGTGTCGGTGACCACCAGCTCGTCGGCGGCGACGTCGGCGAGTTCGCGGTGCACCAATGCCTTGGGGATGACCCCGATGGTGCGGCCGTTGTGCTGCCGGGCCCCGTCGGCCACCGCCCCCATCGCCGAGACATTGCCGCCACCGGAGACCAGCGTCCAGCCCCGGTCGGCGATCCCGCGGCCGACGTCGGCGGCCAGCTCGAGCAGTTCGGGGTGCGTCGGACCGGACGCGCAATACACGCAGACGGCCCAGGGGCTGGTGTCGGACACACACCAGAACCTACCGCCGGTTTCGCTGTGCCCGCGGGGCCGCCCGCCTTACACTGCGGCGGTGCCGGAGCCCTCGGAGCCGTCTGGCGCCGCAGAGACTGCCGCGGCGGACGCGTTGGCCCGCGCGGACCTGCAGACCGCCGAGCACTTGGCCCGGGCGGCCGTGGCCGAGAGCGGCTCGCTGTCGGCCCGGCTGACCTTGGCGCAGGCACTGGCCTGGCAGGGGCGCGGCCAGGAGGTGGACACCGTCCTGGCCGCGGTCGACCCGGCATCGCTGGCCGAGGCCGACCTGATCGCCTGGGCGCTGCCCCGGGCGGCCAATCAGTTCTGGCTGCTCGACCAGCCCGAGCGGGCCACCGCTTTCCTGCTCGCGACGCGCGCCCGGCTGCGCACGGCCACCACCATCGACGCGCTGCTGAGCACATTCGCCATGAACGCCGGGCGCCCGCAACACGCGCTGGAACTCGCCCAGACCGTGCTGGTTACGCCGGGCGCCGACTATCGGGCGGTCGGCTGGGCGGCCTCGGCGGCGGCACTGTCCTCGGCCCGGATGGGCCGGTTCGCCACGGTGGACACGCTGGCCGGGCAGGCGGTCGCCGCCGGCAATCCCGGTCTGCTGAGGTTCACCTCGGCCTTCGCTCAGACCACCGTGTTGGTGCTCGCCGGCGCGCCCGATGATGCCGAGCGGCTGGCGCGTGCCCTGGTGGCGGAGGCGCCGCCGGCGCGGGCCATCGGGCAGCTGCTGGTGGCCGATGTGCTGCTGGCGCGGGGTTGTCTCGACGACGCGGTGGCCATGTTGCGGGACTCGGCCGAGGCGCTCGTGGCGACCGGCTATTCCTGGGCTGCGCTGGCCTGGATGTTGCTGGCGCAGGCGCTCGGGCAGCAGGGCCGTGCGGTCGATGCCGCCAAGGCCCTGGCCCGGGCCGAATCCCGGCATGGGTTGAAGTCGATGCTGTTCGCGCCGGAGCTGGCGATGGCCCGGGCCTGGACATCGGCCGCGAGTCGGGACATGGTGTCGGCGATCGATGCGGCACGCGAGGCCGCCCGGACCGCGTCCCGCAGTGGGCAGTCCGCCGTGGCGCTGCGCGCACTGCATGACGCGCTCCGGTTGGGCGACAGCCAGGCGGGCGCGCGCATCGCCGCCCTCGATATGGATTGCGTGTTTGCTGGCTTGACCCTCGAGCATGCCCGAGCACTGAAAGCTGGCGACGAAATCGCGCTCAGCTCGGTTGCTGAAAGTTACGCCCGGTACGGTTTTTCGAGAGGAACATAGCCTCCGGAGGCCCAAAAGCACTCGCCTGCTTGAGAATTCGTACAGCCCAACTCGCACGCCGATGCGCTCACCCGCTTAGGATGAGTGCAGCAAGGATGGCGACCGGGGGGCAGATGGGCGCGCACATCGAAGACCGGCGACACCGCCGCCGGTTTGCCGAATACCGACTCGGGGCCCGCCGCAAATCGCCTTGGCGCCCGCGCAGACGGCCCGCCTGCGACAACCGCGGACACTCGGACAGCCCGCAAGCCGATGCCGCGGTGCCGACGACGGCGCCATGCCCACCCGTCGACGCGGGGCCGGCGAGGGGACCTCGATGTGCCAACCGCCCCGGAGCAACGCTATGGTGACGTCGACGTCAATACTATGTTGTGGATCACAACGTCGGCGCGATGGTGCGCACGATCACACAGAAAGGTAACGCGGCATCAACGGGAAACGTCTCGACATTCAGGGCATGCGCGCCGTCGCCGTGCTGCTCGTCGTGCTCTTCCACGCCGAGATCCCGGGCTTCGGCGGCGGCTATGTCGGCGTGGATGTCTTCTTCGTCATCTCCGGCTTCCTGATCAGCACACACCTGTTGAAATCCCTGCGTGACCAGGGCCGGATCGGTTTCGGGTCGTTCTACGCCCGCCGCGCCCGCCGGCTGTTGCCGGCCGCCTTCGTCGTCATCATCGCCACCGTGGTGGCCGCCCGGCTGCTGGTCTCCCCGATCCAATTCGGCTATGTGGTCACCGACGCCATCGCCGCGGCCTTCTACGTGCCCAATCTCTGGTTCGCCTACAACGCCACGGACTATCTGGCCGAGAAGACGCCGTCGCTGTTCCTGCACTACTGGTCCCTGGGGGTGGAGGAACAGTTCTATCTGCTGTGGCCGGTGCTGCTGGCAATCCTGTTCCGCCTCTTCAAGGCGCGCTGGACGCTGGCGATCGCGATGTCGGTGATCGTCGTCGTGTCCGTGGCGGTCTGCCAATACTCCACCATCTACGCCCAGCCCGACGCGTTCTTCCTGCTGCCGGCCCGGGTCTGGGAGTTCGGGCTCGGTGCACTGGTCGCGCTGGCGCTGCTCGATGGCCGAAAGCTGTTCGCACCGCGCGTGGCGGCGGTACTGGGCTGGGTCGGGCTGCTGGCGGTCATCGGCGCCGGCGTGGTGTTCACGACCAAGACGGTCTACCCCGGTTCCGCGGTGGCCATCCCGGTGCTCGGTGCCGCCCTGCTCATCGCCGCGGGCACCGCGCCGGGCGGGCCGGCCAGGCTGCTCAGCGTGCGGCCGGCCACCTGGATCGGCGATATTTCCTACTCCCTGTATCTGGTGCACTGGCCCGTGCTGATGCTGCCGGTCGCCGCCGGCGCCTATATGGAACACCTGCCGATGTGGGCGCGGATCGGACTCGCGCTGGCCTGCGTGCCGTTGGCCTGGCTGCTGTACACCTACGTCGAGGTTCCCGGGCAACGCGTCGGCTGGCTCACCGCCGCGCGGCCCCGCCGCACGTTCGGGGTGGCCGCGGGCGCGATGGCCACCGTCGTGGTGACGGCGCTGGCCGCTGGGGTGATCGCACCGTCGAGGTTGGACGGCGGCCGGCCCGCCGAGGAGATCGTGCTCGCTGCCGCCCCGGTGGGCACCGCGTGGGTCCCGAGCAATCTGACGCCGCAACTCGCCGACGCCGATGACGACCGTCCGGCGTTGTACGACAACGGATGTCACCGCAACTTGACCCAAACCGAACTCGCCGATTGCGCCATCGGATCTGATCCGGCCGCGCCTCGGGTCGTGCTGTTCGGGGATTCCCATGCCGCCCAGTGGTATCCGGCGCTGCAGCCGCTGGCCGAGCGCGGTGAGGTGCGGCTCCAGTCGCATACCAAGAGCGGCTGCCCGGCCGCACCTCCGCCGGATATCGCCTCGACCAGCTGCCTGACCTGGGTCCACGCGGTGGCCGACAAGCTCGCCGCGGATCCGCCGGCACTGGTGTTGCTCGGCAATTTCGGCAAGCTGTACCTCGACGATGACGACGAGAATCGCGCACAGCGGTGGCGTGATGCCCTGACGGCGGCGGTCTCCCGCCTGCCGGCACAGTCAGAAATCGTGCTGCTCGCCGACACCCCCTCCACCGGGACCACACCGTCGATCTGCCTGGCCCGCTTCCTCGACGACGCCGACTACTGCGCACTCGAGCGAACCGAGGCCCTGGATTCCGAGTTGCGGGCCGTCGAGCGTTCGGTGGCCGAGCAATACGACAACGTCTCCTATGTCGATTTCACCGAACTGTTCTGCAATGCCACCGTGTGCCCCAGCGTCATCGGCGACACGCTGGTGTATCGGGATGGCAGCCACATCACCACCGAGATGAGTCGGGTGCTGTCGGGTGCCCTCATCGCCGCCGCGGAGAGCTATCTTCGCCCGACGACGACGGCGGCCGGCCCGACCCCGCAGCGCCCGGACATCCTGACCATGTTCAAGTCGACCCGGCCGGCCCCGCTCAAGCCGACCCCGCGCTGACCGCCCCCGGTGTCCAGGTAACCCGGCGTCGGGACACAGTGAGCCGCAAGTTTGTCGCCCTACTGTCGGCGGGAACAGAAGGAGCCGGCAATGAAACGCATCGCCGTCACCGCGGCCATGTTCGCCATCACCGCCGGCGTGCTCGGCACCGCCGCACCCGCCCAGGCCGACGATTCGCAGACCACACCGTCGGGCGTGGGCACCACGGTGATCCACCACCGGTTCCAGTTGCACTACCTCGACCGCGCTCCGCACATGGCGCCGCGCGGGATGACCCACAGCGTCCGGCAGGCGCACCGGCCCGGCTGACCCGTCGTCGGCCGGACACCGCGTGGGTGAACGTCGGGCAGCAATCGACCCGGCGCAATACCGAATTCCGCTAGGCTGATCCGCAGCTGACTGGTGGCAGATCACGCCAGGAGCGCATTCGATCCGGCCGAGGGGACGGCCCGGACGGTGCACAGGCATCATCTGACCGGGGGTAGGCCGTTGAAAAGATCCGCCATGACGGGCGCAGCCGTTGCCGCGGTGGGAGCGCTCATTCTCGCCACGCCGTTCCGACCCAGGGACTGGGCCTCACCCCGGTACGCATGGGACCCGCACGCGCACGAAAGCCGCCGCCGCCCGACCGAACCCTGAACCGGCACCCCCGAAGGCGCGTTCAGCCACCTGTGCGCCACGACCCAGCCAGACACCAGTTTGGCGTTCTAGCGTGACTTCTACGAGAAGGAGTCCGCGATGAATTGCTTTCGCCGCCACCATCCACGGTTGCCGTCCGCACGACGAGAGCCGGCCGTGAAGAAGATCATCATCGGCGCTGTCGGCGCCGCCATCACCGCCGGCACGCTCATCTTCGCGCCACCGGCCATGGCCGATCCCGGCGTGACCCAGGACCGCACCGAGGAAGTCACCCAGGACGGGCTCTTCCCGGCTCCATTCCAGATTCCCGTCGCCCTCGGCCACCTGACGCACGAACCGAGCTACCAGCCGAGTGGGATGGGGCTCGGGGTCCGAGAGGTCCGCTCGGTGCATTCGGCATACACGATTTCGGCGTCGAACCCGACCGCCTGAGCACCGGCACCCGCATGACCAAGGGGGCGCCGACACGCCGGTAGGCCTGGCCCGGCCGCGCGGTGAAAATTGGCGCGGATCACGCCGCGGCGCCGACCATAGAATTGGCGGCGAGCGACAGGGGCTGACAGATGACCGATCCACTCTTCGCCCAGACCGACGGCGTACGAGACTTGGCCGAGGTGCATTCCCGGGTGGCGGCGGGGTTATCCGGCCTGCGCGCCGCCGAAGGCACCGGTGTGCAGCGCAGTCACGGCGCCATCGCCTCGGCCGTCAGCACCGCCCTCGACGATGCCCTCGCCGGCCGGGCCGGCACCCTGGACGTCACCTCCACATCGGCCGCCACCATCGCCGACCTGTTGCAGAAGGCGGCCGGCGCCTACGCCGCCGGTGACGAGGAAGGCGGCTCGCGGTTGCAGGCGGCCGCCGCAGCGCTGGCGGGCGAGAACGGGGTCGGCGACTGCGACACATACACCTCCGGTAGCGCACCGCCCGCCGGGCCGGACGCTGCAGGCGGCGACATCGCGGGACAGCTGGGCCAGATCATGGGCCAGGTCGGTCAGCAGGTGGGTCAGATTGCCCAGGCGGTGACGACACCACTGCAGGGTCTGGCATCGGGATTGCAGCAGGTGCCCCAGCAGCTCATTCAGGGACTCCAGCAGGCCGTCCAGGCAGCACAGGCGGACCGGCTCGATGCGCCCGATGAGGCCGAAAAGCCCGACGGTGAGCGCGAGGACACCGCCGAGGGCGAGGATGCGGCCCGCGACCGCGAGCCGGCCGAACCCACACCGGCGCTGCAGGCACAGCCGAGCCAGGAACTCCCGGCGGGGCGCTCGCCCGTCGAGACTTCCGCACCGGCGCGGCCCGCGCCGACTCGTCCGCAGGTTGGCTAGAGCGTCACCAGCGCGCCTGCGGACAGCTGCAGCCGCCGCTGCACCCCGATACCGGCCAGGAAGCTCTCATCGTGGCTGACCACCACGAACGCCCCTCGGTAGGCGTTGAGCGCCGCCTCCAACTGGGCGACGCTGGCCAGATCGAGATTGTTGGTCGGCTCATCCAGCAGCAGCAACTGCGGTGCCGGCTCGGCGAACAGCACGCACGCCAGCGTGGCCCGCAGCCGCTCCCCACCCGAGAGCGCACCGATCGGCAGGTCGATACGGTCACCGCGGAACAGGAACTGCGCCAACAGATGCCGGCGCCGGGTCAGCGACAGACCCGGCGCGTAGGCCGACAGGCAATCGGCGACCGACGCCTGCTCGTCGAGCAGGTCGAGCCGCTGCGACAGGTAGGCGACGCGGCCCTCACCACGGCGCACGTCACCCGCGTCGGGCACCAAATCGCCCGAGATGATCCGCAGCAATGTCGACTTTCCGGCACCGTTCGCGCCGGTCAGCGCGATCCGCTCCGGGCCACGGATATCGATGTCGAGACCATCGAAAACCCTTGACCGCAAACCCTTTCCGGCGAATATCAGCCGCCCCGCCGGCACCTCGGTATCGGGCAGATCCAGGGTCAGCACGTCGTCATCACGCAACGCCCGCTCGGCGGCATCCAGCCGGTCCCGGGCGTCGTTCACCCTGCGGGCGTGCACATCGTCGGCCTTGGCCGCAGACTGCTGGGCATCTCGTTTCAGCTTGCCGGCGACGATCTTCGGCAGGCCCGCATCCTTGAGACTGCGTTTGGCCGCGGACGCCCGCTTGTCGGCCCGTTCCCGGGCCTGCTGCAGCTGCTGCTTGTGCCGTTTGAGTTCCTGCTCGGCATTGCGGATGTTGCCCTCGGCGACCTCCTGGGCGGCTCGCACTGCTGCCTGATACTCGCTGAACCCACCGCCGTAGAGGGACACCTCGCCGGCGCGCAACTCGGCGATCGTGTCCATCCGGTCCAGCAGCACCCGGTCGTGGCTGACCACCAGCAGGCACCCGCCGAAGTCGTCCAGGGCGCCGTAAAGCCGTTGGCGGGAAGCGGTATCGAGGTTGTTGGTGGGCTCGTCGAGCAGCAGCACATCGGGTCGGCGCAACAGCTGAGCGGTCAGCCCCAACGACACCACCTGCCCACCCGAGAGCGCCCCCAATCGACGATCCAGCTCCAGGTCCAGGCCCAGCCGGTCGAGTTGCGCGCGACTGCGTTCCTCGATGTCCCAGTCGTCACCGATGGCGGCGAACACGTCCGCACCGGCATTGCCTGCGGCGAGTGCATCCAGTGCGGCGATCACCGGTGTCACCCCGAGCACATCGGACACGGTGTGTTCGGCCAGAAAGGGCAGATTCTGCGGCAGATGGCCGAGCGCACCGTCGACGGTCACCGAGCCGGCCGTGGGCGTCAACTCACCGGCGATCAGGCGCAGCAGCGTGCTCTTACCGGCACCATTGGGGGCGACCAGCCCGAACCGGCCCGGCCCGAACGAGCAAGACAGATCGGTGAACATCGGGGTGTCATCGGGCCAGCGGAACGAAAGATGGGAACAGACAACAGACATGCGGGAACTCCACGTGAACGAAAGTTGAAGGACGACAGCGCAGATCTCGGGATCTACCCGGAGATGTCGTCGATTCCCAGCACGTTCACCATGCTACCGAATCCGGTCAAGCGGTTAAGTAGGCCCGCAACGTCTCGGTGGTCGCGGTGATCGCCGCGATGTCGACATGCTCGTCGACCTTGTGCGCCAGGTTCGGATCCCCCGGCCCGTAGTTGACCGCCGCGATGCCCAGTGCGGCGAACCGCGACACATCGGTCCAGCCGTATTTGGCGCGCACCTGCCCGCCGGCCGCGGCCACCAGCGCGGCGGCCGCGGGGTTGGCCAGGCCGGGCAGCGCTCCCGCGGCGGCGTCGGTGACCTCCAGGGACACGTCGAGCCCGGCGAGCACCTCGTGCACATGCTCGACCGCCTGCTCGACGCTGCGGTCGGGGGCAAATCGGAAGTTGACGGTCACCGACGCCGCATCCGGGATGACGTTGCCCGCGATGCCGCCGTCGATGCGCACCGCCGAGAGTCCCTCGCGGTACACGCACCCGTCGATGTCCACGCTGCGGGCCCGATAGCGGGCGAGCCGGTCGAGTACCGCTCCGAGTTTGTGAACAGCGTTGTCGCCCAGCCAGGATCGCGCCGAGTGAGCCCGGGTGCCGGCCGCGCTCGCGACGATCCGGATGGTGCCCTGACAGCCCGCCTCGATGTACCCGCCGGACGGCTCGCCCAGGATCGCGACGTCGGCGGCCAGCCAGTCCGGCAGTTCG
This sequence comes from Mycobacterium sp. MBM, assembly GCA_021648845.1. Classification (GTDB taxonomy): domain Bacteria; phylum Actinomycetota; class Actinomycetes; order Mycobacteriales; family Mycobacteriaceae; genus Mycobacterium. The sequence continues at coordinate 60,762 of JAKJHY010000006.1, read as the reverse complement.
CGCTCGATGCGGCCCAGCCCGTTGGCGCTGGACTCGATCTCCTCACAGTCGTACATGACCAGGGTGAGATCGTGCCGGGGTTCGGCGATGGTCGCCGCCAGGTGCAGGAACACCGCATCACCGGACTTCATGTCCGAGGTCCCGCACCCGTACATCCGGCCGCCGTCCATCCGGCTGGGCAGGTTGTCGGCGGCCGGCACGGTGTCGGTGTGCCCGGCGAGCAGTACCCGTGACGGACGCCCCAGGTTGGTGCGGGCCAGCACCGCGTCCCCGGATCGGATCACCTCGAAGTGCGGGGCCTGCGCGCGCAGCGCGGCCTCGATCTCCCCGGCGATGCGCTGCTCGTGCCGCGACTCGCTGGGGATGTCCACCAGCGCGGCGGTCAGTGCGATCGGATCGGCACGCAGGTCTAGCCCCATGCCCGTCGAGGTTAGTCCAGTAGCGTGTAGCCCCGTGACTGCTGCATCTGGCTTCGGCCTGGCCACCATCGCCGCCGACGGAACCGTACTGGACACCTGGTTTCCTGCTCCCGAGCTGACCGGTGACGCGACGTCGGGGACCACGAGGTTGTCGGTCGCCGAGGTGACCGACAACCTGGCCCAGTTGACCGGCCCGGATACCGATCGTGATGTCGAGGTCGTCGCGGTGCGCACCACCATCGCCTCGCTGCAGGACAAGCCCGTCGACACCTTCGACGTGTACCTGCGTCTGCACCTGCTCTCGCATCGGCTGACCGTCCCCCACGAGGCGAATCTGGACGGCATCTTCGGGCTGCTGGCCAATGTGGTGTGGACGAACTACGGTCCGGCCGCCGTCGACGGCTTCGAGCTGGTGCGTGCGAAGCTGCGCCGCCGCGGTGCGGTGACGGTGTACGGCATCGACAAGTTTCCCCGGATGGTCGACTACGTCATCCCCGCCGGGGTACGTATCGCCGACGCCGACCGGGTGCGCCTCGGTGCTCACCTGGCTTCGGGCACCACGGTCATGCACGAGGGTTTCGTCAACTTCAACGCCGGAACGCTGGGCACCTCGATGGTCGAGGGCCGCATCTCGGCGGGTGTGGTCGTCGGCGACGGCTCCGATGTCGGTGGCGGCGCGTCGATCATGGGCACCTTGTCCGGTGGCGGCAAGGAGGTCATCTCGGTGGGCAAGCGCTGTCTGCTGGGCGCCAACGCCGGACTGGGGATCTCGCTGGGCGATGACTGCGTGATCGAGGCGGGCCTGTATGTCACCGGCGGCACCAAGGTCACCACCGCGGACGGGCAGACCGTCAAGGCCAAGGATCTGTCCGGTTCGAACAATCTGCTGTTCCGCCGCAATTCGCTGACCGGCGCGGTCGAGGTCGTCCGGCGTGACGGCACCGGCATCACCCTGAACGAGGCGCTGCACGCCAACTGATCACTCGGGCGCCAGGATGCAGAACTCGTTGCCCTCGGGGTCGGCGAGCACCACCCAGCTCTGCTCACCCTGACCGACGTCCACCCGGCGCGCTCCCAGCGCGAGCACCCGCTCCACCTCGGCCTGCTGGTCCTCGGGCGTGAAGTCCAGATGCAGGCGGTTCTTGACGATCTTGTCGTCGGGGACCCCCAGGAACAGCAACTCCGGGCCATGCCCCGACGCCGGGGCCACCACCGAATCGCCGTCGGCGTCGACGTGATGCGCCCATCCCAGGACCTCGGCCCACCACGCGCCGAGGGCCGCCGGATCGTGGGCGTCGACGCAGATCTGGCTCAGCGTGAGTGTCATCGGTCGGCGCCCCGGGTCACCAGTTCCTTCTTGAGCACCTTGCCCATCGCGTTGCGCGGCAGCGCGTCCACGATCCGTACCTCCCTGGGCCTCTTGTGCACCGAAAGCTGCTCGGCGACGAAGTCGATCAGCTGCTCGGGCGCTGCGTCGCCGACGACGAAGGCCACGATCCGCTGCCCGAGATCGTCATCGGGCACGCCGACCACGGCCGCTTCGGCCACGCCCGGGTGCCCGAGCAGCACGGTCTCGATTTCGCCCGCGCCGATCCGGAAACCACCCGATTTGATCAGGTCGACGGATTCGCGTCCCACGATGCGGTGCATGCCGTCGGCGTCGATCACCGCGACATCCCCTGTGCGGTACCAGCCGTCGGTGTCGAAGGCCTCGGCCGTCGCGTCGGGCCGGTTCAGGTACCCACTGAAGTTCGTCGGGCTCTTGACCTGGAGCTGCCCGATCGTTTCGCCATCGTGCGGGACGGGTCGGCCCTCGTCGTCGACCAGTCGGGTCTGCACGCCCGCCACCGGTAACCCCACCCATCCCGGTCGGCGTTCCCCGTCGACGCGGGTGCTGATGGTGATCAGCGTTTCGGTGCTGCCGTAGCGCTCGACCGGCGCGTGCCCGGTCAGCGTCACCAGATCCTCGAATACCGGTGTCGGCAGTGCCGCGCTGCCCGACACCAGCAGCCGCGCCGGGGCCAGCGCGCGGGCGGCATCGGCGTCGGCGACGATGCGCGACCATACCGTCGGCACCCCGAAATACAGCGTGCCGGCCGCCTCGGCGTACGCCTGCGGTGTCGGTTTCCCGGTGTGTACGAAGCGGTTTCCGACCCGCAGGGAGCCCAGCAATCCGAGCACCAGACCGTGCACATGAAACAGCGGCAGCCCGTGCACCAGGGTGTCGGCGGCGGTCCACTCCCAGGCCTGCGCCAGCGCATCGATATCGGCGGCGATGGCGCGACGGCTGATGGTGACACCCTTGGGCAGTCCGGTGGTTCCGGAGGTGTACATGATCATCGCGGTGCCGTCGGGTCGCGGCTCGGCGTAGCGGTGCCAGGACCGCGCGTGCATCCGCACCGGAATATGCGGTAGCCCTTCACTTTCGGCGGGCAGCTCGCCGAGCCAGGCCTGCGCACCGGAATCGTTGAGCAGGTGTGCCCGCTCGGTCGTCCCGATATCCGGGGGCACCGGCACGAACGGCACACCGGCGATCAGGCAGCCGGTCACGGCCAGCACGGTCGCGGCGGTGGGCGTGGCGTGGATCGCCACCCGCTGCGCCCGGGCGACGCGTTCGGCGACCGATGTACCCGCTCCCACCAGATCGCCGCGGCTCAACGTCACACCGTCGATGCGCACCGCGTCGGCCAGGTCCTGTCCGGCGGCCACGGCGGCCGGGTCCAGCGAGGTCAGCAACACCGTAGACATTCTTGCGAGGCTACTCTTGCGCCATGTCACCGATCGAGCGGATGTCCAGTCGTGAGGTCTACCGCAACAGCTGGATGACGGTGCGCGAGGACGCGATCCGGCGCCCCGACGGCAGCAAGGGTATCTACGGCGTCATCGACAAGCCCACCTACGCGCTGGTGGTCGCACGCGATGGGGACCGCTATCACCTCGTGGAACAGTTCCGGTACCCGATCGGGTTGCGGCGCTGGGAGTTCCCGCAAGGAACCGCACCCGATCGGGCCGACCTGGAGCCCTTCGAGTTGGCCGCCCGGGAGCTGCGCGAGGAGACGGGTCTGCGGGCGCAGTCTCTGGTCCGGCTCGGCCAACTCGACGTCGCCCCCGGGATGAGCAGCCAACGCGGCTGGGTGTTCCTGGCGACCGGTCTGACCCAGGGCGAACACGAGCGAGAGCACGAGGAGCAGGACATGCACAGCGCCTGGTTCACCGGCACCCAGATCGAGCAGATGATCCGTGCCGGTGAGATCACCGACGCGCAGACGGTCGCCGCCTGGGCGATGGTGATGCTTTCCGAGCGGGAGTGAAACCCGGGCACCGTCACAATGTGGTCTCTAATTGACGCAGCGGACATTGCGATCCGAGGTTTTGTCACACCGCCCCGCTACCTTTGGGTCAGCTGATCTATTTGACCGAACAGGGAAAGGGATGTTGGTCCGTCGACTGTGTACTGCGCTGGCAGCCGTCCTGTTGGCCGGCCTCATACCCGCGCCCACCGCAGCCGCAGTCGGCCAGGGGTGGAACGGCCGCTACACCGTCGTGACCTACGCATCGCAGAAGAACGGCACCAGTGTCGCCGCCCGGCAGCCCGAGGGTGATCTCAGCGCGGTCTACACGTTCTCGACCGCGTGCGCCGGCGCCACCTGCGTGGCCACCGTGCTGGACGGGCCCGCACCGTCCAATCCGACGATCCCGCAGCCGCAGCGCTACAAGTGGACCGGCGAAAAGTGGACGTTCGCCTACAACTGGCAGTGGGAGTGCTATCTGGGGGACAGCGCGCCGCGGGTGTTCAGCCCGGCGCAGTCCTGGGTCACCTACACGCCCCAGCCCGACGGCACCCTACAGGGCAGCTGGTACACCGACATTCTCAGCGGGCCGTGCCGTGGCAACGTGCTGATGCCGGCGGCGGCGTTCCCCGCCCCGTAGGGCCGTAATACAGCGGTCATCTGCGGGGAAAGCCCGTGAAATGTCGTCCTCGCAGGATGACACGATGGCAGCACCCACGCCCGCAGTCCGCCCGGTCGACGAGATTCCACCGCTGAAACGGCTGCTGCCGCTTGGCATCCAGCACGTGCTGGCGATGTATGCCGGCGCCGTGGCGGTGCCGTTGATCGTCGGCGGCGCGATGGTGGGTGCCGGCCAACTTCAACAGTCCGATGTCGTACACCTGATCATGGCCGATCTGTTCGTGGCCGGGATCGCCACCATCATCCAGGCGGTCGGGTTCTGGCGGTTCGGTGTTCGGCTGCCGCTGATGCAGGGTGTCACGTTCGCGGCGGTGGGCCCGATGATCACCATCGGCACCAATCACGGCATCACCACCATCTACGGTTCGGTGATCGCCTGCGGGGTGTTCATGATGCTGCTGGCCCCGGTGTTCGGGCGGCTCATCCGGTTCTTCCCGCCGCTGGTGGCCGGCACCATCATCGTGATCATCGGGGTTTCGCTGATGCGGGTGGCGGCCGGCTGGTTCGGCGGCGGCACCGCGGCCGGCCCGGACTTCGGTTCCCCCACCGCGATCGGGATGGGGTTCTTCACCCTGGCGACCATCATCGCCATCGAACGCTTCGCGCCCGAGTCGTTGCGCCGGGTGTCGATCCTGCTCGGTTTGCTCATCGGCACCATCGTGGCGGTCCCGTTCGGCTTGACCAACTGGGAACACATGGGCGACTACGCCTGGATCGGCTTCGTCACCCCGTTCCAGTTCGGTACCCCGACCTTCGAGCTCAGCTCCATCATCGCGCTGCTCATCGTGGGCATCGTGATCATGACCGAGACCACCGGCGATATCGTCGCGGTCGGCGAGATCGTCGACGAGAAGATCACCCCGGGCAAGCTCGCCGACGGCCTGCGCGCCGACGGCCTGGGCACCGTCATCGGCGGTATCTTCAACACCTTCCCCTACACCGCATTCGCCCAGAACGTGGGCCTGGTCGCCATCACCGGCGTACGAACCCGGCACGTGGCGACGGTCGCCGGGATCATCCTGATCCTGCTCGGGCTGCTCCCCAAGATGGCCGCCGTCGTGGAGGGCATCCCGCTGCCGGTGCTCGGCGGCGCCGGGGTCGCCCTGTTCGGCATGGTCGCCGCCAGCGGTGTGCGCACTCTGACCAAGGTGACGTTCACCAACACCAACATCCTGGTGGTGGCGATCTCGGTGGGAGTCGCGATGCTGACCGAGGCCAAGCTGTACTACACCGACCGGACGCTGGCCGACGCCCCGGTGAACGTCTCACTGGACCTGTATCACCAGTTCCCGGACTGGTTCCAGACGATCTTCCACTCCGGGATCTCGGCGGGTGCGCTCACCGCAATCCTGCTGAACCTGCTGCTGAACCGTCGCGGTGCCGACGCGCAGGACGATCAACTGTCCGCCCATGACGCCCCGCGCGGCGCACTGCCCGATCCGTTGGACGCGTTGCGCGCCGCCGATCCGTCGACCCCGCCCGAGCTGCTGCGCCGGCTCGCCGAGGACCGACCGGAGCTGCGCACCATCATCGTCACCAACCCGTCCACCGACCGCGAAACATGCTCCTGGATCCGCGATCAGGGCGATGAGCAGGTGGTGGCGGTGTGCCAGAAATGGGATGAGGTCACCGAGGGCAGGTTCTCCTCGCGCGGCGGCTGAGCGATGACGGACACCGAATGGGTCAGTCCACGAGTGCCCGCAGGAAGAAGGCCAGATTCGCCGGGCGTTCGGCGAGGCGGCGCACGAAGTAGCCGTACCACTGTGTGCCGAACGGCACGTACACCCGGACCTGGTTGCCCGCGTCTGCCAGTCGGCGTTGTTCCTCGTCACGGATCCCGTACAGCATCTGGTACTCGAAATCGTCTCGGCCCCGGCCATACTCGGTGACCATCGGCGCCACGGCGTCGATGATCACCGGATCGTGTGAGGCCACCATCGGGTACCCGGTGCCGGCCATCAGGATGCGCAGGCAGCGCAGATAGGTTTCGGTGACCTCGCCGGCGTCCCGGTGAGCCACCGAGGCCGGTTCGTCGTAGGCGCCCTTGCACAACCGGATTCGCATGTCGGCGAGATCGGCGCAGTCCCCCTCCGTGCGGCGCAGGTAGGCCTGCAGCACGGTGCCCAGCCAGGGAAAGTCGCTGCGCAGTTGGCGCACGATCGACAGGGTGGAATCGGTGGTGGTGTGGTCTTCGGCGTCGACGGTCACCCATATGCCCTGCTCGGCCGCCCGGGTGCAGATGGTGTGGGCGTTCTCGTAGGCGATCTTGTCGCCGTCCCGCGGCAGCGCCTGTCCCAGCGCGGACAGTTTCAGCGACACCTCCAGCGGGCGGGGCCCGGTGGCCGGCTCGGTGCGCCCGCCGAGTGCCGTGAGCAGACCCAGATACGCCTGCACGGTGGCCGCGGCGGTGGCCCGGTCGGTGACATCCTCGCCCAGGTGGTCGATGCTGACCAAGCGCCGGGTATCGCGGAGTCGGGCGACCGCGCCCAGCGCATCCTCGACGGTGTCCCCGGGAACGAAGCGGTGCACGACATCGCGGGTGACGGGGAGCCTTTCGGCGCTGCGCCGCAACCGGTTCGAACGGGCAGCGGCAAGGATCGCCGGCCGGGCCACGTGCCCGAAAACGCCCATCGTTCAGACCCCCATGTGCGGGTAGTGGTGGTCGGTGGGCGGGACGAATGTCTCCTTGATGGAGCGCGCGGACGTCCACCGCAGCAGGTTGAGCGCCGAACCCGCCTTGTCGTTGGTGCCCGAGGCCCGCGATCCGCCGAACGGCTGCTGCCCGACCACGGCACCCGTGGGTTTGTCGTTGACGTAGAAGTTGCCCGCCGTGTGCCGGAGCCGGTGTGCGGCGTGCTGGACGGCGGCGCGGTCGTCGGCGATCACCGCGCCGGTCAGCGCGTACGCGGAGCCGCCGTCGACGATACCGAGGACGTCGTCCCACCTGTCGTCGTCATAGACGTGCACCGCCAGGATCGGCCCGAAATACTCGTCGCGGAACGCCTCGTCGGTCGGGTCGTCGGACAGCAGCACGGTAGGCCGCACGAAATAGCCTTCGCTGTCGTCACATTCACCGCCGACGGCGATGGTGACACCCGGCGCGCCCTTGGCCCGCTCGATGGCGCGGGCGCTCTTCGCATACGCCCGAGCGTCGATGACCGCGCCGCCGTAGTTGGACAGATCGGTGACATCACCGTATTTCAGGGCCGCGACGGCATCCAGGAAATCCTCGCCGATGCACGCCCACACCGAGCGCGGGATGAATGCGCGTGACGCCGCCGAGCACTTCTGTCCTTGGTAGTCGAAGGCACCGCGAATCAGCGCTGTCCGCAACACATCCGGCCGTGCGGAGGGGTGTGCCACCACGAAGTCCTTACCCCCGGTCTCACCCACCAGCCGCGGATAGCTGTCATAGCGGTCGATGTGCGTACCGACCTCGCGCCACAGGTGCTGGAAGGTCGCAGTGGATCCGGTGAAGTGGATGCCGGCCAGTCGTGGATCGGCCAGCACCACATCGGACACCGCGTGTCCGTCACCGGCCAGCAGGTTGATGACCCCCGGCGGTAACCCGGCGGCTTCCAGCAGTTCCATGGTGAGGTAGGCCGAGAACGTCTGTGTGATGGACGGTTTCCACACGACGGTGTTACCCATGAGCGCGGGCGCGGTGGGCAGGTTGCCGGCGATGGCGGTGAAGTTGAACGGGGTGATCGCATAGACGAATCCCTCCAGCGGACGGTAGTCGGTGCGGTTCCAGACGCCGGGGCTGCTCAGCGGTTGCTGGGCGAGGATCTGCCGGGCGAATGCCACGTTGAAGCGCCAGAAGTCGACGAGCTCGCACGGCGCGTCGATCTCGGCCTGATACGCGGTCTTTGATTGACCGAGCATGGTGGCGGCGGCGATCTTTTCCCGCCAGGGCCCGGCGAGCAGGTCGGCGGCGCGCAGGAAGACCGCGGCGCGCTCGTCGAACGGGGTGGCCGCCCAGGCGTCCTTGGCGGCGATGGCGGCGTCGACGGCGGCAGCCGCCTCATCGTGGCCGGCGTTGGTCAACGTGCCGAGCACCGCGCGGTGCCGGTGTGGTTGCACGACGTCGATCCGCGGGCCGGAGCCCATGGCGTGCCGTCCGCCGATGACGTGCGGCAGATCGATCGGTCCGCCGGCGAGGTCGCGCAGTGCGGCGGTGAGGCGGGTGCGTTCGGGGCTGCCCGGCGCGTAGTCGTGGATGGGTTCGTTCGATGGCAGCGGAACCTGGGTGACGGCGTCCATGCTCTCAGGGTCGCGCGCAGCACCCGGCGCGGGCTTGGCGAATCGGCCAAAGTCTGCAATCTCGTTAGTAGAATCGCACAACATGGCCGCCGTCGCGCCGCCGGGGGTCAGCCTCGGTCAATTGCTCCTCGCCCTGGACACCACGATGGTGACGCTGGTACAGGCGCCGCGCGGGTTGGATCTGCCGGTGGCGTCGGCCGCCCTGATCGACCCCGACGATGTGCGACTGGGTCTGGCCGCGGCGGCCGTATCGGCCGATGTGTTCCTGCTGCTCGGCGTCGGCGACGACGATGTGCTGTCCTGGCTGGTGCAACAGGCCCCCCGGACACCGGCCGCCATCTTGGTCAAGGAGCCGTCGGCCGCGGTGATCGCGCGCGCGGCCGCCGTGGGCACCGCGGTCGTCGCGGTCGAACCGCGGGCCCGCTGGGAACGGCTGTACCGGCTCATCGACCACGTCTTCGAGCATCACGGCGACCGCGCCGACCCGTTACAAGAATCGGGTACCGACCTGTTCGGGCTGGCCCAGTCGACCGCCGAGCGCACGCACGGGATGGTCAGCATCGAGGACGCCCAGTCGCATGTGCTCGCGTATTCCGCCTCCAATGACGAGGCCGACGAGTTGCGGCGGCTGTCGATCCTGGGCCGCGCGGGCCCGCCCGAGCATCTGGCCTGGATCGGGCGCGAGGGCATCTTCGACGCGTTGCGCGCCAGCGCCGAGGTGGTGCGCATCGACGCCCGGCCCGAACTCGGCCTGCGCCCACGCCGCGCGATCGGCGTTCATCTGCCCGGCGACGGCCGCCGGCCCGCGTTCGCAGGCACCATCTGGGTGCAGCAGGGCGCGCGGCCGCTCGCCGAGGACACCGACGAGGTGCTGCGCGGCGCGACGGTGCTCGCCGCCAGGATCCTGGCCCGGCTCGCCGCGGCACCGTCGACCCACGCGGTGCGGGTACAGCAACTCCTCGGCCTGCGCGAAGCCGATATCGATATCGCGGCCACCGCACGTGAGCTCGGACTGGCCGCCGAGGGGCCGGTCGCCGTCGTCGGCTTCATGGGTTTCGTCGGCGCCGACGCCGGCACCGTACCGGCCCGTCTGGTCGATGTGCTTGCGCTGAGCGCCAGTGCGTTCCGTGCCGACGCGCAGGTGACCTCCCGCGGCGCGCGGGTGTATGTGTTGCTCCCGCATGCCGGCAGGGCGGTGACGTCGTGGATTCGCGGCACCATCGCCACCCTGCGCCGGGAACTCGGACTGCAGTTGCGTGCGGTCATCGCCGCGCCCGCAACCGGGCTCGCGGGCGCGGCGACCGCTCGAGCCGAAGTGGACCGGGTGCTCGACAGCGCCGAGCGCCACCCGGGTGCGCTCGGCGCGCTCACCTCACTTGCCGAGGCGCGCACGACCGTATTGCTCGACGAGATCGTGACGATGGTCGGCGCCGATGCTCGCCTGATCGACCCGCGCATACGGGATCTGCGCGCCGCCGACCCGGCGCTGGCGGACACGCTGCGCGCCTACCTGGACTGTTTCGGCGATATCGGCGCGGCCGCGGGGTGGCTGCACGTGCACCCCAATACCGTGCGCTACCGGGTGCGGCGTATCGAGTCCGTGCTGGGAGCCTCGCTGGCCGACCCCGATCTGCGGCTGCTGCTATCGCTGAGCCTGCGCGCCGAGTCGTCGAATGGCCACATTTGACACAGCTTTTCGCCGATCATGTGCGGCAACTGGCCGCTCTCGCCCGCTCAGAGTCTCTCGGCTGCCGCGGCGATGCGCTCATCGGTGGCGGTGAGCGCCACCCGCACGTGCTCGGCTCCGGCCGCGCCGTAGAACTCGCCGGGGGCCGCCAGGATGCCGCGCTGCGCCAGCCAGGCCAGGGTGTCGCGGCACGGCTCGCCGCGGGTCGCCCACAGGTACAGCCCGGCCTCGGAGTGGTCGACGGTGAAGCCCGCGCCGCGCAGCGCCGGCAGCAGTACCGCACGCCGTTGGGCGTAGCGCTCGCGCTGGACCGCGACATGGTCGTCATCGTCGAGTGCGGCGACCATCGCCGCCTGAATCGGACCGGGCACCATCATCCCGGCATGTTTGCGTACCGCCAGCAGTTCGGCCACCACCGCCGGATCGCCGGCGACGAAGCCGGCCCGGTAACCGGCCAACGAGGATGTCTTGGACAGCGAGTGGATGGCCAGCAGGCCGGTGTGGTCACCGTCGCACACCGAGGGATGCAGCACCGACAGCGGCGCGGCGTCCCAGGCCAAGCCGAGGTAGCACTCGTCGGAGGCGATCAGCACGCCACGCTCGCGGGCCCAGCCGACAACCTTGCGCAGATGGTCCAGGCCGAGCACCTTGCCCGACGGATTGCTCGGCGAGTTCAGGAACACCAGCGCCGGTGTCCGCGGGCCGATCTGGGTCAGCGAATCGGCGGCCAGCACCTGCGCCCCGGCCAGCCGGGCCCCCACGTCGTAGGTGGGGTACGCCAGCTCCGGGATCACGACGGTGTCATCGGGCCCCAACCCCAGCAGCGTCGGAAGCCAGGCGATCAGCTCCTTGGTGCCGATGACCGGCAACACCGCGGCCGGGGCCACCCCGGTGATACCGAAGCGGCGCTGCAGCGCGGCGTGGATCGACGCGCGCAGCTCGGGTGTGCCCGCGGTCGTCGGGTAGCCCGGTGTCGCGCTCGCAGCAGCCAGCGCCGCACGTATCACCGGTGCGACATCGTCGACGGGCGTGCCGACCGACAGGTCGACGATGCCGTCGGGGTGTGCGCGCGCGGTGGCGGTGACGTCCGCCAGGGTGTCCCAGGGGAACACCGGCAGTGACGCCGATTTGGGTGAGTTCACTCGCCCTTGGGTTCGAGATCCTTGATGGACTGCGGATCGTTGTCGGTCTGACCGACCTTCGACGCGCCACCCGGGGAACCGAGTTCGGTGAAGAAGTCCGCGTTGCTCTGCGCGTAGCTGCTCCACTGGTCGGGCACATCGTCTTCGTAGTAGATGGCCTCGACGGGGCAGACCGGCTCGCATGCACCGCAGTCGACGCACTCATCCGGGTGGATGTACAGCATCCGGCCACCCTCGTAGATGCAATCGACAGGGCACTCCTCGATGCATGCCTTGTCTTTGACGTCGACGCAGGGTTCGGCAATGACGTACGTCACTGATGTCTCTCCTGTCCTGTCCAGTGGGCTGCTGGTCGGTTTCAGTTCCGGGTCGGGACGCGTGAGCGTGCGTCCCGCGGGCCAGTATGTACGGCCGTTAGCTGGACGCGCGTCTCAGTGTGCCCTAACTTCACGCGCCGCCCGTCGGGGTGGCGCGTGGTTACTGATACTAGACGTTGCATATACAACACGCCTAGTAGCCACACGCTATGCACTTTGCTGCACTGCAACTTGTTGCATAGAACCTCAGGTACCGCCTACGCTCCCGGCATGGCTCTCCCCCATGCCATCCTGGTGTCGCTGTGCGAACAGGCCAGTTCCGGCTACGAGCTGGCCCGCCGGTTCGATCGCTCCATCGGCTATTTCTGGTCGGCCACCCATCAGCAGATCTACCGCACGCTGCGCACCATGGAGGACGACGCCTGGGTGTGCGTGCGCGCCATCGAACAACACGGACGCCCGGACAAGAAGGAGTACACCGTCACCCCGGCCGGCCGGGCCGAGCTCGCCCGCTGGATCGCCGAGCCGCTGTCAGGGCGCGGCTCCACGGTGGCCGACAACCGCACCCGGGATCTGGCCGTCAAGATCCGCGCCTGTCAGTACGGCTCCGTCGACGCGGTCCGCGCCCAGGCGGTGGACCTGCGCGCCGAACGCGGCGCACTGCTGGACACCTACCGCGGGTTCCAGAAGCGCCAGTTTCCCGATCCGTCCCGGTTGAGCGGGGCCGACCTACATCAATACCTGGTACTGCGCGGCGGGATCCGCGCCGAGGAGGGGGCGATCGAATGGCTGAGCGAGGTGCTGGCGGTCCTGTGAACTATCCGAATCTGTTGTCCCCGTTGGACCTCGGCTTCACCACACTGCGCAACCGGGTGATCATGGGCTCGATGCACACCGGCCTGGAGGATCGCGCCCGCGATACCGACAAGCTGGCCGCCTATTTCGCCGAACGCGCACGCGGCGGTGTCGGCCTCATCATCACCGGCGGGTATGCCCCCAACCGCACCGGCTGGCTGCTGCCGTTCGCCGCCGAGATGCTGTCATCCGCCGATGCCCGTCGGCACCGCCGCATCACCGCGGCCGTGCACGCCGAGGGAGGCAAGATCGCACTGCAGCTGCTGCATGCCGGACGCTATGCCTACCATCCACTTTCGGTGAGCGCCTCCTCGATCAAGGCACCCATCAATCCGTTCCGGCCGCGCACCCTGCGTGATGTCGAGGGCACCATCGACGATTTCGTCCGCGCCGCGCTGCTGGCCCGCTCGGCGGGCTATGACGGCGTGGAGATCATGGGCAGCGAGGGCTATCTGCTCAATCAGTTCCTGGCGCCGCGCACCAACAAACGCACCGATGCCTGGGGCGGGACACCGGAGAAGCGGCGACGCTTCCCGGTCGAGATCGTGCGTCGGGTCCGCGAAGCCGTCGGCGCGGATTTCATCATCGTCTACCGGATATCGCTGGCCGACTACGTGCAGGACGGTCAGACCTGGGACGAGATCCTCGCGCTGGCAACCGAGATCGAGGCCGCCGGGGCGAGCATCCTCAATACCGGTATCGGCTGGCACGAGGCCCGCGTCCCGACCATCGTCACGTCGGTACCCAATGCGGCGTTCGTCGACATCAGCGGCGCGCTGGCCGAGCACGTCGGGCTTCCGGTGGTGGCCTCCAACCGGATCAACATGCCCCAGGCCGCCGAGCAGATTCTCGCCGAGACTCATGTGCAGCTGATCTCGATGGCGCGCCCGCTGCTCAGCGACCCGGACTGGGTGCGCAAGGCGGCCGAGGGAGCCGCCGACCAGATCAACACCTGCATCGCCTGCAACCAGGCCTGCCTGGACCATGCCTTCGTGCACAAGACTGTGTCGTGTTTGCTCAATCCGCGCGCCGGACACGAGACCTCACTGATCCTGGGCCCGACCAGGCGCGCCCGCTCGGTGGCGGTGGTGGGCGCCGGACCGGCCGGCCTGTCCGCCGCGGTGACCGCCGCACAGCGGGGGCACCGCGTCACCCTTTTCGAGGCCGCCACCGACATCGGTGGTCAATTCGACCTGGCCCGAAGGGTTCCCGGCAAGGAGGAGTTCAACGAAACACTGCGCTACTACACGCGCATGCTGCAGGTGCACGAGGTCGACGTGCGCCTGGACACCCGGGCCACCGCGGACGACCTGTGCGGCTACGACGATATCGTGCTGGCCACCGGCGTGACGCCGCGCCGGCCCGCCATCCCCGGGATCGACCATCCGAAGGTGCTCTCCTACGCCGACGTACTCTCCGGTGCCGCCGTCGGCGACTCGGTGGCGGTGATCGGTGCGGGCGGCATCGGGTTCGATGTCTGCGAGTTCCTGGTCACGGCGCATTCCCCGACCGTGAACCGTAAGGAGTGGCAGGCCGAGTGGGGTGCACTGGACCCGCAGGATGCACCGACGGTGCGCGGCGCACTGGCGGCACCCATCCCGCTCCCGCCTGCCCGGGAGGTGTTCTTGCTGCAACGCAGCAAGGGGCCGCAGGGCCGCGGGCTGGGCAAGACCTCGGGCTGGGTACACCGCGCCTCGGTGAAAGCCAAAGGCGTGCAGCAACTCTGCGGGGTGAACTACGAGCGTATCGACGACGACGGGCTGCACATCAGCTTCGGGTCCGATCGGTCCGGCGCGCGGCTGCTGGCCGTGGACAACATCGTGATCTGCGCGGGCCAGGAGTCGGTGCGCACCCTCGATGACGAGCTGCGGTCACGCGGTATCACCGCGCATGTCATCGGTGGTGCCGCCGTCGCGGCCGAGCTCGACGCCAAACGCGCCATCCGCCAGGGCACCGAGCTGGCCGCACGCCTCTGACCCCCGCGAGCGTGCGCGTCTGCACCCCGACACGCCGTGTCCGGTGCGGAGTTCGCGCACGCTCGCGGCAGGACTCAGGCCGCCTTGAGCGCTTCGATCTCCAGGGTGATGGTGACCTTGTCGCCGACGACGGCACCTCCGGTCTCCAACGGAGCATCGAAGGCGATACCGAAGTCCTTGCGGTTCAACACCACCGAAGCCTCGAAGCCGGCCACCGCACCGTGACCCATGCCCGGGTTGACACCGTTGAACTCGAGCTTCAGCGACACCGGCTTGGTGACACCCTTGAGGGTGAAGTCACCGTCGAGCACATAGTCGTCGCCGTCGGCGCGTACCGCAGTGGATACGAACGACGCCGTCGGGAACCGCTCGACGTCGAAGAAGTCGGCGGCTTTGAGGTGGGCGTCGCGCTGCTCGTTGCGGGTGTTGACCGAGTCGATGTCGATGGTCGCGGCCACCGAAGGTGTGCCGTCCTCGGCCACGGTGATGGCGCCTTCGAAGCTGTCGAAGGTGCCGCGAACCTTGCTCACCACCAGGTGACGGACCGAGAAATTGACCGAGGAATGCACCGGGTCCAGGGCCCAGGTGCCTGCGGTCAGATCGGTCGCTACTGCTGCGGTCATGATGCCTCCTCGTTATGCGGGGCCGGCCTTCCCGGCACCCTCGCCCAGACAAAACGGACCGTGGTCCGATTTCATTCCCGCACCCGGCGATGCGCTCGCGCGGCCAGTTCCTCGGTGTCGACCAGCGTCAGCATCGGCGTCCCCGGGACACAGAACATGGTGACCAGAAATCTGCACGGGATATCGGCGCGATTGTTGGCATCGCGGTAGTGGATGACATCGCCACCGGGCTCCCAGAACGTCTCCCCGGCGCACACCACGCGCGGCGGGGAGCCCTCCAACTCGAAGAGCACCTCACCGTCGAGCACATAGCCGAACGCGGGCCCGCCGGGGTGTTTGTGCGGTGGCGCTCCGGCACTACCGGGCGGGTAGCAGATGACGACCGTCATCGCATGCGCCCCTTCCGCGATCGCCGGTGGCGACACCTCGCCCACCACGGTCAACGCGTCTTCCCAACGCGGGTCATACGGCACGCTCACATCCACTCCTCAGGCGCCTAGAGCGCGCTGCCGCCGCCATCGGCGTGCAGCGTCGAACCGGTGATGAAACTCGAACGCGGCGAGGCCAGGAACAACACCGCCTGGGCGATCTCAGTGGGATCGGCAGTTCGGCCCAGCGGCATCGAGCGGCCCAACTCCTCGTTGGATTCACCCCACTCCGCCTGCACGCCTTCGGTTCTGGTCGGACCCGGAGCCACACTGTTCACCCGGATCCCGGCTGCGCCGAATTCCACCGCCCAGGTTCGGGTCAGGGATTCCACGGCCGCCTTGGACGCGCTGTAGGCCGACGCCCCTGCGACGCCCTTAGCGGCGACCATGGTGGTGACATTGACGATGCTGCCGCGCCCACGTGCCGCCATCGAGCGCACCACCCCGGCGGTGAGAAAGTACAGCCCGCGGACATTGGTGGCAAAGGTCTGTTCGAAGGACGCCACGTCCTGCTCGAGGGTCAACGCGGACGGGAAGCGGGCGGCGTTGTTGACCAGGATGTCGACCGCACCTGCCTGGTGCACAAGATCTTCCACGGCGCCGCGGTCGCCGAGGTCGGCCTGCACGAACCGGGCACCCAGCAGATCCGCCGCCGCCGCACCGCGGTCCCGCTCGCGGCCGGTGATCACCACCGACGCACCCGCATCGACGAGCAACCGGGCCGATGCCAGCCCGATACCCGCGGTACCTCCGGTGACCAGTGCGCGCTGTCCTACCAGTTCCATCACGCCACCCACCCCGCGGCGGGCGCCAGAACGTCGCGCAGTCGTTGTCGCGCACGCGACGCCCGCGACATCACGGTTCCCACCGGAATGTCCATGATGGCAGCGGTTTCCGCATAGGTGTAGCCCTCGACGAACGTGTGGAACAGCACGTCGGTGAATCCGTCGGGCAGCTGTGCCAGCGCATCGGTCAGCCCGGAATCGCTCAGCATGCTCAGCACCTCGGACTCGGCGGACACGTGTGCGCCCGCGCGCGCCAACATCCGGTCGGTCATCTCGTCGACCGGGGTCTCCACCGGCCGACGCTGTTGGCTGCGGTGGTTGCTGACCCACCTGTGGTACATGATCTTGAAAAGCCACGCCTTGAGATTCGTGCCGTGCTGGAACTTCGGATACCCCGCGTAGGCGTGTAACAACGTGTCCTGCAACAGGTCTTCGGCGTCGGCCTCGGTCCGGGTCAGCCTGCGGGCGCCGCGGTGCAGCATCTCAAGCAGGGGCCGGGTCTCGACCGCGAACCGCGCGGCCAGGTGGGCGTCGGGAACGGGCGTCAGTGTCATATCCGCACACCCTGCACTAGTGCGCGACAACGGAGTCGGCCAACCAATCGGCGAACCGCATGCCACCGACCGTCGCCGTGTCGCCGGCCACCAGCGTCTGGTCATCGAGCAGCACCCCGAAGTAGGGCGCCGTCCGGTCGGTGACCACCTCGCGGTCGTCGCCGGTCGCCCGCAGCTGCAGGGTAACCAGTTCGTCGAGGCCGATGCGCTCCGGGCCGGCGACCTCGACGATATCGCGCGCGGGCGCCGCCAGCGCCGCTTGGGCAACTGCGGTCGCGACATCCTCGGCGGCCACCGGCTGGCATGGTGCCGAGGTGATGCGGAGCACCTCACCCTCGGCGGCGGACTCCGCGATCCGACCGACGAACTCGAAGAACTGGGTGGCCCGCACGATGGTGAACGGGATCCCGCCGTCCCGGATCAGCCGTTCCTGGGCCAGCTTGGCCCGAAAGTAGCCGCTGTCCTGCAGCCGGTCGGTGCCCACCACAGACAACGCGACGTAGTGCGACACCCCGGCCGCACGGGCCGCCGCCAGCAGGTTGTCGGCGGCCCGGGTGAAGAAGTCCAGTGCCGGCCCATCCTCGAAGGAGGGCGAGTTGGACACATCGACCATGACGTCCGCACCGGTCAGTGCCTCGGCCAGCCCCTCGCCGGTCAGGATGTCCACTCCCGATGACGGGGATGCGGGTATGGCATCGTGCCCGCGCCGATTGACCATGGACACCACCTTCGAGCCGATGAGTCCGGTGCCACCGATGACGACGACTTTCATGATTTCCTCCAGGTATGGGTTGTGTCATTCGACAACCAGCCTGGCCTGCGGCGGTCGGGTAGCGAGCCCTTGAAAGTCCGTGGTCTGTTTCGTGGTCGGTGCGGTGATCACCACGTGACGGTGCGCAGCTGGCGGCGCGATGTGATGCCGAGCTTGACGAACACCTTGCGCAGATGCCACTCGACAGTGTGCGTGCTGATGAACAGCTGGGCGCCGATCTCGGGGTTGGTCAGGCCGGCGGCGGCCAACCCGGCGATCTGCGCCTCCTGCGCGGTGAGCCCACCCCTGGAGCCGGCCGACTTTCTGCGCGTCTTCTCCCCGGTGGCCACCAGCTCACGCCGGGCCCGTTCGGCGAAGGCCTGTGCCCCCATCGTGCTGAACGTGTCGTGGGCGAGGGTGAGCTGATGCCGTGCGTCGTTGCGGCGGTTGAGCCGACGCAGCCATTCGCCGTAGGACAACCGTGCCCGCGACAGGTGCAGGGCAATATCGGCCTGCTGCAACCGCTCGATCGCTTCGAGGAACTTCTCCTCGGCACCATCGTTGTCGGCGAGCAATGC
Organism: Mycobacterium sp. MBM; assembly: GCA_021648845.1. Lineage (GTDB taxonomy): Bacteria > Actinomycetota > Actinomycetes > Mycobacteriales > Mycobacteriaceae > Mycobacterium. Next base: position 42,413 of record JAKJHY010000006.1, on the reverse strand, counting down.
GTGCGCCGCCGCCGCCGCGCCCAAGCCCCATGGCGTACCGGTGGCGGCGGCGCGTTCGGTGAACCGCGGGAGCACCGCCTCGGCACTGTCCCGATCACCGACGTGCACGGCCGCTTCGATCAGCTCGTACAAGCACCAGCTGTGAAACCCGAGATCCTCGTACTCGCAGCAGCGCCGGGCGGCGGCCAACGCCTCCTCGTAGCGACCGAGGCCGTTGTTGAGCACGGCGCTGCAGAACGCCGCCAATCCGACCAGCCGGCCTTCGCCGCGGGCCGCGCCCGTGGCGGCAGCGGACTCGATGAGCTCGACGGCGTTGGCGGGCACACCGCCCCAGGCCGCCAGATTGAGGGCGTGGTAGGGCACCGGCGCCTGCCCCATCGCCGCGGCGATTTCCGCGGACTCCTGCAAAATGCCTGCCGCAGCATCGAATTCACCTCGGAAGAAGTGAACGCCCGCGCGGTAGCCGAGTGCCGGCGGCAGGGCGGCCACCGCTCCGGCGTCGCGGGCGCGACGCACGGTGTCGGCGGCGATCCGTTCCAGCACCCGGCCATCCCACATCTCGTGGGCGGCGGACTCCTGGACCACGGGGAACGGCCAGTACAGCCACCGAGCGGGGTTCTCCTGCGCATGGTCGTTCCAAAGATTCAGTGCAGCAAGCAGATCCGCCGATCCGGCGGCTGGACCGTCGATCACGCGTGCAGCCATGCCGGCGAGTAAGAGGTCGAGGGGCCGCACCGGACCACCGGCCCGGCGGACGGCATCGGCGCCCGAGGCGGCCACGTCAGCCAGTAGGGTCGGGGCACCGAGACGCCCGGCATACATGGCCGCCGCGAGTGCCTCCAGATAGGTCTCCCTCGCCAAGTCGTCATCGAGGCCGTCCAAACCGCGGGCTGCCGCCATCAGTTCGGCGGCCGCCTCGCCGACCGTTGGGGCGCCCGTCGCCCCGGATCGGCTGCGCGCAAAACTCATCTGGGCGCGCATTCGCACCACCTGGGCCTTCTGCAGCGCATCCAGTGGCGCAGAGTCTGCCATCGCCAACAGGGTGTAGGCCGAATCCGGGTCTGCTGCCTCACGTTTGGCCTGTGCCGCCGAGATGGCACGCGAACCGCGCAGCCGCGGATCGCGGGTGAGCACGGCCGCACGTTCGAGAAAGGCCGCTGCCGCCGCCATTCCACCCCGCCGTTGGGCCCGTTGCGCCGAGGCCTCCAGTTCGGCAGCCACCGCGTCGTCGGGCCCGTCCGCAGCATTGGCGGCGTGCCAGGCCCGGCGGTCGGGATCGAGCCGGACATCCGTCGCCTCGGCCAGCGCCCGGTGAACAGCGCGCTGCTCGCCCAGGTCGGCGGCCCGGTAGGCCGCCGAACGCATCAGCGGGTGATTGAAGCGCAACCGTGCCCCGAACTCGATCATGCCGGCGGCCTCGGCGGGCCCGAGCGTCTCGGGCGGCAGACCCAATTCTGCGGCTGCACGCAGGAACAGCGCACCGTCGCCGATCGGCTCGGCCGCGGCCAGCAGGAGCAACCTGCGGGTCGCATCGGGCAACGCCCGGATGCGAGCGATGAATCCGTCCTCGATCGCAACGGTCGAGGAGCGCCGACCGGAGATCCAGAAGCCACCGGCCAGCTCGGTGGCCGATACGCTGCGTGGGACATCGACGAGAGCCAATGGGACACCGCGGGTCTCGGCGACGATGCGGTCTCGAACCAGCGGGTCGATACCGCCGATCATCACCGACTCCAGCAACTCGCGCGCCGCGGGGGCATCCAGACCGGTCACGGTGTGTCCGGGCAGCCCGGCCAGCACGTCGGGGTGCGCGTCGCGGACGGCGAAGACCATGGCCACCCGCTCGGCCAGCAACCGCCGTGCGACGAACGCCAGCGTCTGCACCGTCACCTGATCCAGCCACTGTGCGTCATCGATGACGCACAACAGCGGCTGCTCGGCGGACGCCGCGGCCAGCAGACTGAGCACGGCCAAACCGACCAGGAACCGGTCTGGGGCGGGCCCCGTGCCGTATCCGAACGCGACGTCGAGTGCCGCGCGCTGCGGCGGTGGCAGTATCCCGAGATGGCCGAGCAGCGGTGCGCACAGCTGCTGCAGACCGGCGAACGCAAGTTCCATATCGGACTGCACTCCGGATATCCGCGTCGACGCGAAGTCGGACGCCTGCCCCGTCAAGTGATCCAGCAGAGCGGTTTTTCCGACCCCGGCCTCGCCGCGCAGTACCAGAACCTGACTGTGCCCGGTCCGCGCCCGCGCGATCAGCTCGTCGAGGACCGCGCAGTCGCGCTCACGTCCACGCAGCGTGCCCGGCATAGCCGTCGATGGTATCCGGGATGAGTGCCGGCGCGAACGCGCGTTTGACCGGCCAGAAGCGTGCAGCCCGCACCCTTCGTGAGCATCGGAGAAATCATGAGCGTGGACAACCTCACCCACGGCGACCAGCGCCTCGACGAGTTGGTGCCGTCACGGTACGCCCTGAAAATCGGCGATATCGACGTGCTGGTGATCAGCGATGGCGTGCTGCCCATCACGGCGTCGACGATGGCTACCAACGCCGAACCCGCCGCCTACGCGGCATGGCTGAAGGACATGTTCCTGCCACCGGAGATCCTGGACTGGCCGTTGAACGTAGCCGTCGTGCGCAGCGGCGGCAAGACCATCCTGATCGACTCCGGCCTGGGCACCGAATTCCCGGACTTTCCGCGGGCCGGGCAACTGGGCATGCGGCTGTCCGCGGCCGGCATCGAGCCCTCCTCGGTGACCGATGTGGTGCTCACCCATCTGCACATGGACCATATCGGCGGGCTACTCGTCGATGGGCTACGCCACAAGCTGCGGCCCGACCTGCGCGTGCACGTCGCGACGGCCGAGGCCGAGTTCTGGCAGTCGCCGGACTTCTCCCGCACCGTCATGCCGGTGTCGATCCCGCCCGTGCTGCGACGGACCGCCGCCCAGTTCCTGGACCTCTACCGGGGCCAGTTGCGCACCTTCGAGAACGACTACGAGGTTGCGCCAGGGGTACTGCTGCGCCGCACCGGCGGACACACCCCCGGACACAGCATCGTGCGCATCGAATCCCGCGGCGATGCCTTGACCTTCGCCGGCGACGCGGTGTTCCAGCCCGGCTTCGACAACCCCGGATGGCAGAACGGATTCGAACACGATCCCGAGCAGGCGGCGCGGGTCCGGATTCAGCTGCTGACCGATCTGGCGGCCAGCGGCGAACAACTGGTCGCAACCCATCTGCCGTTCCCGTCGGTATGCCATGTCGCCGCGGTCGGTGCCGCGTTCCGGTTCATCCCGGCAGTATGGGATTACTGATGCCATAGGCGATGATGCCCCATTTCGCCTCCGCGCCCGAGTGGCCGATCAGCACGACAGCGATCATCGACGACACGCCGACGACGACGGCGAGTACCGCCGTGACGACCGCGAACCCGCGCCCCGGCCGCTCGGTGCGCGACTCCCGCACGTGCTGAACGGCCTGCAGGATCGCCACCAGCAACAAACCGATCGCGAAGTAGATCATCCACTCTCCGCGCTCCTCATGCAGTTCCAGGATCGGGCGGTGCTCACTTTCGCGGTTGTACAGCCACTCGCCCGCTGAGGTCGCCAGCGGCGTGAGCACCATGACGCCGGCAGCCAGGGCCAGCACCAACCACACCAGGCGGCTGCGGGCGGCCCGCCAGAAGGCACAGAGAATCAGCAACACCGCCGTCAACGGCGCCAGCACGACGACGCCGTGCACCAGCAGCGCATGGGCGGGTATCCCGGAAATCGTGGTCATGGCGCTCCTGATGCTCGACGACCATCAGAAGATACCGCCGATCAGCCGGCCGGCGCGACCGAAAGGCCAATGAGCGCAACAAATTTCACGCCAAATCGGTTAGGCAAGCCTAGGCTCAGGCGGCGAGCGGGGTGTACGTGGTGGTGCGTTGCCGCGCCGGGCGGCCGATACCCTCGGCGATCTCCGCCAGTTCCTGAACCGACTTCGCGGACCCGTTCTCCGAGCCCGCCATCCGTGAGATGGTCTCCTCCATCAGCGTGCCACCCAGATCGTTGGCGCCCCCGTTGAGCATCACCCTGGTGCGTTCGACACCCAGCTTCACCCAGCTGGTCTGGATATGAGAAATCCTGCCGTGCAGCATGATCCGCGCAAGCGCATGTACCGCACGGTTGTCCCGATGGGTCGGGCCCGGGCGTGCCCCGCCGGCCAGGTACAGCGGGCTGGACTGATGCACGAACGGCAGCGGGACGAACTCGGTGAACCCGCCGGTGCGATCCTGGATGGCGCGCAGCACATTGATATGCCCGACCCAGTGCTTTGGGGTGTCCACGTGCCCGTACATCATCGTCGAACTCGACCGCAGCCCGACCTCGTGAGCGGTACTGATCACGTCGATCCACTCCGCGGTGGGCAGCTTGCCCTTGGTCAGCACCCAGCGCACCTCGTCGTCGAGGATCTCCGCGGCGGTCCCGGGGATCGACCCGAGGCCGGCCTCACGGAGCGCCGTCAGCCACTCGCGCACCGACAATCCGCTGCGGGTGACACCGTTGGCGATCTCCATCGGGGAGAACGCGTGCACGTGCATCGAGGGCACCCGAGCCTTCACCGCACGGACCAGGTCGGCGTAACCGGTGACCGGGAGTTCCGGATCGATTCCGCCCTGCATGCAGACCTCGGTGGCGCCGGCGACATGCGCCTCCCAGGCCCGGTCGGCAACCTCGTCGGTGGACAGCGAGTAGGCGTCGGCATCGCCCTTGCGCTGAGCGAAAGCGCAGAACCTGCAGCCGGTGTAGCAGATGTTCGTGAAATTGATATTGCGGTTGACGACATAGGTCACGTCGTCGCCGACGGCATCGCGACGCAGCGAATCAGCCAGTGCGGCAACAGCATCGAGAGCTGGACCATCGGCGGTGGCCAATGCCAGATACTCGTCGTCGCTACACCCGCCCGGGTTGCGTTCGGCGGCACGTAACGCCGCGAGCACATCGGTGTCGATCCGTTCGGGGGCGCGGGCAGCCAACTCCGAGACCTTCTCCCGGATGGATTCCCAGTCACCGAAAGCGCTGTCGAGATCGCTGCGGGTCTCGGTGAGCCGACCCTCGGAGTCGATCGCGGAATGCAGGTCGGTGCGGCCCAAGGATTCCGACGCCTCGTCGGGTTCCTGCCACGGCCGGCCCACCGGGTTCACAGGCAGTGCCAGCCCGGTATCCGGATCGGCCAGCGCGTCCACATGCCCACGGACGCGCGGATCGATCCAGGCCGCGCCGGCCTGCACGTACTGCGGCTGCGCGGTCAGGCGCTGCACGAGGTCGTATCCCGCCTCGGCGGTGATCGATGCCAGGTCGTCCAGGTTCGGCCACGGCCGTTCGGGGTTGACATGGTCCGGTGTCAACGGCGACACCCCGCCCCAATCGTCCACACCGGCACCGATCAGCGCCAGACACTCGTGGCGCGACACCAGATTCGGCGGAGCCTGGATGCGCATCTTGGGGCCCAATACCAGGCGGGTCACCGCGATGGTGGCCAGGAAGTCGTCGATGCCGGCGTCGGGGACCGCGGCCATGGCGGTGTGATCCTTGGCCCGGAAGTTCTGCACGATGACTTCCTGGACGTGACCGAAAGCCTTGTGCGACTTACGGATCGCATGCATGGTCTCAGCGCGTTCGGTGAGCGTCTCACCGATGCCGACCAGCAGCCCGGTGGTGAACGGGACGGACAACCGGCCGGCGTCGTCGAGCGTCCGCAGCCGCACCTGCGGATCCTTGTCCGGGCTGCCGTAGTGGGCCAGACCCTTGGTCTCGAAAAGCCGTCGCGACGTGGTCTCCAGCATCATGCCCATGGACGGCGCAACCGGTTTCAGCCGCGACAACTCGGTCCAGCTCATCACCCCGGGGTTGAGGTGCGGGAGCAGACCGGTCTCCTCGAGCACCCGAATGGCCATCGCGCGCACATAATCCAGCGTCGAGTCATATCCGCGTTCGTCGAGCCACTGCTTGGCCTCCGGCCAACGCGCCTCCGGCCGGTCTCCGAGGGTGAAAAGCGCTTCCTTGCAGCCCAGCTCCGCGCCCCGGCGAGCCACATCCAGGATTTCGTCGGGCTCCATGAACATGCCCTTGCCCTCGGCACGCAATTTGCCCGGCACCGTCACGAACGTGCAGTAGTGGCACGTGTCCCGGCACAGATGGGTCACCGGGATGAAGACCTTGCGCGAGTAACTCACCGGAAGCCGCCCGGTGGCGCCGCGGCGACCCGCGGACTCCAGACCGGCGTCGCGGACCCGGGCCGCACTCGCGCACAGGTCGGCCAGGTCCGCGCCGCGCGCGGTCATCGCGATGGCGGCTTCGTCCACGTTCAGGGCGACCCCGTCGCGGGCGCGGCGCAGCACGCGCCGCAGGGCGGACGGATTGGGCTTCGGCGGGACCACCGGGCTGGGCAGATCGGAGCCGTGCTGGGGGTTCAGAGCCACTCCCATGTAACCCCGGCGTCGACGGGGATCATCCGCGCGTCTCACTATTTGAAACAGATGCGCCTGGCATAGGCCTCACATTAGCCGTCGCCGACCGGCGCCCGCGCGAGCCGTCCTCGGAATACCGCCCGAAGCGTTGACCCTGGCGTAAGTTCATGCCCGTCGGGACTGAGTGAACGGGAGCGATCATGCGTTTGCGGGTGCGTTCATATCTCATGGCCGGGATCGGCATCGTCGCCGCGGGCTCCATCGCGATTCCACCGTCGGTGGCCCCGCCCAGCCGCCCGGCGCATCAGGACGCCGTGGCGCTGACCGCCCACACCGCGCCGGTGAATCCGCTGCTCACCCGACCGGCCCCCGAACTCGCGACGGCACAGGCCGCCGCGGAGCTGCTGCCACCGGAGGCCTTCACCTCCACCGCCACGATGACCGCGACGCTCGATACGGCGTCGGCACAGCTGAGCGCGCTGGCGCTGCCCGGGCTGGAGAACGCCATCATCGCGGCCTACGACGTGATCATGCCCTGGGTGGACTGGGGCGTGAACCTCGGCATCTACGCCACCCAGTGGATCCCGATCGTCAACTGGTTCACCCCGCAGATCAGCATCTTCTATTACTCGCTGATCCGCCCGATCATCACCAGCGCCACGTTCAACATCGCCTACTGGGTGGGCGGCGCCATCAGCTTCGGGCAGGGCCTGACCGACTTCTTCAACGACACCGTCAACGCGGGGATCGGTTTCGTCAACGCCGAGATCGACTGGTTGCTGAGCTTCCTGCCGCCGTTCCCGCCGTTCCCACCCTTCTTCTCCTCGTTCGCCGCGCAGCGGACGATGGAGGTGATGGGGGCGCGCACCGCGGTGCAGGTCCCGGCGGGGGTCGGTACCGCGCTGGCCGACCCGCCCGCCGATGGGGTCACCGACGACGAGTCCTCGACACCGGGCGAGGAGATCGGCCAGGCCCCGCGGCCCGAGCCCGAGACGCCTGACGCCGAGGAACCCGGGCCGGCCCCGGTGCAGACCGACCCCGTGGACGGCGAGCCTCAGCAGCCGGTGGAGACTCCCACCGACGACACGACCGACGGTGAGGGCCTGCCCGCCGAGGATGTCGAGCAGGACCTCGATCTCGACACCGAGGTCGACACCGATGTCGAGGACACGACCACGGTGGATGCCGAGCTGGACTCCGAGCAGCCGGACGGCGAGTCCGACGGCCCCGGACCCGATCCGCAGACCGAGGACGAGCCGGCCGGCAACCTCGACTCCAAACCGGACAACAAGCCGGACAGCACGCCCGACACCAAGAACGAGAGCAAGCCCGACACCAAACCCGACAACAAGCCGGACACCAAGAACGACTCCGGCTCAGGATCCGAGCAGTAGACCGCCGCGATTTGTGCACGATCGGTAACGCTGAGCGTTACCGATCGTGCACAAATCGCGCCGAGCGCAGCACCGCGGCGGCCGGCAGCGCGCCCACCGCGATGAGCAGCAATGCCGCGTAGGCCATCACCCCGACGCCACCGAACACCAGATCATCACCCGGGCCGCCGAAGGTCAGGCCGAGCACCGTGATCAACCAGGTCCACAACGGGATGGCGGCGATCCGGCTCGACGATGTCCACTGCAGCGCCGCCCACACCAGCGCGGCGTTGACCGCGCCGCTGATCAGCGCGCTGATCGGAAATGGCACCGAACCGAGGCGGACGGGCAGCAGAAACGCAGAGGCCAGCGCGGACAGCACACCATCGACGGCGAGCACGCCCAGGACGACGGGCGCAAGCCAGCGGGGTCCGTCCAGATGATCCGCTGTCAGGTCGGGATGCTGTCGAGCAGCGCGACCAAGGAGCCGATCACCCACTGAAGGTTGTCGGCGCGGTCCTGTTGATGCTGCAGGTTGGGATCCAAATCCGGGTCCATGCCGCAGACCTTACCGCGTCAGTCCCGGACTATCGGAGATTCAGGCCGGCCAGCAGATCGGACTCGACTCCGTCGCCCCCTCGTTCACCGGCGGCCAGCACGTAGTGCTCGACACCCCAGAGCGGCAACGCGATCTTGTTGGACAGCGCCATCGACTGTCCGTCCGGAGCCACCATGACCTGGGTGGCGTGCGCCCGCAAGGCGGCGGCCTTGGCCGGCAAGTGGGCCGAGGCGTCGATCACCGCGTCGACGCGCTCGTCGGGGAACGCGAACGAGAAGTCCTCGGCCTTGATGACGACCCAGTCCGGCGGGGGTTGGCCGATATTGCGGAAGCCGTCGACGAACCCGGACGCCGCCATCACCGTCCAGTAGAACTTCGGCACCGGCCACGCCAGCGTCGCGCAGGCGGCCACGGCCGCGGTACTGAGTTCGTGGACCCTGATGTGATCGGGGTGCCCGTAGCCGCCGTTGGGGTCGTAGCCGACGACCACGTGCGGGCGGAACTCCTGGATGATGGTGACGAGTTCGGCGACGGGCTCGTCCAGCGGGACATCCACGAACCGCTGCCGGTGCCGTGCCGGCGTTCCGGGCATGCCGGAGTCCCGCCAGCGTCCCGCCCCGCCCAGGTAGTGCGGTTCGCCGGCGCCCAGTGCGGCCAGGGCGGCGGTGAGTTCGGCAACCCGATAACCGCCGAGCTGGTCGGCAGCATCGACCGCCAGACCGGCCCACCGCTCGCCGATGACCTCGCCCTCCTCGCCCATCGTGCAGGTGACCACCCGCACCTCGGCGCCCTGGGCCGCATAGTGCGCGATGGTGGCGCCGGTGGTCAACGATTCGTCGTCGGGATGGGCATGGACAAAGAGAAGCCGCGGAGTCTCCACTCCCCTAGGTTTACCGTGTGCCGCCCGAGGACGCGAGAACCCGAGCACTGGAGTACGGCTGTGCGGTGCTGGCGATCGGTCTGCTCGCCGGGCTGGCCGGTATCGCCACAACCCTGCTGCTGCACGGCATCGAACACCTGACCTACCACTTCAGCTTCGGCAGTCTGCTCGACGGCGTCGACGACAGCGGGCACGTGCGCCGCGCGGTCGGCCCGATGATCGGTGGGGCGCTGGCGGGCCTGGGCTGGTGGGTCTTGCGTGGGGGCGAGCGAAGCGACGGGAAACCAGGCCGGGGCGAGCGAAGCGACGGGAAACCAGGCCGGGGCGAGCGAAGCGACGGGAAACGGGCTGGGCGAAACCCGGTGCCGAAACTGTCGTCCGCCATCGCCGCACGCCGACCGCTCCCCCGGGTGCCGCTGGCCGTCGACGCCGGCCTGCAGGTACTCCTCGTCGGCGCCGGCGCGTCGCTGGGACGCGAGGGCGCACCGCGTCAGCTGGCCGCGGTCTTCGGGGATACCGCCACCTCGCGGTGGTCGCTCACCGCGCGCGACCGCGAGATCCTGCTGTCCTGCGCCGCCGGCGCCGGTCTGGGGGCGGTGTACAGCGTGCCGCTGGGCGGTGCGCTGTTCACCATCAGCGTGCTGATGCACAGCTGGCATCCGCGCGTGGTGGGGACCGCGCTGATCACCTCCAGCCTCGCGGTCGCGGTGGCGTCCCCGGTCACGCATCTGCGTCATCCGCTGGACTGGCCGGACGCGGATCTGTCCTATCTGTTCGCCGGGTTGGCTCTGCTCATCGCGCCGCTGGCGGTCTGCGTGGGCATCGCGTTCACCCGGATCACCGCGACGACGGCCACCCCGACCGCCTCCTGGATGCTGATCCCCGGCATCGCCGCCGCCGGTCTGCTCACCGGCGTCTGCTCCATCTGGTGGCCCGAGCTGCCCGGCAACGGCCGCAGCATCCTGGTGGTCAGCGTCGACAGCGAGCTGACCCTCACCGCCGCGCTGGCGATCCTGGCGCTCAAACCCGTGCTCACCGCGCTGTTCCTGCGGGCCGGCGCGGTGGGCGGACTGCTCACGCCGGCGCTGGCCACCGGCGCCGCGGCGGGATCGGTGGCCGCGCTGGCGCTGACCGAGTTCACCGGTGTGCACGTGAACACCGCAGCGGTCGCACTCGCTTGCGCCGCAGGCGTTCTCGCCATCACCCAGCGCGCCCCGGCGTTCGCCGCGCTGTTCGTGTGGGAACTGGCACATCCGCCGGTGTGGCTGTTGGCGGTGTTCGCGATCGCGGCCTTTGCCGCCCACGGGATCTGGCGCAGGTCCGTCAGGGCTGCTTGACCCAGGTGCCGGCGTCGCCGACGATGCCGACCGGCACCGCGCCGGTCAGGCTGACCCCGGAAACCCGCGGTGCCGCCGCCACGATGGTGGTGTCCTGCAGGATCGGCAGCACCGTCGACAGCTCCCACAACCGCGGCTCGACGGCGTCGATGACCTTGCCGATCTCCTCGGTGCCGCGCAGTGCGGCATCGATTCTCGGCTGGATGCTGCGGTCGCAGATCCCGGTGAGGTTACTGGGTGCCTGCACCAGTTCGCCGCCGTTCTCCGCCGAGGTCGGCGGTGTGGTCGGCGGTGTGGTCACCGTGGGTGCCGGCGGCGCGGATGTCGCGGCGCTCGAGGTCTTGGGCAACGTGGTGGTCACGGTGACGCTGGGCTCCGGTGTCAGCGTGGAGACCGGGGTGGCCTCCAGCGCGGGGCAGCCATACCGGGATGCCAGCGCCGTAGCCAGATCGCCCCCGGCGGCATGCCATCCGACCACCGCGTCCACCGAGTTGTTCACCATCGCGTCGCCATAGAGGGTCACCGGATCCAGCGCGGACACCGATGCGGCGATGCCCACGCTGCGCAGTTGGTCGGCCGCGGTGTTGGCCACCGCGATCGATGTCGGATCGTTGGCGGCCACCCCGAGCACCATCGTCAGCGGTACCCCGTCCTTGATGATCTGGCCGCGATTCTCATCCGGTGCGGGGGTGCCCGGGGTCGTCGTGGTGGGCTCCTGCACCGGTTGCACCTGGTAGCCGGCGTCGGCCAGCAACCCGAGCGCGGCCTCCCGGGACAGCGCCGGTGGCGCGGTCGGCACGTACCCGGGATCCGAGGGCGAGCGCACCTGCGCCTGTGCCAGGGTCACCGTGTTGTCCGATCCGGCGCCGACGGCAGCCAGCAGATCGACGTCGAGCAGCCCGAACAGGGCCCGGCGGACCCGCAGATCGGCGAGTGCGGGCTGCTGCGCCCGCAGCGTCAGCTGCATCACGCGGGGGGTGACGATCCGCGCGGTGCGCACGTCCGGAATCGCCGACAGTTGCGCGAACGCCGCCTGCCCACCGTGCACCTGGGCCACCTGGGTGTCCCCGTTGCGAATCGAGTCGGCCAGTGCGGCAGGCGAACCCGCGCGGCGGAACAGGAGCTGGTCGGGCTTTGCCGGCTCACCCCAGTACCGGTCGTTGCGTGCCAGCAGGATCTCGTCGCGCTGCGGGTCGATATTGTCCACTCGGAACTGGCCACCGGTCACCGGCAGCGCCCGGGCCAGTCCGGCACCGAACCCTCCCGGCACGTCCTTGACGATATGGGCGGGCAGGATGTTGTTGAACAGCTCTCGCCACGCCGGATAGGGCTGCGAGAAGGTGACCACAGCGGTCTTGCCGCCGTCCACCGACTGGACGCCGGTGATGAGGTCGTACCCGGCGGGGTCGACGACCCCGGGTTGGCTGACCATCTGCCGCCACAGGTACCAGTAGTCGTCCGCGCCGATCGGCGCATTGTCGGTCCATGCCGCCTCGGGCCGGATCTTGTAGGTGACGGTGAACGGGTCCTCGTCGGTCACCTCCGCCGAGACCAGCAGCGTCGGATCCATCTCCCAGCGCGACCCGGTCGGGGTCGCCGGATCGGCGATCGGCCGGAATGAACTCGGCAGCACCAGCGACGAGACCGCGGCGTTCACCGAGGACTGATCGGAGAGCAGATGTGGATTGAACCCGGCACCGATCGCGTCGATGGCCATGATGATCTGCATGGTCTTCATCGGCGGCGGCGGGGCCGTCTTGGTGGTCTCGGTGCTCTGCGGGGCGGGCGGCGGGCTGACGGTGCAGCCCGCCAGAACCAGTGCCGACAGCGCGGCCACCACTGTGGTCGCGCGGTGTCGGGCTGTCGGCACGAGGTTCAGGGTATCGGGCCGGTGCAATCTCAGGAGTTCTGCTGCTTGGCCCGCGACTTCGCCCGGGCACGCAGGCTGGCGGTGAGCTCGAGCTTGCGCACTCGCACGATCTCGGGTGTGACCTCGACGCACTCGTCCTCGGCGCAGAATTCCATCGCCTGCTCCAGGCCGAGCTCCAGCGGACGGGCCAGTGTCTCGAAGACATCGGCGGTCGAGGACCGCATGTTGGTGAGCTTCTTCTCTTTGGTGGCGTTGATGTCGAGGTCCTCGGCACGGGGGTTGATGCCCACGACCTGACCCTCGTAGGTGTCCTGGCCGGGCTCGACGAAGAATTGGCCGCGGTCGGCCAGCTGGGTCATGGCGAACGGGGTGATCTTGCCGCTTCGGTCGGACACCAGCGACCCGGTGTGGCGGGCCCGGATCTCCCCGGCCCACGGCCGGTACCCCTCGAACACGGCGTTGGCGATGCCGGTGCCGCGGGTGATCGTCAGGAAGTCGGTGCGGAATCCGATCAGGCCACGGCTGGGCACGATGAAGTCCATCCGGACCCATCCGGCGGCATGGTTGGTCATGTCCTCCATGCGGCCCTTGCGGGCGGCCATCAGCTGGGTGATGGCGCCGACGAACTCCTCGGGGGTGTCGATCGTCATCGCCTCGAAGGGCTCGTGCAGCTTGCCGTCGATGGTCTGGGTGACCACCTGCGGTTTTCCGACGGTCAGCTCGAAGCCTTCCCGGCGCATCTGCTCGACCAGGATGGCCAGCGCCAGCTCACCGCGGCCCTGCACCTCCCAGGCGTCGGGGCGGCCGATGTCGACGACCTTGATCGACACGTTGCCGACGAGTTCGGCGTCCAACCGGCTCTTGACCATGCGCGCGGTCAGCTTGTGCCCGGGCACCTTGCCGGCCAGCGGCGAGGTGTTGGTGCCGATGGTGACCGAGATGGCGGGCTCGTCGACGGTGATGCGGGGCAGCGCGTGCGCGTGCTCGACATCGGCCAGGGTGTCGCCGATCATGATTTCCGGCATGCCGGCGACCGCGACGATATCGCCGGCGATCGCTTCGTCGGTCGGGGTGCGCTCGACGCCGACGGTGACCAGCAGTTCGGTGATCTTCGCGTTGGTGATGACGGGATGCCCGTCGACCTCACGCATCCAGGCCACCTGCTGACCCTTGCGCAGCTTGCCCTTGTAGATGCGGACCAGCGCCAGACGACCGAGGAACGCCGAGGCGTCGAGGTTGGTCACCAGTGCCTGCAGCGGGGCCTCCGGATCGCCCTGCGGCGGCGGGATGTGCTCCATCAGGACGTCGAACAGTGGGTCGAGGTTCTCGCCGTCGGGGTTCTGTCCGTTGGCCGGTTCGGTGGTGCTGGCGATGCCGGCGCGACCCGAGGCGTAGAGCACCGGCAGGCCGAGGGCGAACTCGGCGGCCTTCTGGGCGTCCTCGTCCAGATCGGAGGCGACATCGAGCAGCAGGTCGTGGCTCTCCTCGACGACCTCGGAGATGCGGGCGTCGGGGCGGTCGGTCTTGTTGACCACGACGATCACCGGCAGGTGCGCGGCGAGCGCCTTGCGCAGCACGAAACGGGTCTGCGGCAGCGGGCCCTCGGAGGCGTCGACGAGCAGCACGACACCGTCGACCATAGACAGACCGCGCTCGACCTCACCGCCGAAGTCGGCGTGGCCAGGGGTGTCGATGACGTTGATGACCGTCACAGTGCCGTCCGCGTTGGTGCGGTGCACCGCGGTGTTCTTGGCCAGGATGGTGATGCCTTTTTCTTTCTCAAGGTCACCGGAGTCCATGAGCCGCTCGATGGCATCATCACCGCGGTGCGACAACGCACCGGACTGCCGCAGCATTGCGTCGACCAGGGTCGTCTTACCGTGATCGACGTGCGCGACGATGGCTACGTTGCGAAAGTTCGGGCGAGAATCCACGTGCGTCATTGTCGCAGTGCGGGTACCCGATCACGAAAACGAGCCAATTCTGCGAAGGGCATGTGTGAACAAGCTGCTGTCGGTCAAGCCGAAGAAGAAGTGTTGCCGCAGCAAGCCGCGCTGCAAGAAGTGCCCGCTGGTGTTGCACAAGGTGCACAAGGCCGCGCACAACGGAATTCGGGGCAAGGAACTGGAGAAGGTGTACAAGCTGGCCAGAAAGTCATGATGACCTCGGCAGATACCTGTCCCTGACGCTACCGTCGGCGTACCGTGAAGTTACCTATCGGGCATGGTTGGAGGTAACGGTCATGACGGTTTATCAGGTACTCACGGTGGCGCTGATTGCCATGCTGGCATTGGCCGCGACGGCGGCGATCTACCTCGGACTACTCAACTGGTTCGGCGCGGCGTACGTGGTGCGGTGTGCCGCATGTCACCATCTGACGCTGTCGTCGGCCAAGGATCCGCAGGCATCTTGCCCGCATTGTCGGCATCCTGCGCTGTTGCACCCCATCTACACAGCCGGTCACCGCGACCACCCGGTCCGCGTGGTCGGCGACCGGCTACGGTACTGAGGACAGATCGCCTACCGACACTCTTCGGAAACTCTCAGGTTGCTTCCATTGGCATGAGCGTCAATGGTTTTCGGGTGGTGGCGCGTTCGCGCCGACCGAAAAGCCCTTGCAATCAAAAAAGATTGGGTAACGTTCGGCGCTCCTGCGCGATATCGCAAACGACCAGAACGGTCCGCTGCAACGAAGGGGTTGTGCCGATGCCTGTGACCACCCGAAGCCTTGTGCGCGTAGCCGCCAAGCTGACCGTCGTCGGCATCAGTGCCGCCGCCGCTGCCGCGGCTTACCTGAGCGTGGCGGCGGTGACCGCGAATGCCGAGGTCATCGAGGTCTCACCGCGCCCCAACGTGACCAGCAGGCAGGCGGTGGTCGTCGACCAGAACGCGCTGCGCCGCACCGGCCAGGGAGTCACCCGTGGCTCCGGTGCCGACAACCGGCGCGCCGGCGCCGGCGGCGTCATGGCCCAGGGCGAGGTCCGCGACAGCGTCATCGCGGTGCCCGGCACCGCGTCGGCACCGTTCGGGGTCCCCGCGGGCGGCGAATTCCGTCAATATGCGCCGATCGGGAGCTGGTGACCGCGTCGAGCTAGCGCAGCGCGCCGGCCAGATCGGGTATCCATCCGCGGTCGGCGGGCACCCAATCCAGGGTGTCCAAATCCTGCGCGCGCACCCAGCGCAGCGCGCGATGATCGTGGGCGCGCGGGCTCCCGGCCGTACGGGTGACCAGGTAGGCCCGCAGCGTCATCGCGTTGGGCAGCAGCACGTCCGCACCGAGCCGCTCGCCGACGACGACCTCGATACCGAGTTCCTCGCGCAGTTCCCGGGCCAACCCTTCGGTGTCGGTCTCGCCTGCTGCGACCTTGCCGCCGGGCAGCTCCCACAGACCCGCCAGCTCCGGGGGACGCGTGCGCTGGGCGACCAGCAACGCTCCTTGTGAGATGAGGGCTCCCGCAACGACGATCTGGACGGTCATCGCGCTCGACGGTATACCGTCGAGACCATGGCTGTGTTAACCAACGACCAAGTCGATGCCGCGCTGCCGGACCTCAACGGCTGGGAACGCTCCGGCGGCGCTCTGCGGCGCTCGATCGAGTTCCCGGCGTTTCTCCAGGGCGTGGACGCCGTCGGTCGCGTCGCCGAGCTGGCCGAGCAGCGCGACCATCATCCCGATATCGACATCCGTTGGCGTACCGTGACTTTTGCCCTCGTCACGCATTCCGCCGGCGGTATCACCGAGAAGGATTTGGAGATGGCGAAGGCGATCGATCAGGTGCTCGACCGGTAGCTGCGATCCATCCCAGGGTGGCCAGCGTGGCCACCGGATACACCAGGCCCGCCCACGCCAGATGCCATGGGCGACCGATCTCCCAGATGGTCGGCTGCGCGAAGCTCAACAGCCACGGCACGCCGATGAGGGTGAGCGTCAGCCACCCCCAGCCCAGGATCCGCGCGCCGAGACGCTCACGCAGCGGTCCGTGCAGCAGCCACATCATCAGCGGGATCAACCACACCCAGTGATGTGTCCAGGAGATCGGCGAGAGCAGCAGGCCGAACAATGCGACGATGACGATGCCGCCGAGCCGGTCTGCGGTGCCGACGGCACGCCAGGCCAGCAGCGCCAGGACCGCGGTGCACAGCAGCGCGGCGAGCACGACGGGGCCGTAGCCGGCGTCGTGCCCGAGGATCCGCGAGATCGCGCCCCGCCAGGACTGGTTGAACGATGTCCCGATCGGCCCGATGCGCCGCGCATCGCCGAGCAGATCGGTGAAGTAGTACCGGGCCTGCTCACCGACCACCAGAGCCGATACGCCGATGGTGCCGACGAAGACGATCGCGGAGAAGACCGCGACTCCCCAGCGGCGCACACCGACGAAGTACAGTCCGGCGATTGCCGGGGTCAGTTTGATCCCGGCGGCCAGCCCGACCAGCAGACCCGACAGCCACCACCGGCTGCTCTGCACCGCCCACAGCACCGCCAGCACCAGGAGCACGTTGATCTGTCCGTAGTCGAAGGTGCTGCGCAGCGGCTCGGTCCAGATCCCCACGGCGGTCCACAGCATGGCCGCCCGCAGCTCGGTGCGCCCGAGCAGGCGCAGGCTGATCCGCGCCACGCCGTACAGCGCGGCGAAGATGCCGAGCTGCCAGACCAAGGCAACCACCCCGAACGGCAGCAGGCTGAGCGGATAGAACACCACCGCCGCGAACGGCGGATAGGTGAACGGCAACGGGAAATCCGGTGTCTGATCGGCGTAGACGTAGCCATAGAGGGCACCGGGATGCTCCAGGGTGTCCGCGCCGCCGACGTAAACGTGCAGGTCGACGAAGTTGGCGCCGTTGGGCACCAGGTAGGTCCACGCCAGCCGCGCGGCGATGCTGGCCGCCAGCAGCAACGGCGCCCAGCGATACAGCTGTGCCGTCGGACCGGTGTTGCGCATGGTGTCTACCGGTCCGACTCTATCGACCCGCCGCCGGCCAGCGGTCGCGGTCACCATCGGCGCACACCTCCGTAACGGTTGAATAAATGCCACTCTTGTCACTTGAGTAACACCAGTAACTCCGTACCTTCGGTCTGAGACGTGCCGTCAAAGAAATGGGGAGACTCGTGTCACCAGTCAGAAAAGCGTTTGCCGCCAGCATGATTGCCGGAGCAGGCGCCGTCGCCACCGCCCTGATGTTCAGCCCGACCGCTGTTGCCGAGCCGGCCCCGCCGCCGCCCGCACCCGCGCCCGCCATGCCGAACATCCCGTTCATGAACCAGCTGGCCGGCATCCCAGCCGCCGCGCCGCAGCTCATCCAGGGGCTCGCCTCGGCCTTCACCGGTGGCGGCGGGCAGTCGACCCTGCCGGTCGATCCGATCGTGCCGCAGGCCCCGACGGCCAGCGCGTCGCTCAACCTGCCGCAGACGCCGGGGGTCGCTGCGGCGCTGCCGGCCGCGGCGGCTGCGGCCCCGGCCGTGGCCGGTGTGCAGGAGCTGGTGCCCGCGGGCCTGGCGTCGCTGATGCCGGCCGGCACCCCGCTCGCGGGACTGCTGCCGCAGGGCGCCGCGGCCCCCGCCGCCCCGGCCGCCCCCGGCGTACCCGCGGCCCCGGGCGTTCCCGCGTCGTCTCCCGCAGACGCCGCCGCCCAGTCGCTGGTGCCGATGTTCCTGCCGGTCTCCGCGCTGCCCTGACCGACCGCTCACACCGTCACCGAACAGCTCACCAGGGGGAAGTCATGCCATCGATCCGGACGCTGCTGACCAGCACCACAACCTGCGCGGTGGTGGTGCTGGGCGGCGGAGTCGCGATCCCGGCCCATGCCGACCCGGCCGCGCCCATGCCGCTGCCGATCAACGGTTTGCAGGCACCGGGGCTGCCGGCGATGGAGACTCTCGGCCCGGCGATCCAGCAGGCTGCTGCTGACCCGAGCAATGCCGCCTCGATGCTGATGGCCGCTGCCGCCGCGTTCGCCGGAAACGCGGCGGCACCGTCCGATTCGCTGAACGTCGCGTCCGCGGTGAACCAGTTCGTGTCCGAGCCGCAGGCCCATGTGCCTGCGGCCGGCGCGGGCGCCCAGGCACACCTGCCCGCCGGCGTCGACCCCGCTTACGCGGTGGGGCCGGTGCCGATGGCGGTGCCGGCCGCACCCGAGGCGGCGCCGGCCGCCCCGGAGGCGGCGCTCCCGCCCGTCGATGCGCCGGTTCCGGCGCCCGCACCCGCCCCGCCTCCTGCTCCGGCGGCAGCACCGTTGGCGGCACCGGCACCCGAGGCGGCACCTGCCCCCGGTCCCGCGCCGGCCCCCGCCCCCGCTCCCGGCGCGATGCCCGATTTCGGCCCCGACGCGCCGACCACCCAGGACTTCATGTACCCGTCCATCAGCAACGGCTGCGGCGCCGACGGCGGCAACGTGCTGGCCACCGCGATCTCGGTCGCCGGTCCGGCGAAGATCCCCGCCCCCGGCCCGGTGGCCGGCCAGACCGCCTACGTGTTCACCGCGGTCGGCACGCCCGGCCCCGCGGCCGTGCAGAAGCTGCCGCTGAACGTCACCTGGGTGAACCTGAGCACCGGCAAGTCCGGGACCGCGACGCTCAAACCGCAGGCCGATATCAACCCCGAGGGACCGACCACACTCACCGCGATCGCCGACACCGGCTCGGGCAGCATCATGTCGACGATCTTCGGTCAGGTCAGCACCACCGAGAAGCAGTGCCAGTTCATGCCCACCATCGGCTCGACGGTGGTGCCGTAACCCGTTGGCTCAGCGCGAGCGTGCACTCAGATCGCGTTTCTGCCCGGAATCGCGATCTGAGTGCACCGTCGTGGCGGTGGGCGCTAGTAGGCCATGAAGAGGATCATTTCCCGGTCGTACTCCCGGCCGGGGTGGGACTCAGCGAGGTGAGCCTGCGCCTTCTCGACCAGATCGTCTTCGTCGGCACCTTGAATCGCCTCGCCGCACGGGCAGCTCAGATGTGTCTTAGCCATATGTCCACAATCGCATACCCGCGATGGTGAGCATCGACATCTACGACGTTATGCGCAGAACCGGGGCGGCGGACGCCGTCACCGCTAGGCTTTCGCAGCCTTCGCGGCCGATGGCTCAGGCCTGCTTCGCAGCCTCGGCACCGATGGCTCAGGCCTGCTTCGCAGCCTTCGCGGCCGCCTTCATCTTCTTCTTGTAGGCCCGGACCTCCTGCAGCGATCCGGCGTCCACGACATCGGCCACCGACATGTGCGTGCCGGCCTTACCGTAATCCCCCGCCGCGGACCGCCACCCCTTCGGCGTCACCCCGTACTGCTTACCCAGCAGCGCCAGGAAGATCTTGGCCTTCTGCTCGCCGAAGCCCGGCAGCCGTTTGAGCCGGCGCAGCACCTCAGCGCCGTCGGGTTCACCACTGGTCCACAACGCGGTCACGTCCCCGTCGTACTCGTCGACGATCGCCTGGGCCAGTGCCTGCACCCGTTTGGACATCGAGCCCGGAAAACGGTGGATGGCCGGCGTTTGTGAGCACAGCGCGACGAACTCGTCGGGGTTGTACTCGGCGATCTGGCGGGCGTCGACGTCACCGATGCGGTCGGCGATCTTCTTCGGGCCCGCGAACGCGGTTTCCATCGGGATCTGCTGATCCAGCAGCATGCCGACCAACAGTGCGAACGGGTTGGCCTCCAGCAGGGCATCGGCCGCCGGATCTTGGACTAGCTGCAAGGTGGGCACCTGCCCAGTGTAGAACCGCGAATCCGCGCGCCGTGCCGCTACGGTGTGCGACCGTAGTGCCCTGACCTGCACACAGCCCGCTAGGAGTTGGTCATGAGACGTGTGGTGACACCTCTGGTTGCGGCCGTTGTGGCCGTGGCCGCCTCGATCGCCGTGGCCGCCGCGGCGCATGCCATACCCGAGCAGGGCACGCCGGCGTTCGACGAGTACATGGCCGGCCTGCAGCGCAACGGTTACAACCTGAACCCGGATACCGCCTGGCGTGCCATGCATCAGGCATGCGTCGGTGGCCTGCCGGGATACATCGGTCTGGAACTGGCCGCGCAGGGGGTTATCGGGCCCGGTGCGCAGGAGCGGGTGTTCGACGTGGCCCGGAAGTACGCCTGCCCGGTGCAGTAGCCGCACCGGCATAGGGTTGCGCCACGATGTCGGGGCAGATCGCATGGGCGCTGGCGGTCGCGCTGCTGCTGGCGGCGGTGGCGGCCGTCCTGGTGGTGCGCACCCGCCGCGTCGTCGCCACCCCCACCGAACGCGCCGTGCACGCCGCGCTGCACACCGCCTCGCTGGCGGCCCGCGCATTGCGCCAAGGTCTGGGGTCCGAGTCCGCCGCGACGGCAGCGCCCTTCCTGCGCGGGCTCACCGGCACCGACGGCGTCGCGTTGTTCGACGGCCACGGCGAGTTACTGGCCACCGACCCACCCGACGAGGCGATCTGGCAACCCGATATCGCCGAGAGGTGCGCCTCCACCGCCGCCGAGTCGATCGCCGGGGAACGCCGGGTGCTCAACGGTGTGCGCACCTCGACCGTGGTGGCCCAGCCGCTGCTCGCCGAGGCCGGCGACGTACTGGGCGTGCTGGTCGTCGTCACCGCCGAGGCCCCGGGGCCCGGGATGCTCGGCGCCATCGGCGAGGTCGCCCGGTATGCCGCCAGCCAGGTCGAACTGGCCGAGCTCGACGCGTCGCGCGCCCGCCTGGACAAGGCCGAGGTACTGGCGCTGCGCGCGCAGATCAGCCCGCACTTCATCTACAACGCGCTCAACACCATCGCCTCGTTCGTGCGCACCGACCCGGCCCGGGCGCGCGAACTCATCCTGGAGTTCGCCGATTTCACCCGGTACTCGTTCCGGGCCGCCGGGCAGTACACCACGCTGGCCGAGGAACTGCGCAATATCGACCGCTACCTCACCTTGGAACGGGCCCGCTTCGGTACCGCGTTGACGGTGCGCCTGCAGGTCGCCCCCGAGGTGCTCAACGTGGTGGTGCCCTTCCTTGCGCTACAACCGTTGGTGGAGAACGCGGTACGGCACGGGTTGGCGGGGCGCGGCGGTGGATCGGTGGAGATCGTGGCCAATGACGCCGGCTCGGACTGCGTCATCACCGTCGAGGACGACGGCGCCGGAATGGATCCCGACACCTTGCGGGCCGGCCACGGCGACGCGCTCCAGCCCGCCGGAACCGACCAGTCCGCACACGTCGGCCTGACCAATGTGGACCATCGGCTGCGGGCGGCGTTCGGCAACGATTACGGTCTGGTGGTCGAAACGGCGATCGGGGCGGGAACCAAGGTCATCATGCGGGTGCCGAAATTCCGCTCCGGGGTGCGGGCCAGCGGAGGTGTGGCGTGAGCGAGCTCGCGAGCGAACCATGGATCTGCCAACGAGCTCGCGAGCGAACCATGGATCTGACACGCGGCGGCCGAGCCTGCGAGGCGGCCGCGTGAGCGAGCTGACGGTGCTGGCCGTCGACGACGAGGCCCCCGCCCTGGACGAGCTCGCCTACCTGCTCGGCCGGCACCCCGATATCGCGGCGGTGCACACCGCCGGGGACGCGACCTCGGCACTGCGTGAACTCAACGCGCACCCCATTGACGCGGTGTTCCTCGACATCAACATGCCGGGGCTGTCCGGTATCGAACTCGCCGGTGTGCTGCGAAATTTCGCGACCCGGCCCGCCGTGGTGTTCGTGACCGCCCACGATGACAAGGCGGTCGCCGCCTTCGATGTCGGCGCCGTCGACTATCTGCTCAAACCCATCCGGCAGAACCGGCTCGACGAGGCCGTCCGCCGGGTGAGTGCCGCGCGCGCCAACGAGCCCGAACCGGCCGAGGACCCCGGGGCCGTCGACTCCGATGTCATCCCGGCCGAGCTCGGCGGCATCACCCACCTGGTACCCCGGGAATCCATTGGCTGGGTCGAGGCCGAGGGCGACTACGCGCGGCTGCATTCGGCCACCGGATCCCATCTGGTGCGTATTCCGTTGAGCGTCCTGGAGACCCGCTGGCGTGACCACGGCTTTCAGCGCATCCACCGGTCTTACCTGGTGTCGCTGCGGTTGGTGACCGGGCTGCGCACGGCGGACGGCGCGGTGCTGGTGCGGCTGCGCGCCAACGGTTCCTCCCCCGCGGCGGAACTCCCGGTGAGCCGGCGCCAGGCCCGTGAGCTCCGCGACCGGCTGGTCCGTGATCCGATGCGCAACCTCAAACCGGCGGGCTCGGATGAGTGAGAACGAGCGGCCTCAGCGCCAGCGGGTGGTGCTCGCGCACCGCCGCGGCGCCCGGATGGTGCGCACCCGTATCGAGGTGCAGGAGCAGACCCAGGTGGGTGACGCGCTGGTGCGCGGTCTGGTGCGCGCGCAGCTCGGGCTGGCACTGCGCCTGGGCGCTGTTGTGGTGTTCGCGGTGGCGGGCATTGTGGTGTTGAACAGAGCCGCGCCCGATCTGACCGTCGTCGGGATGCGGCTGAACTGGTTCCTGCTGGCGGTGCTGGCCTACCCGCTGCTCTACGGGGTGGGCAGGCTGTATGTGCGGCTGGCCGAACAGGGCGAGAAGGACTTCGTCCGGGTCGTCGACAGCGAACCGTGACCGGCTCACCGCTGACCGCGGCCGCGCTGCTGTCGGCCGCCGTGGCCACGGTGGTGATCGGCAGCTGGGGGGTGCGGCTGTCGCGCACCACCTCGGACTTCCTGGTGGCCTCGCGCAGCGTCGGTCCGCGCTGGAACGCGGCCGCCATATCCGGTGAATATCTTTCCGCCGCATCGTTTCTCGGCGTCGCCGGGCTGATCGCGAAATACGGTGCCGACGCGCTGTGGTACCCGGTCGGGTTCACCGCCGGCTACCTGGGGCTGTTGTTGTTCGTCGCCGCGCCGCTGCGCCGCTCCGGCGCCTACACGGTCCCGGATTTCGCCGAGTTCCGGCTCGGCTCGGCGCGTCTACGCAAGGTGGCCATGCTCGTCGTGGTGATCATCTGCGTGTTCTATCTGGCCCCGCAATACCAGGGTGCCGGGCTGGCGCTGAAAACCCTTCTCGGGATGCCGGTGTGGACGGGCCCGGTACTGGTCGGCGCGATCGTCATCACCAATGTGGTGGGCGGCGGCATGCGCTCCATCACCTTCGTGCAGGCGTTCCAGTACTGGTTGAAACTCACCGCGGTCGCCATCCCGGCGCTGGCGCTGCTGGGCCTGTTCCTCACCGACCGCGGCGATCTCGGCGGTCCGCTGCCACCGAGCGTGGACCGCGAGACCACGGTGCAGATCGAAACCGATGTCGTGGTGCGGGTCATCGACCCGGCCGGAATCAGGATGACCGGCGAGCTCGACGGAAAAGCGGTGCGCGACGCCACGTTCGGCGCGCCCGGCGAACACACCCTGGGCGCAGGAACGAGCCTCACCCTGGCCGCCGGAGCCGCCACCCCGGTGGTCGCAGGCACGCCGGGCACCGGTGCTGAATGGATCGCTTCCGGCGGCGGTCTCGGCGGCGGCCACCCGTTGTACCAGGTGATCTCGATCATCGTGGCGACCTTTCTGGGCACGATGGGTCTGCCGCATGTGCTGGTGCGGTTCTACACCAACCGCGACGGCCGAGCGGCGCGGCGGACCGCGTTGGCCGTGATCGCCCTGCTGTCGTTGTTCTATGTGTTCCCCGTCCTGCTCGGGGTGTTCTCCCGGTTGTACGTTCCGCAGCTGCTGATCACCGGAACCGCTGATGCCGCAGTGCTGTTGGCCCCGGGTTCGGCCATCGGAGGGGTGTTCGGCCAACTGCTGGCCGCCTTGGTCGCGGCGGGGGCGATCGCGGCGTTCCTGGCGACCTCGTCGGGCTTGCTGGTCAGTATCGCCGGCGCGCTGGCCACCGACGTCCTGCGCGGGCGCGTCCGTGATTTCCGGATCGCCGCCGTGATCGGTGGCCTCATCCCCATCCCGCTGTCGCTTCTGGTCGCCGATATCGAGCTGTCGCGCACCGTCGGCCTAGCGTTCGCCGTGGCGGCGTCCACATTGTGTCCGCTTCTGGTGCTGGGCATCTGGTGGCGGGGGTTGACCGTCGCCGGGGCCACCTGCGGGCTGGTGGTCGGCGGGCTGGTCTGCGGGGGCGCCGTCCTGGTGGCCATCACCGGCGGGGTCGACGAGGCGGTGCTGGGTGGCTGGCCCGCGGTGATCATCGGCTATCCCGCCGCGGTGAGCGTGCCGGTCGCGTTCGCGACGATGATCGTGGTCAGCCGCCTCACCCGCCCCACGCCCGCGGTGGCACAGATCTTCGCCCGGATGCACGTCCCGGAACGCCTCGGGATGGGTATCGAACGTCTGCCGGAGAGCTGAGTTCACCCGCACAGCAGGCTAAGTACCGAGCCGGCGATACTGCCGCCACCCGATGACACACATCCATACCGCGAGCACGGCATTGAACACCCCCAGGGCGAGGGTGGCCCGACCCGTGCGTTGGGCAGCCGGGACGAAACCGCCGCGAAACGCCTCGGCGTCGCCGTAGCCGAGCACCCGCACGGCGTTGACCGCCGGCAGTTCCGCATCGCCGCCCAGCCGGCGGGCCTTTCCGGGATCACCCCAGATCACCACCGGATCACCGGAATACAAGGCACACTCGTTGATTCGCCCTTCACCCCGCGGCCAGTTCCAGGCCTGGCGAACCGAATCGATGCCCTGCACCCAGGCCCGTGATCCGTCGGCCAGCTCGACGACGAACGCCGACGGTAACCACGTCTGCGCCGACGAGGCCAGCCCCGACCCCGATCTCCCACAGTCGATCCGTGCCAGCAGGATCCGGTCAGACTCGGATGAAACCGGTGCAGCGGGCTCCGATGCGGCACCTTCGCCGCCCGCGTCGCGCGTCAGCCGGGCCTGCACCAGCGCGCCGTAGATCCGCTGGTGCGGTTGGGCATTGCGCCAGGCGAGGATCTCCTGCGCGGTGGCCACGGTCGGCACACCGGGGAGCTGCAGCCCGTCATCGGCGATGCGCCACAGCATCAGCCCCACCGCCGCGAACATTGTCGCCAGCCCACCACACAACAGGACCGCAGCGAGCCTGTTGGCGCGCAGCTGCAGCCGCGGTAACACCACGCAGACCACCAGCACCGAGAACACCGACGCGATGACGGTCCCACCGAATATCGCAGCGGCCCTTTCGAAAAGGTAGGAGACGCTGTCGCCGGTGAGCAGGAATGCCACCGCCAGCGCGAGCGCGGTACCGGCAATCACCGCGATCAACCGCCACGGGGATCGCCGCCAGCGGTACAGCAATACCGCGGCCGCGAGCGCCACCGTCGACCACGCGACAACTAGCGACACGCGTCCGCAACCCCGGCACGGCACCCTTCGCACAGATCGACGAAGTCGGCCAGCCGCGCCGCCGAGGACAGCACGTCGACTCGGACACGGACCTCGAGGCCCGACTCGGACAGCGACACCGCCGGCTGCTCACGCTCGGAGGGGTATCGGGCGCACCACCCAGCGACCGCGTCGGCCACCGCGGACAACATCCCGGGCGTCTCGGTGTCGGTCGTGCCGAGCACCAGCAGCCGGGGGTCAGACGGGAGCACGGTCTGCAGCGGTTGCCCGCCGTCGACCCGGGCCATCCCGATCCAGCCGGCCAGCTTCGCGTCCAACGACCCGATGAGCGCGACGGCGATCTCACGGACCGGACCGGGCGGGCTGGGCCCGGCGAGCAAGGCGCCGCCGGCGCGACGCGGCTGCGGTGCCGTCCAGATGCTGGTGACCACGTGGGTGCCGGGCACGGATTGTTGGGTGGCGAACGCGCGCCGCATCCGTAGCACCCAGGTATCCGTGGCGGGAGTCACGATGGTGGTCTCCCCGTCGCGCGCAACGGTCCAGCCGCGTTCGTCGAGCAGCCGCCCCAGCGCGGCCCGTCTGCGCGCCCGCGCTCGCACGACCAGGTACAACCCGGCCGCCGTGGCAACCACGGCCACGAGCACGACAAACTCCATCGCTGAACCGTACCGGCTCGGTATGCACACGTGCGCGCATCGGGATTCGGGCCCGCCCGCCCGGGCGCAAACCGCTCACCGCCGCTGACTGACCGCTCACCGCAGCCCTGCCCGGCTTCGGCGTATCGGACCGATTTGTGACCCACATCTCAATTAGGTTCGGATCTCAACTGGTTCACAGTCGACGTCAGGAGTCTCCGGTGCCCGAGATCGATTCACCCGCGCGGCCTGCGCCCACCGGCGAGGAGTTCCTCGCCATGCAGGCCAGCCCCGAGTTCCAGGACTTGCGCAGCCGACTGCGCAAGTTCGTGTTTCCGATGACCGCCTTCTTCCTGATCTGGTACGGCATCTACGTGCTGCTCGGGGCGTTCGCCCACGACTTCATGGCCACCCGGGTGTTCGGCAACGTCAACGTCGGCCTGATCATCGGGCTCGGCCAGTTCCTGACGACGTTCGTCATCACCGGCCTCTACGTCCGCTTCGCCAACCGCGAACTGGACCCGCGTTCGGCGGCCATCCGCGAAGAGCTGGAAGGACCCGTTCGATGAACCTCCTGGCAGCCACCGAGACGGTGGGCAACCCCATCGCCAATATGTCCATCTTCGGCCTGTTCGTGGTCGTCACCATGATCGTGGTGATCCGCGCCAGCAAGCGCAACGCCACCGCCGATGAGTTCTTCACCGGCGGTCGCGCCTTCTCCGGTCCGCAGAACGGCATCGCGATCGCCGGCGACTACCTGTCGGCCGCCAGTTTCCTCGGCATCGCCGGAGCCATCGCCGTGTACGGCTACGACGGCTTCCTGTACTCCATCGGCTTCCTGGTCGCCTGGCTGGTGGCCCTGCTGTTGGTGGCGGAATTGCTGCGTAACACAGGCAGATTCACCATGGCCGATGTGTTGAGCTTCCGGTTGAACCAGCGCAAGGTCCGGGTCGCGGCCGCGACGTCGACGCTGACGGTCTCCCTGTTTTACCTGCTGGCGCAGATGGCCGGGGCCGGCGGTCTGGTGGCGTTGCTGATGAACATCAACAGCCGCACCGGACAGTCGATCGTCATCGCCGTCGTCGGCCTGCTGATGATCGTCTACGTGTTGGTCGGCGGGATGAAGGGCACCACCTGGGTGCAGATCATCAAGGCCGTGTTGCTGATCGCCGGCGCCGGCATCATGACGGTGATGGTGCTGGCCAAGTTCGGGATGAACTTCTCCGAGATCCTCGGTTCGGCTCAGGCATCCATCTCCGGCGCCACCACCGACGGCGTGGCCAGCCGCGATGTGCTGGCGCCGGGCGCTCAGTACGGCGGGTCGTTGACCAGCCAGATCAACTTCATCTCGCTGGCGCTGGCGTTGGTGCTGGGCACCGCGGGTCTGCCGCACGTGCTGATGCGGTTCTACACCGTGCCGACCGCCAAGGAAGCCCGCCGCTCGGTGGTGTGGGCGATCGCGTTGATCGGCGCGTTCTACCTGTTCACCCTGGTGCTCGGCTACGGCGCGGCGGCGCTGGTCGGTCCCGATCGCATCCTCGGTGCGGCGGGCGGGGTCAACTCGGCGGCCCCGCTGCTCGCGCTCGAACTCGGCGGCGTGGTGCTACTCGGCATCATCTCCGCGGTCGCCTTCGCCACCATCCTGGCCGTCGTGGCCGGTCTGACGATCACCGCGTCGGCCTCGTTCGCCCACGATATCTACGCCGGGGTGTGGAAGAAGCACATGGTAACCGAGGACGAACAGGTCAAGGTGTCGCGCATCACGGCGGTGGTGCTGGGTCTCATCGCCATCGGCCTGGGCATCCTGGCCAACGGCCAGAACGTGGCGTTCCTGGTGGCGCTGGCGTTCGCCATCGCGGCAGCGGCCAACCTGCCCACCATCGTGTACTCGCTGTACTGGAAGCGGTTCAACACCCGCGGCGCGCTGTGGAGCATGTACGGCGGCCTGATCTCCACGCTGGTGTTGATCGTCTTCTCCCCGGCGGTGTCGGGCGGCAAGACCTCGATGATCCCGGGTGCGGACTTCTCCTGGTTCCCGCTGGCCAACCCCGGCATCGTCTCCATCCCGCTGGCGTTCGCGCTGGGCATCATCGGCACGCTGACGACCAAGGACTCCGGTGACCCGGCGATCAACGCGGAGATGGAGGTGCGTTCCCTGACCGGGGTGGGCGCGGAAAAGGCTGCCGTCCATTAACGCAGCGCACTAGAAACCCGGATTACCCGGACCGGCGGCGGTGTTGTTCACCCGAGTGAGCACCCGCCGCCGGTCCGTTGCGTTCGCTGCACTGGCCTATGCCTTCACCGCCGTCATGGTCGGCACCACGCTGCCGACCCCGCTGTACGCCCTCTACGCCGAGCGGATGCACTTCTCGGTCGTCACCACCACCGTCATCTTCGCCGCCTACGCGGTGGGTGTGCTCGGCGCGCTGCTGCTGTTCGGCAGCTGGTCCGATGCGGTGGGTCGGCGCCCGGTGCTGCTGGCCGGGTTGTTCTTCGCCATCGCCAGCGCGGCGGTGTTCCTCGCCGCCGACGATGTCACGCTGCTGCTGGTGGGTCGGCTACTGTCCGGTCTGTCGGCCGGCTTGTTCACCGGCACGGCCACCGCGGCCGTCGTGGAGGCCCTGCCCGCCGACCGCCGGGAACGCGCCGCGACCGTTGCCACCATCGCCAATATCGGAGGCCTCGGCGTCGGACCGGTACTGGCCGGTCTGCTGGCCGAATACGTCCCGCATCCGTTGACGATGCCGTTCGCCGTCCACATCGGGCTGGCGACGCTGGCCGTGGCGGCGGTACTGGCCGCACCGGAAACCTCGTCGCGCACCGGCCGGATCGGCGTGCAGCGCCTGGCCGTACCGGCCGCGGTCCGCGGGGTGTTCGTCACCGCCTCGACCGCCGCGTTCGCCGGTTTCGCGGTGACGGGCCTGTTCGCCGCGGTGGCGCCGTCGTTCGTCGCCGAGGTGGTCGGGATCGACAACCACGCCATCGCCGGCGCCCTTGCCGGATCGATATTCCTGGCCTCGGCGGTGGCGCAGCTCCTCGGACGCCGGATCGCCCCGGCCACCGCGGTCGCCGCCGGGTGCGCCATCCTCACCGCTGCGATGGCCATTCTGGCTGTGGCCCTTACATTTTCGTCGCTACCCGGGATGATCATCGCGGCGCTGGTGGCGGGTACCGGACAGGGCATCAGCTTCAGCCGCGGGCTCGCAGCGGTGGTGGAGAAGGTACCGGCCGGACAACGCGGCGCGGTCAGCTCGACCTATTTCGTGGTCGCCTATGTCGCGATATCGCTGCCCGTCGTCGGCGTGGGTGCGGCCGCACAGGCCACTGGGCTGCGCACCGCTGGGGTGAGTTTCGCGGTCGCGGTGGCGGGGCTGGCGCTGGTCTGCCTCGCCGCGATCCTGGTCCAACGCCGACGCGCCACGGTATGAGTGGTTCTACTCAGGCACGCGGCGGCCCCGGACTCTAGATTCTGGGCATGCCGATCACGACGTTTCCCACGGTCGCCGCTGTCACCTCGGCGAGACCCGCGGACCGGGACCGGGCCATTGACGTCATCCGCATCACCGCCCTGGTCGGGGTGGTCATCGGACACACCGTCATGGCCACCAGCATCATTGGCGGTGGTGTCTTCTACTGGGAGAACCTGCTCAGCACCTCGGTGGTGTTTCAGGCACTGACCTGGGTGTTCCAGATCATGCCGCTGTTCTTCTTCGCCGGGGTCGCGGCCTCGGCGACGGCCTACGGCGGCTCCTGGGGCGGATGGCTGCTCAAGCGCTGCACCCGGCTGTACCGGCCGGTGTTCTATTACCTGGCGTTCTGGTTCGTCGCGCTGCTGGTGGCCCACCGGGTGCTGCCCGTGCACGTGTACGAGCCACTGGCCGGCATCTCCATCCAGCTGCTGTGGTTCCTGGGCGCCTATGTGCTTGTGCTGGCTGCGGTTCCGCTGCTGACCCAGATCACCACCACCGGGCGGCTGGTGGTGTCCGTCGCGACGCTGTATGCGGCGGTGGCGGTCGTCGACGTGATCCGGGTGCATGACCCGGCCTGGAATTGGTTGGGCTACGCCAATCTGGCGGTATGGCTGGTGCCCGGTATGTTCGGCGTCGCCTACCGGCACCGGCTGCTCACCGGCGCGCATGCCGCGATCCTGGGTACGGCAATGCTGGCAGTGAATCTCGCCCTGGTCCGGTTCGGTCCGTACGAGCCGAGCCTGGTGGGAATCGAAGGGCAGCACCTGAAGAACATGACGCCGCCGTCGCTGCTCTTAGCCGGGCACGCAATCATGATGTGCGCGTTCGCGATTGCCCTCGCCCCCGCCATCGGGCGGTGGGCCCTGCGACCACGGGTATGGTGGCTGGTCGCGATCGGCAACAGCGGTGCGATGACGTTGTATCTGTGGCACATCCCGGCGCTGCTCGGCGTGCACCTCGGCTTCGACCTGATCGGCCTGCCCCGCTACCCGGGCCAACCGCATTTCCTCGCACTCACCGTCGCCCAGCTGGTCCTGATGACGGTGCTGGTGGCGGCGCTGTTCCTCGGATTGCGACGCCTGGAGAACAGTCCGCTGCCCTACTGGGACGGCGGCACCGTCGGCGGTCCGGGGCTGCGCAGCGCTACTGTCGGAATCCTGTTGTGCGTCGCGGGCGCCGCCACGCTGGCCTCGGTGGGCTGGGGCCTGAAGGACTACGGGTTGTATTTCGTGGCGCTGATGCTCGTCGCGCTCGTCGCGGCCCGCCGATTGGCGAGCTAGCCGCTCTTGCGGCGGAACTCCCGGCGGTTCTCCACCGGGCCGTGCGCTCCGCGGGACTGTTTGTGTCCGGCGTCGGCATGCGATACACCGTCGGCGGTCTGGGTCTTCTTCCGCTCCAGCGCCTCCCGGAACTTACGTTTGGTGTCGTTGTCGGGAGTCTCGTCGGCCATGGCGTCAGCCTAGCCCGGTCACCGGATTCCGGGCGGCATCCCGTACAGATGGTGGATCGGCAGGGTCAGCAGAACCCGCCGGTCGTCGACCATGGCCCGCCGGTAGTCGTCCCAGTCCGGGTGCTCCCCGGCGATGTTGCGGTACAGGGAGATCAAGGCTTCGACGGTATCGTCACCGGGGTGCGCGGCGGGCGGGGTGAGCAGCGCGTCGCCCTCGGCGACCGCGTAGGACCAGCCGTCGTCGGAGGACACGTGGACCGACGCGCGCGGGTCACGGCGCAGGTTGCGGGTCTTGGCCCGCGGTTCGGTGACCGACACCTGCAAGGCCACCTTGCGCGCGTCGAACCAGTAGGACACGTTGGACAGCTGCGGCCGCCCGTCCTTCTTGATGGTGGCCAGCACCCCCAG
Source organism: Mycobacterium sp. MBM (assembly GCA_021648845.1). Taxonomy (GTDB): domain Bacteria; phylum Actinomycetota; class Actinomycetes; order Mycobacteriales; family Mycobacteriaceae; genus Mycobacterium. The sequence goes on along the minus strand of JAKJHY010000006.1, from coordinate 10,704 downwards.
CGAGTTCCCACTGATCAATGCCAACAGCTTGTCGTCGAAAACCTGGCGCCCCATGCCACGAGGGTACGACTCTACGATCGGGGGCATGAGTCATCTGGGTGGGATCGACGGCACGAGTTTGGCGGGCGTGTCCGCCACCACGCTCTGGACACTGCACAACCGTGGCACCGAGGCCAAGCGCTCCGACGGGGTGATCCGGGACCCGTGGGCGGTCACGCTGCTGGACTCCATCGGATACGACTACCGCAAGTTCGGTAAGCCCAACCAGTCGCACGCATTGCGCGCCCGGGCTTTCGACGCCGCGGCCATCGATTACCTCAGGGCTCATCCAAAGGCGTCCGTGGTGGCGCTCGCGGAAGGCCTGCAGACCAGTTTCTGGCGACTGGCCCGCGCCGGTGTCGCCGACGAATTGACCTGGTACTCCAACGATCTGGAGCCGGTGATGGAGCTGCGACGCCGGTTGCTGCCGCGCAACGACCGGATCGTCGAACTGCCGCAGTCGGCCCTGGACCGCAGCTGGATGGACCAGGTGAAAGCCGACCACGGCGTGTTCATCACGGCCGAGGGGTTGCTGATGTACCTGGAGCCCGAGGATTCACTGGGCCTGATCGCAGAATGCGCGGCCCGGTTCCCGGGCGGGCAGATGATGTTCGATTCGATCCCGCACTGGTTCAGCCGGCGCACCCTGACCGGGCTGAAACTGTCCGACCGCTACATCGCCCCGCCGATGCCGTTCGCGATGACCGCCGATGAGGCGTTGGCGCTGGCCGGGAGCATCGAGGGTGTGCGCGCCGCCCGCGATATCGCGCTGCCGCCCGGTCGCGGGGCGTGGAAGCTCGCGAGCCTGTCGGCGTTGGACGGCCTCGGCGCGTGGCGCCGGGCGCGGCCGTCCATCACGCTGCTGGAATTCGGCCGATGACGCGGTACGTCGCGTTCCTGCGCGGGGTGAACGTCGGCGGGGTCACCCTCAAGATGGCCGAGGTGGCGGCGGTCTTCACCGGGGCCGGGTTCACCGCCGTGAAGACCGTGCTGGCCAGCGGAAACGTGCTGCTGGACAGCCCGTCCACGGCGGCGTCGGTGCGCGCGACGGCCGAGGCCACGCTGCGCGAGAACTTCGGCTACGACGCCTGGGTGCTGGTCTATCCACTGGGTACCGTCCGCGAGATATCGACGAACTATCCGTTCGAGCGCGACGTTCCCGATCACCACTGCTATGTCACCTTCGTCAGCGAGGCCGACGCGCTGCAGGAGTTGGTGACGCTGGCCGAGGACGCCGGGGAGACCGCCGCGCGCGGCAACGGCGTGCTCTATTGGCAGGTGGCCCGGTCGGCGACGCTGAGTTCGGCGATCGGCAAGACGATGGGCAAGAGGCGTTACAAGTCGTGCACCACCACCCGTAACCTGCGCACCCTGGACAAAGTCCTCGCATAGGTACATTCGATATCGTGACCTCCCCGAGAGCCGACGCCAGCTCCCTGACCGGAGTTTCCGAGACCGCGCTGCTGACCCTGCTGGTCCGCGCCACCGAAGCCCGCCGGGCAGACCGGATCATCGACGACCCGGTGGCGGTCGATCTGGTGGATGCCATCGACTTCGACTTCGGCAAGTTCGGTTTCGCCAGGCGTCAGGACATGGCGCTGCGGGCGCTGGCCTTCGACCGCGAAACGAAGAACTACCTGCGCGAGCATCCCGACGCCACCGTGGTGGCCCTCGCGGAGGGGTTGCAGACCAGCTTCTACCGGCTCGATGCAGCCGGTGTCGGCCATGACTTCCGGTGGCACACCGTCGACCTGCCGCCGATCGTGGCGCTGCGGGACAAGCTGCTGCCGCCCTCGGAACGGGTGTGCAGCAGTGCTCAGTCGGCGCTGGACTACAGCTGGATGGACGATATCGACGCCTCCCACGGCGTGTTCATCACCGCCGAAGGGCTGCTGATGTACCTGCAACCCGTCGAGGCGCTCGGGCTGATTACCGAATGCGCCAAACGCTTTCCGGGCGGGCAGATGATGTTCGATCTGCCGCCGTACTGGTTCGCCTGGTGGGCGCGGCAAGGCCTGCTGCGTCCGTCGTTGCGTTACCGGGTGCCGCCGATGCCGTTCAGCCTGTCGGTCTCCCAGGCCGCCGATCTGGCCACCACCATCCCCGGCGTGCGGGCGGCCCACGATGTGGAGCTGCCGAGCGGCCGGGGCACCGTCCTCAACGCGCTGATCTGGGCGTCCTACCGGTTGCCGGTGCTCGATCAGTTGCGCGGGGTCACAACGCGGCTGGAATTCGGCTGAGCGCACCGAATTTCAGCGCGGCATCCTCGACGGGCCCGTTACGGAGTACCTCGGCATCGACGGTGTAGTTCATCGTCATCTGCCACGGACCGTCCACCCCTTGGCGGGGAATCTCGTCGATGACGCGCTGCACGTAGCCGGCGGCGAAGTCCAGCAGCGGTTTGGTGGGCATCGACGGATCGTCGAGTTCGGGACGCACGTGGGCGAATCCGTGCTCGTCCATATAGCTGAGCAGCCGGCAGAAGTGTTCGCACAGCAGCCCAACCTTCAGCGTCCACGACGAGTTGGTGTAGCCGAAGGCGAAGGCGAAGTTCGGCACACCGCTGAGCATGATGCCCTTGTAGGCCACGGTCCGCGCAAAATCGACCGGCTCGCCGTCCACCGACAGGGTGATCCCACCGAAGAGCTGAACATTCAATCCCGTTGCGGTGACGATGATATCGGCCTCAAGCTCGCGGCCGGACTCCAGCAGGACACCGGTCTCGGTGAAGCACGAGATCCGATCGGTGACCACCGAGGCGCTGCCGTTGCTGATGACCTCGAACAGGTCGGCATCGGGAACCGCGCACAACCGTTGATCCCACGGGTTGTAGCGCGGGCTGAAGTGCTCGTCGACCGGGTAACCGTCGGGCAGCTTACTGGCGTTGATCCGGCGGATCAGCCACCGCGCCGCGGTCGGGTACTTCTGGCAGAACGTGTAGACCGCGCGCTGTTTGGCGATGTTCTTGCGACGAGCCAGGGCATACCCCCGGTCGTCGCCCAACAACCTGCGGGCGGTGTTGGCGAAGCCGTCCTTGCCCGGCACCGGCATGACATAGGTCGGCGAGCGCTGCAGCATCGTCACGTGCCCGGCGGTGGCCGCCATCGACGGCACCAACGTCACCGCGGTGGCGCCGCTGCCGATGACCACCACCTTCTTTCCGGTGCAGTCGAGGTCCTCGGGCCAGTGCTGGGGATGGATGATCTGCCCGCCGAACCGCTCCCGCCCGGCGAACTCCGGGGTGAAGCCCTCGTCGTAGCGGTAGTAGCCGCCGGCGCAGAACAACCAGTTGGCGCTGAGCGCGAAGCGGTCGCCGTCGTGCTCGACGTCGACGATCCAGCGGGCATCCGCACTGTTCCATGCCGCGCCCAGTACCCGGTGATGAAACCGGATCTTGTCCTCGATACCGTTCTCGTCCACGGTTTCTCGGAGATAGGCCAGGATCTTGTCGGCCGTGGCGATGGCATGTTCGTCACGCCACGGTTTGAACTCGTAGCCGAAGGTGTGCAGGTCCGAGTCCGACCGGATCCCGGGGTAGCGGAAGAGATCCCAGGTGCCGCCGGTGGCGCCGCGCGACTCCAGAATGGCGAAGCTCCGGCCCGGATGTTCGCGCTGCAGATAGTAGGCGGCCCCGATACCGGAGATCCCAGCCCCCACGATCACCACATCAACTGATTCCATGGATAGATGATCGCGGCGCCGGCCGTGCCGCATCCAGGCCCAAACACCCCATAAAGCCGAAGTACTGGTGCACAATGCACCATCCTTCTACGCTGCAGCCATGGTTGAGACGCCGCCGTCCGCACGGGTCCAAGATCTGATCCGGCAATGCGCGCAGATCGTCGTCAACGCCCGCCCGGAATGGCTCGACGAACTCGACCGGGCCGTGTTGGCCGCCAGTCCGGCCATCGCCGCCGACCCGGAACTCGCCGCCGCGGTCAGCCGGAGCAACCGGGCCAACCTGTTCTTCTGGGCCACTGCGAACGTGCGCGAACCCGGGTCCCCGGTGCCACCCAACACCGGGCCGGAACCGCTCAGCATCGCGCGGGAACTGGTGCGACGCGGGATCAACACCTTCCCGCTGGACGCCTACCGGGTAGGTGAGGGGGTGGCGTGGCGCCGGTTGATGGAGATCGCCTTCGAGCTGACCTCCGATGCGACCGAGTTGCATGATCTGCTGCAGGCGTGTTCCCGATCCATCAGTGCGTTCGTGGACGCGACGCTGGCGGGTATCGCCGCGCAGATCGAGCTGGAGCGCGACGAGCTCACCCACGGCAGCCACGCTGAGCGCCGGGAGACCGTCGCCCTGCTGCTCGACGGGGCGCCCATTCCGCGCCCGCGTGCCGAACAGCGCCTGGGCTACGCGCTCACCGGCCGCCACACCGCGGCCGTCATCTGGACCGACACCCATGACGGCGATCTGACCCGGCTGGACCGGGCCGCCGACACCATCGGCCGCACCGGCGGCGGCCGGCCGCTGAGCGTGCTGGCCAGCAGTGCCACCCGCTGGGTGTGGACACCGGGTGACGTCGACCAGGCCAGCCTCGACGCGGCGGTGGCCGGTGCCGCGGACGTCCGGGTGGCGGCCGGCACCACCGGCGACGGCCTGGACGGTTTCCGGCGCAGCCATTTCGAAGCGATCACCACCCAGCAGATGATGGCGCGGCTGCATTCGCGGCAGCAGGTGGCCAGGTTCACCGATGTCGAGATGGTGTCGCTGATCACCGCCGACCCCGATCGCAGCAACGATTTCGTCGCGCGTGTGCTCGGAGATCTCGCCACCGCCGGCAGCGAGTTGCAGGAGACGGTGCGGGTATTCATCGACAGCCAGTGCAACGCATCCCGCGCGGCGGCGCGGTTGTACACGCATCGCAACACTCTGCTGCGCCGGCTGGCCCGCGCCGACGAACTGCTGCCGCGACCGCTGGCCGAACAGAGCGTCGGCGTGGCTGTCGCGCTGGATGTGCTGCGCTGGACCGGCTAGTCGAAGGCGGTGTCCAGATACCGCAGCGCCTCGTCCTTGCCGATACCCAGTGCGCGTGCCGATTCCACGAACGCGTGCGCGGCCGCCGCCATCGCGTTGTCGGCCGGATCGACCCGCGCAACGAATGAGCCGAACCGGCCTCGGGTTTCGAGCACTCCGGCGGCTTCGAGTTCGCGGTAGGCCCGCGCAACGGTGTTCACCGCGAGGCCGAGTTGCCCGGCGAGGTCACGGACGGTCGGCAACCGGGTGCCGGGCGTGAGCCTGCCGTCGCGCACACCATCGATGATCTGCGTCCTCAGCTGATCGAACAATGGGGCTCCAGCCTGCTGATCGAGCCGCACCCACTCCCCCAGACCTCCCACGTGCCCAGTATGTCGCACGCGCGATAGTTTGGTGAGGTGCGAGTGACGGTGCTGAGCGGTGCGGGCATGTCCGCCGAGAGCGGAGTGCCGACGTTCCGCGATGTCGAGACGGGTCTATGGGCGAATGTCGACCCCTACGAGATCTCCAGCAGCGACGGATGGCAGCGCCACCCCGAGCGGGTGTGGGCGTGGTACCTGTGGCGCCATCACATGATGAGTGCGGTCGACCCCAACCCCGGCCATCTCGCGGTCGCGGCGTGGGAGGACGCCGCCGAAGTACAGGTGGTGACCCAGAACGTGGACAACCTGCACGAGCGGGCCGGTAGCAACCGGGTCTACCACCTGCACGGCAGCCTGTTCGAGTTCCGCTGCGATGCGTGCGCACGCCCCTACACCGGTGCGTTGCCGGCGATGCCGGAGCCGGTCGAGACCATCGAGCCCCCGCGCTGCGTTTGTGGCGGCCTGATCCGGCCCAATGTGGTCTGGTTCGGTGAAGGGCTGCCCGATGACGCGTGGGATCGCTCGGTGCACGCGGTCGCGAAGGCCGATGTGGTGATCGTGGTCGGAACCTCGTCGGTGGTCTACCCGGCCGCAGGTCTTCCGGAAGCCGCGCTGGCCAACGGCATTCCGGTCATCGAGGTCAATCCGCAGCCCACCCCGCTGTCCGCGGCCGCCACTGCGGTGGTGCGCGAAACGTCGGCGACCGCGCTACCGCGCCTGCTGCAGCAACTGCCGACACTGCTGCACCGTTAGGGTCGCACCGCCCGTCCGATGGCGACCTCGGACACCGGCAGCGGCAGCCAACCCGGCAGCGTCTGGTCGCGCCGCGCGTCCTGCACCGAGAAGCCCGCCGCCGCGATCGTGGCCTCGGTGTTGCGGTGGGTGTGGCAGTTGCCCAGCAGCCTGGGCCACACGGTCGCGTCCGCCACCTTCTGCAGCCTGGCACGCACCCCCACCCCTGCGACATGCTCCAGGTACCGCAGTTGGCCACCCGGCTTGATCATCGAATATAGCTGGTGCACAACGGCGTCGGGATCATCGACGGAGCACAGAACCAGCGAACACACCACCGCGTCGAACCGTTCGTCGGTGTCGAACTCCTCGATGGTGGCGGTGCTGACCGTCACCGGCACCGGCGCCGCGGCGGCGGCGTGGCGGGCCACTTCGGCCAGCCGCCGCTCGGGCTCCAGCGCGATCACCTCGGTCACAGCGGCCGGGTACAGCGCGAAGTTGGTACCTGTCCCCGCGCCGACCTCCAAGACGCGCCCGGCCAGCCCTGCGAGGTTGGCCGTCCTGAGCTGTCGCAGCGTTTCCGGCTCGTGCCCGGAAAGCGTCTTCCACAGCCGGGCGAAGAAGGGGTTGTCCATATCGCTCATGTCTTGAGCTCCTTGAGTTTCTCGACAGCCTCGGTGGGGCCCACGTCGAGGCCGATATAACCCGTCGCGATGTGCCCGCAGCATATCGACCGCAACACGCGGTCGGTGAACTGTTCGACATCTCCCCACGGTAGGTAGGGCTTGGCGATGAGCAGGGCGGCCACACCGTGCGCGGCGGTCCACAGTTCCAGGGCGGCGGCGGTCGCATCGCCGGGCGGGTATACGCCCTCGGCCATCAGTGCCTCGATAGTCGTGCGCATGTGCACGAAAGCCGAACTGGCCAAGGTGATATCGACGTCGCTGCCGGGGCTGCCCTCGCCCATCGTCGCGATGCGGTACAGCTCGGGGGTCTGTCTGGCGAAGCGCACGTAGGCCAAGCCCTGGGCACGCAGCACCTCGATGGTGGAGGTCTGGCCGGCGGCCACCCGCTGCATCTCCTCGTCGAGCCGTTCGAAATAGCGTGCACATACCGCGTCCAGCAGCGCATCCTTGTCGGCGAAGTGCAGGTAGATCGACGGTGACGTCACGCCGACCCGCTGGGCCACCGCCCGGATGGACACCGATTTGGCGTGCCCGGTCTCCAGCAGCAACTCGGTGGCCGCGTCCAGGATCTCGTCGTGTAACCGCTCTCCGGAGCCGCGTGCGGAGCGGCGACGCCGCTGTTGTTGGGCAGACACGTCAGACAGTGTCCGTCACCGATGCGGGCGCGGGCGCGGGACGCTCCGCCCCCGCATCGCCGGACTCATCGATGCCGATCCGATCATGCAGCCGGGCCAGCGGTTTGGGGGCCCACCAGTTCCAGCCACCGAGCACGTGCATGAAGGCGGGTACCAACACCATGCGCACCAGAGTGGCATCGACCAGGACGGCCAGCGTGAGTCCGAGACCGAACATCCGCATGAAGGACACCTCGGCTGCGATCAACGCCGCGAACGAGATCGACATGACCAAGGCAGCGGCCGTGATGACCCGCCCGGTGCGGGCCAGCCCCAGGGCCACTGCTTCGTCGTTGAGGTGTCGCGGAGCATCCCCGCCGGCGGCGCGCAATGCGAGCCAGTTCTCCCGGATCCGGGCGAGCAGGAACACCTCGTAATCCATCGAGAGCCCGAACGCGATGCAGAAAAGCAGTACCGGCATATTGGCCACCAGGGTGCCGGTCGGGGTGGTGCCCAGGGCCGAAAGATGGCCCTCCTGGAATATCCAGACCAACGCACCGAAGGCAGCTGTCAGCGAAAGAATGTTCAGCACAATGGCTTTCACCGGCAGCACGATGCTCCCGGTGAGCAGGAAGAGCAGCCCGAAGGTGATGACGGCGATCAGCCCGAGCACCCAGGGCAGCCGGTCGGTGATGGCCTCGACACTGTCCCGATTGACCTGGGCGATGCCCGTGAGCTGCGCGGTGCGCCCGCCCGGACCCTCGATGGCGTGTAGTGCGTCGAGCTGGTGCTCCGAGGCGTCCGAGAACAGCGGGGCCGTGCTGCTGACGGTGAGGAACGCGCTGCCGTCGGCGATCCCGGCCCCGGCCACCGGTGGACCGGTCTTGGCGCCGTCGGTGAAGCTGCCGGTCGGCACCGACACCGCGCTCACCTCCGGCACCCGGGACAGCTCGGCGGCGTATCGCTCGTAATCGCCGGGCGTGAGTCCCTGCGCGTCGGGAATGACGACGGTGACCGCGGTCGCCGAATTGTCGACGAAATCGTCGCGCAACTGATCCCCCACCTGGTGCGCCGACGCCGACGGCGGCAGCACCCGGTCATCGGGAAATCCCCACCGCACGCCGAGGAACGGCGCTCCGAGCACGAGCAGCAGGACCACGACGGTCAGCCCGAGCGGGATGGCACGGGCCATCACGCGGTGCGTCCAGCGGTACCAGAACTGTTGCGCGACGGGCTTGGCCGTTCGGTCCTTGCCGAACACGTTGAGGGCGTTCAACCGGTCGCCGAGCAGCCAGATCGCCGCCGGCGTGACCACCGTCGCGGCGAGTGCGGCGAAACCGACGGTGGCCACTCCGGCGTAGGCGAAGGATTTCAGGAAGTACATGGGGAACAGCAGCATCGCCACCATGGACAGCGCGACGGTGGTCGCGGAGAACAGGACGGTCCGTCCGGCGGTGGCCATGGTGCGAATGAGTGCGCGTTCGCGCGGGACGCCGTCGGCGAGTTCATCGCGATAGCGACTGATGATCAGCAGCGTGTAGTCGATGGCCAGGGCCAGGCCCATGGCGATGGACAGGTTGAGCGCGAAGATCGACACGTCGGTGGTGAAGGTGATGAGCCGCAGCACCGACATCGAGCCGAGGATGGCCATGCCGCCGACGGCCATGGGCACGGCGGCGGCCACCAACCCGCCGAACACCCACACCAGGACCAGGAAACTCAGCGGGATGGCGATGGCCTCCATGCGCAGCAGGTCCCGTTCGGTCTGCGCGTTGATCTGTGCGTAGACCATCGCTGACCCACCGGACCGCACGGTGACCCCAGGGCGGTCATGGGCGAGTTGATCCGAGAGCGTCTTGGCGTACTTCTGCGCGTCGTTCTCACCGCCGGTGATGCCGGCGACGACCAGCCCGGACTTCTTGTCCTTGCTGATCAGTTCGGCGGCCGCCGGCGGTGGCGCGGTCCACGCCGAGGTGACCTGCGCGACGTGCGGGGACTGTTCGAGAGCCTTGACGATCTCGGTACCCGTCGCGGTGGCGGCCGGACCGGTGGCCCCCTCGTCGGAGGTCAGGGTGAAGATCAACTGCATATCGCCCTGGTCGAATTTCTCGGCGAGCAGCGTGGCCGCCTGGGCGGATTGCGATGTGGGGTCCTGGAAGCCGCCGGCGGACAGTGTCTTGGCGACCGGAATGCCGAAGATCGCGGCACCGACCATGATGAGCGCGGCCACGGCCAGGACACGTCGTGGAGCGGCGATCGCGAGTCGGGCGATTCGATCCAGCATGGGTTATCCCTCCGACGGTTATCGGCGTTAAGTTAACAACGATAAGTGACGCCGTCAATGGCCGATGACACTGCAGATGACACGAGCCGGTGAACCTTCCGGTTCATTGGCGAGTTAACCCCATTGGCAACAACAGTCTCATTTGTCACATTGGTCACAGCGACACACCGTGGTCACGCTACTGATGAGTAAGAATTTGCTGGCAGATGTGACCGTACCGGGGGTTCCGGCAAACTTTCAGCGCCCGCGCCACCGCTTCGGGCTGATGGTATAACCGCAGTTCATGAGCACTTTCCACAATTGGCGAAAGCGCCGTTACCAGCTCTACAGCAGCTTAAACCTACCCGGCAGTAAGAATTGCCACGAATTTCCGAGCTTGGGCTCAATGATCTCTTAATCAGCACCCATACGCTGCTCACTATGTGGATCGACGACACCAACGCAGATGTCATCAAGGTTGATTTCGACGCCCTCTACCACGGGGACGTCCTGGTGGAGGGTGACACCTCCGAGCAGTTCCCGGATCTCGCTGCAGCGGTCTGACCGCCGCACGTTAACCGGCTTCACGGGCCGGGCCGAGTTGCCACGCGCCGCCCGCGCCTGCCCGAGCGCATTGAAACCGCCTGACTGAACACCTCAGCTTTCGCTGTGGGCTCGGCCAGGCGGTTTTTTGTTCCCCGGATTCGGCGCCCCCTCGTTCTGCCGCCGGCGGAAAACTCCCGCCTCTCGTGTCGGTGCAGCCCGGTAGTATCGCACACATGTTCGATAGCTTCGCGTTGGCGGGGATGGGTGAGGAGGCGCTCATCTCGGCGGTGTCGGATGCGACCCGGACCGAGGCCGCCGCGGCTGCGCAGCGGTTGGCGTTGATCGGCGAGGTGATCGCCCGCCACTGCGACGACGAGGACGACGCCCACGCCCATCAGGTGATCGACGGCTGGGCGTGGGCGCAGGCCGCGGTGGCCGCGGCCTGCAATCTGAGCCCGCGTGCGGCGTCCAAGCAGAT
>JAKJHY010000005.1 GCA_021648845.1 Mycobacterium sp. MBM | reverse complement strand
ACTTCAACGCTCACCGCCCGCAGAAGCGGTAACCATGTCCCGGCAACGTTTTGTCAGCTATGTCCTGGGACCACACAGATCAACAGTGCCACGGGCGTGACCTCGGAACGCACTCTCACAATTGACCCGACGACAGCGCCCCCGTGACCCTGTCCGCGGTCCAGCCCCCATCCGGCCGGAACGCTCCAGGCGGCTGCCCAAATGTTCCTTCGCGTGTGGTCCACCTTTTGACGAAGTAACCGTGCACAGCCACCACCAATGTAAGGGCATCGCTGACTTTCCCGACGTTACTGCGGTGTCTGACCGAACCCGCACGATGCAACGCATCGAACTGAAACCGGCGGGCACTTGTCGGTGCCCGCTGTCATTCTGTCCGGCTGGCTTGCACACGTCCGTCGCAGCCAATCGTGAATGGAGCGGAGCGGTGAGCAAGAGTTCATCCGGTGGGTCCGGTGGCGTGGGCGTCGGGTTTGTCGTCATCGTTGTGCTCATCGCGGCGGTGCCGAAGGAGGTCTGGATCACCCTCGGTGCCATCGCTGCCCTCATCCTGATGATCTGGCTGGTCTCCAAAGCGGTTGACGCTGCGGAAAAGAGACGCGTCGAGGAGCAGGAACGTCTACGCAGAGAACGCGCGGCGCAGGCGGCCGCCGCCAAGCAGGAACGCGTGGAGTGGGAGCGCAGGGAGAAGCAGGCGCGCATCGACATGCTCGGGCCGCAGAATGCTGTGCTGATGGAGTCTGCGCTGCGCTCGGTCAAACAGGTGGCCGTCACCGAGGCGGCGCGCGCCGGATGGTTGGGCGATGTCGATTTCAGCACCGACGTCAAAAGCATTGCCGACGGCTTCGCGAAAGCACAGGCCCTGCGCGCGGTCGCCGGCAAGCTGTCGGCCTTGGACAAGCCGAGCGCCGATGACCGCAAGCTCCTCGCGGAGGCGCGCACCACCATCGCGAACCTGGAACACACCGCCATCGAGCGGGTCGAACTGATCGCCAAGTGCGCCGAAGAGGCGCAGCGCATCGACGAATCGCTGCGCACCGAGCGCCGGGATGCCCGCGTCGCCGAGCAGCGAGCCGAGTTGCACGGCGAGCTCAGCGCGATGCTCTACGGCATCGAGGCCACACCGGATGCCACGCCGACGGACTCGGCGGTCGAGGCGGTCATGGCGCGCGTGCAGGCCTACCGGGAGATCAAGAACCAGATCGAGCAGGCACGCGGCGACTGACGAAGCGGTACTTGGTGCCGGAAGACCAGTCCGTGGCGTCGTACGGTGAGTACATGTCGAAGTCCCAGCGCCCTCGCGGCGGTGCGCCGGCCGAACCCGACCTGATGGGTTCGGTGCGCGCGGCGATGACCGATCCCGACCCACTGCACCTGCTCAGCTACGTAAGCATGCTGCTGACCGCAGTGGATCCCCGCCGCAAGGAGCATCCGTTCGACGCTCCCGACGGGCCGAGCCGCGAAGAGTTGGCGGCGATGTTCATCGACGTGCAGGTGCCGGAGACCACCGCACTACTGGCCGTCATCGCCGCCCTCGCCGACGACGAGATCCTCCGGGCACGGATCCGACGGGAACTGGCCACCCGGGATCACACCACACCGGACTGGCTGAGCCGGCTCGACCGGACGTCGGCGTACCGCGCTGTCCGCATGACGCACATCCTCGGTGACGGCGACAACATCATGGTCGGGGCGCGGGTGGCGGGCGCCTACGAGACCACCTGCGTCGTCTACGTCGACCACAACATGGGGCAACTGGTCAAGGACGCCTTCGTGATTCCCGAATCCATCGAGTACATCGTCGGCCAGTATCGGAGCCTCGACGATGATCCGGACACGACGTGGGAGGAATTGAGCCTCGCCGATGCCCGCGCCTGGATCGAATCCGCGATCGACATGGCGGCTCGCACCTTCCCGCCGCTGGAAACCGAGTCCTGGCCGGCCTGCCGCCCGCTGGTCGAGTGGATCACCCGCACACTGCCGGCCGGCGGAGCCGGTTATCAACGCCCGCAATGGAACACGGACAAGCTTGATCTGCTCGCCGACCGATTCTTCGGCTCCCTGTCGGGCCGCGCTTTCGACGACGCCGATCATCGCGGACTGCTGGGCTCGATACTCTGGTACGCCACCGACTACGGGCCGGGTGACCCGTTGCGCTGGAGCGACGTGCGTGTCGAAATTCTTCTTGCAGACTGGCTGCCCCGCAAGGTCATCGCCGCCACCGAGTACCTGGCTTTGGCGCCCGCGCTGCTACGGGCCTTCGTGGCTTTCGCGCACGGTGAATCGGGTGTGCGGGCGGACCTCACAGACCAGACCTTGAACGCGATCGATGCCTGGACCCCCGAGTATCTGCGGGCGATCGCTGCACCCCGGCAGTCGTTCGGTGCCTTCGGATTCGATCCGCACGAGCTCGACGAGTCGTTCGAACCGAACTGGTTCGCGGAGCTGGAATTGGACGGCCTGGCAAGGGGAGTCGGCGGTCATGAGCAGTTGGACGCACTCGACACCGCACCGTTGCCCGACGAGCCGTTCGACTGGTCGCGCATCCCTGATGACATCGACACCCGCGTCGCCGAGGTGCTCGAGTTGACCGACCGGTGCTGCGATGCGCTGCTCGACGTCGAGTACCGCACGGTGTGCCGACGGGTACTGGCTCGCGTGGCGTCCCGCGCTCCGCAGGTGTTCCGGCGCAAAGGTCGCGTGGAAACCGCGGCAGCGGCCGTGGTGTGGATCGCCGGCAAGGCGAACGGAGTGTTCGATCTCGGAACCGGGCTGCGCGCCTCGGATATCGTGCGGTACTTCGATATCAAGAGCAGCCCATCCCAGCGCGGGGAGGTGATGCTGCGGGCCGGGGGTTTTCCGTCGGACTTCTCCGATGTGAAACTCGGATCGCCGGACTATCTGGTCTCCACCCGCCGGGAATGGATCATCGGGCGGCGCGACGAACTTCGACAGCGGATCGCGTCGGCAGACTGACGATCCCTTTGGCTGGGTGATTCACGCCTACCGCGCCCCCGCGGCCGCGCTGGCGCTACTTAGTGTCACTAAACGGCTGGCAGGCGGACGGATCGTAACCGTTCGCTATCCCGCCGGAGATGCAAAAAGAGGCACATCACATGGCCGAGCGCATCGTCGAGCACGTCGCCGGTACGTGGAAGCCGAATCTCGGTCGGTGAGTTCCCACTGCAGGGAAGTGTGATGACCTCCCCTCTCTGGTTCGCTGAGCTGCGGGTCAGCTGTTTGTGAGGCGTAGTCGTTCGACGGACTGTCCGGAGACCCGAGCGATCAGGTCGAAGTCCTTGTCGACGGCAAGCACCGTCAGCGCTGCCATTTCCGCCGCGGCCGCAATGAGCAGGTCGGGAATCGATGGTGCACGGTGCTGACCACGATCGGCCAGCAACAGTTGAAGCTCGACGGCACGGTCCTCGACCGCAGGGGTCAGGTATTCGACTGGCAGAAGCGAGAGGGGCGGCGCCGCGATCTCAGACCGCGCTTGCGCGGCGGTACGAAACGAATAGCCGATTTCAAGGCGCGTGATGGTGCTGATGCGGACCAATCCGCGTTCGATGCGTTGCATCCAGATCTCGGCATCGGGTGAATCCGCGATGCGGGTGTACGCCGATTTGTCGATGAGCCAGGTGGTCATCGCCACGCGTGTTCCATCACGTCGGGGTCGTCGAGATCTGCCGCAGCGGCCGCCGCACGTCGCATATCGTCGAGCGTCAGGCGGCCATGTGGCTGTGCGTTCGACCGCTCTGCTTCGAATCGGCGGCGGAGGTACTCCTGGCGCGACAGTCCCTGAGCTGTGGCGGCGGCATCAATGTGCGCCACCGCGGCATCCGACAGGCCCCTGATCAAAACGTCCGCCATGCTGTCTGACCTCCCGATATCAGTGATAGCTTAGCATCCGTGGACACGGATCGACCGCAGCGCCCAGCTAGAGCAGCGGGCAGTACCGAGTGTCACTGTGCCCGCGCACGGTGTGGTGCTGTGGGGCAGAGGTTTTGACGTCGACAACGTAGGCCGGCTGCCATGGCTGTACGGCGTCGACGTCGTCTACTGGGGAGACATCGACACTCACGGCTTTGCCATTCTCGACCGGCTCCGGGCGTGGCTACCGGAGGCGCGCTCGGTACTGATGGACCGTGGCACGCTGCTGGCGCATCGCGACCGCTGGGGGATCGAGGAGCGCCCGGCGAAGTCGGTTCTTACCCGGCTTACGCCCGCGGAGCAGGAACTCTACGCAGAACTGGTGGAGGACCGGTTGGCTCAGGGGGTACGTCTGGAGCAGGAGCGGATCGACTGGGACTGGGTCCAGCACCAGTTGGTCGGCCGGTGATCGGCAGGGTGGCGGGGCAGAGCGCCCAATTGACGAACACCGCCGCCGTGCTGCTGGGATCGCCGAGGGTTTTGCCTCGGAGTTTCGGCGCGTTGCCGAGATGACGGCGTAGGCATCGAGGTCGACCTTTCTACCATGAAGAGGTAGATTTCTACCATGAGTCTGAACATCAAGAACGAGCGGACGGTCGAGCTCGTGCGTGAACTTGCTCGACGCACCGGGCTCAGCCAAACCAGCGCCGTCGAAGAGGCGGTACGCGCCAAGCTCGCTGAGGTCGACGCCGGAACAGGTCGAGATGCACGCCGCGCCAACGTGGACAAACTCCTGGTCGAACTGGACAAATCGATGACTGCGCGGCAGATGTCCCAGATCCGCGCCGACGAGAAGCAGCTGTACGACGACCAAGGGCTGCCGGTGTGATCGTCGACACCAGCGCGATAGTGGCCATGGCGCTCAACGAACCCGAACGCGACCGGCTCGTCGATGCGATTCTGGACGCGCCTGCGGCGAGAATCTCGGCAGCCTCGCTGGTCGAGATCTCGGCCGTGCTGATGCGACGGATGGCGCCCGAAGACTTCCGTCGCGTCGAGCGCCTGATCGACCAATTGGGCATCGAGACAGTGCCTTTCGATGCTGAGCAGGCGGCACGTGCAACACGGGCCTATCGCGACTTCGGCCGCGGCAGCGGCCACCCGGCCGGACTCAATCTCGGTGACTGCTATTCGTACGCACTCGCTGACGTCACTGGGGAACCACTGTTGTACGTTGGCGGCGACTTCGCGCACACCGATATCACCTCGACACGGTGATTTACCCGGTCACTACCCGCTGACCCGAATAAACCCAGGCACCCCGGGTAACCTCGACCCCAAGAGACGACGGATCAGGGGGACCCCAATGAGCCTCGTACTGGGCCTTTCGGTGACATCGAAGGACATCCACGGCGAGCTGGTCGACGGCGACACCGGCGAGGGCCAGCCGATCGACCGCGCCATCGTGGACGCCGACCACATCGAGGACTTTCTGGCTGAACTCCCCGCCGACGCCGACCTGCGCGCCGTCGGCATCACGTGGTCACATGATGCCGAAACCGAGGCCGTCAAGGTCCGCGAAGCCCTCGACGCCTACGCCGGCGGCGCACCCGTCGTCGCCGTCCGGGATGTCGAGGCCACCGCAGCCTTGGCCCGCGGCATCGCCGAGATCGCCGGCCACGACTTCGCCGTCATCTGCGTCGTCGAACCCGACGGCGCCGTCGTCGCCACCGTCGAGGGGCACGAGATCCACGTCGAGAGCATCGACCACGTCGACACCGCCACCCTCAACGACCGTGTGCGCGCCATCGTGCGCGCCGCCCGCCCCAGCCCCGACGCCGTCTACATCCTGGGCTCGCAGGACCCCGACGACCTGGTCGCCGCCGTCTCCGAGGAAACCGACCGCCCGGTCATCACCGCCACCCAGGCCGACTTCGCGCTCACCCGCGGCGCGGCGTTGGCCTCCGCGATCGCGGCCAACGCACCCGATGCCCCGGAACCCAAGAAGCGCATCACCCGCGTCGGTGCGCTGGCCGTCGCAGCCGGCTCCGCGGCCGTCGTGTTCGTGGTGTCGCTGTCGGTCGCGCTGACCGCCCCGCGGGCGCCCGAACCCCCGCCGCGGCCGGTGGCCGTCGCGGAGGCAGCGCCGCCGCCGCCCGCAGCGCCGGTCACCCCGCCGCCGCAGCGCGCGTCGCGGGAAATGGCCAGGACCCTCAACATCGCCCCGGCCGCCCCGGCGCCGGCCGCCGCACCCGCACCACCGCCGCCGGCCGCCGCGCCCGCACCACCGCCACCCCCGGCAGCCGCGCCCGCACCACCGCCGCCCTCGGTGCCGCCCGTTCAGGAGCCCCGGCTGCGTGACCGCATCCTGGACCGCATCCCGATCATCGGCCGCTTCAACTGAGCAGCCGCTCGATCTGACGGGCCACAGACATCCCGCTACGTTGTAAGCCGTGAGTGTCACCCCGGCCGAGTTGACCGGCACCGAACGCGCCGTGCTGCTGGTCCTGATGGCCGAAGCCCGCCCGGTGCCCAACCCCGACCTGATCGCGCTGGGCCCGCGACTCGACAAGGCCGGCCGCGACAAGCTGAACAGCCTCGGCCTGATCGAATCCGAACGCGCCGGTGGGCGTTTCGTGCACGAGCTCACCGACCGCGGCTGGCGGGTGTGCCGCGACATTCTCGGCGCCGGCCCGCCGGTGGGCGCCACCGGCCCGGCCAAAACGCTGGCCACCGTGCTCCACGGAGTCCAGCGCTACCTGCGCCGCGCCGACCTGAGTCTGGCCGAGGTGTTCTGGCCCGACACGCCGAGCAGCCCCGCCGACCGGATCCGCGACGCCTACACCGCCCTGGCCGCCCGCCCCGGCGCCTGGGTCGCCCTGAGGAAACTGCGCACACAGCTCGATGACCTGCCCCGCACCGATATCGACGACGCGCTCGGCGAGCTGTACCGAACCGGCGCCATCAGCCTCATCCCCGAGGAAAACCAGAAGGTCCTCACCTCGGCAGACCGCGCCGCCGCGCTGGAAGTCGGCAATCAGGCCAAGCATCTGATTAGCATCGAGGCTTAATGCAGCAAGCACATCGCGACGCGCTCGCCGCGCTTCGCCTCACCTGGGCGCCCACCAGCGACGATCTGTGGCGCCCGCAGGCCACTCACGTGGACGGCCTCAACGAACGCGCCATCGAGGACGTCATGGAGGCGTTCGGCGATGCGCTGCGCGACCCCGACACCGCCCCGCTGGGCGTGGCGATCCGCGGGCAGGCCGGCTCGGGCAAGACCCACCTGCTCGGCCAGATCCGCCAACGCGTGCAGACCGGCGGCGGGTTCTTCTTCGTCGTCGAACTGCTGGATGCCGCCAGCTTCTGGGAATCGGTGCGCAGCGGCGTCCTGGAAAGCCTCGGTCGCCCCGGCGAGCACCGCGAAACCCAGCTCAAGGACCTGCTGTGGGAGCTGTCCTCCATCGCGCACGTCTCCCGCGCCGACCGCCGCGCCATCATCGGCGACGAGGACCTCGAACCCGAAGTTCTCGACGACTTCGTCAACACGCTGGCCAAGGTGCGGCGCGATGTCCGCGACTGCCACCAGACGCTGCGTGCGCTGGTGTTGTTGGCCGCCAACGACCTTGGCGCCCGCGATATCGGCGACGCCTACCTGCAGGCCAGCGAGGAAGTCGGCGCCGAGGACCGCCAGGCCTGGCGGCTGCGCGGCACCAGCCCGTCCGCGCAGCAGTGCGTGCGCGATATCGCCCGGCTCACCGCGCTGGCCGGGCCCGCGGTGCTCGCGCTGGACCAGATCGACACCCTGCTCGCGCAGACCTCGACGCGTACCGACGAGGCCGGACCCGACGCCGACGGCGTGCTCGAGCAGGTCGCGCACGGGCTGATGTCGCTGCGTCAAACCATGCGGCGCACCGTCGCCGTCGTGGCCTGCCTGCCCTCGGCGTGGGAACGCATCCGTGACCACGCCACCGCCAGCGTCTCCGACCGGTTCCGGGTCACCGCGCCGCTGGCACCGCTGCCCAGCGCCGATATCGGCCGCGCCATCCTGGAACGCCGGTTCGCCGCCAGCTACGCCTCGGTGGGCTTCACCCCGCCGTACCCGAGCTGGCCGATCCTGCCCGCGGCATTCGACGGCGCCGCCGGCCACACCCCGCGCCAGCTGCTGATCCGCGCCGACAAGCACGTGCGCGACTGCCTGCAGCGCCGCGAGGTCATCGAGATCACCCGCTTCGGGGCGGCGCCGAAACCGTCGGATCCCCAGCCGGACACCACGATTGACACTTCACCGATCGACCGGCGCTTCGCCGAATATCGCTCCCGCGCGGTCACCGCCGCGGCGCTGGATCAGGACGGTGAGGACACCGCGGTGCCCGCCCTGCTCAACGCCGCCCTGGCCGCCTGGATCGTCGAACACGGCGATGACCAGTCCTACAAGTGCGATCCGCCGCCCGGTTCGCATGTGGTGTTGCACGCCAGGCTGCGCCAGACCATCGACTCGGCCACCGACGACGAGCGGCACTGGGCGTTTCGTGCCGTCGGCGCCACCAACGCCGTCGCCGCTCAGAACCGCATCAAGAAGGCCTACGCCGCAACGGGTCTGGGCTCCGGATCGGACCGGCGCAAACTGTTCCTGCTGCGCAACCAGCCATGGCCCAGCGGCCCGAAGACGCAGAGCCTCGTCGATGAGGTCGAGGCCGCCGGCGGGTGCACCCTGGCGCTGTCCGACGACGACATCCGGACCATGGCCGCGCTGCGTGACCTGATCGCGGAGGACGCGCCTGGGCTGACCGACTGGCTGCGCGAACGCCGACCCGCGCACGGAATAACGCTGCTGCAGCAGGCGCTGGAGTTCGAAGCGCCGTCCGCCGTCGACATCCCCGCACCCGAACCCGCGCCGGAAGCGGAACCGCTGCCCGAAACCCAGGTGTCCGACACCCAGATCCCGCTGGGTGTCGACCTGCACACCAACGAAACCGTCGCGGTCGATCTGTCTTTGCTGCGCAAGCACACTGCCATCTTCGCCGGCTCCGGGTCGGGTAAGACGGTGCTGATCCGCCGCCTCGTCGAGGAATGTGCGCTGCGCGGGGTGTCCTCGATCGTGTTGGACCCCAACAACGATCTGTCCCGCCTGGGCAGCGCGTGGCCGGAGCTGCCGAACGGCTGGCGGCCCTCCGACGACGTCCGCGCCCAGGATTATCTGCAGAACACCGAAGTCGTCATCTGGACGCCTCGGCGCGCCAACGGCCGCCCGCTGGCGTTCCAGCCGTTGCCCGATTTTCCGAGCGTGATCGACGACCGCGACGAATATCAGGACGCCGTCGAGTCGGCCTGCGCGGCACTGGAACCGCGCGCGCTGATTGCCGGGCAGACGCAGAAGGCCAACCGATCCCGGGCGGTGCTGCGGGAAGCGTTGCAGCAGTACGGCCGCCAGCCCGCCCCGACCCTGGGTGGGTTCGTCGACATGCTCGCCGACCTGCCCGACGGCGTCAGCAATTTGGCCGACGGCCGGCGCATCGCCGCCGACCTGGCTCAGGACCTGCGCGCCGCGATGGTCAACGACCCGATGTTCGGCGGCGCCGGACAACCCGTCGACCCCGGCGTGCTACTCACCCCGACCGAGGGCAAACGCGCTCGGGTATCGGTGATCAGCATGATCGGCCTGCAATCCGACGAGGCGCGCCAGGGCTTCGTCAACCAGCTGCAGATGGCGCTGTTCGCCTGGATCAAACGCAACCCGGCGGGGGAGCGGCCGCTGGGCGGACTGCTGGTGATGGACGAGGCGCAGACGCTGGCCCCCTCGCGCGGCACCACGGCCAGCACCCGCAGCACCCTGGCGCTGGCCTCGCAGGCCCGCAAGTACGGCCTCGGCCTGGTATTCGCCACCCAGTCACCGAAGGGCTTGCACAACCGGATCCCCGGTAACGCCACCACCCAGTTCTACGGGCTGCTGAACTCGCCGGTGCAGATCGGCACCGCCGAGGAAATGGCCAGGGCCAAGGGCGGTTTGGTGCCCGATATCAGCCGGCTGCGGGCCGGCCACTTCTATCTGGCCACCGAGGGTGAGGCGTTTCACCGCGTCGTGGCGCCGTGGTGCCTGTCCTATCATCCGTCCAGCCCGCCGTCGGCGGAGGACGTGCTGGCGCTGGCACAGGCGCACACACCGCAGCCCGCCAGGTAGGCAAGCGCATGCCGGCGTGGGCCGGGTTGACCCTCCCCTCATAGTGGGTACCGTCCAAAGCATGGATGTGTACAACGTTGCCTTCGAATGGACCGACACCAACAAGCACTGGTTGGTGGAAGTGCCCATTCGAGTCACCGTGTACCTGATCATCGCGCTGATCGCGCGATATCTGATCCACCGCGCCATCGACCGCGCCACCACCGGGCGAAACCCCAAGATCGTCGCCGAGGCCCAGCCCGACGCCGGGGAGAGCCCCTCGAAGAGGGCGCCGCTGCTGCGCGGTCTGCGTGAACGCACCGGTTCTGCCAACGCGGCCAAGGTCGCCGTCCGCCGCCAGCAGCGCGCGCAGACCATCGGCTCGGTGCTGAAATCGACGGTCTCGATCGTGCTGCTGGTTTGGGTGGTGCTGACCATCCTCAACGTGTTCGGGGTGAACATCGCACCGTTCATCGCCTCGGCTGGTGTGGTCGGGCTGGCGATCGGTTTCGGCGCGCAGAACCTGGTCCGTGATTTCGTCACCGGTGTGTTCATGCTGCTGGAGGACCAGTACGGCGTCGGTGATGTCGTCGACCTCGGCGAGGCCATCGGCGAGGTTGAGTCGGTCGGCCTGCGGGTCACCACCGTGCGTGATATCGACGGCACCCTCTGGTACGTCCGCAACGGTGAGATCGCCCGGGTCGGCAATATGAGCCAGGACTACGCGGTCGCCCGGGTCGAGGTGCCGGTAGCGCCCACCGCGAACATGCAGGACGCCGAGCGGGTGGCGCTGCAGGCCGCCCGCGAGGCCATCAAGGACGAGACCATCGCGGCCAAGGTGATCGGCGAACCGGAGATGCTCGGCGTGCAGTCGGTGTCCCCGGATCAGGTGACCCTGCGGCTGACGCTCAAGACCAAGCCCAGTGCGCAGTGGTCGGTGCAGCGCAGGTTGCGGCGAGAGATCCTGCGGGCCTATGACGAGAACGGCATCGAGCTGCCGTACCCGCTGCTCCGCGCATCGGTGGGCAGCGAATGAGCGCGGTGCCTCGGCGGGGTCGGCTCAATCCTCGGCGGTAGCCACCAACGACCGGAGCTCGATGTCCGGGTTGTCCCGCTGAAAGCCCTGCAGCCGCCACGGCGTGGAGAACAGCACCAGCATCACCCCGTCGCTGCGGGTCAACACCTCGGCAGAGACCTGCTTGTTCATGAACTCGGCGTCCTTGGGGTCGACGATGCGCGCCACCTGGTAGGGCAGCGACTCCAGCGCGATCGGGGAGCCGATCTCGGTGGCCATCCGATGCTGGGCCACCTCGAACTGCATGGGGCCAACCGCGGCGAACACCGGGGCCTGCTCACCGCGGCGGTCCGAGCGCAGCACCTGCACCACGCCCTCCTGGTCGAGCTGCTCGATTCCTTTGCGAAACTGCTTGTGCTTGCTGGGATCGGTGCCGCGCGCCACCGAGAAGTACTCGGGGGAGAAGCTGGGGATCGGCGGATACTGTACGGGCACATCGCGATACAGCGTGTCCCCGGGGCGCAGTACCGCGGCGTTGGCCAGGCCGATCACATCACCGGGCCAGGCGTCGTCCAGGGTGGAGCGCTGCTGGCCGAACACCGACTGCGCGTACTTGGTGACGAACGGCTTTCCGGTGCCGGCGTGGGTCAGCACGTCGCCGCGCTCGAATGTGCCCGAGCAGACCCGGGCGTAGGCGATCCGGTCACGGTGCGAGGAGTCCATCCCGGCCTGCACCTTGAACACAAATGCGCTGAACGGTGACTCGACCGGCCGGGGTACCCCGTTGACGTCGACGATGGGCCCGGGGGAGGGCGCCAGTTCCACCAGCACATCGAGCAGCTGGTTGACGCCGAAGTTCAGCGCCGCCGAGGTGAACAGCACGGGCGAGGATTCGCCGGTGCGGAAGGTAGCGGGGTCGAAGTCGGACCCGTCGGCCGAGAGCAGTTCGGATTCCTCGACCGCGGTCTCCCAGTCGGTGCCGGCGGCCGCCGGCGCGTCCTCGGCCGGGATATGTTCCTCGGGGGCGGCGGTGGCGCCGCCGGCGGTGCGGGTGAACCGGATGTAGTGGCCCTTGCGGCGGTCCAGCACGCCGTGGAAATCCCCGGCGATACCGACCGGCCAGGTCAGCGGGGTGGTGCGCAGCCCGATGCGTTGGTGGATCTCGTCCATCAACTCCAGCGCGTGGCGGCCCGGGCGGTCCCACTTGTTGATCACCGTGATGATCGGGATGCCGCGGTGCTTACACACCTGGAACAGCTTCAGTGTCTGCGGCTCAAGGCCTTTGGCGGCGTCGATGAGCATCACCGCGGCGTCGACGGCGGTGAGAACCCGGTAGGTGTCCTCGGAGAAGTCGGCGTGGCCGGGGGTGTCGAGCAGGTTGATCACACAGTCGCGGTAGGGGAACTGCAGCGCGGTCGAGGTGATCGAGATGCCGCGGGCCTTCTCCATCTCCATCCAGTCCGACACCGTGGAGCGCCGGCCGGCCTTGCCGTGGATGGCGCCCGCCTCGGTGATGACCCGCGCGTGCAGCGCCAGTGCCTCGGTCAGCGTCGACTTGCCGGCGTCGGGGTGGCTGATCACGGCGAAGGTGCGGCGCCGGGCGGCCTCGGCGGTGACGCGGGCGGCGGATTTGGTGTCGGCGGTGGTCAGGGTGTTGTCGCTCATCTCGTCCCCGATGATATTTGCCCAGGTGGCGAAACCGATAATCGCCGGACCTGATCGGCGCTGCCGAGCAGCCCGCCAATCTGCGGCATCGTCAATTCCTTCAAGATCACCCCGAGGCCCGCGGTCTTTGTCACGATGGCGCGGTGCGGAAAAAGGGGTGGTTGGTCGTTGCAGGTCTCTTGGCCGTCGTTCTTCTCGGCGCGGTCGCCGCGGCGCCGTGGGCCTACAAGACCTATGTCGAACGACCGCCTCAACCTGTGCTGGCGTTGCCCTCCGGAGCCCAACCTGCCACCACCGACGTCAACGGCACCTGGACCGTGCAGCCGGGGTCGTTGGTCGGCTATCGCGTCCAGCAGCAGTTGCTGTGGGAGATGGTCGACGTCACCGGCCGCACCGATGGCGTCACCGGTGGCGCCGAGGTCAACGAGTCCCGGCTGTTGTCGGCCGAATTCGTGGTCGACGTGGCCGCCATCGAATCGGGGCGCCCCGGCCGTGACGAGCGGTTCCGGGGTACCGATGTGCTCGACACGGCGACCTACCCGACGGCCACGGTCAGGATGAACATGCCCGTCGATCTGGCCGCGGTCCCCGACGATGGCGGCCCGTTGGCGCTCACGGTTCCCGTGCACCTGACCATCCGCGGTGTCACGCGGCCCGCGACGGCACAGATCGACGTCCGCCGTAACGGCGATCGGGTCGACGTGGCCGGAACCATCCCGGTCAGGTTCTTCGACTTCAATGTGGACCCGCCGAAGCCACCCGCGTCGCTGCTGGAGGTCCAGCCGATCGCCACCATCGAGTTCCTGGTGCAGCTGGCCAAGGGCTGACTCAGCGGCGCAACCGCGCCCACGCCCGCCCGAGCAGTCCGGCCGAGGCCACCGGCGGCCGGCGCCGCACGTACGGCCACGGCTCGTTGCGCTCGGGCACCGCGGCGGCGCGCACCTGTTTGAGCTGTGTGCGCAGCAGCGCCCGCAGCTCGTGCAGCGACGGGTCTTCCCAGCGGTTGACGGCCTCGGCGGGATCGCCGGTCAGGTCGTAGAGCTCCCACTGGTCGTCGAGGACATCGCTGCGGTAACGCTGGGCGCCGCGGCCGGTATAGGCCAGTTGGCGCACTCCGGGCTCGGTCCAGGTGCCCGGGTCGTCGAAGGTGCGCACCAGCTTCCACAGCCGGCCGTCGGCACGCATCACCAACCCTTCGAAGTTGCCTGCGACGTTGGCGGGCACTCGGATCCTGAGCGGTGCAGGCGGATTCACATCGCGGCCCAGCGCTCGCGCCAAGCCGGACGCCCCGGAGTCGCCCTCGAGCACGTTGTCGCGGGTCAGCAGGTACACCGCCCGGTCCTCGTCGGCGGGCCCGCCGTCGACCACCGGCATCAAATCGTGGCCGGGCAGCGGATGGACCTCGCTGAACTCGGCCGCCAACTCCGCCGCCACCGCCGCCACATCGACCCCGGCCGCCCCGAGCAGGGTCGGCACCAGGTCCACATGCGAGGTGGGTGCGGTCACCGTGCGCGCCGAGGTTGCGTTCGCGCCGATGCGGGCGATGACAAACGGCACCCGGGTCGCCTCGTCGTAGAGGTTGAACCACTTCTGGTGCAGCCCGCCGTGCGCACCCAGCAGCTCACCGTGATCGGAGGTGCGCACCAGCACGGCATCGGTGGAGCCCTCGGTGACGGCCCGGCGCACCCGCTCCAACGGGCCGTCGACCTCGGCATGCAGCCGGTAGTACAGGTCGCGGTACTCCTGCGCCTTGCGTCGGTAGGTGCGGGCAATGGCCGCCGACGGCCCGTAACCGGAGAAGTAGGCATCGCGGAAGGCGGCCTGCGCGGCAGGTTTGGCGCGCAGATCCTCATTCGCGGTGGGCGCGGCCGGTACGTGCGGGGGATCCAGCGGGGAGGCCTTGAGCGGGCTGCGTCGAGCCCACGCCGGAAAGAGCACGATGTCATGGGGATTGACGAAACTGGCTACCAGCAGAAACGGTTTCATGGCCGCCGCGTCGCCGGCGCGGCGCCGTGCGTACCGGTCGCGCAGCCATGCCACGAGCCGGTCGGCGAACAGTGGGTCACGGCGAAAACCGCTGTTGGCCATGGCCGCGCCGTGTGGTTCGGGCCCCACCCAGCCGGAGAATCCGTACGGTCCGAGCGGATCGGCATCCAGATAGGCCTGTACCGCTGCCGGGTCGACGACACCGGCATCGTCATTGGTGGCCAGGATCTTCCCGGTCACCGGATCCTGCAGATCGGCGTGCGAGATATGCCACTTGCCGTCGTAGTGGGTGTCATAACCTGCTGCGCGGAACCAGTTCCCGAGGGTGGGGACCTCACCGCGACGTAGCCAGCGCAGCCGTGAGTCGTCGTATCGTTTACCCAAACCGTCGGTCTGGGTGACGCCGTGCAAATCGGGGTACTGCCCG
The DNA here is from genome assembly GCA_021648845.1 of Mycobacterium sp. MBM. Taxonomy (GTDB): domain Bacteria; phylum Actinomycetota; class Actinomycetes; order Mycobacteriales; family Mycobacteriaceae; genus Mycobacterium. The sequence continues at coordinate 258,363 of JAKJHY010000005.1, read as the reverse complement.
GTGAACAGTGTCGGGCGGCTCGGCACGCAGGCCAGCGACCCAGTGTAGTGCCGGGTAAAGCTGACCCCGTTCTCGTCGAACCAGCGCCGCGCATTCAGGGTGCGCTGCCGCCAGGCCAACAGTTCGGGCGTCTCGTAGCGGCGCCACACGTTCCTCATCTGTCATCAGGATGACGATGTCGGGTTTACTCACCCGTCAAATTCAACACCAGATTGTTGGGATCGGTAGCGAATGCGCCCGTCTGTACTTGGGCCCACGACGACGCCATCGTGGCGGCGCCCCCCGAAAGGACCAGACATGAACGTGATTCCCACCCCGATCCAGGAGCTGACCAACCGCGTCGAGAAGACCCCGGCCCTGGTCATCGCGATCGTCAGCGGCCTGACCGCGCTGTGGTCGGTGTACCGGCTGCTGTGGCTGGTCTACGCGGGTTTCGCGCTGTCGACCTTCGGGCTGTCCCCGATCTCGCTGATCATCTCCTTCGTGGTGTGGGGTGCCGTCGCGGTGGCCGCGGGCCTGGCCGCCTTCGCGTTCTGGACCCGCTACCGCACCGCCAGTGAGCACCCGGAGCGGTAAGCGCACGTCAGGCGCCGGCGGCGGGAACCTCGGTTCCGGTCGCCGGCGGATTTGGCAGACTGGGCAGATGCCAACGCCGCCCGAACCGCCGCGCGACCCGGCGACCCGGCGGATACCGCGACCGCCCGGGCCGGACCGGCGGGCGGCAGCGCAGCGACCGGGGGATCCGTTCAGTCCGACGCAGCGCATTCCGCGGCCCGAACCGCCGACCCAGAGGCTGCGAGCCCCCGACCCGGTGACCCAACAGATCCGGACGCCGCCGCCGCAACCGCCCGCGCCACCGCTGCGACCGCCCGGGATACAACCGCCACCCCCGGCCACCCGCAACCGGCAGAGCATCGTGCTGATCGCGGTCATCGTGGTGGCGGTGCTGGTCGGCGGGCTGGCGGCGGCCGAGCTCTACGCCCGGCACCGCGCGGGCGCCGTGCTCTCCAGCATCACCGACTGCCTGGTCGAGGACACCGCCGACGTGTCCTACTCGGTGACGCCGCCGTTCCTGTGGCAATACCTCACCGACCACTACACCGACATCTCGGTCGTCACCACCGGCGACCGGGTGCAGGAAGCCAAGGGCATGACCGCCGATGTCACCCTCAGCGATATCGATCTGCAGCCGACCGTTGACGCGAAGGGCACCATCGGGTCGGTGACCGCCACGCTGTCCTGGACCGCGGACGGGATCAAGCAGACCGTCGCCGAGAATCTGCCGGTCGTCGGAGATCTGGTCACCGAGGTGCGTACCGATCCGTCGGCGGGCACCCTCATCCTGGAAGCCACCGGCGGTACCACCATCACCGCGCGGCCCGAGGTCGACGGCGGCAACCTGGCACTGAATGTCCTGGATGTCACGGGCCCGTTCGGCAAGGAGGTCGTGCAGACCGCCCTCGACGACCTGACCACCAAACTCAACGACAACTACCCGCTCGGTATCAAGGCCGACAGCGTGCAGGTGACCAGCACCGGCGTGACGGGTACGTTCTCGTCCACCGATGCGGCCATCCCGTCCGGCGACAGCGGCAGCGACTCCTGCTTCGCCGCGCTGTAGCGGATGCCGAAGGTCTCCGCATCACGCAGCGGCTGCCCGGAATTCAGTGCGGCGCGGCCCGCCGCTTCCTGGTCCGTGACCACAACGCCATGCGCGTCCGCTCGATGATTCTCCCCGGGCCGTGTGCGGGAAGAACGTCGATCACGACCCATCCCAGGTTCTGCAGTAGATCCGCGGTTGCCACCGCGTTGTAGGGGAATCGTTGTGCATCAAGATAATCACAGCTGACGCCGACTTTCTGGGCGGGCCAGCCCATCGCGATCACGGTCTCCCGGAAGCCGTCCGTGAGGTGGATTCGGGTGTGCGTCGGCCGCATCCCGCTGTCGGAGAGGATGAGCCGGACGCGGGTTTCCTCAGGGCTGAGTGCCCCGCCGTCGATATCCATGATGGTCACCCTCGCGGCGGAGATGCCCCGAGCACCCGGATATCGATCGGCCAGCCGCCGGATGTCCTCGGTGCGCACTCGGGTGGCCCGGACGAGTTGATCGATCAGTTCGACGGCTTCGTCCCGGTCGACGTATCGCGCCAGATCCAGTGCCGTACGAGCCGGGCTGGTGACCGGGAGATTGTGTCGGATGGTGATCTCATCGACCGCGATGCGCTCGTTGCGCACGAGCAGGCCGGCCGGGTGTCTGCTCTTGAGGGCGATCAGTTCGACGGGGGCCGCGGTGACCTCGCCTGCTGCGAGATACAGTGCGGCGGCCGTGCGGCCTGCGATGACTCCCGTCCGCCCGCACCACAGCCAGGCGGCGTGGGCTCGGACCTCTACGTCGAGTTCGGTGCCCTTCGGGACGTAGATATTGGGCAGGATCCTGATGTATCGCGATCGGAGGGTTCCCCGGGTCACGGCCCGATATCGGATGGCCTCGCTGCCCACAAACGGTGTCATGGCGCCATCGTGTTCGGGGGGACTGACACGTTCCGGTCCTAGGGGCGAGATCGAGGTGAGGGTTGTGGATAACCGGTTTCAGCTCGGATTCAGCGCCGTGGGTTCGATCTCGAGCCTAGGGAGTTGAACTGCGTCCTCCCGGCGGGCTGGGAGTGAACACTTTTCTGAATCTGCCTAGTGTGTCGAGGCCCTCGTGTTAGACACGTCAAAAGGGACGCCGGCCAAGGGAGTGCATCGTGTTGGACCTACTGATCACCGGCGGCACCGTCGTCGACGGCACCGGGGCAGACCGGTTCACCGCCGACATCGCGATCACGGACGGCAAGATCGTGGAGGTCCGCCGGCGCGGGACCGGTGACCCGACGTTGCAGGCCGAGGCCGCCGAGACCATCGATGCCACAGGGAAGATCGTCGCGCCCGGCTTCGTGGATATCCACACCCACTACGACGGCCAGGTCAGCTGGGACGACCTGCTGGAACCGTCGAGCAGCCACGGCGTCACCACCATCGTCGCCGGCAACTGCGGGGTCGGCTTCGCGCCGGTGCGGCCCGGACAGGAACAGTGGCTGATCGAGCTGATGGAGGGGGTCGAGGACATCCCGGGCACCGCGCTTACCGAGGGCATCACCTGGGGCTGGGAGACCTACGCCGAGTATCTCGACGTCATCGGACGACGCGAGCTCGCCGTCGACATGGGCAGCCAGATCGCGCACGGCACCGTGCGCGCCTACGCCATGGGGCAGCGCGGAGCGCGCAACGAACCGGCCACCCCCGAGGACATCGCCGCGATGAGCCGCATTGTCCGTGAAGCGATCGAGGCCGGGGCGCTGGGCTTTTCGTCCTCGCGCACGCTGGCGCACCGTGCAATGGACGGCGAACCCGTCCCCGGCACCTTCGCCGCCGAGGACGAACTGTTCGCGCTCGGCCGGGCCACCGCGGCCGGCGGCGGGGCGGTGTTCGAACTGGCACCCCAGGGCGCGGCCGGCGAGGACATCGTGGCGCCCCGCAAGGAACTGGAGTGGATGCGCCGGCTCGGCGAAGAGATCGACTGCGCGTTGAGCTTCGCGCTCATCCAGGTCGACGCCGACCCCAATTTGTGGCGCGAACAACTGGACCTGTCCGCGGCCGCGCACCAGGCCGGGAGCCGGCTCTACCCGCAGGTCGCCGCGCGCCCGTTCGGCATGTTGCTGGGCTTTCCCGGTCATCACGCATTCACCCATCGCCCCACCTACCGCTCGTTGAAGGCGTCGTGCAGCCGCGAGGAACTGGCCGCCCGACTCGCTGAACCCGCTGTACGGCAGGCGATCCTGTCCGAAGAGGACCTGCCGATCGACCCGAATGTGCTGTTCGACGGGATGTTCGCGCTGGCACAGTACTCCGGTGACCGGCTGTACTCGCTGGGTGAACCGCCGGACTACGAGCCCACCCGCGACAAGACGGTGGCCGCCATCGCCGCCGATCGCGGGCAGGACGTGCTGGCCGCCATGTACGACCTGATGTTGGAGGCCGACGCGTCGAACATGCTGATGCTGCCGATGTTCAACTACGCCGACGGTAATCACGACGCCATCCGCGAGATGCTGACCCACCCCGCCGGGGTGCTCGGTCTGTCCGACGGCGGGGCGCACTGCAGCATGATCTGCGACGCCTCCTATCCGACCTTCCTGCTCACCCACTGGGCACGCGACCGGCACCGCGGCGATAAACTGCCGCTGGAGTATGTGATTCGCAAACAGTCCCATGACACCGCCCAACTGTTCGGGCTGACCGACCGCGGGGTGATCGAAGTCGGTAAGAAAGCCGATGTCAACGTCATCGATCTCGACGCCTTGACCCTGCACGCCCCGCGGATGGCCTACGACCTGCCCGCCGGCGGGCACCGCCTGGTGCAGGGCGCCTCCGGCTACGCCGCCACCGTTGTCAGCGGCGTCATCACCCGTCGTGACGGCGTGGATACCGGGGCCCGCCCGGGTCGACTGGTACGCGGAAGCCGATGATGCGCGGACCCGCTATCGCCTTGGCGGCGTTGATCGTTGCCGCCGCCCCGGTGGCGCACGCCGATGTCCTGAGTCCGCTGCACCCTCTCGTCGACGCCGCCGCGCAACGATTGCTGACCGCAGAGCCCGTCGCCGCCAGCAAATACCTGAGCGGCGGGCAGATCGAGGACCCGCAGCGCGAAGCGCAGGTCCTCGACGCCGTGGCCGCCGCGGCCGCAGCGCAGGGCGCCGATCCCGCCTATGTCCGCGAGGTGTTCCGCGACCAGATCGACGCCACGGTGTCCGTGCAATACACCCTGTTCGCCGACTGGAAGGTGGACCCGGCGGCCGCTCCGGTGAGCGCGCCGGATCTCGCGGCCACCCGCGCCACGATCGACAGTCTCAACCAGACCATGGTCAGCGAGATCGCCCAGCAGTGGCCCGAACTGCAGGCGCCGACATGCCGGGCCGAGTTGGGCGCCAGTATCGACGAGGTCGCGATGAATCGCGGACTGGTTCCGGTGTACCGGCGTGCGCTCGAATACGCCACCCACGATTACTGCCGCTGAACTACAAGACGTCCTTGATGTCGTTCTTCAGTGACTCCGCCGCTGTGCCGAACACGGCCTGCACGTTGTTGCCGACCTCGATGACACCGGCCGCGCCGAGGCTCTTGAGCTTGGCCTGATCCACCTTCGTCGGGTCGGCGACCTCCATGCGCAGCCGGGTGATGCAGGCATCGACATTGACCAGGTTGGCGCGGCCACCGAACGCGGCGATCACCTGTTCGGCGCGGCTGTCCCCGGCCGTGACCGCCGTGCTGGACGGAGCGCCCTCACCGATGTTGGCGGCCTCCTCGGCTTCGAACTCCGCCTCGGGTTCACGGCCCGGGGTGCGCATGTTCCACCGTGTGATCGCGAACCGGAACAGCAGGTAGTAGATGACGAAGAACACCACGCCCATCCCGATCAACAGCGGGATGTTCTTGGCCGCCGGGGCGGTGCCGTACAGCAGCAGATCGATCAGGCCCGCCGAGAACGAGAAGCCGAGATGGATGTCCAACAGGTAGGCGATCGCCAGGGACAGCCCGGTCAGCACCGCGTGGACGATGTACAGCGGGAACGCCACGAACATGAACGCGAACTCCAGCGGCTCGGTCACGCCGGTGAGAAACGCCGTCAGCGCCGCTGCCGACAGGATGCCGACCGCGATCTTGCGCTGCTTCTTGTTCGCCACATGGATCATGGCCAGCGCCGCGGCAGGCAGCCCGAACATCAGGATCGGATAGAACCCTGCGGTCAGGTGTCCGCCGGTGGGATCGCCGGCGGCGAACCGGGTCAGCTCACCGGTGACGACGCCATCGGGGGTGTCGTAGTCGCCGTAGAGGAACCAGATATAGGAGTTCGGGATGTGGTGCAGGCCCACCGGGATCAGCATCCGGTTGGCGAATCCGTAGACGAACGCGCCGAGCGCGCCCGCGCTCCCGATGAATTGACCCAGACCGGTCAGTCCGGCATCGAAGATCGGATAGAAGTAGCTCATCGCGAACGCGACGAACAGGCTGGTCAGCGAAACCACGATCGGGACGAATCGGCGGCCGCCGAAAAAGCCTAGGTAGGAAGGCAGTTCGATGGTGTGGTACTTGTCGAACAGCCAGGCGGTCAAGAGGCCGATCACGATGCCACCGAAGACGCTGTAGTTGATCTGCGCCTGCTCGCCGGCCTTGTCGAGCACCCCGTCGAGCACGAAGGGGGACATGGTTTCGAAGACCTTGTCCATCACCAGGTAGCCGACCACGGCGGCCAGGGCGGTCGAACCGTCGGCCTTCTTCGCGAAACCGATCGCCACACCGACGGCGAACAACAATGCGAGATTGTCGAACAGTGCGCCGCCTGCGGCGCTCATGGCCTGGAAGAACGGCCCGATGACCGGCGCCTCGATACGGCCCAGCAGGTCGGGTTGACCCAGCCGCAGCAGAATGCCCGCGGCCGGCAGCACCGCGATCGGCAGCATGAGGCTCTTGCCGAGCCGCTGCAACTGCGCGAACCCCGGAACTCGCGGACTGCTTTGAGCTTTCGTCGACCCACCCATGCCGGCGAGCTTAAACGAGAAGAGCCGAAGCCGAGACCATGTTGGCTGACGCTCGTAGTGTTGAGGTCATGACGACGACAGTGATCGCCCCGGTCCCCGGGCGCACGGTGGCCCTCCGCGATGTACCCGACCCGGTGTTCGCCCAGGGCATGGTGGGATACGGCGCCGCCATCGACCCTCCGCGCGAAATCGTCACGGCCGTCGCGCCGGTCGGTGGTCGGCTGATCAAGCTGATGCCGCACGCCTTCGTGGTGCTGACCGCCGACAACGTGGGGGTGCTGGTGCATCTCGGCCTGGACACCGTCGCCCTCGACGGCGAGGGTTTCACCACCCTGCTGCAGCAGGGCGAGCAGGTGCGTGCCGGGCAGCCGGTCGTCACCTTCGACGTATCGGCCGTCGCGGCCAAGGGACTCGACCCGGTTGTGCCGGTCGTGGTGATGGACGAACGCGAACAGGACAACATCTCGGTGACCGCGGCGCTGGACGCTCTCATCGCGGCCGGTGACGAACTGTTCGTGGCGAACCGCTGATGGAGGTCATCATCGTCGGTGGCGCGCGCGAGATCGGCACGCTCGCCGCCGACGCCATCGGAGCATTGCTGGATCGCAAGCCCGACGCTGTTCTCGGCCTGGCCACCGGGTCGTCACCGTTGGCCATCTATGACGAGCTCGTGACCCGTTGTGCGGCAGGACGGATCTCCTTCAGTCAGGTCCGCGGCTTCACCCTCGACGAGTACGTCGGCCTGCCCGCCGAGCATCCCGAGAGCTACCGCAATGTCATCGACACGGTGTTCGTGTCCCGGGTGGACTTCGCGCCCGGCGCGGTGCAGGGACCCGACGGCCTTGCCGTCGACATCCCGGCTGCCTGCGCCGCCTACGAGGAAGCGATCCGCGTGGCCGGTGGGATCGACTTGCAGATCCTCGGGATCGGCACCGACGGGCACATCGGGTTCAACGAGCCCGGCTCGTCGCTGGCCTCGCGTACTCGCATCAAAACCCTGACCGCGCAGACACGTTCGGACAATGCCCGGTTCTTCGGCGACGATATCGACGCCGTGCCCACGCACTGCCTGACGCAGGGTTTGGCCACCATCCTCGATGCCCGGCATCTGGTGCTGGTGGCCACCGGTCGGCAGAAAGCCGAGGCGGTGCACCACCTTGTCGAGGGCGCGGTGAGTGCGATGTGGCCGGCGAGCGTGCTGCAGCACCACCCCCATGTGACGGTGCTGCTCGACGACGCCGCGGCGCGGCGGCTGCAACTGGCCGACTACTACCGCGAAACCTACCGCTGCAAACCGGACTGGCAGGGCATCTGAGTGCTCCTGGCCGCCGACACCCTGCTCACCGGCGCGGACCTGTTGCGCCCCGGCTGGATCGACATCGCCGGCGCCGCGGTGCGCGATATCGGCGCCGGGCCGGCGCCGCGGCCGGCCGATCGTACGGCCGCCGTCGTGGTGCCCGGTTTCGTCGACACCCATCTGCACGGCGGCGGTGGTGCGAATTTCTCGGCCGCCACGACGGAGCAGACCGCGACGGCGGCCGCCTTGCACCGCAGCCACGGCACCACCACGCTGATCGCGTCGTTGGTCACCGCCGCGCCCGCCGAATTGCTGAGGCAGGTGCGCAGTTTGGCCGCCGACGTGCACGCGGGTGTGCTGGCGGGCATCCACCTCGAAGGACCGTGGCTGTCGGTACACCGCTGCGGAGCGCACCAGCCCGCGCTGATGCGCGATCCCGATCCCGACGAGATCGACCGGGTGCTCGCCGCCGCCGACGGCACCATCCGCATGGTGACGCTGGCGCCCGAACGCGCCGGCGCGCCGGCTGCCATCGCCCAACTCACCGCCGCCGGAGTGGTGGTCGCGGTGGGGCATACCGAGGCCGGCTACGCGCAGACCCGTTCGGCCATCGACTCCGGCGCCACCGTCGGCACCCACCTGTTCAACGCGATGCGCCCGATCGACCGGCGCGAACCGGGCCCGGTCATCGCACTGATGGAGGACACCCGGGTAACCGTGGAGCTGATCACCGACGGGGTGCATATCGACCCGGCGATCTACCGGTTCGTGGCCCAGAGCGTAGGAGTCGGGCGGGTCTCGCTGATCACCGATGCCATGGCGGCCACCGGGATGTCCGACGGGCGCTACGAACTGGGCCCGCTGGGGGTCGAGGTGGTCGGCGGGGTGGCACGCGTCGCCGGCACCGACACCATCGCCGGCAGCACCGCCACCATGGACCGGGTGTTCCGGTTCGCCGTGCAGCACAGTGGACTGACCCGCGATGACGCACTGTTGCAGGCGGTCGCCCAGTCCTCGATCAACCCGGCGCGTGCTCTCGGGCTGCCCTCGGGCGAGCTGAAATCCGGCGCCACCGCCGATCTGGTGGCCCTCGATGAGAACCTCGTGGTGACGGGGGTACTGCACCGGGGGGCGTGGGTCTGATGCGGTATGCGCCATGATGGGTGCATGCCCGACGAACCCGAACTCAATGTGCTGGGCGGACCGCTGGAGCCGTGCGGCACCGACCCGGTGACCGGCTTTTACCGAGACGGCTGCTGCTCGACGGGACCCGAGGACGTGGGCCTGCACACCATCTGTGCCGTGGTGACCGCCGAATTCCTGGAGCATCAGCGCTCCATCGGAAATGACCTCGGCACACCGATGCCGCAGTACCGGTTCCCCGGTCTGACTCCCGGTGACCGTTGGTGCGTCACCGCGGTGAATTGGTTGCGGGCCTACCAGGACGGCTGCGCGGCCCCAGTGGTGCTGGCGTGCACCCATGAGAGCACGCTGCAGGTGGTCGGGCTGGAGGCCCTCGCCGAGCACGCCGTTGACGTGCCCGATGATGCCAGCGACCTCTGATCCGTCACCGCAGTAGCGTGCGCACCGCCTCCGCCGAGTCGGCCGCCAAGGCTTGCTCGGCCGTCGTCGCCGATGTCAGCACGGTCCGTACGGCCTCCTTGGTTGCCGGGATCGCCGGTGGTGTGACACTCAACGCGTCGACGCCCAGCCCGACCAGCAGACCCGCGGCCCGCTCGTCGGCGGCGAATTCGCCGCACACCGACACCGTCGCGCGCCCCGCCGCGCCCCGGCAGGTGGCGGCCACCAACTGCAGTAGCCCCGGATCAAAGGGGTCGCCGATACCGGCGACGGCATCGTTGTTGCGGTCGGCGGCCAGGGTGTACTGGGTGAGGTCATTGGTGCCGACGGAGAAGAAGTCGACGTGGGCTGCGAATGCCGCGGCCTTCAGCGCGGCCGCCGGTACCTCGACCATCATCCCGACCTTGAGATCCGGCGCCGGACGGCCGCCGGTACGGGCCACCGCCTCGTCGAGCAACCCTCGCGCGGCGAACAGTTCATCGAGGGTGCTCACCATCGGGAACATCACGTTGATCGGACACTGGCGGGCCAGCCGGGCTATCGCCGTCAGCTGCTCGGCGAACAGGTCCGGATGCGCCAGCGACAGTCGCAGTCCGCGTACCCCGAGGTAGGGATTGGCTTCGCTCGGGACCGGGAGGAAATCCAATGGCTTGTCGCCGCCGACATCCAAGGTGCGCAGGGTGATTCGGCGGCCGTCCAGTGACTCGGCGATCTTGCGATACACCGCGAACTGCTCCTCGGTGTCGGGCGCCTGGCTGCGGCCCAGAAACAGGAATTCGGTGCGGACGAGTCCGGCCATATCGGCTCCGTGGGCGGCCGCGGCCCGGGCATCCTCCACCGAGCCGATGTTCGCGCCGACGTCGACGGTGACCCCGTCGATGGTGACGGCCGGTTCGGCGGCCCGCGACCGGGCCGCAGTGCGCCGTCGGTTCAGTTCCTGCACACGCGCCTCAAACTCGTGCAACGTCGCGGAGTCCGGGTCGACCAGATAGGTGCCGCGGTCACCGTCGACCGCAACGGTGGCGCCCTCGGCGATGTCGAGCACCGGCGCGCCGGCACCGACGACCACCGGAATTCCCTTGGCCCGCAACAGGATCACATTGTGGGCGTGCGGGCTGCCATAGGCCATGAGGACCGCGGCGACCCGCGTCGGGTCCAACTCGGCGGCCTCTGCCGGGGTCAGGTCGGCGGCGATGACGACACCACCATCCGGTGTGGTGACCGACTCGCCGCCGAGTAACGCGCGCAGCACCTGATCGCCGACCGCCTGTACGTCGGCGGCACGAGCCTGCAGGTAGGGCTCGGGCACCGCGGCGAATTCACCGACCAGCTCGGTGACCGAAACTGCCCAGGCCGCCGCGGCGTTCGCGCCGGCTTCGATGCGCCGGTGCGCAGCTCCGGTCAGCGCATCATCGTCGAGCAGCAGCTGGTGTGCGTCGAAGATCTCCGCTTCGGCCGCTCCGAGGTCACGCGCGGTACGTGCACGGACAACGGTGATGGCCCGGCGCACCTCGGCAATCGCGGCGCCGAGTCGGCGACGTTCGGTCGACGGGTCCGCCCCGGGGCCTTGCGGCACCTCGCGGGCGCCGGTGCGCGTCGGACGGGCCGGACCGATGCCCAGGCCCGGGGCACCGGCGCTGGGGGCGGCGGCCCGGGGCATCGGCGCTGCCGGTGCGATGTCGGCCTCGTCGAAGTGCCGGGCCGCGAGCGCCAGGATGTGATCAAGCGTCTCGGCGGCCTGCGCCCCGCTGGCACGTACCTGCACCTCGTCGCCGCAGCGCACGCCCAGCGTGGCGAGTTTGGTCAGGCTGGCCGCGTCGACCCAGTCGGAAGGGTTGTGCGCAGTGCGGATTCGCACCCGCACATCGCGTCGGCGCACCTCCTGGGCCAATCGTGCGGCCGGCCGGGCATGCAGCCCGTGTGGGTTGGTCACGACGAAACTGCCCGTCAGCTCGTCACGGCCGTCCTCGGCGTCGCCGGTGATCGCCGCGGCGGGTCCGAGTTGGGCGATCTTGCCGGCCAGCGCGGCCGCCGCCTCCGCGGCGACCTCGGCCCTGCTCGCGTCGCCGGCCGCGGCCACCGCCGCCACCACCAGGCCTTCGACCAGCGGGGCCGGGCACAACAGCACGCGGTCGCGGACGTCATCGTCGAGCAGTTCCAGGGCCAGCTCGGCAGAGAGTACGGCGCTGCCCAGATCCATCAGGACCACTACACCGTCGCCGGAGTCGGCGGCGGTGACGGCATCCACGATCGCGGCGGCATCGGTGCCGAAGGTGTGCTCGTCCAGGCCGGCGGCGACCGCGATGCGAATCTGCTTGCCGTGCAGCATCTCCTCGGCCAGCGACACGGCCGCCCGCGCCAGCGCGCGACTGTGCGAGACGATGACCAGGCCGACGCTCACGTGGACACCGCCGTGGCGGCCGCGGCGATCAGCATGGCGGCCGAGGCCGCACCCGGATCGATATGGCCGACGCTGCGCTGTCCGAGGTAGCTGGCTCGGCCCTTGCGGGCGATCATGGATTCGGTGCTGTCGCGGCCCTTTTCGGCGGCCGCCGCCGCGGCGGCGAGGTCCGCACCGGACTCCAATGCCGTCAGCGCAGGCGCCAGGGCGTCGAACATGGTCTTGTCTGCCGGCTCGGCCCGACCCCGCTGCACGACACCGTCCACCGCGGCCCGCAGCGCCGCCGGGAACCCGTCGGCCAGCGCCGGGCCCATCCGCAGGAAGAAGGTGCCGTATAGCGGGCCACTGGCTCCGCCGACGGACTTCACCAGTGTCATGCCGACCTGCTTGCACAGGGCGGGGCCGTCGGCGGGGGTGTCGGCGTCGAGCGCGGCGATGACGGCCGTCATTCCGCGGCTCATGTTGATGCCGTGGTCGGCGTCACCGATCGCGGCATCGAGATCGCTGAGATATTGCGCATTCTCGGCGATCAGGCGGGCGAATTCACGCACCCAGGCTTCCAGTTGGGTCAGCTCCATCTCAGCAGCCCTTTCGCAGTGCCGGCGTGTTCACCGGGTGGTCCCACAGCCGCAGCATCTCGTCGTCGGCGCGCAGAGCGGTGACCGAGCACCCCGCCATGTCCAGGCTGGTGATGTAGGGGCCCACCAGTGAGCGCGCCACCCGCACCCCGGCCTTGTCCAGGATGGCAGCGAATTCGGCGTACATGACGTACAACTCGATCAACGGTGTGGCGCCCATGCTGTTGACGAACAGGATCACCCCCGCGTCGCCGGTGAAGTCCAGATCGGTCAGGATCGGCTCGGCCATCAGTTCGGCGACGGCGCGCGCCGGACGCATGGATACTCGTGTGCGGCCGGGTTCGCCGTGGATGCCGACACCGATCTCGATCTCGTCGTCGGCCAGCTCGAAGGTGGGGTGCCCGACCGCGGGAACCGTGCACGACGTCAGGGCCACGCCCATACTGCGCGAGGCGGCGTTGACACGGCGGGCGATTCCCGCGACCTCGGCGAGGCTGCGGCCCTGATCGGCGGCGGCCCCGGCGATCTTCTCCACCAGCACGGTCGCACCGACACCGCGCCGGCCCGCGGTGTAGGTGCTGTCGCGCACCGCGACATCGTCGTCGACGATCGCCGATTCGACGGCCACCCCCTCGGCATCGGCGAGCTCGGCAGCCATCTCGAAGTTCATCACGTCGCCGGTGTAGTTCTTCACGATGTGCAGCACTCCGGCGCCACCGTCGACGTTCTTGGACGCCTCCAGCATCTGGTCGGGCACGGGGGAGGTGAAAACCTCACCGGCACAGGCTGCGTCGAGCATCCCGCGGCCGACGAAACCGCCGTGCAGCGGTTCGTGCCCGGAGCCGCCGCCAGAGACCAGGCCGACCTTGCCCGGTGTAGGGGCGTCGCCGCGGTAGATGATCCGATTGGGGTGGTCGACCCGCAGCTCGGGATGCGCGGCGGCGATACCGCGCAGCGCCTCGTCGATGACATCGGCGGGATCGTTGATGAGCTTCTTCATGGTGGCGTCCTCAGGCAGTGGTGGATCGGGCGGTGGAGGTGGCCGCGCCGGCGGATACGACGTCGGCGCGGGTACGGGAGATTGCGACATAGGCCAGCGCGGCCAGTACACCTGCCAGCAGTTCGGCGGACAGGTAGACCGGGAGCTGCTGCCAGCTGACCGTGCCGCCGGCCAGCTGTTGGATCAGCATCGGACCGACGGTGCGGGCCGGGTTGATCGAGGCGCCCGTGGTGGGGGCGACCGGGATGATCGCCGCGAACACCACCAGGCCGATCGCGACACCCGCGAAGCCGGCGGGAGCCTTGCGGTGGATCACGCCGAAGACGGTGAACACGAGGATGAACGTACCGACGAACTCGGCGAAAAATGCCTGTATCGGTGATGTTTCGGCCGCGTAGGTGGCGATGCCCAGACCCGCATCGCGGGCCGCGACACCGAGCACACCCAGGATGGCGGCGGCGCCGGCGAGCGCGCCGAGGACCTGGGCGGTGATATAGGCCGGGACCTGGGACCACGGGAATCGTCCGGTGACCGCGAGTCCGATGGTCACCGCCGGGTTGATGTGGTTGCCGGAGATGTGTCCGAGTGCGTAGACCGTCGCGATCACGACGGTGGCGAAGGCCAGCGAGATCATGCCCAGGTCGGCCATGGTGAAAGGGGCGTCGCCGTTGACGATGATCGTCGCGGGTACCGCGCCGACACCGACGAAGACAAGGAAGGCGGTGCCGAGGGACTCGGCCGCGAGCTTCTGGGTGATCGAGGGCTCGTCCATGAGCGTTCTCCCTGAGGATGAATCGACTATCTCGGATGCCATTCGACAATATCGAATGTGATCTGGACCATACGCTTATGCTTCGAAGGGCACAAGACCAGATTGGGGGCCGCAATGATCCAGGCTGTGGATCGGGCGCTGCGCATCCTGACCGTCCTGCAGGGTGGACGCCGGATGAGTCTGGGTGAGATCGCCGCCGCGCTGGAGTTGGCTCCCTCGACCGTGCACGGTCTGGTCCGCACGCTGCTCGCCCACGGGATGGTGCAACAGGAGCGGGACTCACAACGGTATCGGCTGGGGCCGGCCACCTTGCGGTTGGGAAACGTCTACCTCGACACCCTCGAGCTGCGCTCCCGCGTCGCGATCTGGACCGAGGGGCTGGCCGCGCGCACCGGCTGTGCGGTGCGTACCGCGGTGTTACTGTTCGACGAGGTGGTCGTCGTCGCCCATGAGCCGCGTCCCGACGGCACCCGTCAGATGCCCGAGGTCGGGATCGTCATTCCCGCCCATGCCAGTGCGCTGGGCAAGGTCCTGCTGGCCTACCGCGACGACTACCGGCCCGGCACGCTGCGCAGCATGACCGGTGAGACCATCACCGACCCGCCGGCGCTGACCTGTCAACTCGCCGAGGTACGCGACTGTGGCATCGCCACCGAAGTGGAAGAGGCCGTTCTGGGTGAATGTTCAGTTGCTGCAGCACTCTTCGACTCCTCAGGAGAGGCCGTCGGGGCGGTGGCGCTGGTGGTGCCCACCGCCCGCTGGCCGCTGCCGGCCGCCGATGTCGACGCGCTGCGAGATACCGCACGCACGGTGTCGCGTGAACTGGGTGCGGCCGGGTGGCCGCCGCGGCGCTGAGCAGACCCGCTAGGTGAGATAGCGGTTGCGCCAGCGCCCGAACCGGTTGCGCGGTCGCTCCGCCTCGGAGAGCACCTCGCTCATCGGCGGTGCAGCCGATGCCGCCACAGTCCGTCCACGCCCGGCGGATACGGGGCGATCCTCCCACCAGATCGGTTGTAGCAGAGCTGAGGTGACCGGGATGGCCTTATCGACGCGCTTGTACCCCCACGAACAAGCCCGATCGATCGAACTCGGCGACGGCGCCAGGTTCACCGGCGACAAGGTGGGCGAAAACCGCACGATGTGATCGGAGTACGGCAGATTGCGCACCATCTGGAGCTGGATGGCCTGAGCGATCGGCACCAGCCACAGGTGGCGCGGATCCCACTGCGGATGAAAACAGTCGAAAGCCAAATAACAGGCGTTGCGGGTGCCGAGTCGGCCGTCGCGGATCTGCTTCCAGGCCAACTCCACCGGCACATTGCTGGCAGTGCCGCCGTCGACGAATGCCGCGACATCGTTGGCCGCCAGCATCTCGTCGAGAATCGGTACCATCCTTGGGTCCCGGGTCTCGTGGTGCAACACACCGGGAATTGCCGACGAGAACGAAGCGGCGTCAACGACATTGACGTCGCGAGTGAGGTCGTCACCGCCGACCACGACCGCCTTGACCACGCGTGAATCGATGAACGCGGCGGCCTGCCACAGCCGGGCCGCCACCTCGGGGCCGACCCCGATCGGCAGGAACGGCAGCGTCCGAAGCGTGAGCACCGCGAGCTCCTGATGGCGGAACTTGGCGGGCAGCGCGGCGAACGGCTGTCTGCGCACCCCGGCGATCACCGCGTCGAAGGGGATCCCCATGTCCGCCATCCGCAGCTGCTCACCGTCGGGCCGGGTGAACAGGGCGTGCGCGAACTGATCGAAGCGCAGCGAGAAGACCCCGGTGAGCCCGTGCTTGCGGCGCATCTGCTCGGGGCCCAGGATCGAACGGTAGGACACCGTCTTCGCCCACGCCACGTACTCCTCGATCGGAACGGGCAGCGTGCGGGCCATCACCGAGCCGATGATCGATCCGATCGACGAGCCGATCAGGTAATCGGGCACCTGCCCGGCTTCCAGCAGCCGCTGCATCCCGCCGATGTAGACGAAGCCGGCGCCGCCGCCACCGCCGAGCACGGTGACCAACTTCTTGTGCCCGACCTCCGCATCCAGCTCGGCCAGCGAGAAGACGCTGCCGTGTCGGTCGGCAAGCTGCAGGCGTTGGGAATCCTGGTCCTCGGCGAGCGCGTCGAGCACCTCGCGCGCGGCGGTGAGTGCGGACGCCCCGTGCTTCTCCTCGCGCAGCGGCCCTTGCAGGGCGTCGGCCACCCGGGACTGCCAGCGGCTGAGCTCGGCGCCCACCGATACGTCGCCGCGCCCGCGGGAACCGCCCGGACCGGCCGCTCCCGGCTCGAAGTCGGCGAGCTTGGCGAAGTTCAGCAGGTAGCGCAGCTTGCGCAATTGCTCGGCGCTGAGTACATCTGTGTTGGCCAGGTGCAGCCGGACCAGCCGGTTCTCCATCTTCTGCAACGCCAGCGCGGGCCCGCCGGAAGGTAGGGCCGCGCCGAGGGCCTCGGCATTCTCCTGCTCCTCGGCGGAGTCGGCCGGCTCGGCGTCCGGGAACGGGATCTGCACGGTTAGAGACTCTAGGTGTCTGGTGTCAGTCCGTCGGAGCGATCCCGCGACCCGATATAGGCCAGCAGGGCGGGATCACCGGAATCGAGTCGCTCCACCTCTTCCCCGCCGTCGCATCGCAGCAGTGCGATGGTCAGCCGGTCGGCCGTGCGGGTCAGCACCTGCCAGTGCGCGCCGGAGTCCTCCCAGCGGCGTAGTTCCTCGACAAGGTTGCGCGTCATGTCCTTCATCGTGCCCCGTACATGCCGGCCCGCTCCGGGCGCGTAGACCACTTCGATTTCCGACGGTTAGGTAGGCTCGGGCCTCAAATGATCGACATTGACGAGGCACTGCCGATTCTCCCGCGTGAACTCACCGACATCCCGGACGCGGTCCGCCGGGTGGGCCCGCCGCAGATCCCGAATATCGACGCGCCCTACGCCGCACGGCTGGTGGACCCGGATACCGACGCCGAGATGATCTCGGCGTGGATGAACCTGCCGCACCTCGCGGAGGCCTGGGAGTACGCGTGGCCGCCGGAACGGTGGCGGCTGTACCTGAAGGCGCAACTGGCCGGGACCTTCTCCCGCCCCTTTCTCACCAGCCGCAACGGTGTCGACATCGGATACGTCGAGCTGTACCGGGCGGCAAAGGATTCCATCGCGACCCGCTATGACGCGCACCCGCACGACCTGGGGATGCATGCCGCCATCGCCGACACCAAACTGGTCAACCGCGGTATCGCACCGCTCATGCTGCCGCGGCTGCTGAAAGACATGTTCGCCCTGGAGCCCGAGTGCCGGCGCGTGATGTTCGACCCGGACCACCGCAACACCGGTGCGCGCCGGCTCGTCGAATACGTGGGCGCCACGTTCCTCGGTGAGCACCAGATGGCGAATCGCAAGATGGCCCTCTACGTCTTCCCGCGCACAGCCGAGGACATCCCGGCGCACAAATAGCGGGCTAGGACGCCGAGCGCATCATCTCCTCGTAGCCGTCGTGGTCCGGTTTCATCGCGGCCGCGACCAGTTCCCACAGCACCTCGTCGGTGCCACCCCCGACGCGCGCCAGCTTCATATCCCGCCACCACCGGCCCAGCGGTGTCTCGTCGATCAGATAGCCAGTGCCACCGAAGATGTGCATGCATTCCGAAACCACCTCTTCGCCGAGGCGGGCCGCACACACCTTCATCGCCGCCGCCGTGCGCAGGTCGAGTTTTCCGCCGACCGCGATCCCGGTGAGCGCGTGGCGCAGCATGTCCACCCGCGCCTGCAGATCGGCCATCCGCATCCGCAGCGCCTGATGCTGGTAGAGGGTATGTCCGAATTGACTGCGATTCATCATGCGGGCCAGGGTGATTCCCAACACGCGCTGACAGCTGCCGGCGATCTGCCCGGCCACCGACATGCGCTCGTGTGCCAGTCCCCAGGAAATCGCGGCCAGCCCGATCCCGGCCCGTGCCACCAGGGCGTCGGCGGGCACCCAGGTGTCGATGTGCACCGCGGCGGTGTCCAGCGGACCGGCCCCGACCTTCTGGTAGGGGCGTTGCACCTGGACTCCCGGGTCGTGCAGCGGGACGGCGACGACGACGACGTTGCCGTGTCGGCTGTCCGGGTCGTTGTCGACATTGCGGGCCACGGCGATCACGTAGTCGGCGATGGGGGAGAGCGAGACGAACTTCTTGACGCCCTTGACCTCGAAACCGTCACCAACCGAGCGGACTTTCGTCTCGACGATCTGCAGGTCCGACCCGCCGGACTCTTCCGAAGCCCCGACACACAGTACGATCTCACCGCGAATGGCCTTCTCGGTGATCTCGCGAAGATACTCGGTGCGGCCGAAACGACGCAGCAGCGCGATGGCCGAGTCGTGCAGGCTGACCCCGACGGCGATAGCGGCAGACCCCAGCTTGCCCAGTTCCAGCGCCAACGCGATCACCTTGGCCACGTCCGGATGCTGGGAATCACCCCACTTGGCGGCGAAAACCCCTTCGGCGCCGAGATATTCGATGAGCTCGCGGGGGAACTTCTCGATGCGTTCGGCCTCGGCGGTCCAGGCCTGGACCCGGTCATCGAAGACGCGGTCGAGCAGCTGCTGGAAGTCCGCCGGTGCGGCCGCTTCGGTGGCGTCGATCATCGCGGTCACTTTCCTGCACCTTCCAGGTTGCGCTTCACCTCAAGCCGGCGCAGCTTGCCCGATGACGTTCTGGGCAAGGATCCGGGCTGCATGAAGACGACGTCAGTCGGTACCACGCCGCATTCGGAGGCCACGAGTTCGACGAGCGCACTGCGCGCGGCCGGCTCATCGGCCCCCTTGAACTCGGCGGCGATCACCAGGCCGGGGCGGCTGGCCGGACCATCGGTCCCGACGGCCACGACGGCGCCTGCCCGGACACCGTCGACCCGGGCGGCCACGTTCTCGATCTCGGTCGGGAAGATGTTGCGCCCGGCGACCGTGATGATCTCCTTGGCGCGGCCGCAGATGACCAGGCGTCCGTCCAGGAAGTAGCCGATATCGCCGGTGCGAAACCAATTTTCGGGGTCGACGGGTTCCTCCCCGAGGTAGCCGCTCATCATCGAGGTGCCCCGGATCTCCACCTCGCCAACCTCGCGGTCGGGGGTGAAACGCTCATTGGGCGCGATGCGGATCTGCATGCCGGGAATCGCCTCACCCAGCACGGCGTGCTTGCGCAGGTATCCGCCGTCGTCGGTGACGACCTGGATCTCGTCGACCCGAAGTCCGCCACCGGGCCGGGGAACCGCCACCGCACAGTTGGATTCGGCCAAACCGTAGGACGGTGCCAGAGCTTCGGGGGCCAGACCGAACTTGGCCATCTCGGCGGCGAACTTCTGGCTGCCGTCGCAGTCGACGGGCTCTCCACCGTTGAGCGCGAAGCGCAGATGCGACAAGTCGGCTTCGTTGACCAGACCGGCGTACTTGCCGACGATGTTGTAGGCCATGTTGGGCGCGGCGGTGATGGAGGCTCGGCTCTCGGTGAGCCAGGTGACCCACCTGAACGGGGAGGACGAGAACGCCGAAGTCGGCGCCTGCCATAGTTCCGCGCCCGCCAGCGCGAGAGTCAGCACGAACGACAGACCCATATCGTGGTAGAGCGGTAGCCAGGAGTGGCCGCAGTCGGCGTCGGTGACCTCGACGCGCTGCCTGAGCGCATCGATATTGGCCAGCACCGCCTCGGGTGACAGTTGCGCCGTCCGTGGCGTGCCGGTGGAGCCGGCGGTGCCCTGCAGGACGGCCGTGCCGGTGCCGCCCACCGTGGCGGTGTGCGTCGTCGACCGCTGCGGGTGCGCGACCACGCCGACATCGTGCACGGCCAGCGTGCTTTCCGCGCCGGACAACTCATGCAGATGCGAGCCGTGGCTGAACACCGTGTGTACCCCGACGCGTTCGAATCGCTCTACGGTGGCGCGCGCCCAGCGTTTCGGGTCTGCACCGCGCACGGGTCCCGGCAAGATCGAGACGGCCGCACCGGCCAGAAATGCACCGGGGATGGCCGAGATGAACTCAGCGGTGGGATCGCCGACGAGACCTATCGCGGGTGCTCCGTCATCGCAGATGCGGGCGGCCACATTCTCGGCGCGGGCGTGGATTTCGCCCCACGGGTGGCGGTTCCAGGTACCGGCGTCGGCGTCGAGCACTGCCAACGCTCGGTCCGTCGAGGTCATCGCGTCGGTCAAGGCCTGCGCCAGCCCCCATGGCGCGCCGGTCACGAATTCGCCTCATCCGCAGGCAGTTTCGCCAGGACCGCGCTCTCCAGGTCGCCGAGGGTCTCACAGCTCAGCAGATCTTCCTCGGAAAGTGCGGCACCCAGACGGTCCTCGATGGCGACCATGCCGACGGCGAAGGCCACCGAATCCATGCCGACATCGTCGACCAGCCGGGAGTCCCGGGATACCCGGCTGACGTCGATGTTCAGATCGTCGCGCAGGATGGCCAGCAGCTCTGGTTTGACCGCTTCGGGATGTGACATTTCCATGTCCGGCGACCCTACACCTGAGAATTTACTCAGGGTAGGCTTACCGAAGATAGCCGCATCGTCGTGTCCGCCCGCCGGTCTGGTCAGCCGTTGTCGATCGCCACCCGCGCGGGCAAAACCTCGCTGGTGAGCACGCCTTGCGCCGGCCGGACCGACGCCCGCGGCGAACCGGGCAGGGCGTCGAGCGCGACGGTTGTGACGAGGACCTCACCGCGGAGTGCGTGGCCGGCGGCAGTGCGGATAAAGTCGGCACACCATGACTGCGCAGGACGCTTCGGCGGTGCGGATCTCCGTACTCGGTCCGGCGCGGGCGTGGGTCGACGAGCGGCAGGTCGATCTGGCCGGGCCCAAACAGCGGTCCGTACTCATCCGGTTGGTGCTGGCACACGGCGAGGTGGTGTCGGTCGACCGGCTGATCGAGGACCTGTGGGCCGGTGAGCCGCCGCCGAAGGCACTTGCGGCACTGCAGGCCTACATCTCGCATCTGCGCCGGGTGCTGGAACCGGGCCGCGCCCGTCGCGCCGCGGCCCGCGTGATCGTCAGCGCTGCCCCCGGATACTGCCTGCGACTGCCGGAAGGCGCCGTCGACGTATGGGCACTGGAGGCCGCCATCGCCGCGGCCGAACAGCACGGTGACCCGCAGGAGCGGGCGCGCCTGCTCGACGATGTCGTCGCCGCGTGGTCCGGTGACCCCTACGTCGAGGTGCGTGACGCGCTGTGGGCGGCCCCCGAAGTGGCGCGCCTGGCTGAGCTACGGCTGTCGCTCACCGAAGCGCACGCCGCCGCACACTCCGCGATCGGGCACCACGCCGTGGTGGCCCGGGTGTTGGAACCGCACGTGCGTGATCATCCGGATCGGGAGGTTGCCGCCTGCCTGCTCGCAGTAGCGCGGTACCGCGGCGGCCAGCAGTCCGCGGCCCTGGATGTGCTGCGGCGCAGCAGCACCTACCTGACCGAAGAACTGGGACTCGAGCCCTGCCGGGCGCTTCGGAATCTGGAACGCGACATCCTGAACCACGCCGAGCACCTGCAGCCGATCGTCGCCACCCCGGTGCCGGTGTCGGCGCCGCCCGCGGTCTCGGCGGACAGCCCGACCCGCGGGCGCAGCGCCGAACTCACCGCGATCGACGCGGCGGCCGGCGCCACCCGCGCCGGGCTGCGGGTGGTGTGGATCGGCGGTGAGGCCGGCGCCGGCAAGACCACCCTGGTCGAGGCGGCCGCAACCCGGTTACGTGCCGCCGGCTGGACGGTGGTCGCCGGGCGTAGCCCCGAGGTCGACGGTGCGCCGCCCGGCTGGGCGTGGACGGAGATACTGGAAAACTTCACCGCGGCAATGGAACCTCGTCAGTCCGCCGCGTTGGCTCCGCTGCTACATGACGGTCGGGGGACCACGGGGCAGACCGCCGAGGGCACGGTGTTCTGGATCGCGCACGCCCTGGCCGAGGTGATGGGGCAGGCCGCCGAACGCGCACCACTGCTCATTGTGCTCGATGATCTGCACCGCACCGACGGCCTGACGCTGGAGTTGCTGCGACTGATCGCCGACCGGCTCGGCGCCGCGCGGCTGCTCGTCATCGGCACCTACCGCCCCTCGGAATCGGGTGCCGAACTGGGCCAGGCCCGGGCCGCGCTGGCCAACCACACTGCCGCGCATCTGATCCTGTCGGGCCTCGACGAGGTCGCGCTCACCGAGTTGGCCACCGACTGCGGCCTGCCCGCGGTGACCCGGGAAACGTTGCAGTTGCTGCGGGAACGCACCGGGGGTAACCCGTTGTTCGTCCGCGAACTCGCCAGGCTGATGGTCGCCGAGGGTGTCGATGCCGCGCACGCCGGGATCCCGGTCGGGGTCGGTGACGTGATCCGGCGCCGACTGGCCCGGCTGCCACCGCAGACCTCGACCGCGCTGCGTCAGGCGGCGGTGCTGGGCCGCGAGATCGACATCACCGTGCTGGCCGCGCTGGCTCGAAGCGATGATGACGAACTCCTGGATGCGCTGGAGCCCGCGGTGCTGGCCGGCCTGCTCGAAGAACCGGCCCCCGGTCGGATCCGTTTCGCGCACAACCTGATCCGAGATACGCTCTACGACGACACCTCGGTACTGCGCCGCTCCCGGTTGCACGCCGCCGCGCTGGAGCTGCTGCGGTTACCGGGTAGCGGGGCGGACTCGGCGTCGCTGGCTTACCATGCCATCGCCGCTGCGACACCCGAGAATGCCTCCGATGCAGCGGGTTTCGCGATGACCGCAGCGGCGGAAGCCGACGCCGTCGGGGCTCCGGTGGAGGCCGCGCGTCAATGGCGGGCCGCGGTAAGCATGTTCGAGCTCTGCGGAGCGGATCACCCGGTGACGGTGCCCGCCCGCTGTGGTCTCATTGCTTCCCTCGCCCAAGCCGGGGATGCGCTCGGCTCCCGCGAACAGTTGCACCACACCATGGTGGCAGTCGGCGACCATGATGATCTGGCGGTGCGTGCGCTGACCGCGGCGGACAGTCCCCTGGTGTGGCGGGTGCGGGCCGGTGACCTGATCGACCACGCCATCGTCGATCCGTTGCGCCGGGTGCTGAGCCGCGCGCAGCCCGCAGCTGTGCGCGCCCGGCTGCTGCTGACGCTGTTCACCGAACTGGAGGGTGTGCAGCACGATTCGGCCCTTTCCGCGGTCGAGGAGGCGTTGCGGATCGCCCGCACGGTGTACGCGCAGGATCCCGTCGGCCACCAGCGGTTACTGTGCGCTGCGCTGAACGCACGCGCGTTCGCATGCCTCGGCCCTGACCTTGCTCATGACCGTGAATCCGTTGTTTCCGAGCTGATCTCGATTGCCGAAACCCATGATGCCGTCGATTACCAGGCGGTGGCGCACTGGTTCGCGTTCCTCGACGCATCCGGGCATTCGGACCTGGCGGGTGCGGCGGCGCATGCCGACCAGGCGGTGGCGCGCGCAGGGACCGGACAGCTGGGCTTCCTGCTCGGCGTGCTCGACGCGTTCGGCGCGCAGCTTGCGGTGCTGGCCGGCCGGCCCGATGAGGGCGAGCTGGCCTATGCCGCGGTCGCGGCGAAGCTCGCCGAATACGGGGTGGCCAACGGCGCACACATCGGTATCGTCGGCCGGGTCAGCGCGAACTTGGTCCGCGGCAGCCTCGCCCCGATGGCCGACGAGCTGGTCGCGGTGCATCGCCACGTGTCCAAGATCATTGCCGATGGTGCCGCACTCGCTTTGCACCAGGCCGGCAGGACCGAAGAGGCCCGTCAGGTCTGGGCGCAGCGCATACCGATCGAAAGGTCCTTCTATTTCGTCGCGATGGCGACGTTGCGGGTACACGCCGCCGTCGCCATGGGCGATCTGGAGACCGCGACCGGGACCGCCGTCGAGCTGTTGCCCTACTCGGGGCGTTTCGCCGGACTGGACAACGGGACACTGCTGACCGGACCGGTGGATGCGGCGCTGGCCGCCGTCGCCGAGGCCACCGGTGACACCGCGGGCGCGCTGCGCTACCGGGGGGCGGCCGAGGAGTTGACCCGTCGGCTGGCCGCGCAGGCCCAGGCTCTCATCGGTTGAATCTCACCGGCGAAACTCGCGTACCGGTAATGATTTTCGCCGCGGGGACGACGGGCACGCGAGTTTCGCCAGGCGGCAGACGGTCAGCCGAACACGGCGCGGTCCAACCGTCGGTGCCGCCGGGTGAGGTAGCCCAGCAGCAGCATCAGCGGACCGGGCACCGTGGCGGCGATCTTGGTGCGTTCTTCGTCGGTGGCCACCGCCAGGATCCGCGGCCCGTCGAAGCCCAGCCGCCCGGTCTTGCGGGCCGCGGTCTCGACGGCTTCCCAGTCCGTCGCCGTGACGTGGCGGCGGATGACCGGGAACAGCTCGCGCTCCTCGTCGGCGATATGGGCCTGCAGGAGCCGGTGTAGGTCGGCCAGGCCGGCGGCCAGCGGCCGGGCCATCTCGGGATCGCCGCATCGCCCGAAGGCGGCGGCGTGCTCGCGCAGCCGGTCCAGCCGCGGGTCGAGGGCGGCGTGATCCTCGGTGAGTTCGGTCAGGTCGACCAGGCCGGTCGCCGAGGACGCGATCACGGGCAGCAGCACGTCGTCTTCCATGCGGTGGTGATGGTGGATCGACTCGCATATCAGATCCAGATAGCGGGTGATGGCGCGGGCGCGCTTGACCGCACACGGTGTGCGGCGTTGCGCGATCGCGGCCGTCAGGTCGGCGAGGCGGCCGATATCGGCCAGCATGGCGCGGTGGGCCAGCATGATGCCGCTGAGATCGGGTTCCCGCGTCAGAAGTTGGGGTCGTGGTTCGGAGCTGTTCATGGTGATCACCTTGACGGTGTCCACTTGCGGCGAACTTGTGACGGGCTTGGGGCTACGACGAGACACCGGCGCCGCGGGTAAGACAGGATGGTGTCATGGTGGCCAATCCGCGAGCCGGTCAGCCGGCCCAGCCCGAAGATCTCGTCGACCTCGCACACCTCGTCACCGCGTATTACACGGTGCAACCCGACCCCGATGACATTGCCCAGCAGGTGGTGTTCGGGACGTCCGGGCACCGCGGGTCCGCGCTGGACGGGGCCTTCAACGAGGCGCACATCCTGGCCACCACCCAGGCGATCGTGGAGTATCGCGCCGCGCAGGGCACCACCGGCCCGTTGTTCATCGGCCGCGACACCCACGCGCTCAGCGAACCGGCCTGGGTGTCGGCGCTGGAGGTGCTCGCCGCCAACGATGTCGTCGCGATGATCGACGCCGCCGACCGCTACACCCCGACCCCGGCCGTCAGCCACGCCATCCTCACCTTCAACCGCGGCCGCGACACCGACCTGGCCGACGGGATCGTCGTCACCCCGTCGCACAATCCGCCGCGCGACGGCGGCTTCAAGTACAACCCGCCCAACGGCGGGCCCGCCGACAGCGACGCCACGAGCGTGATCGCCAAGCGGGCCAACGAGATTCTGCGCGAAGGCATCCGGGCGGTGAAGCGGGTCCCGCTCTCGCGCGCCCTGCAGGTCGCCGAGCGCCACGACTACCTCAATGCCTATGTCGCCGACCTGCCGAATGTGGTCGATCTGCACGCCATCCGCGCGCAGGGCGTGCGCATCGGTGCCGACCCGCTGGGCGGGGCCAGCGTCGACTACTGGGCGGCGATCGCCGAAACCCACAATTTGGATCTGACGGTGGTCAATCCGCTGGTCGACGCCACCTGGCGGTTCATGACCCTGGATACCGACGGCAAGATCCGGATGGACTGCAGTTCCCCGAACGCGATGGCCTCGCTGATTGCCAACCGGGACAGCTATCAGATCGCCACCGGTAACGACGCCGACTCCGACCGGCACGGCATCGTCACCCCCGACGGCGGGCTGATGAACCCCAACCACTACCTGGCGGTGGCCATCGACTACCTGTACACCCATCGGACCGGCTGGTCGCCGGACACCGCGGTCGGTAAGACCGCGGTGAGCAGTTCGATCATCGACCGGGTGGTCGGCGGGCTGGACCGACAGCTGGTGGAGGTGCCGGTCGGCTTCAAATGGTTCGTCGACGGATTGGTCACCGGCACAATCGGTTTCGGCGGTGAAGAGAGTGCGGGCGCATCCTTCCTGCGCACCGACGGGTCGACCTGGACCACCGACAAGGACGGCATCATCCTGGCCTTGCTGGCCTCGGAGATACTCGCGGTCACCGGCTCCACACCCTCGCAGCGCTACGCCGAGTTGGCCGAGCGCTACGGCGCGCCGACCTATGCCCGCATCGACGCACCGGCCAACCGGGACCAGAAGGCACGGCTGGCGAAACTGTCCGCCGACCAGGTGAGCGCCACCGAACTGGCCGGCGAGCCGATCGTCGCCAAGCTCACCGCCGCACCAGGGAACGGCGCGGCGCTGGGCGGGCTCAAGGTGACCACCGAGAACGCGTGGTTCGCGGCACGACCGTCGGGCACCGAGGACGTGTACAAGATCTACGCCGAGTCGTTCCTGGGTCCCGAGCATCTGGCGCAGGTGCAGGAGGCCGCCAAATCGGTGGTCAATACAGTCATCGGGTGAGCTCTGCTGCCGAAGGCGACTGCAGCACCCGATCCAGGCCGCGGTTACCGCGCGAGGTGTGGGTCCTGGTCGCCGCGAATTTCGTGGTGGCGCTGGGGTACGGCGTCGTCGCACCGGTCCTGCCGCAGTACGCGCGGCACTTCGGCGTCAGCATCGCCGCGGCCACCTTCGTCATCACGGCGTTCGCCGTCATGCGTCTGGTCGGTGCGCCGCCGGCCGGTTTCCTGGTCCAACGCCTGGGGGAGCGCCGGGTCTATATCAGTGGGCTGATCATCGTCGCGGTGTCGACGGCCGCCTGTGCGCTGGCCGACTCCTATTGGCAGCTGTTGTTGTTCCGCTCGCTCGGCGGTATCGGGTCGGCGATGTTCACGGTGTCCTCGCTGGGGCTGATGATTCGGATCTCGCCACCGGATGCCCGGGGCCGGGTGGCCGGGCTGTTCTCCTCGGGTTTCATGATCGGCTCGGTCGGCGGGCCGATCCTGGGGGCGCTCACCGCCGGGCTCGGCCTGGCCGCGCCCTTCCTCATCTACGGGGCCGCGCTGCTGGTCGCCGCGGCCGTGGTGTTCATCAGCCTGCGCCACTCGACGGTGATCGGCGACTCGGACGGGGATGACGGCCCGCCGGTACCGTTTCGCACCGTGTGGCGCCACCGCGCCTACAAGGCGGCGCTGCTGTCCAACTTCGCCACCGGATGGGCGTCGTTCGGGCTGCGTATCGCCCTGGTTCCGCTGTTCATCGTGGAGGTGCTGGGCCGCAGCCCGGGGGTGGCCGGGCTGGCGCTGACCGCATTCGCGGTGGGCAACATCTCGGTGGTCATACCCAGCGGCTACCTGTCCGACCGGCTGGGGCGGCGCCGGCTGCTGATCTTCGGGTTGACCCTGGCCGCGGTGTCGACCGCACTCGTGGGCTTCACGGTGTCGCTGCCGGTGTTCCTGGTCGCGGCCTATATCGCCGGCGCGGCGACCGGCATCTTCGTCTCCCCACAGCAGGCCGCGGTGGCCGATGTGGTGGGCAGCAAGTCCCGCGGCGGAACCGCGGTGGCGACGTTCCAGATGATGGCCGACGTCGGCTCGATCGGCGGCTCACTGCTGGTGGGACTCATCGCGCAGTACTTCTCGTTCTCCTGGGCATTCGTCATCAGCGGATCGATCCTGCTGGTGGCGGCGCTGGGCTGGGTCTTCGCCCCGGAAACCCGCGGCCGGCCGCCCGCCGAGCACACCCCGGCCCGGCCACTCGGCCCGGAGGCCGGTGGGGAGGTGCCCTGACCAGCTGTTTTGAACCTGCGCGGGGCAGTGGTGTACCTTTCAACAGCACAACAAACGGGGCTATGGCGCAGTTGGTAGCGCACCACACTGGCAGTGTGGGGGTCAGGGGTTCGAATCCCCTTAGCTCCACCGTAGAAAAGCCGCTCCTTCCTGCACTGGAGCGGATTTTCGTGTTCGCTGCTCGTTCGGGCTGTTCGGGGTTTGACGACAACCGCGGCCTCATTGATGAAATGCGGTTCATCTTGGGTGTCCCCACATCGAGGTATTGAGACATGGTGCCGTACGGGCGGCCTAAACAGTGCCGCTCAGCGCTGCCTTCACTTCGGAGGTTCAACTACAGATCATTGAGCTGGGCCAGCGATCTGCGTGTGTGCGGTGAGCGGCGACGACGCGAATTGACTGATTCAGATGCTGCCATGTGACTGATTCAAGACCGGGTATATGTCAGACCGGGCCGAACCCCCAGTGCGTTCCCCGGGTACCGGAGCTGTTCGGTGTTCGGTATTGACCGAACACCGAACATTAGAAATAATGATTTTGTGTTGAGCGCAGCCGATGCAGAACACGCGCTTGTTGACGCGCTTGAGGCGGCAGGTCTGACAGCCTGTTTGATCGACTCTGCTGGAGACGCTGCAGATATCGAGGTCCGAACTCCTGACGGCCAGACCCTGCTCATCGAAGCCAAGTATCGGACGCTTGCGTCGGCGGATGCGCTCCCGCGACAGCTCGACCAGTACGCGCATCAGCTTGCTCGAATCCGAACCCGCGCTGGCAAGGCCGTAGTTGGCGTGCTCGTTGCCGACCGGATCACCGAAGATGCGCGCGCGATGCTGCAAAACACCGGCTGGGGATGGTTGGATCTGCGCGGTCGACTGCACCTGGCAGCACCCGGGATCTACGTCCATGCCGACATTCCGCCAGTAAACAGAGGTGCGACGGCTCGTGACGATCCGTTCGCTGGTCGAGCTGGCCTGGAAGTCGCCGTTGAACTGCTCTCGAATCCGGGCCAGCCTGTCGGTGTGCGTTCGCTTGCTCAGCGAATCGGCAGGGCGCCCAGCACTGTTTCAGAAGTTCTGGCGCGCCTTCTTCGCGCGAATTTAGTTGACACCGAACATATCCCGGCCATTCCGGAGCTTTTCTGGGGTCTTGCGGCGGCTTGGCGTCCGGTCTCAGCGGATGTCGCCTCGTTGCCATCGCCGGGGGACAGGGCAGTTCGCGATGCGCTGCGCGTTAACGACGACATCAACGCCGGAACTGGCTGGGCACTGACGGACACCGCGGCGGCGGCATACTATCGGGCGCCTGTCGGGCTTCGCGCCGACCATCCGCCCGACTTCTATGTTCCCGACATGCGCACTCTGCGTCGTGCCACACAGGTGCTCGGCGCCGCCGCTGATCCGGGCACGCGCGCAGCGACGTTGAAGGCCGCCCCTTTAGCGGCGACATGCGCAGCGAGGGTACGGATCAGCGAATCTGAAGGGAGCTGGCCCGTGGCTCGACCGCTGTTCGTAGCCTTGGACTTGGCCAAGGACCCGAGCCGCGGACGCGAGATCCTCGCTCAGTGGACGCCGCCTGAACCGTGGGCGCGTGTCTGGTAGCCCGGGGTCTGTGCCGGTGGTGAACCTTGCCGGCACAGCGATGGAGAGGCTGGTCCACGCAATCCCGCGCATTGAGGCACAGACGTCACGGCCGGTCGTGTTGATCGGTGGGCTGGCGGTCGTGTGCCGATTAGGGCGACCCCATCGCGCGACTGCTGACCTGGACACCGTGGATCGGCGGCGCGACGACGAACGATCGCAGCTCGAACTGCTTCTCGATGCCGGCGCGACCCCGCGCGGTCCCGCAGGAGCACTATTGGACACTTTGGCCGGTGTTGTCGAGGTTGACGTTCTCGGGGTAACCGATGCGGCAATTCGGGAGCTTCCCGACGACGCCACCGGGCGCCTTCATGTCATGGCGCACAACTGGGCAGCAGCGACGGCATCCCCAATGTCGCTACAGACGCCAGGATTCGCGCCGATCACCGTGCGCGTCGCCGAGCCCGGGCCGCTCATCGCGATGAAGCTGCAATCACTGATGGACCGAGGCGCGGCCAAGGAGGCCAGCGACCTATTGGACATCGTACGGTTGGCGCTGGACCCGATTGCCGGCGCTGCTGCGCGACAACAACTTTCGGCTGCCGATCTGCAGTTGCGGGCTGATTGCCTGCTCCACGTGGAGCTTTGGCTGATTACTCACGCGAAACGGTCGCTACGCCGCATCAGAAGTATCCCGGAAGGCCACGCGGTGGCACTGGACGACATCGAGCTGACCGCCGAGCTTCTCGTCGCATCGGCACAGCCCTAGCGTCATTACAGCGACGACTCCAACGGCGCCGTATCAGCACATCCCTCGCGCTGACGGCAGTTTTGACGACAACGCTGACGACAGTTGTTGCCCCAAATGCGTCGCCTACACGACAATCAGCGCGCTATGCGGCCTGGTCGAGGAGTCTGCCCGGTCCTGACAGTGTGGGGGTCAGGGGTTCGAATCCCCTTAGCTCCACCGGAGAAAAGCCGCGCTGACCCAGGTCAGCGCCGCTTTTGCGTACCGGGGGCAATCACGCGAGGTGTTCGCCGAAGAACGACATGACGCGCGCCCAGGCATCGTCGGCCTCCGGCTCCGAGTAGGCCATGTCGGCAAGCTTGACCAGTGCGGTGACGGGCGCAGGGAATCGGTAGTCGTTCATGAAGGCGTGTCCGGCGTCCGGGTATTCCTTGACATCGTGGGGTATCGAGCCGTTGGCCAGTGCTGCCTGCAGGGCGGCAGCCGATCCCGCGGGGATGACGCGGTCCTTGGCGCCGTAGCTGGCGACCACGGGGCAGGACTCGCTCAGTGAATCCAGGTCTTTGGGGATCAGTCCGTAGCTGGCGGACACGGCGTCGAAATGTCCGCTCGGGGCCAGCAGCAGTGCGAAGCCCCCGCCCATGCAGAATCCGGCCAGGCCGACCTTCCCGCTGCAACGCTCATCGGCGGCCAGGAAGTCGCGGGCGGCGATCAGGTCGTGGTAGAGCGGTCCGCTGCCGCGGAAGTACTGCCGGATGGTGCTGATCAAGCAGGTGATGCGCGGCCCCCTGCTGTACAGCGCCGGCGCCAGGGCGAGGTAGCCCTGCTCCGCCAGGTAGTCGGTGACGCGTTTGAGCTGGGTGGTCATCCCCAGGATGTCCTGCACCACGACGACGCCGGGCCATGGTCCGGTGGTCGTCGGCACGGCCAAATAGGCCGGTAAAGGTCCGTCGGGGGCGGGATAGCTGGTGTTGGTCATACTGATGTGCACACGGTACTGATGTATGGTTTTGCGGGCAAGCTATATGGTTTTGCCAGTGTGATGTATGGTCTGGCGGTGGCGATCTCCGCGTTCTTTCGGCCCCCGGTCAGAAAAGAACCGACTCGTGCCGATCGCATTCGCAGTGCGGCAATGAAATGTTTTGCAGAGCAGGGGATTGCGTCGACGACAATCCGCGCCGTGGCCGAGCGGGCCGACGTATCGATCGGTCTGGTGCAGCATCATTTCGGCAACAAGGCCGGGCTCGTCGCGGCCGTCGACGAGTACGTCTTGCAGGTATTCGGAACGGTCGCCGAAACGGCGCCGGTGCTGGATCCGCTGCCCGCGAAGAACAGCATGGACGGGGTCAGCGGCCGGTTCGCCAAACTGCTCACCGAGCATCCCGAGGCGGCCGACTACGTCGCCCGCGCCCTCGTGGAGGGCGGCGAAATCGGTGCCGTCATCTTCGACGGACTGCTTCAGATCAGCATGGCCCAGCGTGACCTCTATACCGCGCATGGCCTGGCCAGGCCGGATCTCGACGCCTTCTGGGGAGCGATGAACGCGATGATCTTGCGTGTCGGCGCCATGATCTTGCGGCCTCATATCGACCGCCACCTGGCACCGGAGCCGTTTTGGTCACCCGCTCAATTGGAACGCTGGGACGTCGCCGTGGCCACACTCATTCGCAAGGGACAGTTTCGGCCAGGCTACGACGATAACGAGCCCTGATCCCGGCGAGGCGATTCCGGGCAGCCGCGACTCGGCCTTGCGCTTCGCATGCGGGTCGTTTCCCGTGGCTACAGCAATGCTCTCGTCGAATCTGACGTGCGAGAGCGCGGCCGGGACTATGTTTGCGCGCAGGGTCGGTGGGAACCCTTTTCCCGGGCAGGCGTGGACCCAGCTCGGGTTACGCGATTTCTGAGCGCAGAGGGGATGAGGTGGCGCCCATTGCACAGCGCGGTCACCGCCTAGCAGAGCTCACGGTCTTGGATGCGGCCGTATCCGGTGTTGGGCTTTGCCCGGTTTTTCAGCCGATCACGGTGCTCGGGGAGGGCACGGTGGTGGGCTTCGAAGCGCTGACACGGTGGCCCGGTCTCGGCGACCCCGACCCCGAGCGGGTGTTCGCGCACGCCGCAGCCACGGACAGACTCGGCGCCCTGGATCAGAGGTGTATCGCGGCCGCGCTCGACGCCGCTCTTCGGCGCGAGCTACCCCGGGGCGCGTTGCTCACGCTGAACTGCGAACCGCTGGGCGACTACCTCGATCGCGCCGACAACCGCCAGTTGGCCCGCGCCCACGAGCACCTGCGGGTGATATTCGAGTTGACCGAGCGCAGCCTGCTGAAACACCCCAGGGCGCTGCTGCGCAAAGTCGCCGGTTTGCGGGCCGACGGGTTCGGCATCGCCCTCGATGATGTGGGCGCCCACCCGGACTCGCTGGCGCTGCTGGACGTCATCTGCCCCGATATCGTCAAACTCGACGTTCACCTGGTTCAGTCACATCCCAGTGACGACCAGGCCCGCATCCTTTCCGCCGTGCTTGCCCACGTCGAACGCACAGGTGCGGTGCTGCTTGCCGAGGGTATCGAGTCCGACGCGCATCTCGAACAGGCGCTGTCGCTTGGTGCCACCCTCGGTCAGGGCTACAAGTTCGGACGGCCCGGCCCGCTGGTGGGGGCGGTATCGGCGCGGTGGACGATGCCGCCGATGAAGCACCCGGTGCAGCCCGGCAGCGACTCGCCGTTCGATGTCATTGCGGGCAGGGTTCCGGTGCGCACCGCGCGCAAGGCCACCCTCATCCCGTTCTCCCGGCAGATCGAGGCCCAAGCCCGGCTGGCAACGGATCCGCCCATGGTGATGGCCTCGGTGCAGCTGGCCGACCATTTCACCCGCCCGACCAGCGTGCGCTACAGCAAACTGGCCCAGACCTCGGCCCTGGTCGCCGTCTTCGGGCGGGGCTTGCCGACCGATCTGGGTTCCGGTGTCCGGGGAGTCGACCTCGACCCGAGGGACCCGTTGTGCGGGCAGTGGATCGTGCTCATCCTCGGTCCGCACCACTGCGCTGCGCTGGTTGCTCGTGAGCAGGACTCGTCGGAATCGGTACCGGATTCGGAACGTCGCTTCGACTTCGCCATCACCTACGATCGCGTTCTGGTCACCGTCATCGCCCGCAGTTTGTTGGACCGGATCCGCTGAGCCGCATCGGCTTGGCGCGGCCGAAAAGTCGATGCGTGCCGCTAAAGTGTGGGCGATGTGCGCCTCTCGACGTGCCGGCGGCTCCCGGGGGGCGTGCAGGGATGGTGAGGGGATGTGATCGACAGCCTCAATGCCCTGGTGGATGTGGCGGCCAAACGACTCATCACCGCGCACACCGCAAACGCAGTCGAGGTCAGTGAACGTGTGCTGGCGGACCTGGCGCAGTACCTCGGACTGGACGTGGCGTTCTTGCGACACAACGACCACGAGATCCATGCGACGCGCTTGATTGCGCAGTGGCCGATCCGGACGTTCGTGCCGGACCCGGACCCGATCGGGGTTGTCTACTTCGCGGCCGCGGATCCCGTGTTCGCGATGGCCGAATGGCTCAAAGAGCCGCTGGTCATCCGCCCGGAGGCCACGACCGACGAGTACCAGCAGACGATCCAGCAGGGCACCGAGGTACCGCAGATCTCGATGGCCTGCGTGCCCCTGCTGTCGCATGACGTCACCACCGGCACCTTGGGTTTCGTCAAGTACGGCGACCGCGAGTGGCTCGAAGAAGAGCTCAACGCGTTGAAGACGATCGCCACGATGTTCGCTCAGCTGCAGGCCCGGCTGGTCGCGATCGAGCGGCTACAGTTCCTGGCCGAGCACGATGACCTCACCGGGCTCTGCAACGGCGGGATCCTCACCGAGCACCTGGCCGCGCGTCTGGCGGCCGGTCAGGAGGGGCCGGTTGCCGTGCTGTTCACCGATTTGGACCGGCTCAAGTCGGTGAATGACCAGTTCGGTCATACCGCGGGCGACGAGCTGATCGCACAGTTTGCCCGGCGGCTACGCGAATCTCTGGGCGACACGGCGTTTCTGGCACGCCAGTCGGGTGACGAGTTCGTCATCGTGCCGGCCGAGCCGACGGATCTCGACGACGCTGCGCTGCTGGCCGAACGGATCAGCCTGCTGCTCAAGGAGCCATTCAATGTCGGGCGGGAGTCCATTCGGCGCACCGTCAGTATCGGGGTAGCGCTGGGGTTTCCGGGCCGTGACTCGGCGGCCGATGTGCTGCGCCACGCCGACCTCGCCCTGGTCGCGGCCAAGGATTCCGGCGGTAACGACGCCGCCGTGTTCACCGATGTCATCGCCCGGAAGTACCTGCTGCTCAACGATGTCGAGCTGCATCTGCGTGACGGGATCGAGAACGGTGCGTTCGTCCTGCATTATCAGCCGGAGGTGGACCTGCGCACCGGCGAGGTGGTGGCGATGGAGGCCTTGGTCCGGTGGAATCACCCCACCCGGGGTGTGTTGCTGCCGAGCGCCTTCATGCCGGTTGCCGAGTCCTCCAATCTGGCGGCGGTGTTGGGCCGCAAGGTGATACAGGATGCGTGCACGCAGTTGCAGCGGTGGCGGTCGATGGGGCTGGCGCAGGATGTGCGGCTGAGGGTCAATGTCTCACCCGTGCAGCGGGTGGCTGACGGTTTCGTCGACCATGTTGCTCGCGTCCTCGCCGACTTGGGGCTCGACCCGGCGGTGTTGAGCCTGGAGATTTCGGAGAGCTTCGTCACCGACGATGCCGACTTGAACGACGAGATACTCACCGCGCTGCGGGCGCTTGGTGTGAGTCTGGCACTCGACGAGTTCGGGGCCGCCTACAGTGATTTGAGCCGCCTCAAATCGCTGCCTATCGACACCCTCAAGATCGACCGATCATTCGTGCAGAACCTCGATGGCAGCAAGGAGGACCTCGCGATCATCCGCGCCATCGTGTCGCTCGGTGAGGCGTTCGGTCTCCGATTGGTGGCCGTAGGATTGGAGACCGAGGCCGCCGCGCGGATGCTCGTGCAGTTGGGTTGTTATCAGGCACAAGGATTCCTGCTGTCGCCGCCGGTCGATGCCGACGCCATGACGCTGATATTGGCCGACGGCACCGTCTCCTGGAAGCACTAGGAATCCGCGGCCACGGAATCTCCGATGTCAATGCGGCGCCGCACACCGGCGATCCGCGCGACCAGCGGCCCGAGAGTCGGGTGTGCCATACCGACTCACCGTAGGGTCGCATTGGAATACAAGTTGGTTGTATTGTCGGGGTCATGTCGGTGTTCCTGCGGCCCACGGTGACCCCGGAGCCCACGAGTGTCGACCGGATTCGTGATGCTGCCGTGCGGACACTGGCCGACAAAGGCGTCGCCGCAACCTCGCTGCGGGCGGTCGCCGAAGAGGCAGGGGTCTCGATCGGTCTGGTACAGCACTACTTCCGCAACAAGGCCGGACTCGTGGCAGCCGTCGACGAACACGTGCTGCAGGTGTTCGGCGAGATCATCGAGGCCACACCGGTATCGGAGATGTCGGGCGAATACCTGGCCGATATGGGAAGCCGCTTTTCCCAGTTGCTGTACGAGCATCCCGACCTGGTGAACTACGTCGCTCACGCACTCGTCGAAGGCGACCGAATAGGGTCGGTCATCTTCGACGGCCTGCTCCAGATCAGCGCGGCCCAGGGCGAGAAATTCGCCGAGGCCGGCTTGACGGCCCCCGATCTGGACCCCGTCTGGGGCGCGCTGAACCCGCTCATCCTGCGGGTCGGGGCGATGATCCTGCGTCCGCACATCGAGCGCCACCTGCCCGATTCGTTCGTGACACGATCGCAGTTGGAGCGCTGGGACGCCGCAGTGACACGGCTGATCCGGCAGGGGCAGGTCCGCGACCCCGCTGCCGACGATTGACCAACCGGCGAGCGTTGATCCCTGGTGCGGGTGTTCGTGGGGTGCATCCCACCAGGGATCAACGCGCGGTCACCCGGGCGCGGATTGCACCCGCCGGCACCATCGTGAAGGGCACTGCCAGCGGAAAATCGGCTTCCAAAGCGGTGATCCGTACGTTGCGGACGATGGTGGCGATTGCCAACGTGGCTTCCAGCATCGCGAAATGATCGCCGATACAGGAGCGTGGCCCGCCACCGAAGGGCACGTACTGCCAGCGGTCGCGATCCCTCGAATTCTGCGGGCTGAATCGGTCGGGATCGAACCTCAGCGGGTCACTCCACAACGAGGGATCGCGTTGCACCGACATCCGGCCGAACACCAGCATGGTGCCCGCCTCGACCCGGTAGCCGGCCACCTCGACATCCCTTGTCGCCCTGCGTGAGCCGGTCGGCCCGGGCGGGCACAAGCGCAGCGCCTCCTTGATCACCTGGACGGTGTAGCCGAGGTTGTCGACATCCTCGGTGCTCAGTCGCCGGTCGCCGATCGCGGTCACCTCGGCGGCCACCCGGTCCTGGATCTCGGGATGGCGCCCCAGCGACCACAGGGTGTAGGTCAGTGTGGTGGCGGTGGTGTCCTGACCGGCGAACAGGAAGATGATCATCTCGTCGCGGATCTCGTTGTCCGACAGCGGCCGGCCGGTCTCCGGGTCGGTGGCGGCGATGAGCGCCTGGACCAGGGGAGCGTCCAGGGTCGGGTCGGTACGGCAGGCCGTGATGATCTCGTCAGCCAGTCGGCGGATGCTCTCGGTGGCCATCCTCGCCCGCCGCCGCGCCGGCGTCGGCAGCCAGGACGGTGCCCGCAGCGGGCGCAAGGCGCGGGCCACGGCGTAACTGGTGGCCACGCGCAGGGGCTCTGCCACGGCATCGGATCGCTCGTCGAGATCCAGCCCCAGCACAGAACGGCCCAACGCCCGCATCGACAGCAGCTGTGCCTGGGCTGCCAGATCGATCTCGCTCCCGTCGGCCCACGAGGTCGTGATCTTCTCGGCAGCCTCTGCCATATGTCCGGCGAAAGAGTCCACCCGCTTCTTGGTGAACACCGGCTGCAGTGTGCGGCGCCGCGGTAGCCACTCGGCATGCGGCAACACGAAAAGGTTGCCGCCGATGACGCTTCGCAGCTGGGCGGCGACCGCGCTCGTCTTGTCGATGGAACCATCGCGGACGCTGACGATATCCCGTATTCCCTGAGGTGAGGTGGCAACGACGATGGGTGGCATGAGCCAACGGGGGCCCAGCGTGAAACGAGTCACCGGCCCGCCCGCATCCCGCAGGATGTCGGTACCGGTGTGGAAGTTGCGCAACGCGTCACGTCTTTGCCGATACGGCAGGGGATTGAGCGGGGCGAGCGGCAGATCGGCCACGGCGCGATCATGCGTGGTGTCGGGCAAGGACTACCTCCGTTGCGTCGGTCGCTACGCCCCCGGTGAATCGGACTTAGTGTACGACTCATGAGTTCGCGCCGCGGCGCCCGAAACCACGAGGACAGCATGCCGATCGCTTACCGCGCACAGATTCTGGACCCGGCCGAGCCCGCCGACGCCGCGATTCTCGAGGCGTTGCGCCGGGAGCCGGGCGTCGAGTTGCTCGATCACCACGCCCTGCAGCTGGCGAGCCTGCGGGCCCTGCATCCGGAGCCCGATCCCGAACTGCTGGCCGAGCCCGGCACGTGGGCGTTCTATCCGTGGCGGCGCACCGCCGTCGCGGTGCTGGGGCCGCGCGGCTTTCGCACGCTGCGACTGGACCGCAACCGCAACAGCATCACCGCCACCGAACAGGACCGCCTCGGCGAACTCACGGTCGGGGTCGCCGGCCTGAGCGTCGGGCACATCATCGCGCACACGCTGGCGA
This sequence comes from Mycobacterium sp. MBM, assembly GCA_021648845.1. Classification (GTDB taxonomy): domain Bacteria; phylum Actinomycetota; class Actinomycetes; order Mycobacteriales; family Mycobacteriaceae; genus Mycobacterium. Next base: position 220,265 of record JAKJHY010000005.1, on the reverse strand, counting down.
TGCAGGGGGTGTGTGGGAGGTTGCGACTCGCCGATTTCGACGAACTGGAACTGTCGAACCTCAACCGGGTTCCGGCCACCGTCTTCGATCTGGGGGTGAACAAGGCCATCGTGGCGGCGCGCCGGATCGCCGAGATCGACCCGTATCTGCCCGTCGAGGTGTTCGACACCGGGCTGCACGCCGATACGCTGGACGCCTTCGTCGAGGGTTTGGACATCGTGGTGGAGGAGTGCGATGCACTGCACATCAAGGCGGTGCTCCGAATTGCCGCCCAACAGCGGCGCATTCCGGTGCTGATGGCCACGAGCGACCGCGGCATCGTCGATGTGGAACGGTTCGACCATGAACCCGGCCGCCCGATTCTGCACGGACTGCTCGGACAACTCGATATCGACCTGCTGCCCGGTATGACCAACCGCGAGAAGATCCCGCACATCCTGCGTCATCTGGAGGCCGACCGGCTTTCGGCGCGGATCGCGGCCTCGCTGATCGAGATCGACAAGTCGCTGTCGACGTGGCCACAGACGGCCGCCGACGTGGGGATCGGTGCGTGCGCACTGACCGAGGCGGTACGGCGCATCGGCTTGGGGGAGGAGTTGCGTTCGGGCCGGACCCGCCTCGACATCGGATGGGCACTGGACCAGATACACGAACCGGAGATGGACCATCACAGCGGTGATGACGCCGAGTGGATCGAGTCACCGGTCGGCGCAGCGACTTCCGCGCGGTCACCGGGTGACCTACTCGGTGATCTCGCCGTGGCGGCGATGCGGGCGCCGTCGGGTGGCAACGTCCAGCCGTGGCATATCGAAGTTCGCCCGGACGGTGTCGACATCGGTATCGCAGCGGCATACAAGTCGACGATGGACGTCGGATTCCGTGGTAGCGCGGTTGCGGTGGGTGCCGCCCTGCTGAACACCCGGATCGCGGCGGCCGCGCACGGGGCGCTCGGCGAGGTGACCGTCACCGAGGATGCCGGCGGTGTGCCGCTGCGGGTCCGGTTGCAGCTGGGTACCGGTACCGATGACGCTTTGGCCGCGCTGTTCCCGGCGATGTTGTGCCGGGAGACCAACCGCCACCACGGCGAGCCGCGTGCTCTCGATGCCGACGTGGTCGCCGCGTTGACGGCGGCCGCCCGACACCACGGTGGACGGCTCCGGCTGCTCACCGATCGAGCGGATATGGCAACGGTGGCAGATATTTTCGCCGCCGCCGACCGAATCCGATTCCTGACCGCACACCTGCATGCCGAGATGATCTCGGAGTTGCGTTGGCCGGGCGATCCGGACCCGGACGCGGGCATCGACGTGCGAAATCTGGAGTTCGACGAGGGCGGTATGGCGTTGCTCGGTGTGCTGCGACGCCCCGATGTCATGGCGCAGCTGGCCGGCTGGAACGCCGGATCGGCCCTCGGTGAGGATATGCGCGATCGCATCGTGGCCAGCTCGGCGCTGGCGGTGGTCAGCGTGCCGGGTCGCGATCTAAGCGATTACGTCACCGGCGGGTCGGCCATGGAATCAGTCTGGATCACCGCCCAGCAGCATGGGCTCGGTGCCCAGCCGGTTTCCCCGGTGTTCCTCTACGCGCAGACCAGCGAGGATCTGCACGAGCTTTCGCCGGCTTTTGCCGGTGAGCTGGCAACGCTGCAGCGAGAATTCGACGAGCTGATCGGACTCGACGCCGACGAGTCCGTCGCGCTGACCCTGCGTCTGGCGAGCACTCCGCCGACATCGTTGCCCAGCCGGCGCAGCGCTGACCGACTCTCGCTGGTGATCTGATTCGATGCAGGAGGGCGCACGTTGAAACTCGATTTCGCACTACGGTCCTGCGGTCTGCACGGCCATGCAACCTTCGCCCCCGACGAGGCCGAACTGGCCGACCGGCTGCGAGTCGACACCCCGGTCGGAGAGGCCTGGCGGTGCCTGCGGTGTGAGACCTTCGTCGTCGGACCCCCTCGCGGGCGTGGTCCCGCCGACACCGCCCCTGAGGTGCCGCGCGGGCGGCTGCTGCGCGACCGGACATTGATGCGAGTGCTGGCCGTCGAACGCGTGATCCGTGCGCTGGTGATCCTGCTGTTGGCCGCCGGTGTATTCGAATTGCGCAGCGCCCGCACCGAACTGCAGCAGAAGTTCGAGGCCGAGCTCCCGCTGATCAGGCCGCTGAGTGACCAGATCGGCTGGAATATCGACGATTCCAAGATCGTCCGGCACATCGGTGAAGCCTTCTCGCTGTCGGAGACGACATTGCTGTGGATCGCCGTCGGGCTGATCGCCTACGCCGTCATCGAGTTGGTCGAGGCGGTCGGGCTGTGGTCGATGAAACGCTGGGGGGAGTATTTCGCGGTGGTGGCCACCAGCGCCTTTCTGCCGCTGGAGATCTACGAGCTGACCGAAAAGGTCACCACCCTGCGGCTGCTGGCGGTGCTGATCAACGTCGTCGCGGTGCTGTGGCTGCTGTGGAGTAAGCGGTTGTTCGGACTCAACGGCGGGGGACGGGCGTACTATGCCGAGCACCATACCGAGAGTCTGCTCAGCGTCGAGCGCGCCGGTCTGGACAAGCCCTGATCAGCGGGCGTACAGCTGGCGCACCGTCTCCCGCAGAACGGTTTTGGCGATCTTGCCGTTGCTGGTCATCGGTAAGTCGTCGACGAACAGCACATGCCGCGGTCGCTTGAACCCGGCCAGGTACGTGCGCACATGACCGATCAACTCGTCGGCGTCCGGGCGCCGCCCGCCTTCGGGCACCACGACCGCACAGATCGCCTCGCCCCAGTACTCGTCGGGTACACCGATGACGGCAGCGTGCGCCACACCCGGATGTAGCGACAGCACGTCTTCCACTTCACGCGAGGACACGTTCTCCCCGCCGGTGATGATGATGTCCTTGAGGCGGTCGGTCACCACGAGGCGCCCGCCGGCATCGATGAATCCGGCGTCACCGGTGTGCAACCAACCGTCGACGGCCACCGGCCCGTCCGGCCAGTACTGCGCGGCAACTTGGTTGCCGCGCACCAGGATCTCACCGTCGGGGGCGATCTGCAGGTGCACCTCGTCATGCGGGCGACCTGCGCTGCGTAGCACTTGCGGATCGGCACTGAGATGATCCGCCGGTCCGAGAAACGTGATGTTGCCTCCGGTTTCGGTCATCCCGTACCCCTGATGAAATCCGACGCCGAGCCGCTCGACAGCGCGACGAAGCAGAGCCGCCGGTATCGCGGATGATCCGTAGGAGATATCGCGCAGGGTCGGCAGCGCGACCGGCGCGACGGACAGATACTCGAGCAGGCTGTGCAGCATCGTCGGGGCCAGCGAACACGAGGTCACGCCGTGGGTGTTGACCGCCGTGACGAAGGATTCCGGCCGGAACGCCGGCACCGGCAGCACCGTCGCGGCGACACTGTGGTGCACCAGCATGTTGTAGCCGGCGATATGGCACATCGGGAACGGCAGCAGGTACACCCCGCCGGGACGCACGGCGCGTCCTGCGACGGTGCCGCGCACCGCGGTGGTGACGGAACGGTGGGTGTGCAGCACTCCCTTCGGGACACCGGTGGAACCGCTGGTGAACAGCAACCAGGCCGGGTCGTAGGCGCGCACCGCGGTATCCGGCCGCATCGACGAACGCTGTTGCCAGCGGGCGTCGCCGAAGGCCACCGTGTCCCCGGCGGCGCCGAGCGGCTCGAGGTAGCGGGCGTCGCCCACCACCAGCGCGGGCCGTATCCGGCGCAGCTGGTCGAGGTGCTCGGCAACGCTCAACCGCTGATTGATCATGGTGAGGATACGACCGCTGCGCGGTACCGCATAGTAGAGCCGCGCGTAGTCGGCGCTGTTGTCGGCCAGCACCGCAATACGGTCACCGGGACGGCTGTGCTCGGTGATCCACGACGCCCGTTCGGATATCTGAGAGTCGAACTGCGCGAACGAGACCGCGGTGCCGTCGAGCTCGATGAGGGCGGTGCGATCAGGAGCTGTACCGGCCGCGGCGGTCACCAGTTGGTGGATGAGATCGGTGGTCATGTACCGGTGACGTTACGCAGCCAGACCCGGCGGGGTTCAGTCGGAGTCGGGCAGTATCAGCGAGACCATGGTGTCCAGTCGGTCGGCCATCGCGTGGTAGCTCAGCACGCCGGTCTGGACCTGCAGCAGCGCGCCCCAGAACATGGTCTCCAGCGCGTCGAGTACCTCGGGCCAGGCGCCCATGCCGAGAGCGGCGGAGGTACGGCGATGCACCTCGGCGGCCACCCGGGCGCGCACGCCCGCGACCGCGTCTTCACCGTCTCGCAGCAGAGCGCGTGCGCATGCCGCGGCCAGCAGCGGTTCGTCGGCCAGGACCAGCGTCACGGCCCGCAGTTGGGCGCTGACCCGGGCGCGGGCACCGGCCCGTGGGTCCACGGTCAACGGCAGTTCCTGCACGCGGTTGAGGTACAGCTCGGCGAACATCGCGTCGACGGACGGGAAGTGCTCCGACACGGTGGACGGCGTGACGCGGGCTTTGGTGGCCAACTCGGCGATGGACAGTTCGGTGCGGGCACCGACGATCGCCGCCGCGGCGCCGAACACCTGTCGGCGGGTGTGCCGGCGGCGGTACGCCGGATCCTGCAAATAGGTGACTTCAGCCACCGCGGGGCTGGACATGTGTCCAAACTATAGGCCCGTCGGATGATTGGCAACACTGCCTAGTCACAGCGTATTGAACTGCGAGTATTTGATTTCTACGGCATGCTTGCACGTGCGACGCGATGAGATGTGGCTCAGTTCCGACTGGATATACCGGACAAGTGTCCAGTATGTTTGGCTCGGATCGGTGCCGCGAGTCGAAGGGAACGTCATGGCCTACGTGATCACGCAGAACTGCTGCAAGGACGCCAGTTGCGTGCCCGTCTGCCCGGTCGACTGCATCCGTCCCGTGCACGCCGGCGACGAGGACATGCTCTACATCGACCCGGAATCCTGCATCGATTGCGGGGCCTGCTTCGACGAGTGTCCCGTCGGCGCGATCTACTACGAAGAGGATCTGCCGGCCGGCCAGGAGCGTTTCAAGGACATCAATGCCGCCTACTTCGCCCGGCATCCACTCCAAGCCGACACCACGGCACCGCCACCGTCTCGACGCGGCGTCGCGCCCGGCGACCTGCGGGTCGCGGTGGTCGGCGCCGGCCCCGCGGCCTGCTACGCCGCGGCCGAACTGATCGCCGTCGACGGGGTCGAGGTCAACCTCTTCGAACGGCTGCCCACCCCGTTCGGGCTGATTCGCGCCGGTGTCGCACCCGATCACCAGCACACCAAGGCGCTCGTCGGGATCTTCGACCGCGTCTTCACCAACCCGCGGTTCGGCTGCCACCTCGGCGTCGAGATCGGCCGCGATCTCAGCCATGACGATCTGCTGGCGCATCATCACGCGGTGATCTACGCGGTCGGCGCGGGGACCAGCCGCCAACTCGGTATCCCGGGCGAGGATCTGCCGGGTAGCCATCCGGCCGCCGATTTCGTCGGTTGGTACAACGGGCACCCCGATCATGCCGACCGCACCTTCGATCTCGGCACCGAACGTGCGGTGATCGTCGGCAACGGAAATGTGGCCCTCGACGTCGCCCGGATGCTGCTGATGGACCACCGGTCGCTGAGCGCCACCGATATCGCCGAACACGCCCTGGAATCGCTACGCGACAGCACGATCCGGGAAGTGGTGATTCTGGGTCGACGGGGGGTGGCCGACGCGGCCTTCTCGGTCGGCGAGTTCCTGGCCCTGGGCCAGCTGGAGGGTGTCGACGTCATCATCGACGGGCCGTTGCAGGACCCGGTGGACGACACCGACCTGTGGGCCGCGCTGAAACTCGACATTGCGCGCGAATACGCCGCGCGTGCGGCGACGCCGGGCAACAAGCGCATCGTGTTCCGCTTCGGGAGCAGTCCGATCCAGATCGTCGGCGACGGGAAGGTGCAGGCGCTGCACCTGACTGACGGCGACCTGTCTACCGGATTGGTGCTGCGCTCCATCGGCTATCGCGGCACCGCGATCGACGGCCTACCTTTCGACGACACTGCGGGCCTGGTGCCCAACGTGGCAGGGCGCGTGGACGGTGCGCCCGGTAGCTACGTCACCGGATGGATCAAACGCGGACCGCGCGGGGTCATCGGCACCAACCGGACCTGCGCTGAGGAAACCGTGAGCGAGCTGTGGCGAGATCACCTCGACGGCGCGTTGCACCGACCTATCCGCGGTCCGGGCGAGCTGCAGAAACTGCTGCAGGACAGGGGAGTCCAGGCCATTGATTGGCCAGGATGGCGGGCCATCGACGCCGCCGAACGCGAGCGTGGAGCCGCGGCGTCGCGGCCCCGGGTGAAGTTCATCGGGATACCGGAGATGCGCGCCGCTGCGCTCCGGGCCACCTAGCGGGACGTGATCGTGGCGGCGTCCTCGCGGAACACGCTGGGACGCGGCAGCATCCAGCGGTACACGGTGACACCCGGCAGCATCACCGGCCACAGCACGCCGAACACGACGCTCACGACGATCAGCGCCGCGTTGACGCGGTGGCCGGTTGACCGGATGATCCGCCAGAACCAGGCGCCGCAGCAACCGCCCACCATCAGGTAGGCGGCCACGGTCAACGTCGAAATCCCCATCAAGATCAGCGTACCGTCCGGATGGCGGGGTCGGCGCGACGCGGTGCCCCGAGGCTTCGCTGTCAGCGTCACCTGCGCGGCATCTACACGTACCGACTAGGGCCGGGTCAGCTGCGCGTATCGCGCGACGTGGTGGTCGGTAGAACCGAATTCGTACTGCAGCGCGGTCAGGCGCTTGAAGTAGTGCCCGATCGCGAGTTCCTCGGTCATGCCCATGCCACCGTGTAACTGCACCGCATTCTGGCCGATGAACCGCGCCGCACGGCCGACGGTTGCCTTGGCCGCCGACACTGCGCGGGCGCGCTGTTGCGGATCGGCATCGAGGTTCAGCACGGCGAGGTAAACCGCGGCCACGGCCTGCTCGAGCTCCATGTGCATGTCCACCATGCGGTGTTGGAGCACCTGAAAGGACCCGATCGGGGTGCCGAACTGCTGGCGTTGTTTGCAGTATTCGATGGTGTCGGCCAACACTTTTCGCATGTTGCCGACAGCCTCGGCGGCAATGGCGGCCGCCCCCTCGTCGCGGGCGCGTGACACCGAATCCCAGGCGCCGCCCTCGGCGCCCAACAGCACGGCGTGCACATCGCGTAGCTCGACATCGGCGGCGCGCCGGTCATCGATGGTGCGGTAGGGGTGCAGTGTCAGCCCGCCGGGCGCGTCGGCCACGTCGACGAGGAACAACGACAGCCCTGCGGAGGTACCCGCCGTGACGAGGAGGTGTGTTGCCAGCGGCGCATTCGGCACCACGATCTTGATGCCGTTGAGCACCCAGCGGTCACCGTCGGGATGTGCCGTGGTGTGGACGTCCTGCCAACGGTCGCCGGACTGCGCCTCCGTTGCCGCGAGCGAGACGATGGCCGCACCGGCGGCGACCCTTTTGAGCAGGGCATCGGCGACCGGGCTCTGCGCGCGCTGCAACAACCCGCCGGCCACGACTACGGTGTCCACATAGGGCTCGATGACCAACGCCCGGCCCAGCTCCTCGGCAATCACCATGATTTCGGTTGGGCCGCCGCCGATTCCGCCGACCGCCTCGGGCAGTGCCGCGCCGAGGATGCCGAGATCTTCGGCGAACGACCGCCAGATCTCGGGCTGCCAGCCCGCGCCCAGTTTGGCCGCCGCCCGGCTCGATTCCAGGCCGTAACGGCTCGACAGGAATTTGCCGAGCCCATTGCGCAGCAGTTCCTGTTCGTCGGAAAGCGTGAAGTCCATTTAGAGTCCCAACTCTGCCTTGGCGAGGATGTTGCGCTGAATCTCGTTGCTGCCGGCGTAGATCGAGCCCGCCCTGTCGTTGAAATAGCGCAGCGGTGCGACGGCCTGCCACGGTTCGCCGGTGACGTATCCGTCGGCCGGCGGATCGAAGTCGGCGATCGGACCGCCGGGGCAGGCCGCGTGCGGTTGATATGCGCGCCCGCGCGGTCCGGCCGCCTCCATCGCGAGTTCGGTGAGGGTCTGGCTCAGCTCGGTGGAGATGACCTTCAGCATCGATGACGCGGCGCCCGGGTGCCCACCGCCGTCGAGGGCGGCCAGCACGCGGTACTCCAGGATCTCCAGCACTTCGGTCCGGATGCGCGCGTCGGCCAGCTTGCGGGAGAACGCCGGATCGTCGATCAACACGCCGCCGGCGGGCCCGGGCTGCTCGGCGGCCACCGCCGCGATGCTCTCGGCCATCACCTGCAGGCCCGGCGCGGTGGCGCCGCCGCCGCGCTCGAATTCGAGCAGGTATTTCGCCACCGTCCAGCCGTCATCGATGGCGCCGAGGACATTGGCCTTGGGCACTCGCACCTCGTCGAAGAACACCTGGCTCTGGACCTCCTCGCCGGAGGTCATGACCAACGGTCTGATCTCGATCCCCGGGGTGGCCAGATCGATGAGGACGAAAGTGATTCCCTGCTGCTTCTTGCCGGTGCGCGAGGTACGCACCAAGGCGAACATCCAGTTGGCCTCGGTGGCGTGGGTGGTCCAGATCTTGCTGCCGGTGCACAGCAGGTAGTCGCCGTCGGCCGGATCGTCGACGGCGGCCATGGTCAACGCGGCCAGGTCCGAACCCGCCTCGGGCTCCGAGTAACCCTGGCAGAAGAACACCTCGCCGGTGAGGATGCGGGGCAGGTAGAAATCCTTTTGCTCGGTCGTGCCGAACTTGATGATCGCGTGCGCGACCATCCGGATTCCCATCGGCGACAGTGTCGGCGCCCCGGCCAGTTGCGACTCCCGGCTGAAGATGTAGTGCTGGGTCAGCGTCCAATCACAGCCGCCGTACTCGACCGGCCATGCGGGTGCCGCCCAGCCACGTTCGTGCAGAATCGCCTGCCAGGCCAGGCTCGCCTCGTGGTCGCTGTACACGCTGGTCATCAGGCGGCCGGCACGTCGGATATCGGGCGTCAGGGTGTCCGCCAGGAACTGTCGCACCTCGTCGCGAAATGCGGAGTCCGCCGCTGACCAGGTCAGGTCCATGGGTACCAGCCTCTCCGTGCGCTGTCTAACTTAGATATATAAGTAGCAGGCGAAGCGCCGGTTGTGAAATCTCCGCAGGGCAGCCAACGATGCCGTCAGCGGCCCGGCGTGGGCCCACTCCCGGTCACCCGTCCGTCGCCGCAGGTCGCGGCCGGTTTCTGCGATGATAAGGTGAGCTGTTGCCGTCGCTCGCGTCGGCAAACCCCTTTGACTGTCCGGGTGTATCGCCGCGTGTGCTGTCGCATGTCATCGAGATGCCGCGCCGCATCCCGTGGCCACGGAATGAGGGTGCCAACGGGCGCGACCGGGGACGGTCCACAGTCGCGCCGCGAGGATGACACAGCTATCAAAAGGTTGATAACGGCAAATGTGGGACGAGATTGTCGACGTGGTGTCAGTGGGGGCCGGGCCGGCCGGGCTGGCATGTGCGGTCGTCGCGGCGGACGCCGGACTTGAGGTGGTCGTTGCCACGCCTGGCGCGGGCACGCCGCCTGACCTCGAACCGGTCGGCGCAGGCCGGCGTGGCTGGCTGCCCGTGGTCTCCGACGACGAGACCATGGCGTACTTCGACGCACTCGCCGAAGAACTCCCGACCGTGCAGCCGCCCGAGGATCCCACGACGGTGCCGAGTCGCGTCCTGCACGAGATCGAGGTCGACAGATCCCGCCGGGCACAGATCGCGACCTTCGTGGGGGCGCGGCTCGGAGTGTGGGCCGCGGACTGTACTGCTTCGCCCTACGGGCTGTTGTTCACCCGGGTCGACCATTGGCCCACCACCGCAATGCGTACCTCGTCCGGAGAGTCGTTTCAGGTCGCCACCCTCGACGAGTCCGCGGGTGTGCCGGCGGCGAGTACGTTCGCCGACCGTCTGCAGACTCTGGTGGCCGAGCGCGAAATCGACGTGCTCGACGGTCACCGGTTGCAGCGCCTGGTTTTCGAAGAGGGCCGCATCGTGGGTGTCGTGCTGGACGGCCCGGACCGGCAGTGGGCGGTGCGGGCCCGCGTCGGAATCGCGGTGACGTCGGTGCGGCCGTGCCCGCCCGACAGCCGGCTGCTGGGGCCGGACAGCCGCCTCGCTCTCGTCGGGCTGACGGCCAGCCGATTCGGCCGTGTCGAGGTGCTCGACGCGGCAGATCTGCCTGCCGAACACGAGCCTGGCGGGTAGTCACCGGACGGTTCGCGCCGACCCGAGGGCGCGACGTCGGTGCGCAGCCCGCGGCCTTCTCTCACGAGTGGCCCCCTGCCGGTTAGCTCGAGAAGTCCACCGACACCCCGTCGCGCAATAGCGCCTCCATCTGCTCACCGGCGATCGGGCGTGACAGCAGGAACCCCTGTGCGCGATAGCAGCCGTGGCGCAACAGCGTGATTGCGGCGGTCTCGGTCTCCACACCCTCGGCCACCAACTGCAGGCCGAAAGCCTCGGCCAAGGCGATGATCGCACGGACGATGGCCAGATCACCGGCGTCGGCGCCGAGATCGCGCACGAAGCTCTTGTCGATCTTGAGTGCGTCCACCGGAAGTGATTTCAGCAGCGACAGCACGCTGTAGCCGGTGCCGAAATCGTCGATGGCGACCTGGACTCCGGCCTCATGCAGCTTCGCCAGCGTGATCCGGGTGATGTCGATGTCCTGCACCACGATGCTCTCGGTGATCTCCAAGCAGACCGACCCACGAGGCAGCTCGAATTCGCTCAAGGTGTCGGCCACCGATTCGGCGAACCCGTCGGCAACCAGCTGCACCGGCGACACATTGACCCGCAGGATGGTGTCGTGCCCGAGACCGCCGGCCCGCCATCGGGCGAACTCGGCGCACGCCGTGCGTAACACCCAGCGCCCGAGCTCCCCGGCGAGGTTGATGGATTCGGCCACGCCGATGAATGAGTCCGGGGCCAACAGCCCGCGGGTGGGATGCTGCCAGCGCACCAGTGCTTCGGTCGCCACCACCTTTCCGGTGCGCATATCGACCTCGGGCAGGTAGCGCAGAAACAGTGCGTCGGTCTCGATGACGCTCTGCAGATGCAGCTCGATATCGTTGCGGAACTCGCTTTCCAGCGATATCGCATCCGAGTAGAAGGTCACCTGATTTCCGCCGGTGTTCTTCGCGGTGAGCACTGCCTGATCTGCGTGTCGCAGCAGATCCGAGGCGCTGTCCTGGCCGGGGACGCCGACGGCGACTCCGATGCTGACCGTGCGGGTGACCATCTCTCCGTCGATCGGCACCCGCCGGGACAGCACGGTCTGCAGCCTGCCGGCGAGTTCCTCGGCCGCGGCGCGATCGGTGGGGGAGGCGGGGACCACCACGAACTCGTCACCGCCGAGGCGGGCGATCAAGGCGGGGCCCGATGCGAGCGTCAGCCGTTCGGCGAGCACCCTGATGAAACGGTCGCCCGCGGAGTGGCCCAGATAGTCGTTGATGGCCTTTAAACGATCGAGATCGAAGAACAGCGCGGTGACCGGGCCGGGGCGACCCGGTGTGAGCCGGTCATCCAGGTGCGCCATCAAGGCCCTACGGTTGTGCAGCCCCGTGAGGTCGTCGTGCTCGGCCAGGAAGCGTAGCCGCTCTTCGGCGTACACCCTGGCCTGCACCTGGGCGAACAGGGTCGCGATGGCCGTCAATGCGTTGAGCTCCTCGGCGGCCCAATCCCGCTCGCCGGACTTTACGAGGCCGATCACTCCGGTCGTCACATCGCCGGACAGCAGTGGAACGCAGGCCGTCGTGGTGGACGACACGCCCGCGGGGCCGTGCTGTCGCGCGGCGGCACGGCCGGGGAAAACCGCGGGTTGGGCGAGGTGTTCGGTGCGCGCGAGGATCGGGTCGGCGTCGGCGAAAAAGACAAGTTCTGACGGATCGGGCCGCAGGTTGCGCGGCGGCCACTCAGCGATGAGCCGGGTCGCGTGGATGGCATGGTCGTGGTGTCGGAGAAAGCCGGAGTCGACACCGAAATGGCTGGCCAACTCGCCCAGCACCTGCTGGCTGACACCGCCCGCGGTGGCGGCATCCACGGCGATCAGGCGCGTGGCGACCGCCGTGACGACGAGCTCGAGGCTGTTGGGCACCTGAACCTCTCCATATGACCGCACCGGGGATACCGCGGCGACGCGCGGGCGCCGGCACGCATCCGGGCAACCTGCGGAAGTCTATTGCAGAAGGTGCGGCCGGCCGTCATGTCGGGTGAATCGATGCGCGCACCGGGCCGCTACTCACAACCCGGCATCGACGGTCTCGCTCAGTGCCCCGATGTCGTCGAATAGCGGCAGCAATACCCGCGCTTCGGCGCGAGTCGCGATAATCTGTTGCGGCTCAGCTGTTCTGGTGAATGTTGCCTGATCCCACCACATCATCCTGGTTTCGTATCGCTCGTCGGGATACGGTGTGGCCGGAATGCGGGAGGCGGCCACGCCACCTGATGATCGCCAGCGATCCAGCACGTGCGCCGCCGCGGTCGCCATCGCGAACTTGGCGCCCAGGACAAGCGTGGCGTGCAAGGGCATGCGTGCCAGCACGGGTGTGAGTGCACGGCTGCGCGCGAATCCGTCGTCGGTCCAGGCGGTCTTGATTTCGACCACCCCGAATGGAATCCGGTCGTCGATCATCTTGCGCACCTGCGGTAGTGCGGACTGCCCCTGCCATTCCACCAACGCGTGGCTTTCTTCGGCGTCCCGGTACGGGCCCTGGGCGCGAACTCCGCCGACCACCCGGCCGGCGTCGTCGATCGTGGCCAGGAACAGGGAGGTGCTGGCAGGGTCGGCCAGTGCGCTCGGATCGATCGCGCGCTCCACTCCGTGTTTGCGGTAACTGCACATGGCGCCCTCGATGAAATCGTCCCAGAGTTCGGGCTCGGCATCGGGAGTGGACACCACCAGGGTGCAGTCGGTGTCCCTGTCCCACCACTGGGCCGATGCAATATCGGCAGGTCCGCCAAAGTTGGATTCGGCGATTGAGACGCTCATTGTTTTGCCCACCGATCAGTTGCCAGAATCGTCGCCCCACGGGGTTTCGGTCCTGATGTATTTTCGAATAGTGCAGTTAAGTATCGCCATATACAGGCGGTTCACCAGTCGCAATTTCCTGCCGTGCCTGACAAAAAGTTGCCAATTCTGCATTAGCGGGGGTGTGGCAATTACTTTCCGTTCGAATTTATGCCGCACAACTTCGTAAAAATTATCATCTGCGTAAGTCGCGGCAAATGATTTGCAGAAGGCGCTCTGTTTTCTAACTCGCGGACGCCGGCGGGAGCGCGGCCACCATTCGCTACCTTTTCAAGGTCATGTCGAACCCGCAATCGCGGACCCGGTGTGCGGCGGTCGCCGAGAACGCGCTATGTATGGATGGCGAAATTCGATGCGATGACCGGAGGAGGCGCGGTGCAGATTTTCAAGAACCTGGATGAGCTGGTGGGTGCCGTGGGCGCCGAGTTGGGGCCCACCGAGTGGCTGGAGATCGACCAGGACCGGGTGAACAAATTTGCCGAAGCCACCGAAGACCACCAGTGGATCCATGTCGATCCCGAGCGTGCCGCTCAGGGTCCCTTCGGTGGCACCATCGCCCACGGGCTGCTGACCCTCTCGTTGCTGCCGCACTTCAGCCACCAGTTGTATCGCGTGGACGGCATCTCGCTGGCGGTCAACTACGGGTACAACAAGGTTCGCTTCATCACCCCGGTAAAGGTGGGGTCCAACGTGCGTGCCCGCGCGGTGGTCACCGATGTGAAGCCGCTGAACGGTGCCGCTCAGTCGACGGTCACCATCACCGTCGAGATTGAAGGGTCGGAAAAGCCTGCCGCGGTGGCAGAGTCGATTGTGCGCTATATCGCTTAGGTCGAGGCCTTGCGCTGGGCCGATTTCACCAGCCCGCCACCGATGATCAGGCGCTGGATTTCGCTGGTGCCTTCGTAGAGGCGTAGCAGACGCACTTCGCGGTAGATGCGTTCGACCGGCACCTCGCGCATGTAGCCACTGCCACCGTGAATCTGGACGGCGAGATCGGCGACATTACCTGCCATCTCGGTGCAGAACAGTTTCGCCGATGACGGCGCGATACGCCGGTCCTCGCCGGTGACCCACAATCGGGCGGCCTCGCGTACCAATGCGCGGCCGGCCATCACGCCGGTCTGCTGATCGGCCAGCATCGCCTGGACCAATTGGAAACTGCCGATCGGTGTGCCGCCCTGGGTTGCGGTGGCGGCGTAGGACACCGATTCGTCGAGAGCGCGCTGCGCGCTGCCGACCGCCAGCGCGGCGATGTGCACCCGCCCCCGGGCGAGGGACGTCATGGCGGCCCGGTAGCCGATGTCTTCGCTACCGCCGATCAGCGCGTCCTGGCCTACCCGCACCTCGTCGAAGCTCACATCGGACGTCCAGGCACCTTCCTGGCCCATCTTGGCGTCCTTGGCCCCGACCTCGATGCCCGGCGCATCAGCGGGTACCAGAAAGACCGCGATACCGGGACCGGCGGCATCGGCCGGGCGGGTGCGCGCAAAAGCGATGAACAGGTCGGCGGTCGGGGCATTGGTGATGTATTGCTTGCGCCCGGTGATCACCCAGTGATCACCGTCTCGAACGGCCTTGGTCCGCAGTCCGGCCGGGTTGGAGCCCGCGCCCGGTTCGGTGAGGGCAAAAGAGGCCACGACGTCGCCGGAGGCGATGCCCTCCAGCCAGCGCGACTTCTGTTCGTCGGTGCCGAAGCCGACGAGCACCTGACCGGCGATGCCGTTGTTGGTGCCGAACATCGAACGCAGTGCCAGGCTGGTATAGCCGAACTCCATGGCAAGTTCGACGTCCTGAGCCAGGTTGAGTCCGAGCCCACCCCATTCCTGTGGGATCGCGTAACCGAACAGGCCCATGCTCTTGGCCTGCTCACGGATGTCGTCAGGGACTCGGTCCGCGGCCATGATCTCCGATTCGCGCGGTACCACCTGGTTGCGGATGAACTGGCGGGTGGCGGCGTGGATATCGGCGAAGTCGGTGTCCGATACCACGGCGGCGTTGTCGGCCATTGGCGGCTCTCCTGAATTAGTGCGATCACCCCGGAGGTGGTTTGATACAAGAAATATCATATTTTATGTACGTGACAGATCGGGCTTCAGGAAGGAAACGGGCTGCCATGGCTCTGCTGGACGGACGCACCGCGGTGATCACCGGCGGTGCGCAGGGAATCGGATTCGCAATCGCCGAGAGGTTTGTCGCCGAGGGGGCAAGGGTGGTGCTGGGTGACCTGAATCCTGAGGCCACGGACGCCGCGGTCACCGCATTGGGTGGCTCGGCGGTGGCCAAGGCCGTCAGCTGTGATGTCACCGACGCCGCCCAGGTGCAAGCTCTGCTCGGCGCTGCCGTGGACACCTTCGGCGGCTTGGACGTCATGGTGAACAATGCGGGTATCACCCGTGACGCGACCATGCGCAAGATGACCGAGGAGCAGTTCGACCAGGTGATCTCGGTGCATCTGAAGGGCTCGTGGAATGGCACCAGGCTGGCGGCAAACATCATGCGGGAGGCGAAAAGCGGTGCCATCGTCAATATCTCGTCCATCTCGGGCAAGGTCGGTCTGATCGGTCAGACCAACTACTCGGCGGCCAAGGCCGGCATCGTCGGCCTCACCAAGGCCGCCGCCAAGGAGGTCGCCCATCTGGGCGTCCGAGTCAACGCCATTCAGCCAGGCCTGATCCGCTCGGCGATGACCGAGGCAATGCCGCAACGCATCTGGGATCAGAAGCTGGCCGAGATCCCGATGGCACGCGCCGGGGAGCCCAGCGAGGTCGCCGCCGTCGCTCTGTTCCTGGCATCCGATCTGTCCTCGTACATGACCGGCACAGTGCTCGAAGTGACCGGCGGGCGGCATATCTGACATGTCGGCTCTGTCTGAGAACGAGGTCGTCATCTGCGAACCCGTGCGCACCCCGATCGGCCGCTACGGTGGCATGTTCAAGTCTCTGACCGCCGTCGAGTTGGGTGTCGCGGCGTTACAGGGCCTGTTGGAACGCACCGGAATTCCCGCCGATGCCGTGCAGGACGTCATCCTGGGGCACTGTTATCCCTCCAGTGAGGCCCCGGCGATCGGGCGGGTGGTGGCCTTGGACGCGGGACTGCCGGTCACGGTGCCCGGCATGCAACTCGACCGGCGCTGCGGCTCCGGCTTGCAGGCTGTCATCCAGGCGTGCCTACAGGTATCCAGCGGCAACAATGATCTCGTGGTCGCCGGCGGTGCTGAGTCGATGAGCAACGTGGCGTTCCATTCCACCGATATGCGCTGGGGAGGCTCCCGCGGCGGTATCACGGTGCACGACGGGCTGTCTCGAGGCCGCACCACGGCCGGAGGCAAGCACTACCCGGTACCCGGCGGCATGCTGGAGACAGCCGAGAATCTGCGCCGCACGTATGGGATTTCGCGTGCCGAACAGGACGAGCTCGCGGTGCGCTCGCATCAGAAGGCCGTCGCCGCCCAGCGCAGTGGTGTGCTGGCCGACGAGATCATCCCGGTCACGATCAGCTCGCGATCCGGTGAGGAGGTCATCTCCGTCGACGAGCACCCCCGCGCCGACACCACTGTGGAGGCACTCAGCAAGCTGCGTCCGGTGCTGGGTAAGAGCGACCCCGAGGCGACCGTCACCGCCGGGAACTCCAGCGGCCAGAATGACGCGGCGTCCATGTGCATCGTCACCACCCCGCAGCGGGCCGACGAACTCGGGCTCAAACCCCTTGTCCGGATGGTGTCCTGGGGCGTGGCCGGGGTGGCGCCCAGCATCATGGGGATCGGCCCGGTGCCTGCTACCGCACAGGCGCTGAACGTCGCTGGTCTGGACCTCTCCCAAATCGACCTCATCGAACTCAACGAGGCGTTCGCCGCGCAGGCCCTGGCATGCATGCGCGAATGGCAGTTCACCGACGCAGATCTGGAGCGCACCAATTTGCGTGGATCGGGCATCTCACTCGGGCATCCGGTCGGCGCCACTGGGGGGCGGATGCTTGCTACTCTCGCGCGCGAACTCGAGCTGCGTGACGCCCGGTACGGGCTGGAAACCATGTGCATCGGTGGCGGCCAGGGCCTGGCCGCCGTATTTGAACGGACACCGCAATGACCCGCTTGGCTCAGACTCCCGGTCTCACCGATGTGCAGACCGAAATCATCGCCACCGTCCGCCATTTCGTGGACAAGGAGATCATCCCGAACGCTCAGGAACTGGAACACTCGGACACCTACCCGCAGCACATCGTGGACAAGATGTGTGAAATGGGTCTGTTCGGGTTGATGATCCCCGAGGAGTACGGCGGCCTCGGGGAATCACTGCTCACCTACGCACTGTGCGTCGAGGAACTGGCCCGCGGCTGGATGAGCGTCTCCGGGGTGATCAACACGCACTTCATCGTCGCCTACATGATCCGCCAGCACGGCACGGACGCCCAGAAGAAGCACTACCTGCCGCGGATGGCCACCGGTGAGGTGCGCGGCGCGTTCTCCATGTCCGAGCCCGAATTGGGTTCCGACGTTGCGGCGATCCGCACCAAGGCGGTCCGCGACGCCGAGGGCGGCTACACGATCACCGGGCAGAAGATGTGGCTGACCAATGGCGGCAGTTCGACGCTGGTGGCCGCGCTGGTGAAAACCGATGAGGGAGCGGGCAAACCGCACCGCAACCTGACCGCGTTCCTGATCGAGAAGCCTGCCGGTTTCGGTGAGGTGCTGCCGGGGCTGACGATTCCGGGCAAGCTCGACAAATTGGGCTACAAGGGCATCGACACCACCGAACTGATCTTCGACGGCTACCGCGCCGGGGCCGGCGACATCCTCGGCGAGCGGCCAGGTCAGGGTTTCTTCCAGATGATGGACGGTGTCGAGGTCGGCCGGGTCAACGTGTCGGCACGCGCGTGCGGTGTCGCACTGCGGGCCTTCGAACTGGCGATCCGTTATGCGCAGCAACGGGAGACCTTCGGCAAGCCGATCGCCGGGCATCAGGCCATTGCTTTCCAACTCGCCGAAATGGCCACCAAGGTCGAGGCCGCACATCTGATGATGGTGCACGCGGCGCGGCTCAAGGACTCCGGTGATCGCAACGACGTGGCCTCCGGGATGGCCAAGTACCTCGCCAGTGAGTACTGCGCGGAGGTCACCCAGCAGAGCTTCAGGATCCACGGTGGCTACGGCTACTCCAAGGAGTACGAGATCGAACGCCTGATGCGCGATGCGCCGTTCCTGCTGATAGGTGAGGGCACCAGCGAGATCCAGAAGACCATCATCAGCAAGAATCTGCTGGATGAGTACCGACTCTGACGGGCTGGGGCTGGGGCAAGCGGAGCGACGGGGGGAACCGGGCTTCGCGGTCCGCCCCCAGCTCTCCGATGATGTCGCCCGCGTGGTGCGTCGGCGGATTTTCGACGGCACCTACCGGGCGGGCGAGTACCTACGCCTAGACCAGCTGGCCGTCGACCTCGGCATCAGTGTGACGCCCGTGCGGGAGGCGCTGCTGAACCTGCGTGCCGAGGGGCTTCTGGTACAGCACCCGCGGCGGGGTTTCATGGTGGTCGAGTTCACCGCCCGCGACCTGGCCGATGTCGCCAACGTGCAGGCCTATGTCGGAGGAGAGCTGGCCGCCCGCGCCGCCGAGAACATCACTACCGAACAGCTTTCCGAACTGAAGACGATCCAGGACCAGCTGGAGCGGGCCTACGAGCAGACCGACCCGGAACGCACGGTGCGGCTCAACCACGAGTACCACCGCTTGATCAACGTGGCCGCCGAATCGCCCAAACTCACCCAGTTCATGTCCGGTATCACCCGCTATCAGCCGGAGTCGGTGTTCCCGACGCTGGAGGGCTGGCCGAAACAGTCCATCAAGGATCACCGGCGAGTCATCGAGGCCTTGGAACAGCGGGACGCCGAGGCGGCTCGCGCCGCGATGGCCGAACATTTCACCGTCGGCGTCGCTCCGCTGTGCGAGCACCTCACCGAACTGGGCGTCATCCGCCCGATTTGACGTACGTCAGTAATCGTTGACGCGCGTCAGAGCGCTGGTAGTGTCGCCCATCACAGCGACACGAGGAGTAAAGGTGGTGCGAACCCCGCCGCGAACCGCGGTCATCGGCGCAGGTATCAGCGGGCTGACCGCGGGCAAGATGCTCAAGGACTACCGCGTCCCGTACACCACCTTCGAGATTTCCGACCGCATCGGCGGAAACTGGGCGTTCGAGAATCCCAACGGGTTGAGTAGTGCCTATCGGTCCCTACACATCGATACCTCCAAGCATCGGTTGTCCTTCAAGGATTTTCCGGTGCCCGATCACTATCCGTCGTTTCCGCATCACAGTGATATCAAGAACTACCTGGACTGCTATGCGGAGGCCTTCGGCCTGCTGGAGAACATCGAGTTCAACAACGCGGTCCGCCACGCGCGCCGGCGCGACGGCGGTGGTTGGCTGATCGAGGACCAAGCCGGTTCCGTGCGCGAATTCGATCTCCTCGTCGTCGGCAACGGCCACCACTGGGACGCGCGCTGGGCCGATTTCCCAGGCACTTTCACCGGCGAATCGATCCACTCACATCATTACATCGATCCGCAGACGCCGTTGGAGCTCACCGGGAAAAGCATTCTGGTGATCGGGATCGGAAATAGCGCGGCCGATATCACCGTCGAGCTCTCGTCGAAGGCCCTGCAGAACAAGGTGACGCTGTCGACCCGGTCGAGTGCGTGGATCGTCCCGAAGTACCTCGCCGGACAACCCGGGGACAAGATCTTCAAGACGACGCCCTATCTTCCCCTGTCCTGGCAGCGCAAGGCAGCGCAGGCGTTCGCCCCACTGGTGGGCGCGGACCCGACGAAGTACGGCCTGCCGCCGGCCAATCACAAGCTTTTCGAGGCGCATCCGACGCAGTCGGTGGAATTGCCGTTGCGCTTGGGTTCCGGTGACGTCATCCCGAAACCCAATGTGTCATTGTTGGACGGGGACACCGTGCACTTTGACGACGGCACATCCGACAGTTTCGATGTCATCATCTACGCCACCGGGTACAACATCACCTTCCCATTCTTCGAGCCGGATTTGATCAGTGCGCCGGACAACCAGATCCGGTTGTACAAGCGGATGTTCAAGCCGGGGTTCGAGGATCTGGTGTTCATCGGATTCGCGCAGGCCATCCCGACGCTGTTCCCCTTCGTGGAATGCCAGTCACGACTGCTGGCCGCCTACGCAATCGGGCGGTACGCGCTGCCCAGTGCTGCCGAGATGGAACGTGTCATCGACGCCGACCAGAAGTTGCACGCCGGCCATTGCACCGATCGCGCTCGGCACACCCAGCAGGTCGACTACTTCTATTACGAGCACGATATCCGTACCAGAGAGCTGCCGGCGGGTATCACACGCGCCGCGGCGAGCCTGGTTCAGGTATGAGGTCGCCGACTGACCGTCGGCCCTCGCTGCGCAGCGACGAGCGCCGGGAGGCCATCCTCGACGCACTCGACGGATGGCTGCGGGGCCACAGCTTGGACGCCGTCAACATTGCCGAGATCACCGCGCAGGCCGGTGTGACTCGCTCGGCGTTTTACTTCTACTTCGAGAACAAGGCGGCCGCCGTCGCTGCCCTGATGGAACGGCTGGTCACCGAGATCTTCGAGGTGAATGACGAATTCACCACCGGTGCGGGTTCGCCGCACGATCGGGTGCACACCATGTTGAACGGGCTGTTCGACAGCAGCGACCGATACCGCCACGTCTTCGGCGCAATGCTGGAGGCGCGGGGTTCCAGTGCTACGGTGCGAAAGATCTGGGATGACGCACGCGATGCCTTCACGCCCTCGGTAACCGAGCTGATCCGTGCCGAGCGGCCCACCGGCTCACCCGAACCCGAGGTTCTCGCGGCGGTATTGCTGGAGTTCAACGACCGAATGCTGGAGCGGTTCATAAGCGGTGGCCAGCTGACCCGTGAGCAGCTGATCGACGGGGCCGCTGCGGTGTGGCTGAGTACGATCTACGGAGAGAATCGATGAGCTATCGGGAGCTGCGCTTCGACTCGCATGGAACAGATTGCAGTGCTTGGCATTTCCGCGCCGACGGAGAGCCAATGCGCCCTGTCGTGGTGATGGCGCACGGTTTCGGCGGAACCAAAGACTCCGGTTTGGAACCATTTGCGCAGCGGTTCGCGGCGGCTGGTATCGATGTGTTCGCCTTCGATTACCGTGGATTCGGCGCCTCCGATGGGCGGCCGCGTCAAACCATCTCCCTGGACGGGCAGGTGGCGGACTTTCACAGTGCTATCGCCGCGGCTCGGGCGTTGCCCGGAGTTGATCCCGACCGTATCGCGTTGTGGGGCGCATCCATGTCGGGCGGACACGTGCTGCAGGTGGCCGGCGACCGAGACGATATCGCGGCGGTGGTGGCTTTGACGCCGTTGACAAGTGGGCTGGCGGCCGGGCGAGCCGCGATGGGATCGCGCGGTGCGCTGACCGCATTGCGGTGGACCGCAACCGGGGTCCGCAGCAAGTTGTCGGTGGCCCGGGGCGGCGCTGCGAGGTTGATGCCGATTGTCGGCAGGCCGGGCGAGGACGGTGCGTTGACGCTGCCCGGTGCCTATGAGAGCTATCTGGCCATGGCCGGGCCCACATGGCGCAACGAGATCGATTCCTCGGTTGGCATGGAGCTGGGGCGGATGAGCGTCAAGGCTGCCGCACGCCGCCTCACCTGTCCGGTGTTGGTCCAGATCGGTGACTTCGACCGGTTCGTGCCCGCGGGTACGGTGGCCAAGACTGCGGAACTGGCTCGGGCACAGGTCCATCGGTACGCCTGCGACCATTTCGACGTGTGGTCGGGAAACGAGTGGTTCGACAAGACCGTCGAGGATCAGTTGGCTTTTCTGCGGCGGGTACTGCAACCGAGTTGAGGTCATCTCGGTGCGAAAGTGCCGAGCGATGAGCGACTTTGGTGTCACTGATGGTCTCATGAGTTTTTCCGGACTCGTCGATCACTGCGATCACTTTTCGGCCGGTTGTGTCGGTGGCTGCGAGGACGTTCGATACCTCACGTCGGATGCGGTGGCGAGGAGGAACCCGACGATGAGGACGGTCCATGATCGCAGTGCCGGACCTTACTGTAATACTTACCGTCGGAGATTCTACGAAGGTGGTCCAGCCATGCCAGGCGTTCTCGATGGAATACGCGTTCTCGACTACGGTCGATTCATCGCCGCGCCCTGGTGCACCGCGATCCTGGCCGATATGGGAGCAGACGTCCTGCGCGTCGAGAAGCGGGAGGGTGGCGAGGATCGTTGGGTGCAGGCTGTCACCGAGGGTGGCGAAGGCGGCACCTTCCTGCAATGCAATCGGAACAAGCGCTCGCTGACCTTGGATTCCACAACGCCCGAAGGCGCCGAGATCACCCGACGTCTGGTGGCCCGCGCCGATATCGTGGTGGCCAATATGCCGGCCGCCGGCATGCGGGCGAGCGGTCTGGACTATGGGACGCTGCGTGCCGTCAAACCGGACATCATCCTGGCCAGTGCCACCGCCTACGGCGAGGGCGGCCCGAACAGCACCAAGATCGGTTTCGACGGTGCCGGCCAGGTCATGTCCGGTGCGGTGTACCGGCAGGGACTGCCCGATCAGCCGATCCGAACTGTGGTGCCCTACACAGACTTCGGTACCGCGCTCACCCTGACGATCGGTGTCATGATGGCGCTGTATCACCGCGACCACACCGGTGAGGGTCAGCACGTCGAGGGTGCGCTGCTACCGACGGCGCTGATGTCGTCCAATGCATTCCTCATCGAGCGGGAGTTGCTGCAGACGGACAAACCACGGATGGTCAACCGCGGTGCCTCGGTCGCCCCCTGCGACCTGTACCGGACCGCCGATGACCAATGGGTGCTGCTGCAGGTGGCCGGGCAGCCCATGTTCGCCCGCTGGTGCCGGCTCGTCGGGCGCGGGGACCTCGTCGAGGATCCGCGCTTCGCCAACGACGACACCCGCTGGGAGTACGGCGATATCCTCAACGACATCATGTCCGAATGGTGTGCCGACAAGACGAAGGCCGAGGTCCTGCAGCTGCTTGAGCAGGCCAAGCTGCCCGCCGCGCCGCTGCACTCCACCCAGGAGGTACTCGACGACCCGCACATCCAGGCCATGGGCTACCTCAAGCGGGTGGCCTTTCCCGGCGCCTCCCGCGACGTTCCGATCATCGAGACTCCGTTCCGGATGTCGGCCACACCCGGCAGCATCCGGCACCGCGCCCCACTGCTCGGTGAGCACACCGATGAGGTGCTCGGTGAGCTCGGCTACGACGCTGCTCAGATAGCCGGGTTACGGGCCGACGCGATCGTCTGACGCTTCGAGCATCTGGCGGAGCCTGTGCAGATCGACCTTCCCGCTGGACAGCATGGGCAGGTCGTCGGGGCGACACATCGCGAACCGCCTGGGCACCTTGTAGGCCGACAATGTCTCGCGCAACGCTCCCTGCAGCTCCTCGGTGTCGACCTTGCCGTCGCTGACGATGACAGCAGCCACGATCTGACCGCGCTCGTCATCGGGTAGGCCCAGCACGTGGGCGGCGAATCCCTGTGCGGCGATGGCCTTCTGCACCTCTGCGGGCGTGACATTGGCGCCGGCCGTCTTGATCATCGAGCCGGCGCGGGTCAGATAGTAGTAATAGCCGTCGTCGTCGACGCGCACCAGATCGCCGGTATGGAACCAGCCGTCGGAGTCGAAGCACTCCTCGCGACTGCGTCCGTAGTAGCCGAGCATCACATACGGTCCGCGAATAAGGAGCTCGCCGGTGTCAAGCACCTGAGTCTCGAATCCCGGCGCCGGGCGGCCGAAACTGCCACGCCGATGCTCCGGCAAATCGGACTCGTCGCCGTCGATCAACAACACACTGCCCGCCTCGGTCATCCCCAGCATGTTGTGGCGCAACTCGGGATCGGACGGCCGGACGGCCGGGGCCATGATCGGGTACAGATTGCCCCGCTGCAGCGAGGACAGATCGCGGTCGACGAAACTGGGATGACGGGTCAGATGCGTGATGCCCGCGGCGAAGCCGTTGGTGACATTCGGGCGGACGGTCTCCAGCAGATCCAAGGTCTCGCCGGCATCGGTCGCATTCGAGCAGACCAGTGTGGACCCGGCCACCATGGTGGCGAGCAGGCCGAATGCGAAACCGCCGATCCAGAAGAACGGCGAGTTGCAGAACAAGATGTCCGATTCGACGAGCCCGCGGATCGTGTTCAGGTTGCGCTGGTGACCAAGCAGGCCGGCGTGGGTGTGCACCGCGCCCTTGGGCGGCCCGGTCGACCCGGAGGTGTAGATGATGGCCAGTGGGTCGGATCCGTCGACATCGGCCTCCAATCCGGTCAGGTCCGGTTCGGATGCCGAGGGCGGTTCGAACAGCACGTGACGCAGGCACGGCGTCTTGATGCCGGCGAGCCGTCGCCGGTAATCGTGGTGACGGAAAGTGGCCGCCGCCAGCAGGATCTCGGTGTCGCTGTCGACCAGTTGGGTCGACAGTTCCACGGCCGTCGCGAACGTGGAGAACGGTATCACCACCGCGCCGATGCGTGCGGCGGCCAGCATGCCCACCACGAAGGCGGCCCCGTTGGGGTACAGCAGCCCGATGTGGGTGCCCTTGCCGGCTCCCAACGCCACGAGGCCGCGCGCGATGTCGGCAGAGCGCCGCTCGGCCTCGGTGTAGGTGAGCAGTTCGTCGTCGCAGATCAGCAGCGGGTGCCCGGCACGCCGTGCGCGGGCCGTGAGCAGAGCGGCGACGGTCTCATGCACTGACTGAGAAATGCTCTCGGACAGCCCCGAGGTCGGCCTTGCCCGACGGTGTTCTGGGGATCACGTCGACGATCGAGATCTCGGTAGGGATCTCGTAGCGGGCGAGCCGGGCGGCCAGGTATTCGGTCAGCTCCGTCGCGGTGGCCCGACCGTGCAATTCGACCATCGCGACCGGTGTCTGGCCGAGCCGGTCGTCGGCGCGGCCGACGACCGCGGCGCCGCGCACCGCGGGGTGGGTTTCCAGGGCTGCGCGCACATCGTCGGGCAGCACCTTGAAACCACCGCGGATGATCGCCTGATCCGCCCGGCCGAGGATCCAGACGAAACCGTCGGCGTCGATGCGCGCCAGGTCGGTGGTGCGGATCCAGCCCCCCGAGGACATTTGGGCAGGAATGACTTCCAAGAGCCCCTGCTCGTCCGGGTCGAGGATACGGCCGTCCTCGTCGACCACCCGAAGCTGCGCCCCGGGATTGGCGCGGCCCACACTGCCGCGTTTGGCCTGCCAGTATCGTCGATGGTCGGCCAGCGTCCAGCCGGCGACACCGCCGCCGAACTCGGTGGCCGCGTACGAGGTCAATACCGGGATACCGAACTTCTCGGTGAAGGCGTCGGCGTCGTCGGCGGACAGCGGTGCGGTCCCCGAGGTGACCGCACGCACACTGGCCAGGTCGTCTCGGGTGAGATCGGAGTGCAACACCATTCGCAGTGCGGCGGGCACCAGCGACACCGCCCGCGGCTTGTGCTCGCGTACCGCGGCGGCCCAGCGCTGCAGATCGAACTTGGACAGCAGAACGAAAGGTCGGGCCTCGCTGATACACAACAGGATCCGGAAGATCCCGCCGATGTGAACGAGCGGAGAGTTCACGATGGCCACCCCGCGTCGCAACTCGGTGGGCGGTAGCCAGGGCTCGCGGCCCATCACGCTGCGGGCCAGCATGTCGTAGGTGAGGTCGACCCGCTTGGGTGGCCCGGTGGTGCCGCTGGTCAGCATCCGTACCGCAACCTCGGGGCGACGGGCATCGTCGATGGTGGTGCCCGAGAGCACGGTCGGCGGGGTGTCGAGATCGGCGATGGTGATCACCGTGGCGGTGGTGGCCGACGGTGTCACGAGGTTGGCGATATCGTCGGCCACGCCGATGAGCACCGGGAGCTCGAGCGCCGCGATATCGGCGCGCGTTCGGTCATCACCGCGCGACGGGTTGATCACCACCACGGTGCCGCCGGCCTCGAGCACGCCGAGCACCGCCGCGACATGAGGCGGGCTGTTGCGCACCATGATCCCCGCTCGGACGGCGCCGGTGTGTGCTCCGATGCGTCGTGCCAGCGTGGCGAGCTGTGCCCAGCAGGACCAGTGGCTGTCGTACTGCAGCGCCGGCGCCGACGGATCGAGGTCCAGAACCGCGCTGATGCGTTGCGAGAGTGGATGAGACATCAACGGATCCGTGGGGCGGTCTTGGCGATCGGTCGTGCGGCGAGCTCGGTGTTGGCGATCGGGTTGCCCAGCCTGGTGTAGATCAGCCCGTGGTCCATGGCAGCCCGGTACGGCTTGTCCAGTGACTCCCAGATGGCCTTGACGGTGCCCTGGGTGGCGGTCGGCGGTTTGGCGGCGATAGCGGTGGCGATCTCTTCGGCCCGGCTCCACAACACGTCTCGGGGCACCACTTCGGTGACCAGCCCGATCCGAAGGGCGGTCTCGGCGCTCACCCGTTCGTCGTTGCCCATCAACGCCATCCGCAGGGTGTCGCCCAGGCCGATCCGGCGCATCAGCCCGATCGGCTCGAGTGCCGACACCAGACCGGCGCTGACGTGGGAGTCGAAGAAGGTGGCCTCCTGCGAGCAGATCACCACATCGGACTCGTTGACGAAATAGAGCGCACCCGCGGTGCACATGCCCTGCACCGCGCAGACCACCGGCTTCCACATCTTCTGCCACTTGGGGCTGAGCAGCTCGCCCGGATCCTCGTGGTTCCAGACGATCTGGGGTTGTCGGTAGCGCGATTTCACATCGAGTCCCGCGCTGAAGGCGCGGTCCCCGGCGGCGCGCAACACCACCGCATGAATGGTCTCGTCATCCTTGATGGTGTGCCAGGCGTCGCGCATCTCGTGACACATGGCGCGGTTGAACGAGTTCAGCGAGTCCGGGCGGTTCAGCGTCAAGGTCGCCACGTGGGTCTCGTGGTCGAGGTCGAGCAGAATGGTGTCCACTAGTGTCGTCCGATCTTCGCGCAAGCGGTCATCACCGCGCCTGCCAGTTGGGTGCGCGTTTCTCCACGAATGCGCGTGGCCCCTCGAGCGCATCCTCGGTCCGGGTGACCCGTTCCCGAAACGCCTCGGCCAGTATCTCGCCCTCGTGTAACGGCAGATCCAGCGTCTTGTGGATGGCGAGGCGGGTACCCCGCACCGCCAGCGGCGCATTGAGATTGACCGTGTCTGCGATCTCGTGCGCGCGCTGCAGCAGCTGGGAATGTTCCACGATCTCCGTGATCAACCCGAGTTCGTACGCGCGCTGCACCGACATGCGTTCATGCTTACCCATCAGCGCCATCCGCAGCGCCACCGATCGGGGCAGCGCCTTGGCCAGGCGGACCATTTCCCGCGCGGCGACCAGGCCGATGCTGACATGCGGGTCGAAGAAGGTCGCCTTGTCGGACGCGATGACGATATCGCCGGTGGTCACCCAGTCCAGTCCTGCACCGCAACAGATTCCGTTCACCGCGACGATGACGGGTTTGGTCATCGTCCGAAACGGCGGGGTGCCCTCCTGCGGGGCCTCCCACTGCTCGTAGCTGGACAGGTACGGGCGCTCGTTGACCACCTTGCCGTCACCCGGGATCTCCTTGACGTCGGCACCCGTGCAGAACGCCCGCCCGGTGGCCGTGACGATCATCAGCCACACGTTGTCGTCGTCCTCGACCCGCTGGTAGGCCGCCCGCAGTTCGGTGATCATGTCGGGAGATAACGCATTGAGAGCATCGGGCCGGTTCAAGGTGATGGTGGCCGTGTGGCCGTCGACCTCGTATTTGATCGTGTCGTACATGAAATACCTTTCAGCGCCCGTGGAAGTCGGGGTTGCGGCGTTCCCGGAACGCTGCCAGCCCTTCCTTGAAATCCGCAGTGCGGCAGGAGAGTTCCAAGTTGGACAGCTCCTGGTTCATGGACTGGCCCAGCGTCGCGTGCTGGCCGTAGGAAATGGCCTGTTTGGCCAGGCCGAGCGCGACGGTGGGTCCACTGGCCAGCACGGCGACCAACTCGTCCGCGACATCCTGCACCTCGTCGGCGGATACCGCACTGTGGATCAGGCCCCAGTCGGCGGCGTCCGCGCCGCTGACCTGCTCGCCGAGTAACAGCATCCGCTTGGCCCTGGCCACTCCGGCGAGCCGGGGGAGCAGCCAGGTGGAACCGGAGTCGGGGCTGAAGCCGCGCGAGACGAACGGCTCCCAGAAGGTGGCACCGCTGTCGGCGACGGTGAAATCCGCGGCCAAGGCCAGATTGCAGCCCAGTCCGACGGCCCAGCCGCGCACCGCGCAGATCACCGGCAGGTGGATGGTGGTGACGAGTTCGATCACCCGGTGTGCGGTGTGCGGGATGCGGCGGACGAGGTCGCCGGTGCGCGGGCGCTCTCCTGCGTTGCTGGACACCCAGTCCGCGCCGGTACAGAAGTGGTCTCCGGCGCCGGTCAGCAGGACGGCGCGTAGTGAATCATCACGGGCAGCTGCGGTGAGGATGCCCACCAGGTCGTCGATCATGCTGTGGTTCAGTGCGTTTCGACGGGCCTGTCGATCCAGTGTGATCCGCAGCACGGCATCGGTGCGGGCTGTGGTCACCGAACCGTCGCTCACCTGGGACCCGGCCTTTCAGAATCTATACCGTTACCCATACGGTAGGCAATGCGGTTACCATCCTCTACAAGTTAGCAAGGAAAGGTCGTCGATGGAAGGACGCGCCCTGCGCATCCGGCAGCCACGGGTTGCCGAGATCGTGGCGGCCAAACTGCGCGATGACATCTTGTCCGGGCGGCTGCGCGCCGGTGACATTCTGCCCACCCAGGAGAGCCTCTTCCGGGAGTTCGGCGTCGGGCCGCCGGCGCTTCGCGAGGCGATCCACCTGCTGGAAACCGACGGTCTCATCTCGGTGCGTCGCGGGAATATGGGCGGGGCGGTGGTTCAGTTGCCGTCGCCGGAGCGCACGGCCCACATGATCGGCATGGTGCTGCAGACCCGTGCCGCGACGCCGGCCGATGTCAGCGGGGCGCTGCTGCATCTGGAACCGATCTGTGCCGGCATGTGCGCGTCCCGCGAAGACCGGGGAACCGAAGTGGTGCCGCATTTGCGGGCCGAGATCGAGAACCAGGTGACGCAGTTCGGCGACGCGTCGCGGTATGTGCGAAACGCTCGTCGCTTTCACGAGGTGCTGGTGGCGCGCTGCGGTAACGAGCCGATGATCTTGTTGATCGGTTCGCTGGAGCTCATCTGGTCCGCTCATGAGTCCGAGGTGTGGGGCGACGATATGCACGAGGGAACGATGCGTGCCGCGCTCGGGGACCATCAGCGTCTGCTCAACGCGATCATCGACGGCAACGTCGCCCGCGCCACCAAGCTGGCAGCCGATCATCTCACCGCGGCCCGGCGGACCACCTTGGGTGCTGGACGCGACAAAACGATTGAAGCGAGGCTGATTTCGCATGACGGATGACCGGGTGCTCTTCGAGGTCGACGCGGATCGCCGCATCGCCACCATCACCTTCAACAACCCCGAGCAGCGCAACGCCTATGACGCGGCCATGCGCGATGAGATTGCGCGGCACCTCGATACGGTCGCCGCCGACGACGACATCACTGTCGTGTTGTTACGCGGTGCCGAGGGCGTGTTCAGCACAGGTGCGGATATGAACAACGCCTACGGCTGGTATGGCGAGGGCAGGGAGAACGCCGAGAAGAGGGCCCGGCCGAGCCAGCGCCGCCGACTCGCGTTGGACCGCAAGTCGTTTGACTTCTACCACAACTTTCTTGGTTTCCCGAAGGTGACCGTGGGCGAGATCAGTGGCTACGCCCTCGGCGGCGGTTTCGAGATGGCGCTGATGACCGATATCTCGGTGATTGCCCGCGATACCAAGATCGGGATGCCCGCGACTCGTTTCCTGGGGCCGGCGCTGGGCAGTCTGCACATGTTCTTCCACCGGCTGGGTCCGGTGCTGGCGCGCCGGATGCTGCTCACCGGCGACATCATCGAAGCCGGCGCGCTCGAGCACCTCGGGGTCTTCACCGACACCTGCGCTCCCGACATGGTCGCGGCGCGGGCGCGGTATTGGGCGCAGAAGGCGGCGAAGATGCCCGCCGACGGCGTCGTCATCGCCAAGGAGGCCTTCCGGTGGGTCGAGCAGAGCCAGGCGTACCAGGGTGAAGAGGTGGCCAGCTACCTGTTCCACGCCTATGGCACCAACCTGCAGTTCTCGCCGGGGGAGCTCAACTTCGTCAAGACACGCGCCCGGTACGGAACGAAGGAGGCGTTCCGGCTGTGTGACGAGCATTTCCACGTGCCGGAACCGCAGTAGCCAACCGCACAGCGGAGCGCCTACAGTGGATGCTACGTTTACAGAGTTACTGGATATCGTAAAGGCGGAAGAATGCCCTCACCCGTTATCGTCGGTGCCGCTCGCACCGCCATCGGCCGGTCCTTCAAGGGGACGCTCGTCAACACACCCCCGGAGGCGCTGCTTGGCGCCGTCCTGCCAGAGGTGGTCCGGCGCGCCGGCGTCGATCCCTCGGCCATCGACGACATCATCGTCGCGGAATCGCACTATGGCGGCGGCGACCTCGCGCGCTATGTCGCGCTGGTGTCCGGGTTGGAGAATGTGCCCGGTCAGGCGGTGAACCGGCACTGCGCCGGAAGTCTGACCGCGATCGGTAATGCCGCGGCCCAAATCGGCTCGGGGATGGAGCGCTCGCTGCTCGCCGGCGGCGTGCAGTCGCTGTCGATGACGCCGCTGATGAACCAGCGCATTCCCGGCCCGGAACTCAAATTCGAAGAGCGTTGGCTGCCGCCCATCCACCCGGAGGCCCCGGATGCGCCGTCGCGCGATATGTCGATCACGGTCGGATGGAACACCGCGCAGACGTACGGCCTGACCCGCGAGGAACTGGACGCCTGGGCGGCGCGCTCCCATCAGCGCGCTGTCGCCGCTCAGGATGCGGGCAAGTTCGCCGACGAGATCGTGCCGCTCAAGGTCACCCAGGCGGACGGCTCGGTCACCGAATTCAGCGTCGACGAGCATCCGCGCCGGGATACCACCGCCGAGAAGCTCGCAGGACTCAAGGTTCTGCACCCGGAGATCGAAGGGTTCTCCATCACGGCCGGCAATAGCAGTGGCACCAATGACGCCGCCGCTGCCGTCGCGTTGGTCGCCGACGACTATGCCGCCGCGGAGAAACTCGATGTGCTGGCCAGGGTGCGCGCCTGGGGTTCGGTCGGCGTGCCCGCCAAGGACACCGGACTCGGCGGCGTCAAGGTGATCGGCAAGGTCCTGGACCGCGCCGGACTCAAGCCCTCCGATGTGACGCTGTGGGAGATCAACGAGGCCTTCGCGTCGGTGCCGCTCGCGGCGGTGCGCGAATACGGGATCGACGAGGAGTTGGTGAACTTCTCCGGGAGCGGTTGCAGCCTCGGCCATCCGATCGCGGCCTCGGGCGCGCGGATGGTCACGACGCTGATCTACGAACTGCAGCGCCGCGGCGGCGGTATCGGCGTGGCGGCGATGTGCGCCGGCGGTGGTCAGGGCGGCGGACTGGTCATCGAGGTCTGAGCTACCCGGCGGACTTGCCCCGGCCCTTCGGGGCCGGGGTCTTTCCCTTCTTGGCGCCTGATTCGAGCCGGCGGCTCGCGTGTTCCAGGATGCAGTCCAAGCCGAACTCGAAGTTGTTCTCATCGGAGGCGCCCAAGCTGTGGCCCTCGCTGGTCACCTGCGCGAGCAGCGGAGCCACCTCCGGGTCGATGACCAGGGTTTGATCGTAGGCGCCGGGACCCTCTTCGGTGGTGTTCTTCTCGGCGAGGCGCTGCAGCACCACCGAACCGCGAACATGCAGGGTGACAGCGGAGTACGTGTCGAAGGCGTCCGCGGCGCTCAATCCGGCCTCGACGAGTCCGGAGATCGCCTTTTCCATTTCCAGCACACCGACTTTCGCGGCGCGCGGGCTCAACGCGCCGCGAATGAGGATCAGATCGCACAGAATCGGGTTGCCGGTGAAAGTCTTTCGCATGGTGTGGGCGTGGTTGCGCAGTGTCTCGCGCCAGTCCTTGGCCTCGACGTAGGGGGTGGCGAACACGTACTCGCTGAGTGCGCGATCGGTCATCGCGTTGAGCAGGTCGTCCTTCTTGCGGAAATACCAGTAGATGCTGGTTACTCCGACACCGAGGTGCTTGCCCAGCAGTGGCATGCTGAGGTTGTCGATGCCGACCTGCTCGGCGAGCTCGAAGGCGCCCTTGATGATGTCGTCGGGATTGATCGATCCGCGCTCGCGGCGCTGTCGTTTCTCGGCAACCGGTTGCTTTGCCACGGCGGGCACCTCTTTCACCATCGATGCTGCAGTTCGCTTTCCGGGCTCGGAAAGTGAACCGACAAGCTTACCGGTAGCCATACCGTCGGGGATGATACGCACATTCTCGGGCGCGTGATACGGCGCTCTCGCCAGGATACTGTAATGCATATAGTAATATCTTCCGTGAACCGATCCGCTTCATGTCAGCCGAATGCGAGGACCGAGAATGGCCGACGAAATTCTGACCGAGCGCCGGGGCCGCACCCTGGTTATCACGATCAACCGGCCCGAGGTGCGCAATGCGTTCAATTTGCCAGTGGCGCAAGGTCTCGCCGCCGCGATGGACGAGCTCGATGACAGCCCAGAGCTGTCGGTGGCGGTCCTCACCGGTGCCGGTGGGAACTTCAGCGCCGGCATGGATCTGAAGGCCTTCGCATCCGGCCAGATCCCCCATGTCGAGGGGCGTGGCATGGGCTTCACTCAACGCCCGCCCCGCAAGCCGGTCATCGCCGCCGTCGAGGGCTACGCGCTCGCCGGCGGTACCGAGTTGGTGCTGGCCACCGATCTCATCGTGGCATCGCGAACGGCCACGTTCGGTATCCCGGAGGTGAAGCGTGGGCTGGTCGCCGCCGCCGGCGCATTGCTGCGGCTGCCACACCGGATCCCGTATCAGAAGGCCGTCGAATTGGCACTCACCGGTGAGCATTTCACCGCCGAGGAGGCCGTGGAGTGGGGCTTGGTCAACAAGCTGACCGAGCCGGGCGAGGCGCTCGCCGGCGCGCTGGAACTGGCCGACAAGATCACCGCGAACGGCCCGCTGGCAGTCGCGGCGACCAAGGAAGTCATCGTCAAGTCGGCCGAGTGGAGCCAGTCCGAGATGTGGCAGAAGCAAAACGAACTCCTCACCCCGGTATTTGCATCCAAGGATGCCATCGAGGGTGCGACGGCGTTCGCCGAGAAGCGTGCGCCGAACTGGACGGGTAGCTGACGCGGCGCAGCGGTCCTGCGGCCCGGTAATTGAGTTAGCCGGCAATGGATCTCGGGTGCGCCGGTGCGGCCACCGCGGCCTTTCTCGCATCGCGGCGCAACTCTGATCCGGCGGGCGCAAACATCAACGTCGGCGGCGGAAGCGACTTCCTCCGATCGTCGCGGGTTTTCGCTGGTGGAAGCCCATCCGGATGCTTGCAGAATGCACTACCGATAGGTATACAGTAAGAATGCCCACGCGGGAGGTGGCCGACCTGTGACCGTCGCCGACAGCATGCAGACAGACGCGGTGCTCTACGAGGTCACCGCGGCTGGTGTCGCCGTCATCACCCTCAATCGCCCGGAGCGGCTGAACTCCTGGGGAGCGGACATCTCGCGCGGGGTCTACGCCGCGTTTGATGGCGCCGAGGCCGACGAAGCGGTGCGGGTCATCGTGCTGACCGGCACCGGCAGGGGGTTCTGCGCCGGCGCGTACATGGGGGACATGCAGGATCTCGGCGCATCGATCAGCGGGGACACCGATGTCAGCAAGATCGTCGGGGAACGGCATCCGCACTTTCTCACCATGCTGCGCAAACCGGTGATCGCCGCCATCAACGGCGCCTGCGTCGGCATCGGACTGACCCACGCGCTGATGTGTGATGTGCGGTTCGCGGCGGACGGTGCCAAGTTCGCCACCGCCTTCCCCCGGCGCGGATTGATCGGCGAGTACGGCATCACCTGGATCCTGCCTCGGTTGGCCGGTTGGGGCGCCGCGGCGGATCTGCTGCTGTCTGGGCGCACCTTCCTTGCCGACGAGGCCGCCGCCCTGGGTCTGGTCAAAGAGGTTGTGGCACCCGAAGATCTGTTGCCCACCGCGCTGACGTACGCCGAGGATCTGGCTCGTAACTGCTCACCGGACATCCATGGCGGTTATCAAGGGCCAGCTCTACGGCGACGCCGGCGACGATGTCGCGGACGTCAGCGCCCGCGCCGAAACGCTCATGCACGAATCCATGGTGCGGCCCGACCTGGTCGAGGGGATCACTGCGTTCTTCGAGAAACGGGAGCCGAATTTCCCTGCCCTGAAAAAGTTTTGAAAGGTGGACTCATATGTCCGAGACGCCCGAGCGGCTGCCCTACCTGGCGGTCGACGTCGACAACCACTACTACGAGCCGATCGACGCCTTCACCAGACACCTGCCCAAGGAATTCAAGAGTCGCGGTGTGCAGATGGTGCAGGACGGCAAGCGCACGCTGGCCCTGTT
Source organism: Mycobacterium sp. MBM (assembly GCA_021648845.1). Taxonomy (GTDB): domain Bacteria; phylum Actinomycetota; class Actinomycetes; order Mycobacteriales; family Mycobacteriaceae; genus Mycobacterium. The sequence goes on along the minus strand of JAKJHY010000005.1, from coordinate 185,671 downwards.
CGGAGGGACAGTCAACCATTTCATCCCCAACCCGACCTTCGACCCAATCATCGAGCCAGGCTGCCTGGACCTGCTGTTCCGTGGCGAGATCCCCGAGGGTGTCGACCCCGCCTCGCTGATGAAGGTCGACCGGCTCTCCGAGCATCCCGAATACCAGAACCGTGACGCGCGGCTGCGGGTACTCGATCGCCAGCGCCTCGAAACCGTGTTCATGCTACCGACGTTCGCCTGCGGAGTGGAGGAAGGTCTCAAGCACGATATCGAGGCCACCATGGCCTCGGTGCATGCGTTCAACCTGTGGCTGGACGAGGACTGGGGATTCGAGCGGCCCGATGGACGCTTCATCTCGGCACCGATCATCTCGCTGGCCGACCCCGTCAAGGCGGCTGAGGAGGCGGAGTTCGTCATCGGCCGCGGCGCGAAACTGGTCTGTGTGCGCCCGGCGCCGGTTCCCGGGGCCACCCGGCCCCGGTCGTTGGGGGATCCGTCGCACGACCCGGTCTGGGCGAGGTTGGCCGAGGCCGGCGTCGCAGTGGTCTTCCACCTCTCCGACTCCGGATACATGGCCATCCCGGCGCTGTGGGGCGGCAGTGGCGTGTTCCAGGGATTCGGCAAGCGCGACCCGCTGGACATGGTGATCATGGATGACCGCGCCATCCACGACACCATGGCCTCGATGATCGTGCACCAGGTGTTTACCCGGCATCCGAAGCTCAAGGTGGCCAGCATCGAGAACGGCTCCTACTTCGTCTACCGGCTGATCAAACGTCTCAAGAAGGCGGCCAACAACGCGCCGCACCACTTCAAGGAAGACCCGGTGCAACAGCTTCGCAACAATGTCTGGATTGCCCCGTACTACGAGGACGACGTCAAGCTCTTGGCCGAGACCATCGGTGTGGACAAGATCCTGTTCGGATCGGATTGGCCGCACGGCGAGGGCTTGGCCGATCCCACCACGTTCACCGCCGACATCCCGCAGTTCCCGGAGTTCAGCCTAGAGGACACCCGGAAGGTGATGCGCGACAACGCACTCGAACTCCTCGGTGACGTACACAGGGTGGCGCCCAGCGTCGCACACCTGACGGTGCCGGCGTAACCGCGCCATGGCGGAGTGGACCATCGGTGCCGTCATCGACGCCGTCGCCGACACGGTGCCCGACCGGGAGATGACGGTGTGCGGGCCTCGGCGAACCACCTTCGCCCAGGGCGCGGACCGGACGCGGCGATTGGCGAACTTTCTGGCCGCCCGTGGGCTCGGTGCGCACACCGAACGCGGCGAATTGAACCGGTGGGAGTGCGGCCAGGATCGGGTCGCGCTGCTGATGCACAACGATCTGTATCCCGAGATGGTGATCGGGTGCCTGAAGGCCCGCACGGTGCCGGTCAACGTCAACCATTACTACTCACCCGGCGAGATCGCCGATCTGCTGGCGTATCTGAAACCCCGTGCGGTGATCTACCACCGCTCGCTCGGAGCCAGGTTCGCCGATGTCCTCACCGCAGAGGTGCTCATCTCGGTCGACGACGGCGAGGGTGCCGAACTCGCGGCATCGATATCCCTGGATGACGCGCTGGCCCAATCCGACACGGACTGCGTGCCCACGGCCTCACCCGACGACCTGCTGATGATCTGTACCGGCGGCACCACTGGACGCCCCAAGGGCGTGTTGTGGCGCCAGGGCGACATCTACGTCTCCTCGATGAACGGGGCCGACCACGACGGCGTCGGCGAGATCCACGAGAAGGTGGCGCATGCCGGGCCGCCGTGGTTCGCGGTGTCGCCGCTGATGCACGCGGCCGGCCTGTGGACGGCGTTCTCCGGACTGCTGTCGGGGCAGACCGTCATCTTGCACGACACCAAGGCGACGTTCGATCCGCGCGTCGTGCTGGAGACCGCCGAGCGCGAGCGGGTCGGGTTGATGACGATGGTCGGCGACGCCTACGCCGCACCGTTGGTCGAGGAACTGAACCGGTGTGCCTACGACCTGTCGTCGATATTCGCCATCGGCACCGGCGGCGCCGTGACGAACCCAAAACATCAACGAGCCCTGCTGGATCACCTGCCGCACGTCACCGTCATCAACGGTTTCGGGTCCTCGGAGACCGGGAACCTGGGCTTCGGGCACACCCGGCGACAGACCGACACCGCCGAGACGTTCCAGCTGCGGACCGGTGGCCTGGTGTTGGCCGAGGACTACTCGCGCTTCCTGGAGCCCGGTGCGGCCGAGGTGGGCTGGGTGGCCCGCAACGGCCGAATCCCGCTCGGGTACTTCGACGATCCCGAAGCCACCGCCAAAACCTTCCCCGAGGTCGGCGGCCAGCGGGTGGTTATCTCCGGGGACCGGGCGGCGCTGGAAGCCGACGGTCGCCTGCGGTTGTTCGGTCGGGATTCGTTGGTCGTGAACACCGGTGGGGAAAAGGTCTTCGTCGAGGAGGTCGAGACCGAGTTGCGGGCACACCCGGCGGTTGTCGATGCGCTGGTCGTGGGTCGGCCCAGCGACCGCTGGGGTGAAGAGATCGTGGCGATCGTCGCGACTCGCGTCGCCGTGTCGGCCGACGAGCTGCGCGCGCACTGCGCGACGGGCCTCGCCCGCTTCAAAGCTCCCAAGGATGTGCTTTTCGTCGATCGGATCAGGCGATTGGGCAATGGCAAGGCCGACTACCGATGGGCGAAAGCTCATGCGGTGCAACAACTGGAGACGATGTCATGACTCAGCGGGTGATCGACTGCCTGGCCAATGTGCATTTCGGGGAGACCGAGCAACAGCCGGCATTCATGAAGAAGGTGCGCGACGACTACTTCAAGGGCCCCGCGTCGTTGTACGACCCCATCGACCTGTCGGCCCTGCTCGACGAGATGGACACCCACGGCGTGCGTAAGGCGATCCTGATGGACTCGCTGGCCAAACCGTCGGTGACGGCTCGCAAGTTCGTCGAGGCGCACCCGGACCGGTTCGCGCTGGCGATGGGCGGGGTCAACCTGCTGCGGCCGATCCCATCCCTGCGAGAACTGGCCGCCGTCACCAGGGACCTGCCGGTGGCCTATACCGTCGTCGGACCCAGCTTCTGGGCCGACGGTCAGTATCCGCCCAGCGATGCGGTCTACTACCCGCTCTACACCAAATGCGCCGAATTGGAGCTGCCGCTGTGCGTCAACACCGGCATGCCCGGACCACCGATCCCGGGTGAGGTGCAGAACCCGATCCACCTCGACCGGGTGTGCGTGCGCTTCCCGGAACTCAAGCTGTGCATGATTCACGGGGCGGACCCATGGTGGGACATCGCGATCAGGATGCTGCTCAAATACCGGAACCTGCGGTTGATGACCTCGGCGTGGTCTCCGAAACGGCTGCCGGACAGCCTGTTGCACTACATGCGCACCCGCGGCCCGCAGAAGGTCATCTTCGCCTCGGACTATCCGGTGTTGCGGATGGAGCGTGTGGTGCCCGAGGCGCTGGCGCTGGACCTGCCGGCCGACGTGCTGGACAACTATCTCTACAACAATGCTGCCGAGTTCTTCTTCGGCGAGAACAAGGGGAGCTAAACCGTGGACCGCTACGAATTGCGCAGGCTGGACTACAGCCTGACCGAGGACCACAAGGATCTCCAGGCGGCTTACCGGCAGTTCCTGAAGACGCATTGCGATATCGAGACCGTTCGGGCGGCCGAGGCCGGCGGGTTCGACAAGAGCCTGTGGGAACGCCTGTGCGGCATGGGCGCAACGACCATGGGACTGCCCGAGTCGGTGGGCGGCGACGGCGCGACGTTGGTAGATCTCACGCTGGTGGCCGAGGAGATCGGCCGCTACCTGGCCCCCGTTCCGTGGATCGACCATGTGGTGGCCGCGCGGCTGCTGGCGCGCCTGGGTGCACTGTCCGGTCACGATTCCGGCGGGATCGTAGCCGGTACCACCGTTGTGGCGCTGGACCCACAACAGGTGGCACTCAGCGGCCCGCGGCTGGTACCTGCGGGGGCGATAGCCGGGCGGATCATCATCCGCGACGGTGACGACATCGTGGCACTCGGCTATTCCAGCCCGCAAACCAAAGTGGACAATATCGGCAAGTTGCCGATGGCATGGGTGGACCCGGCGGTCGCCGACCGTCGCGTCGTGCTGGCCAGTGGCCTCGCTGCATTGGCTGAATACCAACGGGCACTGGATGAGTGGCGGCTGCTGACCGCGGCCGCCCTGGTGGGGCTTGTCGAGGAAACCATGACCATTGCCGCGGAGTTCGCCAAGTCCCGATACACCCTCGGCGTGCCGATCGGCACCTTGCAGGGCATCTCCCACCCGCTGGCCAACATCGCGATCGCCGTGCAGAGCGGTCGCGGACTGGCCCGGCGCGCGGCCTGGTTCCTGGACAACGAACCCGAGGAGCGGCCGGAGTTGGCGCCGTCGGCCTTCGTGTTCATGGCCGAGGAAGCCGCCAAGGCCGCCACCATGGCGGTGCACGTACAAGGTGGGCTCGGTGTGTCCGCGGAGGCGGCCGCCACCGCGTACCTGGTGCGGGCGCGCGGCTGGGCGCTGGCCGGTGGCGATCCCGGTACCACCGCCGTGCGGATCGCGCAGATCGTGACCGCTCGGGAAAGTGCAGGAGTGTAACGGGATATGGATTTCGCACGAGTTGAGCTCTCCGCCGAAGACCGGGCGTTCCAGACCGAGGTACGCGAGTTCCTCGCCGGTGTGGTGACCGAGGACGTGATCCGCCGTGACCGAGAGACCGGTGACAACTTCGACGAGGGTGTGCACCTGGCGATTGGCGCGGCCGGATATCTGGAGAAGGAATGGAAGACCGAGGCCGACGGTGGCTTCTCGCGCGTGCGGCGGCGGATCTGGCAGCTGGAGAAGCGCCGGGCCGAGGTGCCGTGGGTGACCTGGGGGACCACGTCGATGGTGGCCCGGTCGGTGGCCAAGTTCGGCTCAGTCGAGATCCGCGAGGAGGTGCTGGCCGGTGTCTTGGACGGCACGGTGCGACTCTGCCTGGGTTACACCGAGCCCGAGGGCGGCTCCGACGTCGCCACCTGCAAGACCCGCGCGGTGAAGGATGGATCGAGCTGGATTATCAATGGCTCCAAGATGTTCACCACCGGTGCGCACAACTGCACGTACGTCTTCCTCATCACTAACACCGATCCGGGCGGACCGAAACACAAGAGCCTCACCATGTTCCTGGTGCCGCTGGACCTGCCGGGTATCGAGATCCAGGGCATCCGCACCGTCGACGGCGACCGCACGAACATCGTGTACTACTCCGATGTCCGCGTCGACGACAAGTACCGCATGGGTGAGGTCAACGGCGGCTGGTCCGTGGTGCGTGAGCCGCTCGACGCCGAGCACGGCGCCGTGGCGGCCGCCGACGACGGGCTCGACGACGTGGCGATCATGGCGCATCAGGCCGGGTTCATGGTCGAGGCCGCCGATAACGTCGCCGCGCTGGTCGGTGCGCGCGAGGAGCGCGACGCGGCGGTGGACTACCGGTTGGGCCGCAGCATCGCCCGCATCGAAGCATCGCTGTCCGCCCCGAGCATCTTTGGCCGTGTCGCGCTGGCTCAAACCATGCGCGATGTCGCGCCCGACCTGATGGACGTCGCCGGACCGGCCGCGGCGCTACCCATCGGCGTCGACGGTGGATTCGACGACCGCAGCGAGTACGTGTATCGGTTCGCACCGCTGGTGGGGATTTATGGCGGCACACTCGAGGTGTTCCGCAACATGATCGCCCAGCATGTGCTCGGGCTGGGTAAACCCAGCTACTCGCCGCCCAAGGCCACGTCTTCGTAGCGCCGAAACAGCATTCCGGAAGCGAAACTGCGAGTAGGGGCCTTCCGGAATGCTGTTTCGGCGGAGGTCTCAGAGGGTGAGGACGGTGGCGCCGGCGGTGCCCGGGGCGCCATAGAGCTGGGCGAAGCCGACCTTGGGCTCGCCGGGAACCTGGCGGTCGCCGGCCTCGCCGCGCAGCTGGCGGACCAGCTCGTGGATCTGGCGCAGCCCGGACGCGCCGATCGGTTCGCCGTTGGCGATCAGGCCGCCGTCGGTGTTCACCGGCAGCGCGCCGCCGATCTCGGTGGCACCCTCGGCCAGCAGCTTCTCCTGGTCACCGTCGGCGCAGAACCCGCACTCGGCCATGTGGATGATCTCGGCGCCGGCATCGGTGTCCTGCAGTTGCACCACGTCGACATCCTCGGGTTCCACGCCGGCCTTCTCGAACGCGGCGCGCGCGGCGTAGACGGTCGGGGCGACATCCTCGACGACCGGGGCGCAGGTGGTGTTCACCTCGTAGGCGCCGTAGCGGCGGGTCCGGACCTCGACGGCCCGCAGGTACACCGGCTTGGCTGTGTACCTGCGGGCCAGATCGGCCCGGCACATCACCACCGCGGCCGCGCCCTCGTCGGGGGCGCAGAACATGTATTGGGTCAGCGGGTAGTTCAGCATGGTCGAGTTCAGGATGTCGTCCTCGCTGATCGGCTTGCGCCGGAACGCATTCGGATTCAGGGCGCCGTTGCGCAGATTCTTGTTGGCCACCTTGGCCAGGGTGCGCGCCGAGATGTTGTGGTCGTGCAGGTAGCGGTTGGCCTTCATGCCGAAGAACTGGGTCGTCAGGTACTGGCCGTTCTCGGCATACCAGGCCGGCATGCCGACCAGCCCCGGATCCTCGGTGAAGGCACCGCGCGGGTGCTTGTCCAGGCCGACGGCGATCCCGATGTCGTAGTCGCCGAGCCGGATACCGTCGGCGCAGGCCTTGGTGGCGGAGGCGGCTGTCGCGCAGGCGTTGAACACGTTGGTGAACGGGATGCCGGACAGTCCGACCATGCCGACGATGGCGTCGGGGTTGGCGACGGTCCAGCTGCCACCGGTGGCGGCACCGATGTCTTTCCATTCGACCCCGGCGTCCGCGACGGCGGCGAAGATGGCGTCGACCCCCATCGCAAGAGCCGATTTGCCCTCGAAGCGCCCGAACGGGTGCAGGCCGACACCGATGATCGCTACGTCGTACATCAGGCTCCTTCAATAGGTGCGAAGGTGATCAACATTTGGCGCGCGGCGTCGGTGGCGAACGGAATAACGGCTAGTTCGACCTCCATGCCGAATGTCATTCTGGCTGGCTGGTTCTCGCAGATCCGTCCCTCGACGAGCAGCACGCCCCCGAGCAGCGGCGCGAATTCCTACCTGTGGGCCTCTCGTATGCCAGTGCTGCCTGCAGGGCGCCTCCTGGCAAATCGACTGAACTGCGGTGCGCAACGGTAAACCGTACCGTATTGGTTAGTCGATTCCCGGCGCCGGGCACGCGCACGGTGGCACTCGCGCTCTGGTGATCGGTTCGAAGGTGACGGGTACCGCGGTGGGGGACCGGAACGGCTGTCCGAAGATGTGGGGATCCTCGGTGGTGTCGAGTGTGAGATCGGTGACCCGGTCGAGCAGGCACTCCAGGGCGACCCGCGTCTCCATCCGGGCCAGGTGCAGGCCGAGGCATGTGTGCTCGCCGGCGGCAAAGGTGATGTGCGGCAAACGCTTCCGGAATATGTCGAACTCCTCGGCGCGTTCCCAGCGAGTCTCGTCGCGGTTTGCCGAGCCAATGCACACATCGATGACGGCCCCGGCGGGAAGGTCGATGCCGTCAAGTTCGGTGTCCACGCTGGCCGAACGCTGCACGGTGGTCAGGGGTGTCTCGTAGCGCAGACCTTCCTCGATCGCCTGGCCGAGCAGCCCGTGGTCGGCCTGTACCGCGGCGAACTGATCGGGATGGGTCAACAACAGATAGAGCAGATTGCTCGATGACCGGAAGGTGGTCTCCAAGCCGGCAGGCAACAACAGGCGCAGGAACGAGTAGATCTCTTCGTCGGTGAGCCTCTCGCCGTCGACCTCGGCGGTCACCAAATCGCCGATGATGTCATCGGTGGGTGACGATCGTCGCAGATCGATCTGGTTCACAAAGTAGTCCTTCAGTGCCGCGGACGCTTCGAAGGCGCGCTTGTACTTGATGTGGTAACTGATCAGCTCGACGGCGCGGGCGCGGAACCACGCGAGATCCTCTTCGGGCAGACCCAGCAGCGTGGAGATCACCCGGGTCGGAAACTCGAAGGCGTAGTCGCGGACCAGGTCTGCCCTGCCGTTGTCGATGAACTCGTCGATGAGTCGTTCACAGATGGGGCGGACGATCTCCGGTTCCCAGCGCTTCAAGGATTTCGCCTTGAATGCGGTGGTGACCAGATTGCGGTGAGCGCGGTGCAAGGTGCCCTCCATCGCCAGGATGGACGGGCCGATGAACAGGCCGATGGTCTCGTCGTAAATCTTCGAGTTGAATGATCTGCTGTCCCGGAAGACGGTATTGACCGCGTCATAGGACACCGCCGCGTACTGGTGTGCGGGCCGGAATTCGTCGGGCGTCTTGGACCAGTCCATGACGCTGCCCGCGAAGACACCGTGTCGCGCCCGATGTGCGGCGAAGAACGGGTACGGGTCGCGGAGCAGGTTGAACGAGTCCCCCAAGTCCGCCAGTAGGTCGTCTTCGCCCTGTGTCTGGCTGTCCACGCGCGCTACCTGCCTTCGAGCCGCCGGTTCGTACTGTAACACTTACAGTAACACGTCCCGTGCTACCGTGAGAATTGTCGGAGGGAGTTCACGACATGAGCGCAACCGAGCGGCGCATCGCGCACGCGGTCGACACCCGGCCTCTGCTGGAACGCCAACGGCGGGCGTTCATCGCCGCCGGACCGCCGAGCGTGGCACTGCGCCGCAACCGCATTGATCGGCTACTGGCGTTGGTACTGGACAACACCGATGCGTTCGTCGACGCGATGGCCGCCGATTTCGGCACCCGGTCACGGGCCGCATCGATGTTCACCGAGGTGGTCGGCATCATCCCGGTCATCGAGCACACCAGAGCCCATGTGCCGCAGTGGATGAAAGCCACCACGCTGATGTGGGCGGCGCGCGTGGCCGGGCTGCGCGCCGAGGTCCAACCGGTCCCGCTCGGCGTCATCGGCATCATCGGTCCGTGGAACTTCCCGCTGAACCTCGTCGTGTTACCCGCGTCGGCGGCATTCGCCGCAGGTAACCGGGTGATGATCAAGATGTCCGAAGTCACCTCGTGCACCGCGGATCTGATGGCCAAGCTGGCCCCGAACTACTTCGAGGACACCGAACTCGCGGTGGTGACCGGCGGGCCCGGGGTGGCCGCCGAATTCTCCCGGCTGCCGTTCGACCACCTCTTCTTCACCGGATCTCCGTCGGTCGGATCGTTGGTGCAACGCGCCGCATCGGAGAACCTCGTCCCGGTGACGTTGGAGTTGGGTGGCAAGAACCCCGTCGTGGTGGCCCCGACTGCGGACATCGAACGCTCGGCGGCCCGAATCGCCCGGGCCCGCATGGTCAATGGCGGCCAGGTCTGCGTCTGCCCGGACTACGTGTTCGTCCCCGAACGCAGCATGGCGAAGTTCGCCGACACCGTGCGTCGGACCTGGGCAGGTATGTTCCCGAGCATCATCGCCAATGACGACTACTGCTCAAGTGTCAACGAGGCCAACTACGATCGAGTGCTCGGTTTGATCGACGACGCCCGCGCCCGGGGTGCCACCGTGGAATCGGTGATCCCGGCCGGAGAGTCGCTGCCGGACCGTGCAACCCGCAAGATCGCGCCGACCATCGTCAGCAATGTCGACGAACGGATGAAGATCGCGTCCGAGGAGATCTTCGGACCGGTGCTCTCGGTGCTCGGCTATTCGGCGATCGGCGAGGTCATCGACTACATCAATGCGCGTCCGGCGCCGCTTGTCGCCTACTGGTTCGGCCCAGACGGTGACGCCTTCCGGAGCTTCCTGCGCAACACCCGCAGCGGCGGCGTGGCACGTAACGACTTTGCCGCACAGATGATTCCATCGGCGGCGCCCTTCGGGGGCGTGGGTCGCAGCGGAATGGGCGCCTATCACGGCAAGGCGGGCTTCGACGCCTTCAGCCACCACCGCACGGTGGTGGGCACCGATCTGCCGTTCAGCATGACCGGGTCGGCGGCACCACCGTTTCGCCGCGGCATGCAGATCTACGCCGACGTGACGTTGGCCATGGCGCGCCGGCGTACCCGGCGTCGGCTCAGGAGCCGTTGATCGGCTGTTCGCGCCCACCGGTAGTCGGCCTTTCCGCGACCACGCAGTTCGGGTACAGCCCGGCCCCCGTTGTCATACCGGAGCGTCGACGGGCGGCACCTCATAGAACTGTGTGGCCCATTTACGCATGGCCATATACGGTTTCGCGTCGATCTTGGACAGCGCCGGCTGTTCGACATACTTCTGATAGCGCCAGATGTCGAGGTCATCCCAGACCGTGACCAGATACTGCTTCTCGACGCGCTTGCGGACATCCTCGGGTGGGATATCGGAGGTGTCGCCGGGTCGCTTCGGCCACCAGATCGAATAGAACATGTCGGACACGCGGTCATCGACAGGGGTGCAGGCGAAGATCAGCCGGTGCTCGGCCGCACCCTGGAAGGCGCTGATCGCGAAACCCAGTCCGGAGAAGTGACTGTGGATATAGAGCGACATCTTGTCGGGATCGTCGCTGCGGGCATCGGGCCAGCCGGTGAGGAACTGCCACTCGTTGTCCACGACCTTCCAGTCCAAACAGACCGGGGTGACCGTGGCGCGGTGCACGTAACGGAAATGTGCACTGTCGGGCCCGTTCTCGGCCACGATCTGCGGATGCACGGGTTCATTCCCGGCGAACCGGGAGAACTCGGGGTAGGGCCGGTAGTACGCGCCGGGGTCGGTCGGAAACTGCGGGAACTTGTCGAAGATGTCCGGGAGCTCCCACCGCGGCGGCTCACCGTGCGGTTGGTGCCACATGAACACGCAGCCGTGCTGTTCGGCGATCGGATATGTCCGCAACCGAAGCCCGCGATTGGGTTTGTCGGGTTGATAGGGGATGTACTGATTGGTGCCGTCGGGGCCCCAACGCCAACCGTGAAAAGGGCATTCCACGCAGTCGCCGACGACCGAGCCACCATGGCCGAGGTGTGCGCCGAGGTGGCGGCAATGGGCCTCCATGAGGTGCAGGGCGCCGGCCTCGTCACGCCAGGCCACCAGGTCTTCGCCGAAGTAGCGCAGCGGACGGGTCTGGCCGGGGAGGAATTCGGCCGACCAGCCGATCATGAACCAGCCGGTGACCTTCCAGGTGAACGGAACCTCCACGGACGCACCCTCCAGAACAGGTCTGTACCGAACAGCTTACAGTAGTCTTGTCTGCACCAGTCGGGACATGCAAAGGAGCGCGATGCCAGGGTTGTTGACCGAGAAAGTAGCCTTCATCACCGGCGCTGCCCGCGGACAGGGCCGCGCGCACGCGGTCCGGATGGCCAACGAGGGCGCCGACATCATCGCCGTCGATATCGCCGGCCCGCTCCCGCCGAAGGTGCCCTATCTGTCAGCTACTCCCGATGAGTTCGCCGAAACTGTCGATCTGGTGAAGGCGACCGGGCGGCGGATCGTTCATCGCGTCGTCGACGTGCGTGACTTCGACGGCCTGAAAGCCGCGGTCGACGACGGTGTCGCCCAACTGGGCCGCCTCGACATCATCGTCGCCAACGCCGGCATCACCATCCCCGAGGCGTGGCACGACATCACCCCGGAGTCCTTCCGGGACACCATCGACGTCAACGTCACCGGCACCTGGAACACCGTGATGGCCGGCGCACAGTACATCATCGACGGCGGCCGGGGCGGCTCGATCATCCTGGTGAGTTCGCTTGCCGGCGTGAAGATGCAGGCGTTCATGGTGCACTACACCGCCAGTAAGCACGCTGTCACCGGGATGGCGCGGGCGTTCGCCGCCGAGCTCGGCAAGCACCGAATCCGGGTCAACAGTCTGCATCCCGGACCGGTGCCCACCGCGATGGGTTCCGGGGACATGCTGGTGGCGCTGAACAAGGCCTTCGAGACCAACCCCACGCTGGTGCAGATGGGTACCCCGTTCACCCCGGACTGGGGCGTCGAACCCGAGGATGTCGCCGCGGCCGCGGTCTGGCTGGCATCCGATGAGGCGCGGCACATCACCGCCGTGGCACTGTCCATCGACAACGGCATGGCACAGTTCTGACATGGACGATGTCGAGGCGATTCGCCGACTCAAGGCGCGGTACTGCCGCTTCCTGGACACCAAGGACTACGAGGCGTGGAAGGCATTGTTCGCCCCCGATGTCGTCGTGAAGCTCGATATGGCGATTTCCGCCGGCGGGGCCGATGGTCAGACCGCACCCGATCTGAACGGGCTGGACGAGTTCGTGCCGGTGGTGCTCGGCGGTGTCGAGCATGCGCAGACAAAGCATCATGTGCACACCCCGGAAATCGATCTCACCTCGAACACCACCGCCTCGGCAATCTGGGCGATGGAGGACCTGCTGTTGTTTGCCGACGGCGGTGAGCTTTTCGGCGCCGGGCACTACCACGAGACCTACGAGAAGCGTGACGGAGACTGGGTGATCACCAGCCTACACCTGACGCGGACCATCCTGCGATTCACCGCGGCGGGGTAGCGCGCGTGGCCGAACAGCGCACTGTGCTGGTGATGGGCGCCAGTGGATTTCTGGGCTCCCACGTCACCCGTAAGCTCGTCGAGCGCGGCGACCGGGTGCGAGTGCTGTTGCGGACGACGAGTGCTACCCGTGGGCTCGACGACCTCGACGTGGACCGCCATTACGGCGACATCTTCGACGCCGCGGCGGTGCGCAGCGCGATGCAGGATTGCGCCGCGGTTTTCTACTGCGTGGTGGACACCCGCGCCTGGCTGCGGGATCCGGCACCACTGTTCAGCACCAACGTCGATGGCCTGCGCTGCGTCCTGGACATCGCCGTCGCGTCCGGACTGCAAAAGTTCGTCTTCACCAGCACCATCGGTGCGGTGGCACTCGGGGAGGCCGACCGGCCCGCCACCGAGGACGACCCGTTCAATTGGTCGGGGGTCGGCGGTCCCTATGTCGAATCGCGCAGGCAGGCAGAAGCTCTGGTACTTGAGTACGCACGCGAACGTGGACTGCCCGCGGTAGCGATGTGCGTATCCAACACCTACGGACCGCGTGACTGGCAACCCACCCCGCACGGTGCGATGATCGCCGCCGTCGCACGGGGGCGGGTGCCGGTGTACATCGACGGGGTCGGCTCGGAGGTGGTCGGTGTCGAGGACGCCGCCGAGGCGCTGGTGCTGGCCGCCGTCCACGGCAGGGTGGGGCAGCGCTACATCGTCTCGGAACGCTACCTCAGTCAGCGCGAATTGTTCACCACCGCAGCACAAGCCGTCGGCGTGCGCCCGCCGCGCATCGGGCTGCCGATACAAGTGCTATACGCTGTCGGTGCCACCGGTGAGCTGCTGGGCAGAGTGCTGCGCCGCGATACGCCGGTCACGCTCACCTCGGTGCGATTACTCGACCACACCTCACCGCTGGACCATTCCAAGGCCACCCGCGAGCTTGGTTGGCGGCCGAGCCCGGCGACCGAATCCATCGCCAGGGCGGCCGAGTTCTACTTGCAGAGGCCCCGTGGGTGACTGTGACGTCAGCCTTGCGTAGAGCCATCCAGACCGCGTGGGGACTCGGCGGTGTGCTGCCGCGTTCGGTCTGCGCGCTCGGCGGGTCCGGCGACTGGAACGCCCTGTCGGGACAAGGGGTACGTCAGCTCGGCGAGGTCGCGCTCGACGAGCTGGTGGTCACCGGTCTGACGCTGACCGGACCGCCGCCGCAGCTGCCGCGGCCATTGAGCGCCTATGCCGACGCCGCCGCCGAACTGGACGCGCTGGGCATCGACGGGGCGCACCGCGACCCGGCGCCGCTCACCGTCGGCAGCCTCGAGCCACAGATCTTCGGGGCATTGCGGTTCGAAGAACTGACCTTCGAGCACACACCGTTGCTACCCGAGTCGATCCTGGCCGACGGACATGGCGGCGCGGCGACCGCGCGGGTGCGGTTGTACCGGCGCGGCGAACAGCGTCCCTGGGTGGTCTGGATCCACGGGGCCGGTCAGGGGGATCCGATGGACCTCATAGTGGCGCGGGTGCGCAGGCTGGATGCGCTGGGGTTCAATGTGGCGCTACCGGTGCAGCCCGGGCATGGGGTGCGAAGGGCGGCCTGGCCGCGGTACCCAGCGCGAGACCCGCTGGCCAACGTGGCGGGAACGATGCGGGTGGTGTCCGAGGTGCGTGCGCTGATCGGTTGGCTGGCAAGAGATTCGGCACCGGTGACGGTTTCGGGTCTGTCCCTGGGGAGTGCGGTCGCGGCGCTGGTGGCCCACCTGGATGCCTACGTCGGTGCGGTCGCGCTGTACACGCCCATCCGTGGTCTCAACGAGATGATCGGGCTGCACCTGGGCCGTTGGGGTGATTCGGGCAGCCGTGCCGCAGAACTGTTGCAGTCCGACACCGTATCGGCCATGACCTCCGTGATCGACCCGCTGGCCACTACGCCGATGACCGATCGTCGGCTGATCGTGGGCGCCTGGCATGACCAGATGGCCATGCGCAGTTCGGCGCTGGCGATGCACGAGCGCTGGGGCGGCGAGTTGTATTGGCATGACGGAAGCCATGTCGGGCACCTGCTTTCCGGGGGCGTGCGGACCGCCTACGAGCGGTTCCTGCTCGGCTAACTGCCGTAGGTGGAAATGATCCGGTTCCGAACGAGGTCGATCTCGTGATCGAGATCGTGTTGCTCGGGCAGTACCACCCACGCGAAGGCGATACCGAAGATCGAGCCGGTGATGTCACGCACCGCCGCGTCGATGTCGAGGTCCGGGCGCAACGATCCGTCGGCGATACCGGTGCGCAGCCCCGCGCCCACCTTCTCCGCGGCGCCGCTGAGCTGCTCGCGAACTCCCGCGCGCAACGGTGAACTCGTCTTGGCGGCCTCGAACGCGGAGACGAACATGGCTCGGGTCACCGCGGCGTCCTCGGCGTGGATCTCTTGCACCCGGTCGAAGTGGGCGAGCACCTGCTGCAGGCCGGTGCAACCCGGTTCGGGTTCGGGATTCAACCGTGCCACATAGACCTGCTGGAACGCCTCCAGGATGGCGTCCTTGCTGCCGTAGCGGGCGTGCACCATGGCCCTGCTGTAGCCTGCCCGCCGCCCGATCTCGGCGGCCGTCGTTGCCTCCCAGCCCTTTTCGACGATCAAGGCGGCGGCGGCCTGCAACAGCCGACGCGCGGACAGCTGCACTCGCTGATGCTGGGTGAGCCGCTCGGACACCCTTGCATATTAGACGCCCGACAACTAACTTATTTGTCGGGCGTCAAATTTCTGCGGAGGTCAACGATGACATCACCCGCTGTGCCCGTCGCAGTCCCGTCGAGCGTCGGCGAGATCACGGCGGGCTGGCTCACCGAGGCCCTATCCACAACCGCACCAGTCGAGAGGGTCCGGGCTGAACGCATCGCCGAAGACACCGGATTCTCGGCGCGACTGTATCGCCTGGAGCTCACCGGCGATGCCGACCTGCCCGCGTCGTTGATCGCGAAGCTGTCCGCCGATTCACCGGCGCGCGGCGGCATGGAACTGCTCGGCGGATACCGTCGTGAGCTGGCGTTCTATCGCCACATCGCACCCGTGGCGCCGATCTCGACCGCCGATTGCCATATCGCCCGGATCGACGGCGACACCTTCGTACTGGTGCTGGAGGATCTACGTGACTGGGACAACGCCGACCACCTGGTTGGGCTGTCGATCGAACAAGCACGACGATGCATTGTCGCCCTGGCCGACCTGCATGCCTGGTCGCAGCAGCACCCGCACGCCCAGGGGCTGCAGGCCTTTCCGAACATCGACAACCCGCTGACCCGCGACCTGTTCCTGCCGGCCTTCACGCCGGGCTGGCAGCTCTACCGGGAGAAGTCGAGCCAGCCGGTGCCGCCGGCGGTGGCGCAGTTCGCCGAACGGTTCGCCGAGCTGGCGCCCCAGGCACTGGAGACGCTATCGCAACGGGCGATGTTGCTACACGGCGATATCCGCGCCGACAACCTCTTCTTTAGGGGCGACGAGCTCAAGATCGTCGACTTCCAGCTGTCGGTGCGGGGCGCGGGCGCCGCCGACATCGCCTATCTGGTGAGCCAGGGACTGCCCACGTCGGTACGCTGCGGCACGGACGAAGCCCTGGTCCGCGGGTACGTCTCCGCGTTGGAGAGTCGCGGGATCACCGACTACGCCTTCGACGAAGCCTGGCGCGACTACCGTTGCGGGGTGGCGCTGCTGCTGTTCATGCCGGTGGTCGCACTGCTCACCTGGGATGTGGTGCCCGACCGTTCGCGACAACTCTGCGTCACCCTGATCGACCGGGCGGTGGCCGCCATCGACGAGATCGCGGCACTGGAGGAGTTCGTCCAGTGAGAACCGCCCGTGAAGTCGTCGAGCAGTACAACCTGGTGGTGTGGAACGAGCGTGATTTCGCGCTGGCCGAGGAACTGTTGGGGGACACAGTCACCCGCCACGACGTCGGCGAGGTGAAGGTGCTCAGCCATGCCGAGGCGGTGAACAGGGTGGTGGACCATTGGGCGACGTTCGAGCACATCCGGTTCGACCTCAACCTGGTCGTTGCCGGGGACGACGGCGAGCACGTGGCGATCGTGTACCAGTCGCCGATGACGCTCACGGACGGCACAGAAACGACCATCGCCAGCATGGAGATCTTCCGGGTGATCGCCGGGCGGATCACCGAGGTCTGGAATTGTGGTTACAAACAAGGAGTGTGGGCGTGACCGAGAAGGTGCTCGATGAACTGGGGTACTACCTGCTGGCAGGTGCCGGCGGTGAAGGACCCGCCACCCTGATGGACGAGGCCCGGCGCGGTGAGGAACTCGGCTTCGGCACCGGATTCATCTCCGAACGCTGGAACGTCAAGGAGGCGTCCTCGCTCACCGGTGCCGCGCTGGCCGTCACCGGCAGGATGCAGATCGCCACCGCCGCAACGAATCACAACACCCGACATCCACTCATCACCGGTTCGTGGGCTACCACCATGCACCGGCTCTCCGGGGGCCGGTTCACCCTCGGGCTGGGCCGGGGTATCGCCGCCATCTACGGGGCCTTCGGGGTGCCGGCGGTGACGACGGCGCAGATGGAGGATTTCGCCCAGGTGATGCGCCGACTCTGGCACGGGGAGCTGATCTTCAACCATGACGGGCCGATCGGCAAGTATCAGCTGCTGTTCCTGGACCCGGATTTCCGCGAGGACATCCGGTTGGCGATCGTGGCGTTCGGTCCGCAGACGCTTGCGCTCGGCGGGCGGGAGTTCGACGATGTCATCCTGCACACCTACTTCACCCCGGAGACCCTGCAGCGCGCGGTGAGGACGGTCAAGGAAGCCGCGGAACGGGCCGGTCGCAATCCCGACGACGTGCGGGTGTGGTCCTGCTTCGCCACGGTCGGCGATCACCTGCCCGAGGAACTGCGGCTCAAGAAGACCGTCGCGCGGCTGGCCACCTACCTGCAGGGCTACGGAGATCTGCTGGTCAGCACGAACGGCTGGGATCCCGCTGTGCTACAACGGTTCCGGGATGACACCGTGGTGCAGTCCATCGGTGGCGGTATCGACCACAAGGGCACCGCCGAGCAGATCGAGCACATCGCCACGCTCATTCCCGACGAGTGGCTGGAACCGTCGGCGACGGGTTCGGCAAGCCAGTGTGTCGAGCGGATCCGCAAGGAATTCGACTACGGGGCGGACGCGGTCATCCTGCACGGCGCGACCCCGGGTGAGCTCGAGCCGATCGTCGAGGCCTACCGCGCCTCCTAGCGATTTGTGGAGTTTCACCCGCCATCGTGGCGGGTGAAACTCCACGAATCACCGAAGGGGAACCGATCGCGGGCGCACTGCGTCCAAATCAATGTGCTGGCAGACCTACTACGCAACCACGACGGCGTCATCACCCGCGCCCAGGCTCGTCGCGCCGGGTTGCGCCAGGACGCCTTGGACTACCGGGTGCGCACCGGCCAGTGGATACGATGCGCACCCGGCGTGTTCTTCGCTGACGACCGCGAATTCACCGACCGGGCGCGGATTCGCGCCGGGGTGTGGGCCTACGGCGATGATGCTGTCGCAAGTGGGTTGACCGCAGCCTGGTGGCACCAGCTGACGCAATACCCACCCGATGTCGTCGAAGTGACGGTGCCCAAGCGCCGCCGCCCTAGCTGTCGACCCGGCACGAAGTTGCGGCGCCGCGATCTCGACCCCGCCGACGTGGTTAAACGGCGTGACCTCTGCGTGACGGCGTTGCCGTTGACCGTTGTCGAAGCCGCCGTTCGTCGCGGTGGGGGTGCCAAGCTGATGGACTCTGCCCTGCAACGGCATGTCGAACTACCCGCGCTCTGGAAGGCTCATCTCAACAACAAGGGTCGCCACGGTGCACCGGCCGCACGGCGCTTGCTTCGCGCAGCGGAGGACGGAACGCGATCTGTGGCGGAGCGACTGCTCGGGAAACTCCTTCGGCAGGCAGGGATCACGGGCTGGAAAGCCAACTACCGGGTGGCCGGGTACCACGGCGACTACGTGTTCGTCGATGCCAGGTTGATTCTGGAGGTGGACGGCTGGGCATTCCACAGCGACGCTGACGCTTTCAACAATGACCGGGTACGACAGAACGCCCTCATCCTCGGCGGCTGGAAGGTGCTCCGATTCACCTGGCTGGACCTCACCGAGTACCCCGAGCGTGTGATCGCGCAGATACAACATGCACTCGCACAGTGATTTGTGGAGTTTCACCCGCCATCGTGGCGGGTGAAACTCCACGAATCACGGGAGAATGACCGTGCGCTGCACCGGCTCGGCGGCGGCCTGGCGGGCGTGCAGGCCCCGGCGCAACGCGTGCAGCAGCTGGTCGCGGGTTTCGCGCGGGTCGATCAGTTCGTCGAAGCCGAGGTGTCCGGCGGACCGGAACGACGCCGTGACCTCCGCCTCGCGCAGCTTCGCGGACAGGTCATCCTCGGCATGTGAGGCCTTCGACAGGGCGGCGGCGCTCATGGCGCCCATCGTCGCTCCCGGGAAGGCGAAGGTCGCCTCCTGGCTGTCGAATCCGAGCAGAGACATCACCATCGAACCGAAACCGTACGCCTTGCGCAGCGTCACATGCATTTTCAGCGTGGTGGCGGCGGTCTGCGCGGCGAACATCCGAGCTCCCGCCCGCAGCACACCACTTCGCTCCGACCGGCTGCCCGGCAACATGCCGGGGTTGTCGGCAAGAAATACCAGCGGTAGGTGGAACGAATCGGCCACCATGATGAAATGCGCCGCCTTGTCGGCGGCGTCGGCGTCGATGGAGCCGGCCAGTACGTTGGGCTGATTGGCGATCACCGCCACCGGATGCCCGCCCAGGTGGGCCAGCCCGCAAATCATGGCCTTGCCGAATTGGGGTTGCACCTCGAACCATTCGGGGCTGTCGAACACGACATCGATCACCGAGCGCATGTCGTACACCCGGCGGTTATCTCGCGGGATGATGTTCAGCAGTTCCGGGGTCGCCCGCGGCTCGGCGTCCGCGTCGTGCGGCAGCTGGTCGGGATAGGACCATGCACTGGACGGGAAGAAGGACAGGTAGCGCCGGATTTCATCGAGCACCGCTTCGTCGGTGTCCGCGTGGTTGTGCACGACGCCGCTGTGCAATGCCACCGCTGGGCCGCCGAGATCTTCCTTGGTGATGTCCTCGCCGGTCGATTCCTTGACCACCGGGGGACCCGCGGTGAAGATGGCGCCCTGGTTGCTCATGATGCGGAAGTCGCTGACCGGAGCTACCAGCGCGCCGTGGCCTGCCGACGGGCCGAGCAACGCTGCCACCGTCGGCACCCGGCCCGAGCACTGCGCCTGGGCCAGCAAGTCGGTGGGTGTGCGCCCGTAGCGCTCGCCGCTGGCCCGGTGCCCGGCACCTTCCAAGAGCATGATCAACGGAATCTTGTCGCGCAGAGCGAGTTCGGCGATCCGGTAGCGCTTGGCATTGCCTGACGGGCCGATGCTTCCGCCGAGGGTGGTGAAATCCTCGGCCCCCACCATGACCGGTGCACCGTTGATCAATCCTGAGCCGGTCACGATGCCGTCGGCGGCGATCTCTCCACCGGCGAGCGTCCCGATCTCACGGAACGTGCCGGTATCCAGTAGCCGCTCGATACGGGCCCGCACATCGAGCTTGCCCTTGGCGCGGTGTTTGGTCAGGCGTTCACCGCCACCCATCGCCTGGGTGTGCCTACGCAGACGCGCGAGCTCCTCAAGTGGTTCCTGCCAGTCGTCGGCGTTGGTCATGCGGGGGTCCTGTTCTCGATCTCCGTCGGTGCTTCGTTGACCATACTGAATTGCTTACTGTAGGTTTCCCGACATGGGTAGTGTCGCCCGGCTGAGTATCGATCGCGGTCTCCCGGGCGACCTCGCAGGCGTGCCCGCGCGGGCACGGGAGATCGAAGAGCAGGGCTATGACGGCTGCTGGACCGGCGAAATCAGCCACGATCCGTTCCTGCCGTTGCTGCTCGCTGCCGAGCACACTCACCGGCTGCAACTCGGGACGAGCATCGCCGTCGCGTTCGCGCGCAATCCGATGCTCATCGCCACCCTCGGCTGGGACCTGAACGCCTATTCGCGTGGGCGGTTCCTCATGGGCCTGGGCACACAGGTACAGGCCCATGTCGAGCGGCGCTACAGCATGCCGTGGAGTCACCCCGCGCGCCGGATGCGCGAGTTCGTCGCGGCCGTGCAGGCCGTCTGGGCGGCATGGGAGCACGGCACCCGGCTGAGCTTCGAAGGCGAGTTCTACACGCACACCCTGATGACGCCGATGTTCATCCCGGAGCCGCAACCCCACGGGGTGCCCAAGGTCTTCCTCGCCGCGGTCGGTGAGCTGATGACGCGCACGGCCGGTGAGGTCGCCGACGGGCTGATCGCACACGCCTTCACGACCCGCCGCTACCTCGACGAGGTGACGACACCCGCGCTGCGAACGGGGCTCGATACCGCGGGCCGGTCGCGGGACGCCTTCGAGGTGTCCTGCCCGGTGTTCGTGGTCACCGGTGAGAATGCCGAGCAGTTCGAGGCATCGGCCGCCGCGCACCGCAAGCAACTGGCCTTCTACGGGTCGACGCCGGCTTACCGTCAGGTGCTCGAATTGCACGGCTGGGGCGACCTGCATTCCGAGTTGCACCGGCTGTCGCGGGTCGGGGAGTGGGACACCATGGCGACGCTTGTCGACGACGAGGTGCTAGCCGCGTTCGCCGTGGTCGCCGAGCTGCCCGATGTCGCCGCGGCGCTGGTGCGTCGCTGCGCGGGCGCGATCGACCGGGTGTTGCCCGCATTTCCGGCGGGCATGTCCGAGGCCGCGATTGCGACGGTGCTCGACGATGTTCGAAAGTCGTTGGCGGCGAGCCAATCATGACCGACGGCCTCAGCGGGAAGGCCGTCGCGAGACCCGAAATGACAACAGTGAGGAGCCGCCGGTGAGCACACCGACAATGGATGATGCCGCGAAGGCACTGGCCGACCCGAAGGCCTATACCGATGAGGCCGGGCTGCACGCCGCACTGGCACACCTGCGCGCGCACGCACCGGTGTCCTGGGTGGAGGTCCCGGACTACGCCCCGTTTTGGGCGATCACCAAGCACGCCGACATCATGGAGATCGAACGCGCCAACGACGTGTTCACCAACTCGCCGCGCCCACTGCTGATCACCAGGCAGGGGGATGCGCAGCAGGCCGCGGTCGGTATCAAGACGTTGATCCACATGGACGATCCGCAGCATCGCGGCTTCCGTGCGATCGGGGCGGACTGGTTCCGGCCGAAGGCGATGCGGGGGCTCAAGGAGCGCGCGGACGAACTGGCCGTGCGATTCGTGGACAAGATGGCGGCCGAGGGACCGGAGTGCGATTTCGTGCAGCAGGTGGCGGTCAACTACCCGCTCTACATGATCATGACCCTGCTCGGGGTGCCGGAGTCCGACTTCGGACGGATGTTGCGCTGGACACAGGAGTTGTTCGGCAGCGACGACGAAGAGCTGCAGCGCGGCACCATGGAGGAGAGTCAGGCCGTGCTGCTGGAGTTGTTCGGCTACTTCACCGAACTCACCACATCGCGGCGGGCCAACCCGACCGACGACCTGGCGTCGACGATCGCCAATGCCACCATCGACGGGAAGCCGCTCGACGATATCGAAACCGTCTCGTACTACGCGATTCTGGCGGCGGCGGGCCACGATACGTCGAGTGCGAGCATCTCCGGTGGGATGCACGCCCTGATCGAGCATCCCGATCAAATGGCGCGCCTGCGCGCGAATCCGGGTCTGATGCCGCTGGCGGTCGAGGAGATGATCCGGTGGACGACCCCGGTCAAGGAATTCATGCGCACGGCCCAACGCGATTACGTGATCCGCGGTGTACCGATCGCGGCCGGTGAATCGGTGTTGTTGTCCTATGTATCGGGCAATCGCGACGAAGACGTGTTCGAGGAGCCGTTCCGGTTCGATATCGGCCGGGACCCCAACAAGCACATCTCGTTCGGGTACGGGGTGCACTTTTGTCTGGGAGCCGCGCTGGCTCGACTGGAGGTCAACAGCTTCTTCAGCGCTCTGCTGCCGCGGTTGGAGTCCGTCGAACTAGCCGGGCGCGCAGAACATGTGGCGACCACGTTCGTCGGCGGGCTAAAACACCTGCCGATCCGCTACCGGGTGGCGGGCTGAGTCTCGCCGAGCGTACGTGAACTCCTTCCGTTGATCGGTGTGTCCGGGGACAGACACGCACGCTCGCGGTAGTGGGGAGGTCAGCAGCAGCGCGACTGCGGGTTGGTCTCGGTCGCGGCATGGCGCATCCGCCAGTACTCTCGCTCGGTCGGCACCGGCTCACCCGGGTGTCGACGGGCGAGGTGCTCGACGTAGCGACGATAATGGTTGTCACCCATCAATGATGACCAGTACCAACCGATCTGGCCGATGATGTCGGCAGCGCGTCCCATTGTTTCTGCACCTCCTTCTCAGTGGCCGTGGCGATCAAACCGGACGGCGCGAAGATGCGTGACGGCACCGGATCGTCCTCGGTCAGCGGCCGGCCGGAACCGCGTACCGCTTTGAGTGCCATGATCACTCCGGCCACCACCACGATCACCACGAGCACCGCGAAGACGACCGACAGCGAGCCCTGGATGAACGTGTTGCGGATGACCGCATCGATCTGGTCGGGGTTCTTGGCCGCACCGAAGGTCGCCTTGCCGGCCTCCTTCGCATCGCGGTATTGGAAGTGCTGGGTCCAGTAGCCGACCTTGGGATCCCCGGAGAAAATCTTCTGCCACGAGGCCGTCATGGTGATCACCAGGTCCCAGGCCAGTGGGATCCCGGGAATCCACGCCCATTTCAGGAGTCCGCGTTTGATCACCACGACGGTGACCACCGTCAGCGCGATGGCGGCCAGCAGCTGGTTGGCGATACCGAACAGCGGAAACAGGGTATTGATACCGCCGAGGGGGTCGGTGACACCCATCAGCAGGATGCTTCCCCAGGCGAGCACCACGACGACACTGCAGATCCAGGCGCCCACCCGCCAGCTCGGGTTCTGCAGCCTTTTCAGCGGCCCCCCGAGATTGCCGAGCGCATCGGAGAACATGAAGCGCGCCACCCGGGTGCCCGCGTCGACGGTGGTGAGGATGAACAACGCCTCGAACATGATCGCGAAGTGATACCAGAATGCCTTCAGGCCCGCGCCGCCGAAGACCTGATGCAGCACCTCGGACATGCCGAAAGCCAACGTCGGGGCGCCGCCGGTGCGGGACACGATCGATTCCTCACCGACGCTTTGTGCCGCGGCCTCGATCTCGCCGCCGGTGATCGGCGGGCCGGACAGGCCGAGCCCGTTGACGTAGTCGGCCGCGGTTTGCGCGGAGGTGCCGGTGGCGGCCGTCGGCGCGTTCATCACGAAGTACAGGTGCTGGTTGAGAATGGCCGCGGTGATCAGCGCCATGATCGCGACGAAGGACTCGGTGAGCATGCCCCCGTAGCCGATCAGCCGCATCTGGCTTTCCTTCTCCAGCAGCTTCGGCGTGGTGCCCGAGGAAATCAGTGAGTGGAAGCCCGACAGCGCGCCACAGGCGATGGTGATGAACAGGAAGGGAAACAGCGATCCGGCGAACACCGGGCCGGTGCCGCTGGCGGCGAACGACGAGACGGCCGGGGCTTCCATGATCGGGCGGGCGATCAGAATGCCGATCGCCAGCAGCGCGATGGTGCCGACCTTCATGAATGTCGACAGGTAGTCGCGGGGGGCGAGCAACAGCCACACCGGCAGCACCGACGCGGCCAGGCCGTAGATGATGATGCACCATGACAGCGTCACCTTCGAGAGGGTGAACCAGTCGGCGCCCCAAGAGGTTTCGGCGACCCAGCCGCCAGAGGCCACGGCGAGCAGGAGCAGTGCGACACCGATCACCGACACCTCGGACACCCGGCCTGGGCGCAGAAAGCGCAGATACAGGCCCATGAAAATGGCGATCGGGATCGTCATCGCGATGGAGAACACGCCCCAGGGGCTCTCGGCCAGGGCGTTCACCACCACCAGCGCCAGCACCGCCAGCAGGATCACCATGATGACCAGGACCCCGATGATGGCCGCGGCGCCGCCGACGACGCCCAACTCGTCCTTGGCCATCTGCCCCAGGGAGCGGCCTCGTCGGCGTACCGATATCGAGAGCACCAGATAGTCCTGGACACAGCCGGCGACCAGGGCGCCGACGATGATCCAGATGGTGCCGGGCAGATAGCCCATCTGCATGGCGAGCACCGGCCCGACCAGCGGACCGGCACCGGCGATCGCGGCGAAGTGATGGCCGAAGAGCACCCGACGGTCGGTGGGCATGTAGTCGGTGCCGTTTTCGAACACCTCGGCGGGGGTGGCGTGATCATCGCGCGGTTTGACGATCTTCATCTCGATCAGCCGGGCGTAGAACCGGAAGCCGATCACATAGGTGCAGATGGCCGCGATGACGAACCACACCGCGTTGACCGTCTCACCTCGGAAGAATGCGATGACCGCCCACGCGAACGCGCCGAGCACCGCGATGACGCCGAAGATGATGCGATGCTTGCCGCTGATCGGGGACCGATCGATGATCGCCACCGGCGGCAGATCGCTGTCGTTGCGCACAAAGGTGATGGCGTCGCGGGTTTCCTCGGTGCGCTCAGGAGCAGGCTGCGATCCCATGCGTCGATCCTCGCACCGCGCCGCCGCACGCTTTGGGACTTTGCGGTCATCCGTTGCGTTCGTAGTGTTCACGGACGGTGTCGACCGTGTCGGCCTCGATGGCGCTCTTGTCCTCGCGGTAGCGCAGCACTCGGGCGAACCGGAGTGCCATGCCGCCGGGGTAGCGGGTGGAGCCCTGCACACCGTCGTAGGCGATCTCGACGACCTGTTCGGGTCGCACCGGCACGATATAGCCGTCGGTGCCGTCGGTGGCCAGCTCGGTGAAGCGCCTGGTCTGCCAGTCCAGCATCTCGTCGGTCATGCCCTTGAACGTCTTGCCCAGCATCACGAAGCCCCCGGTCCGCGGGTCGCGGGCGCCGAGATGGATATTCGACAGCTTGCCGGTGCGCCGCCCGGAGCCCCATTCGACGGCCAGCACCACCAGGTCCAGGGTGTGTACCGGTTTCACCTTTAGCCAGGCCGCCCCGCGTCGGCCCGCCGCGTAGCCGGCGGCCGGATCCTTGGCCATCACGCCCTCATGTCCGGCGGACAGCGTATCGGACAGAAAACGTTGCGCGGCAGCAGAATCCGTGGTCAAGAGCCGTTGCATCCGCTGGGCGGGGGGTATCACCCGGTCCAGCGCCGCGAGCCGTTCGGTCATCGGCAGGTCCAGTAGGTCGGTGTCGTCGAGGTGCAACAGGTCGAAGAAGAACACCGACAACGGCTCGCGGCCGAGCTCGCCGGATCGGGTGCCGAATCGCGAGGCAGTCACCTGGAAGCGGTGCGGACGCCCGTCCGGGCGCAGGGCGATCGCCTCGGCGTCGGCGATCAGGGTGGTGACCGGGAGCGCCAACGTGGCCTCCACGACCTCGGGTAGGCGCGCGGTGACATCGTCGAGGCTGCGCGTATAGACCGACACCCGGTCACCGGCGCGATGGACCTGCACCCGCGCGCCGTCCAGCTTGGTTTCGAACAGCGCTGTGCCGCCGAGCTTGTCGAGCGCATCGCCGACCGACGACGCGGTCTGAGCCAGCATCGGCCCGACGGGGCGGCCGACCCGCAGGGTGAACCCGGCGAGCGCGGACTCGCCGCCGGTCAGTAGCGCCGCTGCGACCTCCGGAAGGTCGCCGGCCAGCATCGCGGCCCGCCGCACGGCGGCCACCGGGATCGTGGCAGCCTTGGCGACGGCGTCGACCATGACGCCGGCCAGCGCGCCCTGGCGCAGATCTCCGGACAGCAGCCGGCGCAGGAACTGCTGCTCACCCGCCGTCGCGGCACCGAACAGGGCGGCCAGTTGCGCTGCGCGCCGGGCCTGCGATCCGCGGCCGGCCAGGTCCTTGATCGTGGTGAAGGTGGCGTCCACGCCGGCCACGGTGAGCGTCGCGGTACCGGCCGGTTCGGGCAGGCTGCGCAGCGATGCCCAGCCGACACCAATCTGTCGTTGCGGCAGTTCCCCGGACAGCCACGCGACGACCACCCGGATGTCTGTGGGCTCGGCCGAGGCCAACGTCGCCGCGACCCGGGTGACCTTGGCCAGGCGCGACGACAGGGATCCCACCTCCGCGGAGGTGGCCGCGATCTCGGCGAGCAGCACCCGTCCAGCCTGCCACCGGGTTCCGACATCCCAGGCCCGCGCACCCGCAGGCAACCGCGGGAGCTGAGGAAAGCCCGCCCCAAATTGGGACCTTCGACTCTGCTAAGCGGTACCGTCCTGCCGGAGACTGAGACACATCCGCGGTCGCGGGTACGCCGATGCCAGAGAAAGGTGACGACCATGTCGAACACCCAGCAACTCGACGTTCTCAACCACCGGCAGTGCCTGGACCGGTTGGCGCGGGTGCGGGTCGGCCGTCTGGTGTTCACCGAGGATGGCCTGCCGACGATCCAGCCGGTCAACTTCCGGGTCTGGCGCGATGAGGTGGTGATCCGGGTTGCCGGCGGTCCCAAACTCGAGGCGGCGACCGCCAACCAGGTGGTGGCCTTCGAAGCCGATGTGCTCGATGCCGACCTGCGCAACGGCTGGAGCGTCACGGTGGTCGGCCACGCCGAACCCATCACCGGGATCGATGATCTGGTGGATGTTGCCGGGACGTTCATCGAACCGTGGGTTCAGGGGCGCCGGGACCATTTCATCCGGATCCGCACCGATCGGATGACGGGACGGGAGTTCCGGGAGGAGGCCGTGCCGAATTACAAGCCATGAGGAGAAGATGCCGGTGGTTCCCGTGGTGAAGGTGTTCCTGGTCGATGACCACGAGGTGGTCCGACGCGGGCTCATCGAGTTGCTCGGATCCGACCCCGAACTCGACGTCGTCGGCGAAGCGGGCACGGTCGCCGAGGCGCTGGCCCGGATACCGGCGGCCCAGCCCGATGTCGCGGTGCTCGATGTGCGGTTGCCCGACGGCAACGGCATCGAGTTGTGCCGCGATCTGCTCTCGGATCTGCCGGACCTGCGTTGCCTGATGCTCACGTCGTTCACCTCCGACGAGGCGATGCTCGACGCGATCTTGGCCGGCGCCAGCGGCTATGTGGTCAAGGACATCAAGGGCCTCGAACTCGCCACGGCCATCAAGGATGTCGGTGCGGGCCGCTCGCTGCTGGACAACCGGGCCGCCACCGCCCTGATGGCCAATTTGCGGGGTTCGGCAGAGCATGACGATCCGCTGACCGGGCTCACCGAGCAGGAGCGCACCCTGCTGCACCTGCTGTCGGAGGGTCTGACCAACCGCCAGATCGCCGCCCGCATGTTCCTGGCGGAGAAAACAGTGAAGAACTATGTGTCGCGGCTGCTGGCCAAACTGGGCATGCAACGTCGCACGCAGGCAGCGGTATTCGCCTCGAAGCTGGAGCAGGGCATCAGACCACCGAGAAGCTGACGGTGTGCCAGCCGGTGGCCCCGTCCGGGACCACATCGGCGCGGTCGGAGGTCTGCACGTAGCCGGTGTTGTCGGTGGCGCGCACCGCGATGAGATGCGGGCCGGTCTGGTCGGCCTGCCAGTCGAAGCTCCACAGCCGCCAGGTGTCATCGGAGTAGGCCGCCCCCAGGGCGGCGGGCTGCCACGGACCGTCGTCGATGCGAACCTCGACGGCGCGCACCCCGCGGGGCTGCGCCCACGCCACGCCGCCGAACCGCACCGGTCCGGCCGGGACCTCTTGTCCGCTGCGGGGCACGTCGACACGCGACTGCGTCTTGATGGGGCCACGCGCGGACCAGCCCAGCGGAGTCCAATAGCCTTCGGCCTGGTCGAATCTGGTCAGCTCCAGATCGACCACCCACTTGGTGGCCGAGACGTAGCCGTACAGGCCGGGCACCACCAGACGCGCCGGGTAGCCGTGTTCGATGGGTAACGGCTGGCCGTTCATGGTGATGGCCAGCAACGAATCCCGGTCATCGGTCATGGCCTCGGTCGGGGTGCCCGCGGTGAAACCGTCGCTGGACGTGGAGAGCACCATATCGGCGTCCGGGGAGATACCGGTCGCGGCCAACAGGTCCCGGACGCGATACCCGCCCCACACGGCGTTGCCGACGAGGTCACCGCCGACCGGGTTGGATACACAGGCCAGCGTCACCATCTGCTCGATCAATTCGAACTGCTCGAGATCGGCAAAGGTGAAGGTCTTTTCGTCCTCCACCATGCCGTGAATCCGTAGCTTCCACTCCTCGCGGGACAGCTGCGGAACGCTCAGTGCGGTGTCGATCCGGTAGAACTCGGCGTTGTCGGTGACGAACGGTGTGATGTCGACACCGGAGGGCTGAACCCCCGGCGGGACCGGTGCCGCCGGGGTGGCGATCTCGGGTGGTGTGAACGCCTCACGGTCACCGGCCACCGAATGCACCCGCCGCGACCACACCGAGCCGACCGCCGCGCCGAGCACCCCGAGCCCGAGCAGCCCGAGCGCGGCCAATGACAGGCGGCGGCCGGGGTCGGTTTCGGCTGACTCGTGGGCGGTCTCGTCGCTCAGCCGGCCGGAGGTCAAGAACCGCAGGGTGAGGATGCCGGCGATGCCGCCGACGGCGGTCGGCACCGCATCGACGGGTGAGGATCCGGCTCGCGACAGCACCGCGGCACATCCCGCGGCTGCGGCGGCGACGAACATGAGGGTGCCGATCGGGGCGCGGCGACGTTCCAGCAGCCCGGCGATCGCGGCCAGCGCGCCGGTGACGAGCAGCACGGCGACCGCCAGGAACAGCTTGTCGGACGTGCCGAAGGTTTGGATCGCCCACTCCTTGACCGGGCCGGGGGTGCGGTCGATGACCGTGGATCCGATGGCGTTGCGCGCATCGGCGGAGGAACCCAGCGGCACGGCCACCAGGGCGCTGACGCCGAGGGTCACCGCGGCGGCGGCGATCCCGCTGAGAATCCGGGTGCCGGGAGAGGGGGAACTCACGCCTTCCACGCTAGCCCAGCGTCACCGCCGAAAGGCTTACCGTAGTGTGACGTCCGAACGTAGCGTTACATTCTGACCGGAAATTGGAAAGGGAGTCAGATGGAGATTTCGGGCAAGAAGGCCGTGGTGGTCGGCGGGGCATCCGGTTTCGGTCGGGCCACCGTGGAGGCGCTGGCCAAGCGCGGGGCGAGCGTGGCCATCCTGGACCGACCCCAGTCGAAAGGCGGCGAGGTCGCCGAGCAGGTGGGCGGCGCGTTCTACGCGGCCGATGTCACCGACTTCGACGGCACCGAGCAGACGCTTGCCAAGGCGGTCGAGGATCTCGGCGGTCTGCATATCGCGGTGACCACCGCCGGGGGCGGCATTGGCGAGCGCACCGTCAAGAAGGACGGTCCGCACAGCCTCGAATCGTTCCGGCAGTCCATCGATCTCAACCTGATCGGCACCTTCAACGTCAGCCGGCTCGCGGCGTGGCACATGAGCAAGAACGAGCTCGTCGACGCCGAAGACGGGGGAGAGGCCGAGGAGCGCGGTGTCATCATCAACACCGCCTCCATCGCTGCCTTCGAAGGGCAAATCGGCCAGGTCGCCTACACCGCGTCGAAGGCCGCCATCGCCGGCATGTGCCTGACCATGGCGCGGGACCTGGGCAGCCTCGGTATCCGTGCGCTGGCCATCGCCCCGAGCCTGTTCGCCACCGGGCTGACCGAAGGCATCCCGGATGAATTCACCACCGTGCTGACCAAGGACGCCGCATTCCCCAAGCGTCTCGGCAAGCCGCAGGAGTACGCGCAGCTCGCCGTGGCGATCGTGGAGAACCCGATGCTCAACGGGCAGTGCATCAGGTTGGATGCCGGGCAGCGCTTCGCGCCCAAGTAGGCGTGCCGCTGCCGTTCAACACCTCCGCTGACGCCGGGGGCGTTGTGCACCAGCGGAACTGACGTTCAGCGATAGGTGTCCAGGCCCAGCTTGATCGCCAACGTCAGGCCGGCGACGGCGATCAGCAGACGCAGCGGTGTCGCCGGCGCGTGGCGCACCACGATCGGACCGAGGCGGGAACCGATGAGGCAGCCGACGCCCATCACCGCTGCGGCCGGCCAGTGCACCGGCGCGACGATTGCGAACACCAGGGCGGCAACACCGTTCGCTGCGCCGAGCACCACGTTCTTGGTGGCGTTTGCGTCGGCCAGCGTGGTGCCGCCGGTGCGCAGGAACAACGCCAGCAGCAGCACACCCGCTGCGGCACCGAAGAATCCGCCGTACACGCAGATGACCAGAACGAAGACGCCGCGCGTGACGGTGCGTGCCACTGTCGGCGCCACCGAGGTGTCATTGCCCCGGGGCAGCGCGATGGCCACCGCGGCGACTGCGAGCAGGATGGGTACCGCGTTCTCGAAACCCTCCGACGGGATGGACAGCAGCAGTACCGCGCCGGCAAGACCGCCGAGGACTCCCATCGGGACCAGCCGGCGCAGCGTCGGTCCCTGCCCGGTGAGCTCTGGCAACGATGCGCGCACCGAACCGAGGGCGTTGAACACCAGCGCCACGGTGTTCGTCACGTTGGCAGTCACCGGCGGTAACCCGAACATCAGCAGGGCCGGGTAGGTGGACACCGAGGCCAGGCCGGCCATGCTGCCGGTCAGTCCGCCGACGACACCGGCGGCGATCAGCAGCCCGCTCTGCGCCCATGTCACCGGGTCATCCTTGCCCATCGGAGTCCTCGGCCGCTGCGCCCCTTGCGTCGCCGTAAGGAAGTTGCGCGCACCCGCCCGTTGGGTCTAACCTCGGCGATCGTGCATCGCATTCTCGTAGTAGCCAGCACCCGCAGCGGGGTCTGATCCAGACCGACCCCCCGCTGTGGGTCGGACGCTACTACCCGTCGGTCGCTCCCTTTGAGCAGAGAAGACCGGCACATGATCACCACCTCCATCACCACCGACATCGCGAGCCCCCGCTTCGCGGATTTCTTCGACGCGCCGTTGCCGCGCGGGTTGCGCGACCTCGCGGCCGAGATGTCCTGGGATGACGTCGCAGACACCTTCGGCTCCAGCGCTGGGCCGGTGCGCCTGGACACCTGGGAGAAGGGTGATCGTGGGCTCGGCCGGTATGCGCACACCTATCGGGCCGCCATCGCTGTCGGCGAGCGCACCGCGATGTCGTCGGCGACCGCGTCGGGCCCGCTCGCCGCGCTGACGGCGATGCTCTACGAGCGCGGTATCGCCGTCGAGATGCTGAACTTCCACCAGCTGGCTGCCGGTGGGCAGACCGCGACGTTCATCCGCGGTACCGACGGTGTGCACACCGAATGGGCGATTGGCTGGTCGGAATGCCCGAACCAGTCCGCGCTGCGCGCCGTGATCGCCTGCGCGAACCGGCTGCTATCGGCCTGAGCTCGCCGACAAGACCGCGCCGAAGCAGCATTCCGGACGGGAAAGTGCGAGAGGAGCCCGTCCGGAATGCTGTTTCGGCAATACGGGTCAGAGCGGCCGCAGGATGACCGGCATACCGTCCATCGGCACCGGCATCCCGGCGTAATCCAACTTGGCCTGGTAGCCCGGGTAGGGCGGCTCGAGGCGGTACTTGCGCAGCAGGCGGTGCATGACGGTCTTGATCTCCAGCTGACCGAACACCATGCCGATGCACTTGTGCGCGCCGCCGCCGAACGGGGCGAAGGCGTAGCGGTGCCGCTTGTGCTCGTTGCGGGGCTCGGCGAAGCGATCCGGGTCGAACTTCTCCGGGTCGGTCCACAGCTCGGGCAGCCGGTGGTTGATCGAGGGCCAGGTCACCACATTCGTGCCGGCCGGGATGAAGAAGCCGAGCAGGTCGGTGTCGCGCACGGTGGAGCGCACATTGAACGGTAGCGGGGTGACCAGGCGCAGACATTCGTTGATCACCAGGTCGTAGGTTTCCAGCTTGTCCAGCGCCTCGATGTCCAGCGGGCCGTCGCCGATGCGCTCGGACTCCTCGCGGCAGCGTTCCTGCCATTCCGGGTTGGCGGCCAGGTGATAGGCCATGGTCGTCAGGGTCGACGTCGAGGTGTCGTGCGCGGCCATCATCAAGAAGATCATGTGGTTGACGATGTCCTGGTCGGTGAAGGTGTTGCCGTCCTCGTCGGCGGTGTGACACAGCACCGTCAGCATGTCGGTGCCGTCGGAGTTGCGCTTCTCCTTGACCCGTTCCTCGAAGTACTGATCGAGCACCTTGCGGGCCTGCAGTCCGCGCCACCACTTGAACGGCGGCACCCCGGTGCGGATGATGGCGCCACCGGCGCGGGTGGTCATGGTGAAGGCATCGTTGACCTTGGTCACCAGCTCCTTGTCGGTGCCGGGTTCGTGACCCATGAACACCACCGAGGCGATGTCCAGCGTCAGCTCCTTGACCGCCGGATAGAACAGGAAGCGGGCGTCGTTTTCCACCCAGTCGTTGGCGATGACGGCCGAGGCCACCCGGTCGATGTGGCCGACGTAGCCGGTCAGCCGGGACCGGGTGAAGGCCTCTTGCATGATGCGGCGGTGGAACATGTGCTCGTCGAAGTCGAGCATCATCAGGCCGCGGTTGAAGAACGGGCCGATGACCGGGTCCCAACCCTTCTGCGAGAAATCCTTGTTGCGGTTGGAGAACACGGCCTGGGTGGCGTCGGGTCCGAGAGCGGCGACGCTGGGCAGTGCGGGGGAGTAGGCGTAGTGCACCGGACCGAACTTCCGGTACACCTCGAGCAGGTATTCCGGTCCGGCCCGGAACGTCTCGATCATGTGGCCGAGGATCGGCACGCCCGAGTCGCCCATCACCGGTTTGAGGCCACTGCCGGCAGGCGGCTCGGCCAGCACGAACTGCTTGAAATCATGCTGGCGCAGCCGCTTCTCGACGGTGCCGAGCCCCGGCATGTTGTTCAGCGTGGGGGTGAGCCGGCGCTTGGCCTGATCGAGCAGATAGGCCGGGGCGTTGATGGTGTTGGTGGTCGGCACAGTCGATACTCCTCAACCTGGTGATGCGGACAGACCTGTGGTCGATGTCACGTGTGCACCCATCCTGTACGCCGAACTTGACGCATGTCAAGTTCGGCGGCGATGGGTGCGCCGGGTGCGTTCAGCGGATGGCGCGCAAGATGATTGGCATCCCGTCCATCGGCACCGGCATCCCGCCGTTGTCCCACCGCGGGGTGTAGCCGGGCTTGACCAGCTCCAGGCGGTAATTGCGCAGCATGCGGTGCACGATGGTCTTGATCTCCAGTTGGCCGAAGACCATGCCGATGCACTTGTGGGCGCCGCCGCCGAACGGGGCGAAGGCGTAGCGGTGCTTCTTGTGTTCGCTGCGCGGCTCGGCGAAGCGGTCCGGGTCGAACTTCTCCGGGTCGGTCCACAGCTCGGGCAGCCGGTGATTCATCCCTGGCCAGGTCACCACATTGGTGCCCGCGGGCACGTAATAGCCGAGCAGATCGGTATCGCGCACCGTCTGACGCATGTTGAACGGCAGTGGGGTGACCATCCGCAGCGACTCGTTGATCACCAGGTCCAAGGTTTCGAGCTTCTCCAGCGCCTCGATGTCCAGCGGGCCGTCACCGAGGCGATCGGACTCCTCGCGGCAGCGCTGCTGCCATTCCGGATGCGCGGCAAGGTTGTAGGCGATGGTGGTTGTCGTCGAGGTCGACGTGTCGTGCGCGGCCATCATCAAGAAGATCATGTGGTTGACGATGTCCTCGTCGGAGAACGAGTTGCCATCCTCATCGCTGGTGTGGCACAGCACCGAGAGCATGTCGGTGCCGCCCGAATGTCGGCGCTCCTTGATGCGTTCGCTGAAGTAGTCCTCCAGCACCTTGCGGGCGCGTAGCCCCTGCCACCATTTGAACGGCGGCACGCTGAAGCGCAGGATCGCCCCGCCGGAGCGGGTGGTGGTCGCGAACGCGTCGTTGACCCGGGTGACGAGTTCGTGATCGTGCCCGCCGTGTTCATGGCCCATGAACACCACCGAGGCAATGTCCAAGGTCAGTTCTTTCATGGCGGGGTGGAAGAGAAACCGGGCGTCATCGGTCGGCCACGCGGCGACCTCCTCGGTGGCGACCTGGTCGATGTGCTCGACGTAGCCGGTCAGCCGGGTCCGGGTGAAGGCCTCCTGCATGATGCGGCGGTGGAACAGGTGCTCCTCGAAGTCGAGCATCATCAGCCCACGCTTGAAGAACGGTCCGATGACGGGGTGCCAGCCCTTCTGCGAGTAGTCCTTGTTCCGGTTGGAGAAGATGGTCTGGGTGGCGTCCGGGCCGAGCGCGACGATCGAGGGCAAGATCGGCGAGTCGGCAAAGGTGATGGGGCCGCGGGTGTTGTAGAGGTGTAGCGGAAAATCCGCGCCCTCGCGGAACATCTCGATGATGTGCCCGATCAGCGGCAGGCCCGAATCGCCGGCAATGGGCTTGAGCCCGCTACCGGCGGGCGGCTCGGCCAGGATGTGCTGCCTGAACTGGTGATTGAGCAGGCGTTTTTCGACGATGCCCATGCCCGGGATCGTGTTGACGGTCGGGGTGAACCGGCGTTTGGCCTGATCCAGCAGGTAGCTCGGGGTGCTGGTGGTCGCCATCGGGAAGCTCCTCACAACGTCGCTCCACCAGCCGGGGGTGTGGTGGATATCACTCCGCAAACCCATCCTCTATGCGAGACTTGACGCATGTCAAGTTTTGTTCTGGCGTGGCGCGGTGCCAAGGTTTAATGCCATGAGCGCCATCCCCGAAACGGAATCCGAGACGCGGCGTAGTCGCGGGGACCGCCAACGCGATGCGATCGTCACGGCAGTGCGCGAGCTCCTGGGCATCAAACCCTTCGCCGACCTCTCGGTAAGCATGATCAGCGAGCGTGCCGGGGTGGCCCGTTCGGGCTTCTACTTCTACTTCGACTCCAAGTACGACGTGCTGGCCTTCATCGTCAAGGATGCGCTGGCCGAGCTCGATGTGCTCACCCACAACTTCGCCCCGCGCGATCCTGGCGAGTCGCCCGCCGCGTTCGCGAAACGGATGGTGGGCAGCGCGGCAGCGGTGTTCGCGACCAATGACCCGATCATGGCGGCCTGCACGGCGGCCCAGGCGACCGACAAGCAGATCGCGGCCATCATGAACGATTTCGAGGATCTGGTGATCGCCAAGATCGTCGGTGTGGTCGAGGACGAGGTGCGCAAGGGCACCCGCCCGATCTCCGATGACATCCCGGCCCTGGTCCGCATGCTGACCGCGACCACCGCGATGACGCTGTCGCATGACGCGGCGTTCGTCGGTCGCGGTACCGACCCCGAACGGGCGATCGACGTGCTGGAACGGCTGTGGCTCAACGCGCTGTGGGGAACCGCAGCGTCCTGGGAGGACTGAGAGCCGGTCTGGGTAGGGTCGCACGCATGGGTCAGGTGGACGGCTTTACCGGCAAACGTGTCCTGCTCACCGGTGCGGCCAGTGGCATCGGTCGGGCGGTCGCGCTGAATCTGGCGCGCCGCGGCGCCGAGCTCTATCTCACCGACCGCGATACCGAGGGGCTGGCCACGACGGTGGCCGATGCCCAGGCACTGGGGGCGCAGGTGCCCGTGTACCGGGCGCTGGACATCTCCGACTTCGATGCCGTCTGTGCTTTCGGCGCCGATATCCACTCCGCG
Organism: Mycobacterium sp. MBM; assembly: GCA_021648845.1. GTDB lineage: Bacteria > Actinomycetota > Actinomycetes > Mycobacteriales > Mycobacteriaceae > Mycobacterium. The sequence continues at coordinate 149,509 of JAKJHY010000005.1, read as the reverse complement.
CACGGCGCGATGGACATCGTGATGAACATCGCCGGGATCTCGGCGTGGGGGACCGTGTCCACGCTGACCCATCAGCACTGGAAATCGATGGTCGACGTCAATCTGATGGGGCCCATCCACGTGATCGAGACCTTCCTGCCACCGATGGTGGCGGCCCGGCGCGGGGGCCACCTGGTCAACGTCTCCTCGGCGGCCGGGATCGTCGCGCTGCCCTGGCACGCCGCATACAGTGCCAGCAAGTATGGGCTGCGCGGGCTGAGCGAGGTGTTGCGGTTCGATCTGGCGCGGCACCACATCGGGGTGTCGGTGGTGGTGCCCGGCGCGGTGAAAACGCCTCTGGTGCAGACGGTTCAGATAGCCGGCGTGGACCGCGAGGATCCCCGGGTGGCCAAGTGGGTGGACCGGTTCGCCGGGCACGCGGTGTCACCGGAGACCGCCGCCGAGAAGATCCTCGCCGGTGTCCGGCGTAACCGATTCCTGATTTACACCTCACCGGATATCCGCGCGCTGTACGCCTTCAAGCGCGTCGCGTGGTGGCCCTACAGCGTGGCCATGCGCCAGGTGAACGTGATCTTCACCCGGGCACTGCGCCCGAAGCCCCGCGGCTAGGCCGGGGCCAGATCGCCGCCCGGCGCCGGCGCGAATTCGGGGGCGCTCGGTGTCCCCATCTTTGTCGTTGTCGTCGTGGTTGTGGACGGGGTCGTGGTGGTCGAGGCCGGAGCCACCGTCGAGGTGTCCACCGGTTCCGCGCCGTTCGTGCAGCCCGCAACTGCCAATGCCACGGCGAGGGTGCCCAGAGTGCGCATCTTCATGGGAGTCGATGGTAGGTGCTCAGCGCGTGCCCCAATCCCAGGGCGGCGCGGTCAACATGGTCTGACCCGCGACGCGCGTCTCGCCCCAGTCCTTGATCAGCTGCACCGTCAAGGCGTCCTCGGCGGCCAACAGTTCCTGCATGGCGCCGGAATGGGTGACCACGACCACCTGGGTGGTGGCGGCCGCGGTACAGATCATCTGCGCCAATGGCGGGATCAGGTCGGGGTGCAGAGAAGTCTCGGGCTCGTTGAGCACCATCAGCGACGGCGGGCGGGGACTGAACAGCGCTGCACCCCACAGCAAGAAACGCAGGGTGCCGTCGGAGAGTTCGGCGGGCTTGAGCGCCCGCAACATGCCGCGCTGGTGCAACTGCAACTCGAACAGACCGTCATTGTCCGCCACCGAGATGGTGGCTCCGTCGAACGCATCGGCGACGGCGCGGGTGAGATCATCGTGGCCCACCTCGATGATGGTCTGCAGTGCCGCGGCCAGATCGGCTCCGTCATCGGAGAGCACCGGAGTGCGGGTACCCACGCGGGGCTGGCGGGCCGGGGCCGCGGCGTCGACGCGGAATCCGTCGTAGAACCGCCAGCCGCGCAATTGATCACGCACGGTGTTCAGCTCCGGTAATGCGCCCGCGTATTCGGACAGGACACTGTGGTGGGCCGGCAGCGCCCTGGTCAACTCGGTGAAACCACGACCGGTCTGATCGGCCACATCGGCGTAGTCGCCCTGGCGGCGGACCAGGGCAGCGGACGGTCGCAGTCGCGGGCCCGCGAACACGGCCTCCCGTTTGATCTCGGGATCGCGGCTGAACATCGACCGGTGTCCCGAGGACTGCGGTAGACCCAAGTCCACGAGATAGCCGAGTTCATCTGAGGCGAAACCGAGTTCGAGGGACACCGGTCGTGTGCGCATGGTGCCCTCGGTCACGCCGGTGCGGCGTGCACCCGCGGTCTGTTCGGGGCCGGCCCACAGCACCGACTGCAACCCGCCCTCGCGGGCCAGTGAGCCGATCACCTCTCCGCGGCCGCAGTCCGCGAGCAGCATCAGCGCGCGATACACCGATGACTTGCCGGTGCCGTTGGCGCCGGTGATGAGCGTCAGCGGGCCCAATGGCAGCACGATGTCCCGCAGTGACCGGTAGCCGCGAAAGGCGACGGCACTCAGCATGGCATCTCCAATTCCAGTCGTACCCCGAGCAACCGGACGGGACGGTCGAGGGCGAAATCGTGCAGCAGGGCCAGCGCCTGCGCGGTGATGGCCGCCGGGTCGGTCCCCGGCGCCGCCAGCTTGCGGATCTTGGTTCGGGTGAAGAACGTACTGGTGCGCACCGTCACCGCCACCCGGGCCACGGTGCGGCCCTCTGCGGTGACTTCGGCGAGCGTTCGGGTGGCCAGTTCGGTGACCGCGCGGTCCATGTCGCTGGGATCGGTGAGGTCGTGCGGGAAGGTCACCACGTGGCTGCGCGAGCGTGGAACCCATGGCCGCGAGCTGACCTCGGTATCGCCGCCGCCCTTGGCCAGCAACAGAATTCCCAGCCCGGTGCTGGGGCCGAAGGCCTCGGTCAGCGCACTGGCGTCGGTGGCGGCGAGATCGGCCACGGTGTGGATATCCATCGCCGCAAGCCGTTTGGCGGTCTTGGGGCCGACTCCCCAGAGTGCGTCGACGGGCCGATCACCCATCAGCGCCATCCAGTTCTGGGCGGTCAGCACGAAGATCCCGGCCGGCTTGCCGAATCCGGTGGCCACTTTGGCACGCTGCTTGTTGTCACTGATACCGACCGAACAGGACAACCCGGTCTCGGCGGCGATCACGGTGCGGATCTGCTCGGCGAGTTCGACCGGATCGGTGACCTCGGCCCCCAGATACGCCTCGTCCCAACCCCAGACCTCGATCGGATGGCCGAGATCACGCAGTAATCCCATGACTCGATCCGAGGCCTCGTCGTAAGCCTGTGGATCGGAGGGCAAAAAGGTGGCGTCCGGGCATTTTCGGGCCGCAACACGCAGCGGCATCCCGGCGTGCACGCCGAACGAGCGTGCCTCATAGGACGCGCAGGTGACGACCTTGCGCGCCTCGGTGGGGTCACCGCTGCCGCCGACGATGACGGGCAGCCCGACCAGTTCGGGGTGGCGTTGGAGTTCGACCGCGGCCAGGAACTGGTCCAGGTCGACGTGCAGGATCCAGGTGCTCACGTGCCGCAGAGCTTGCGGGCCACGGTCTCCCAGGCATCGCCGAGTTGGTCGAGGGTCTTACCGCGGTCGGTCATCTCGTGGGTGACGCGGTCGGCGTCGAGCAGAGCGGTCAGCGCATCGGCCTGGGCGTCCAGATCGCCGGTGGTGCCGGCGGTTTCGAGCAGCATGCGGACGTGGGTGCGGTGCAGTGACGCGGGTGCGTTGAACCGGGTGTGCGGATCGCGGGCGGCGTCGGAGAGCAACGCGCGGTGGGTGTGGACGAACCTGAGTCGGCTGCGGCCGTAGGCCAGCAGGCGTTCCAGCGGCGGCGCACCCGGGCCCAGCGGTGGCGGGCCGAACATGAACGCCTGCTGCTCGATCACCTCGTCTTCGTCGAGCAGCACGATCATCAGGCCCGAGCGGCTGCCGAAGCGGCGGAACAGGGTGCCCTTGCCGACGCCGGCCGCGGCGGCCACGTCGTCCATCGAGACCGCATCGGCACCACGCTCGGCGATGAGCTTGCGGGCCGCATCGAGCAGTAGCGCACGGTTGCGCGCCGCGTCGCCACGTTCGGCCGGCGCGTCCGGGCTCAGCTGCAGTGCAGTCAACCGATCGGGGGTGCCCACCCCTGAACTTTAACTCAGCCGGAATCAATCGGACCGTAGTCCGGTTACTCTGGGTGAGGATCACCCCAGACCGCGAAAGGACACCACCATGGCCGAAACCCAGGACGGCGCCGAGACCACGGATACCAAGGTGCTGGTGCTCGTCGGGAGCCTGCGCGCCGCGTCGATCAACAAGCAGCTGGCCGAGCTCGCCGTCGAGTCGGCTCCCGGCGGCGTGACGCTGCAGGTGTTCGACCGCCTCGGCGAGTTGCCGCACTACAACGAAGATGTCGACACCGAGAACGTCGCCGAGCCGGTGCGGGCACTGCGCGAAGCCGCCGCGGGCGCCGCCGCGGCACTCGTGGTGACCCCGGAATTCAACGGCTCGATCCCCGGCGTGCTCAAGAACGCGATCGACTGGCTGTCGCGGCCGTTTGGCAACGGCGCACTCAAGGACAAGCCGATCGCCGTGATCGGTGCCGCGCACGGCCGCTACGGCGGGGTCTGGGCGCATGACGAGACCCGCAAGTCCTTCGGTATCGCCGGCCCGAGAGTGATCGACGATCTCAAGCTTTCCATCCCGTCGGCGACCCTGGAGGACAAGCACCCCCGGGAGAACGCCGAGGTGGCCGCGAGCGTGCGTGAGGTGGTCGGCAAGCTCGTCGCCGAGATCGGCTGAACCCCCTTTTCCAGGCCGAAGCCGACTGACCGTGATCGGGTCAGTCGGCTTCGTGGCGTCCGGGTGCCTTTGCCGTGGCGGGGTACTGGGCCGCGATGACGTCAGCACTCGAGCGGTCCGTGCGTTCCCGGTGTTTGCTGATCGGGCCTGGCGAGATTGTCGGCGTGCGAGCTGCCGGCGCCGGCGCCGGGCTGGGCGCGACACGAACGCGAATGTGACGTGCGACACGCCGGTGGCGCGCCGACGTAACTGGTTACGACCTGGGAATTTCACGAATGTTGTTCAGAACATCTTGTATCTCTTCGGTTTGTCGGACACTAGGTGTAGTGTCTGACGGACCGCGAGGCCCCACCCATCGGGAGCCGAACGGAGCAGGAATCGAAAGCGTGTCGGTGCCCCCGGCAACAATAGGTTCAGTCTCCGCGGCTCCGGAATTTCCGGGCCCCGCGGGCCGCTGAAACTCAGCGGAAGGCAGTACCCGGTGAGTTGCCGGTCCCCGTCCCCGCTCAACACCTTCCACACCACACAGGAGCCGTGCCGCAGATGACCGTCACCGTCTACACCAAGCCCGCGTGCGTCCAGTGCAACGCCACCTACAAGGCGCTGGACAAAGAGGGCATCGCCTACGAGAAGGTCGACATCAGCCTCGACACCGAAGCCCGGGATTACGTCATGGCGCTCGGCTACCTGCAGGCGCCCGTCGTCGTCGCCGGCAATGACCACTGGTCGGGTTTCCGGCCGGACCGGATCAAGGCACTCGCCGGCACCACGGCCGCCGTCACGGCTTGACACACGACGCACCGACGACAGCGAGGAGGAGACCGTGAGTCATCTCGTGTACTTCTCCAGCGTGTCGGAGAACACCCACCGCTTCGTGCAGAAGCTGGGCTTTCCCGCCGACCGCGTCACCCGGATCCCGCTGCACGGCCGGATCGAGGTAGACCAGCCATTCGTGCTGGTTCTGCCCACCTACGGCGGCGGTAAGGCCACCCCCGACATCAACAGCGGGGGCTATGTCCCCAAGCAAGTCATCGCTTTTCTGAACAACGAGCACAACCGGTCGTTGATCCGCGGGGTCATCGCCGCGGGCAACAACAACTTCGGTGAGGAATTCGCCTACGCGGGCAATGTGGTCTCCGCCAAGTGCGGCGTGCCCTTCCTCTACCGCTTCGAACTCATGGGAACTGCGGACGACGTGGAAGCCGTCCGTACCGGCTTGGAAGAATTCTGGAAGGAACAGACGTGCCACCAACCGTCACAGCTGCAGAGCCTGTAACCACCGGCGCTCATGCGCTCCCGGGGGAGACGGACTACCACGCGCTCAACGCGATGCTCAACCTGTACGACAAGGATGGCAACATCCAGTTCGACAAGGATGTGCTGGCCGCGCGCGAGTACTTCCTGCAGCACGTCAACCAGAACACGGTGTTCTTCCACTCGCAGGACGAGAAGCTCGACTACCTGATCGAGAAGGAGTACTACGAGCGCGAAGTGCTCGACCAGTACTCCCGAAACTTCGTGAAGTCGCTGCTGGACCGCGCATTCGCCAAGAAGTTCCGGTTCCCGACCTTCCTGGGTGCGTTCAAGTACTACACGTCCTACACGTTGAAGACCTTTGACGGGAAGCGCTACCTGGAGCGCTTCGAAGACCGGGTTGTCATGGTGGCGCTGACACTGGCCGCCGGCGACACCGACCTGGCCGAGAAGCTGGTCGACGAGATCATCGACGGCCGGTTCCAGCCGGCCACCCCGACCTTCCTGAACTCGGGCAAGAAACAGCGCGGCGAGCCGGTGTCCTGCTTCCTGCTGCGCATCGAAGACAATATGGAGTCCATCGGGCGTTCCATCAACTCGGCCCTGCAGCTGTCCAAGCGCGGCGGCGGAGTCGCGTTGCTGCTCACCAACATCCGTGAGCACGGCGCGCCGATCAAGAACATCGAGAACCAGTCCTCGGGTGTCATCCCGATCATGAAGCTGTTGGAGGACTCGTTCTCCTACGCCAACCAGCTCGGCGCCCGCCAGGGAGCCGGTGCGGTGTACCTGCACGCGCACCACCCCGACATCTACCGGTTCCTGGACACCAAGCGCGAGAACGCCGACGAGAAGATCCGCATCAAGACGCTCTCGCTGGGCGTGGTGATCCCCGATATCACCTTCGAGCTGGCCAAGAAGAACGAAGATATGTACCTGTTCTCGCCGTATGACGTCGAGAAGGTCTACGGCGTCCCGTTCGCCGATATCTCGGTCACCGAGAAGTACTACGAGATGGTCGACGACGCCCGGATCCGCAAGACCAAGATCAAGGCGCGGGAGTTCTTCCAGACGCTGGCCGAGCTGCAGTTCGAGTCCGGCTACCCCTACATCATGTTCGAAGACACGGTCAATCGAGCCAATCCCATCGACGGCAAGATCACCCACAGCAATCTCTGCTCGGAGATCTTGCAGGTGTCGACCCCGTCGGAGTTCAACGAGGACCTGTCGTATGCCAAGGTGGGCAAGGACATCTCCTGCAACCTGGGCTCGCTGAACATCGCCAAGGCGATGGACTCACCGGACTTCGCGCAGACCATCGAGGTGGCCATCCGCGCGCTCACCGCCGTCAGCGACCAGACCCACATCTGGTCGGTGCCGTCCATCGAGCAGGGCAACAACAGCTCACACGCCATCGGCCTGGGGCAGATGAACCTGCACGGCTATCTGGCGCGGGAGCGGATCCACTACGGGTCCGAAGAAGGTGTGGACTTCACCAACATCTACTTCTACACGGTGCTCTTCCACGCCCTGCGGGCATCGAATCTTCTTGCCATCGAACGTGATACGCGTTTCGGCGGGTTCGAGCGGTCGAAGTACGCCTCCGGTGAGTTCTTCGACAAGTACACCGAGCAGGTGTGGGAGCCGAAAACGGAGAAGGTGCGCGGCCTGTTCTCCGAGGCGGGCATCCGCATCCCGAACCAGGACGATTGGAAGCTGCTGAAGGAGTCGGTGCAGAGGCACGGCATCTACAACCAAAACCTGCAGGCCGTCCCGCCGACGGGGTCGATCAGCTACATCAACCACTCGACCAGTTCGATCCACCCGGTGGCCTCCAAGATCGAGATCCGCAAGGAAGGCAAGATCGGGCGCGTCTACTACCCGGCGCCGTACCTGACCAACGACAACCTGGAGTACTACCAGGACGCGTACGAGATCGGCTACGAGAAGATCATCGACACCTACGCCGCGGCCACCCAGCACGTGGATCAGGGCCTGTCGTTGACGCTGTTCTTCAAGGACACCGCCGACACCCGCGAGGTGAACAGGGCGCAGATCTACGCCTGGCGCAAGGGAATCAAGACGCTGTACTACATCCGGCTGCGCCAGATGGCGTTGGAGGGTACCGAGGTCGAAGGTTGCGTCAGCTGCATGCTGTAGCGCTTTGACAGTGAAAGTGCGGTTTCATCTGCAGCACGCCGTGGCGCGGATGGGGCCGCACTTTCGGTTTCGGTGGGCAGCGACATGACCGAGGGCAGGGGATCCGCGCTGTCTGATGAAGAGATCGACCAGCGCTGGGAGGCATGGCACCCGGCCGAGGTCGCCGAGCACCTAGCGCACGTGCGTGCACCGTGGTGTGTGGCCGCCGGGTGGGCGTTGGACCTGTTCGTCGGCGAGGTCACCCGCGATCATGATGACACCGAGATCGCCGTGCCCTCAGCACGATTCGGGGAGATCGTCGCAGCACTGCCCGGCTATGCGTGGGATGTCGTGGGCGATGGCAGGATCTGGCCGTATCCACAACGGCTGCAGACGCACTTTCAGACCTGGCTGCGCGAGCCGTCGACCGGGATCTACCGGCTCGACGTCTTCCGCGAACCCCACCGCGATGACCACTGGCTGTGCCGCCGCGACCCCGCCATCGCCCTGCCCGTTGCCGAGCTGATCCTGCGCACCGATGACGGCATCCCGTACGTCATCCCCGAGGTGGCGCTGTTGTTCAAGGCCAAGCATCTGCGGGCCAAGGACGAAGCAGACTTCCGGCGCGTGCTCCCGGAGCTGGCGGCGGTTCGGCGATTCCGGTTGTGCGCGTGGCTGTCGCGCCTGCACCCCGGACACCCCTGGATCGGCGCGCTGTAGGCCCCGGTGGTGACAATGCGCGCGCCGCGGTGAACAATCATGATCGGGGTTCTCGGGCAGCTACGGGGGATGAGCGATGGCCTATTTGGCGGGGCAATTGGTGTTCTATGCGATCATCGCGGCCTTGATCGGTGGTGTGGTGTGGGCGGTGATCGTGATGCGCAAGCCGCGTCCACCGCGCGACGACGACATCGACGACATCGACGAGTGGTGACGCGGTGGTCGAGTATGTGATCGCCCAGGGTGCGGCCGTCCCGTGGGTCGGCCACGCAGTCCGCGCGGCGTTGTTCACCGCTGCCGGTGTGGTGCTGATCGTCGTCGGTATCCGCCGCCGCGCCGCCCGCGCTCGCTGGGACCGTGACGACGACCGTCGACTGGTGCATCCGGACGGGCCCGCACCCGCTGACGAGGATCGCGCCCCGGCACCACCTGCGGGCGGAGCCTGGGTCACCGCCACCGGCGCGGTGTTGGCCGTACTCGGGTTCGTGCACATCCTCGACCTCGTGGCGACGTTGCGCGTGTCGGGAGTGATCTGACCGCGAGAATCTGTGGGGCCCTCTTCGCGGGAAGTCGAGAAGCGTTGCCGGGCAAGAGCTTCTGATCCAGTGTCGGTGACCGGCCGGGCTGCGCGCGGGAAATCCGATAGCGCCCAAAGCGGCACCGTGCCATGCTCGGGCGCATGCCCGAGATCGGCTCTCGACAGCGGAACCTCCCCGCACCGCCGCACGTCGTGTTCGAGGACCTCACCGCGCCGAACCGCAGCGCGGCCCGGCCGTGGCTGGATCTGCTCGACGACGAAGTGGCCCCCGAGATCGTGGAGTCCCGCGAGCCCGAGCATGTGGTGTGGTCCTCGCTGTGGCCGCGGCGGGCCGACGCCCGTATCACCTTCGAGCTTCCGCCGGGCCGCGCCGGCGGTGGCACCGATCTGCGGTGGACGCTGACGGTCGACGCGCCGGCACCCGATGAGAGCTTGACCGGCCACCTGCGTAAGCGCATCAACACGCTGATCCACGCGAACCTGCGATACACCTACGGCCAGTAGCGTCTCTGCCGGTGTACCGCCGGCAATGCGCCACGGGCGCGGTGATGACCGTCGGTACAGTGGTTTTCTCGACCGGAGAACTCCAGTGAAAAGGTGGTGCGGGCCGTGGCACGCAAGGCGTGGAAAGATCTCACTCCGCGAGCTCAGGCGACGATCATCGCCGTCACCGCGCTCGATGCCGGATTGCGGGCCTGGGCGTTGCGTGACCTCGCCGGCCGCGACGCCGCTGAGGTCAACGGTCCGCGCTGGCTCTGGAGCGGGGCGCTGGGTCTTGTCACATCGGCGGGCGTACTGCCGGCGGTGTACCTGTTGCGCGGGCGCAAGCCTGCTCAACTGTCATAGCGGCACGACCACGCCTAGCGCGCCTGCTCGGCACGCAGCGCCTTGAGCCGGCGCTCCTCGGTCAGCACGTTCTGGAAGCTCTCGCGTTCGGCGACCAGCCAATCCGGCATCTCGTCGAGCAGCGCGGTGATCTGCTCGGAGGTGAGCGCCTCGGTGACGCCGCCGCGGGCCAGGCCGGCGATCGAGATGCCGAGCTTGGCGGCCACCAGGTTCTTCGGGTGCGGCCCGTTCTTGCGAAGATCCTTCAGCCACTGCGGCGGGTCTTCCTGCAGCGCGGCGAGGTCGGCCCGGGTGATCGCGTTCTCCTGGAACTCCGCAGGCGTCGCGGGGAGGTAGACGTCCAGCTTCTTCGCCGCCGTGGCGGGTTTCATGGACTGCGCGTTGGGCCTGCTCATGACCTAAGCGTATCGGTAGCCTGAACCGGTGCCCCGGCCCTCGCTCACGCTCGGCTACGTCCCCGGCGCGACGCCCGCCAAGTGGGCCAGGATCTGGGCGCAGCGCCATCCCGAGACCCCCCTGCAGCTGTGCCTCGTCGCCGCCGTCGACGCCGCCGACCAGGTGCGCGCCGGCCAGCTCGACGTGGCCGTGCTGCGGTTGCCGACCGACACGTCCGGGTTGGCCGTCATCGGGCTCTACGACGAGACCACCGTCGCGGTGGTCCCCGCCGACCACCTGCTGACCGCCGTCGACGAGATCGCCGCGGCCGACCTCGATGGCGAACCGATCCTGCTCCCGCTGGACAACGTCGTCGACTGGTCCGGTGCTCCCGGAGTGCCGGTCGAGCACCGGCCCGAAACCACCCAGGACGCCATCGAACTCGTGGCCGCCGGGGTGGGCGCGCTGATCGTCCCGCAGTCACTCGCGCGGCTGTATCACCGCAAGGACCTCACCTATCGCCCCATCGGCGACGCCCCGACCTGCGCGGTGGCGCTGGCGGTGCCGGCCGGGCCGCAACCCGAGCTCGTCGAGGAGTTCATCGGCATCGTGCGGGGCCGCAAGGCCAGTTCGTCGCGAGGGCAGGCCGAACCGGCTCCCAAGCGCACCGCCCGGGAGAAGACGAAGGCCAAGCAGGCCGCCCGCGCCGCGGCGGGCAAGGTCGCCAGCATTCCCGGAAAACCCAAGCGCGGCCGGCGCTGAGGTGCGTCAGATCGTCAGCGTGCCATCGTCGTTGATGGTCCACGCCGGGTTGAGGGCGACCTCCCAGACGTGGCCGTCGGGGTCGGAGAAATAGCCGGAATAGCCGCCCCAGAACACCTTCTCGGCGGGTTTGAGGATGGTCGCGCCGGCCACCTCGGCCTGCGTGAGCACCGCATCCACATCGGCCTCGGTGCGCTGGTTGATCGCGATGGTGATACCGCTGAACCGGCCGTCGACAGGGTGGCGGGCGTCCTCGGCGAGATCCTCGCGACCGAACAACGCGAGCGCGATGCCCGGGAGCTGATAGAAGACGACTTGCTCCAGGGCTGCCTTGGGCTCCCAGCCCAGACCCTGCTCGTAGAACGTGCGGGCCCGGTCGAGATCGTCGACGCCGAGGGTGATCAGGCTGACGCGTTGTTCCATGGGCCGGAGGCTACCCACAGCCCCCGACACGTGGCGATCACTTGACCTTGTGCTGCGGTCCCTGCGCCTTCTTGTACAGCGCCTTGAGCATCCGGTCCCGGAACGCGGCGTTGTCGATCAGCTTGATCCCGGCGTCGGCGACCTTCGGGTAGCCGATCAGTTTGTGCATGTAGCGCCCGCGCTTGTATTCCTTGCCCCACGCCGCTTCCATTCGCTGGGCGTAGTTGGTGAAATCGTCGGGTCCGCCGTTCTGCAGCGCGGCCACCGCACATTCACCGGCGGCCAGCCCGGATTCGAGGGCCTTGGAGATCCCCGCCCCGGATGCCGGTTTACCGGCGCCGAGTGAGTCACCGGTGAACAACACGCCCGGGCGCCACGGCGGCCATGCGGTGAAGCCCATCGGCAATCGCCATGCCCGCACACTCTTGTTCTTCTTGAGTTCTTCGATGGGCGGCGCTTCCCACTCCGCGGGCAGGCTGCGCAGGAACTCGCCGAGGAACTGGGTGGCGTTGATCGCCTGCCAGTTCTTGTAGCTGTTCACATATCCCAGGCCGATGTTGAAGACGTTGTTGCCCATCGGGAACACCCACCCGTACCCGGGCAGCTGGTCGCCCTGGAACAACAGCTTCAGGTAGATGTCGAGGCTGTCGTTGTCGGGCCGGTTGAGGTGCATCTCCGAGCGGATCGCGATGGCGGAGTAGCCGTTGTAGTCCGAGTCGATCTTCAGCGCACGTTTGATGGGGGAGTAGGCGCCGTCGGCGGCGATGACGGCATCGCCGAGCACCTTCTCTCCGCTCTTGAGCACCACGCCGACCACGCGGCCGTCGGCATCGAACTCGGGTCCGGCGACCTCGGCGCCCTGGCGCACCTCGGCGCCCGCGGATTCGGCGTGTTTGAGCAGCACGGTGTCGAGGTGTTCGCGGGCCACGGTATGTCCGTGATCGGGCATACCGGGCCGGCGCGGGAAGGACAGCTCCCAGGCGCTCGGGCTGTACACCGTGACCTTGTTCACCCGGTGGTAGGTGGCGACCTCGTCGGCAAGCCCCATCTTCTGCAGGTAGCTGACCGCGCGTGCGGTCAAACCGTCGCCACACGGCTTGGATCGGGGGAACTCGGCCTTGTCCAGGACGATCACTCGCGCGCCGGTCTGAGCGGCCTGCCATGCGGCGGCCGAACCGGAGGGGCCCCCGCCCGCGATCACTACGTCGTATCGGGCTGTCATTGTCTCGTCTCGCTGAGGTGGGCTGTGACCTTTGGATGCTACCGAAGCAACGTGCCGGTCGCCGGTCGGCGGAATCTGGGCGCAGGGTTACCCACCTGGCGCCCAGGCCAAACCACCGCACCGGCGGGCGTTCTGACCAGGTCAGCGCCGCCCGGTACAGTGATCGGGTGCGCAGACCATCGCTTCCGCTGCCGGGACAACCCGGCGTGAAGGTCGACGCGCGCAGCGAGCGTTGGCGCGAACATCGCAAGAAGGTCCGTGCCGAGATCGTCGAGGCCGCCTTCCGTGCCATCGACCGGCTCGGCCCCAATGTGAGCGTGCGCGAGATCGCCGAGGAGGCGGGCACCGCCAAACCGAAGATCTACCGCCACTTCACCGACAAATCCGACATGTTCGCTCAGATCGGCGAGCGCATGCGCGACATGTTGTGGGCTGCGGTGATCCCGTCCATCGATATCGAGTCCGACTCGGCGCGCCAGGTCATCGGCCGCGCGGTCGAGCACTATGTGGAACTGGTCGACCAGCACCCCAACGTCGTGCGGTTTCTGCTGCAAGGCCGGTTTGCCGATCAGTCGGCGGCCGCGATGACGACGGTCAACCGGGGGCGGGACATCACCCTGGCGATCGCGGAGATGGTCAGCGGTGAGCTCAGTGAGATGGATCTCAATCCCGCCGTCTTCGAGTTGGCCGCCTTCGCCTTGTTCGGCACCGCGGCCTCGGCCACCGACTGGTGGCTCGGCGGTGACGACGACAGCTCGCGCCGGATGCCCGCCGAGGAGTTCGTCGCGCATATGACGACCATCATGATGGGCGCGGTCAACGGCACCGCCGAGCTGATGGGTGTCCAGATCGACCCGGACCAGCCCGTGCACAACGCGGTGCGCCGCCAGGAGCCCGCACCCCAACCCTGACCGGAGCGCCGGTCCTGCCCCGTGCGGCGGCGTTGACACGTGCTCTCCCGTGCCGGAACACTGTCAAGTATCCGGTACCGCCGTTCCCAGAAAAGGCTTCGAGGTCATGTCTGCCATCACCACCCGCGCGCTGATCATCGGTTCCGGCTTCTCCGGACTCGGGATGGCGATCGCCCTCAAGAAACAGGGAGTCGACTTCCTGATCCTGGAGAAGGCCCAGGAGATCGGCGGCACCTGGCGCGACAACACCTACCCGGGCTGCGCGTGCGATATCCCGTCACACATGTACTCGTTCTCCTTCGAGCCCAAGGCCGACTGGACCCACATGTGGTCCTTCCAGCCGGAGATCTTCGACTACCTCACCGGTGTCGCCGACAAGCACGGGCTGCGCGCGCACATCCGGTTCGGTGCCCATGTCGAGCGCGCACACTGGGACGAGGGCGAAGCGCGTTGGCACGTCTTCGACGCCGCCGGGCAGGAGTACATCGCGCAGTTCCTGGTTTCCGGTGCCGGCGGATTGCACATCCCGCTGATTCCGGACATCCCGGGCATCGACGAATTCGGCGGTGCGGCTTTCCATTCCGCGCGCTGGGACCACAGCGTCGACATCCGGGGCAAGCGGGTCGCGGTGATCGGGACCGGCGCCAGCGCCATCCAGATCGTGCCCGCCATCGTCGACGACGTCGCCGAACTGCAGCTCTACCAACGCACCCCGGCCTGGGTGATGCCGCGGCCCAACAACGCCTTCCCGCAATGGATGCGCAAGCTGTTCGTCACGGTGCCCGGCGTTCGGGCGCTGTTGCGGGCCGGTATCTACTGGATCCACGAAGGCGTCGGATTCGCGATGACCAAACAGCCGCGTCTGCTCAAAATCGGTGAGCTGATGGGGAAATGGAATATCAACCGCAGCATCAAAGACCCCGAACTGCGGCGCAAGCTGACCCCGCACTACCGGGCAGGGTGCAAGCGAATCCTCAACTCCGACACCTACTATCGTGCAATCGCGAATCCGAAGGCCAGCGTGATCACCGAACGGATCGAACGGATCACCGCCGACGGTATTCGCACCGCCGACGGTGTCGAGCATCCGGCGGATGTGCTGGTGTGGGCGACGGGCTTCCACGTCACCGACTCCTACACCTACGTCGACATCAAGGGCGTCGGCGGCGAGGACCTGGTGGACCGCTGGAACGCCGAGGGGATCGCCGCGCACCGCGGTATTACCGTCGCCGGGATGCCGAACCTGTTCTTCCTGCTGGGCCCGAACACGGCGCTGGGGCACAACTCGGTGGTGTTCATGATCGAGTCGCAGATCCGCTACGCCGCGCAAGCCATCGCCGCGGTGGACGAGGCGGGAGCGGCCGCGCTCGCACCCAGCCGTCACGCCCAGGACGCGTTCAACGCCGAGTTGCAACGTGACCTGGCCGGCACGGTGTTCAGCACCGGCGGCTGCCAGAGCTGGTACCTGGATGCCCACGGCGTCAACCGCACCCTGTGGAGCGGGATGACCTGGCAATACTGGCTGGCAACCCGCACCTTCAAGCCCTCGGAGTACGTGTTCACCCCGCAGCCGCAGATGGCGCATTCCTAGGAGAACCGCGGCCTCCCAGACCGTTGCGGGCGCTCCTAGCGTGGGCCCCATGACGATGATTGCCCGTTTCCCGCTGTGGGTGCTCGGCGTGCTCGCGGCCACAGTGATGCTCGGATGCAGTAGCAACGCCGAAGTCTCCGGCCGCGCCGGCCAACAGCAGCGCAACGCCGAACTGGTGCGCGACGCCTTCGCCCGCGGCGTCGGCGACGAGGACAGCTTCTATGCGATCCTCGCCGACGATGTGCACTGGACGGTGGCGCGTGCGACCGAGCCGGCCACCTACACCAGTCGGGCCGAATTCCTGCGCGCCGGAGCGGGTCCCATCGTGTCCCGGCTGACCGGCCCGATCCAGGCCGAGGTTCGCGAGGTGATCACCGAAGGCGATGTGGTGGTGGCCCGATGGCGAGGCACGGCCACCGCGCTCGACGGTCTGCCCTATGTCAACGACTACGCCTGGGTGATGACGATGCGCGACGAGCGGGTGGTGCGCGTGACGGCGTATCTGGACCTGGTGGCGCTCGCCGACCTGTTGGAACGCGTGGACCCCGCGGCCGACGCGACCCATCCGTATGTCGGCATGTGGGAGACCGCGGACGGGCGGATCCGACAGGAACTGCTGCCCACCGGGCGATACGACGAGGCGCGCGGGCAGCGGGAGAGCGCCTACACCGGGCGCTACGAGGTGCACGGCAATCGGATTCAGTACTGGGACGACAGCGGGTTCACCGCCGACGGCACCTTCGTCAGCGCCGACGAGCTGCACCATGGCGGCATGATCATGTACCGCAAGAAGCCGTGAGTCGCGACACGCCAGAACACAACATCTCGTATAGCTCGGCGATGTCGCACACCAGTTGTAGTGTTGGGGTTGCCGCGGGATACATCCCGGCGAAAGCTCAAAAAGCCAGGTGAAATGGGGTCCAAGGTGTCCGATGGAATGAAGCTGATCGACCGCGTCTCGGCCATCAACTGGAACCGTCTGCAAGACGACAAAGATGCCGAGGTGTGGGAGCGGCTGACCGGCAACTTCTGGCTGCCGGAAAAGGTTCCGGTGTCCAACGACATCCCGTCCTGGGGCACCCTGAACGAGCACGAGAAGCAGCTCACCATGCGGGTGTTCACCGGCCTGACCCTGCTGGACACCATCCAGGGCACCGTCGGGGCGGTCAGCCTGATCCCCGACGCGCTGACCCCGCATGAGGAGGCCGTGTACACCAATATCGCGTTCATGGAGTCGGTGCACGCCAAGAGCTACAGCAACATCTTCTCCACCCTGTGCTCCACGGCCGAGATCGACGAGGCCTTCCGCTGGTCGGAGGAGAACCCGAACCTGCAGCGCAAGGCGCAGATCGTGATGGACTTCTACAAGGGCGACGACCCGCTCAAGCGCAAGGTGGCCTCCACGCTGCTGGAGAGCTTCCTGTTCTACTCCGGCTTCTACCTGCCGATGTACTGGTCGTCACGCGCCAAGCTCACCAACACCGCCGATATGATCCGGCTGATCATCCGCGACGAGGCCGTGCACGGCTACTACATCGGCTACAAGTACCAGAAGGGCCTGGCGCTGGTCGACGACGCCCGCAAACAGGAGCTCAAGGACTACACCTACGAGCTGCTCTTCGAGCTCTACGACAACGAGGTCGAATACACCCAGGACCTCTACGACGGGGTCGGCCTGTCCGAGGACGTCAAGAAGTTCCTGCGCTACAACGCCAACAAGGCGCTGATGAACCTGGGCTACGAGGCGTTGTTCCCGAAGGACGAGACCGACGTCAACCCGGCGATCCTGTCCGCGCTGAGCCCCAACGCCGACGAGAACCACGACTTCTTCTCCGGCTCGGGGTCGAGCTACGTGATCGGCAAGGCCGTGGTCACCGAGGACGAGGACTGGGACTTCTAAAGAGACTGTTCAGGGCAATATTTGGGCAAAGGGGCGGACCGGAAACAGTCCGCCCTTTTGCTTATTCGGACCGGGGGAGCTATCGGACGCGGGACATCCGGTAGACCGAGAAATTCGGCCTTCGGACCAAGCCTGGCTCCGAACGGTTCGCGAACACGTGACTTACGAAGGCGCTCGGAGATCTTCATTGCGCAGGTAGCAGTCGCTGCGCGCGGAGAGGGTGGACCCAACTCGGGTGCCGAAGCGCACCTGTGCACCGTTTGCTCCTACGAGCTCTATGTCGTGTTCACCCGGACGATCGGTGAACACCGACATGTTGGTTGCACCGAGGGCGGATGCGGTGTCACGGACCAGGTTGAGTGCGCTGGTCCAGGCGGCGTCGGGGATAGGGCCGTCGAAGTAGGCGTGGCGGGTGAGTACCTGTACGCCGCCGGTGTCTTTGAGTTCTCCGCCGCAGGTGATGGTGGTGCTGGCGGAGTTCCACTGCCAGCTGAGTCCAGGTACAAGTTCGGTGATTTGGTCGGCAGTCTGGGCGATCTGCTGCTCGTAGCGGGCAAGAGCGTCTTCTGCGCTACCCTTCGCACGGAGTTCGTCTTTCAGGGCGGCGGTCTGGTTGGGTTGCATGGGTGTCTCCTCCGGGGGGGTGAGCGCATTCGATAGCCAGATCGCAGCGACGAGGACTGCCACGACGACGATGGCGGTGCACGTTCCTAGGACCCACCACAGAGCCCTTAGGTGCCGCCTGGGTTGGCGTGGCGCGTTCATCTCGGCACCGCCATCTCGGGTACTCCGGCTATCACCGCAGCGGTGTTGTATCCGGTGACACGGAGCTGATCAGTGCCGTCCACCGTGAATGGGCGTGGGTACTCCGAGTGTCCGCTTGCCCCTTCTCGGTACACGCCGTCCGGGGTGGTACCGGCTCGAACTCTCTCGATAAGAAAGGCGATGTCCATTACGGCGGGCAAGCTGGCGTAGGCCTGGCGTGCGGCTTCCAGGTACTCGAAGAGCTGCTCCAGGCCGCTTAGCCGAGCACCGTCGATGAGGTTTGCCAGGTTCTGAGCACGTCGCTGATCCGCAAGCGCCAAAGCCTGCGCGAGACGTGGTTTTTCTTCGCCCACCGCGGCGACGAGGGCGGCGTACTGTGCTGGGTCAGTCACGGGGCGCTCCGCTTCACAAATTTCACGGTGCCAGTGGGTGGACCGTTTGTTCCGATTGCCTCCGGCATCAGTGAATAGCGCCGCCTCACGAACACAGCTGCGGTCTACACCCGGAATGCCGCCATTTGCGTGCGGCTCGCTGCGGCCTGAATAACTCTGTGGCGACGCCAATCGGCTCCTCCAGCCACGACGTGATCTCCTGGGGTTCAGTCATCGGGTTCGTGCCTTTCGAGTGAGTCGATGTCTCATCTGGCACGGTAGGACAGATGTACTACAGCGGAGCGTTTCGGGACTCGGCACGTATCCGGCTCCGGCCCCTCTAGCGGCACCCTCAGCGATGGGAGTTCTAAGGGTAATTCTGTGCCCACATTTTGCCCACAACGTGCCGAATATTAGAGGTGTCTAGAAGTACGTACAGGTAGATGGTTTCCCAGCTCAGGCGGGTTTCGAGTCCCTGACCGGGGGCTTGCCCAGAACCACGACTTCTTCTCCGGGGTCGGGCTCCAGCTACGTGATCGGCAAGGCCGTGGTCACCGAGGACGAGGACTGGGACTTCTAGCGACGTCTTGTCCACAGCAAAGGTTGTGACGCTGCGCTGACGTGGCGAGGCTTCCCCGGGTGAACTCGGTGGCAGTGTGTTAGACACGCGATGGAGTCGTGCCGGAGAAATCGAACTGGCGACTGCTCGTCGACGCGCTCAAGCCAACGCCCGCCGTAGTCCCGGTTTACCGCCTCTGGCCGGCGGGCATTCTTATCGAGTTCACGGCTAACGTTGAGGATCCTCATCGGTCCGCACCGCAGTCTGGGACGCACACGGTTAGCAGCCGGCCCAAGGAGGACCTCATGGCGACGATCGCAATGGCCGACACCAATGTCGTCGAACTCTCGGTGCGCCGCGCCCGGCGCAACCTGCGCGCCATCAACGAGGCCAGGTACCGCCACCCGTCCTACGTGGGCCGGACGGCGGTCGCCAAGGCAGCGCCCGAGGCGTGCCGGGTGCTGCAGTTCAAGAGCTGACCGGTATCGCTGCACGCACGGTGGTGCCCGAGCCGGCCGCACTGACCAGTGTGAACCGGCCCGAAAGCGCCTCCACCCGGTCCCTCAGACCGATCAACCCGGACCCGCCGTCGGCCTGCGCGCCGCCGACACCGTCATCGGCGACCGAAAGCAGCAAGACCGCGTCCTCGACGTAGACACACACCGTCACCACCTCGGCTCC
Source organism: Mycobacterium sp. MBM (assembly GCA_021648845.1). Lineage (GTDB taxonomy): Bacteria > Actinomycetota > Actinomycetes > Mycobacteriales > Mycobacteriaceae > Mycobacterium. The sequence goes on along the minus strand of JAKJHY010000005.1, from coordinate 130,181 downwards.
CGCGTACTTCGCGGTGTTGGTCAACGCCTCGGCGATGACGTAGTAGGCGGCGACCTCGACCGACTCCGGCAGCCGGCACTCGACGCGCAGATCGAGTTCGACCGGGACCGGCGATCGTCGCGCCAAGGCCCGCAGCGCGGGCCGCAGACCGCCGCGCGACAGCACGGCCGGGTGCATACCCCGGGACAGTTCCTGCAGGTCGGTGTGCAGCTCGGCCAGACCGCTCACCACACGTGCCAACTCGCCGCGCAGCGGCTCATCGGCGGTGGCTTCGACGGCGCGCAACTGCAGACTCAGTGACACGATGCGCTGCTGGGCGCCGTCGTGCAGGTCACGTTCGAACCTGCGCCGTGCCTCGTCGGCCGCGGCTACGATGCGCGCGCGGGACGCCGTCAACTCAGCGCGGGTCTCGGCATTGGCGATCGCGGTCGAGACGAGGTCGGCGAAATCGCCGATGTGCTCCTGAAACTGGTGCGAAAGCGGCTGGAGCCGACGAGATCCCACCAACAGGGCGCCGCGGACGGCGCCGTCGACGATCAGTGGCACACCGGCGCCCGAGCGCACCCCCAGGCCCCTCAGGCGTGCCGCGATCGGGCCCGTGACGGTGCCGTAGTCGTCGATGCGGTCGGGAGCGCCGGACGCCACGATGCGCGCACAGATGCTGTCCCCGGTCAGCGGAAATCGTTCGCCCACCCGCAATCCGCCGTCGTCCGCCGGATCGGCGTGGTCGCCGGCGGCCAGCACCACACAACTGTCACCGGACTCGAAACGCACCAGCGTCACATGATCGGCGCCCGAGCTGCGAGCCAGCTCGTCGACGGTCACGTCGTACAAGTCGGCGGGGTCGGCGGAGCGGGCGACCAAGGTAGCCACCCGCCGCAACGCGGCCTGCTGGACGGCCAGCAGATCGGCCTCCCGGCGACGCTCTTCTGCTTCGGCGGCGCGCAACCGCGCCTGCCCCACAAGGACGTTGGTGAGCAGCGCCAGCGTCAGGAACACCGCCAGCGCCGGGGCCAGACTGTCGCGCCCCTCCAGATGCAGGTAGACGTACACGGCGGCACTGGCCAAGGATGTCGCCAATGCCAGGCCGAAATCCCAGCCCGCCGAGATCACCAGCACGCCCAGCAGCAGCAACGCGCCGAAGGCGTTCTCCGGTGCGACCTGCTTGAGGGCGGCCACGGCGGCGACCTCCAGGACCAGAAACAGGGCCGCCACTACGATGCCCGCCCACAGCGGTGGTGCGGTGGGCCGCACCATGCGCGCCAGCAGCCGGTTCGGCAGGTTTCGCCAGGTCACCGGGCGATGGTAGTGGACGGCGGCACGAAAGGCCGGTGAAGTTTTCCCGTTAACCGGAATGCCATCGCAGGCATGCCCTGCCACGCTGGAAGCATGACTGCTCCGCGCTGCCTGATCGTCGACGACAGCGCCGCGTTCCGTGACGCCGCGCGTGCGATGCTGGAACACGGTGGCTTCGCCGTGGTGGGTGCCGCCGCGGATGCCGCAGAAGCGGTGCGTCTGACCGCCGAACTGCGACCCGATATCGCGCTGGTCGACGTCGACCTCGGCGACGACAGTGGATTCGATGTCGCGGACCGGCTCAACGCCAGCCACCGCGACCTCGCGGTGATCCTCACCTCCACCCACGACGAACAGGATTTCGCCGATCTGGTGGCCGCCAGCCCGGCCCGAGGCTTCCTGCCCAAACTCACGCTGTCCGCGGACGCGATCCGCGCGATGCTCGGCTAGCGCGACTCCAAATAGACGATGACCGCGCGCACCCGCCGGTGATCGTCGCCGGTCTCGGGCAGGTTCAGTTTCGTCAGGATGCTGCGCACATGCTTTTCCACGGTGCCCTCGGTGACCCACAGCCGCCGCCCGATCCCGGCGTTGGACAGGCCCTCGGCCATCAGTGTCAGCACTTCGCGTTCGCGGGCGCTCAGTGCCGCCAGCGGATCATCGCGGCGGCGGGCGGCCACCAACTCGGCTACCAGGGCGGGGTCGATCACCGAGGCGCCGTGGCTGACCCGGCGCAGGGTGTCGACGAAATCGTTGACGTCCACCACACGACTCTTGAGCAGGTAGCCGATGCTCTGCCCACCGGCCAGCAGTTCCATGGCGTGATCGACGTCGACATGGGCCGAGAGCACCATGATGGCGGTCTCCGGGGAGCGCTGGCGGATCAACCGCGCGGCGTCCAGGCCTTCGGTGCTGTGGCCCGGGGGCATCCGGATATCGGCCAGCACCAGCTGCGGGTGCTGCGCATCCACCAGATTCAGCAGCTCTTCGGCGTCACCGGCCTGTCCGGCGACCTCGAAACCCTCGCGCTGCAGCAGGCTTGCCAGACCCTCACGCAGCAGCACGTCATCGTCGGCGATGACCACCCGCAGGGCATCCATGCTGTCCTTCCGGCGCCGACCCGTTCAGCGCCGCTGAATTCTCGCACTCCGGCGGGACCGTCGCGTCGGGACGCGCGAGTAATGGGGGTTAACCGGTAGCGCGACCTACCGGAATGCGCCCTCGCCGATTGTGGGCAGCGGCGAGGACAGATCGGCTCGAGAGGACGAAGCTGAGGACACCGAGCACCGACGCCCACCGAGGAGCACACCATGACCACAGCGCCCACCCGCAGCCCGCACGCCATCTCCCTGCTCGACAGCGACGACGTCGAACAATCCGATCTGGGCTCCATCCATCGGGTGACCGCCGACAACTTCCCGATCCTGCGCGGGCTGTCGATGAAGCGGCTGGTGCTCAACCCCGGGGCGATGCGGACCCCGCACTGGCACGCCAACGCCAGCGAGCTGACCTATTGCCTGTCGGGCACCGCGCTGGTCTCGATTCTCGATGACCGCAGCACCTTCTCCAGTTTCATCATCACCGCCGGGCAGATGTTCCACGCGAACTCCGGCTCGCTGCACCACATCGAGAACGTCGGCGAGGACGTCGCGGAGTTCATCGTCGCGTTCCGCAGCGAACGCCCCGAGGACTTCGGTTTCGGCGCCACGCTCGGCGCCTTCAGCGACGCCGTGCTGGGCAACACCTATGACCTGCCCGCCGCCGATCTGGCCAAGATCCGCCGCAGCACCGTCGACCACAGGCTGGCCGCCCGCACCGGCGCCGCCGAGATCCCGGCCCGCGCCTACTTCGGCGACCCGCACAAGTTCGACGTCGAGGCCCAGCAACCCGGCCTCAACTACGTCAGCGGTAACGCGCGGTTCGCGCGAGCCCAGTTCTGGCCGATCCTCAAGGACATCTCGATGTACTCGCTGCGCGTCAACGACAACGGCATGCGCGAACCGCACTGGCATCCCTCGACCGCCGAGATGGGCTATGTCGCGCACGGCGACGCCCGGATGACGATCATGAATCCCGACGGCACGCTCGACACCTGGAACCTCACCACCGGCGACATGTACTTCATCCCGCGCGCCTACCCGCACCACATCGAGAACACCGGTGTCGACCAGTGGCATTTCCTGATCTTCTTCGACCAGCCCACCCCGGCCGATATCGGCTACCGGGCCTCGATGAGCGCCTACACCCGCGAGGTGCTGGCCGCGGCGTTCGGCACCCACATCGAGGACCTGCCCGACTTCCCGTTCACGCCGGCCGACCCGCTGATCGTCTCGCGGTGCAACCCCGTCGACCCGGCCGGCATCGGCCAGTGACAGCGGCAATCGGGCGGCCCGTCGATCGCGTCGAGGGCAGGGAGAAAGTCACCGGGGCGGCCGGTTACGCCGCCGATACCGTCATCGACGGCATGGTCCACGCCGTGCTGGTGCAATCCACCATCGCCAAGGGCCGGGTGACCGCCGAATCGATGGCCGCGGCCGCCGCGATCGCCGAGCAGGCACCCGGTGTGCTGCACGTGCTGACCCCGCTGAACTGTCCACCGCTGCATGTCCTTCCGGCGGACATGACCTGGGATCTGCCGTTGGAACGCCGGCCGCCGCTCTCGGATCTGACCGTGCACCACGTCGGACAGCACCTCGCGCTCGTCGTAGCGGAATCGCTGGAGGAGGCCGCCCATGCGGCCTCGCTGATGGCGTTCGACTACGACACCGCACCCGCCCAGCTGGCGGCCGCCGACGTGCTGGGTGCGCCGGTGCCCGCCGACGAAAGCAACGGCCAAATCCGCTACGGCAGTTACCATCCCGATCACTTCGTCAAACTCGACGAGGAGAAGCTGCAAGACAGCCGTGGCCCGGCCGATGAGCCCGACGGTCTCCGTGTCGCATCGCGGTTCCGAACACCGATCAACGCGCACTATCCGATCGAGCTGTCCGCGACCGTCGCACAGTGGGACGCCGACGTGCTCACCGTGCATGACAGCACCCGGTGGATCACCGGTGAACGCCGTGCCCTGGCCGCGTATCTCGGTATCGCAGAGGACCAGGTCCGGATACTGTCCCCGCTGGTCGGTGGGGCGTTCGGGTCCAAGAGCTTCCTGTGGATGCACGTGGTGCTGTGCGCAGTGGCCGCCAGAGTGGTCGCCATGCCGGTCAAACTCGTGCTGAGCCGCAACCAGATGTTCAGCTCCACCGGGCACCGCCCCCGCACCGAACAACGGGTGATCCTGGTGGCCGATACCGACGGCACCCTGCTGAGCACCGAGCAGCACACCCTCACCGAGACCTCCACGGTGGCGCATTTCTGTGAACCCGCCGGATTGGCGGCTCGATACCTGTACCGGTCCCCCCGAATGGCGGTATCGCATACCGTCGCCCGGATCAACGCACCCACACCATGTTTCATGCGCGGGCCGGGGGAGGCGCCCGGGATGTTCGCCCTCGAGGTCGCGATGGACGAACTCGCCGAAGCCACCGGCACCGATCCCGTGGCATTGCGGCTGCGCAATGACCCGGAGTGTGATCAGCCCAGCGGGCGGCCCTGGTCCGCCAAGCACCTGCGCGACTGCCTCCTGCAGGGCGCCGAACGGTTCGGCTGGTCACAGCGGCCCGCCGCGCCGCGTGCCATGCGCCGCAAAGGCATTCAGGTGGGGTGGGGGATGGCGACGGCCAGCTATCCCGGCCGCCGGATGCCGTCGGGTTGCCGCGTCGTGACCACCGCCGACGGGCAGATCCGGTTCGCCGCGGCCACGCATGAGATCGGCACCGGAGTGCGCACCGTGATGGCCCAAGTCGGCGCGGATGCCACGGGGATGCCACTGGAGGCAGTGACGTTCGAGTCCGGGGACTCGTTGTTCCCGGACGCCCCGTACAGCGGGGCCTCCCAGACCACCGCCACCGTGGGCTCCGCGGTGGCACTCGCGGGCCGGCAGTGGCGGCAGCGGCTGGGGTCCGAGGTGACATCGGTGGCAGAACTGCGCGCATTGTTGCGCGCGGATCCCGAGCTGTGCGAGCGGCTGTCGTTCACCGTGACCAGCGGCGGGCCCGACGAAAAGGGGCCGTTGTCACAGTCTTTCGGGGCGCACTTCTGTGAAGTCGAGGTGGATGAACAGGTCGGCAGGGTGAGCGTGACCCGATGGACCGCCGTGCTGGATTGCGGACGGATACTCAACCCGAAGCTCGCGGCCAACCAGGTGATGGGCGGTATCACCTTCGGCCTGGGGATGGCGCTGCTGGAACAGGTGCCCTACGACGCTCGCACTGGGCAGCTGATCGGCGAGTACTACCTGCCCACCCACACCGACCGTCCCGATTTCGACATCAGCTTCATCGATGTCCCCGACTGCGGGCTGGACCCGATCGGGGTGCGCGGTGTCGGTGAGATCGGTGTCTGCGGCGTCCCCGCCGCGATCGCCAATGCCGTGTATCACGCCACCGGGAAACGGCTTCGCGATCTGCCGATCACGCTGGAATCCCTGTTAGAGCCCTTCGGATCGGAGTCCGCGTCATGACCGAGCTGCAGCTGACCGTCAACGGCACACCGCGACGGGTGTGCGCTGATGTCCGCAGCACCCTGCTGGACTTACTGCGCGAGCGCCTCGGGCTCACCGGAACCAAGAAGGGCTGCGATCACGGGTTGTGCGGTGCCTGCACGGTGACCGTGGAAGGCGAGCGGGTGCTGAGCTGCCTGACATTGGCCGCGTCGATCGACGGGGCGAGCATCGAGACCATCGAGGGCACCGGCCCGGAGTTGGACACCGTTCAGTGCGCATTCGTCCGTCATGACGGCTTTCAGTGCGGCTACTGCACGCCCGGCCAGATCACGTCGGCACGCGCGGTGCTGCGCGAGTTCGACCGCGGCGATCTGTCGGCGGCCTCCTTCCAGGGATGCCGACACACCGTCACCGCGGGGCCGCAGCAGCTTTCCGACGACGAGATCCGGGAACGGATGGCCGGCAACATCTGCCGGTGCGGCGCGTACGCCAACATCGTCGCCGCGATCAAGGACGCGGCATCATGAAAACCTTTGCGTTCGAACATGCCGAGACCGTCGACGGCGCGGTGCACAGCGCTACCGCCGGCGCCCGCTATTACGCCGGCGGCACCAACCTCCTCGATCTGATGAAACTCGGTGTGGAGACCCCGGCCGCGCTCGTCGACATCGGCCGCCTGGACCTGCGGGCGATCACCCCGACCGATGCCGGCGGCGTGCTGGTGGGAGCAGGCGCGACCAACAGCGCGGTGGCCAACCACCCGGTGATCCGCCGCGACTACCCGATGCTGTCGCAGGCCATCCTGTCCGGTGCCACCACCCAGATCCGCAATATGGCCACCGCCGGCGGAAACCTGATGCAGCGCACCCGGTGCCCCTACTTCATGGATCCGTCCTTTGCCCACTGCAACAAGCGCGAGCCGGGCACCGGATGTGCCGCGCGCGACGGTTTCAACCGGGAACACGCACTGTTCGGGGCCAGCGCGGCCTGTGTGGCGGTGCACCCGTCCGATATGGCCGTCGCACTGGCGGCTCTGGATGCCCGGGTGCACATCCGCGGTCCCGCAGGAACGCGGTCGGTCGGCATCGACGAGTTCTTCGTCCTGCCAGGGCAGTCCCCGGAACGGGACAACTCGCTGCGGCCGGCCGAACTGATCACCGGTATCGAGTTGCCGCCGTCGCGGCTGGCCCGGCACAGCTGGTATCTCAAGGTGCGCGACCGGCACAGCTATGCCTTCGCCCTGGTGTCGGTGGCCGCGGGCCTGGAACTCGTCGACGGCGATATCGCCTCGGCCGCGTTGGCGCTCGGCGGTGTCGCGGCCACACCGTGGCGGGTGCCCGCGGCCGAGGCGAGTCTGATCGGCGTCGCGGCCACCGACGCCGCGTTCCGTGCCGCCGCCGAACTGATCACGGCGGACGCGGTCCCGCTGGCACAGAACGGGTTCAAGGTGGACCTGGCCCGCAACAGTGTGGTGGCGGCGCTGCGCCGCGCCGCCGCCGTGCTGTGAACCGTGTCCACGCCGTATCGGCCGGATGCACCGCGGTGACACACTGAGACGGTGACCGTCACGACTCTGATGGCTTCGATCCTGAACTGGCTGCGCGCCGGGTATCCCGACGGCGTGCCCGGGCCGGACCGGGTGCCGCTGCTGGCGCTGCTGCGGGCCACCCCGCTGACCGAAGAACAGGTGCGCGAGGTGGTACGCAATATCGCCGAGGCCGCCGCCCCCGCCGATATCGAGGACCCGATCACCCGCGACGATATCGAGACGTTCATCTCCGAGATGACCCACCACGATGCCGGGCCGGAGAACACCGCCCGAGTGGCGGCCAGACTCGCCGCGGCGGGCTGGCCGCTGGCCGATCTGTCCGACCGGTAGGCACCGGTCAGGTGCCGGTCCAGGGTCGGTCGTTGGCGTCCAGGCGCTGCCGCTCCTGCGTGCGTTCGTCAGCCCACGCCTCCTCGAACCGTTTGCCGGGCTTGGCGCTCGGTAACCGGTTGAGCGTGGCGCTCAGCCACTTGGGCGGTTGGGCCGGTTCCCACTGGGGCAGCGCCGTGCTCAGCGATGCCATCGTCTTGAGGACCACGAACACCCCGAAGAACGCGTCCGGTGCGTCGGTGACGGCGATCGCGACGAACCCGATGAGCAGCGTGAGATGCACGACCATGACGCGACTCATGGCCTGACTGCCGGTCTGCTCGAGTTGCCGAAACGACCAGTCGCGCAAGCTGATCAGGTCCACCAGGAAATCGACCGTCATGAAGGCCAGCACGCTCAAGCAGCCGAAAACCACACTGCGCCAGTCAACCTGGACGAGGTGGCCGACACCGTTGTGGTTCAGCAGAAACAGCACGGTCCCGAGAAACACCCCGTGCACCGCGCAGAAACTCAGGCTGATGACGGCGAAACTCGACAGGTACGTCGCCAACGGCCTACCACCGCTTCTGCGTCCGTTGACCGTGTAGCGATAGCTTGGGCCCGCATTACCGGGCGAGTTGTAGCAGAAGTGGCCGCGCCGGGGTGACCACCGCCGGTGCAGGGCGATCCGCGCCAGGATGAACAGGCAGGCGGCAACCGTCTCGAACCAATACACGGCGAGCGTGGTGCCACCGGCCCAGTCTCGGCCGAACCAGCCCACGACGGGCACACCGATCACGCCCAGCACGGATATCAGATGGAGGACGCGGGCCACGCCGCCGATCGTTGCATGCAGAACGGGCGGCCGCCGAGGATGGCGGCCGCCCGAACGCGGTGTCGTGGCGGTGGCTACAGGGTCGAGGTGTCGATGACGAAGCGGTACCGCACATCGCTGGAGATCACGCGGTCCCAGGCCTCGTTGACATAGGACGCCTCGATGACCTCGATCTCCGGCGTGACGCCGTGCTCGGCGCAGAAGTCGAGCATTTCCTGGGTCTCCGGGATGCCGCCGATCATCGAACCGGAGATGCTGCGCCGGCCACCGGCCAGCGGGAAGAACGGTACCTCCAGCGGATGCTCGGGTGCGCCGAGTTCGACCAGGGTGCCATCGATCTTGAGCAGGCCCAGGTACCGGCCGAGATCGAGGTTCGCCGAGACCGTGTTCAAGATCAGGTCGAACTTGCCGGCCAGTTGGGTGAACGTGTCCGGATCGGATGTGGCGTAGTACTCGTCGGCGCCCAGCCGCAGCCCGTCCTCCATCTTTTTCAGCGACTGGCTCAGCACGGTGACGTGCGCCCCCATCGCGTGCGCCAGCTTGACCCCCATATGGCCCAGGCCACCCAGGCCGATGACCGCCACCTGCTTGCCGGGGCCGGCATTCCAGTGCTTCAGCGGAGAGAACAACGTGATACCCGCGCACAGCAGGGGGGCGGCCTTGTCCAGCGGGATGCTGTCGGGGATGCGCAACACGAACTTCTCGTCGACGACGATCGCTTGGCTGTACCCGCCCTGGGTGACGGTGCCGTCGCGGTCGGTGGCGTTGTAGGTGCCGATCATGCCGGTGCCGGTGCAGTACTGCTCGAGTCCGGCCGCGCAGTTGTCGCACTCCTGGCAGGAGTTGACCATGCAGCCGACGCCGACCCGGTCACCCACCTTGTACTTGGTGACCTCGGCGCCGACCTTGGTGACGACACCGGCGATCTCGTGCCCGACGACGAGCGGGTAGTGCGGGGTGCCCCATTCAGCCTTGGCGGTGTGGATATCGCTGTGACAGATCCCGGCGAACTTGATGTCGAACGCGATGTCGCGGGGGCCGACGTCGCGGCGTTCGATGGTGGTCTTCTTCAGCGGCGCCGTGGCCGACTCGGCCGCGTAAGCGGAAACAGTGGTGGTCATCGATCAGTCCTCTACCTGCGTCTCTTATGTCCACGTGCGAATACATGCACCTTCACCAGACAGTAGTGAAGGAATCAGAATCGGGCGCGGGGTGCGCCCTGTGGAACACAACCCAAGGACTACCCGCGCTAATCCCGGTTGAAGCTGTGAATCGGCTTATAGCCCGGGTGCGCGGAACCCGGCGGTGAAACTGACCCGGTCATAGCGCGCGACACCGGCCTGGGTGTAGGGATCGGCGGCGGCCAGCGCGTCGGCCTGTTCGGCGGACATGTCCGCCGCGATCAGCACCGCGCCGGCCTGGGATTCCACCCGGCCGGCCAGCAGGATGCGGCCGGCGGCGACCTCGTCGGTCAACCATTGCAGATGCGCCGGACGGGTGCGGTCGATGACGTCGAGCGGCTGCAGGTAGGTGATCGTCAGCACGTGGAACACGCGCCGAAGACTACCCACGGATCAGTTGATGGGCGCATTCAGCCAGCGCAGGTCCTCGACGATGCCGCGGGCGGCGATGACGCCCTGCCCGGTCTGCCAGACCTCGTTGTTCACCGCGAACACCCGATCGTCGCGGTTGGCCGACAATTTGCGCCAGGCATCGCTGTTGAGCACGGTGGTCGCGCGTTCCTTGGCCTCGGCCGTCTCGAAGGACAAGTAGATGATGTCACCGTCGGCCGCGGACAGATCGGTGTCCCCGGACAGGTCCGCGGTGCTCAGCTCGATATACGGGGTATCGGTGAAGCGTTGTGCCGCAGGACGATCCACGCCGACGGCGCGCAGCACGGTGGCCGGGAAGTTGGCGGCGCCGAACACCCTGATGGAGTTCTCGGTGAACTGCAGGACCGACGCCTGGAAGTGGGTGGCATCCGCACGTGCACCGGCCTCTTTCGCTTGGCGTGCGAAATCGTCGAGCACGGCGTCGGCCGCGTCCGGGCGCCCGGTCGCGGCGGCCACCGCGCGCAGGGTGTCCTGCCAGTCGGTGGGGCCGCCGGTGAACACCGTGGGCGCGATCTCCGACAGCGCCGGCGCAGCTGCGGGCATCTGAGACACCGAGCTCAGGATCAGGCCCGGTGCCGCGCCCCGGATCGCCGCCAGGTCCGGTGCGTCACGCGGGCCGACGCCGGGGGCGTCGTGCAGCACGGTGCCCAGATACGACGGCTGGGGCAGCGAAGTGCCCACCACCCGGCCCTGCAGACCCAGCGCGCACAGCGCATCGAGCTCCGAATACGACCCCGAATACGACAACGCCACAATGCGCTGCGGGTCCCCGCGCAACTCGGTGTCCGGCCCGCCGCCTGCGTTGGGTACCCGCCGCACGGCATCGGGGGATTGGGCGGGCGCCGGCTGCGGGGCACAGGACTCGTCGGGCCTGCGCTGGTTGCCCAACACGCCGGCGCTGGCGATCCTGGTGGTGCTGGTGATCGGGGCGCCGGGCTCGGCATTCGGTGTGGTCTCGGTGCCGCCGCAGGCGGTCACGAAGGCGAACGACGCGGCGACACCGGCGGCGAACAGGCCCTTGCGCGCAGAGGGGAACGGCACGGCGCCGACGGTATCAACTCCCCAGTCGCTGCGCTGCTGCCCGCCGGTCTGATTCCCCGGTCGCTGCGCTCCTGCCCGCCGGTCCCCAACAGGGCACATGTGGCCGGTCAGGCAGCGCCCGCGCCCCAATACGACAGTTTGTAGGACACCGCTGCCGCGGCCGGCGGCATTGGGGATAAGATGCCCGACAGAGCCATTGCCGGGACGACCCGTCGACTTTTTATGGAGGATCTGTTGGTAGCCGAAGCGCCCCCAATCGGAGAACTCGAGGCACGGCGTCCGTTCCCGCAGCGGATGGGCCCCAAGGGCAACCTCATCTACAAGCTGATCACGACCACCGATCACAAGCTGATCGGCATCATGTACTGCGTCGTGTGCTTCAGCTTCTTCCTGGTCGGCGGCCTGATGGCGCTGCTGATGCGCACCGAGCTCGCGGTGCCGGGGCTGCAGTTCCTCTCCAACGAGCAGTTCAACCAGCTGTTCACCATGCACGGCACGGTGATGCTGCTGTTCTACGCGACGCCGATCTTCGCCGGGTTCGCCAACCTGGTGCTGCCGCTGCAGATCGGGGCGCCGGACGTGGCGTTCCCCCGGTTGAACGCCTTCGCGTTCTGGCTGTTCCTGTTCGGTGCACTGATCGCGATGGGCGGGTTCATCACTCCCGGTGGCGCCGCCGACTTCGGCTGGACCGCCTACTCGCCGCTGACCGATGCCATTCACTCGCCGGGTGCCGGCGGTGACCTGTGGATCATGGGCCTTGCCGTGGGTGGTCTGGGCACCATCCTGGGTGCGGTCAACTTCATCACCACCGTCGTCTGCATGCGCGCCCCCGGTATGACGATGTTCCGGATGCCGATCTTCACCTGGAACGTTCTGGTGACGTCGATCCTGATCCTGATCGCCTTCCCCATCCTGACCGCGGCGCTGTTCGGCCTGGCCGCCGACCGCCATCTGGGTGCGCACATCTATGACCCGGCCAACGGCGGCGTGCTGTTGTGGCAGCACCTGTTCTGGTTCTTCGGTCACCCCGAGGTGTACATCATCGCGCTGCCGTTCTTCGGCATCGTCAGCGAGATCTTCCCGGTGTTCAGCCGCAAACCGATCTTCGGCTACACCACGCTGATCTACGCGACGCTCGGCATCGCGGCGCTGTCGGTGGCGGTGTGGGCGCACCACATGTACGCCACCGGCGCGGTCCTGCTCCCGTTCTTCTCGTTCATGACGTTCCTGATCGCGGTGCCCACCGGTATCAAGTTCTTCAACTGGATCGGCACGATGTGGAAGGGACAGTTGACCTTCGAGACACCGATGTTGTTCTCGGTCGGCTTCCTGGTCACCTTCCTGCTCGGTGGTCTCTCGGGTGTGCTGCTGGCCAGCCCGCCGCTGGATTTCCACGTGACGGACTCGTACTTCGTCATCGCGCACTTCCACTACGTGCTCTTCGGCACCATCGTGTTCGCCACCTACGCGGGCATCTACTTCTGGTTCCCGAAGATGACCGGCCGCCTGCTCGACGAGCGCCTGGGCAAGCTGCACTTCTGGCTGACCTTCATCGGCTTCCACGCCACCTTCCTGGTGCAGCACTGGCTGGGTGACGAGGGCATGCCGCGTCGTTACGCGGACTACCTGCCCAGCGACGGATTCACCACGCTGAACGTGGTGTCCACGGTCGGCGCGTTCATCCTCGGTATCTCCACGCTGCCGTTCGTCTGGAACGTGTTCCGGAGCTGGCGGTTCGGTGAGCCCGTCGTGGTCGACGACCCGTGGGGTTACGGCAACTCCCTGGAGTGGGCCACCAGCTGCCCGCCGCCGCGGCACAACTTCACCGAGCTGCCCCGGATCCGTTCGGAGCGTCCGGCGTTCGAGCTGCACTACCCGCACATGGTCGAGCGGATGCGGGCCGAGGCACATATCGGGCGCGCCCACGGCCCGTCCGACGGGGACGTCACCAGAATCGACGATGTCGAAGTCCGCAGCTGACCTGATCTGACGTACCGACAACAGCCGATCCGAGGCATCACAACGGAGGTGGGTGTGCCGACGGCCTCCCAGTCAGTCGACCCCGCGCGCAAGCGTTCGTCCCTGCTGATCACGGTCACCGGCGTGGACCAGCCCGGTGTGACGTCCGCGCTGTTCGAGGTGCTCTCCCGGCACCATGTCGAGCTGCTCAACGTCGAACAGGTCGTGATTCGCGGCAGGCTCACCCTGGGTGTGCTGGTGTCGGTGGAGTCCACGGTCGCCGACGGTGCCGAGTTCGCCGACGAGGTCCGCGCAGCCATCCGCGGGGTGGGGCTGGACGTCTCCATCGAGCGCTCCGATGACAAGCCGGTGCTGGAGGGACCCTCCACCCACACCATCGTGGTGTTGGGCCGTCCGATCACCGCCGAGGCGTTCGGTGTGGTGGCCCGCGAGGTCGCCGCACTCGGGGTCAACATCGACTTCATCCGCGGGGTCTCCGACTATCCGGTCACCGGACTGGAACTGCGGGTCTCGGTTCCACCGGGAGCGGTCTACGCCGAACTGCAGAACGTGATGGCGCGTACCGCCGTGGCGCTCGGGGTCGATATCGCGCTGGAAGATTACAGCCTGTCGCGGCGCACCAAACGCCTCATCGTCTTCGACGTCGACTCCACGCTGATCCAAGGCGAGGTCATCGAGATGCTCGCCGACCGGGCCGGCGCCCTGGCGGCCGTCGCGGAGGTCACCGAGGCGGCCATGCGTGGTGAGCTGGACTTCGCCGAGTCCCTGCACAAGCGGGTGGCGACGCTGGCCGGCCTGCCCGCCGAGGTGCTCGACGAGGTGGCCGACCAGATCGAATTGACCCCCGGGGCGCGCACCACGATCCGCACATTGCGGCGGCTGGGATACCACTGCGGCATCGTCTCCGGCGGCTTCCGCCAGGTGATCGAGCCGCTGGCGCACGACCTGATGATGGACTTCGTCGCCGCCAACGACTTGGAGATCGTCGACGGCAAGCTCACCGGCCGGGTGGTGGGGCAGGTCATCGACCGTCCCGGAAAGGCCAAGGCCCTGCGGGATTTCGCCCAGCAGGTCGGGGTGCCGATGGAGCAGACCGTGGCCGTCGGGGACGGCGCGAACGATATCGACATGCTGGCGGCCGCCGGCCTGGGCGTGGCCTTCAACGCCAAACCCGCGCTGCGCGAGGTCGCCGACGCATCGCTGAGCCACCCGTACCTGGACACCGTGCTGTTCATCCTGGGGGTGACCCGCGGGGAGATCGAGGCCGCCGATGCCGTCGACGGCACCGCCCGCCGGGTCGACATCCCGGACAGCTAGACGACCACTCCCGCGCGGGCTTCGCCGACGGCGGAGACACCGGTGATGGACTGCCAGGCGCGCGCCATCACCTCCACGGCCGCCTCGAGCTGGGGCTCGGGCAGCGCATAGGGCACCCGGACGAAACGTTCCAGCGTGCCGTCGACGCCGAAGCGCGGGCCCGCGGGCAGATCCAGTCCCAGCCGTGACGCCGCGGCCGACAGCGCGGTGCTCATCGGGGCGGGCAACTGGACCCACAGCGACATCCCGCCGCGGCCCGGTCCGGGGCGCCAGTCCGGCAGCCGTCGGGCCAGCAGTTCGATCAGAAACGCCCGTCGGGCCAGCAGCAGTGCGCGGCGCTCCGGCAGCACCAGGTCGCGGGTCCGGAGAAGCCTTGCCGCCGTGAGCTGTTCGAGGATCGGGGTGCCGAGATCGACGGCGCTGCGGATAGCGGCGATGGCCGCCAGGGTGGCGGGTTCGGCGCGGATCCAGCCGATCCGCAGGCCGCCCCAGAACGATTTGGACATCGAACCTATGGTGAGCACCAGATCCTGGCGCGATCCCACCGCGGCCGCCAACGGCGTCGGCGGCTCTTCGTCGATCCACATGTCCAGGATGGACTCGTCGACGATGGTCCGGGTCCTGGTCTCGGAGATGATGCGGCCCAACAGTTTTCGCTGCATAGGTGGCATGGTGAACCCGGTCGGGTTGTGATTGTCCGGAATGACATAGGCCAGCGCCGGTGCCAGCTGGCGGATCGCGGCGTGCACAGCGTCCAGTTCCCAGCCGGTCTCGTTCAGTGACACCGGAACGGCACGGGCACCGGCGGTCGAGATCGCCGACAGCGCGCCGTGATAGCTGGGTTGCTCGACGAGTACCCGGTCGCCGGGTTGGGTGAATGCCGTCAGGACCAGGCCGATGGCGTGTTGCGCGCCGCTGGTGATCATGATTTGCCCGGGTTCGGTGGGTAGCCCACGCGCGCAATATCTTTCGGCAACCGCTGTGCGCAGGGCGGCGACGCCGGTGAGTTCGTGGCCGGGTTCGGCCAGATACGGTGTGATATCGCGGGCGGCATCGGCGAAAGCCTCCAGCACCGCCGCGCTGGGAGCCGACAGGGCGGCGGCGGCCAGGCTCATCGTCGGTGCGTCGGCCGCGGCGGCGGCCTGTGGGCGCGGCGGCAGGGATGCGGTGCTGCGGGCGCCGCGGCGGGCATGCAGATAGCCGTCCTCGCGCAGCGCGTTGAACGCGGCGGTCACGGTGGTTCGCGACACCCGCAGCGCATCGGCCAGTGCGCGCTCACTGGGGAGCCGGGAGCCCACCGGTAGCCGCCCGTCGACGATGAGCAGCCGGATGGCGTCCGCCAGGCCGAGGTAGGCCGGACCGGTCAAACTGGATGTGCGCCAGTTGCCCAACTCGCGGGCCAGTAGGTCCACATCGAGCGTTCTCGTTCCCACATCGCTGGACATTGAGGCCAGTATCGGCCAACTGGCTATTGAATGGCAAGCCATATGACCGCAATCATCGTTTCGTGAGCGAAAACTGGATATCCCGACTGGCGCGGATGTATCGGCGGGCCGGCATCGACAACCGATGGGACACCCGTGACGCGGAGGGTCCGGATGCGCGCCGGGTGCGCAGCGAACTCGACGCCATCCGCGCGCGTTTCCCCGACCACGCATGAGCGCCCGCAGTGCCGCATTGTTACCCGCCGGGCTGCTGCTGGCGGGGCTGACCGGCTACGGCTTCTCGATGGCGATGATGGTCCAGGCCGGACTCGGGCTGGACCCCTGGGACGTGTTCCACCAGGGACTGAGCCGGCACACCGGGATGACGATCGGCTTGGCGTCCGCGGTCGTCGGCGTGCTGGTGCTGCTGGCCTGGATCCCGCTGCGCAACCGTCCGGGCATCGGTACGGTCGCCAACGTCATCGTCATCGCGGTGACCGTGGACATCGGTATCGCTCTGCTGCCCGCCCCCGAGGATCTGCGGCTGCGGGTGCCGATGATGTTGGGTGCGGTGCTGTTGAACGCGGTCAGCACGGTCCTCTACATCGGGGCCGGGCTGGGACCGGGCCCGCGCGACGGCCTGATGACCGGTCTGGTGGCCCGCACCGGGGTGTCGGTGCGGGCCGTCCGTACGGTCATCGAGGCGACCGTGCTGAGTGTCGGGTGGCTGCTCGGTGGCACCGTGGGTGTCGGCACCGTCGTCTACGCGTTCGGCATCGGCCCACTGGTGCAACTGTTCCTGCGGTACATGCCGCGCCGGCTGCTCCTGCACGACTTCGGCGCCCAGGCGAGTGCAGCGACGGGAGATCCCGCCCAGGCGAGCGCCGCGCCGCGCGGGGCTGGGCAGCGGCGTCGCGGCGCGGGTGACGACACTACGATGGGCGGGTGCCAGCAGACGAGCCCATCGCAGCCGATGTCCCCGGGGAAGACCTGCTGATCGACTTCGCCAAGGTCAGCCTGCGCCGCGGGGGCAAGACCCTGGTCGGGCCCATCAACTGGGCCGTCGAACTCGACGAACGCTGGGTGGTGATCGGGCCCAACGGGGCCGGCAAGACCTCGCTGCTGCGGATCGCGGCCGCCATCGAACATCCGTCCTCGGGCACGGCGTTCGTGCTCGGCGAACGGCTCGGACGCACCGATATGGCCGAGCTGCGCTCCCGGGTGGGGCTGAGCAGTTCGGCTCTGAGTCAACGGATTCCCGACGACGAACTGGTCCGTGACCTCGTGGTATCGGCCGGGTACGCGGTGCTCGGGCGCTGGCGCGAGCACTACGACGATGTCGACTACGAACAGGCCGTCGACATGCTCGAAAGTGTCGGCGCCGAGCACCTGGCGATGCGCACCTACGGCACCCTGTCCGAGGGCGAACGCAAGCGAGTGCTCATCGCCCGTTCCCTGATGACCGACCCGGAGCTGCTGCTGCTCGACGAACCGGCCGCCGGACTCGACCTGGGCGGCCGTGAGGAACTGGTGGCCCGCCTCGCCGATCTGGCCGCCGACCCCGACGCGCCCGCCATCGTCCTGGTCACCCATCACGTGGAGGAGATCCCGCCCGGGTTCAGCCACTGCCTGCTGCTCTCGGAGGGCAGCGTGGTCGGCGCCGGGCTGCTCACCGAGGTGCTGACCGCGGAGAATCTGTCGGCGGCGTTCGGGCAGTCGATCGCCCTGGATTACCTCGACGGTCGCTATTTCGCCCGGCGGGCCCGCAGCCGCGCGGCGCACAGGAGGCGCGCATGACCGACAGTTTCGAGCCGCTGCCGGCCCGGCCGGCCTCCACCGTCATGCTCATCCGGGACACCCCCGAGGAGAGCATCTCGGTGTTCCTGATGCGCCGGCACGCCGGCATGCAGTTCGTCGCGGGCACCACGGTCTTCCCCGGTGGCGGCGTCGACGACCGGGACCGGGACGCGACGATCGCCTGGTACGGGCCCGAACCCGGCTGGTGGGCGGACAAGATCGGCGTCGACGAAGACCTCGCCGCGGCGCTGGTGTGTGCGGCTGCCCGCGAAACCTTCGAGGAATCCGGGGTGCTGTTCGCCGGGGCCGCCGACGACCCGGACCTACTGGTCGACGACGCATCGGTCTACCGCGAGCAGCGCGCCGCCCTGGAGAACAAGTCGTTGTCCTTCGCGGAGTTCCTGCGCACCGAAAAGCTGATGCTGCGCGCCGATCTGTTGCGCCCATGGGCCAACTGGGTGACACCCATCGAGGAGCGCACCCGCCGCTACGACACCTACTTCTTCGTCGGTGCCCTGCCGCAGGGGCAGAAGGCCGACGGCGACAACACCGAAACCGACCGCGCCTACTGGGCCACCCCGGAGTCGGCGCTCGATGATTTCGCCGAGGGCCGCACCTTCCTGCTGCCGCCCACCTGGACCCAGTTGGACTCGCTGGCCGGGCGCACCGTCGCCGAGGTGCTGGCGGTGGATCGCCAGATCGTGGCGGTCTCACCCCATCTGACGGTCTCCGAGGGCAACTGGGAGATCGAGTTCTTCGACAGCGGTCGCTACAACGAGGCCCGCAACCGGCGCTCCCCGGACGGCCACCGCACATGAACGAGTTCGTCGGCTGCGCGGTGAGCGATCGGATCGGCACCCTGGTGCTGTCCAGGCCCCCCAGCAATGCGCTGACCCGACAGATGTACCGGGAGATCGGCGCGGTCGCCGCCGAGCTGGGCGGCTGCGCGGACGTCGACGCCGTCATCGTGTTCGGCGGCCACGAGGTGTTCAGCGCCGGTGACGACGTCCCGGAGTTGCGCCGCCTCGGCGCCGCCGACGCGGGAAGCGTCACCGCCGCCTGCCGCGCCGCCCTGGACGCCGTCGCGGGCATCCCGAAACCGACGGTCGCCGCGGTCACCGGCTACGCGCTCGGGTCGGGGCTCGCGCTGGCGCTGGCCGCGGACTGGCGGGTCGCCGGAGACAACGTCAAGGTGGGCATCACCGAGGTGCTCGCCGGTCTGCTGCCGGCCGCGGGTGCGGACCGGCTGGTGGGCACCGTCGGCGCCGCCCGGGCCAAGGAGCTGGTGTTCAGCGGCCGGTTCGTCGGCGCAGAGGAGGCCCTCGCGCTCGGTCTGGTCGACGAGCTGGTGGCCCCGGACGGGGTCTACGATGCCGCGCTGAGCTGGGCGCGCCGGCACGCCGAGGCGCCCGCGCACGTGCTGGCCGGGGCCAAGGCGATGATCAATGCCGCCAGTGCGGGGATCAACGCCGCCGGTGCGGGGATCAACGCCCCAGGTGACGGGGTGCGCCACTACGTCGAGGTCTTCGAGGCGACCGTCGGCGGTTAGGCTGCCCATATGACGAGCACGGACCATACGCCCCGCGTCGACGCCGACGAGGAGCTCACCCCGAATCCGCACGCCACCGCCGAGCAGGTCGAGGCCGCGCTGAAGGACACCAAGCTGGCCCAGATTCTGTATCACGACTGGGAAGCCGAGACCTACGACGACAAGTGGTCGATCTCCTACGACCAGCGTTGTATCGACTACGCCCGCGGCCGCTTCGACGCCATCGTTCCCGACGATGTGCAGCGCGAGCTGCCCTACGACCGGGCGCTCGAGCTGGGCTGCGGCACCGGGTTTTTCCTGCTCAACCTGATCCAGGCCGGGGTGGCGCGGCGCGGCTCGGTCACCGACCTGTCCCCGGGCATGGTCAAGGTCGCCACCCGTAACGGGCAGGGGCTCGGCCTGGACATCGACGGCAGGGTCGCCGACGCCGAGGGCATCCCGTACGAGGACAACACCTTCGACCTGGTGGTCGGCCATGCCGTGCTGCACCACATCCCCGATGTGGAGAAGTCGCTGCGCGAGGTGGTGCGGGTCCTCAAACCGGGCGGCCGGTTCGTCTTCGCCGGCGAGCCCACCAGCGCCGGCAACGTGTATGCCCGCAACCTGTCCACGCTGACCTGGCACCTGTCCACCAACATCACCAAGCTGCCCGGGCTGCAAAGCTGGCGCCGCCCGCAGGCCGAACTCGACGAATCCTCCCGCGCAGCAGCGCTGGAGGCCGTCGTGGACCTGCACACCTTCGATCCGGCGGACCTGGAGCGGATGGCGACCAATGCCGGGGCTGTCGACGTCGCCACCGCCAGCGAGGAATTCACCGCCGCCATGGTGGGCTGGCCGATCCGCACATTCGAGGCCTCGGTGCCTCCGGGCCGATTGGGCTGGGGTTGGGCGAAGTTCGCGTTCAACAGCTGGACCACCCTGAGCTGGGTGGATGCCAACGTCTGGCGCCGGGTGGTGCCCAAGGGTTGGTTCTACAACGTGATGGTCACGGGAACCAAGCCCTTGTGATGTGTCGGTAACCTTCACCCTCGACGACGTCGCCTACCTGCGTAGTGAGGACGGTCGGCACGCGTTGGCCGAGGTGGCCGGCCTGGGCTTGAGCGGCACCGGTCAGATAACCGATATCGCCTCGGTGCGAACACGTTTCGGTGACCGCACCGCGATACTGGTGGAGACCTCGCTGCTGCGCCGAAAGGCGGCCGCGAAGTTCGGCGATGCCTCCGGCTGGCTGTTCACCGACGACGCGCTGCAACAGGCCACCGCTGCGGTCGTGGCCGAGCACCGGGCCCGCCGGCTCACCGGGGCGCGGGTACACGATGTGACCTGTTCGATCGGTGCGGAGCTGGCTGCGTTGCGGCCGGTCGTCGGGCAGCTACTGGGCAGCGATCTCGATCCGGTACGACTAGCCATGGCGCGCAACAACGTTCCCGGCGTCGCACTATGCCGGGCCGATGCGCTGCGGCCGGTCACCCGGGACACCGTGGTCGTGGCCGACCCCGGGCGCCGTTCCGGTGGTCGACGCCGCTTCGACCCGCGCGCCTACGCGCCACCGCTGGACGAGTTGTTCGACGCGTACCGCGGCCGGGATTTGGTCGTGAAGTGTGCGCCCGGAATTGATTTCGGCCAGCTCCCCGCGCTCGGATTCGACGGGGAAGTGGAACTGTGCTCGCTGGGTGGCAGTGTGCGCGAGGCATGCCTGTGGCCGGCGGGGCTGGCGGCGCCGGGTGTGCGCCGCCGGGCCACCCTGCTCGACCACGATGAACAGCTGACCGACGCCGACCCCGACGAGTGCCCGGTGGGGTCGGTGGGGCGCTGGATCATCGACCCCGACGGTGCGGTGGTGCGGGCCGGCCTGGTGCGCCAGTACGGCACCCGGTACGGGTGCTGGCAGCTCGATCCCGATATCGCGTATCTGTCCGGTGACGAACTGCCGCACGGCGTGCGGGGTTTCGAGGTTCTCGCCGAAATCGGGTTCGATGAGAAGCGGCTGCGCCGCGAGCTGGCCGCCCGCGACGGAGGTGCGCTGGAGATCCTGGTACGCGGTGTGGCGGTCGATCCCGACGCGCTGCGTCGACGGCTGAAGTTGAAGGGGTCGCAACCGCACTCGGTGGTCATCACCCGGATCGGTACGGGGGCGGCGGGGCGGGCGGTGGCATTCATTTGTCGGCCGTCGCGATAGCGCCACAGGTAGCCTGTCGGGCAGCGGCGTCTGTGCCGACCCTGCTTTCCGGAGGATCCCCTAGATGCGCGTACTCCCGCTGGCCGTTGCGGTGCTGGCAACAGTCACCGTCCTGTCGGGTGTCGCGGGTGCAGCCACCGCGGTGGCCGCCCCGCCCAAGTGCGAGGACGTGGGCGCCACCCCCGCACCCGACTTCACCTGCCAGATCCAGCAGACCGATCCGGCCTACACGCTGAACATCACCTTCCCGTCGGACTATCCGGACGAGAAGGCGATCATCGAGTACGTCAAGCAGATCCGGGACGGCTTTTTGAACGTGGCGAAAACCCCGGACTACCGGCCGATGCCCTACGAGCTGGACACCACCTCGGTGGAGTACACCTCCGCGGTGCCGCCGCGCGGTACCCAGTCGGTGGTGTTCACCACATACCAGAACGTCGGAGGTGCGCACCCGCAGACCTTCTACAAGGCGTTCAGCTGGGACCAGGCGTACCGCAAACCGATCACCTTCGAGAGCCTGTTCCGGGCGGGCGCCGACCCGCTGCCGGTGATCTTCCCCGTGGTGCAGGCCGACCTCGCCAGGCAGTCCGGAATCCCGGATCCGGTGCTGCCGGAGACCGGGCTGGATCCGGCCAACTACCAGAACTTCGCGATCACCGACGATGCCGTCATCTTCTTCTTCGGGCAGGGCGAACTGCTGCCCGAAGCCGCCGGAGCCGTTCAGGTGTCGGTGCCGCGGGCCGTCGTCGCCCCGCTATTGGCCTGACCCGACGAAAGGCCTAGGCGGGCGCGAACCCGTAGACCTGTCCGTCGCTGGTGGCGGTGACGATCCGCCCGTCGTGGCCGATGGACACCCCCACCGGCCAGCCGGTGGCCTGCGGCAGCGGGTAGCGGTTGACGGTGCCGCCCTCCAGCGGGTCGAAGACCAGCAGGGCCTGGCCCTGTTCGCCGTCGCGGACGACGGTGTAGCCGATGTCCTCACCGGCCCTGCTCGACGTCGACAGCGGCTCGACATCGGGACGCGTCCACACGATCTCGCCGGTGTCGGCGATCCCGGTGAGCTGCGCGCCGGGGCCGCCACCGGCGACGATCACCCCCTCGGCGGACACCGAGGGCGGAGTCTGTGGCTGGTACCCCAGCTCCGCAGACCATTTCGCGGTGCCGTCGGCGGTGTTCACCGCCCACAACCGGCCGTCGCGGCCGTTGACGTAGGCGGTGGCGCCGTCCGCGGACAGCACCGGACTGCTGATCGGCCCGCCGCCGACGGCCTCGCTGGTCCATTCACGGCTCAGGATCGGGGTGTGGTCCGGTCGGTACCGCAGGCCGACGAGCACGGGCGCCGGCGCGCCCGGCTCCCACAACCCGACCACCAGGATGCCGGTCTGCGCGGCGAAGCCCGGTGCCGCCGAGACCGGGCACTCCGGCCCCGCCGTGGCGCAGTCGGCGAGACCGCGGTCGGAGTCGGTCGGGTCCACCCCGGCCACCAGGTCCAGGGAGGTGCCCACGACGGTGCCCTTGTGCGCGTCGAACACCAGCACCTGCCCCAGATGGGTGAGCACCAGCAGCCGGCCGGGGGACAGTAGCCGCGGGGTGGTCGGCATCCCGATCACCGGCTGCCGCCAGCGGATCCACTGGGTGGGCGGATAGGACATCATGCCGCCGGGCTGGCCGATGTAGAGATTGTCGAAATCGTCGAACAGGGCGCTGGAGCGCCCCCCGCCCTGCCACAACCGGGTGCACCAGCGCTGACGTGCGTTGTTATCGGTCTCCCACACCATCAGCGAGCAGCCGTCGCGGGTCTGGCCGTTGACGGCCAGGTAGCTGCGGGAGCCTAGAGCGACCTGCGCGCCGAGCTGGCCCTTGACCGATCGTTCCCAATCCGGGAGCAGCGCCTGCGCCCCGTCGAGCGGGCGGTAGCTGCTGTTGGCGGCATCGGCGTACTGCGCCGCCCAGCCGGTCGACGGGTGGGCCTTCACCCAGGAATCGGTGTTTGCGCAGGAACTGACGGTCAGTGCCGCGATTCCCAGCACGGCAGCAAGCCGGCGCACGGTTCCTCCTTGAGCAGGCATCGAGGTCCGAGACTAGCCCGTGTCTGGCTCGCGTAGGCTGACCGGCCATGACGACGATGTGGGGCGCGCCGTTACACAAGAGGTGGCGGGGTTCGCGCCTGCGCGATCCCCGCCAGGCACAGTTTCTGACCCGCGACTCGCTGCGCTGGGTGTTGGCCAACAAGGCGTACACGCCGTGGTACCTGGTGCGGTATTGGCGGCTGCTGAGATTCAAGCTGCGAAACCCGCACATCATCACGCGCGGGATGGTGTTCCTGGGCAAGGGTGTGGAGATCGAGGCCACTCCGGAACTGTCCACGATGGAGATCGGGCGCTGGGTACACATCGGCGACAAGAACACCATCCGCTGCCACGAGGGTTCGCTGCGCATCGGCGACAAGGTGGTGCTGGGCCGTGACAATGTGATCAACACCTACCTGGACATCGAGCTCGGTGATTCGGTGCTGATGGCCGACTGGTGCTACGTCTGCGATTTCGACCACAAGATGGACAGCCTGGAGTTGCCCATCAAGGACCAGGGCATCATCAAGAGCCCGGTCCGGATCGGGCCGGATACCTGGGTCGCGGCGAAGGTGAGTGTGCTGCGCGGCACCTCCGTGGGCCGCGGATGCGTGCTCGGTGCGCACGCGGTGGTCAAGGGGGAGATCCCGGACTTCTCCATCGCGGTCGGCTCACCGGCAAAGGTTGTCAAGAACCGCAAGGTTGCCTGGGATGCCTCGGCCGCCGAGCGTGCCGAACTGGCGGCGAATCTGGCCGATATCGAACGCAAGAAGGCCGCTCGCTGAGCTAGCGGAGGGCACCTTCCAACAACCGTTGCCACACCGGCCGCGCCAGCGCGGCATTGCGCGCGGCGTCGGCGCCGTAGAAGAACGCGTTGACCGCGGTGCTGGTCTGGCCGCCCGGCGCACAGCTGCCGAACATCACCGCCCCCGGCGTGGGTTCGGCCAACCGCACCACCAGGTAGCGCTGGTTCTCGTCCTGATAGATCCGGTCGACCAGCCCGACGAAATCGTCCTCGGCGGGCCGCAGCGTGCGCAGGTCACCCACGTCGGCGCTGTCGAGGCCGAAGGCGGCCAGCATCAGCTTCCAGGCCTCGGAGTGAGGCAGGTTCCCGGTGGCCGCCAGGTGGACGGCGACGGCCGGCTGACCCGCGAAGTGGCGCAGATAGGTCTGCAGCACCGCGAAGTGCCCGGGCCAACCGGACTCGAATCCCTCGATCTGGTCATCCCAGTCGGCACTGTCGGTGAACAGCGAGTGCACCATCCGGATGACGCAGCGGTCCCCGGCGTGTGCGGTGACGGTGATCTCGGTGGCGACCGGCGGCGCGCCGTCACACCAGTCGCGTTCGACATAGGCCAGCCGCTGCGGCGGTTCCCAGTGGGTCACTTCTCCGCTGGATGATCCGTTCGGGCCGAAATCGAATTCGATTCTGCCGCCGACGCGTTCGTCGATCGTGGTGCCGGTGAACCAGGCTGAGTTACCCGGCCCGGTGGCCACCGCCTGCCACACCTGTTCCGGCGTGCCGTCGACGACCAGCTCGATGTCGACCCAGCGTTTCTGGTCATCGTGGTGGGCGGGCATGACGCACTCCTTCTATCCGTCCGCTGGCGCGGGGTAGGACGCGACGACCAATCGGTGCGGCCGTCCGCGCGGTGCCTTCTCGTCGTGATACCGGGCCGCCAGCGCGGCGATGGCCTCGGTGAGATCCCGGGTGAAGAACGCCCGATCCGCCGGGGACCGGAAGCGGATCGTGGTGTCGATGGACAGCGTCGCCATCCGTTTGTCGGTGCCGCGGGCCGCCTGCCACAGCTCGCCCACTTCGCTGACGACCCGGGCCGCGAGCGCGATGAGGTGGCCGGCCGAGAACCGGTCGTTGGTCTTGTCCGGGGTGGCTGCGACGTCGCCGAGGGCATTGGGCGACACCACATAGGACGCCGCGCTGGCCACCAGCAGACGTTCGGTGAGTCCGCCCCACTGCCGTTCCTCGGCGACGGTGACCAGGTTGTGCTGTTCCAGGGCCCGCAGGTGGTAGTTGACCTTCTGCCGGGTCAGACCGACGCGGGCGGCCAGCGTCGCCGCCGAGGCGGGCTCGATCAACTCGGCCAGCAGCCGGGCGCGCACGGGGTCGAGCGCGCTGGTGGCGGCCGCCGGGTCACTGATCACCTCGATCTCGACCATGCACCGAGTGTGACCTTGACAAAAAAAGTTGTCAAGAGCGCCGAAACACGCGTACCCGCGGTTGTGTGGGGGGCTCAATCACCGCGGGTACGCGTGTTTCGGCCCGGCCCGGCCCGGCCCGGCCCGGCCCGGCCCGGCCCGGCCCGGCGGCGTCTTCTGCGCGGTGGTTCAGCCGTAGTCCGGTAGCGGGCGTTCCACGATCAGCCGTCGCGGTTGAGGCTGCCGCTCGGCACGTTTGGCCGACAGGTACACCTGTGCGGTGTTCTCGGCCACCGTCGGCCAGGAGAAATCTGAGGTCAGCCGCTCGCGGGCGGCCAGCGCCCGCACCTGTGCGGCGGCCGGGTTATCGAGCACGCCGCGCACCGCCGCGGCGAGGGCGGCCACATCGCGCGGCGGGTGCGACGCCCCGGTCACGCCGTCGATGACGGCTTCGCCCAGCCCGCCCGCGGTGGACGTCACCAACGGGGTGCCGGTGGCGGCGGCTTCCAGCGCGACGATGCCGAATGGTTCGTAATGCGACGGCAGCACGGCCGCGTCGGCCCGGTGCAACAAGGTGACCAGCCCCTGATGATCCACCCGGCCGATGAACTTGGTGGCCTTGAGCACCTTGTGCTTACGGGCCTGCGCGGTAAGGAAATCGAGTTGGGTGCCGTCACCGGCGATGGTCAGCGTGGTGCCCGGGTGGGTCTTGCGGATGCGCGGCAGCGCCGCGATCGCGTCGTGCACACCCTTCTCGTATTCCAGGCGGCCGAAGTACAGCAGTTCGGCGGGTCCGCCGTGGGAGTGCCGCGGCGCGAATGGCCATCCGTCGGTGTCGATCCCGTTCGGGATGACGGTGGTCTCCGCGAGCCCCGGCCCGAACAGCGCGTCGATCTCTTCGCGCATCGACGCCGAACAGGTGATCAGCGAATCGGATTCGTGGACCAGCCAGGATTCCAGTGCATGCACCTGCCGGCTGACTTGTCCGGAGACCCAGCCCGAGTGTCGCCCCGCCTCGGTGGCATGGATGGTGGTCACCAATGGCACATCGAAGAATTCGGCCAAGGCGATGGCGGGATGGGCCACCAGCCAGTCATGCGCGTGCACCAGGTCGGGCTGCCAGTCGCGCAGGGTCAGTCCGGCGCGGACCATGGCGTGGCCCATCGCCAGCGTCCAGGCCATCATGTCGGTGCCGAAGCCGAATTCGTGTGGGTCCTGGGCGGCGGCGATGACCCGCACCCCCTCGTCGACCTCGTCGGTGGAGGGGTGGGTGCTCGGGTCGGTGCCGGTGGGACGCCGTGAGAGCACCACCACCTCGTGGCCGGCCAGTACCAGTTCGGTGGCCAGGTGATGCACGTGTCGGCCCAGGCCGCCGATGATCACCGGCGGGTACTCCCAGGACACCATGAGGATCTTCACGTGTGTGCACCTTCGGTGGATCGGCTCATCGGGGCAGCCGCCGCGCGTCCAGGGCGCCGAACAGTCCGTCGGCGCGGTTCCAGTCGCCGGCCAGCCGCTGCGCCTGCTCGTGGCGACCGGAGGCCGATGCCGCCGCGATCTCGCGGGTGGCGTGCGCGTGCAGGTGGGCGCGGTAGCGCGCGTACTCGGCGGCGGAGTCCTTGCTGACCATGAATGGCCAGTCGCTGGACACAGTCAGCAATGTCTCCCGCAGGATCTGGTCGGCCACGACATCACGCGACGCACCGGGGCCGCGGTGGGCCAGCGCCTTGTCCACCGCCGCCAGTGCGGTGTCGACGACCTCGGCATTGAGCGCCACCAGATCGGCTACCTTCGCACCGTTCCAGACTTGCCAGTCTTTGCCGGAACCCCAAGAGCTGGGCGGCAATTCGACGGCGGAGCCGACGTAGCCGGCCTCGAGCGCATCGGCCAGGGTGCCCACCCGGATCCCGGCCTGCGGTAGCGCGCGCAACAGCCGTTCCAGCCACCGCGGGCCCTCGTGCCACCAGTGCCCGAACAGTTCGGTGTCGAAGGCCGCGATGACGTGGGCGGGCCGGCCGATGCGCTCGGATTCGGCCTGCAGCCGGCGGCGCACCACGGCGACGAAATCGGCGACGTGTTTGTCGACGGCCTTGTCCGCGCGCTCCGGCTCGTAGGGTGCCTTGGCCTCCGACGGCACATTGCGTCCCGTCACCCGGGCCGGCTTCAGGCCGGTCAGGTGGTCATAGGTGTGGAAATCGCGATAGGCCGCGTGCCCCGGGTAACCGGATTTCGGTGACCACACCCGGTAGCTCACGTGCAGGTCCCGACCGAAGGCGACCACATCGGTGTCTCCGACGGGGCGGGCCAGCGCGGTATCTCCGTGCAGGGACGGCCCGTCGACCATGAAGTGACCGACACCGGCTGCGGCGTAACCGATTTCCATTCCCGGCGCGTATGCGCATTCGGGCGCCCAGATTCCGGTCGGGGTGTGCGCGAAGCGCTGCCGCGCGTCGGCCAACCCCTCGCGCAGCGCGAACTCACGCAGCCGCGGGTTGAGCAGCGGCTGGAAGGGATGCGCCAGCGGCCCGCCGAGCAGTTCGATGGTCCCGGCGTCGACGAGCCGGCGCAACAGCGGACTACCGCCGTGGCACCAGTGCGAGGTGAAGTCCTCCAGCGCTGCGGTTGCCGCTGCGTGCTCACGAAGACCGAACTGGCGCATGGCTTCCGGGGATCCGAAGGTGCCCGCCGCGGCACCGGTGCGGGTGGTGGTCGCTTCCAGGGCGCGTAGCTGCCAGTTGGCGAGCCAGTGGTGCATGCCGGTCAGGCAGTAGGGGTCGTCGAGCTGAGCGGTGACCACCGGCGTCATGCCCAGGCTCACCAGGTGGCTGCGGCCCTCGGCGGCCAGCGTGCCCAACACCCGCATGAGCGGCAGATAGGACGCCGCCCAGGATTGGTACAGCCACTCCTCGCCGACCGGCCAGCGACCGTGGTGGGCCAGCCACGGCAGGTGGGTGTGCAGTACCAGCGTGAACATCCCGGGGACCGGTGCGGATTCCGGCGGGCGGGAGCGCAGCGACTGGGAAAGTGATTCGCTCACGGCAGCACCGCGATGGCCACCAGATCGAGGCTGTCGTCGATGGCGCGGTCACCGGCGTCGAGCAGATCGAAGTCGTCGGCGCGCACCGCCGCGACATCGGCGAGCAACGTCGGTGACCACGGGGCATCGGCGACCGCACGCTGGATCTGGGCGTCGATGATGGAGCCGCCATGGCGCGCGTCGATGGCTGCGAGGCCTGGGCCGTGAAAAACGCCGTAGACGCCTTCGATCTCGAACCCGCCCTGCTCCAGCAGTTCGGTGAGTTCGGAGGCGTTCAGTTCGCGAGTGTGGAACGGGTTGAGCGGGGTGTCGCGGCCCGGTGAGAAGGTGATGCGGTTGGGCGTCGACATCAACAGCTGCCCGCCCGGACGCAGCACGCGGGCGCATTCGGCGACGAACTGGCCCTGGTCCCACAGGTGCTCGATGACCTGGAAGTTGACCACGACGTCGACCGAGTCGTCCGGTAACGGCAAGTTGGCCAGATTTCCTAAGTGCATCTGCACCCGCGGGTACTTGGCCCGGATGTGTGCGACGGCCTGCTCGTCGTAATCCACGCCGGTGACACTGCGCGCGCGATCGGCGATCAGATCCGCGCCGTACCCCTCGCCGGGCCCGGCCTCCAGCACGTCGCGACCGGCACAGCGGTCGGCGAGGCGTTGATAGACGACCTCGTGGCGGCGGAACCAGTAGTTCTCCTCGGCCAGGCCGGGAATCGTGCGCTCGCCGGTCAACGGCAACGAGGGGTCGGCTCCCTCATTGGAGCCGGGGCTGTCGACGGAACCGATTGTGCTCATTGGAAGGCAGGCTAACCCGTAACGGCCGGTTCGCGAACGGATGCCCGACCCACCGTGCGGTCGGGAGACGGCGATTGACCGGTTATGGTGTCCTTGCGTGCCGTCAAAGTTACCCGCGAGTAACATGGTGGCCGTTGGACAAAACGTGATATGCCCAGGCCGGCTGCCGGCCTCATCGAGGAGGACGAACCACAGTCATGACAAACATCGTGGTCCTGATCAAGCAGGTCCCTGACACTTGGTCCGAGCGCAAGTTGTCCGAGGGTGACTGGACCCTGGACCGGGAAGCCGCCGACGCCGTGCTCGACGAGATCAACGAGCGTGCCGTCGAAGAAGCGCTGCTCATCAAGGAGCGCGAGGGCGGCGACAGCACCGTCACCGTGCTCACCGCCGGCCCCGAACGCGCCACCGAAGCCATCCGCAAGGCGCTGTCCATGGGCGCCGACAAGGCCGTTCACCTCAAGGACGACGGCCTGCACGGCTCCGACCTCGTCCAGACGGGTTGGGCGCTGGCCCGCGCGCTGGGCACCATCGAGGGCACCGAGCTGGTCATCGCCGGTAACGAGGCCACCGACGGGGTCGGCGGTGCCGTGCCCGCCGTGATCGCCGAGTACCTGGGGCTGCCGCAGCTGACCCACGTCCGCAAGCTGAACGTCGAAGGCGGCAAGGTCACCGCCGAGCGGGAAACCGACGAGGGTGTGTTCGGTCTGGAGGCCTCGCTGCCCGCCGTGGTCAGTGTCAACGAGAAGATCAACGAGCCCCGCTTCCCCTCCTTCAAGGGCATCATGGCCGCGAAGAAGAAGGAAGTCACGGTGCTGACGCTGGCCGAGATCGGTGTCGAGGCCGACGAGGTCGGCGTGGCCAACGCCGGCAGCAAGGTGCTGTCGGCCACCCCGAAGCCCCCCAAGACCGCGGGCGAGAAGGTCACCGACGAGGGCGAGGGCGGCAAGAAGGTCGCCGAGTACCTGGTCTCCCAGAAGCTGATCTAGCAGCGGCCCCCACACACCCATTTCACAAAGGACAAAGACACACATGGCTGAAGTACTTGTGCTCGTCGAGCACGCCGAAGGTGCACTGAAGAAGGTCAGCACCGAACTGATCACCGCCGCCCGCGTGCTGGGTGAGCCGTCCGCGGTCGTGGTCGGCGCCGAAGGCACCGCCGCCGGTCTCACCGACGGCCTCAAGGCCGCCGGTGCGGCCAAGATCTACGTCGCCGAGTCGGCCGACGTGGACAGCTTCCTGATCACCCCGAAGGTCGACGTGCTCGCCGCGCTGACCGAATCGGCCGCTCCCGCCGCCGTCGTGATCGCGGCCAGCGCCGAGGGCAAAGAGGTCGCCGGCCGGCTGGCCGCGCGTCTGGGCTCCGGCCTGCTGGTCGACGTCGTCGAGATCAAGGAAGGCGGAGTGGGCGTCCACAGCATCTTCGGCGGCGCGTTCACCGTCGATGCCCAGGCCACCGGTGAGCTCCCGGTGATCACCGTTCGTCCGGGCGCCGTCGAGGCCGCCCCGGCCGAGGGCGCCGGCGAGGTCGTCACCGTCGAGGTGCCCGCCCAGGCCGAGAATGCGACCAAGATCACGTCCCGTGAGCCCGTCGTGGCGGGCGACCGTCCCGAGCTCACCGAGGCCAGCGTCGTGGTCGCCGGTGGCCGCGGTGTCGGCAGCGAGGAGAACTTCAAGATCGTCGAGGAGCTCGCCGACTCGCTCGGGGCCGCCGTCGGTGCGTCCCGTGCCGCCGTCGACTCCGGCTACTACGCCGGGCAGTTCCAGGTCGGCCAGACCGGTAAGACGGTGTCCCCGCAGCTGTACATCGCGCTGGGCATCTCCGGTGCCATCCAGCACCGCGCCGGTATGCAGACGTCCAAGACCATCATCGCGGTCAACAAGGACGAAGAGGCGCCGATCTTCGAGATCGCCGATCTCGGCATCGTCGGCGACCTGTTCAAGGTCGCCCCGCAGCTGACCGAGGCGGTCAAGGCCCGTAAGGGATAAGCCGCAGCAAGCTCAAGAAGCGCCCCGGAACCCAGGTTCCGGGGCGCTTTTGGCTTTCTGACCGCGCTGTTCACGAACCGTGCACGGACACGTCACGCCCCTGATGCCGCCCGGAGACCCGCAGCCGCGACCGTGCTGAGCATGAGTACCGCATCTGTCCTCATACCGGCTGACGACACCGACCAGGCGCCGTCCGCGGCACCGGGCCCGCGCTACACCCTGCTGCTGTCCACCGACCCGACCCATATCGAGGCGGCCCAGCGGCTGCGCCACGATGTGTTCACCACCGAGCCCGGTTTTGCCATGCCGCGCACCCACGACGGACTGGACGCCGACCGCTTCGACCAGTTCTGCGATCACCTGCTGGTGCGCGAGGACGGCTCCGGCGAGCTGGTCGGTTGTTATCGCATGCTGCCACCGCCCGGCGCCATCGCCGCCGGAAGTCTCTACACCGCAACCGAATTCGATGTCCGTGCGCTCGACTCCCTGCGGCCTTCGCTGGTCGAGATGGGTCGCGCGGTGGTCCGCGGGGATCATCGCAACGGCGCAGTGGTGCTGCTGATGTGGGCGGGCATCCTGGCCTACCTGGACCGCTGCGGGTACGACTATGTGACCGGGTGTGTGTCGGTGCCCACCCATCCGGCCGGCGAAACGCCCGGCAGCCAGCTGCGTGGGGTGCGCGATTTCGTGCTTCGCCGCCACGGCGCGCCGCCGGAATTCACGGTGCGGCCCTACCGGCCGGTCGTGATCGACGGACGCACCCTCGATGAGATCGATTCGCCGGCCCGGGTCACCGTGCCCGCCCTGATGCGGGGCTACCTGCGCCTCGGCGCCCAGGTGTGCGGTGAACCCGCCCACGATCCCGCCTTCGGCGTCGGCGACTTTCCGGCGCTGCTGGACAAGCGCCGCGCCGACGTCCGCTACCTGAAGCGGCTGCGGTCGGTGTCGCAGGCCGCCGACACCACCGACAGTAAGGACCCGGCATGACCGTCACCAAGGACCACTGCTGGCTGCCGCGCGCCTCCTGCGACGCCAGCTGCATGCACGCTGGGGCGGCTCCGCTGGGATCTCGCCCCGCGGTCTGGACCCGCACCACACTGCGCGTCACCGGGGCAGTGTTGTTGTTGCTGGCGGTTCCGCTGCTCGCGGTCCCGTTGCCGGGCCGCTCGCACCTGCAGCGCGCCTACTGCCGGCTGATGCTGCGCAGCGTGGGGGTGCGCATCACGGTCTCCGGTGGGCCCATCCGCAACCTGCGCGGCGTGCTGGTGGTCAGCGGCCATGTGTCGTGGCTGGACGTCTTCAGTATCGGCGCGGTCATGCCGGGGTCGTTCGTCGCCCGCGCCGATCTGATCGACTGGCCGGCGCTCGGCGTACTCGCCCGGATCATGAAGGTCATCCCTATCGAGCGGGAGAACCTGCGCCGGCTGCCCGCGGTGGTCGGCGCCGTCGCGGCCCGGCTGCGCAGCGGTCAGACCGTGGTGGCATTTCCGGAAGGCACCACCTGGTGTGGACTGGGATATGGACCGTTCCGTCCGGCCATGTTCCAGGCCGCCGTGGACGCCGGGCGCCCGGTGCAGCCGCTGCGGCTGACCTATCACCACCGCGACGGCCGCCCGTCCACCGTGCCCGCCTATATCGGCGAGGACACCCTGCTGGATTCGATCCGCCGGCTCGTCACGGCCCGCCGCACCGTGGTGCACGTGCAGGTCCAGTCGCTGGAGCTGCCGGGTGAGGATCGGCGCGACCTGGCGGCCCGCTGTGAGGCAGCCGTGCGCGGAGCCGACCCCCGCTCTCCGGCGTACCGTGCGCATGGCCTGCTGAGGGTGGCTGCCTGACCTCGACGGACAGCACCCTCCGGTCCGGCGGCTATCCTTGGTGGGCCATGACAGCCGCTTACCTGGATCACGCTGCCACCACCCCGATGCACCCCGCTGCAATCGAGGCGATGGTCGGCGCGCTGGCCACGGTCGGCAATGCGTCCTCGCTGCACACTTCCGGTCGGGCGGCGCGGCGCCGGATGGAAGAGGCCCGTGAGACGCTGGCCGGTCTGTTGGGGGCCCGCCCCTCCGAGGTGATCTTCACCGCGGGCGGTACCGAGTCCGACAATCTGGCCGTCAAGGGCATCTTCTGGGCGCGCCGCGACGCCGACCCGCGCCGGCGGCGCATCGTGACCACCCCCGTGGAACATCACGCGGTGCTCGACGCGGTCGAGTGGCTCGTCGAACACGAGGGGGCCGAGGTCACGTGGCTGCCGGTCGACGGCACCGGCTCGGTGGCTCCCGAGTCGCTGCGTGCGGCACTGAACGATCCTGATGATGTCGCACTGATATCGGTGATGTGGGCCAACAACGAGGTCGGAACCATTCAACCGATCGCCGAATTGGCCGCGGTGGCAGCGGAGTTCGCCATCCCCATGCACAGCGACGCGATCCAGGCGGTAGGGCACATCCCGGTGGCGTTCGCCGAGAGCGGGCTCTCGGCGCTGAGTCTGGCCGCCCACAAATTCGGCGGTCCGGTCGGCATCGGCGCACTGGTGCTGCGGCGTGACACCGCCTGCGTGCCGATCCTGCACGGCGGCGGGCAGGAACGGGACGTTCGTTCGGGCACACCGGATGTCGCCGCTGCCGTGGCGATGGCCGCGGCTGCCCGGGTGGCGGTGGAGGGTCTGGCCGAGTCGGGTGTGCGGGTGCGCGCGCTGCGGGACCGGCTGATCGCCGGGGTGCTCGCGCAGATCGACGATGTCGACGTCAACGGCGCCGACGGCGATCGCCGGTTGCCGGGCAACGCCCACTTCACCTTTCGCGGCTGTGAGGGTGACGCCCTGCTGATGCTGCTCGATGCCAAGGGTGTCGAGTGTTCCACCGGTTCGGCCTGCACGGCCGGTGTTGCACAGCCCTCCCATGTGCTCATCGCGATGGGGGCCGATCCGGCCACGGCCCGCGGTTCACTGCGACTTTCATTGGCACACACCAGCACCGACGCCGACGTCGATGCAGCTCTCGATGTGCTGCCGGCGGCGGTGGAACGGGCCCGTCAGGCTGCGCTGGCCAGTGCAGGGACGCGGCAGTGATGAGCACCTGCGCGAAGAACCAACAGCCGATGAAGGTTCTGGTCGCGATGAGCGGGGGCGTCGACTCGTCGGTCGCGGCGGCCCGGATGGTGGATGCCGGGCATGACGTCGTCGGTGTGCACCTGGCGTTGTCGGCGACACCGGGCACCCTGCGCACCGGATCGCGGGGCTGCTGTTCCAAGGAAGACGCCGGTGACGCCCGCCGCGTCGCCGATATTCTCGATATCCCCTTCTATGTGTGGGATTTCGCGGACCGCTTCAAGGAAGAGGTGATCGACGATTTCGTCGACTCCTACGCCCGCGGTGAAACCCCCAACCCATGCGTCAAATGCAATGAGACCATCAAGTTCTCCGCGCTGTCAGCGCGGGCACTGGCGCTCGGGTTCGACGCCGTGGCCACCGGTCACTACGCCCGACTCGACGACGGCCGGCTGCGTCGCGCCGTCGATGCCGACAAGGACCAGTCCTATGTGCTGGCGGTGCTGACCGCCGAGCAGCTGCGGCACGCCCTGTTCCCGATCGGGGACACCCCGAAGTCCGAGATCCGCGCCGAGGCCGCGCGCCGCGGACTGGCCGTCGCCCAGAAGCCGGACAGCCACGACATCTGTTTCATCCCTTCCGGGGACACCCGCGCCTTCCTGGGAGCCCGGATCGGGATACGCCCCGGCGCGGTCGTGGACGCCGGCGGAGCGGTGCTCGCCGAACATGACGGGGTACACGGGTTCACCATCGGTCAGCGCAAGGGTTTGGGCATCGCCGGACCCGGACCCGACGGTCGGCCCCGATACGTGACGGGTATCGACGCGCAGACCGGGACGGTACGTGTCGGCGCCGCCGATGACTTGGACGTGTCCCAGCTGATCGGGGACCGGCCGGTGTTCACCGCCGGGACCGCACCGAGCGGGCCGGTCGAGGGTGTCGTGCAGGTGCGTGCGCACGGCGGCACCGCCGAGGCCGTGGCACAGGTGCGCGAGGGCCGGCTGATCGCTGACCTGCGCACCCCGATTCGCGGGGTGGCGCCGGGTCAGACCATGGTGCTGTATCGGCCCGACGACGCCGGTGACGAGGTCATCGGCAGCGCCACCGTAACCCGGTGATGGGATCATCGAATACGGTTGTCCGATGAGTGTTTTCGCCGCCGCTACCGGCATCGGATCCTGGCCGGGCACGGCGGCGCGCGAGGCCGCCGAGATCATCGTCGGCGAGCTGCACTCGCTGCCGCATCTGCCCGAGTTGCCCGCGCGCGGTGTCGGGGCGGACACCATCGGGCGCACCGGCGCACTGCTCGTCGATATCGGGTTCGACACCGTGGCCCGTGCGTACCGCATCGCACCCGGCCGGAGCGCCGTCATGCGCCGAGCGATGAGTTGGCTCAACGAGGACATCGACGCGCTGGAGGAGGCCTGGGAGAAGGCCGGACTGCGCGGCTCGGGTCGCCCGGTGAAGGTTCAGGCCGCCGGGCCGATCACGCTGGCCGCCGAGCTGGAACTGGCCAACGGCCACCGTGCCATCACCGATGCCGGAGCGCTGCGCGATCTCGCCGGCTCGCTGTCGGAGGGGTTGGCCGCGCATCGCGCCGAGGTGGCGCGGCGGCTGGGCACCGAGGTCGTGGTGCAACTCGACGAGCCGTCCCTGCCCGCGGCGATGCTGGGCAGGCTGACCGGGGTGACCCGATTCTCGCCGGTGCATCCGGTCGAAGAACAGGTTGCCGCGGTGCTGCTGGACGAGTTCGTCGATACCGTCGGCGGAGCGATCGCACTGCACAGCTGCGCCGCGGACCTTCCGTGGAGATTGTTGCAGCGCAGCAAGCTGCAGGCGTTGGCGGTGGATGTGTCGACCTTGCGGCCCGCCGATCTGGACGGGGTGGGTGAGTTCGTCGAATCCGGGCGGACCGTGCTGCTCGGGGTGGTACCCGGCACCGCGCAGCAACAGCGCTGGACCCCGCAGCAGGTTGCCGCCGCGGCGGCGTCGGTCACCGACCGGTTGGGCTTCCCGCGCACGGTGTTGCGCGAGCGGATCGGTATCAGCCCTGCCTGTGGGCTGTCCGGGGCCTCCGAGGCGTGGGCCCGTGTCGCGATCGGCTTGACGCAGAAGGCGGCCGACGGTTTGGAAACCGATCCTGAGGGAATCTGACCGGCAAACATTGCGGTGCCGTAAGGTGGGTGCCGACGGTTGGGGGAGCGAGTGGACTTACGGAAGCGATTCCTGAGGGCCGGTGCGGGCACAATGGTGGCGTTGGCCCTGTTCACCGGCCCTGCTGTGGTCGCTTCCGCTGACCCCGGGGGCTCCGGGTCGACGTCGGGTCGGTCCGATAGCCGCGCTCGTTCCGGCGCCCGCACCGTGGATTC
Source organism: Mycobacterium sp. MBM (assembly GCA_021648845.1). Taxonomy (GTDB): domain Bacteria; phylum Actinomycetota; class Actinomycetes; order Mycobacteriales; family Mycobacteriaceae; genus Mycobacterium. The sequence goes on along the minus strand of JAKJHY010000005.1, from coordinate 93,282 downwards.
CACCCCGGCCCGTTCAGCCAGCAACGAAGTCGATGGTGCTGCCGCAGGCAGCGACCAGTCCGAGCGCTCGTCGCGTATCCGGCGCGCTCGTCCGTCGCTGACCACCGCCGACAGCGCGCGCACCGTGCGCGCGCCCAGGACTGCGCGAACGGCCGATGACGTCTCCACCGGTGGTACGCGAGTGCGCCCGGTGGCGCCCGCCGAGCCCACCGTACAAGCCGCCCCGCAGCTGACCACGGCTGCAAAAACCCCCTTGCCGGCCGCCACACCCCGGCCGAGGGTGGCTCCGGTGGTGACTGCGGTCGATATCGCCGTCGCACCGCCGGTGACTGCGCCGCCACCGGCGGTCACGACGCCCCCTGTCGCGCCGCTGCCGGTATTGGACATGAGCGTCACGGTCCTGCCCCTCGGACCCCACCCGCGTCCCGGTCAGCCCATGACCTCCCTGTTCGGGGTCCTTGGTCTGATGCTGATCCCGCTGGCCGGTGCGGCGCTGGGCTACCGGCAGGCGCGGGCCGCCGCCCGCCGGGACACGCGGGCTACCGCCCGCTGAGGCATGCGGGCTACCGTCCGCCGGGACACGCGGGCTACCGCCCGCGAAGATCCTTGCGCAGGATCTTCCCGGCCGCCGATTTAGGGATCGCGTCGATGAACGCCACCTGCCGGACTTTCTTGTACGGCGCGACCTGGCCCGCGACGAACTCCATCACGGCCTCCTCGGTGAGGTCGGCGTCGGGCTGGCGCACCACGAATGCCTTGGGCACCTCCTCGCCGGATTCCGGCTCGGTGACCCCGACGACGGCGGCATCGGCGATGGCCGGATGACCCAGCAGGACGGCCTCCAATTCAGCGGGCGGCACCTGGTACCCCTTGTATTTGATCAGCTCCTTGAGCCGGTCGACGATGAAGATGCAGCCGGTTGCGTCGACGCGCGCGAGATCACCGGTGTGTAGGAAACCGTCGTCGTCGATGGTGTCGCGGGTCGCGCTGTCGTTGCCGAGGTAACCCACCATCACATTGGGGCCCTTGAACCACAGTTCGCCGGTCTCGGAGAGACCCGAGTCCGGTAGGCCGATCTCCTCGCCGGTGGCGGGATCGACGAGTTTGGACACCGAGTTGGGCACCGTCCATCCGCACGAGCTGACCGGCGCCGCCGCACCCACCAACTCCTTGCCGCCATCGAAGGGGGTGATATGGCTGACCGGGCTCAGCTCGCTCATCCCGTACCCCTGCACGAGTGCGCACCCCAGGCGCGCGGTGACGGCCTTGCCGAGGTCTTCGTCCAGTGGGGCGGCGCCGGACATGATGGCGCGCAGCGAGGACAGGTCGTAGTCCTCGACGAGTGGGTGTTTGGCCAGCGCCACCGCGACCGGCGGGGCGATGAACGCGTGCGTGCATTTGCGTTCGGCGATATTGGACAGGAATTCGGTCAGGTCGAAGGCGGGCATGATGACCAGTTGCGCGCGGGCGTGCAGGGCGGCGTTGAGCAGCACGGTCATGCCATAGATGTGGAAGAACGGCAGCACCGCCAACACCACGTCGCCGGACGTCATGCCCTGCAGCGGCCGGATCTGGGCGACGTTGGATACCAGATTGCGGTGGGTGAGCATCACGCCCTTGGGGTTACCGGTGGTACCCGAGCTGTACGGCAGCACAGCCAGATGGGTGGCCGGGTCGAAGCTGACCTGTGGTGCCGGGTGCGCCGGACTCAGCAGATCCTCGGCGTTGTGGTGACCGTCGGATTCGGCGCCGGGGCCATCGAGCACGATCACCGAGGACGCCTCCAGGCCCGCGCCCCGGGCGCCCTCCAGCGCTTGGGATTTCAGCGCCGACACGGTCACCAGCAGCGCGGCCTTGGAGTCGGTGAGCTGTTTGGTGATGTCCTTCGCGGTGAACAGCGCGTTGATCGTGGTGGCGGTGGCACCGGCGCGCAGGATGCCGTGGAAGGCGACCGCGAAGGCCGAACTGTTCGGGGCCAGTAGCCCCACCACGTCGCCCGGGCCGAGGCCGCGGGCGGCGAGCGCGCCGGCGAACGCATCGATCCTGTCGATGATCTGACGGTAGGTGAGGGCGGTACCGGTCTTGGCGTCGAGCACGGCGACCTGCTCGGCCGCCGCGGGCTCGATATCGGTGAACAGATAGTCGTAGACGCTGGATGAGGGGATCTGGACCTGGGGGAACGGGCTTTCGATACTCATGGTGCTGCCCATCGAACCACGGCTGCGGGACAAATGTGGCGAACCGGACAGGCCAACTCGTTACCACCGGTACCGGATACCGTAGATTGGCGTCATGGACACTCCGCCCGATCTCCCCGGCGTGCAGCACCGTTATGTCGATCTCGGTCGCGGTGTCACGATTCATGTCGCCGATGCCGGTCCGGCCGACGGTCCGCCGGTGATGCTGGTGCACGGGTTCCCGCAGAACTGGTGGGAGTGGCACGAACTCATCGGCCCGCTCGCCGCGGACGGATACCGGGTGCTGTGCCCGGATCTGCGCGGGGCGGGCTGGAGTTCCGCGCCCAAGGATCGCTACCTCAAAAACGATATGGCCGACGATCTGGCCGCGGTCTGCGACCGGCTCGGGGTGGGCCCGGTCAAGCTGGTCGCCCACGACTGGGGCGGACCGGTGGCCACCATCTTCATGCTGCGTCACCCCGAGAAGGTCGCGGCGTTCATGGGCCTGAACACCGCGGTGCCCTGGCTCAAGCACGACCGGACGGCGCTGACGAACATCTGGCGCATGTGGTACCAGGTGCCGATGCTGCTGCCGGTGATCGGCCCGAAGGTGATCGCCGACCCGAAGGCGCGCTTCTTCCGGTTGCTGGGCTCCTGGGTGGGCGGGGATTTCACCACCCCGGACGAGGACATCGCGTTCTACGTCGGCTGCATGCGCCGGCCGGGCTATGCCGAGGCCGGCTCGCGCTGGTACCGAACCTTCCAGACCCGCGAGGCGGCGCGGTGGATGCGCGGCGAGTTCGACGACCAGCACGTGACGGTGCCGGTGCGCTGGCTGCACGGCACCGATGATTCGGTGCTCACCCCGGAGCTGCTGCGGGTGTTGCCCGAGCATTGTGCGGATTTCGAGCTCGAATTGGTGCCCGGGGTGGGGCACTGGATCGTGGAACAGCGCCCCGAGTTGGTGCTGGACCGGATGCGGACGTTCCTGAAGACCACGTAGACGTGCCAGCCCGCGCCGTTTTCTACACCAAGGCTGTAGTCGCGGACTTTGCGCGACCGTGGTGTAGAAAACGGTAAATATCGCAGCCGTGGAAGCATTTTCACACTGCTCGGCGCCGTGAACTAACGCCCGTCGAGCTGTTTGATCAGTTTCTTCGGCGCCACCAACCGGAACGACGCGTCGAGCAACTCGCCGACCTCGTCCCAGTCCACGGTCGCCGCGGTCAGGTCCAGGCCCAGCCAGCCGAAGGGGCCCATGTAGGCGGGGACGAAGAACCGATCGTCGTGCTCCAGGGCGGTGCGGTCGGACTCGTCGACCTTGACCAGCAGCGAGTACGGCAGGGTGACCATCTCGCCGGTGGCCTTCGTGGCGCCGCCGTACATGCCGAACATCTTCGGTGCACAGAACACCGGCCGGCCCCAGGAGACCTTCTCGAAGGCCCCCGGGAAACCGAGTGCCAGTGCGCGCAGCTCGGTGAGCCCGAAGTCGTCGTCGGAGAACATGATCGGGTGCGGCACAGGTAGCACTCTATCGGGCCAACCTATCAGTTAGGCTAACCTAACTTTTGCAGGTGAGGGGGCTTGAATGCCAACATCATGGATCGATGCCGTCATTCGACAGACCCGGCGAGTGGGCGATTTCCCGTACCCGCACTGGGCTGCGGTCCTGCTGAACAACCCGGTGCGCCGACTCATCGGGCATCCCGGGCGCGTCGTCGACGCGCTGGCGCTGACCGGGGACGAACGCGTCCTGGAGATAGGGCCCGGCCCGGCGTACTTCAGCAGCGAACTCGCCCGGCGCCTACCTCGTGGCCGGCTCGACCTGTTCGATGTGCAACCGCAAATGCTGGACAAGGCGCGGCGCCGGCTGGTCGCGGTCGGCGCAGCTGGCCGGGTCGACTTCCACGCCGGTGACGCCGGTCACGGCCTGCCGTTCCCCGACGCATCCTTCGATGTCGCCTTCCTGGCCGCCGTGCTCGGTGAGGTGCCCGACCGGGTGGCCTGCGTCCGCGAGCTGCAGCGGGTGCTGAGGCCCCGGGCGTTGGCGGTGTTCGTCGAGGCTTTCCCGGACCCGGATCGCCTGAGCGTGGCGGCGCTGCGCGAACTGATGGAGCCCCGCGGTTTCGTGCTGCACCGTTGGGAGGGCAGCAGCTGGCGCGACGTCGTGCAGTTCAGGCGCATCCAGACCCGGTGAGCGGTGTCGGCGGGCTCAACTAGCCTGACCAGAGTGAGCTCACCGGATGCAGAGGTACGTCAACGCTGGCAGGAACTCGCCGAAGAAGTACGCGGCCATCAGTTCCGCTACTACGTCAAGGACGCACCCGTCGTTTCGGACGCCGAGTTCGACTCCCTGCTGGGTGAATTGCAGGCGCTGGAGGACAGCTTCCCTGAACTGCGCACCCCGGACTCGCCGACCCAGCTGGTCGGCGGCGCCGGTTTCACCACCGACTTCGCCGCGGCTGACCATCTGGAGAGGATGCTGTCGCTGGACAACGCATTCGACACCGATGAGCTGACCGCATGGGCCGCGCGGGTGGGTGCCGAAGTCGGCGCCGATATCGACTATCTGTGCGAACTGAAGATCGACGGTGTCGCGCTGGCCCTGGTCTACCGCGAGGGCGTTCTGGTCCGCGGCGCCACCCGCGGCGACGGCCGCAGCGGCGAGGACGTCACCAACAATGCCCGCACCATCGAGGACATTCCCGAAAGGCTCACCGGCACCGACGAATTCCCGGTACCCGCCGTGCTCGAGGTGCGCGGGGAGGTGTTCTTCCGGCTGTCCGATTTCGAGGAACTCAACGCCGGTCTGGTGGCCGAGGGGAAGCCGCCGTTCGCCAACCCGCGCAACAGCGCCGCAGGCTCGTTGCGGCAGAAGAATCCCGCCGTGACCGCGCGGCGCAAGCTGCGGATGATCTGCCATGGAGTCGGCAAAACCGAGGGGTTCACGCCGGGCTCGCTGCATGATGCGTACCGGGCGCTGGGCGCATGGGGGCTGCCGGTGTCCACCCACACCGCCAAGGTTCAGGGCATCGAGGCGGTGGCCGAACGCATCGCCTACTGGGGCGAACACCGCCACGATGTCGAACACGAGATAGACGGCTTGGTCGTCAAAGTCGACGATGTGACCCTGCAGCGCCGTCTCGGCGCGACCTCGCGGGCCCCTCGGTGGGCGATCGCCTACAAGTACCCGCCCGAGGAGGTCACCACCAAACTCCTCGATATCCGCGTCAACGTCGGGCGCACCGGACGGGTCACCCCGTTCGCCTACATGGCACCGGTCAAGGTGGCCGGATCCACCGTCGGTTTGGCCACCCTGCACAACGCGTCCGAGGTCAAACGCAAGGGTGTGCTGATCGGTGACACCGTGGTGCTGCGCAAGGCCGGTGATGTGATTCCCGAGGTGCTCGCCCCGGTCGTCGAACTGCGCGATGGCACCGAACGCGAATTCGTCATGCCCACAACGTGTCCCGAATGCGGCACCACGCTGGCACCGGCGAAGGAAGGCGACGCCGACATCCGCTGCCCGAACACCCGCACCTGTCCGGCGCAGTTGCGGGAGCGGGTGTTCCATGCCGCCGGTCGCGGCGCCTTCGATATCGAGGGCCTCGGTTACGAGGCAGGCACCGCACTGCTGCAGGCCGGGGTCATCACCGACGAGGGCGACCTGTTCGGCCTCACCGCCGAGGACCTGTTGCGCACCGAGCTGTTCACCACCAAGGCGGGCGAGCTGTCGGCAAACGGCAAGCGGCTACTCGCCAATCTCGGCAAGGCCAAATCCCAACCGCTGTGGCGGGTGCTGGTCGCGCTGTCCATCCGACATGTCGGGCCGACCGCGGCCCGCGCGTTGGCCGGCGAATTCGGCAGCCTGGACGCCATCATCGCCGCGTCCGAGGCCGAACTGGCCGCCGTGGAGGGTGTCGGCCCGACGATCGCCGCAGCGGTCACCGAGTGGTTCGAGGTGGACTGGCACCGCGCGATCGTCGACAAGTGGCGGACCGCCGGGGTCCGGATGGTCGACGAGCGCGATGCCGGCATCGAACGCACCCTGGAGGGGCTGTCGATCGTGGTGACCGGATCGCTGACCGGCTTCTCCCGCGACGAGGCCAAAGAGGCGATCCTGATTCGCGGTGGTAAGGCGGCCGGATCGGTCTCCAAGAAAACGTCCTACGTGGTCGCCGGGGACGCCCCGGGATCCAAGTACGACAAGGCGATCGAACTCGGGGTGCCGGTGCTCGACGAGGACGGCTTCCGCAAGCTGCTCGCAGCCGGGCCGGACCCCGCGCCCGAACCGGCCGAGAGCTAGCTGTACTGACCTGAGAGGTTAGGTACGCGGCTGGCGGGTGGTTGACCCTTGAGTGCGGTGTGGCCGCGGTGATGATTGTAGGTGTGTAGCCAGCGGGGGTATTCGGCACAGCGTTCGGCGTCGCTGGTGTAGAGCCGGGCGTAGGCCCATTCGTCGGCCAGGGTGCGGTGGAAGCGTTCGACCTTGCCGTTGGTTTGAGGCCGATACGGGCGGGTCCGGCGATGCTCGATGGTGCCGAGTGCGTCCCTGAATACGTGGGATCGGTAGCAGGATCCGTTGTCGGTCAACACTTTTTGCACGGTGATGCCGCACTCGTTGAACCAGGCGTTGGCGCGTGTCCAAAACGCTGCGGCGGTGTCTTTGCGTTCATCAGCCAGCAGCTCGCTGTAGACCAGCCGGGAGTGCCCGTCGATGGCGGTATGCAGGAAGTGGTAGCCGCGCAGCGGCTGACGGTGTGTGTTGAAGACACCGCTGCTCCTGTCGACGCTGGCGTTGTGGCCCCCTTTGGTCCGGCCGAGCATCCTCCATCCGCCGCCGGCGGGGATCTTGCCGAGCTTTTTGACGTCCACATGGACCAGATCACCGACAGCTGCCGACTCGATCCTGCGGATGACGCGCCCGGTAGGGCGGTCTAACCAACGCAGCCGGGCGACTCCGTAGCGGGTCAGTACTCGGTGCACTGTTGAGGGATGTATGCCCAGCAGATAGCCGATCTGAGCTGGTCCCCACCGACGGATGACCCGGACTTTGATGATCCGACGCTCAGTGCGGGTGGGTGTCTGGTGAGGGCTGCGGTGCGGCCGTGAACTGCGATCTGTCATGCCAGCAAGTCCCAGCTCGCGATACCTGCTCGCCCAGCGCTGGGCGGTGGTGACCGCGACCTGGAACCGCTCAGCGGCCCGACGCAGCGACCAGCCGTCCTCGACGACACAGCGGGCCAGCCGCAGACGACCGGTCTCTGTCAATGGGGCATTACGGTGGGACACGAAGACCTCCGAGTGTGGTTGGTGCGTTCCTAGACAGCTCGCACTTCACTCGGAGGTCTTCTTCATGTCACCACGCCACGCCGTACCTAACGTCCGTGGTCAGTACAGCTAGCCGCGCGCGAGCTCGCCTCGGCTGGTCCGAAAGTCGGGGCGGGGTCACTCAGTCGTTGTACGTATCGACCGTGGCCTGCGGGGCGGTCACCGGGGGAGTGAAGATCTTTCCGGCGGTGGTATCGGCGGGTTTCTGGCGACCGTTGCGCGCTCCATTGGCGTTCCGGTCCTCGCTCGGAACCCGTTGTTCTGCTGCGGCTTTGACGTCTAATACAGCTGACGACGGGGTCGCAGCCGCGGCCGGTGCGATCCCGAGGATCGTAGCGGTCAACGCGATGATGCCGATTGTGGTCAAGCTGGTCTTGGGCATTCTTGTTGCCTTTCTGGTTGTGACGACACGTCCGGCTGTGTCTGCGGCGTGCCGAGGGTGGGGTTACCGTGCACAGTTTCAACCTATGGGCCCGCAAGATCGCAGTCACGGGACTCATACCGAACACCAAGAATCGTCTCGCCGGGCCGGGGGCGAGTTCGACACTTGTACGGACGCAGCCACTTTCGCGCTACCGCGCGACGTGCGGCCGTGCAGCATCGACTCTGCCCGGTGCACCGGACAGGCGTGTTCTAGCGGTAACCCGCCCGCATATCCTCGACTATCCGAGGGTTGTCCAGCGTGGAGGGCTCCAGGACCTGCGGCGCGTTGTCCGGCGGGAACACCGTCGCGGCATCCAGCACCGGCTGGGTTAGAAACCGCAGGCCGGGAGCGGCTTCGGGGACCGTGGGCCTCGGTGCCGAGGTGCCGCGACGGGCCAGCGCGAAGCCCCAGTCCCCGAAGGTCGGCACGTGCACGTGATATGGCGTCACCGCGAACCCGGCCGACCCCAGTGTCGATACCGTGCGCCAGAACGCATTCGGCGTCGAGAACGGGCTGCCCGACTGCACCACCACCAGTCCGTCGACGGACAGCACGCGGGACACCAGCGCGTAGAACTCGACCGAGTACAGCCGGCCCAGCACCGGGTTGTCGGGATCGGGCAGGTCGATGATCACCGCGTCGTACCCGCCGTCGGGCAGCGCATCGGGGGTCCGCAACCACGCCATGGCGTCATCGACGACGATGTCGACGCGGGGATCATCCAGGGCGCCACGGTTGGCCTCGCGCAGCGGCCCACGCCCGAGTTCGATCACCGCCGGGTCGAGCTCCACCTGGACGATGGTCTGCACGCCGGGCATGCGTAGTACCTCGCGGGCCGCCAGGCCGTCGCCACCGCCGAGGATGAGCACCGACCGCGGGTCCTCGCCGAGCGCCGGGTAGACCAGGCTTTCGGTGTAGCGGTACTCGTCACGGGTCGAGAACTGCAGTCCGCCGTCGAGATAGAGCCGGGTGTCGGTGCCGCGGCGGGTCACCACGATCTCCTGATAGCCGGATTGCCGGTAGGCGATGATCGGGTCGGCGTAGAGCCGCTGACGGGTGGTGCTCTGGATCCCGTCGGAGGCCACCATCAGGGTGGTCAGCGCCAGCGTGGCTGCGGTGAGCACGGCCAGCGCCGAGGTGAGCTGGCGACGGCTGATGATGCCGCGCAGTAGGAACACCGCCACGATGGTCGCCGCGGTCAAGTTGATCATCCCGGTCACGGCTGCGCCGCGAATCATGCCGAGCTGCGGCAGCACCAGGAACGGCCAGGCCAGACCGCCGATCAGGGCGCCCAGGTAGTCCGCTGCGTTCAGGTTGGCCAGCACCCGGCCGGCGTCGGCCGCGCCCGCGGTGCGGCCCCGCTGCAGCAGTGTCATCAACAACGGGACCTCGGCGCCTACCAGCGCGCCGATCACCGCGGTGCCCAGCACCAGCACCCACAGCGAACCGCCGATGAAGGCGAACGCCACATACATTGCCGCAGCCGACAATCCGCCGATGACACCGAGCAGGGTCTCCACCGCGATGAAGGTGATGGCGGCGTGCCCGAGCAGCGGTTTGACCGCCAGCGCGCCCGCCCCGAGCGCGGCGACGTAGCCCGCGACGATCAGTGAAGTGGCCACGATGCCGCCGCCGTGCAGGCTGGCGGACAGTGTCAGCAGCGCCAGTTCGTAGATGAGCCCGCACGCCGCGCAGGCCGCCACCGCGGCCAGCAGCAGTGCCCGCCAGCGCGTCGTGCCGGTCATGACAGCGCGGCTGCGTTCACCCCTCCGACAGCCAGCAGGATCACCGCGGTCGCAATGGCACCCGGGTGCAGCTTCTCGTCGCCGACCAGATCGCGGAAACGTCCCGGCACCAACGCTTCCAGCACCAGCAGCGTGGCACCCTGCAACGCCACCCCGACCAACCCGTACACCAGCGCGTCGACGAGGCCCTGACCGAGCTCGGCCGAACTCGCGATGATCGCGACGGCCGTCACCAGCGACAGCGCCCCGTACATGCCGCATGCCACCGCGACCGCATTCGGGCGGTGCCGGACGAACACCAACTCACGCAGGCTGCCCGGCGTCAGCAGGTCGGTCATCACGAAGCCGGCGCCGAACACCACGACCCCGACGACGAAATACAGCACCGCCGCAACCACATTCTGGGTCAGTGCTCCGCCGTCGAGCGTGCCGAACTCGACTGCGAGATATGACGTGCGCATGGGTGTCTCCTGCTCTTATTTCGTTCCGCCGGGTCCGCCGGAGCTACCGCCCGAGCCGCCCGCTGGCGAGCCAGGGGTGAACCCCGGACCCAGGAAAATGAACCCGCCACCGCTGTAACGGGAATTGATGTCCTCGACCCGGACGCTGCACGGATACCGACCGTCCGGCCCGACGATCACGATGTCATCGGGGTAGCGCAGATACTCGCTGCCACGGTCGGAGGCTCGTGACTCGGGGGCATCGTAGGCGGCGATCTGGTCGGCGACCGTCGTCGGTGCGCCGCTGCACTCGTACCGGCCGTCCCCACCGTCGGCGGAGTACTGCCGGTAGTTCTCGCTGACGTAGCCGCGAACATCCTTGTTCAGCAACACCATTCCCCACACCAGCAGCACAGCGCCCAGCGCGGCCAGCGCCCCGGCCACCGCGAACAGTGCGTTGCGGCTCACGGCCACCACCGGCTGTCGGTGTGCACGACCGTGCCGCCGCGGGCGCCGGGGTACAGGTGCCAGGTCTGCCAGTGCCAGCCTGCACCGTCGGGGGCCGCGCACAATGCCGTCAGTGCGGCCTCGTCGCCGGGGAAACTGCCGCCCAGCCAACCGGTCTCGTACTCGCAGCGGTGGCGCAGATCGGCGGCGATCCTGCGGAAGGTGGCCTCGTCGTGGACGGCGGTCTCGGACCGCAGCCGGTAGCCGGGCGCCTCGGCCGCGTCCGGCAGCGCCGCGCTGGTGTGGTGTGCGGTGCAGGACACCTGTTCGGAGAAGTCGGCCACGGTGACGACGTGGGAGGCGCCGAGCACCCCGAGCACCAGATCTGTGCCGTCGGGATGGCCCAGTGTGGCGCTCGCCAGCGCGGCCGGGGCGGCGGCGTTCAGCGTCAACCGCAGACTCGCCCCGTTGACATCGGCGGGAGCCACGCGCAGGCGATGCAGGGGCAACGTGGAACCTAGGAGCCGGCCGGCGGGGCGGGGTAGACGGTCAGTTCGCCGGCCCGCAGCGGTGTGCCGTAGGAGACCTCCCACGCCATGGTGGGTGCCCACCGCTCGTACCCCAGCAGCGCGGTGCCGCCGTTGCCGCTGTAGTCGACGTAATCCATATCGCCGGCCGCGGGCAAGCCGGTGGTGCCTTCGGTGGTGTAGGACGCGCGCCCGTTCTCCTCGACACCGAAGGTGATGCCGTCGACCTCGATGCTGCTGCCCGGCTCGGCCGGTAACCCGGCACGCTTGCGCCACCACACCAGCTCGAGGCGGCCCTCGTCCTCCTCGACGCTGAACCAGACGGGTTCCTCGCCGCCTTCGAGCAGATGCTCCCACCAGACGAAGGGGCCTTCGCGCAGGGTGACCGAGCCGCGCACCACGTAGTCGATGCCACCGTAACTGACGATGGCGCCCGGCCCGAGCTGTCGCGGGCCGAAAGTCGCTGTCTCCGAGGAGAATCGAAGCGGATCTTGGCGTGTCGTGGGCTGCTTGGGTTGTTTGGGGCGGTTACGGGCGACCAGGAAGACGATGACGCCCGCGGCGAGCGCGACGATGGCGAGGACGATCAGTAGTTCCCCCACACAACACCTTTCATCGTGAACAGCCTCAACTCCACCGTACAGCCTCGTTCACAGCGGACTGTCAGCTTCGTCAGCGAAGGATGGTGGCCACGATGCCGGCGAGATAGCCCAGCCGCGCCACTTCCGACGGCCGGAACGCCGGCCCGCCGGCACGGCCGAGTACGACGGCGGTGCGCGGGTCGCCCAGCGGAGCGGCGGCCAGCGCGGTGTCGATATCGCGCCACACCTGTGGCACCCAGTCCGCGGTGGCGTCCAGCGCTGCTGCGTGGTCCAGCGGCAGCCACGGAGCGGTGGTGGCCTGGGTCTCCGGAGCGCCCGGGCTGCCGGCGACGCGCTCGACGCCGGCAGCGGTGGACCGGACCACCGTGCACCACCCCACCCGCAGCACCCGAGGGGCCTCCTGGGCCAGCACGTGCAGTTTGTCGGCGCGGCCGCCGGCGGCGGCGATGTGGTCGATGAGCTCCAGCTCGCGGTGCGCTTCGAGCAGGCCGGTGTGCGGGCGCACGCTGTCGACGTAGACGCCCTTGATGTGCTCGGCCGCGGTGATCAGCGTGTCGGGCATGGCGCCGGGCGGCAACTCGACGACCAGATCGTCGATGGCGTAGCCGGCGCCGCGTTCGACGACGTCGAGGGACAGGATGTCCGCACCCACCGAACCGAGGGCGACGGCCAGCGAGCCGAGACTGCCCGGTCGGTCCTCCAACTGGACCCGCAGCAGATATGACGGCACGGGCAACACCTTGTCACAGGGGTCGGGGCGTAGCGACCCGGGGATTGCAGGGTGACTAGGCTTGCGGCCGTGTCACAGATTTCCCGGGACGAGGTAGCGCACCTGGCGCGACTGGCCCGGCTCGCCCTGACCGACGGTGAGCTGGACGGTTTCGCAGGCCAACTCGACGCCATTCTGGCCCATGTCGGCCAGATCCAGTCCGTCGACGTCACCGGCGTCGAGGCCACGGACAATCCGCTCGCTCGGCGGGCAGGAGCGCAGCGACTCGGGGAACCGGGTGGTTACGTGAACGTGACCCGGCCGGACACCGTGGTGGCAGGTCTGACCCAGGACGAGGCACTGGCCGCGGCGCCGCGCGCCGAGGACGGCCGGTTCGCCGTGCCCAGAATCCTGGGAGAACCCGAATGACCCCGAGACGACCGCGAGTGAGGATCGCAGCGAAGCGAGGACCGGAGCGAGTGGGAGGCGAGGCATGAGTTCCGAGCTGATCCGCGAGGACGCCGCCACCCTGGGCGCCCGGATCGCCGCCAAGGAGGTGTCCTCCACCGAGGTCACCCGGGCGCATCTGGACCAGATTGCCGCCACCGACGACCGCTACCACGCGTTCTTGCATGTCGCGGCGGACAAGGCGCTTGCCGCGGCCGGCCAGATCGACGCCATGGTCGCCGCCGGCGAGCAGCTGCCGTCACCGCTGGCCGGTGTGCCGCTGGCGCTCAAGGATGTGTTCACCACCACGGACATGCCGACCACCTGCGGGTCGAAGATCCTGGAGGGCTGGAACCCGCCGTATGACGCGACGGTGACCACGAAGCTGCGCGCGGCTGGTATCCCGATCCTCGGCAAGACCAACATGGACGAGTTCGCCATGGGCAGCTCGACGGAAAACTCGGCCTTCGGCCCGACCCGCAACCCCTGGGACACCGACCGGGTGCCGGGCGGTTCCGGCGGTGGCAGCGCCGCCGCGCTGGCTGCCTTCCAGGCGCCGCTGGCCATCGGCACTGATACCGGTGGCTCCATCCGCCAGCCGGCCGCGCTCACCGCGACCGTCGGTGTCAAGCCCACCTACGGCACCGTCAGCCGGTACGGGCTGGTCGCCTGCGCGTCGTCACTGGACCAGGGCGGGCCGTGTGCACGCACGGTGCTCGATACCGCGCTGCTGCACCAGGTGATCGCCGGGCACGACGTGCGGGACTCCACCTCGGTGGATGCCGCGGTGCCCGATGTGGTCGGGGCTGCACGCGCCGGGGCGCACGGCGACCTCACGGGTGTGCGCGTCGGTGTGGTCAAACAGCTGCGCGGCGACGGGTACCAGCCCGGTGTGCTCGCCTCGTTCAACACCGCGGTCGAGCAGCTGACCGCGTTGGGCGCCGAGGTCACCGAGGTGGATTGCCCGCACTTCGATCATGCGATGGCGGCCTACTACCTGATCCTGCCCTCGGAGGTGTCGTCGAACCTGGCGCGTTTCGACGCGATGCGGTTCGGGCTGCGCGTCGGCGATGACGGCACGCGCAGCGCCGAAGAGGTGATGGCGCTGACCCGGGCCGCCGGTTTCGGCCCAGAGGTCAAGCGCCGCATCATGATCGGCACCTACGCGTTGTCGGCGGGCTATTACGACGCCTACTACAACCAGGCGCAGAAGGTGCGCACCCTGATCGCCCGCGATCTCGACGAGGCATACCAGAAGGTCGATGTGCTGGTGTCGCCCGCGACCCCGACCACCGCGTTCCGGTTGGGCGAGAAGGTCGACGACCCGCTGGCCATGTACCTGTTCGATCTGTGCACGCTGCCGCTGAATCTCGCCGGGCATTGCGGCATGTCGGTGCCCTCGGCTCTGGCCGCCGAGGACAATCTGCCCGTCGGGCTGCAGATCATGGCGCCGGCGCTGGCCGACGACCGGCTGTACCGGGTGGGTGCCGCCTACGAAGCGGCCCGGGGGCCGCTTCCGTCGGCGCTGTAGGTCAGTCCAGGATCCGGCGCGCCACATTGGTGCTGACCAGATCCAGCAGCTCGTCGGACCGTCCGGCCAGGATGGTGCGAATCGCGTACAGCGAGAAGCCCTTGGCCTGTTCGACGGTGATGGCGGGCGGGATGGACAGTTCCTGGCGTGCCGTCACCACGTCGACTACCGCCGGGCCGTCATGGGCGAAGGCCTCGGCGAGCGCGGATTCCAGGTCCCCGGGTTGTTCGACCCGCTGGCCGAAGATGCCCAGGGACTGCGCGACGGCCGCGAAGTTGGTGTTCTGCAGGTCGGTACCGAAGGTGACGATGCCGGCCGCCTTCATCTCCAGCTCGACGAAGTTCAGCGACGAGTTGTTGAACACGATGACCTTTACCGGCAACCTGTTCTGGCTCAGGGTGATCAGTTCGCCGAACAGCATGGTCAGCCCGCCGTCACCGGCGAAGGCCACCACCTGGCGGTGGCGGTCGACGGTCTGGGCGCCGATGGCCAGTGGTAGCGCGCACGCCATGGTCCCGTGGTTGAACGAGCCGAGCAGACGCCTGCGTCCGTTCATGGTGAGGTAGCGGGCCGCCCACACCACCGGGGAACCGACATCGACGGTGAACACCGCGTCGGCCGCGGCGGCCCGATCTGCCGCGGCGGCAAGGTATTCGGGCCGGATCGGGGTCTTGTCGCGGTCGTTGACGGCGAGCTCGTCGAGCCGGCGCCGGGTCTTGCGGTAGTGATTGAGCGAGCGGTCGAGATGTCCGCGATCGGTCTTGGTGCTCAGCAGTGGTTGCAGTGCGGGCAGCGTGTCGGCGACGGAGCCGACCAGGGGCAGGTCGATCGGGGTGCGCCGGCCCAGATTCCGTCCGCGGATGTCCAACTGGATGACGGTCGCCCGCTCGGGATAGAACTGCCGGTACGGGAAATCGGTGCCGAGCATGAGCAGTACATCGGCCTCCTTGATGGCCTTGTACCCGGAGGCGAAGCCGAGCAGTCCCGTCATCCCGACGTCGTACGGATTGTCGTACTCGACGAACTCTTTGCCGCGCAGCGCATGGACCACCGGTGCCGCCAGCGTGGCCGCCAGCGTCACCAACGCGTCGTGGGCGCCCTGGACTCCGGCGCCGGCGAGGATGGTGACCTTGTCGGAGTTGTTGAGAATCGTTGCCGCGAGGCTCAGTTCATCGTCGGCGGGCCGACAGATCGCGTGGGTGGGAAGTACCGGGGTGACCCTCAGATCCCCGGTTTTGTGCAGGAAGATCTCACCGGGGACCACGACGACGGCAACCCCGTTCTCCTCGATCGCCGCGCGCATGGCCATCTGCAGCACCCGCGACGCCGACTCGGCGGTGGTGACCTGCTCGCAGTACACGCTGCACTCGCCGAACAACTCCTTCGGGTGGGTTTCCTGGAAGTATTGCGAGCCGATCTCGGCCTGCGGGATGTGGGCGGCGATGGCCAGCACCGGCACCCGGCTGCGCTGGGCGTCGAAGAGCCCGTTGATCAGGTGCAGGTTGCCCGGCCCGCAGCTGCCTGCACAGGCCGCGAGTCGCCCGGTCAGCGCCGCATCGGCGGCGGCGGCGAAACCGGCGGTCTCCTCGTGGCGGACGTGTTCCCAGGCGAAGCCCTCGGCGCGCCGGAAGGCGTCGGTCAGCCCGTTGAGGCTGTCACCGGGCAGCCCGTAGATGCGGGTGACGCCACTGGCCTGCAGTGTCGCGACGACGTGATCGGCGATCGTGGTCATGCCCAACCCTAGGCCGGTGATCTGATCTTCGCCGTCGACAGGCCTGCGCCGCACGAAGCTGGCAGGATCAAGCCCATGCGTATTGGTGTTCTCACCGGTGGTGGTGACTGTCCTGGCCTGAATGCGGTGATCCGTGCGGTGGTGCGGACCGCCGATGTGCGGTACGGCTCGTCGGTCGTTGGGTTCCAGGACGGCTGGCGCGGATTGCTCGAAGACCGCCGGATCCAGCTCAAGAACGATGATCGCAATGATCGGCTGCTCGCCAAGGGCGGCACGATGCTGGGTACCGCGCGGGTCAATCCGGACAAGCTGCGGGCCGGTCTGGACCAGATCAAACAGACCCTCGAAGACAACGGAATCGACGTGTTGATCCCCATCGGCGGGGAAGGCACGCTGACCGCGGCGCACTGGTTGTCCGAGGAGAACGTCCCGGTGGTCGGGGTGCCCAAGACCATCGACAACGATATCGATTGCACCGACGTCACTTTCGGGCATGACACCGCCCTGCATGTCGCGACCGACGCCATCGACAGGTTGCACAGCACCGCCGAATCGCATCAGCGGGTGATGCTGGTCGAGGTGATGGGCAGGCACGCCGGGTGGATCGCGCTCAACGCCGGGCTGGCCTCGGGTGCGCATATGACGCTGATCCCCGAGCAGCCCTTCGATGTCGAGGAGGTGTGCCGGCTGGTCAAACAGCGCTTCGTGCGCGGGGACTCGCATTTCATCTGTGTGGTGGCCGAGGGCGCCAAGCCCGCCGAGGGGTCGATGCAGCTCAAGCAGGGCGGGACCGACGAATTCGGGCACGAGAAGTTCACCGGTGTGGCACACCAGCTCGGCGTCGAGATCGAGAAGCGGATCAACAAGGAAGTGCGGGTCACGGTGCTCGGGCATGTGCAGCGCGGCGGCACCCCGACGCCGTATGACCGGGTGTTGGCCACCCGGTTCGGGGTGAATGCGGCCGACGCCGCGCACGCGGGCGAGTACGGGATGATGGTGTCGCTGCGCGGGCAGGACATCGGCCGGGTGCCACTGGCCGACGCGGTGCGTCAGCTCAAGCTGGTTCCGCAAAGCCGCTACGACGACGCTGCCGAGTTTTTCGGCTGACCAGGGCGGTCTTCGGTCGACCTCGCCCCATTAGGATCGCCACCATGAGTGTCGATACCGCCGAACTTGTGGACTACGACGAGGTCATCGCCGAGTTCGACCCCGTGATGGGCATGGAAGTGCACGTCGAGCTGTCCACCGCCACCAAGATGTTCTGCCCGTGCGCCAACCGGTTCGGCGCCGAGCCCAACACCCAGGTGTGCCCGGTGTGCCTCGGCCTGCCCGGTTCGCTGCCGGTCCTCAACCAGGCCGCGGTGGAATCGGCGATCCGGATCGGGCTGGCACTCAACTGCGAGATCGCGCCGTGGGGGAGGTTCGCCAGGAAGAACTACTTCTATCCCGATCAGCCGAAGAACTACCAGATCTCGCAGTATGACGAGCCGATTGCGATCAACGGACACCTGGACGTGCCGCTCGACGACGGCACCACCTGGCGGGTGGAGATCGAGCGCGCGCACATGGAGGAGGACACCGGCAAGCTCACCCACCTGGGCAGCGACACCGGCCGGATCGCCGGCGCGACGACCTCGCTGGCCGACTTCAACCGGGCCGGCGTGCCGCTCATCGAGATCGTCACCAAGCCGATCGAGGGCACCGGCGAGCGGGCCCCGGAAATCGCGCGTGCCTATGTGACCGCGCTGCGCGATCTGTTACGCGCGCTGGACGTGTCCGATGTTCGGATGGATCAGGGCTCGATGCGCTGCGACTCCAACGTGTCGTTGAAACCCAAGGGCGCAGACGAGTTCGGTACCCGCACCGAAACAAAGAACGTCAACTCGCTCAAGAGCGTCGAGGTTGCCGTCCGTTACGAGATGCGCAGGCAAGCCGCGGTGCTGCGGGCCGGTGGCACCGTCACCCAGGAGACCCGGCATTTCCACGAGGACGGCCACACCACCGCCGGCCGCAGCAAGGAGACCGCGCAGGACTACCGGTATTTCCCGGAGCCGGATCTGGAACCGGTGGCACCGTCGGCCGAGTTGGTGCAGCGGTTGCGCGGCACCATCCCCGAGCTCCCATGGTTGGTGCGCGACCGCGTTCAGCAGGAGTGGGGCATCTCCGATGAGGTGATGCGTGACCTGGTCAACAACGGGGTGGTCGAATTGGTGGCAGCGACCGTGGCCCAGGGTGCGTCCAGCGAGTCGGCCCGCGCCCTGTGGGGGAACTTCCTGGTGCAGAAGGCAAATGAAGCTGGTGTACAGGCGTCCGACTTGCCGATCACGCCCGCCCAGGTGGCCGCCGTGATCAAACTCGTGGAGGACGGCAAGCTGTCGAACAAATTGGCCCGCCAGGTCATCGAGGGTGTGCTGGCCGGTGAGGGCGAACCCGAGCAGGTGATGAACGATCGCGGTCTGGTTGTGGTGCGCGACGATTCTCTGATCCAGGCCGCCATCAATGACGCTCTGCAGGCGCAACCCGATATCGCCGAGAAGATCCGCGGCGGCAAGGTGGCGGCCGCCGGCGCGATCGTCGGCGCGGTGATGAAGGCCACCAAGGGCCAGGCCGATGCCGCCCGGGTGCGCGAACTGGTGCTGGCCGCCTGCTCCTGAGCGATTTCGGCGTGATCCGACGCGCTCAGCGCGTCGGATCACGCCGAAATCGCTATGTCTTGTCGGCGTTGCTGCGGGGGAACCCGCCACCGGACGGGAACAGCGGGAACACGACGTCGTCGAAGCTGCCGGCGTCACCGGCCGTCTTGTTGACCGTAGCCCCCCAGATGTTGCCGTCCGGGGACACCGCGAGCGCCCAGGCGTGTCCGTGCTGGTCCTGGCGGACCACCTCGGGCTCCCCGGTGACCGCGCCGGTATCGGGTGCCAGCCGCAGCGCCACCGTCTGTTTCGTGTTCACCAGGTTCACCAGCACGGTGCCGTCGAGCGCTGCACAGCCGGCGACCCCCGGACGGTCCGGCCAGGTCCACACCGTGGAGACGACGGAATCCTTGGTGATGCGCTGCACCCGGTCCGCGGTCGGGGTGCGGTCGGTGATGTAGAGCGAGCCGTCGGCCGGGTCGACGCACATGCTGCCGCCGGCACCCATCCCGGACAGTGCGGTGGTCTGGGGGGCCTGATCGACCGTCGTCGGCTGCTCGATGCGCAGCACCTTGCCCGCCAGCGAGGCGGGATCCGCCGCCTGTGCCGGGTCACCGGCGTCGCCGGTGAGCACCACCAGGGTGGTCGGGCTGGTGAAGACCAGTGCCCCGGCATTGCCGGTCGCGCCCTTCGGGATACCGGTGAGGATCGGTTTGGGCGGATCCCCGTCGGCGATGCGCACCACCCGATTGTCGGTGGGTGTGCTGATGTAGGCGTACATCAGCCGGTCCTGGGCATAGGTGGGTGATTTGACGATGTCGAGCAGCCCACCGTCACCGGCCGGGTCCACCGGGATGGCGAGCTTGACCTTGGGTTCGGCCTTCGTCGACACCTCTTTGACCAGACCCGTGGTGCGCTCGGCCACCAGGGCAGACTGGCTGTCGCCGCCCATGATCAGTCCACTGGTGCTTGCCAGGCAGCCCTGCATGACGCCGGTGGCCTTGCATTCCTTCGGGAATGGCGTGGCGGGTAACGGCGGGGGAGGTTCGGGTTTGGTCGGCGGTGGCGGCGCCATCGCGGGTTGGGTGGTGAACGGCTGGGATTGTGCGTCGTCGAACCGGGCGCATCCCGAACCGACCAGCAACGCCGCGCACAGCAGCACTGCCAGTCGCACCGGCATGCTTCGCGTCGGTCCGCCCAGTCTCATGCAGGCCAGATTACGGATCCCCGGGCGGTGCGCGCCACGAAGGCCTGTCTTCCTCCGTGTCGTCCCGCCCGCCCAGCCGGTAGGGCTCGTGTGTCACAACTCGGCAACGGTGTGGATACGCTGCGCAATGCGCCGCGCCAATACCTTGTTCTGCACTGACTTGCACTTACGCTGGCATTCGTGACCGCTGAACCTCAAAACCTGACCGACTGGCAACGGCCGGCGTCGGCGCAGTTGGTCGACCCCGAAGAAGACCTGCCCTCGTCGACCTACGGGGGAGACTTCGAAACCACCGCCATCCCGCGCTACGGCGCGGACGGCTCCCCCAAGCCCGATCAGTCGCCCTTTGCGCTGCTGAACGACCCCGAACCGCTGCCCTATGTGTCCCCGGCGCAGCACAACCCATACGCCGCGGCGCCGGCTGCGCCGACTGAGATCGGCCCGTACGACGCCGAGCAGCAGATCCGCAATGCCGGGCGGCGGGGAACCACCGACCTGGGCCTGATGCTGTTGCGGGTCGGTCTGGGCGCCCTGCTGATCGTGCACGGTCTGCAGAAGACCTTCGGTTGGTGGGGTGGCGCGGGCCTGGGTGGCTTCGAAGGCTCACTGGCCGACCTCGGCTACCAGCACGCCGGCCTGCTGACCTATGCGGCCGCCGGGGCGCAGGTCGTCGCCGGGGTGCTGCTGGTGCTGGGGTTGTTCACCCCGCTGGCCGCCGCCGCCGCACTGGCCTACCTGGTGAATGCGCTGCTGGCCTCCATCGCGGCAGAATCCGGCGTCGGCTTCGTCGACTTCGTCATCCCGAGCGGACACGAGCACCAGGTCACCCTGGTGCTGCTCGCCGCGGTGCTGACCCTGACCGGCCCCGGGCGCTACGGGCTGGATGCCGGGCGGGGTTGGGCTCGGCGCCCGTTCGTCGGATCGTTCCTGGCGCTGCTGCTCGGCATCGGTGTCGGTGTCGGGATGTGGGTGTTGCTCAACGGCGCCAACCCGCTGGGCTGAGCCTCCTAGGCGTAGGGGTTGGGCACCCGCCCGCCGCTGGCCGCCGTCAGCAACGGCAGGGTCGCGAATGTCACTGCGGGAAGCGTCATTTCGCTGCCGTCGCGCAGCCGTGCCCTGGCCCACGACGACCGGTTGAAGCGCAGCCCGTCGATCTCCGTCCACGGCACGGTCCGGCTGCTCAGCATCGTGCGTGCGCTCACCGTGTCCCGGTCGGCGACCGTGCGGAAACGGACGATGGCCGCCGACGCCAGCACGGGCAGGGCGAACAGGATCTGCGTCCAGCTCGGCCACACGTACACCAGCGCCGCCAAACCGAGAAAGAAGAAGAACACCGCGAAGTGGGCCATCGGCGAGATGCGGATGACAAGCGGGGAGGGGTCACTCACCCCGACATCCTCTCATCGCCGCGATGGCGGGTCGTTGCGCCCGGGGGCGTCCCCGGCACGGCAATTTGACCTTTGAGCAGTGCGGCGGCTACCGTCGAGTGCTATGTACACCCCGGACAAGCTCGTAGTAATTGGTTGGCGCGTTGATGCCGCGCTAGCTCTCTGCCGGGCTTAGCCAACAGCATCGACGCGCCGACCCTCGTACAGCGGACTCCGCTGACGGGGGTTTTTTGCTGTCACCGAACGTCACAACACCACAGATACATCGAACCAATGAGGAAAAAGTGAGCGCACCCACCACGCGACCGCCGGAGTCCACCGCGCGCGCGAACGGCGTCAAGGCCCCCGCCAAGGCCGAGCCGAAGGCCAACGTTGTTGCCCCGCAACAGATGACCGGCGCGCAGTCGGTCGTGCGGTCGCTGGAGGAGATCGGTGTGGAGGTGATCTTCGGTATTCCCGGAGGCGCCGTGCTGCCGGTGTATGACCCGCTCTACGACTCCAAGAAGCTGCGTCACGTCCTGGTCCGCCACGAGCAGGGCGCCGGACACGCAGCCAGCGGCTACGCCCACGCAACCGGCAAGGTCGGCGTCATGATGGCGACATCGGGCCCGGGCGCGACCAACCTGGTCACCCCGCTGGCCGATGCGCAGATGGACTCCATCCCGGTGGTCGCGATCACCGGGCAGGTCGGGCGTTCGCTGATCGGCACCGACGCGTTCCAGGAAGCCGATATCACCGGCATGACCATGCCGGTCACCAAGCACAACTTCCTCGTGCGTTCCGGCGACGACATCCCTCGGGTGATCGCCGAGGCCTTCCACATCGCGCAGTCCGGGCGGCCCGGCGCCGTGCTCGTCGACGTCCCGAAGGACATCCTGCAGGGCGAATGCACCTTCTCTTGGCCGCCGGTGATGGACCTGCCGGGCTATAAGCCCAACACCAAGCCGCACAGCCGTCAGGTGCGTGAGGCCGCCAAGCTGATCGCCGAGGCACGCAAGCCGGTGCTCTATGTGGGCGGCGGCGTCATCCGCGGCGAGGCCACCGACGAGCTGATGGAACTGGCCCAGTTGACCGGCATCCCCGTGGTGACCACCCTGATGGCCCGGGGCGCGTTCCCGGACAGCCACCCGCAGCACATGGGCATGCCCGGTATGCACGGCACCGTCTCGGCGGTGGCCGCGCTGCAGAAGAGCGATCTGCTGATCGCCCTGGGCACCCGCTTCGATGATCGGGTCACCGGCAAGCTGGACTCCTTCGCGCCCGAGGCCAAGGTGATCCACGCCGATATCGACCCCGCCGAGATCGGTAAGAACCGGCACGCCGACGTGCCGATCGTGGGCGATGTGAAAAATGTCATCCGCGATCTGCTGGAGATCCTGCGCCGGGAGAACACCGCGGCGGCGCTGGACCTGGGCAACTGGTGGGAGTATCTGTCGAGCATCAAGGCGACCTACCCGCTGAGCTACGGCCCGCAGAGCGACGGCAGCCTGAGCCCCGAGTACGTCATCGAGAAGCTCGGCCAGATCGCCGGGCCGGAGGCGCTCTACGTCGCCGGCGTCGGTCAGCATCAGATGTGGGCCGCGCAGTTCGTCAAGTACGAGAACCCCAAGACGTGGCTGAACTCCGGCGGCCTGGGCACCATGGGCTACGCCATCCCGGCCGCGATGGGCGCCAAGTTCGCCCGCCCGGAGGCCGAGGTCTGGGCCATCGACGGTGACGGCTGCTTCCAGATGACCAATCAGGAATTGGCCACCTGCGCCCTGGAGGGCGCCCCCATCAAGGTCGCGCTGATCAACAACGGCAACCTGGGCATGGTGCGGCAGTGGCAGACGCTGTTCTACGAAGAGCGCTACAGCCAGACCAACCTGTCCACCCACAGCCACCGGATCCCCGACTTCGTGAAGCTGGCCGAGGCGCTGGGCTGTGTCGGATTGCGTTGTGAGCGTGCCGAAGACGTCGAGGACGTCATCAACCAGGCGCGCGCCATCAACGACCGGCCGGTGGTGATCGACTTCATCGTCGGAGCCGACGCACAGGTGTGGCCGATGGTCGCCGCCGGCACCAGCAATGACGAGATCCAGGCCGCCCGCGGTATCCGTCCGCTGTTCGACTCGGAAGAAGGCCACGCCTGATGACGATCTCCACCCATACCCTCAGCGTCCTCGTCGAGGACAAGCCCGGTGTGCTGGCGCGCGTTGCGTCGTTGTTCTCCCGGCGCGGTTTCAACATCCAGTCCCTGGCCGTCGGCGCGACCGAGCAAAAGCACCTGTCCCGGATGACGATCGTCGTCGAGGTCGAGGACTTCCCGCTGGAGCAGGTCACCAAGCAGCTCAACAAGCTGATCAACGTCATCAAGATCGTCGAGCAGGACGAGAGCCAGTCGGTCTCGCGTGAGCTCGCCCTGATCAAGGTGCGCACCGACGCGACCACTCGCAGCCAGGTGATCGAAGCGGTCAACCTGTTCCGTGCCAAGGTGGTGGACGTGTCCACCGAGTCGCTGACCATCGAGGCCACCGGCACCCCGGAGAAGCTCGAGGCATTCCTGCGCGTGCTCGAGCCGTACGGTATTCGGGAAATCGTGCAGTCCGGCATCGTCTCGCTGTCGCGCGGACCGCGCGGTATCGGCACCGCCAAATAGCTTCACAACCGAATCAAAGAGACAAAAGAGAAGGAAATTCAGTGGCAATCGAACTGTTCTACGACGACGACGCGGATCTGTCGATCATCCAGGGCCGCAAGGTCGCGGTGATCGGCTACGGCAGCCAGGGCCACGCCCATTCGCTGTCGCTGCGTGACTCGGGCGTGCAGGTCAAGGTCGGCCTGAAGGAGGGCTCGAAGTCCCGCGTCAAGGTCGAGGAGCAGGGACTGGAGGTCGGCACACCGGCCGAGGTCGCCAAGTGGGCCGATGTCATCATGCTGCTCGCCCCGGACACCGCGCAGGCCGAGATCTTCGCCAAGGACATCGAGCCCAACCTGGAAGACGGCAACGCGCTGTTCTTCGGGCACGGCCTGAACATCCACTTCGGCCTGATCAAGCCGGCCGAGAACATCACCGTCGCCATGGTCGCTCCCAAGGGGCCCGGCCACCTGGTGCGCCGGCAGTTCGTCGACGGCAAGGGCGTGCCCGCCCTGATCGCCGTCGCGCAGGATCCCAAGGGCGAGGGCCAGGCGTTGGCGCTGTCCTACGCCGCCGCCATCGGCGGTGCGCGCGCCGGCGTGATCAAGACCACCTTCAAGGAAGAGACCGAGACCGACCTGTTCGGTGAGCAGGCCGTGCTGTGCGGTGGCACCGAAGAACTCATCAAGACCGGTTTCGAGGTCATGGTCGAGGCCGGTTACGCACCCGAGATGGCCTATTTCGAGGTGCTGCACGAGCTCAAGCTGATCGTCGACCTGATCTACGAGGGTGGCATCGCCCGGATGAACTACTCGGTGTCCGATACTGCGGAGTTCGGCGGCTACATCTCCGGTCCGCGCGTCATCGACGCCGACACCAAGGAGCGCATGCGCGCCATCCTCAAGGACATCCAGGACGGCAGCTTCGTCAAGCGTCTCGTCGCCAACGTCGAGAACGGGAACAAGGAGCTGGAGGATCTGCGTAAGGCCAACGCCGAGCACCCGATCGAGGTCACCGGTAAGAAGCTGCGCGACCTGATGAGCTGGGTCGACCGGCCGATCACCGAGACCGCCTGATCCTTCATCGCGACTTGTGGAGTCTTACCCGTGGTCATCACGGGTGAGGCTCCACAAGTCTTTTCAGGGCGTCGCCTCGTGACCGTCGCGCCCCTTGGTGCGGCGGTCTTCTTTCATCTCCGCCTCGAAGACGTGGCGCTTGCCGTCCATCAGCTCGTCACGGACCCGCTTCTCGTGCTCGCGCAGCCGCGACCAATAATCGTCGTCGAATTCCTCGACGAGCTGGAACGTCCATCGTCCGCGAATCACGTTGCGCCCGACCATATCCTCGGTCAGCCGCTCGGCGATCGCCCGATGCCCGGCGTCACGCAGCGCATCGGATGCTTTGCCGAGCAGCAGATCCGCGTGCCCCATGAGTTGGTGGAACGAATACAGGTGTCCGCGCGCCCGCTCCACGTACTCCAGGGCCTCGGACACCTTCCCGACGGCTTCGACCGTGTCGTCGGAGGTGCCGTGGGGGCGGGCGTGCGCATCGTCGAGAACCGCCATAGACAGTGGGATACCCACCGTCGCCGGCTTTCATTCAGGGCGCGAGGTCGGGCAGTTCCCGGATGCCGAACTCGCGCCGCAGGACGGTTCGCGCGGCGTAGAAGCCGGCCATACCGTGCACCCCGCCGCCGGGCGGGGTGGCCGACGAACACAGGTAGGCCTTCGGGATCGGGGTGGACCATGGGTTCCAGCGGGGGGTCGGTCCGGCGATGGCGCTGCGCATGTTGTTGCCCCCGACACCGATATCGCCCCCCACCAGGTTGGCGTTGTGCTCGGACAGCCGCGCGGCCGGCACGCTGCGCACGGCCACCACGATGTCGCGGAATCCGGGTGCGAACCGCTCGAAGATATCGGTGACCGGGCCCGACATGTCCAGCGTCGAACCCGAGGGCACGTGAGCGTACGCCCATAGCGGTCGGCGGCCCTGCGCATCGATGCGGCCGGGATCGGCCAGGTGCGGCAGGGCGGCCAACACCATCGGCCATTCGGCGTGCCGGCCCGCGGCGATCTCGGCCTCGGCCAGGGCCATCCGGGATCGGCTGTCGCCCAGGTGAAGGGTCGGCGCCTGTGCCAGACGCTCGTCACGCCACGGGATCTCGCCGGAAAGTACGAAGTCCACCTTGGCCACGCCGGGCCCATAGGTGTAGCGCTGCAAGGCCTTTGCGTAGCCGGCGGGCAAGGTCGCGCCATAGATGGACAGCAGTGCGGTGGGCGCGGTGTCATAGAGCACGACGCCGCCCGGCGGTGTGGTGACCGGTTCGCCGAGGACGAGTTCGCCACCGTGGTCCAGCAGATCGGCGATCAGTGCATCGGCAATGGCCTGGGATCCGCCGACCGGGATCGGCCAGCCGACCGAGTGGCCGAGCGTGGCCAACATCAGTCCCGCCCCGGCTGCGACGAGTGAAGTCATCTGCGAAATCGTGTGTGCGGCAACGCCGGTGAACAGCGCGCGGGCATCCTCACCCCTCAGGGTGCCCCACAGCGGACCGCCTTGGAGCAGCAGCCTGGGCGCCACCTTGAGCGCAGCGGGTATCGACGGTGGCAGGGAGCGCTTGTCACCGAGGATCAGGCCGACCACGTTGTCGCTGTCGGCGGCCAGCGGGCCGAGCAGCCGCCGCCACGAGTCGCCGTCGGACAGTTCGTCGACGGTGCGTGCGATATCGCGGTATCCGATGGCCGCCGGCCGGTCGGTCAGCGGGTTGGCGTAGGAGATCTGCGGTACCGACAACTGGACACCGCGCGCCGGCAGGTCGTAGGCGGCGAAGAACGGCGATGCCAGCGCCAGCGGGTGCACCGCCGAGCAGATGTCGTGGGTGATGCCGTCGAACTCCGGGTCGGCCACGGTGCGCGCCCCGCCGCCCGCGGTGCTCTGCGCTTCGATCACGCGCACTCTTAGCCCGGCCCTGGCCAGGATGACGGCTGCGGTCAGCCCGTTGGGGCCGCTTCCCACGACGGTGACGTCCACCACACCAGTAGACATCATCACCCGTGCGCCCATGTGGCCTGTGGTCCCGCGGTGCCCCGTGGCGTCTGCGACGCCGAAGGCACGCATTAGGCTGTAGCGCCGTGAGTCTTCCCGTTGTTCTGATCGCCGACAAGCTTGCCGCCTCGACTGTCGCCGCCCTCGGCGACCAGGTCGAGGTCCGCTGGGTAGATGGCCCGGACCGGCCGAAGCTGCTGGCCGCCGTCGCCGACGCCGATGCGCTGCTGGTGCGCTCGGCGACCACGGTCGACGCCGAGGTCATCGCCGCCGCGCCCAAGCTCAAGATCGTCGCGCGCGCCGGGGTCGGCCTGGACAACGTCGACGTCGACGCGGCCACTGCGCGCGGTGTGCTGGTCGTCAACGCGCCCACCTCGAATATTCACAGCGCCGCCGAGCACGCGCTGGCGCTGTTGCTGTCGGCCGCGCGGCAGGTCCCGGCCGCCGATGCCACGCTGCGCGAGCACACGTGGAAGCGGTCGTCGTTCTCGGGTACGGAGATCTTCGGCAAGACCGTCGGCGTGGTGGGGCTGGGCCGGATCGGCCAGCTGGTCGCGGCCCGGCTGGCCGCGTTCGGCACCCACATCGTGGCCTATGACCCCTATGTGTCCTCGGCGCGTGCGGCGCAGATCGGCATCGAACTGGTCAGCCTGGACGACCTGCTGAGCCGCGCCGACTTCATCTCGGTGCACCTGCCCAAGACCAAGGAGACCGCGGGCCTGCTCGGCAAGGAGAACCTCGCCAAGACCAAGCCCGGCGTGATCATCGTCAACGCCGCCCGCGGCGGTTTGATCGACGAACAGGCGCTGGCCGACGCGATCACCAGCGGCCACGTCCGCGCCGCCGGCCTGGACGTGTTCTCCACCGAGCCCTGCACCGACAGCCCGCTGTTCGAGCTGCCCCAGGTCGTCGTCACCCCGCACCTGGGCGCGTCGACGGCCGAGGCGCAGGATCGGGCCGGCACCGATGTGGCCGCGAGCGTGAAGTTGGCGCTGGCCGGCGAATTCGTGCCCGACGCCGTCAACGTCGGCGGGGGAGCGGTCGGCGAGGAGGTGGCGCCGTGGCTGGACCTGGTCCGCAAGCTCGGTCTGCTGGTCGGTTCGCTGGCCGAGGCCGCGCCGGTCTCGTTGAGCGTTCAGGTCCGCGGTGAGCTGGCTTCCGAAGATGTTGAGATCCTCCGCCTTTCGGCATTGCGCGGGCTGTTCTCTGCTGTCGTCGACGAGCAGGTCACGTTCGTCAACGCCCCGGCGCTGGCCAAGGACCGCGGCGTCACCGCCGAGATCAGCACCGCCAGCGAGAGCCCCAACCACCGCAGCGTGGTGGACGTGCGCGCGGTTTACGCCGACGGTGGTGCGTTGAATGTGGCGGGCACCCTGTCGGGTCCGCAGCTGGTCGAGAAGATCGTCCAGATCAACGGCCGCAACCTCGACCTGCGCGCCGAGGGCTACAACCTGATCGTCAACTACACCGATCAGCCCGGCGCGCTCGGCAAGATCGGTACCCTGCTCGGCGGCGCCGAGGTCAACATCCTGGCCGCGCAGATGAGCCAGGATGCCAGCGGTGACAGCGCCACCGTCATGTTGCGGGTGGACACCGATGTGCCCGAAGATGTGCGCGCCGCGATCGCCTCGGCGGTCGGCGCCACCACACTGGAAGTGGTCGACCTGTCATGAGCTCCCTGAAGAATCTTGCGGTCATCGCCGGCGACGGCATCGGACCCGAGGTCATCGACCAGGCGTTGCGGGTGCTCGACGCGGTGTTGCCCGGGGTGCAGCGCACCGAGTACGACCTGGGTGCGCGGCGCTATCACGCCACCGGTGAACTGCTCACCGAGGACACCATCGAGGAGCTGCGCGGGTACGACGCGATCCTGCTCGGGGCCATCGGTGACCCGTCGGTGCCCAGCGGTGTGCTGGAGCGCGGTCTGCTGCTCAAGCTGCGCTTCGCGCTGGACCATCACGTCAACCTGCGTCCCGGTCGGCTCTATCCCGGTGTGGCCAGCCCACTCTCGGGTGTCACCGGCATCGACTTCGTGGTGGTCCGGGAGGGCACCGAGGGGCCCTACACGGGTAACGGTGGTGCGCTGCGGGTCGGCACGCCGCACGAGGTGGCCACCGAGGTGAGTGTGAACACCGCCTTCGGGGTGGAGCGCGTGGTGCGCGATGCGTTCGCCCGTGCCCAGACGCGGCGCAAGCATCTGACTTTGGTGCACAAGACCAATGTGCTGACCTTCGCAGGCAGCCTGTGGTCGCGGGTGGTCGCCGAGGTGGGCGCCGAGTACCCCGATGTCGAGGTCGCCTACCAGCACATCGACGCCGCGACCATCCACATGGTCACCGATCCGGGCCGCTTCGATGTCATCGTCACCGACAATCTGTTCGGCGATATCATCACCGACCTGTCGGCCGCGGTGTGCGGCGGTATCGGCCTGGCCGCCAGCGGCAATATCGATGCGACGCGGACCAATCCGTCGATGTTCGAGCCGGTGCACGGCAGTGCACCCGATATTGCGGGGCAGGGGATTGCCGACCCGACCGCGGCGGTGATGAGTGTGGCGTTGCTGCTCGCGCACGTCGGCGAGGACGAGGCGGCTGCGCGGGTGGACCGGGCGGTCGCCGAGCACCTGGCGACCGGGGGCGAGGCGAAGCTGTCGACCGGCGAGGTCGGCGACCGGATCCTGTCGCTGTTGTGACGGAGTGAGCGGTTTCGCGACACTGACCCGGCAATGCCGGCTGTTCGCGATCGGTTCCACGTTTTTCGCGGTCGCGACGGTGCCGGGATTCGCCGCGATCATCGGTTCCGGTGCCGCCGACGCGTTGTGTTTCATCGGGTCGTGGTTCTTCACCACGGCCGCGTGGATGCAACTGGCACTCTGCGAAGCCGGCCGTGGATCCGACCGCGGCCTGGGCTGGTGGTCGGCGGCGATCCAGTTCGCGGGCACCGTCATGTTCAATGTGAGCACCGGAGCCTCGGTGTGGGCGCATACCGTGCACGCCGAGCGGCGCGAGGTATGGGCTCCGGATGCGACCGGTTCGGTGGCGTTCCTGATCAGCGGTGTGCTCGCCGTGCTGCTGGTGGGCTGGTGGTCGCCGAGGTCGGTGGACTGGCAGGCGAGCTGGCTCAACCTGGTCGGCTGTATCGCATTCGGGGTTTCGGCGGTGGCGGCGTTCGTGCTGACCGACGGTGCGACGGTCGACGAGCCGTTGGCCAATCTGGGCACCTTCGTCGGGGCGCTGTGCTTTCTGGTCGCGGCGTTGCTGATCGCGCCGCGCCCGAAGACCTGACGAGCCGACGCACAAGGCCGCGATTCCCCCTCGGGAACACTGGCCTTGTGCGTCGGATTGGGTCAGGAGACGGCCGCGAGTGCGTCCGCCGTCGATAACGCCTGCGCCACGCCGGCGACGATGGAGGCCAACCGGATGGCCTCGAAGATCGCGGTACGTTCCACGCCGGCATCCCGCAGCACCGATTCGTGCGCGGAGAGGCAGTGGGCACAGCCGTTGATCGCCGATACGGCCAGCGACCACAGTTCGAAATCGGCCTTCTCGACTCCGGGGTTGGCGATGATGTTCATCCGCAGGCCGGCCCGAAGATCATCGTAGCGGCCGTCGAGCTGGCCCTTGGTGCGGTAGAACACGTTGTTCATGCCCATGATGGCGGCGGCGCCCAGCGCGGCGTTGTAGGCCTCCTCGGACAGCACGTCGAGGGCATCGTCGGCGATCTCGCGAAGTAGCCGTTGGGATTTGGTGGCCGCCGAGGTGGCCACCAGGGCGCCCCACAGCTGCTGCTCGGTGAGTTCGGTGGTGCGGGCGATGCTGCCCAGGTTCAGTTTGAGGTCCTTGGCGTACTCCGGCAGCGCGTCTTTGATGGTGTCGAGGCTCATCAGACCGCCTCGGCCAGCAGTTCGCCGGCGTCGATCGTCGGGTCGCCCTTGCGCCAGTTGCAGGCACACAGTTCATCGGACTGGAGTGCGTCGAGCACGCGCAGCACCTCGTCGACGTTGCGGCCCACCGACCCGGCGGTGACGGACACGAACTGGATCTCGTTGTTCGGGTCGACGATGAATGTTGCGCGGTCGGCGACACCGTCGGCGTTGAGCACACCGGTGGCGGCGGAGAGTTCGCGATTGAGGTCCGACACCATGGGGAAGGGCAGCTTCTTGAGGTCGTCATGCTGGGCGCGCCACTGGAAGTGCACGAACTCGTTGTCCACCGAGACGCCGAGCACCTTGGCATCGCGATCCTCGAAATCGTCGTTCAGCTTCCCGAACGCTGCGATCTCGGTGGGGCAGACGAAGGTGAAATCCTTGGGCCAGAAGAAGACGATGCGCCACTTGCCGTCGTGGTCGGAGCTGGTGACCCGGGTGAAGTAGTCGTCGGGTTTCTTTGCGTCGACCTTGCTCAGGTCACCACCGATGACGGCGGTCAGGTCGTAGGACGGGAATTGGTCGCCGATCGTCAACAAGGCCATCGCGTGGTACTCCTTCAATCTGGAATCGATCCAATGTGCATGCTCGATTCTGCAGTCTGGAACGTGCCGCGACAAGCTGCGCCGCCGTGATCGTCGCCACAGCGGGCCGGGCCGGGGTGGGCCTGAAAGTTGTTCGCAGATGTGCTATTTGGATCGACGGCGCGGATCGTCGGGGACGAGGGGAAACGCCGCCACCGGGCACAGGGCGCACACCGCAAACGCGACCGGGAAACCGGCGACCGCGATCAGCCCGCCGAACAACGGCGACCCGATTGCGGTGGCCAGATGCTGACTGGTGTTCTGCGTTCCCAGTGCCCGCCCGCTCCAGAACGGGCCGGCGATCTCTGCGATGGCGGTGAACGCCAATCCGTTGTCGGACACCGTCACCACCGCCGCGATGATCATCAGGGCGACGCTCGCCGGGGAATTGAGGGCGTCGGTGACGGCGAGCAACGACATCGTCACCGCAGCGGCCGCGGCGATGTAACGAATGGGCCGCAGCCGCGATCCCACGATATCGGACCAGCGGCCGGCCGCGATCCGGCCGCCGGCACCGAGCACTTGGGCGACGGTCACCAGGGCGCCGGCCGAAGCTGCCGACCAACCACGTTCGCTCATCAACCACACCAGGGTGAAGGTCCACAAGAAGCCCTGCGGGATCACCAGCAGCACCGAGACCGCATGGATGCGCCACAGCATCGATGATCCGCGGTAGGGATTGGCGAGGTGTTCGGCCGGCGCCTCGGCGCGTGGCGGGCGAGGCGGATCCAGCACGCCGATGGCGCAGATCGCCGCGGACAGCACGCAGACGGCGGCGGGGAACAGCAATGCGGTGGCCACGCCGTGGCTTTCGGCGACGCGCGGTATCACCAGAGCACCAAGGCCGACGCCGAGCGGTGTCGCGGTCTGCCGAATCCCCATCGCCAGGCCGCGTTGCTCGGGTGGGAACCAGCCGACCACCACCCGTCCGCTGGCCGAATTGCTGCTGGCGGCAGCCATCCCGCCCAGGAGCAGGAACGCGCCGACGGCGAACAGCGAGTGCACCGAGGCCGCGCCGAAGGCGAACGCGGCGGTCAGCGCCGAGCCGACGGTGAGGACCAGACGCTCGCCGACCCGGTCCACCAGCCATCCCCAGGCGATGAGCGTGAGCACGAGTCCGAAGCTCGGCATGGCCGAGAGCAGTCCCGCCGCGGCCAGGTCGACGCCGCGCTCACTGTGCAGGGTCGGAATCAGGAAGGCCGCACCGTTGATGAACACGTTGGCGCACGTGGTGGCTGTCAGCGCGATCACCAGCATGGACCATCGCCGTGCGGTGCCGATCGACGACGTGGACATGGCGTCATGGTGCCACGTCGATCTCATGATATTGAATTGCTTTCTCACAATATGGAACGCCGCGACCTGTTGCAGACGAAGGTCGACGCCGCGCGGCGCGTGGGCAAGGGGCCTCATTAGGCTGAATGCATGCGCCTCGGTCGAATCGCCAGTCCTGACGGGGTCGCCTTCGTGGTCATCGAAGGCGACTCGAACTCCGATGCGGTATGCCGCGAGATCGCCGAGCAATACCTGTCGCGGAATCCGACGTTCACCGGCCGCAGTTGGCCACTGGCCGATGTGCGGCTGTTGGCCCCGATCCTGGCCAGCAAGGTCGTCTGCATGGGCAAGAACTACGCCGCACATGCCCTCGAGATGGGTGCGGAGGCGCCGGAGGACCCGGTGATCTTCCTCAAACCGAATACCGCGATCATCGGCCCGAATGTGCCCATCCAGCTGCCCGCCGATGCGCATCCGGTGCACCACGAGGGTGAACTGGTGGCCGTGATCGAGCGGCCCTGCAAGGACGTGCCCGCCGCCAAGGCCGCCGATTACATCCTCGGCTACACCATCGCCAACGATGTCTCCGCTCGTGACCAACAAAAGCAGGACGGCCAGTGGATGCGGGCCAAGGGCCATGACACCTTCTGCCCGGTCGGCCCCTGGATCGAGACCGCTGTCGACCCCTCCGCGCTGGACCTGCGCACCGAGGTGATCCACCGGGCCGAGGATGGATCTGTCGGGGAGATCGAGGTCCGGCAGAACAGCAACACCGCGATGCTGCTGCACGATGTCGGCGCCATCATCGAATGGGTGTCAGCGGTCATGACACTGCTGCCCGGTGACCTGATTCTGACCGGGACCCCCGAGGGGGTCGGTCCGATCGAGGACGGCGACATCGTCAGCATCACCATCGAGGGTATCGGCACCCTGTCCAATCCTGTTGTGCGTAAAGGAAAATAGCGATGACCGTACGGGTACGTTTCTGCCCCTCGCCGACGGGCACCCCGCACGTCGGGCTGGTGCGCACCGCGCTGTTCAACTGGGCCTACGCCCGGCACACCGGCGGTGCCTTCGTGTTCCGCATCGAGGACACCGACGCCGCGCGGGACAGCCAGGAAAGCTACGACGCGATCCTGGACGCGCTGCGCTGGCTCGGCCTGGACTGGGACGAGGGCCCGGAGATCGGCGGGCCGCACGCGCCCTACCGGCAGTCACAGCGATCCGAGCTCTATCGCGATGTGATTGCCGAACTGCTCGCCGCGGGCGAGGTGTACGAGGCGTATTCCACGCCCGAAGAGGTGGAAGCACGTCATGTCGCCGCCGGCCGCAATCCCAAACTGGGCTACGACAATTATGACCGCGACCTCACCGACGAGCAGCGTGCCGCGTTCACTGCCGAGGGCCGTAAACCGGTGCTGCGGTTGCGAATGCCCGATACCGACCTGACCTGGAACGACCTGGTGCGCGGCGAGACCACCTTCGCCGCCGGTGTGGTACCGGATTTCGCGATCACTCGCGCCAGCGGAGATCCGCTGTACACGTTGGTCAATCCGGTCGACGACGCGCTGATGAAGATCACCCATGTGCTGCGCGGCGAGGACCTGCTGCCGTCCACGCCGCGTCAGATCGCGCTCTACCAGGCGCTCATCCGGATCGGCGTCACCGACCGCATTCCCGAATTCGCGCACCTGCCAAGCGTTCTCGGCGACGGCAACAAGAAGCTGTCCAAACGTGACCCGCAGTCGAACCTGTTCCTGCACCGCGACCGCGGTTTCATCCCCGAGGGCCTGCTGAACTATCTGGCGCTGCTTGGGTGGGGGATCGCCGACGATCACGATCTGTTCAGCCTGGATGAGATGGTGGCGGCCTTCGACGTCGTCAATGTGA
The DNA here is from genome assembly GCA_021648845.1 of Mycobacterium sp. MBM. GTDB lineage: Bacteria > Actinomycetota > Actinomycetes > Mycobacteriales > Mycobacteriaceae > Mycobacterium. The sequence continues at coordinate 58,606 of JAKJHY010000005.1, read as the reverse complement.
ACTCCAATCCGGCCCGGTTCGACCAGAAGAAGGCCGATGCCATCAACGCCGAACACATCCGGCTCCTGGCACCCGAGGACTTCGCGGCTCGCCTGCGCGCCTACCTTGGCGCGCACGGCCACGACACCGGTCTGGACGAGGCGGGCTTCGCCGAAGCGGCGGCCTTGGTGCAGACCCGCATCGTGGTCCTCGGCGACGCGTGGGAACTGCTGAAGTTCTTCAACGACGACGCCTATGTGCTGGACGAGAAGGCGGCGGCCAAGGAACTCAAGACCGAAGCCGCGCCGGTGCTCGATGCCGCCCTGAGCGCCCTGGAAGCCGTCCCGGAATGGACGACGGCCTCGATCGAGGGTGCGCTCAAGGCTGCACTGCTGGACGGTCTCGAGCTCAAACCCCGCAAGGCGTTCGGTCCGATCCGCGTCGCGGTGACCGGCGCGACGATCAGCCCGCCCCTGTTCGAGTCGATGGAGTTGCTGGGTCGTGACCGCAGCCTGGCCCGGTTGCGGGCCGCACGGGGTGGGGTGTGAAAAGTGGCTCCGATTCTTTGGTAATCTGTTCGTCGGCCCGAAAAGCACAGCGGAGACAACCTCTGCGCCGCTGATCGGGTCGGCCGATGCCTTGACCTGCGGTGATGGGCATCAAATGGGGTATGGTGTAATTGGCAACACTAGGGATTCTGATTCCCTCATTCTAGGTTCGAGTCCTGGTACCCCAGCTGCAATGAGCGCTCTCACGATGAGCGATCAGAGCACTGTCGGTGATTAGGTCTGCTTACGCTCCTGAGCTATGCTGGCTCACCGGAAGTTCTAGCCCCCGTCGTCTAGCGGCCTAGGACGCCGCCCTCTCACGGCGGTAGCGTGGGTTCGAATCCCATCGGGGGTACACACAGAGGTCCCAGGAGAAATCCTGGGACCTCTTTTGGTGACGCGGCTCGCTCACAAGAAACCGATGGGTCGCCGTCCCGGCCCGACCGCGGGCTCCGGGTCGGTGCCCAGCGTCGTGGCGAGCAGTTCGTGATACACATCTCGGAAATCGGTCGTGGTCTTGAGGTCACCGTCGTGCAGGTCGGTCAGGCTGGGCGCATCGCCGTAGAAGCCGCCGCGTACCGGTTCTCCGATGACCAGAACCGGGCCGGACGTGCCGTGATCGGTGCCCTGGGTGGCGTTGGCGGCGACCCGCCGGCCGAACTCCGAATAGATCATCGTCACCACGTTGCGTCCATAGGCGCTGTTGCGCATCTGTTTGAGGAACGGGGCCAGGGCGTCGTTGAGGGCGGTGAGCAGGCGCTGCTGATCGCCGCGCTCGTTGGCGTGGGTGTCAAAACCACCCAGGGAGACCATGTACACCCGGGTCGGCACCCCGGCGCGCACGCATTGCGCCACCAGTTCGAGATCGTCGGCGAGTTGCTTGCCGAGATCGGTCGTCGCCGTCTGGGGTAGCGGGCTGTCGGTGAAATCCCGGAAGGTGTCATCGGTCAACCGGTAGTCCCGGTAGTCCGCACGTACCGCGGCCATGGCGTCGGTGTCGTTCGGGTCGGGCGCACTCATCGCATCCAGGACCTTCGACATATCGTCGGGCATCTTCGGGATGGTCGCCGAAAGTCCGGCTGCGACGTGCTTTTCGCCGATGGCCATTGGTGGCAGGATCGTGCCGATGTTCACCGCCCGCAATGGGTCGTCCCCGGTGGCGTCCAGCCACCGGCCGATCCAGCCCGTGGTCGTCGGATTCTCCGGTGCGGCCGATTGCCAGATGTCCATCGAACGGAAGTGGCTGCGGTCCTGTTTCGGGTAGCCGACACCGCGAATGATGGCCAGATTGTCGTTGTGCCACGCGGCCGACAGACCGGTCAGCGCGGGGTTGAGTCCGAAGGTGCCGTCCAAGTCGATCGTGGAGTCGGGCCCGAACGCCAGATCTGGGCGAGCGTCGTAGTAGGCGTTGTCGGTGTAGGGGATCACCGTGTTCAGGCCGTCGTTGCCACCGTAGAGCGTGAGGATCACCAGAATTCCGGTGTCGGCGGGAAGCGGCTGCTGTTCAGCGCGGTCGAGCATGTGGGGCAGGGTGACCGCCGCTCCGGCAGCCGCGGCCAGCCCGGCCGCCCCCGCACTGGCGAGCAGGAACCTGCGGCGATTGATGTCCGGCATCTGAACTCCTCACCTCACCGTCGTCAGACCGTCAGGTACTCGGGTGTGTTCACGGCGGCGGCGACGAGCCGGTCGGGCCGGCCCGTCAGTGGCTTCAGAGCTGCCGCCGTCGTATCGGACCATGCGCCGATGCCGAGCAGATATCCCGCTGCGTCGATCCGGTCGCCGGCCGGGGCCTGCGTCACCGTCGACAGATCGCCCAACGGCACGAATCGGTCGGCCGCCCAGACTCGCGCGGCCGCACTCGTATTGGACAGCCACACCCGGCCCTGCGGCCAGCCGTCGACATCCGGGGGAGCGAAGGGGCGCTGACCCATCACCTTGAGCACGACATCGCAGGCGGTCAGTGTCTGGGGGCCGTCGAGCGGAACCGATAGCGAGCGCAGCATCCCGATCAACCAATCCACCGGCGTCACCACCGCAGTGCCGGCGGCGGTGATGAAGTCGGGGTCGACAAAAATGGCCTTGGTCAATGCTTTCAGATCACGATTCGGTCCGTACGCGGCGACCAACCGGTCCAGGGTGGCCGGTGTGGGATCGGTGTCCGCGGCCAGCAGCCGCCACAGCTTCGAGCTGACAAACCGCGCCGACGCGGGATGCCCGAGCACGATGTCGCAGAACTCGGTGTCCCCAAGGGGTCCCGTCACACCGAGAACGGTTTTGGATCCACCGTCGTGGTGTGCCGCCACCAGAGTCGTACCGCGGCCTGGGGTGTCGAAGCGACCGGTGAGCGCCCGGGCACCTTCGCGCACATCGGCTTCGGTGTAACCGTTGGCGTGCCCGAGCGCGAACAACTCCATGAACTCGCGGGACAGGTTCTCGTTCGGTGCCGCTTTGGTGTTTCCCAGACCGTCGAGCCAGCGCAGCATCGCGGAGTCGGTCAGCATCGCGTATGCCAGGTCGCGAAAGTCGCCGAGCGCGTGGGTGCGCAGCGTCTGGTTCTGGGCCGCCATGAATTCTGCGGCGACCACCTTTTCCGCCGATGTGGCGAAGTGGTTGTGCCAGACGAATGTCAGTTTCTCCCGCAGCGGCTGGCGTACCGCGACCATGCGACGCGTCCACCATCCGGACAGATCCTGCATCTGTGCCAGCATCTCGTTCACGAAGGGGGCGGTGGCAGACTCGTCGGCCGGCAGTGCCGGGGTGGAATAGAAGCCCATCGGTGTGGCGACGGCGCCGGGGTCGGACGCCGGGTCGAGGGCGAGCACCGCGTCCAGGTACGCCGCCCGATCCTGGTGCACCACGGCGTCGACGTCGCGCCCGGTCGCACCGAAACCGGACCTCCGCAACATGCGTGCGGTGGCCAACCATTGTGGTGACTGGGAACCCGTGATCGACACCTCCGGCCAGCGCTGCTGCGCTCGTGGTCTCGACAATAGGGCCCTTATGCGACGTTTGCTAGAGGCGGCGAGTGAGGGCTTCCGACGCTGCCAACAGGTCGGCGGCCCAGCGCGAGCCGGGTCGGCGTCCCATTCGGTCGATGGGGCCGGATACCGAGATGGCGGCGATGACCGTGCCGCGGCCGTCGCGCACCGGAGCGGACACGCTGGCCACACCGGATTCTCGTTCGGCAGCGCTTTGCGCCCACCCTCGCTTGCGGACTTCGGCCAGCGTGCGTTCGGTGAATTTGGCGGTCGCCAGCACCGATTGCTGAGTGGCGGGATCGCTATAGGCCAGTAGCACTTTGGCGCCCGAACCCGCCGTCATGGGTAGGCGGGTACCGACGGGGACCGTGTCGCGCAGCCCCACGGGCGGCTCCAGCGAGGCCACACACACCCGTGAGGTGCCTTCCCTGCGGTAGAGCTGCACGCTCTCGCCGGTCAGTTCGCGCAGTCGCGGCAGGATCGCGGCCCCGGCGGCCAGCAGCGGATCGTTGACCTGCCCGGCCAATTCGGTGAGCGCTGGGCCCAGCCGCCAACGCCCTTCGTTGTCACGGGCGAGCAGCCGATGCACCTCAAGTCCGGCGGCGAGCCGGTGCGCGGTGGCTCGCGGTAGACCGGTGCGGTCGCACAGTTCGGCCAGCCCGCATGGTGACTCGGCCACCGTGTGCAGAACGCCCACCGCTTTGTCGAGGACGCCGATACCGCTATCCTGTCTCACAGGGAGATACTAGCGTCCCGCATCGTGAGATTGCCAGCCCGTCACGGCAGGACGCCCGAGTCGAATAGAGATACCCATGCAGCAGACACAGCCACGTCCGCGACCCCGCACCCTGGCCGAGAAGGTATGGGACGACCATGTCGTCTCGCGTGGTGCCGGTGAAGGTGCGGCGAAGGAACCCGACTTGATCTATATCGATCTGCACCTCGTGCACGAGGTCACCAGCCCGCAGGCCTTCGACGGTCTACGGCTGGCCGGACGCCGGGTCCGCCGTCCGGATCTCACCATCGCCACCGAGGATCACAACGTGCCGACGGTCGATATCGACAAGCCGATCGCGGATCCGGTGTCGCGAACCCAGGTCGAGACGCTGCGCCGCAACTGCGCGGAGTTCGGTATCCGGTTGCACCCGATGGGTGACGCCGAGCAGGGCATCGTGCACATCATCGGCCCGCAGTTGGGTCTCACGCAGCCGGGCATGACCGTCGTGTGTGGCGACAGCCACACCTCGACCCACGGTGCATTCGGTGCGATTGCCATGGGTATCGGTACATCTGAGGTCGAACATGTGATGGCCACCCAGACGCTTCCGCTCAAACCGTTCAAGACGATGGCGGTCAACGTCGACGGCGAGCTGCCCGAAGGGGTCAGCGCCAAGGACATCATCCTGGCCGTCATCGCCAAGATCGGCACCGGCGGTGGGCAGGGGCACGTCATCGAATACCGGGGCAGCGCCATCGAATCCTTGTCGATGGAGGGCCGGATGACGATCTGCAATATGAGTATCGAGGCGGGCGCCCGAGCGGGCATGGTCGCACCCGACGCCACCACCTTCGAGTTCCTCAAGGGCCGTCCGCACGCCCCGACCGGCGCCGATTGGGATGCCGCGGTAGCGGCCTGGAGTGAGTTGCACACCGATGAGGGCGCCACATTCGACACCGAGGTCTTCATCGACGCCGCCACGTTGAGCCCATTCGTCACCTGGGGCACCAACCCGGGGCAGGGCGTCGCGCTGTCGGACGTGGTTCCCGATCCCGAGGATATGCTCGACGACGATGCCAAACAGGCGGCGGAGAAAGCGTTGACCTATATGGACCTTCGCGCCGGCACCCCGATGCGCGAGATCCCGGTCGACACGGTCTTCGTCGGATCGTGCACCAACGGGCGAATCGAAGATCTGCGTGTGGTTGCGCAAATTCTGCAGGGTCGCAGGCTCGCCGACGGAGTACGCATGCTGGTGGTTCCGGGGTCCATGCGGGTCCGCATGCAAGCCGAATCCGAGGGTCTGGGCGAGATCTTCACCGCCGCCGGCGCCCAATGGCGCCAGGCGGGTTGCTCGATGTGCCTCGGCATGAACCCCGACCAGCTCGCCCCCGGCGAGCGCTGCGCGTCGACCTCGAACCGCAATTTCGAGGGCAGGCAGGGCAAGGGTGGGCGCACCCATCTGGTGTCGCCCGCGGTGGCGGCGGCCACCGCGGTACGCGGCACGCTGTCCTCCCCGGCCGATCTCGACCCGGTCGCCGCCGCCCACTAGGCCTTCGAACCGTTAGGAGCATCAAGATATGCAGGCTTTCACCACTCACACCGGGATCGGCGTGCCGTTGCGCCGTTCCAATGTCGACACCGACCAGATCATCCCGGCGGTGTATTTGAAGCGCGTCACCCGAACGGGTTTCGAGGACGGCTTGTTCGCGGCGTGGCGCAATGACCCGTCCTTCATTTTGAATTTGCCGCCATTCGACAGGGGATCGGTATTGGTCGCCGGCCCCGATTTCGGGACCGGATCCTCGCGCGAACACGCCGTCTGGGCGCTCATGGACTACGGCTTCCGGGTCGTCATCTCACCCCGCTTCGCCGATATTTTTCGGGGCAACGCCGGCAAGGCGGGTCTTTTGGCCGCCGAAGTGTCCCACGATGATGTCGAACTTCTCTGGAAGCTGATCGAGCAGAATCCGGGCTTGGAAATCACTGTAAATCTTCAAGATCGGACCATCGCCGCTGGAACGGTCCTGCTGCCGTTCAAGATTGATGACTACACCGCCTGGCGACTGTTGGAGGGTCTTGACGATATAGGCCTTACGCTGCGGAAACAGGATGAAATCGAGGCCTATGAGAAGGTCAGGCCGAGCTTCAAACCGAGAACTCTGCCTGCCTGATTTCGGTGCCTCGAGGGCCGCCAAATATGGCCCGGCAACCACATTCTCGGACGCCGGTACCACTGCCCAAGTGGGGCAATCTCATTGCCGAATACCCGCCAGCTACGTATGAAACTGCGCGTGGCTCTTGGAAATATCCGGCAAATAGGTTTACCGTGTCCTCTAGTCGGTCCAAGGTGGACCACTGGACTTCGGAGGGTTTGCATGAACAAAGCAGAGCTCATCGACGCACTCACAACCAAGTTGGGCACCGATCGTCGACAGGCTACTGCCGCGGTTGAGAACATCGTCGACACGATCGTGCGTGCCGTGCACAAGGGCGAGAGCGTCACCATCACCGGCTTCGGCGTCTTCGAGCAGCGCCGCCGCGCCGCCCGGGTGGCACGTAACCCGCGCACCGGTGAGACGGTCAAGGTCAAGCCGACGTCGGTTCCGGCCTTCCGCCCGGGCGCTCAGTTCAAGGCGGTTGTCTCTGGCGCGCAGCGTCTCCCGGCGGACGGCCCGGCCGTCAAGCGTGGTGTGGCAGCGGCCCCGGCCAAGCGCACCGCCGCCAAGAAGGCCGCACCGGCCAAGAAGGCGGCAGTGAAGAAGGCCGCTCCGGCCAAGAAGGCCGCACCGGCCAAGAAGGCTGCGCCGGCCAAGAAGGCTGTGGTCAAGAAGGCCGCACCGGCAGCGAAGAAGGCTGCTCCGGCCAAGAAGGCCCCGGCCGCCAAGAAGGCCGCACCGGCCAAGAAGGCTCCGGCGAAGAAGGCTCCGGCCAAGAAGGCCGCACCGGCCAAGAAGGTTGTCGCCAAGGCCCCCGCCAAGAAGGCGCCGGCCAAGAAGGCTCCGGTCAAGCGCGGCCGCAAGTAATTCCGGATTCATCCCAGAAGCACCCCAGAACGGAAGTTCTGGGGTGCTTTTGGGTGTGGCCGGTCGGCCTGGCGGGATCGTCAGTCCAGAATGGCCAGCGGGCTGCCGATATGGTCGGCGGCGACCAGCCGGCCCCCCGCCGAGGACAACACCCAGGTGCTGCCCTTGCGGTTGCGTGACTTGTCCGGGCGGATACCGTCGCGTTCGCACCACCAGGCGATGAGGTCGGGGATCACCTTGCCCTGGGTGCAGACCACCGGTGTCACATCGGCTGACCCGGAGGCGATCTCCAGAACCCGCGCACGGCCCGCCTCCTTGTCGGCCGTGTAGGCCTCTTCGGTGAGGGTCTTCTCGATGTCGATGTCTGCGCCGATCTCCTGTGCCAGCGGCTCCAGTGTTTGCAGACACCGCGCCCGAGGAGCGGCGTGAAGTTCGGTGGCCCCGAAGGCAAGTAGTTGACACACCAATGACTCGGCCTGCGCCCGACCCAGCTTGTCCAGCGGTCGTTTGCAATCCTCACCTTTGTACTTCGACCGCGATCCGGCTCGGCCATGGCGCACGATGAGGGTGGTCTGCGTAGCGGCGGGAGCTTTGGCGAAGCGGCGCAGAACCTTACGGTCCAGGTGGTAGTGCAGCCGCTTCATCGCCTCCTTGGGGGGCAACCAGAGCAGCTGATCGGCCTCGTCGTTGGCGACGAACTCACCGTCGCCGGCGCCGGCGGCCCAGTACACGACCCGCTTCACGGCACCGTCCACCGGATAATGGACGACGCCGAGCCTGCGTCCGAGGCGGCTCTGAAACCCGGTCTCCTCCCGGATCTCCCGCACAGCGGTCACCGGGTGGGTCTCCCCGGGATCGACCTTGCCCTTGGGCAGCGACCAGTCGTCATAGCGTGGGCGGTGCACGATCGCCACCTCCGTGCATCCCGCGAGGTCGCGCCACAACACCGCTCCGGCGGCATGTACCGTCGTCACCTTCTTGCGGGACGAGCTGTCCGACACATCAACTCCTAGGTGTTGTCAGTGGCCGACAGTCGACGTGATCAAGGTGAGCGATGTCTCGCCATCAGTGCCACTTGGTGATCGCGCACGGTCTGACCGGGTAGCGGTAGCGCATTCCAGCGACCGTCCGCCTGAAGCTCCCAGCACCTGGTCGTCGGATCCATGGCGGACTCGAACATCTCATCGAGTTGGGCCGTCAGCCGCGGATCCTTGACCTGCGCCATGACTTCCACACGGCGGTCCAGGTTACGATGCATCATGTCGGCACTACCGATCCAGAACTCGTTGATGGCGCGGAAGTGAATGATTCGTGAGTGTTCCAGGAAACGGCCGAGGATCGAGCGCACCACGATGTTCTCCGACAACCCGTCCTGGCCGGGCCGGAGCGCACAGATCCCGCGCACGACGACCTCTACCCGGACGCCGGCCTCCGATGCCCGGTAGAGCGCGTCGATCACCTGTTCGTCGACCAGTGCGTTGGCCTTCAGCCTGATTCGGCCCTGCCCGTTCTGGCGGTGGGCTTCGGTCTCCTGCTCGATGCGCCCGATGATGCCCTTGCGTACGCCGTGCGGCGCGACCAGCAGGTTGCGGTAGGACACCTTGCGGGAGTATCCGGTCAGCGAGTTGAACAAGTCGGTCAGGTCCGCGCCGATATCCGGTGCGGCGGTCAACAGCCCGACATCCTCGTACAGCCGCGCGGTTTTCGGATTGTAGTTACCCGTCCCGATATGGCAGTAGCGTCGGATCGTCGAACCCTCACGGCGCACCACCAGTGCGGTCTTGCAATGGGTCTTCAACCCGATGAGTCCGTAGACCACGTGCACACCGGCCTGTTCGAGTGCACGCGCCCATTTGATGTTGGCCTGTTCGTCGAACCGTGCCTTGATCTCCACCAGGGCGACGACCTGCTTACCCGCCTCGGCGGCGTCGATCAGCGCGTTGACGATCGGAGAGTCGCCCGAGGTGCGGTACAGAGTCTGCTTGATGGCCAGCACGTTCGGGTCCGCCGCGGCCTGTTCGATGAAACGCTGCACGGTCGTGGAAAACGAGTCGTACGGATGGTGCACCAGTACGTCGCCGTCGCGCAGTGTGGAGAAGATGCTCTTCGGCGTCTCCCGTTCACCGAACGCGGCGGGGGTGGCCGGCACGAACGGACGGTCCTTGAGGTCGGGCCGGTCCAACCCGTAGATCTGCCACAGTGACGAAAGGTCGAGCAGCCCAGGCACCTCGATGACATCACCGGGGTGGACATCGAGTTCGCGCAACAACAGCTCGAGCATGTTCTCGGTCATATCGTCGGCAACCTCGAGGCGCACCGGGGAACCGAACCGGCGCCGGGCCAACTCGCGCTCCAATGCCTGCAACAGATCCTCGTCGCGGTCCTCGGCGACCTCGAAGTCCGCATTGCGGGTGATCCGGAACGCGTGCTGCTCGACGATCTCCAGACCGGGGAACAGCACTGGCAGGAAGGCGCCGATCAACTCTTCCAACGGCAGGAAGCGCACCGGGCCCGGGGTGCCGTCCTCGCCTTCCCGGCGCGACAATTCGATGAAGCGATCGACGTTGTCCGGAACCTTGATTCGGGCGAAGTGCTGAGTGCGGTCATCGGGCTGACGGACGCTGATGGCCAGATTCAGGCTCAACCCGCTGACGAAAGGGAACGGGTGGGCCGGGTCCACCGCCAGCGGTGTGAGCACCGGGAAGACCTGCTCGTGGAAGTACGTGGACAGCGTCGCGTGTTCGTCGTCGTCGAGGTCCGACCAGCTGACGATCACGATGCCCTTCTCGGCCAGTGCAGGCCGCACCGCCTCCATGAACACTTGGGCGTGCCGACTGGATATCTGCTGGGTGCGCTCACCGATGCGGCGCAATTGTTCGCGCGGGGACAGTCCGTCTGCCGACCGCACCGACAACCCCATCTCGTCGCGACGTTTCAGACCCGCGACGCGCACCATGTAGAACTCGTCGAGATTTGAGGAGAAGATGGCCAAGAACTTGGCCCGCTCCAGCAGCGGCAAGGAGGTGTCGGCGGCCAGCGCCAACACCCGGGCATTGAAGTCCAGCCAGCTCAGCTCACGATTGAGGTAGCGATCCTCGGGAAGCGCGTTCTCCTCGGCGGCAGTGGTCTCCGCCGGTGGTGCGTCGGGGGAGCTGTCCACGGCCTCGGCCGGCGTCCACTCGGTGTCAGCAGTCGTTGTATCGGCGTCGGTCATCCTTCGATCATTGCCTATCCCCACCGCGCATTCCAGTGCGCGCCGCGCTCAGCCGTCGCTGCCGGTGCACGGCAGTGCGCCCACCACCCGGTGGGTTGCCGGTCCGAGCCCGATGCGCACGGCGGTGGTGAGATCGTCTGGGGTGTCGATATCGCATCGCAGTCCGGGCCAATGGCCGTGCAGTTCCACCGCTCCCGAATCGGCATGGCGGCGTGTCGATTCCGATCCGAACCGAGGGTCCAGCGGCACATCGAAGGCAAACAGAGCGGACGTGCCGGTGCCGTGCCGATCACTGACGAAGCTGCGCGCGAACTCGCCCGCAGCCGCCAATGCGCCGGCCAGTTCCTCGGATCGCAGGGCCGGCAGGTCACCTTGCAAGACAACGATGTTGGTCAGGCCGACCGCCGACTCCGCGGCGATGAGCGCATTGTTCAACGGGTCGGGGTGCCCGGCAGGGGTGGGGTCCAGCACCGCCTGCGCCCCGAGTTCCCGGGCCGCGGCCGCGGCGCCGGAGTCCGGGGTGACCACGGTGATCGAACTCACGGCCGCCACCGCCGAGGCCGCGTTGACGGTGTCCACCAACATGGCCAGCGCCAGGCTCTCCCGTGCCGGCGCGGAGAGCACCGGAGCCAGCCGGGTCTTGGCATCGGTCAGCCGCTTCACCGCGATCAGCACACCGACCTCCGGCTGCGCGCTGGTGCCCTTCATATCCGCCATCCTGCCAGTCGTTGCGGGCCAGCTAGGGTTGAGACGTGGTCGAAGCCGCAGTGATGGGAGCCGGTGCGTGGGGAACGGCGCTGGCCAAGGTGCTTGCCGATGCGGGCAACAGCGTGATGCTGTGGACCCGCCGGCCCGACTTGGCCGACGAGATCAATGCCTCGCACCGCAATCCGGACTACCTGGGGGATACCCCGTTGCCCGCCGGGATCCGGGCCACCGGTGATGCGGCCGAGGCGCTGGCGGGGGCCTGCACCGTGTTACTGGGCGTGCCGTCCCAGACGTTGCGGTCCAACCTGGAGTCCTGGAAGGACCTCATCGGGGATGACAGCACCCTGGTCAGCTTGGCCAAGGGCATCGAACTGGACACCTTGATGCGGATGAGCCAGGTGATCTCTCAGGTGACCGGTGCCGACCCGGCCCGGGTGGCTGTGGTGAGCGGACCGAACCTGGCCAAGGAGGTCGCCGACGAGCAGCCGGCCGCCACGGTGGTCGCCTGCACCGACTCGGGCCGGGCGGTGGCCCTGCAGCGTGCGCTGTCGACTGCCTACTTCCGCCCGTATACCAACGCCGATGTGATCGGCGCCGAGATCGGCGGTGCGTGCAAGAACGTGATCGCACTGGCCTGCGGGATGGCAGCCGGGGTCGGGCTCGGCGAGAACACCTCGGCGGCGATCATCACCCGCGGGCTCGCCGAGATCATGCGGCTGGGAATCGCGTTGGGCGCCAAAGGTGCCACGCTGGCCGGTCTGGCCGGTGTCGGTGACCTGGTGGCCACCTGTACGTCGCCGCAGTCACGCAACCGGTCCTTCGGCATGCGGCTGGGGCAGGGCGGTTCGATGGAGTCCGCGCTGCGTGCCGCGCAGGGTCATGTCGCCGAGGGGGTCACGTCGTGTCAGTCGGTGCTGGCGCTGGCGTCGAGCTATGACGTCGAGATGCCCCTCACCGATGCAGTGCACCAGGTCTGCCACCGCGGTCTGTCCGTGGAGCAGGCCGTGATGTTGTTGCTCGGACGCAGTACGAAGCCGGAGTGAGTGGCCCCCGGGGCGAGCAAGGCGACGGGAGAACAGCATGGAAAGCTACGGAGATTCCACCCGCACCGTGAATGCGGTTGGTCTGCAAGCTGTCCCAGGTGAGCCGGTGGCGCCGGTGCCGGTCCCGGCGTCGGCCTTTCACCTGTCGCCGGACGAATCCGAACCGCTGGACACCTACGGGCGGATGTCGAATCCGACCTGGCGCCAGTTGGAATCGGCGCTCGCGGAGCTGGAGGGCGCCGCGACGGCGCTGACCTTCGGCTCCGGTATGGGAGCCATCAGCGCGGCGCTTCGGGTACTCGTCACGCCGGGCACCACCCTGGTCGTGCCCGCCGACGGCTACTACCAGGTGCGCCGCTACGCCGCCGAATACCTGGCGCCACTGGGTGTCACCGTCGTGGAAGCCACCGCGGCCCAGATGTGTGCGGCGGCCGAACACGCCGATGTGGTCCTCGCCGAGACCCCGGTGAACCCGACGCTGGATGTGGTCGACCTGCACCGGCTGGCCACCAGCTGCCGGTCCCGCGGCGCCACCTTGGTGGTCGACAACACCACGGTGACCCCGCTGGGACTGCAACCGCTGTCACTGGGGGCGGACCTGGTCGTCGCCAGCGCCACCAAGGCGCTGTCCGGGCACAGTGATCTGCTGGCCGGCTACGTGGCGGGCTCACACCCGGAGTTGATGGCAGCCGTGGAACGGGACAGGCTGCTGGCCGGCCCGGTGCTCGGCACGTTCGAGGCCTGGCTGGTGCTGCGCAGTCTGGGTAGCGCCGGGCTGCGTATCGAACGGCAGTGCCGCAATGCCCAGGCGGTGGCGCTGATGTTGCGTGATCATCCGGCGGTGCGCTCGGTGCGCTACCCGGGCCTGCCCCAGGATCCGTCGCACCCGCTCGCGGTCGAGCAGATGCGCCGGTTCGGCGGCCTGGTGTCGGTGGAACTGGCCGATGCCGACGCGGTGCACCGCCTCGTCGAGCGCAGCGCGCTGCTGGTGGCGGCCACCAGTTTCGGCGGTATCCACACCTGCGTCGACCGCCGCGCGCGGTGGGGAGACCCGGTGCCGGCCGGCTTCGCCAGGATTTCACTGGGCATCGAGGACACCGACGATATCGTCGCCGATATCGAGCGTGCGCTGGCCTGAGCGGCCTTGCCGGCCTCCCAGCCGGTAGCCTCTGCAGGTTGTGAGTGCCCGTACCCGTGTCGCCGTCGTCTATGGCGGACGCAGTTCTGAGCACGGGATTTCCTGTGTTTCGGCAGGAAGCATCCTGCGCAACCTCGACCCGCAGCGATTCGAGGTGGTGGCCGTTGGGATCACGCCGGACGGCAGCTGGGTGCTGACCGACGGTAAGCCCGAGACGTTGGCGATCACCGCCGGTGAGCTGCCGAACGTGGCCGACGGTACCGCGCTCGCGCTGGCTACCGACCCGGTGCGCAAGGGCGAACTGCTGTCGCTGGGCGAGGGGGCCGGTGAGGTACTGGCATCCGTGGACGTCGTGTTCCCGGTACTGCACGGCCCCTACGGCGAGGACGGCACCATCCAGGGTCTGCTCGAACTGGCCGGAGTGCCCTATGTGGGGGCCGGGGTGCTGGCCAGCGCCACCGGCATGGACAAGGAGTTCACCAAGAAGCTGCTGGTGGCCGATGGGCTGCCGATCGGCGATCACGTGGTGCTGCGCGCCCAGCAGGACACCGTGAGCCTGGATGACCGCGAGCGCCTCGGGCTGCCGGTATTCGTCAAACCCGCCCGCGGGGGCTCCTCGATCGGGGTCAACCGGGTCACCACCTGGGATCAGTTGGACGCGGCGATCGCCGATGCCCGCCGCCATGATCCGAAGGTCATCGTCGAGGCCGCCATCATCGGACGCGAACTTGAGTGCGGTGTCCTGGAGTTTCCGGACGGCCGAGTCGAAGCCAGCGAGATCGGGGAGATCCGGGTGGCCGGGGTGCGGGACCGTGAGGACACCTTCTACGATTTCGCCACCAAATATCTCGATGACGCCGCCGAGCTCGACGTCCCTGCCAAGGTCGACGACGAGGTCGCCGACGAGCTGCGTGCGCTGGCGATCCGGGCGTTCCGCGCCATCGACTGCCAGGGCCTGGCCCGGGTGGACTTCTTCCTCACCGAGGACGGCCCGGTCATCAACGAGATCAATACGATGCCCGGATTCACCACCATCTCGATGTATCCGCGGATGTGGGCGGCCAGCGGGGTGGACTACCCGACGCTGCTGGCGACGATGGTCGAGACCGCGGTGGCCCGCGGGACCGGCCTGCGTTAGCGGGCCGGCCCGGGATCCAGTGGCTGGGCGGGCATGGTCTTTGCGATCGCCTTGGAGATCAGCTGGATGGGCGTCGGCCCCGATCCGGACGGCAGCGTGAGCGCCACATAGCTACCCCGGTCGACGGCGAACCAGGTGCTGATCCCGTAGGCGTTGACCTCGAACCACTGCACCTCGTCGACGACCTGCAACGGTGCGCCCACCACGAAATCGGCCGGTCGGTCCAGGCCGCATCGCAGGATGACCGCGTCGGCGTCGGGGTCGGCCTGCCATGCGGCGGCACCGGCGGGAACCGGCTCCACGGCTTGTGCGCGACGGTAGTCACCCAGTTGTTCGGGAAGTGCCGCCAGCAACGCCGCGCACTGCGGGCTGTCGGCCTGCGGGGCCGGGGCGGCGGCGATGGCCACCGGCCGCTCCGGCGGGGCGGCTTGCCGGGTCGCGGCGAAGGTGAGCACCACGATGACCGCGGCGACCGCGACTCCGACCGCGGCGATGATCAGCGACCGGGGCGGGCCGTCATGCTCATCGGGTTCGCTCACACCGCTAACTCTAGGGATGCTGCGTCTCGGCGATCGGGCAGGTCAGGGTTCGGGTGATGCCGGCCACCTGCTGGACCTTCGACACGACATCGCGCTGCAGCTCATCCGGGTTCCCGGCGCCGATTCGGGCCACCACATCGTAGGGGCCGGTCACGTACTCCGCGGTGTGCACGCCGGGCAGCCCGGCCAGCTGTTTCGCGACGACCTCGGCGCGGCCCACCTCGGTCTGAATCAGCATGAATGCTTCCACCACTGGGTGTGCCCTCCGTTTCCGCTGCATAGACTCGTCGCCGCAGGGACCAAACGTACCGCAGGTCGCGGGAGTGTTCAGGCCAGGAACCCCGACGCAGGACGGTGAGATGAGCGACAACGAGCCGACGTTGGCACAGGTCGGTGAGTTCGGCATCATCGATCGGATCGTCGCGGACCGGCGCCAGCCCGCGGCGGTGACCCTGGGGCCCGGCGACGATGCCGCCGTCATCACCACCGCCGACGGCCGCACCGTGGTGTCGACCGACATGCTGGTGCAGGATCGACATTTCCGGCTGGACTGGTCGACGCCACACGATATCGGCCGCAAGGCGATCGCCCAGAACGCCGCCGACATCGAGGCGATGGGTGCGGCACCGACGGCGTTCGTGGTGGCATTCGGCGCGCCGCCGGACACCCCGGCGTCGGCTGCGCAGGCGCTGTCGGACGGTATGTGGGACGAGGCCGGCCGCTGCGGTGCCGGTATTGCAGGCGGTGACCTGGTGAGCGCGCCGCAGTGGGTGGTGTCGGTGACGGTGCTCGGTGATCTCGGCGGCCGCGCCCCGGTGCGGCGAGAGGGCGCCCAGCCCGGTGACGTGGTCGCCGTGGCCGGTGACCTCGGCCGCTCCGGCGCCGGATATGCGTTGTGGCTCAACCGAATCAACGAGCCTGCCGCATTGCGTGCGCGGCATCTGGTGCCGAAACCGCCCTACGGGCAGGGGCTGGTGGCCGCCGATGCCGGGGCCACCGCGATGACCGATGTGTCCGACGGTCTGCTGGCCGATCTCGGTCACATCGCCGCCGCGTCCCGGGTCGCGGTCGATCTGTCGCGAGAGGCGCTGCGCCCGGACTTTGCCGCATTGTCCGATGCCGCGGCGGCAACCGGAGCCGACGGCTGGGACTGGGTGTTCGGTGGCGGCGAGGATCATGCGTTGGTGGCCACGTTCCCCGGGGCGGTACCGCCGGGCTGGCGGGTGATCGGCCGGGTGCTCGACGGGGCGCCGGGGGTGCACGTCGACGGAGCGCCCTGGCTCGGAAATACGGGCTGGCAGTCCTACTGAACGGGCGGCACGCTAGTTTGAGGCCTCGTGACACCACGCCCGTTGACAGATCTCGTCGAACCCGGTTGGGCGCGTGCGCTGCAGCCGGTGGCACCGCAGGTGGCCGAACTGGGGGAGTTCCTGCGCGCCGAGCTGGCGGCCGGTCGCCAGTACCTGCCCGCTGGGGGCAACGTCTTGCGGGCGTTCACGTTTCCGTTCGACGCGGTGCGGGTGCTGATCGTCGGACAGGACCCGTACCCCACACCCGGTCACGCCGTGGGACTGAGTTTCTCGGTGGCCCCGGATGTCCGTCCCGTCCCGCGCAGCCTGATCAACATCTTCACCGAGTACGGCACCGATCTCGGTTACCCGACCCCTGCCAACGGGGATCTGAGCCCGTGGGCCGAGCGGGGGGTGATGCTGCTGAACAGGGTGCTGACGGTCCGTCCGGGCGAACCGGCCTCGCACCGTCGCAAGGGCTGGGAGGCCGTCACCGAGTGCGCCATCCGGGCCTTGGTCGCGCGGCCGCAGCCGCTGGTGGCGGTGTTGTGGGGACGTGATGCGCAGACGCTGAAACCGATGCTGGTCGAGGGCGGCTGCGGGGTCATCGAGTCGGTGCATCCGTCACCGCTGTCGGCATCGCGCGGGTTCTTCGGATCGCGGCCGTTCAGCCGCACCAACGAACTGCTCACGCAGCTGGGGGCCGAACCGATCGACTGGCGCCTGCCGTAGCGGCGGGCGTGCGGCGAAACTAGCCGCGTGCGACCTTGCCGGCCTTCAGGCAGGAGGTGCAGACGTTCATCCGCTGCTTGTTGCCGCCGGGGCGGGTCACGGCGTTGACGGTCTGGATGTTCGGGTTCCAGCGACGGTTGGTCCGGCGATGGGAATGCGACACCGACTTGCCGAAGCCGGGGCCCTTAGCGCAGATATCGCACACGGCAGCCATGTCTGGAACTCCTCGTATCAGTACTTGGGGGCCAACAACCAAAAAGCGGGTGACCCGACAACTGGACCAGGATACCGGCCCGGTGAACGGATCTCCAAAACGGTGCCGATTGTTCGCTCACTCCGCTCGCTCACGTTGTCCACAACCTGTGCAGCAGCGGCCGCGCTGTCGGCCACGGTGACTATTGTGGCGCGCACGGCTGGTGCGACGCTTCAGGAGGTGTAGATGTCGGCTGCGCGGCTCGACGCATCGGCGATGCGACGTTGGGCTCACACCGCCGTCGGGCACCTCATCGCCCACACCGACGAGATCAACCGGCTCAATGTCTTCCCGGTCGCCGATTCCGACACCGGCACCAACATGCTGTTCACCATGCGTTCGGCGGTGTCCGCGCTGGAGGGACGCGAGGGTCACGACCTGGTCGAGGTGACGGGCTGCCTGGCCGACGGTGCGCTGCGCGGCGCACGCGGCAACTCCGGGGTGATCCTGTCCCAGATTCTGCGTGGCCTCGCCGACGTCACGGCGCAACGGCGGCTCTCGCAGGTGGACGGGCCGGCTTTCGCGGCGGCACTGCGCTGCGCCGAGGGGTTGGTGGTGGCCTCAATGGGCGAGGCAGTGCCCGGGACGATCGTGTCGGTGCTCGGCGCATCCGCCGATACCGCCGAGGCGTCTGCCGCCGAGGCCGCCGATATCGCCGCCGTCGTTTCCGCGGCCGCGACGGCGGCGGTCGCTGCCCTGGAACGCACCACCGATCAGCTCGACGTGCTGGCCGAGGCAGGTGTCGTCGATGCCGGCGGGCGGGGGTTGCTGGTCCTGCTCGACGCGTTGACCGCCACCCTGGTGGGCACCGTGCCCCGGCGGCACCGCTATGAACCGGCGGCCGCCACGGTGGAGCCTGTCCTCGGTGCGCCGGCGCCGCCGCAGTTCGAGGTGATGTACCTTCTCGACGGTTGCCGCGGCGACGCCGTGGAGGGCCTGCGCGCGAGGCTGGATGCCCTCGGGGACTCGGTGGCGATCACCGCGGGCGCCGGTGGAACCCATTCGGTGCACGTGCACACCGACGATGCCGGGGCCGCCGTGGAGGCCGGGCTCGCGCTCGGCCGTCCCAGCGGCATCCAGATCACCGTGCTCACCGGGGCTCGTCCGGTGCACACCGCTGGACGGGACCGCGCCGTACTCGCCGTCGTCGAGGGCGAGGGGGCGGCAGCCTTGTTCACCGGGGAGGGTGCGCATGTCCTGTGCCCGCAGGACGGCGTACCGATCAGTGCGCAGCGGTTGTTGCGCGCGCTCGTCGACACCGACGCCGCCCAGATCATGGTGTTGCCCAATGGTTTCGTCGCCGCCGAGGAGCTGGTGGCCGGCTGTACGGCGGCGACCGGTTGGGGTATCGATGTGGTGCCGGTGCCGACCGCGTCGATGGTGCAGGGGTTGGCGGCGCTGGCCGTGCACGACGCGGCGCGTCATGGCGTGGACGACGGGTACACGATGGCTCGTGCCGCCGCCGGTGCCCGGCACGGTTCGGTGCGGATCGCCGATGAGGATGCGCTGACCTGGGCCGGTCATTGCAAACCCGGTGACGGACTCGGCATTTCAGGTGACGAGGTGCTGATCGTGGGCCGCGACGTGGCCTCGGCCGGTGCCGGTTTGATCGACCTGCTGCTGGCCGCGGGCGGTGAACTGGTGACCGTGCTGATCGGTGCCGGCGTCGAGGAGAAGGTGGGGGAGCGGTTGCGCGATCATGTGCACCAGCAGCATCTGGGCACCGAATTGGTCAGCTACCGCACCGATCACGGTGGCGACGCCCTGCTGATCGGGGTGGAGTGAGGGTGGTTGCGCTCAACGATCTGCTCTCACCCATCGTCGGGGCCAAGGCCGCGGACAAGCTCGAAGAAGCCTTCGGTATCCGCACCGTCAACGATCTGCTGCGTCACTATCCGCGCAAATACAGCGACGGTATGAATGTGCGCGAAGAGGGTGAGGCGATCGAACTTGAGGAGGGCACCCATGTGACCTTCGTCGATGTCATCACCGCCACCGACGTGCGGCAGATGAAACCGCAGCCGGGCAGGCGGCCCCGCAAGTTGTTGCGGGTCACCCTCGGTGAGCGCAACCCACCCATCACCGCCACCTTCTTCAACGCCGACTACCTGATCGGCAGCCTGACCGAAGGCACCAGAGTCATGCTTTCCGGCGAGGTCGGCTACTTCAGGAATACGGTCCAGCTGTCGCATCCGGCGTTCCTGGTCATCGGGGCGCCGGGTGGACGGACCATCGGCACCCGCTCGTTCAAGAAGATCGCCGACGCCTCCGGAGAATCAGGTTCGGATGTGTTGGCCGCCTTCGAACGTGAGTTCTTCCCGATCTACCCGGCGACGAAGAAGCTGCAGAGCTGGGACATCTACGCCTGCATCTGCCAGGTGCTGGCCGTGCTCGACCCGATTCCCGAACTCTTGCCGAAAAGCTTTCTGCAGCAGTGGGATCTGATGTCCGAGGACAGGGCGCTGCGCGGGGTCCACGTCTCGGAGAACGCCGTCGAGCGGGCGGCGGCGCAGGAACGGTTGACCTACGACGAGGCGATCGGTCTGCAGTGGGCATTGGTGGCCCGGCGCTACGGCGAGCTCGGTGAGACCGGCCCGGCGGCACCGCTGCGGGCGGACGGTTTGGCCGCCGCCCTGCAGACACGGTTGCCTTTCGAGTTGACCGGTGGGCAGCGCGAGGTGCTCGACGTGATCTCCGCCGAACTCGCCAAGACCCGGCCGATGAACCGGATGCTGCAGGGTGAGGTCGGTTCCGGCAAGACCATCGTGTCTGTGCTGGCGATGCTGCAGGTGGTCGACGCCGGCCTGCAATGCGCGTTGTTGGCGCCCACCGAGGTGTTGGCCGCCCAGCACTACCGCTCCATTCGCCAGGTGCTGGGGCCGCTGGCGATGGCCGGTGAGCTGGGGGCTGCGGATGACGCCACCGCCGTCACGCTGCTCACCGGATCGATGTCACCACAGCAGAAGCGTCAGGCGCGCGACGAGATATATTCCGGCACAGCCGGAATCGTGGTCGGCACGCACGCGATCATCCAAGAGTCGGTGGAATTCCACCAGCTGGGTATGGTGGTGGTGGACGAACAGCACCGATTCGGTGTCGAGCAGCGGGACCGGTTGCGCGCCAAAGCAAGTGGTGGGATCACGCCACACCTGTTGGTGATGACGGCGACACCGATCCCGCGCACCATCGCGCTGACGGTGTTCGGCGATCTGGAAACCTCGACACTACGCGAACTGCCCCGCGGACGTCAGCCCATCGCCACCAATGTGGTGTTCACCAAGGACAAGCCGTCCTGGTTGGACCGGGCGTGGGCGCGCATCGTCGAAGAGGTGGCCGCCGGTCGCCAGGCCTATGTGGTGGCGTCGCGTATCGACGAGGAACCGGACAAGAAAAACGCCTACGAGCACGGTCCGCCTCCGATCACCGTCCTGCAGGTGCTGGAACGGTTACGCACCGGTCCGCTCTCCGGACTGCGGCTGGGCCTGATGCACGGACGGCTGGCGCCCGAGGAAAAGGACGCGGTGATGTCGGCGTTCCGGGCCGGTGAGATCGACGTGCTGATCTGCACCACGGTCATCGAGGTCGGCGTCGACGTGCCCAATGCCACCATGATGGTGGTGATGGACGCCGACCGGTTCGGTATCAGCCAGCTGCATCAACTGCGCGGGCGCATCGGGCGTGGTCAGCATCCGAGCCTGTGTCTGTTGGTGACCAGGATGCCGGAGAGTTCGAAGGCCGGTGAGCGGCTGCGGGCGGTGGCGGGCACGCTGGACGGATTCGCTCTGGCCGACCTCGATTTGCAGGAACGCCAGGAAGGAGATGTTTTGGGCTACAACCAGTCCGGACGTCTCACCACGCTGAGGTTCCTGTCCCTGGCCGACCATCTCGGAATCATCCAGGACGCCCGCACGTTCTGTGAGGCGGCCTACCTGCAGAATCCGTACCAACCCGGTCTGGACGTGCTGGCCGCGCCGTTCTCCGACTCCGATCGGGTCCAATACCTGGACAAGTCGTGAAGCGGGTCGGCCTGCTGGGTGCCGGTGTCGCGCTGGCGGTCGTGGTGGCGGTGCAGGTCAGCACGGAGCCCGGAGCCGGTTCGGCCCGGTACGCGGCGCAGGCCGACACCCCGACCATCGCCCCCGGTGCCGACGTGCTGGCCGGGGTCGTCGAGATTCCGGTCCGGGTACCCGGCTACGACTACCGCCGCGACGCGTTCGGCGAGTCCTGGGACGACGACAATGACGCACCCGGCGGCCGCAACGGATGCGACACCCGCAATGACATCCTGAATCGCGATCTCGTCGAGAAGACGTATGTGGCGATCACGCGCTGCCCGACCGCCGTCGCGACAGGAACGCTGGTCGATCCTTACACCAACGCCACCGTCGCCTTCGTGCGTGGCAACCAGATCGGGGCCTCGGTGCAGATCGACCACATCGTCCCGCTCGCGCTGGCCTGGGATCTGGGTGCCCGCAACTGGTCTGACGAGCTGCGCTTGCGTTTCGCCAATGACCCGGCGAATCTGCTGGCGGTCGACGGCCCGACGAACCAGAACAAGGGCGATAGCGAGCCGGCGGTGTGGATGCCGCCGAACCGGGCGTTCTGGTGTCAGTACGCGGTGCAGTTCGCCGCGGTGCTGCGCGGGTACGGACTGCCGGTCGACGCGCCGTCGGCGCGGGTGCTGCGCGAGGCGGCCGGTACCTGCCCGACGGGTTGACACGCGATCTACGTAGTCAAGGCGTAGATTGGCCGTGCGGAACGGAGGTGTGCATGCAGCAGCGAGGCTTCGGTGACCTCGAGGCGACGGTGATGGACCGGGTGTGGGGGCGCGAGGACGGCGTCACGGTGCGGGAGGTTTTCGAGGAACTGACCGACGCACGTCAGATCGCCTACACCACCGTGCTTTCCACCCTGGACAATCTGCATCGCAAGGGCTGGGTGCGGCGTGAGCGAGAGGGTAAGGCCTACCGCTACTGGGCGACGATGACGCGTGAGCAGCGGTCGGCGAATCTGATGCGGGCGGCCTTCGAGGCCGGCGGGAAACCCGAGGCTGTGCTGGCGTTCTTCGTCGAACAGATGTCCGCCGACGAGTCCGCGCAGCTCAAGGCGGCATTGCGGTCGTCGAGCGCCCAGAAGCGCCGTCGATGACCGCCGCGGTCTACCTGCTCGCGTACGGCGCGCTGCTGACCTGGTTGGGGCCACCGGTGCTGTCCCGGCTCACCCGGGGCGGGCTCAACCCGCAGCTGGGTGTGGCGGCCTGGCTGACCGCCGTGGTCGGCGCGTTGGCGGCCTGGGCGGTTGCCATTTCGTCGATCGCGGTGAACGGGTTGAAAGCGCTGCCAGACTCACCGGTTCTCGTCGTCTGTCTGGAGCTGCTCGGCGTGCCCGAACACGTTGCCACCCCCGGACTACCCGGGCTGTTCATCGCCATCGCCGCCGGCGTGATCGTGTCGGTCGGTGTGGGACTCAAGGTGGGCAGATCGGTCCTCGGGCTGCGCTCACGCAGCCACCGTCATGCGCACGCGGCGCGATTGCTCGGCGCGCCGACAGGCCGGCCGGACGTCTTCCTCCTTGATGCCCGGCGGCCCGCCGCGTATTGCGTCGTGGGTCGGCCGAACGCCATTGTGGTGACCACCGCGGCGGTGCAGCGGCTCACCAGACCCCAACTGGACGCCGTGCTGGCCCACGAGGACGCCCATATCGCCGGGCGTCATCACCAGGTGCTGATGGTCTTGCGGGCGCTCGCCGCGACTTTGCCGCACCTGCCGCTCTTCCCGAAAGCCGCGGTGGCGGTCGGTGAACTGTTCGAGATGTGTGCCGATGACGCCGCCGTGCGCCGGCACGGTAGCCGGGCGTTGGTCGCCGGGATGATCGAGCTGGCCGGACCGGTGCAGGCGGCCGGTCTGGGCGTCGGCGCCAGCGCGATCGCGGTGCGGGCCAACCGGCTCCTCGTCCCGCCTCGGCGGGGCAGCGTGCGAGGTCATCGGGTGCTGACGTGGGCGACCATCGCCGCGACCGCCGGTGCGCCCATCGTGATCAATCTGATCTGCCGGCACTGAATCCCGAGTCGCTGCGCTCCTGCCCGCCGAACCACTGATCCCCGAGTCGCTGCGCTCCTGCCCGCCGAACCACTGAATCCCGAGTCGCTGCGCTCCTGCCCGCCGAACCACTGAATCCCGAGTCGCTGCGCTCCTGCCCGCCGAACCACTGGCGATCAGGCCGCGGCGTTGCCCGCTTTCCACTGTTCCCATGGAATGTTCCAGTCACCGAGACCCTCGGTGCCGGGAAGCGTCGGGCCGACGGTGTTGACCACTTCCACGATGTCACCGCGTTTGGTGTTGTCGTAGAACCATTTCGCGTTCTCGGTGCTGGCGTTGAGGCAGCCGTGGCTGACATTGGCCCGACCTTGACTGCCCACCGACCACGGCGCCGCGTGCACGAAGATCCCGCTGTAGGACATCCGGGTGGCCCACTTGACCTCGGTGCGGTACCCGTCGGGTGAATTCACCGGGACACCATAGGTCGACGAGTCCATCACCATGTCCGCGAGGCGTTCTGCGACGATGTAGGTGCCGTTGTCGGTGGGGGTGGAGTCCTTGCCCATCGAGATCGGCATGGTTTTGACCACGTTGCCGTTGACCCGCACCGTCAGTGTCTTGGTGGCGTCATCGGCGGTCGCGATGACCTCATCGCCGATGGTGAACCGGGTGGTGACATCGTCTTGGCCGAACAGTCCGTCGCCGAGGTCCACACCGTAGGTCTTCACCCGGACCTCTACCTTGGTGCCGGGTTTCCAGTACTGCGCGGGACGCCAGCGGACTTCACGGCCGCTGAGCCAGTAGAACGCACCCTCCACCTCGGGTGTGGTGGTGACGGTGATGGCGCGTTGCGCGGCGAGCCGATTCGGGATCACCTCGTCGAAGGTCACCGAAATCGGTTGGCCGACACCGACCACGGCGCCGTCGCCGGGCATCACATAGGGCATGGTGAGGTTCTCTGGGGAGTGGGTCTCGAAGGTTGCACTGGTGTGCGTCACCCCACCGAGGCCATAGGCGTCGGCGTCGAGCGTGTACTCCTTGTTGTAGCCCAGCGGTTCGGCCGAGCGCCAGGAGACGCCGTCGGGGCTCAGTTCACCGGCGACCACCCGGCCTTGCGCATTGACCAGCCGGACGTCGCCGAGTACGCCGGCCTCGACGCTGACGGTCACGGGTTCCTCGACCGACACCCCGATGGCACCGTCGCGTACCGACGACTGCAGTCTGGGGATGAGCAGATCTCCGTAGGGCGTGCCCTTGTTCGACACCGTTTGGGCCTGCGGCGGTGCGGGAGCCGAGGTGCAGGCCGTCAACCCGGTCAGCACCGCCAGTACGGTCACCACGGCCAGCAGGCCGGCCGCCCTCACTCGCGTCGCGCTGCTCATCACCGTTGTCCTGCCGTCCGTCGAAGTACCCGTGCGCTAACATTCTACGTAGTAACTACGTAGATGCACGTCAAGGCGGTGCGGCGCACCATGAGCCGTGCGGCGGGGGAAGAGATGCCGTGTTGAAGACCCGAGCGGGCCGCGTCTGGGTGACCGTCGTGGCCGTTCTGGTGATCTTTGCCGTCGGTGTGGTGGTGCTGGCCACCCGTGGCGACGACCGTCGCGCCGCTCAGAGTCCGGCCAGCGGCGCCGCGGCGGTGGTGCGCGACAGCAGCCACCGCCTCAACGATCCGCAGGGTGCCCAGGTGACGTTCGTCGAGTTCCTCGACTTCGAATGCGAAGGCTGCCGGGCCGCCTATCCCATCGTCGAAGACCTGCGCGCCGAGTACGGCGACCGCGTCGAATTCGTTCTGCGGTACTTCCCGCTGGCGGGTCACTTCAACGGCGAACGCGCCGCTCGTGCCGTGGAGGCCGCCGCGCAGCAGGGCAGGCTGGAGGCGATGTACCAGAAGATGTTCGAAACACAACCGGAATGGGGCGAACGGCGCACACCCGCAGATGACGTCTTCCGGGGCTTCGCCTCGAATCTCGGACTCGACATGGCGGAATTCGACGCCGCCTATACCGACCCGGCAACCCTGGAGCGCATTCGCGTCGATCAACGCGATGGCGAGCTGCTGGGCGTGCGGGGCACGCCCACCTTCTTCATCGGCGACGAGCAGATCCTGGTGCAGCGATCCGACGATCTGCGCGACGCCATCGACAGGATGCTGCGGTGAGGCGCTGCCGCGCGCTGGCCGTGATCTGGATGCTGTCGGCAAGCCTGGTCATGGCCCCGGTGGCCTCGGCAAATTGTGCCACCGAAGGCCAGGAATGTGTCCTCCGAGAACGCATTTCTGCGGCCGAGGCGTACCTTGCCGACCGCCCGGGCACGGTCGGCTTCGTGCTGCGTGACCGTGTCACCGGCGCGCGCTACCGCAGCGCCGCGGCGGGGACACCGATCTGGACCGCGTCGACCATCAAACTGGCGATGGTGGCCGACCTGCTCAGCCGCGAGCAGTCCGGCGCGTTGCGCCTCACCGCCGCCGACCGGCAACACATGGCCGCGATGTTGCGCCGGTCGGACAACTCCGCAGCCGACTCGCTGTGGTCGCGCTATGGCGGGACGGCGAATGTGTTCAATGCGAACTTCTCCCGCTACGGGATGACAAACGTGGCGCCCCAGCCGGGATTCGGGGACGTCTACCCGTACTGGGGCTTCCAGAAAGGCACCGCAGACGATTTCGACGCCCTGATGAACTACGTGCTGACCGGACTCACACCGGCCAACTCCGCCGCCGTGATCGCCGAGATGCAACGCGTGGATACAGCGCAGCAGTGGGGCGTCTGGGGCGCCGGCGCCGCGATGGCTCCCGGCAACAAGAACGGCTGGTCGCAGGAGGAGGGCGGCTGGGTGGTCAACACCGTCGGATTCGCTGGACATGGCCAGCGCTACACCCTCGCCATCATGAACGGTCTCGGCGGCGAGGGCGGCTACGAAGACGGGGTCGAGACGACCACGGAGCTGTCTCGAATTCTACTGGGCCCGTAGACTTTCACCCTGCCGGCTGCCAGCCGTGCATGGCCGTGTCCATCTGATCGTCGTCGAGCGCATCGACGGGCAGCGGGGTCTGGCCGTCGCGGTGACGCAGGCCATCGAGCAACAGCGCGACATAGCGGCGCCACAGGTCGGGTTCCACACGGCCGGCCCATTCACTCACGGTGCCGGCCAGCAGACTCAGGATCGGCATGTCGGTGTGTTCGGCGTCCGCCCGCAGATATCCGTCGGCGCGGGCCCGTTCGAACAGTTGCGAGATCGGCGGCACCAGTCGGGATCGGGCGCATTCGACAGGGTGGCCGCCGTAGGCGGTGCTGTAGACCATCTGCCGTAGTCCCCGATCGCTGGCCGTCAGCTCGCACAGCTGCTCCACGAACCAGACGAAGCCGTCCCACGAGTTCGGGTGCTCCAACGCAGATTCGGCGAGCGCCACCATCTGGTCGATGGCGCTTTCGAAGATCGCGTCGAGAAGTTCCTGTTTGGTGGCGAAACGTCGGTAGACCGTGCCGACCCCGACCTGCGCGTGCTCTGCCACGTCGTTGAGGGTGGCCTCCAGGCCCCGCTGGGCGAACAGATCGCGGGCGGCGTCGAGCACGCGCTGCCGATTGCGTTCGGCATCCCTGCGCAGCGCGCGGCGGGGTGCGGCGGCCGTCACGGCGGGAACACCTTGGCGATACTGCCGTCCGGATTCACCTGTATGAAGCCGGTTCCGGGGGCGGTCGAGTGGATGGCCAGCTCCAGCCCGCCGCCTTCGGCACCTTCGATGATGAGGTAGCTGTCCGAGCCGACCGGCGCGCCGGTGTGCTGGGGCGCCTCCGCGAGGACCGCGGCCACTGCGGTCGCGTCGATCTTGCCTAGGTCGGCCAGGAAATCGAAGGCACCCGTCGACATGGGGGAGCCCCACTCCTGCCAACCGTCGCCGCGGTAGGTGAAGCCCTGCTCGACCTTGGAGTTCGTCGGGTCGGGCCGGTCGTAGACCGCATAGGTGGGGTAGACCACCAGCGAAAATCCCATGGTGTCGCCGAACTTGTCGCGCATCGTCTGCAGCAGGCCGGACAGACCCTCGGCGGTCTGCATCTTCGACGGGTTCACCGGCGTCGGCGTCGCGGTCGGTGGAATGCTCTGCGGCGCAGTGGTATTGGTGCTGCCGGTACGGATGCGAGTTTCTGTCGTAGAGGCGATCTGCTGACCCGGTGCGGGATCGTCGTCACCGCCGATCACCAAGACCACCGCGGTCACGGCGAGCGCCAGCATGGCCACCAGGCCGATCGGGATGAGGATCGCCGGCCCCCGCCACCACGGCCGGGCGGCCGTGGGCGGTTGCTGCCAGTGCGGCGCCGGCGCCGGTGGCCAATGCTGTTGATGGGGGGCGGGTGTGAAACCAGCCGAAGGATAGGGGATCGGCACCGGCCAGGCCGGGGCGGTGGGTTGCTGGTTGCCGGACGAGGGAGCGACGGCGGCGCGTGCGGCGATCGCGAGGTCCCGCGCCGAGGCGTACCGGTGTTCGGGACTCTTGGCCATGCCGGTGGCGATGACCTGATCCATCTGGGCGGTCACCGCCGGCTGCATCGCGGAGGGCCGCGGCGGGGGGAGGGTGAGGTGCCCGGTGATCTGGCGCTCCACGCTGTCGCCCGGGAAGGGCTGCGACCCGGTGAGGCACTCGTACAGTACGCAGGCCAGAGCGTAGACATCGGCGCGTGCGTCACAGCTGTCGGTGGACAGCCGCTCGGGGGCCATATAGGCCAGCGTGCCGATCGTGGAACCGGTGCTGGTGAGTTTGGTGGCCCCGGCGCTGCGCGCGATCCCGAAATCGATCAGGTACGCGAAATCGTCGTCGGTGACCAGGATGTTGGACGGTTTGACGTCGCGATGTACCAGTCCGACACGGTGCGCGGCGTGCAGGGCGGCCGCGATCTGCTCGGTGATTCCGACAGCCCGCGGGACAGCCATCGGTCCCGCTTCGAGCACCTCGTGCACGGTGCGGCCGTCGATCAGCCGCATGGTGACATAGAGGCGACCGTCGATCTCGCCGAAGTCGTGGATGGGCACGATGTGCGGTTCGTCGAGGCCGGCCGCGATCTGGGCTTCGCGTCGGAATCGTCGTTGGTAGGTGTCATCGTCGGCGAGGTTCGGCGGCAGCACCTTCAGGGCCACGACCCGGTTCATCGCGGTGTCATAGGCCTGCCAGACCTCGCCCATGCCGCCGCGGCCCAACACCTCCACCAGGCGATATCGGCCGAACGGCGTCCCTTCCACGGGGCTAACCATAGGCCAAGCGGTCGGCTACCGACGGATTGTCGCGTCCCGCTGGGCGGCCACCGCGCCACCGAGCCAGCGCCGCAGGAATTTTCGCAGCTCGTGCGGTGAGCGGTGTGCCTCATTGGGGGCGACGAAGAAGGACAGCATGATCCGCAGCGTGAATTCGACGAGCTCCTGGAGGCTGGCCTGGTCATAACCGTGCGCGGCCCAGTCCACGTCGAACCGTTCGATCATGCGCATCCCGATCGCGCGGGCCTCCTCGGAGGTGAGGTCCTCACTGTGGTTGTGCGGGTAGGACTCTGAGAGCAGGATGCCCAGGTGCGGGGTGCGAGTGACCTCGTCGAGGGTGAACATGGTGCCCTGGGTCAGGGCGTCGGCGGGGTCGTGGATACCGCGGACGTTCTCGGCGAGGCGGTCCAGGAAGGCGTCGACCGAACCCATCGCCACCGCCTGCATCAGGGCATCGGAGGTGGGGAAGTAGCGGTAGACGGTCTGGCGGATGATGCCCAGCGAGTTGGCGACCTCGGCGAGAGAGACGGCCGACCCGGTGGCGCTGATCAGCTCGACGGCAGCCGTGATGATGCGCTGGGCGGCCTCTTCATCGGTCTGCGGCGGATTTCCGCCCCACCCGCGCCTGCGTGCCATGGCCAACTTTCTCTCGGCGGTACGCGACGGTAGCACGCACGCGTTATCATACAGTTAGACGCAGACGCGTATGATCGTGTGATAGTTTGCCCGCCATGACAAACCTCCAAGTCCGCAAGATGCGGTTCGGTTTCGCCGACCACGATGTGCCGTTTCTCTGGAATGAGGCCAACCCGGCGTTCTCGGCGATGGCCAACGCGGTGTCGTTCTTGGCCATCGCCTTCGAGAAGATGATCGTGACCACGATGGCGGAGGCGAAACCGCTGCTCACCGACCCGGTGATCGCCGAAGAAGCCGACGCCTTCACCCGCCAGGAGGGTCAGCACTCGATGGCCCACCGCCAGCACGCCCGCGGCCTGATCAAGGCGTACCCGGCGCTCAAGGAGACCCTGGACGCGGTGATCGCCGCCTACGACGATCTGGTCGACACCAAGCCGCTGAAGTACCGGCTGGCCTATACCGCCGACCTCGAGGCGACCTTCACACCGGTATTCAAACTCATGCTCGATCACGACGACACGCTGTTCGCCCCCGGCGATGACCGAGTGGCCTCACTGTTCTTGTGGCACTTCGTCGAGGAGGTCGAGCACCGCAGTTCCGCGCTCATCATCTACGACGGGCTCGTCGACGATCCCTGGTATCGGATGCGGGTGGCTCCGTCGATCTTCAAGCACGTCATGGACGTGGTCCGACTGGCGTGCGACGGATTCAACAAGCACATCCCACTGGCCGAGCGCAAGGTCGACGCGGTGTCCACCTTCGCCCTGGAGCGTCGCAAGAACCAGTTCCTCACCCGCATCGGGCGGCGCCCCGACTACGGCCCGCTGGCCAACGCGTTCGCACACCTGCCCAAGCGGGAGATGGCCGCCGCGCTGGCCGGCATCGTGCGCAGCCAGATCCCGGGTCACAACCCCGAGCACGAAAAGCTGCCCGCGCTCGCGGCGGAATGGTTCGATCGGTTCGACGCCGGATACGACGTCACCAACTGGTACACGGCGGAAAAGAAGGCGGCCGATGTCTGATCTGTGCGCACCCACATTCGAGCAACTCGCCGAGCGGCTGGGCCTCTCCTGCGCGGAGGCCGGCGGACTGGTCGAGCTGCGCAGCCCGTTCGGCCTGGAGAACTGGACACTTCCGGTGCTCGAGCTCACGGTTGTCCTGGGCGCCATCCTGGCGCTGGTCTACGCAGTGATGCGGCTCCGTCGACACGGTGATGCGACGAATATCGCGCTGTGGTTCGGTGCCATCGCCTACCTGTTGATCATCGAACCGCCGCTGTACTTCCCGGCACAGTTCGGCATCGCCGAGCACGTCGACACCATGTTCGCGCACAACGTTTTCACCGTTGACTTCCTGTGGGGGCGCCTCCCGCTCTACATCGTGGCGATCTACCCCATGATGGCCACGATCGCCTTCGAGATCGTGCGAACCCTCGGTGTGTTCCGTCGTTACGGAACCCTGATCGGCGCGGTATGTGTCGGCTTCGTGCACCACGCCTTCTACGAGATCTTCGATCATCTGGGCCCGCAATTGCGTTGGTGGGAGTGGACGCTGGAGCACCCGATGAACCAGCCGTTCTTCGACGCGGTACCGCTACCCAGCGTCGTGGTGTTCGCCGCGCTGTGGCCCATGTCGCTGGCGTTCTGTGTGCAGTTCTTCATCGGCCGCCATGCCGACCGGGGTCGTCGCTTCACCGGGTGGGAGATCGTGTGGCGCACCGTGGTGATCGGGTTGGCGGCCTCGGTCGGCACGGTACTGCTGCCCGCGCCCGCGACGATCATCGGCTCGTTCACCAACGTCACCGTGATGGGCCTGGTGTACGCCGCCGAACTCGTGGTGCTCACCGCTGTGGCCGCACCGGTGCTGGTCAAACAATGGCAACGGCTGCGCAATACGCCGGCCGGGGCTACCGAGTCGCGCTACACCAATCCGTTGATGGTGCGTTTCGCCGTCGGGTATCTGGTGGTGATGGCGCTGCTGTGGGTGACGGCCCTGCCCGCGTACTTCGGTGCGGTCGGCGGTGTCACCGACAACGGCGATCCGATCGGCAGCCTCTGGTACACCGTGCTGTGTTTCGCCATCGCCGGCCTGAGCGCCTTTGCCGCGCTGTCGGTCTCGGCGTCGCGGACTCAGAAGGTGCCCGCAGAGCTGGCGTGACGTGCGCGATTTCGGCGCCCACGCTCGGTCGGCGAGCGTGGGCGCCCGAATTCGCTACGTGCCGGTGTAGGTGGTCGGATCCGGGCGGTAGCGGGTGCCGTCGTCGAGGGCGGTCAGTGCCGCCAGATGCTCGGCTGCCAGCTCGAAATCGAAGACGTCGAAGTTCTCGGCGATTCGCTCGGGTGACTTGGAGCGGGGGATCACGACATTGCCCTGCTGCAGGTTCCAGCGGATCAGCACCTGGGCCGGGGTTCTGCCGTACTCACCGGCGATCGAGGTGACGGTGGGGTGCTCGAGCAGCTTGCCGACGCCCAGCGGGCTGTAGGCCTCGGTGACGATGCCGCGTTCGGCATGATCGGCGCGCAGCTCGGTCTGCACCAGCTGCGGGTGCAGCTCGATCTGGTTGACCGTCGGCACCACATAGGTGAGGTCGACGATGGTGGACAGATCCTCGGATGTGAAGTTGGCGACACCGATGGACTTGGCCAGACCGTCGCCTTGGACCTTCAACAGGCCACCCCAGCTGTCCACGTACTTGCTGCTGTCACCGCCGGGCCAATGGATCAGATACAGGTCGACGTAGTCCTGGCCGAGCCGCTGCAGGCTGGCCCGCGCAGCATCCTGGGACGCCTGGAAACCCTGGTCGCCGGTGGCCAGTTTGGTGGTGAGGAAGATCTCGGCGCGCGGAATGCCCGAGGCCGCGATGGCCCGGCCGACGCCGGCCTCGTTGCCGTACGCCGCAGCGGTATCGATAAGGCGGACACCGATTTTCAGCGCGGCCGCGACCGCGTGCTCGGCCTCGGTGTCGGATAGCTCGCCCACTCCGATGCCGAGAGCCGGGATGGTGTTCTCGTCGCTCAAACCGATGTTTGGCGCCGCAGCTGCCGATGTCATGTCCACCTAGCCTGTCCAGTTGAAGGTCCGCGGATCGGGGCCCATTCGGGTGCCGTCGTCGAGTGTCGCGATGGACTCGATGTCCTGCGCGGCCAGCTCGAAATCGAACACGTCGAAGTTACTCGCAATCCGGTCGGGGTTCACCGACTTCGGGATGACGATATTACCCAGCTGCAGATGCCATCTGATCAAGACCTGGGCTGGGGTTTTACCGTGTCCCTCGGCCAGCGCGACGACGGCGGGATCGCTCAGCAAGGCGCCTTGCCCCAGCGGGCTCCACGCCTCGGTGGCGATACCGAGCTCGGCGTGCACCGCCCGCAACTCGTGCTGGGGCAGGCGCGGGTGCAGTTCGATCTGGTTGACCGCGGGCACGATGCCGGTGCCCTCCACCAGCGCTCGCAGGTGCTCTGGGGCGAAATTACTGACGCCGATCGAGCGCACCCGGCCTTCGTCGCGCAGTGCGGCCAGCGCCTTGAACGTGTCGACGAACTGGTTGACCTCGGGCATCGGCCAGTGGATCAGATACAGATCGACATAGTCGACGTCGAGGCGCCGCGCGCTGGCGTCGAACGCCCTGAGCGCCTTGTCATATCCGTGCTCGGAGTTCCACAACTTGGTGACGAGAAACACATCTTCGCGGCTCACACCCTGCTCGGCGGCGGCCTTGAGTGCCTCGCCGACCTGGGTCTCGTTCTGGTACGCCGCGGCGGTGTCGATATGCCGGTAGCCCGTCGACAGCGCCGCTTCGACCGCCCGGCGGGTCTGCTCGGCCGGGGTCTGCCAAACTCCCAACCCGACCGAAGGGATCGAATTACCGTCGTTCAGCAATACCGTGGGATGCGAGAGGTCAGTCATGACGCAAAGTCTGCCAGTGCGGCAGAGTCCGAGCCCCTTCCGGCTGAAGTCCGCCGCCGCCGCCAGCCGGCTGTCGCTGCCCGTGCTGGCGCGGATCCCGGACGCCGTCAAACGGCTGATGCTGGGCCGGCGGTCGATCACCATCGAGGGCAACACCCTGGACACCACGCTGCAGCTCATGCTCACCGCACAACGAACCACGGGTGTCGACGGTCTTGTCGCCAGCGATGACGTCGAGGTCGCCAGGCGTCAACTCGACAGCGTCGCCTCGGCCTTGAGCACGCCGGTCGTCGTCCCGGTGCGTGATTTCACCATCGAGGGGCCGGCCGGGGAGCTCATCGTTCGGCATTACGCCGCCGAGCCCGCGGCGCCGCTGCTGGTGTTCTTTCACGGCGGCGGATTTGTCGTCGGCAGCCTCGGCACCCACGACGGGTTGTGTCGGCGCATCTGCCACGACGCCGGCGTGCACGTCCTGTCGGTCGACTACCGGCTGGCCCCAGAGCACAAAGCACCCGCCGCCGGCGAGGACTGTCTGGCCGCCTACCGCTGGGCGGTCGAGCACGCCGGTGAACTCGGCGCCGACCCGCGTCGGGTGGCCGTCGGTGGCGACAGCGCCGGCGGGAACCTCGCCGCGGTGGTGGCCCAAGCGGCGCGCGACACCGGCCTGGCGCTTCCGGTGCTGCAGCTGCTGATCTACCCGATGGTCGACCCGCAGGGCGAGACCGTCTCGCGCACCCTGTTCGCCGACGGCTATTTCCTCACCAAGGCCGATATCGACTGGTTCAACACGCACTACATCGGGGGCACCGATATCGCCCCCACCGATATCAGGGTCGCGCCCCTGCGGGCCACCGACCTGTCAGGGCTGTCGCCGGCGTTGGTGCTGACTGCGGGTTTTGATCCGCTGCGCGACGAGGGCGCGGCCTATGGCGCGGCCCTGGCGGCCGCCGGGGTTCCGGTGGACCTGCGGGAGTACGGCTCCCTGACGCACGGCTTCGCCAACTTCTTCCCGCTCGGAGGCGGCAGCGAAGTGGCGCTGACCGACCTGACCTCGGCGCTGCGGGCGCACCTGAGCCGGTAGGCTGCACCCGTGGCGAACAAACCGAAGAAGCAGGCCAGCTACGACTTGAAGGCCGCCGACCGCAAGCGCAACCTTCTCGTACAGATCGGGCTCACCTCGATTGTGGTCCTGTTCGCGGTGGCGCTGGTGCTCTACATCGTGCTCTCGGGTGAGACCAAACCCGAGGCCGGCGAGGCCCGGTCGGTTCGCGTCGAGTCCAGCAATGTGGTCAAGAAGGACGACGGTATCGAGCCCAAGTTCGTGCTGTCGGTTTACGAAGATCCGCTCTGCCCGCACTGCGGCGCATTCGAGAAGGCCTTCGGGCCCACCATCAACCAGCTCATCGACGGCGGCGCGATCGCCGTCGACTACTACATGGTCGGCATCCTCGACAGTGCCGGCAACCAGAATTACTCGTCGCGGGCCAGCGGTGCGGCCTACTGCGTCGCCGACGAGTCGACCGAAGCGTTCCGCCGATTCCACGGCGCGCTGTACGCCCAGCAGCCCAGCGAGACCGGTGGCGCCTACCCGACCAATGCGCAGCTGATCGAGACCGCCCGCCAGGCCGGCGCCGCGGGCAAGGTACCCGAGTGCATCGACAAGGGCCGCTATGTCGAGATGGCGTCCGGTATGGCCGCCGCGACCGACATCAATGCCACCCCGACGGTGCGCATCAACGGCGAGGACTACCAGTACAGCACCCCCGAGGCCCTGGTCGCCAAGGTCAAGGAGATCGTCGGCGACGTACCGGGGATGCCGTGACCGTTGCCCCTGATCTCGCATCGGCGGAGGTTCCGGCCGAGCCGAGCGGGGTGCGTCGGTCCAGTGCGATCGGCGTCCTCGTCGCCGGTGTGCTGGGGCTGGCCGCGGCGGCGGCGCTGACGGTCGAGAAGATCGAGATCCTGATCGACCCGAGCTACGTCCCGTCGTGCAGCCTGAACCCGGTGTTGTCCTGCGGGTCGGTCATGATCACGCCGCAGGCCTCGGTCTTCGGCTTCCCCAATTCCCTGCTCGGCATCATCGCCTTCACGGTCGTGCTGGTCACCGGCGTGTTGGCCGTCGCGCGGGTGAACCTGCCGCGCTGGTACTGGGCGGGTCTGGCCGTGGGTACCGCCTTGGGCACGGTGTTCGTGCACTGGCTGATCTTCCAGAGCCTCTATCGCATCGGGGCGCTCTGCCCGTACTGCATGGTGGTCTGGGCGGTGACCATCCCGCTGCTGGTGATCACCGCGTCGATTGCGCTGCGTGCCGATACCGGTACCGGGTTGGCCGGGGTGCTCTACCAGTGGCGTTGGTCCCTGGTGGCCCTGTGGTTCACCGCGGTGCTGCTGATGATCCTGGTTCGGTTCTGGAATTACTGGTCGACTTTGGTGTAGCCCTGGCGGCGACGCCGGTGTTACATCGAAGTAACAACAGCGAAGTTAGGGTAGCGCCGTGATTTCCAAACTACTGGTAGCCAACCGCGGCGAGATCGCCATCCGTGCCTTCCGTGCGGCGACCGAGATGAATATCTCGACGGTGGCGGTGTACCCGTTCGAGGATCGCAATTCGTTGCATCGGCTCAAAGCCGATGAGTCGTATCAGATCGGCGACGAGGGCCATCCGGTGCGGGCGTATCTGTCGGTGGAGGAGATCATCCGGGTCGCCAAGCATGCGGGCGCGGACGCGGTGTATCCCGGGTACGGGTTCTTGTCGGAGAACCCGGAGTTGGCCTCGGCGTGCGCGGCGGAGGGCATCACGTTTGTGGGCCCGTCATCGGATGTGTTGGAGCTGACCGGTAACAAGGCGCGTGCGATCGCGGCCGCGAAAGAGGCCGGGTTGCCGGTGCTGGCGTCCTCGGAGCCCTCGGACTCGGT
The DNA here is from genome assembly GCA_021648845.1 of Mycobacterium sp. MBM. Classification (GTDB taxonomy): domain Bacteria; phylum Actinomycetota; class Actinomycetes; order Mycobacteriales; family Mycobacteriaceae; genus Mycobacterium. Next base: position 22,560 of record JAKJHY010000005.1, on the reverse strand, counting down.
GGACGAGCTCTTGGAAGCTGCGGATGGCATGTCCTTCCCGCTGTTCGTCAAGGCGGTCTCGGGGGGCGGTGGCCGGGGGATGCGCCGGGTGGCCGAGGCGTCGGGGTTGGCCGAGGCGATCGAGGCGGCCAGTCGCGAGGCGGAGTCGGCATTCGGTGACGGACGGGTCTACCTCGAGCAGGCGGTGATCAACCCGCGTCATATCGAGGTGCAGATCCTGGCCGACGGTGCCGGCAATGTCATCCACTTGTTCGAGCGTGATTGCAGTTTGCAGCGCCGCCACCAGAAGGTCATCGAGTTGGCACCGGCGCCGAATCTGGATCCGGCGGTGCGGGAGAAGATCTGCGCGGACGCGGTCGCGCTGGCGCGTCATATCGAATATTTCTGCGCGGGCACCATCGAGTTTCTGCTCGACGAACGGGGCCACCATGTCTTCATCGAGTGCAATCCACGGATTCAGGTGGAGCACACGGTCACCGAGGAGATCACCGATGTGGATCTGGTGTCCTCGCAGTTGCGGATCGCCGCGGGTGAGACCCTGACCGATCTGGGCCTGAGCCAGGAGTCGATTCAGATTCGTGGCGCGGCGATGCAGTGCCGGATCACCACCGAGGATCCCGCCAATGGCTTCCGCCCCGACACCGGTCGGATCACCGCCTACCGGTCTCCGGGCGGTGCGGGTATCCGGCTGGACGGTGGTACCCACACCGGCGCGGAGATCAGCGCCCACTTCGATTCGATGCTGGTCAAATTGACCTGTCGTGGCCGGGATTTCGCGATGGCCGCGGCCCGGGCGCGGCGCGCGCTGGCCGAGTTCCGGGTGCGCGGTGTGAGCACCAACATCCCGTTTCTGCTCGCGGTGATCGATGATCCGGACTTCCGCGCCGGCCGGGTGACGACCTCCTTCATCGATGAGCGCCCGGCGCTGCTGACCGCGCACACCCCGGCCGACCGCGGCACCAAGATCTTGAACTATCTGGCCGATGTCACGGTGAACAAGCCGCACGGGAACAGGCCTTCGACGGTCTATCCGCACGACAAGCTGCCCGATCTGGATGTGTCCGCGCCACCGCCGTCCGGCTCCAAGCAACGCCTCGAGGAGCTCGGGCCGACCGGTTTTGCTGCCTGGCTTCGCGATTCGCCCGCGTTGGGCGTCACCGACACCACCTTCCGGGATGCGCATCAGTCGCTGTTGGCCACCCGGGTGCGTACCAACGGCCTGCTGCTGGTGGCCCCCTACATTGCGCGGATGACGCCGCAGTTGTTGTCGGTGGAGTGCTGGGGTGGCGCGACTTATGACGTGGCGCTGCGCTTTCTGAAGGAAGACCCGTGGGAGCGCCTGGCCGCGCTGCGGGAGGCGATGCCCAACATCTGTCTGCAGATGCTGCTGCGCGGGCGCAACACCGTGGGTTACACCCCGTACCCGGAGTTGGTCACCAAGGCGTTCGTGGACGAGGCGACCGCGACCGGGATCGACATCTTCCGGATCTTCGACGCGCTGAACAATGTGGGTTCCATGCGCCCGGCCATCGACGCGGTACGCGAGACCGGTACCGCCGTCGCCGAAGTCGCGATGTCCTACACCGGGGATCTGAGCAATCCGGCCGAGGATCTCTACACGTTGGACTATTACCTGCGGTTGGCCGATCAGATCGTCGATGCCGGGGCGCATGTGCTGGCCATCAAGGACATGGCCGGGCTGCTGCGTCCGCAGGCCGCCACGAAACTGGTGACCGCGCTGACCGAACGGTTCGATCTGCCGATCCACGTGCACACCCATGACACCCCGGGCGGGCAGTTGGCCACCTACTTGGCGGCCTGGACCGCCGGGGCGTCCGCGGTGGATGGGGCGTCGTCCCCGTTGGCGGGCACCACGAGTCAGCCCGCGCTCTCGGCGATCGTGGCCGCGACCGCGCACACCGAGTTCGACACCGGCCTGGACCTGGCCGCGGTATGCGATCTGGAGCCGTACTGGGAGGCGCTGCGCAAGGTCTACGCCCCATTCGATGTAGCGGTGGCGGGTGCCTCCACTCCCACCGGGCGGGTGTACACCCACGAGATCCCGGGCGGGCAGCTGTCCAACCTGCGCACCCAGGCTGTCGCTTTGGGGTTGGGGGACCGTTTCGAGGATGTGGAGAACGCCTACGCCGGCGCCGATCGGGTGCTGGGCCGGCTGATCAAGGTCACCCCGTCCTCCAAGGTGGTCGGCGACCTGGCGCTGGCGCTGGTCGGTGCCGGTGCCGACGCCGATGAGTTCGCCGCCGACCCGGACCGCTACGACATCCCCGACAGCGTGATCGGTTTCCTGCGCGGTGAACTCGGCGATCCGGCCGGGGGGTGGCCAGAACCGTTGCGTACCAAGGCGCTGGCCGGTCGGGCGCCGGCCAAACCCGAGCAGACGCTGTCCGCCGAGGACGAGACGGTGCTCGCTCAGCCGGGTACCAAACGCCAGGCGGTGCTCAACCGGTTGCTGTTCCCCGGGCCGACCAAGGAGTTCGAGTCCCACCGCGACCAGTACGGGGACACCTCTCGGTTGAGCGCCAATCAGTTCTTCTACGGACTGCGCCAGGGCGAGGAGCACCGCGTCTTCCTGGAGCGCGGGGTCGAGTTGCTGATCGGCCTGGAAGCGATTTCGGATGCCGACGAGCGCGGTATGCGGACCGTGCTGTGCATCATCAACGGCCAGCTGCGCCCGGTCCTGGTGCGTGATCGCTCCATCGCCAGCGATGTCGCCGCCGCCGAGAAGGCCGACAAGACCAATCCCGATCACGTCGCCGCGCCGTTTGCCGGGGTGGTCACCATGGGAGTGGGCGCCGGGGACACCGTCGAGGCCGGCCAGACGATCGCCACCATCGAGGCGATGAAGATGGAGGCCGCCATCACCGCACCCAAGGCAGGCACCATCGAACGCATCGCCGTCACCGGCACCGCCCAGGTCGAGGGCGGCGACCTGCTGGTGGTGGTGTCAGCCTGACCCGGATCGTCGCCGGTGAGTTCAAGGGGCGTCGAATTTCGGTGCCCGCCAGCGGAACTCGGCCGACCACCGATCGGGTGCGGGAGTCGTTGTTCAATGTGCTGCAGGCGCGGATGGACCTCGACGGGATCGCGGTGCTCGATCTGTACGCCGGCTCCGGTGCACTGGGTCTGGAAGCGCTCTCGCGCGGTGCCTCGTCGGCATTGCTGGTGGAGTCCGACCGCCGGGCGGCTGCGGTCATCGAGTCCAATATCGCCGCATTGGGCGCCCGGGGGGCCGTGGTGCGGCGCGCGCCGGTGGATAAGGTCGTCCAATCGGCGGGCCGGCCGGTCGATCTGGTGTTCGCCGACCCTCCCTACGAGGTGGGCGCCGATGCCGTCGAGCGGGTGTTGGCCGCACTCGTTGCCAAGGGCTGGGTGCGCTCGGGTTCGCTCGCGGTGATCGAGCGGGGCGCGGGCGGACCGTCGATCGGCTGGCCGCAGGGCTGGGTGGCCGTGGATGAGCGCCGTTACGGTGACACCCGATTGGAGTTCGGCGCCATCGCGTAGCGTCTTGTTCCATGAGTGGCGCTGTATGTCCCGGATCGTTCGACCCCGTCACCCTCGGTCATCTCGACGTCTTCGAGCGGGCGGCGGCCCAGTTCGACGAGGTGGTGGTGGCCGTGCTGGTGAACCCGAACAAGAAGGGGATGTTCAGCGCCGAAGAGCGCATCGAGCTGATCCGGGAGTCGACGACGCACCTGCCGAATCTGCGGGTGGAGTCCGGTTCGGGTCTGGTGGTCGATTTCGTCAAGGAACGTGGTCTGACCGCCATCGTGAAGGGGCTGCGCACCGGTACCGATTTCGAGTACGAGTTGCAGATGGCGCAGATGAACAAGCATGTTGCCGGCGTCGACACGTTCTTCGTCGCCACCACCCCGCGGTACTCGTTCGTATCGTCCTCGCTGGCCAAGGAGGTCGCGCAACTCGGCGGCGATGTGGGTGATCTGTTGCCTGAACCGGTGAATGTGCGGCTGCGCGAGAAGCTGCGGGGCTGATCGCCGGGCCGCAGGGTGGTATCCGAGGGCGACACACCGGTGCACAAAACCGAGTCACAGGCGTAACACCAGGCACACTGGTCACTAACAACTACGCCTGGAGGGTGTTGCCGTGTATCGAGTGTTTGAGGCGCTTGACGAACTCAGCGCAATCGTCGAAGAAGCCCGTGGCGTCCCGATGACGGCCGGCTGCATGGTGCCGCGCGGCGACGTCCTGGAGTTGCTCGACGACATCAAGGACGCCATCCCCGGCGAGCTCGACGACGCCCAGGACGTGCTGGACGCCCGCGACGCGATGCTCAATGAGGCCAAGGACCACGCCCAGTCCATGGTCGCGACGGCCTCAGCGGAGGCCGACTCGATGGTCAACCATGCCCGCGGCGAGGCCGACCGCCTGCTCTCCGACGCCAAATCCCAGGCGGACCGGATGGTCGCCGAGGCCCGTGCACACAGCGAGCGAATGGTCGCCGAGGCCCGCGAAGAAGCCAGCCGCATCGCATCGACGGCCAAGCGTGAGTACGAGGCCACCACCGGCCGAGCCAAGGCCGAGGCGGACCGTCTCATCGAGAACGGCAACATCTCCTACGAGAAGGCGGTCCAGGAGGGCATCAAGGAGCAGCAGCGCCTGGTGTCGCAGACCGAGATCGTGCAGACCGCGACCAGTGAGGCCACCCGGCTGGTGGACACCGCGCACGCCGAGGCCGACCGGCTGCGCGGCGAATGCGATATCTACGTCGACAGCAAGCTCGCCGAGTTCGAGGACTATCTCAACGGCACCCTGCGTTCGGTGAGCCGCGGTCGCCACCAGCTGCGCACCGCCGCAGGCACCCACGACTACGCGACCCGGTAAGCACGCTCAGCGCTGCAGGAACCGCGCCAGGCTGTCATCGAGTTCCTCCCACCAGGTGGTACCGGGTACCGGACCGACGGTACCGGTGCAGGGCGAGGCGAACGACTTGTCGCGGTAGCCGGTGATGCTCTCGTCCTTGTCGTGTTCCCAGGTGACGAAGTGTTGCCGCACCAGATCCAGGTCGAATGCCTGGTAGTCGGTCAGCGCCATCAGATCGCGCACATACTCGGTCTGGAAGTCGATCTGTTCCATGACGCTGTCCACGGCGCCATATTTGGTCAGCCAGGCGCTGACATCGTCGGCCATCGCCTCGGCCGCCGGCAACGGCAGCAGACCCAGCACCACATCGCGGGCGACGAACGCCTGCGCATCGAACATGTTGAAGGTGTAGTACTGGTCCTGCATGCCCAGGTACAGCAGCTTCGGGTTGGCCGTGAATACGACGCCCTTGTACAGACCGGCCGGGTACAGATTGTTCGCGGTCTCCAGCCGCAGTTCCGGATCGATGAACGGGAAGTGGTGCTGATAGCCGGTGCACAGGATGATCGCGTCGACGTCGCGACTGGTGCCGTCGGCGAAGTGCGCGGTCCGCCCGACGAGGTGCCGCAGCGCAGGCACCTCGGTGATGCCGTCGGGCCAGCCGAAACCCATCGGCGCGTTGCGGTAGGCGATGGTGATGGACGCGGCGCCGTACTTCAAGGACTGCAGCGCAATGTCTTCCGCCGAATAGCTGCTGCCAAGGATCAGCAGGTTTTTCCCGGCGAACTCGACGGCATCCCGGAAGTCGTGCGAATGCAGGATGCGGCCCGGGAAGCAGTCGAACCCGGGATACTCAGGCACGTACGGCATGGAGAAGTGTCCGGTCGCGACGATCACATGGTCGAAGGTCTCGGTGCGCAGCACGCCTGGACCGTTCTCCCATGATTCGACCGTGACGCTGAACGTGTCCGCCGCGTAGGTGATCTCGCGCACGGCGGTGTCGAACTGGATGAACTGACGCACATTGCTCTTCTTGGCCCGTCCGACGATGTAGTCGTAGAGCACTTCGCGAGGCGGGAACGAGGGGATCGGTCCGCCGAAGTGTTCGTCGAAGCTGTAGTCGGCGAATTCCAGGCATTCCTTGGGTCCGTTGGACCACAGGTAGCGATACATGCTGCCGTGCACGGGATCACCGTGGGCATCCAGACCGGTGCGCCAGGTGTAGTTCCACAGGCCGCCCCAGTCGCTCTGCTTCTCGAAACACACGACCTCGCCGACGTCGACGCCGCCCTGGCGGGCCTGCTCGAAGGCGTGCAATTGGGCCAACCCGCAGGGGCCGGCACCGATCACGGCGGTTCTGGTCATCGTGGTCTCCTCAGGGATGTCATGAGCGGGGGCGGGTTTTGTCGGGGTCGTAGAACGGAAAGGTGGTCACGGTGGCGCCGATCCGCTTGCGGTGCCCGTCGAGCTTCCCGACCTCTACCCGGGTTCCGGGTGCGCTGTGCTGGATCGCCATGCGGCACAGCGCGATACTGGCGCCCAGGATCGGCGAGCGTACACCGCTGGTGATGACGCCGACCTGCGCCCGGCCGATGTGCACGCAGTCCCCGTGCACCGCGGTCTCGTTGCCGTCCAGGCGCAGGCCCACCAACGTGCGTTGCGGGTGCGCCTTCCGTTCGACGAGTGCGGCACGGCCGACGAAATCGTCGGACTTGGACTTCAGCGGGACGGCGAAACCGATGCCCGCTTCGAAAGGGTCGATCTGATCGTCGAATTCGTGGCCCGCCGCGACCAGACCCGCCTCGACGCGCAGCATCTCCAGGGCCTCCAGGCCCAGCGGCGTCAGGCCGTGCGGCCGGCCGGCCTGCCACACCGCATCCCAGAGCGTTTCGGCGTCGCGGGGGTGCACCCACAGCTCGTAGCCGAGTTCACCGGAGTAGCCGGTGCGTGACACCACCAGCGCGACCCCGTCGGGGCCGCCGAGGCGGCCGATCAGGAAGCGGAACCACCCGAGGTCGCCCACGTCGGGTTGGGTCGGGGGAGACCAGATCAGCCCGGTAAGGAGGTCGCGACTGGCCGGGCCCTGTACGGCGATGTTGTGCATCTCGTCGGTGGAGTCCTTGATCCACACCTGCTGCAGGCCTAGCCGTTCGGCCTGAGTGCGCAGCCAGATCCCGTCATGCGGATCGCCACCGATGAACCGGAAATTGGTGTCGCTCAGCCGCAATACCGTGCAGTCGTCGATGACGCCGCCGGACTCGGTGCACATCGCCGAATACACCACCTGTCCGCGGGAGAGCCGCCGGATATCGCGGCTCAGTGTGGCCTGCAACAGGGCTTCGGCGTCTGGGCCGAGGACCTCAAATTTGCGCAGTGCCGAAAGATCCATCACCGCAACACGTTCCCGGCACGCCCAGTACTCCCGGTGCGGTCCGTGGCCGTCGAAGCTGGCGGGTAGCCAATAGCCTTGATACTCGACGAAATTGGAGGTCAGCGCACTGGTCCTGGCCGTGAATGCGGTGGGCTTGGTCAGCACGGGCTCGGAGTCCGGGGTGAGTCGGTGTCCCACCGCCACAGAGAACCTCCTGGTGGAGTCGTAGACGCGGATGTGAATATCGGTGGGGGTCCAGCCGTTGGCGGGATCGATATCGTCCGGGCACGCCGATGATGCACACACCAGATCGGTGCAGGCCCGCAGCATCACGTAGTCACCGGGCCGTGACCACGGCTCATCGGAGGTCAGCTGATATGCGGCGTCGAAGGCGGTGTTGTAGAACAGGTTCAGCGCGGGCCAGCCGGCGCGCGGCGACACCCCGAACCGCGACAGCGCGGCGTTGAAGTTGTCGGTGCAGTTGACGTGTCCGGGGTAGCCGAAATCGGCGTAGTACTTGGCAGTGCAGGCCAGCGCGAAGGTATCGTGCCTGCCCACGGTGTCGCGGACCACTTCGACGAGGGGCTGTGCCCGTCCGTCGAAGAACTTGCCGAACAGCCCGGGCTGAGGATATGCGCCGCCTCCGATGGTGCGGGTGGTGGTGGCGTCCAGACCGTACTCGCGGCCCACGTCGAGGCCGCGGGCGTCGAACGCCAGGAAGTCCGAACACTGTCGGCCCTGCACGTCGAGTATCTGGACGAACTGCCCGGCCCCGATCTCGTAGGACGAGGCGGTGGAAGCGTCGATCCGGATCTCCCACAGGGGTTCGGCCAGCGGTGCGGGCAGCTCCCGTTGCCCAACGGGTATCGGGCGTGCCCGGTGTACTTCGACCATCACCTCCGATGGGGGGGTCGGTTCGGTGTCCGACAGATCCATCGGCTCGGCGGGTGCGGCGATCAGCACGACGGCGTCGCCGTCGACGGTGAAGCCGAGCCGAGAGCCGGCCGCGGATTCAGCGTCGAACAACCGTGTCGCCCGGGCCTCATCCTGGTCGACGTGGCGGGACAGCAAGGCCAGGATGCGACCGGCAGCGTAGCCGTTTTCGTCGGGCCCGGCCATCAGGTTGCGCAGCACGGTGGCCGGGGAGTCCGGTGCCGACCCGCGGACGGCGCAGGGGTCGGCGGCCAGCACCGTCATCTCCACGGGTTGGCGCCCGTGCCGGTCGATCACGTCGAAGCGGTCGCCGCCGGTGACCGTCAGCGCGATGACCGCCCCGGGCGCCACCCGGAAACGTTCGATCATGGGTGCGCGGCAGCGGGATCAGGGGGCGAATGACCGGTAGCCGACGTAGAACGCCAGCGCGTGGTCCGGGGTGGAGAACAGGATGCGGGAACCCTTCGGAAAGAAGATCGCGTCCTTGGCCCGCGCGATCTGCACCTGGCCGGTGTCCGGGTTCTCCAGCCGGAACTCGCCTTCGAGGACGACCTTCATTTCGTCGTAGGCGTAGTAGTAGTCCAGCGGCGCATCGGTATTGCGCAGCTCGAAGTATCCCGAGCACATGGGCACGCCGTCGGGGTTGGCGTAAACGTCGTCGATGAAGCCCTCGGTGCCTGGGTACTGCTCCAGAGGCATCTGTGGAAGGGTCTTCCAGAAACCCGAGGTCACCTGAAAGATGGGTGCGGCCGTACTCGTCACAGAACCTCCATCGTGATCTCTCGCATGAAACGTTGTCTGATACGAGGAAACCATGGGCGGGTTGCGGCGAGATTACGCGCGGGTGCCTGTGTCGTTAGCGTGCCGACCCCAGCGATCCGGCCGGCCACCTCGGTGTGGCTGCCGACCAGGGCGGCGCCGGCCCCGCCGCGCCGAAGTAGAATCGCGCCCATGGCTGGCAAAAACCCCCTCGCGATCGATATCTCGCGGCTGGGTCGTCGGCCGGGCTCGATGGTCGAGGTGCATGAGACGGTGCCGTCGCCGTCGCGCATCGGCCTGGACCTGATCCGCATCGAGCAGGGCGCGCCGCTGGACCTGGACCTGCGCATCGAATCGGTGTCCGAGGGGGCCCTGGTGACCGGCACCGTCAGCGGGCCCACCTCCGGCGAATGCGTGCGCTGCCTGGAACCGGTCAGTGACGAGGTGTCCATCGACATCACCGAACTGTTCGCCTACCCCGGCAGTACCACCGAGGCGACCACCGAGGAAGACGAGGTCGGACACGTCATCGATGACCGCGTCGACATCGAGCAGTCCATCGTGGACGCCGTCGGCCTGGTGCTGCCGTTCTCGCCGCTGTGTCGCGAGGACTGCGCCGGGCTCTGCCCGGACTGCGGCGTGGCTCTCGCCGATGCCGAACCCGGGCACTCGCACGACAAGATCGACCCGCGCTGGGCCAAGCTGGCGGCGCTGAAGGACCAAGTCGGAGATGCCAGTGACGGCTGAGCGCGAATCGCTGATCGAAGCGCTGGGCGTGCGGCTACCCGATGATCTGCTCACCATTGCGCTGACCCACCGCAGCTACTCCTACGAGAACGGCGGGCTGCCCACCAACGAGCGCCTGGAATTCCTCGGCGACGCGGTGCTGGGCCTGACGATCACCGAAGAGCTCTATCACCGCCACCCGGAGCGGCCCGAGGGTGACCTGGCCAAGCTGCGCGCCAGCATCGTCAACACCCAGGCGCTCGCCGATGTGGGACGCAAACTCGGCCTCGGCAATCACCTGCTGCTCGGCAAGGGCGAGGAGAGCTCCGGCGGCGCCGACAAATCCAGCATCCTCGCCGACGGTGTCGAATCCCTCTTGGGCGCAATCTATCTCGATCAGGGCAACGTCGTCGCTCGGGAAGTCATCCTCCGGCTGTTCAGCGGCCTGCTCGACACCGCGCCGACGCTGGGGGCCGGTCTGGACTGGAAGAGCAGTCTGCAGGAGCTTTCCGTCGCGCGCGGTCTGGGTCCGCCCAGCTACACCGTCAGTGCGCAGGGGCCCGACCACGACAAGGAATTCACCGCGGTCGTGATCATCGCCGACCGCGAGTACGGGCGCGGTGTGGGACGCACCAAGAAAGAGGCGGAACTGAAGGCGGCCGCCGCGGCGTGGAGCGCCATCGACGCCTCGGACGACGTTGAGACCGGGGATGCCGGAACTACCTGAGGTCGAGGTGGTGCGGCGGGGCCTGGCCGCGCACGTCCTGGACCGCACCATCACCGAGGTGCAGGTGCTGCATCCGCGCGCGGCGCGCCGACACCTCGCCGGCTCGATCGACCTGGCCGCGCGGCTGCAGGGAAACACCATCACCGGCACCGGCCGGCGGGGCAAATACCTGTGGCTGACCCTGTCCAGTGGCGATGCGCTGGTGGTGCACCTGGGTATGAGCGGGCAGATGCTGCTCGGTCCCGTGCCCAATCCGTCGCACCTGCGGATCACCGCCATGCTCGACAACGGTGTCGCGATGAACTTCGTAGACCAGCGCACCTTCGGCGGTTGGATGCTCACCGACCTGGTGAGGATCGACGGCACCGAGCTGCCAGAGCCCGTGGCGCATATCGCCCGAGACCCATTGGACCCCCACTTCGACCGCGACGGTGTCGTTACGGTGTTGCGGCGTAAGCATTCCGAGATCAAGCGCCAGCTGCTCGATCAGACGGTGGTCTCCGGGATCGGCAACATCTACGCCGATGAGGCGCTGTGGCGCGCCAAGATCAACGGTGCCCGGCTGGCGTCGGCCCTGACCAAACGTCAACTGGCCGCTCTGCTGGACGCGGCCAAAGAGGTGATGACCGGGGCGCTGAGCCAGGGGGGTACCTCGTTCGACTCGCTGTATGTCAACGTCAACGGCGAATCCGGATACTTCGAGCGTTCACTGGAGGCCTACGGTCGCGCCGATCAGGCGTGCCGGCGCTGCGGTACGGTGATGCAGCGGGACAAGTTCATGAACCGCTCGTCGTTCTACTGCCCGAAATGCCAACCGCGGCCCCGCATTCGGCGCAGGCCTATTTCTGGCTGAACTCCACCGCAGCGGACATGCACACCTTCCACTCGCCCGATTCCTTGCGGAAGTAGGCGGTGTCGAACGGGCCGCCGCCATTCATCGTCGCCGACGCGACATCACCTTTGACCGTGATATCGGTGGCGGTGATTTCGGTGGTCTGGGTGTTCTGCGGCATGTCCATCCCCTCCAGGATGTCGCCGAGATCCCCAAGGGCGCCGAACATCCCGGCTTCGGCAGCGCAGAAATACTGGCCCAGCTCGGAAAACTTCCCGGTGTTGCCGGTGGCGCTGAACTCCTCGACGAGCTGCTGAATCTGGGCTTCGTCGGTGGAGACCAGGATCTGATCGCCGGAGCGGAACAAGAAGACCCCGCCGACCACCAGTGCGGCCACGATCAGCAGGCTGGCCAGTCCGCCGAGCAGCCACCAGGTGCCGTTGCTCTTCTTCGGCGGCTGCGCTGGATAACCGTACGGGTATCCCGGCGGTGGGGCGCCGTAGCCGTACGGCTGCTGGCCGTAGGGCGGCGCCGGTGGGGGCACGTCATACGCCGGGTATTCATAGGCCTGCGGCGGCTGTTGCTGCTGGGGGTCCCACTGGCCCTGCTGTTGCGGACCCCAGGGTCCCTGCGGCCCCGGCTGCTGCGGGGGGGTAGTGCGTCACGGCGATAGCTCCTCAGCTGGTGTAGTTCAACACTAACTCGCGGCTCCGTAGACTCGCCGGAATGACAGAACTGTGGGTCGAGCGCACCGGCGTGCGCCGCTACACCGGTCGCAGCACGCGCGGCGCGGAGGTGCTGGTCGGGTCCGAAGACGTCGAGGGTGTTTTCACACCGGGTGAGTTGATGAAGATCGCGCTGGCTGCGTGCAGCGGAATGAGCAGCGACGCGCCGTTACGCCGCCGGCTCGGCGACGACTACGCCGCGACGGTGAGGGTGTCCGGTGCGGCCGACCGCGAACAGGAGCGCTACCCGCATTTGACCGAGAGCCTGGAGATCGATCTGTCCGGGCTGTCCGAGGACGAGGTGAAGCGACTGCTGGTGGTCGTCGAGCGGGCCATCGACCAGGTCTGCACGGTGGGGCGCACCCTGAAGTCGGGCACCGAGGTCACCTTCGAGGTCAAGAACAGTGGCTGACGGCGACCCGGGGCAGCCGGTGCGGCTCAGCGCCTATGTGCACGGTGGTGTGCAGGGCGTGGGTTTCCGCTGGTGGACGCGGTCCCGTGCGCTGGAGCTCGGGCTGACCGGATACGCCTCCAACCGGCCCGACGGGCGTGTGCACGTGGTGGCGCAGGGACCCCGCGCGGACTGTGAGCGTCTGCTGGACCATCTGAAATCCGGTCAGACGCCGGGGACGGTGGACGCCGTGATGGCCGATTGGCTACCGGCGGGCGACCCGATCGACGGCTTCAGCGAACGTTAACCCGCGCGGCGGTAGGGTTTCACTTCGTGCATCTCAAGAGTCTGACGCTGAAGGGCTTCAAATCCTTCGCCGCGCCGACGACTCTGCGCTTCGAGCCGGGCATCACCTGCGTCGTCGGGCCCAACGGATCGGGCAAGTCCAACGTCGTCGATGCCCTGACCTGGGTGATGGGTGAGCAGGGCGCCAAGACGCTGCGCGGCGGCAAGATGGAGGACGTCATCTTCGCGGGCACGTCCTCGCGCGCGCCGCTGGGCCGCGCCGAGGTGACGCTGACCATCGACAACTCCGACAACGCGCTGCCCATCGAGTACAACGAGGTGTCGATCACCCGCCGGATGTTCCGCGACGGTGCGGGTGAGTACGAGATCAACGGCAGCAGCTGTCGGCTGATGGACGTGCAGGAGCTGCTCAGCGATTCCGGTATCGGCCGGGAAATGCACGTGATCGTGGGGCAGGGCAAGCTCTCCGAGATCCTGGAATCGCGCCCCGAGGACCGCCGCGCCTATATCGAGGAAGCCGCCGGGGTGCTCAAGCACCGCAAGCGCCGCGAGAAGGCCGTCCGCAAGCTCGACTCGATGCAGGCCAACCTGGCCCGGCTGACCGATCTGACCACCGAGCTGCGCCGCCAGCTCAAACCGTTGGGCCGCCAGGCCGAGATGGCGCGCCGCGCGCAGACCATCCAGGCCGATCTGCGTGATGCCCGGCTGCGGCTGGCCGCCGACGATCTGCTGCGCCGCCAAACCGAGTTCAACGACACCAACCAGGCCGAGACGACGCTGCGTCGCGAGCATGACGAGGTGACGACGCGGCTTGAGGCCGCCACGGTGGAGCTGGCCGCCCACGAGACCGCGGTCGCCGAGCTGACCGAACGTGCCGAGGCCGCGCAGCAGACCTGGTTCAGGTTGTCCGCGCTGGCCGAACGGGTCAGCGCGACCGTGCGGATCGCCAACGATCGCACCCAGCTGCTCGATGCCGAACCCGAAACCGACTCCGGCCGTGACCCCGATGCCCTGGAGGCGGAGGCCGACGAGGTCGCCGCCCGCGAGCAGGAGCTGCTGGCCGAGCTGGAGGCATCGCGGGAAGCGCTGGAGTATGCGCGCGCCGAGCTGGCCGAGCGTGAGCGGGTCGCCGCCGATGCCGAGCAGGCGCACCGGGCGGCCGCGCGCGCCGAGGCCGACCGCCGCGAGGGCCTGGCCCGGCTGTCCGGCCAGGTCGACACCATGCGTACCCGGGTGGAATCCACCGACGACGAGGTGGCCCGGCTGTCGGCGCGGATCGAGGAGGCCGCTGCCAGGCTTCAACTGGCGCAGGCCGAATTCGAGACCGTGCAGGCGCGGGTAGGTGAGCTCGACGAGGGTGAGGTCGGCCTCGACGATCAACACGACCGCTCGGTCACCGCGTTGCGCACCGCCGACGAGCGGGTCGCCGAATTGCAGGCCGCCGAGCGCGCCGCCGAACGCCAGGCCGCCTCGCTGCATGCCCGTATCGATGCGCTGTCAGTGGGCTTGGAGCGCAAGGACGGCGCGGCCTGGCTGTCGGAAAACCACGGTGGTACAGGACTTTTCGGATCAGTGGCCAAGCTGCTCCGGGTGCGGCCCGGCTACGAGGTCGCGGTGGCGACGGTGCTCGGTCCGGCCGCCGATGCGCTGGCCGCCGAGAACGTCGGCGCCGCGCGCGCCGCGGTGGCCGCGTTGAAGGAAGCCGACGGCGGACGTGCGTCGATCCTGCTCGGCGATTGGCCGGTGCAATCCGCGCACCCCGGCGAGGCGCTTCCCGCCGGCGGCCAATGGGCGATCGACCTGGTCGAGGCGCCCGACCGGTTGCGCGGCGCGGTCAGCGCACTACTGTCCGGGGTGGCCGTGGTGGTCGACCTGTCGGCGGCGCTAAGCCTGGTGTCCGAACGGCCGCAGCTGCGGGTGGCGACCACCGATGGTGACCTGGTCGGGGCCGGCTGGGTCAGTGGCGGGTCGGACCGCAAGGTCTCGACTCTGGAGATTGCCTCCGAAATCGAAAAGGCCCGAACGGAACTCGCCACCGTGGAGCGCCAGGCCGGAGAGTTGACGGCCGCGTTGGCCGGCGCCAAGGAGGAACAGGCCGCCCGCCAGGACGCCGCCGAGCAGGCGCTGGCCGCGCTGAACGAGTCCGACGCGGCGATCTCGTCGATCTATGAGCAGCTGGGTCGGCTGGGTCAGGAATCGCGCAACGCCGACGCCGAATGGCAGCGGCTGATGAAGCAACGCGATGAGTTGGAGGCCGGTCGGACTGCGGCCGTCGAGGAACTGACCGAGCTGGAGACTCGGCTGCACAATGCGCAGCAGGCACCGATGTTCGAGGTCGACGACACCGACGACCGCCAAGAGTTCACCTTGGCTGCCGAGACCGCTCGGGCCACCGAGGTGGAGGCTCGGCTGGCGGTGCGTACCGCCGAGGAACGCGCCAATGCCGTTCGGGGGCGCGCTGATTCGCTGCGCCGTTCCGCTGCGGCCGAGCGTGAGTCACGCGTGCGTGCGGCCCGGGCGCGGGAGGCCCGCGAGCACGCCGCGACGGTCGCCACCGCGGTGGCCGAGGCCGGCCGCCTCGTCGCGTCGCGGCTGGCTGCGGCGGTGGCCGCGGCCTCGCGCACTCGCGACCACCTGGCCGCGGAGCGCACTCAACGTACCGAGGCGTTGAACCGGGCCCGGACCGAGGTCAACGAACTGGGCGCCCGGATCACCGCACTCACCGATTCGCTGCACCGCGACGAGGTGGCCAAAGCCCAAGCGGCGCTGCGCATCGAGCAGCTGGAACAGCAGGCGCTCGAGCAGTTCGGGTTGGCCGCGGTCGACCTCATCGCCGAGTACGGCCCGGATGTGCCGCTGCCGCCGACCGAGTTGGAGATGGCCGAATACGAGCAGGCGCGTGAGCGCGGCGAACAGGTCACCGCGCCGGCGCCCATGCCGTTCGACCGGCCCACGCAGGAGCGGCGGGCGAAGAAGGCCGAACGTGAACTCAACGAGTTGGGCCGGGTGAATCCGCTGGCGCTGGAGGAGTTCGCGGCGCTGGAGGAGCGCTACAACTTCCTGTCCACCCAGCTGGAGGATGTCAAGGGTGCGCGCAAGGACCTGATGGATGTCATCGAGGATGTGGACGCCCGCATCCTGACGGTGTTCACCGAGGCCTACGCCGATGTGGAGCGCGAGTTCACGCAGGTTTTCGCGTCGCTGTTCCCCGGCGGCGAGGGTCGACTGCTGCTGACCAATCCCGAGGATCTGCTGACCACCGGCATCGAGGTCGAGGCACGCCCGCCGGGCAAGAAGGTCAAGCGACTGTCGCTGCTGTCCGGTGGGGAGAAGTCGCTGACAGCGGTGGCGATGCTGGTGGCGATCTTCCGGGCGCGGCCGTC
The DNA here is from genome assembly GCA_021648845.1 of Mycobacterium sp. MBM. Classification (GTDB taxonomy): domain Bacteria; phylum Actinomycetota; class Actinomycetes; order Mycobacteriales; family Mycobacteriaceae; genus Mycobacterium. Next base: position 6,568 of record JAKJHY010000005.1, on the reverse strand, counting down.
GCCGTTCTACATCATGGACGAGGTAGAGGCCGCGCTGGATGATGTGAACCTGCGCCGACTGCTCGGGCTGTTCGAGCAGCTGCGCGAGAAATCGCAGCTGATCGTCATCACCCACCAGAAGCCGACAATGGAGATCGCCGACGCGCTGTACGGCGTGACGATGCAGGGCGATGGGATCACCCAGGTGATCTCGCAGCGTATGCGGGGACAGGACCTGGCCACCACCGGCTGATTTTGGTGCGTTTTCGGGGTGGGGACTCCGGTATCGTTTTTGGGGTTGGAGGGGGCTTTGGTGACGCTTGAACCGTTGAAGGTGGATGCCGAGTTGCTCGGTGCAGCCGGTCAGCGACTGTTGGCCGCCGCGCAGGGCCTCCCGGACGCACCCGAGCCGTTCACGCCGTCCTACGGTTCGGATGCGCTGTCGCAGGCGTTGGCCGCCGATGTGCCCAAGGCCGAGACGCCGATCATCGAGGGTTTGCCGCCGATGAAGCAGGCCGCCATCGGTACCGCCGAGTCCGTCGTCGAGGCTGCCCGGCGGTATCTGAGCACCGATTCGCACCTCAAGGACAGGATCGAAGAGACGATGAATCGGCCCGAGGGAGGTGGCGCACCGGCTGGCGGCGGTGGATCTGCTGCGCCGGCAGCGAGTTCCGGTGGTGGGGCTGCGGCACCTGCTGCTGCCGCCGGCGCTGCGGGCGGTGGCGCCGGCGGTGCAATGGGTGCGATGGGCGGCATGTTGGGTATGCCGATGCAGATGGCTCAGCAGGCCGGCCAGATCCCGCAGCAGATTGGCGGCATGGTGTCGTCGTTGCCGCAGTCCGCGATGCAGGGTGCCCAACAGGTGGGTGACCAGGTCTCGCAGATGGTGGAGCAGTTCAGCGAGAAAGAGGAGCCGGCTGAGCGCGAAGGCGGGCGCCACCGTGCTGAGGAATCCGCCGGTGCGGCGCCGGCCGACGCCGATGCCGAGCGGGCCCCGGCGGCGTCCGGCCGGGCGAAACCGGCCGCGCCTGACCATCCGACGACGGACCTGTAGTTGTCGCCTGGCTGTTCCTGCGCGTCCGAGTCGACAACACGTTCCGAAATGCAGTACTACCCGTAGTACCAGCTCGCACTGATACTGCCGGTAGTACCAGTTCTCGCTGGCCGCTCAGCTCACCATCGCGCTGAGCGCGTCGGAGCTGAGCACGCTGACGTGCTGCCAGTAGATCCAGTCGGCGATTGCGGCGCGCTGCAGTTCGGCATCCTGCGCGTGGTGGGCGCGGTGCAATGCAACGGTCTGGAGATGATCGGCGTAGTTCACCATCGCCTTCAAGTGCGCGCCGGCGCGATCCGGATTGGCGCTGAGCAGCGGCTTGCAGACCTCGAGCAACAGGGGCATCCGGTTGTCGGGCGGTGGGGTGTTGTCGGCGGGTGCTGGTGGGAGCAGTTCGGTCAGCGCGCCGGCGCTGATCCCGGCAAGCTTGGTGGCGACCTCGGGTGCGATGACTTCTAATCGGTTGCGGCCCTGCATTTTTCCGCTGTCGGGCAGGTCGTCGGGGCTGAGGATGTCGCGGGCGGCGCCGAGGTCGAAGCCCTTGAGGTTCTCTTCGGTGCCGGCGACGGCCTGCAGGGTGACGTTGTGGTGGCGGGCCCATTCCTGCACAGCGAGTAGGGGATAGGTGGCCCACGTGCCGCGGGTTTGGGCGGGGATGGATTCGTCGGCGGTGACCATGCGGACTTGCTCGGGTAGGTGTACGTGTTCGGGGATGTAGGCCAGGCCGTAGTTGTTGGCGGCCAGGATGTGGCCGTCGGAGGTGACGGCGGTGATCCAGTACAGGCTGGGGTCGGTGGTGTCGACGTTGAGGGCGGCGGCGATGTGGCGAGCGAGTTGGCGGGGGTTGTTGCCTTGGCGTCGTAGCGCTCCTGGTGTGGCGGCGGCGGCCATGGCGTCGCGTTCGGCGCGGGCGGCCGAGATGGGGACGGGTGCGGCGGCTCCGCCGGTGGCGCCTTGGTTTGTCGAGGCGGGGGTGAGTGTGGGGCCGGCGGGTCCGGCGGTGGGTGGGACTGGTGCGGCGGGTGCTGGGGTGGAGGGGTTGCCCAGTGGCATGGGTGGGGCGCCGGTGGGTGCGGCGGGCGTCGCCGGGGTGGCGGGCGTCGGTGCGTTGGTGACCGGTGCGCTGTGGTTGGTGGCGGCGGCCGGGGTGGTTGATCCGGTGGTGTCGGGCTGGGGGTAGAGGGGTGCGGCTGGCGCGGATGCGGGTGTTGCGGGGCTTAGCGGTGTCTGGTTGACCGGCATCGGGTTGGCGTTCGCGGCCTTGGTGACGTCGGCGAAGCCCTTCTGGAAGTCTTGTTGTGGCGTGCTGACCGGGGCTTGGCCGGCGCCTGCGCCTGGGCTGGCAGTGGCTGCGGGTGCCTGGGGTGCGCCACCGGTGGTGCCGCCGATCCCGCTGGGGCTTTGGCCGCCGCTGATGGTGGTGCCGACGCCGGGGCTGCCCTTGGGGCCACCTGTGGAGAGGGGGGTCGCTGGTGGACTGGCGACAACGGGACGCGTAGCTGGCGAATGGTTGCCCGCTATGGGCGACGGAGCTGATGGCATGGGCGATGGCGTCTGAGTGATGTTCGTCTGGTCGGACACGGGTGCGACGGTTTCCTGTATTGGCATCGGCGGTGGTGATGGGGCACCAACTGTCTCGGGGTCGGCTGTCCCATGCGTTTGGCCAGATACGGGTGCGACGGTTGACTGGGTCGGCACCGCCGGTTGCGGCGTTTCGTTCATTGACTCCGGATCGGCAGACGCGTGATCCCCCGTGTTGCGGACAGTCGACATTCGAGGAGCGGCTTCACCTGACGGCTCCGACGACGAATGCTGACTCGTTGCGGTACCGGAGGGCGGTGCCGGTGAAGGCGCGGGATTACTCCGAATCAGGCTCTCGAGCGCCCGCCCATACTGTTCCTCTGGCAAGGTCCAATCTGAGAAGCGGGCGACGGCTGCTGCTGCTGCAACATCGGCCACGTTCGCGTCGTACGCGGCTGCAATAAGGCTATCTATTCGCTTCTGACGTACCTCGCCGCGGAGATTTGCCGTTTCGAGTGCGGCAATTGCGTCCTCAGCGGCTGATACTCGTGCGGTAATTCCTAGCTTGGTTTCGCGGACTAGTGCAGCCACGTGCGTCAACCACGTGATTGATTCAACAAGAGACCGCTGTTGCGCGTTCATGGACTGGATTGAATTGCTGATGGCAGCGGAGCCGGCATTGGCTCCGGACCCGGACCAAACACTCCCTGATGTTAATTCTGCCGACTCGTGCAGCCACTTTTCGAGACTAGAAGCCAATTCGCGTAATGTGTCGGATAGTTCATTTACGTGCTGCGAAATAGCGTCTTCATCGGGACTGGGCCACCCACCAGGATGTAGCATCCTGTCTGCGTACTTACCTTTCGGTTCCGGAATACCCACATTCAGTCTTTCGCAGCCGCGCAGGCGTTGAATACTAGATAGTGCGCATAGGCCGCTGCAGAGGCCAAGCTGTTATCAGTCACTTGGTATGTCGGTAGAGCTATCGCGAAAGCACGCCAGTACTGAGCAGACAGAGCGGCGAAGTCGCGAAGTGTTGGATTATCGGAAGACATGCTAATTTCGACTATCTCATCCGCAAATTGCGTCATTACCGAACTCATCGAAACCATAGTCGATCGCTGTTCAGGCGTCCATTGGCTGGCGGGGACGTTCGGATCATTGTCCCGCCACGGTGCGGCATCTATGTCGAATTTGTTAGAGGCGTTAGACCACGGCTCGCAACTAGGGTCGCCGCTACCATTAATGAAGCGCGTAGGTGTATCTAGATTAACAACTGAGGGCTCGAGTGGGGTATCTGAGTTCGCGTCCACTAGAGGGCCGCGCGCAGCTGCTGAGTTATTTTCGATTGCTGCGCAGATTGAGACTACGGCACTTGATGCATCGCTTGCCGCCCCAATCAGGCTGTTATCTGCTTCGGTGTAGGTGGGAATGCTGTCGGCATATGCGCGCCAGTAGACAATCGACTGCTCGTAAAGCTCGCGCATCACTCGATGCGGCGTCAACCTTGCCAATTCGACAGTTTGGTCAGCGGCATTTCGCATGGCGTCTGCCGCGGACTGATGCATTGCGCGCTCTTCGGCTGTCCAAGCGGACGCCGGAGCCGAGTAGTCACGCCGGTCCCAACCTTGTTTCTGCTGTTTCGACAGGGTGGTGGCAATCGGTCGCCATGCTGCGCACGTCGGATCCTCGGTAATTACCGTCACTGGTCCCGTGTCGTTCGCGCTCGCAATCTCACCGGCTGCCGGCGGGTTTCCGTTGACGGTCCGCGTGCTGCCGCCGCTATCGCGTGTGAAAAGCAGTGTGGCGCCGACGGATATGGCGATTACGAGTAGTACGGCGACACCGATCAGCAGCCATTTGAGGCTGTTGTTCTTGGGTGGTTGTGGCGGTCCCCAGCCTTGCTGCGGTGGCCACTGGCCGGGGTCGTACGGGGGCTGTCCCTGACCGTATGGTGGTGGTGGGCCCCAATTGCCTGGCGGCGGTGGATTTGTCACTGGCGCCACCCCTGATTATCGCGCGCCGTCACCGATCCACCCCCGTCGCCGTCGAACATCCCTGAGTCGATGTTAGCCACATGGCCCGAACCCCAGTTTAGGTGAGCAATGTGCCGCCTCAGTGCACTTCTTTCACTGCAGCACCGCGCTAGTTATGTCAAAAGTGTCAAAACAGAACGGCGCAGGCGGTAACGTCCGCCTCGTGGAGCTGACCCTGCAGCGCATCGGCGCCTGGTGTGGAACCGTCATGATCCTTCTGTACGGCGCCAGCTTTTCCGGTATCGCGCAGCTCTTCCCGCCGCTTTCTCCGGCATCGCCACCCGACGAGATCGCCGCGTTCTTCGTCGAGCACAAGCTGTGGATCCGGTTCGGTGTCTCGGGCGCCCTGCTCAGCGCCGTGCTGGCACTACCGTTCCTGGCCGCCATCATCCTGCGCATCCGCCGCGTCGAAGGTCGCTGGGGCATGCTCTCGGTCACCCAGCTGATGGCCGCCACCGTCTTCGTGCCCGCCCTACTGTTCCCGCAGTTCTTCCTCGGCGTCGCCGCGTATCGCCCCGAGGAACGCTCTGCCGAACTCACCCAAGCCCTCAACGACGTGTTCTGGCTGTGGTTCATCGGCATCGTCGGCACCATCATCGTCCAGAACCTCACCCTGGCTGCTGCCGCCTTCATCGACCAGACCGACCCGCCGACCTTTCCGCGCTGGTACGGCTACCTCAACCTATGGGTCGCGACGCTCTCGCTGCCGGGGTGCGTGGTGGTCGTCTTCAATGACGGACCCCTGGCCTGGGATGGCATTTTCGCCTTCTACATTCCCGGCCTCGTCCTGGTGGTGTGGCTGTTCTCCACTACCGCGGTGATGCTCAAATCGATCAAGGCCGAACAACGAGCCCTTCAATCCGCGTGAACGTGACAGCAGCGCCCGCCCACGAGAAGCGGATACCGGGGGAGGGTGGCACCTGGGTCTTCCTGTTCGGAGACATGCTCGTCTTCGGTGCCTTTTTCGTGACCTTCCTGGTCGAACGCTCCAAAGCCCCCGACGTCTTCGACGCCGCCCGAAGCACCCTGCACGTTGGCGTCGGAGTCATCAATACCCTTGTGCTGCTGACCAGTTCGTTGTGTATCGTGCTGACCGTCAACGCCGTGCGCGTCGGGCAACGGCCTCTTGCCACGAAGGCCGCAGCGGCGGCCATAGTGTTCGGTTTGCTGTTTATCGCACTCAAGGTCTACGAGTACATCTCGCTGGGCACTACCGGGCACGGTCCGGGCGCCAACGACTTCTACCTGTACTACTTCATTCTCACGGGGCTGCACCTGTTCCACGTGTGCCTCGGCCTCGGTGCACTGACATTCGTTCTGACCCAAACCCGGCGACACGAACTGAGTGACACCCGCACCGCACTGGTCGAAGGCGCGGCCTGTTTCTGGCACCTCGTCGACCTGTTGTGGATCTTCCTGTTCGCGCTGCTCTACCTGGTGAGCTGATGACGGCCCTGAACCTACTGAAGAACCGCGCCGGCGCGAGCTGGCTGCTCCTGATCGCGGCGACGATCGTGTCCTGGGCGGTCGGCGCCGAGCACGGCACCGGCTCGCTGGTCGCCGTCTTGGTCCTGGGCATCGCCGCGGTCAAGGTGCGCCTGGTCGGCTTGGACTTCATGGAATTGCGGCACGCGCCGATCGCATTGCGCGCCACATTTGAGGCCTACTGCGTAGGGATGTGGGCGCTGCTCTCGGCGCTCTACCTCTGGCTGTGAACCGTGCGGTAGGGATCTGCTGGCCGGTTGATCTGAGCCGAAAGCTGATGTGCTTGTCGGAGCCGGTGCGGTTGCTGAAGTCGGAGCTCACATCGATGTGGAGCGCCTGAAACCTGCTCGAGCCAGTTATCCACAGCGGGAAAATGCTGCCGGAAATGTCACCCAGCCCGAGTAGTATCGCACATATGTACTGCTTATCTGCTTAAATGGACCCATGCTGGTCAGCATGGGTATCGCAGATGGCGGTCCGGTCGGCGGGGTCG
>JAKJHY010000004.1 GCA_021648845.1 Mycobacterium sp. MBM | reverse complement strand
GAGTTTGCCCTACAGTGGTCGGCGACCCACCAACCGAAAGTCGCATAACGACTGGACCACCAAACGGGTCCCCCTCAGCTGCAAACCTGCGCGGTACGCGACACGCAGCGCAGGACATCGTCATACATAAGTTTGGTGCCAGCGATCACGGAGTATGGCGTGAGGCCGAAATCAACGTCACTGGGCTGGGAGGCTTCTTGCTCGCCAAGGTGGCCGCAGCGCACGGACGACGCAAGCCAAAAGACTGGTACGACATCGCGTTCGTGCTACTGAACAACGATCTTGGCGATGCGATTACTGCAGCGGGGCGGGTCCTAGAAGTATTCGGGCCGCCGACCGGCGATATCCGCACACAACTGTTGGATCTCCAAGCCAATTTCGCAGATTCGTCAGCTCAAGGGACTGGCGCGTACGTCGATCAGTTCACTCTGGACCATCCAGATGTCGATTCGAGCGTCGCGGCTGCCGATGCTCAGCTCGCTGTCGGGGCATTCATTCAGCGCCTCATCGGCTGACTCACCGACCGCGGACTACGCGTGGAATCGACCGCACCGCATCGCCCCCAAAAGCGACAGTCATGACCTGCAGCCCTTGAGCCGCGCGCTGAATCATTTTCGACGAGAGTGACAGCGCCATAATACTTTTCGAGTCCGCTGCATCGGAACCACATTCCGGACGGTGACGCGCCGACTCATCGCCTCCAGCGCGGCCATCGTTTCGGCGCGATCCTCATCGAACAGATGCGTAAAATCGACAGCGTTGTGGTGACCTTCGCGTGACCCATGAACCGGCTCAACTGCAAGGGCGGAATACCGGCCGCCACACACAAGCTCGCGGAGGTATGCCGCAGCGCGTGGAACTTCAAGCCTGGCGGCAGCACGGGGCCATCACTACCAAAGCGGTTGGCACGTAGCACCGCAGGCCGGAAAACCGCTTTGTAGAACGTCTGGCGACGAATCGGAGCCGACCAATCCAACACCAGGCGATAGGCAGCGTCATCGACAGAAAGCGCGGACAACGCATCGACAGCAGATGGCACGATCCGGTTTCCGTCGATATCGGTGGCCCGCTTGCCGGTCGGTTTCGCCGCTTTCAGCGTGGCGGCGCAGAACAACGGTGCGTCCGGATCGTCGCGGCGCGGATGGGCAGCCAGGTAGTCACGCAGCAGTTCGGTGGTCGCAGCCATCAACGGCACCCGGCGACGACTGCCCTTGGTCTTCGGGCTGTCGTAGGTCAGTGCGCCGTCAACGGTGATGATCGTCCGTTCGACATGCAGCACAACGGGTTTAGCGGGTGTGTTCGGTTTGACTACCGGTTCGGGCAACTCCACGTCGCCAACGGTCAGTCCCGCCAGCTCGGCGGCGCGCGAACCCGACCACGCCGCCAAATGAACCATCACGGCACACGGCCAGGGCATTGCGACGACTAGCGCGGCCACCTGAGCGGCGGTGAGGAACATATCGCAGTCATCGACCACGCCGGCCGTGCCACCGGCTGCGCTACGCTCACGTGGCAACTTCACGTGATCGGCCGGGTTGACCGTGAGCCGGCCATCTGCCATACCTTGCGAAATAATCTGGCGCACAATGAAATAATAGTGCCGAATTTTCGATGAGGACTTGCCGGCGCTGGAGAGCTTGCCAATCCAATCGGCGATGTCAGCGCGCATGATCGTGTTGACTGGCCGGTGATGGAAGTTCGCCGCGATCGACAGATCCTTAGTGCTTTCACCGACGCTGGTCCGCCTGGCTCTGGTCTTGTTCGACAACAGGTTGGCGTATTCGGCGCGGGTGCGCGGCTTGAGATCATGGCGACTGTCTAGCCATTGCGCCGCGACCACGCCGAAGGTTTACCGGCCACGCTCACGCAAGCTAGCGGCCGATTATCCCTGGGCTAGAAGCATTTTGACCTTGTCGAGCTTGTCTTGCGCTAGCTCGCGGGTGTCGAACGTCTCGCGGAACTCGCTGCCGTGTTCGTACCAGACCGATTGATAGCGCTTGACGGGCTTCCCGTTGACGCGCCGACCCGACTCACGAACTCGAATGTGCATTCGTCAGCCCTTTTGGTCGATGTAGACGGTCTTGCGCTTCCAGTCCTCGTCAGTCGGATCGGGATAGTCCGCGTGAATCCACGTCCGTGGCGGACGGGATCGATTACCGACGTATCGCTCCGGGTCCTTTCGAATTGCCTTAATCCCGTCCTTGTACAGATGACCCACAACGGTCCAGTTCGTATCGGTGAGATCGGTTTGAGATCCTGTTTTTTCGGCGAAAAAGAAGCGCTTCGCACCCAAGACCGGAATGTTGGTGCGCGCCCAGTCCTCAAGCGCAGACAGTGATTCGGACACGGCCCACGGCTGCAAGCCTTGCTCCGAGAAATGCCGTCCCGTCTGCCATACGCCATACATGTGAAGCCCCTTTTGCGTATCGATGCAGAGCCTAACAGTGATACAAGCTGAATACGCGGGTTCGATTCCCGTCATCGGCTCCACGTTTTCGCTGTCGAACGCACCGGCTCCCCGACGCACTGGGCGTGCCACATCCAGCCGCAACTGCGTCACCTCAGCTGGGGAAGCACGTCCTTCTCCCAGGCGGCGAAGAACCCCTCCTTGTCGGGTCCGATCTGCTGGACGTAGACCTCGTCGATGTCGGCGTCCAGATACGAACGCACCTGCGCGACATGCTTGTCCACGTCCGGCCCGCAGGTGATGCTCTCGGTCACCGATTCCCGTGGCACCAGCGACATCGCGTCCTCGAAGTCCCGCGGCCGCGGCAGGGTCTGCGCGAGCTGGCCGGGCAGCACATCGTTGGCCCACAGCCGGTGCGCGGCGTCGATGCCGGTCTCGATATCGCGATCCCAACTGACCTTCATGCCGCCCTGCACCGGTTTGTCGCCGCCACCCGCGGCACGGAAGGTCTTCACCAGGTCGGCGTCGGCCATCGTCAGGCAGTAGCCGTCACCGATGCGGCCGGCCAGTTCAGCGGACTGGGGGCCGAACCCGGACACGTAGATCGGCACGGACTGCTCGGGCAGGGTGTAGATCCGGGCCTCCTGCACCTCGTAGTGCAGGCCGTGATGGCTGATCACCGTCCCGGTGTGGAGCGCACGGATGACCTCCACCGCCTCCTCGAGCATCTCCAGCCGCACCCCCGGCGACGGCCACGGGTCACCGAGAATGTGCTCGTTGAGCGCCTCCCCGCTGCCGACACCGAAGACGAAGCGCCCGTCGAGCTGGACGGCCGCGGTGGCGGATGCCTGCGCGAGGATCGCCGGATGCATCCGGATGGTCGGGCAGGTCACGGCGGTGGAGACCGGCAGCGACGTCACCTGCGACAGCGCGCCGATGACACCCCAGACGAACGCACTCTCACCCTGCTCGTCGTTCCACGGGTGGAAATGGTCGGAGATCCACAGCCGGTCAAAGCCGGCGGCCTCGGCGCGCCGGGCCTGATCGACCAATTCTTTGGGGTTGTACTGCTCGGCCGACAGGAAGTATCCGATGCTTGTCATGGGCCCACGGTTACCCGCTGGTGCGGCAGCGAACCAGGCGCGCAAACGCACATCATGGCGGGCCGAGGCCACCGCCGTACAGGGGCGCGCTGATACTGGTTCCGCCCTCGTCCACCGTTCCGCCGCCGCGGTACTCGCGCAGGTACTCGGCCCGCCAGCGTGGCCAGTCCAGATAGTGTTCGCCGGCCGTGGCGCGATACCGCCGATACTGCCCGCGAGACGTGCGCAGCGAGCGACGAGCCTCCCGCGCGGCGCGGGTCGCCGCATACCTGGCCGCGTGCTCCCGCGCTGACGTCAACGGCACCGGTGGGTCCTTGAAGATCTGCCGCCCGAACAGGCTGAACATGTATGGAGTCTACGCAGCGCCGAGCCTCAGACTCCGAGCACCGCGTCGACGGCCAAGTACAGGGTCTCGGTCTCGGCCTGCAGTACCGATTCCTGCGACGGCAGCGCGCGCTGCACCGACAGCCCGTTGAGGACGGCCAGCAAGAACCGGACCTTGGGCGCGAAATCCGTTCGGGGAAGGGCATCTTCGTCGGCCAACGTGTTCAACCAGTACTCGACCCGGTTCGTCGACACCCGCTCGTGCGCCAGGTACGCCGTTCGGATCTTGTCGCTGGGTTCGGGCGCAATGAACGTCCGATACGCAGCACCCCACGCGTTGCGGGCGTCGTCGCCGACCCCGGCCGCGGCGAGCACCTGCCGCAGACAATCCACCAGGCGGTCCCGCGCCGGCCTGGCCGTGTCCCGGATCGGGTCGTCGGGAATGAAGTGTTCATAGATCCTGGTCAGCAGCTCGTCTTGCAGCGCCCGCTGGGTCGGGAAGTGGAAGCGCAGCGATCCGGTGCTGATGCCCGCGCGCGCGGCGACAGCGCGCACGCTGAGCGTCGCGGTCGCATCCTCGGCGATCATCTCTGCCGCGGCCTTGAGGATCCGTTCCCTGGTGTGCATGCGTTCCCTCCGACGGCGAGCCGACCCACGACCACCTTACTAACACGGTGTGTTAGTTTCGCACTGATACACCGTGTTAGTAACTTCGTCGACCATCGAGAAAGGCCGCCATGACCCTCCGCACCTGGCCGCCGGCACGCATCATCGGTGAGAACGCCACGCCCTACCTGGTGGCGAATCTGGCCGCATACGGACTGTTCCTGATCGGCTTCGGCCTCGGCATGTTCTTCCCTCAACTCAGCGCCGCTCAGCTGACACGCCTGGAGGATGACGGCACCGCCGAGTTGGTCCAGTCCTTGATCGCCAGCCCGTGGCTGTTCGCCTTGACGATCCTCGGAGTGAACACGCTGCGGATGGGTGTGCTGACCATCGTCGCCCCCTCGCTGATCGTGCCGTTCGCCGGCATCGCGTTGTTCGCCTACTGGGCACTGACCACCGGCATAACGCTCGTCCCGGCCAACGACATCGGCTGGGTGGCACTGATCCCGCACTCACTCACCCTGATCATCGAGTTCCAGGCCTACCTGCTGCTGTTGCTCGGCGCCTATCTGCTCGGCAGATCCTGGATCCGCCCGCGGACCGCCGGAGCGGACACCCACCGCCAGGGCTACCTGCGCGGGCTGCGAGCCCTCGGATGGTTGACGCTGCCGGCGCTGGCCCTACTCGTCATCGGCGCTGTCTACGAAGCATTTTCGTTACGGTACTTGGTGCACCCGCTGGCCGACCTGCTGCTGTAGAACCGCCTCGCGCGTCATCCCCCGACGCCAACTTCCACATTGCGCGGATGATGGCACGCCGCCAGGTGCGCCCGCTCCCGCTCGACCATGTCCGGCTCCTCGGCCGAACAGACCTCGGTGGCCCACCGGCACCGGGTGTGAAACCGGCACCCCGACGGCGGATCGATCGGGCTGGGCACATCGCCGTCCAGGATCAGCCGCTCCCGGCCCGCGTTGCGTCGCGGATCGGGGATAGGGACCGCTGACAGCAGCGCGGTCGAGTACGGATGCAAGGGCTTGTCGTACAGCGCAGTCGCCGAGGCGGTTTCGACGATCTTGCCCAGGTACATCACCGCCACCCGGTCCGAGACATGGCGCACCACACCGAGATCGTGCGCCACGAACAGATACGACAACCCGAACTCGTCCTGCAGATCCTCGAGCAGGTTGATGATCTGCGCCTGCACCGAGACATCCAGTGCCGACACCGGCTCGTCGGCGATGATCAGCTTGGGCCGCAGCGCGAGCGCCCGCGCGATCCCGATGCGCTGGCGTTGTCCCCCGGAGAATTCGTGGGGGAACCGGTTGTAATGCTCGGCCTGCAATCCCACCCGGTCCAGCAGATCCTGCACCTGACGCTTCACCTCGGCGCCGCTGCCCAATCCGTGCAACTCGATCGGGTCACCGATGATCTGCCCGATGCGCCGGCGCGGGTTGAGCGACGCATACGGATCCTGGAACACCATCTGGATGTGGCGGCGGATCGGGCGCAGATCCCGGCGGGACCGGCCCACCAACTCTTCGCCCTGGAAACGCACCGACCCCGACGTCGGCGCCATCAGTTGCAGGATCAGCCGGCACAGCGTCGATTTCCCGCAGCCGGACTCGCCGACCAGCCCCAGTGTCTCGCCCTCGTGCAGCGTCAGACTCACACCGTCCACCGCACGGACCCGCGCCACCTCGCGCTCGATGATCGCGCCCGCCTTGATCGGGAAGTACTTCACCAGGTCGGTGACCTCGAGCAGGGGCTCGCCGGTGCTCACGGGCTCACCGCCTTGCGCAGCCCGATCCGGCCGTCCACCTCGCGCAGCGTCGACTTCTGCACCGGGTCCAACCAGCACCGGTCCAGGTGACCGACGGTCGCCTTGGTCTCCAGCGGTGGCAGCTGTGCGCAGTTGTCGAACGCATGTGGGCAGCGCGGCGCGAAGCGGCACCCGGGCGGCAAGGCCAGCAGCGACGGCGGCGCTCCCCCGATCTGCGGCAGCCGTGAGTGCTGCGGCGCGTCGAGCGGGGTCAACGATCCGAAAAGCCCCCAGGTGTAGGGATGTTGGGGGTCGTAGAAGATGTCGTCGACGCTGGCGTCCTCGACCACCTGCCCGGCGTACATGACCAGTACCCGGTCGGCCACCTCCGCGACCACCCCGAGGTCATGGGTGATCAGCACCACCGCAAGTCCACGCTCGGCGTTCAAATCGCCTAGCAGCCGCAGGATTTGGGCCTGGATGGTGACATCGAGCGCCGTGGTGGGTTCGTCGGCGATCAGCACCTCGGGCTCCAGCGACAGCGCCATCGCAATCATCACCCGCTGCCGCATCCCGCCGGAGAACTCGTGCGGGTAGTCGCGCACCCGGCGCTCGGGATTGGGAATGCCGACGGTGCGCAACAATTCGACAGCCCGCTCGCGCGCTTCGGCGCGGGAGACATCGCGGTGGGCTCGGATCATCTCGGTGATCTGGTCCCCCACACGATAGACCGGATTCAGAGAGGTCATCGGATCCTGGAACACCATCGCAATGTGTTCGCCTCGCACACCCTGCAGTTCGCGGTCGTCGAGGGAAGTGAGATCCTTGCCACCGAAACGCACCGCACCCTCGATGGTCGCGTTCGGTGCGCGGGTCAGGCCGAGGACGGTCTGGGCGGTGACGCTCTTACCCGACCCGGACTCGCCGACGATTGCGAGCACCTCGCCGGCGGCCAGATCAAACGAGACGCCGTCGACGGCGCTCACCACACCATCCTGGGTGGTGAAACTGACTCGCAGATCCTCGACTTCGAGTAACGGACTCATACCGGTGCTGCCTCTCCGATCCGGATGCGCGGATCCAGGAATGCGTACGCCACGTCGACCAGGGTGTTGAACAGCACGATGAAGAACGCACCGAACATCGTCACCCCGATCAGGGGCGGCAGATCCAGCGTTCCGATCGCCTGCCCGGCGTACAGGCCCACCCCGTTGAGGTTGAACACAGTCTCGGTGAGAATCGCGCCGCCGCCGACGACGGCACCGAAGTCGAGGCCGAACAGCGTCACGACCGGGATCATCGAGTTGCGCAGCACGTGTCGGATGCGAACCTGCCGCTCGCTGATTCCCTTCGCGCGGGCGGTGCGCACATGGTCATCGTTCATCACGTCGAGCATGTTGGAGCGCAGCACCCGGCTGTAGAAGCCGACGTAGAGCACCGCCAGTGTCAACCACGGCAGGATCAGGTGATACGCCCAGTCCAACGGGTCTTTCGTCAGCGGCACATAGCCACTGGTGGGAAACAGCTGAGCCTTGAAACTCAAGTAGTACAACAGGATTGCCGCCAGCCAGAAAACCGGTACGGAGATACCGACCAGCGATAGGATGGTCAACGCCCGGTCGGTGAACTTGCCGGCATGCACGGCGCTGAGATAGCCGAACCAGATGGCCAGCACCATCCAGAGCACTGCGGCGCCGATGCACAGCGACAACGTGGCAGGCAGACCCTTCCAAATCTGTTCGACGACGTTCTGCGAGCTGGCATACGAGGTCAGCTGGCCGGTGAAGATCTGCTTCATCATCGTCAGGTACTGCACATACAGCGGCTGGTCGAGTCCCAGATCCGCGCTCACCCTGGCGATCAGCTCCGGGTCGGCGTTCTTGCCCGCAATCCTTGCGGCGGGGTCGGAGTTGGGAATCACGTTGAAGATCAGGAACACCAGCACCGAGATGGCGAACAGCACCGCGACCATGCCGCTGAGGCGTCGAATCACGAATCGCAACACGTCAGTGCTCCAACCGGATCTTGGCGCGCGGATCAAGAGCGTCGCGCAGACCATCACCGAACACGTTGAGCGACAACACGGTCAACACGATCATCAGACCGGGAACGATCGTCAGGTGCGGCGCGGTGTAGATGGTCTGATAGCCGTCGGCGATCATGGTGCCCCAGGAGGCGTTCGGCGCCCGTACACCGGCCCCCAAAAAGGACAGTGCCGATTCCAAGAGCATGTTGTTGGCGATGTTCAGGGTGAAGAACACGATGATGGTGGACACCACGTTCGGCAGCAATTCGGTGACCATGATGCGCACCGGCCCCTTGCCCTGGGCGACTGCCGCTTCGACGAACTCCTTCTCCCGAAGCGCCAGGATCTCACCGCGAATCGGTCGCGCCATATAGGGCACGTACACCAGGCCGATGATCATGATCGGGATCCACAGCGAGTCGCCGGCGATCTGTAGCGCGCCGATCTTCAACCCGCCCAGCGCGAGTGCGGTACCCAGCGCAATACCGAGTAACAACACCGGAAACGCCCACACGACGTCCATGATCCGCGACAACGTGGCATCCACCCAGCCGCGGTAATAGCCGCACAGCAGTCCGACCAGGACGGCGAGCACCGTGGTGATGGCGGCGGCCGCGACCCCGATGTAGATGGAGGTTCTACCGCCGTACATGAGGCGCACCATCACATCTCGGCCGTTTTGATCCGCACCCAGCAAGTACCGGCCATGCAGGCCGGGCCCGATCGGGGTGCCGTCCGGTGACACGACGTCGACCTGCTGTCCGTCGATCAGCACCGTGTCGGTGATGTGGTTCTCGTTGGGCCCGGTGTGCGCCACCCGGTCGGCCCATATCGGCGCCGCCAGGCAGAACAGCACGATCAGCACGAACAGCGCGCCGAAGGCAAGGCTTATTCTGTTTCGCCGCAACCGAAGCCAGGCCAGATACCACGGGCTTCGGCCTTCGATCCGCGCCGCGGGGACTCCCACCGGGAGGACGGGGTCCCCGGGCGCTTCAACGGCCTCGGGGGGCGTAGCCATACCTACTTCAGCGCCAGCGCCGACCAGTCCTGGTTGAACAGGAGGTGGTGATAGGCCTTGTCGAAGTCGATCCGATCGGAGACGAAGGTGGTGAACTGCTCGTTGCCGTACGGCGCCCACGCCGCCCGCTCCATATAGGCCTTGTCCAGCGCGGCGTACTGTGCCTCGGTGTCCCCCTCGGTGAGTTGCTTGGTCAGCAACTCGTTCATCTTGGCGTCCAGTTCCGGGTATGACGCGCGGGAGAAGTTGTTGCCGTTGGTGGGCAGGATGGCATCGCTGTTGAGCAGCGGCCGGAAGAAGTCGTCCGGGTGCGGGAAGTCCTGGAACCAGTTGCCGAACCCGGTGTCCAGATCCGGCGTCGACTGGTTGCCGATCGTGGTGAAGTAGACGTCACCGGCGATCACCTTCAGCGTCGCGTTGAAGCCCAGCTGGTTGAGCACGTCGTGGTAGTACTCACCGATACGCTTGCGGTCCGGCTCGTCATTGGTCCACACCGTGATATCGCGGTCCGTCGGGTTCGCCTCGGCCAGCAGCGCTTTGGCCTTGTCCATATCGGGTCCCGGGTAGAGCGTGTATTCCTCGTAGCCGGGCATGCCTGGCGGCAGGATCTGCTGCGTCGGGTGCAGTCGCCCGCCGAACACCCGGTTGAGCGCTTCGGGGTCGATCGCGTAGTTGACGGCTTGACGCACCCGCACATCGTTGAACGGCGCGGTCTGGTTGTTCATCCAGAAGTAGTAGGTGTTGATCGACTCCTCCATTCGGAACCGTTCGCCGAAGCGGGTTTTCACCTCCTGCAGGCGGTCCGCGTCCGGCGGGTCGACCATGAAGTCGATGGTGTTCTGCTCCACACCGGTGACCTGGGCGGAGTTGCTCTTGTTCTGGGTCACCACGATCTTGTCCACGCTCGCATCGGCGACCTCGGTGGCCCCGGCATCGAGCACGCTCTGGAAGTTCGGGTTGCGCTCCATCGTCATGGTCTGCGGCGCTTCCACACTGGTGATCATGAACGGTCCGCTGGAGGGCGGCGGATTGTTCGTCGCGTCCTCGGACAGCGGGGTGCTCGACGGTACGGGCGCCGCGAACGGCAGACCCAGCACGTTCTCGAAGGTTCCGTTCGGTGCGTCCAGGGTGATGGTGATATCGCCGGTGGCGTCGTCGGTGACGATCCCGGAGATGGTGTCGGCCGTCCCTTCCGCGTACGCGGGCGCACCGACGATGCCCGAGTAGAACACCGAGCCGCCCGAGTCCGCTTTGAACAGCCGCTGAATGGCGTAGGTGAAATCGGAGGCCTTGATCGGCGTGCCGTCGGAGAACTTCATCCCCGAGCGCAGTTTCATCTTGTAGGTCTTGCCGTCCTCGGAGACCTCGGGCATCGCTTCGGCCAGGCCCGGCACCACCGCTGTGCCCTCTTCCCCTCGGGCGTGTTTGTAGGTCAGCAGCGGCGTGTAGACGTTGTAGAGCACCTCCCACCCTTCGAGGGTGTAGGACAGTTGCGGGTCGATGTAGTCGGGGAACGACGTCATCGAGATGTTGATTTCACCCCCAGACGTGCCGGATCCGTCGTCGCTGCCGCACGCGGCGACGCCGAACACGGCGACGGTGCAGATACCGGACAGGACAGTCACCTTGCGCAGGGCTGTGCGCAGCTTGCTCATCTGGCTCCCTCAGTTCGCAGCACGGGCGAGTCCCGTCCACGTTTACGCCTCTAAAGCGATCCGGGTAGCCATCTTGGACGGAAATCTAAGCAATGGCATCCCGAATGACGTAAATTTTCTGCTCTGCCAGGCTATTGACAGGAAACATTCCTGTAATTAACGCCGATGCCAGATAGGAGTCGTCACCTCACGGCCGGATCAGGATGCCGTCGTCGGAGGCCGCCCGCAGCAGCTGCTGAATGGTGAGCTCGCCGTACCCGGTGTGCACGGTTCCCTGCCCGGTCCCCAGCCACGGCACCACACCCGGGTCGGGGTCGACGTCGAGGTGATACGCCTGCACCCCCATCAAGTGGTACTGGAAGAAGTTGACGAGGAAGTCGACCGCGAAGACGAGGCTGCCGATCAGGCTTTTACCCCACATCGCTGAAGCGTTGGCCAGTGGGTTCATCGCCGCGCGGTCACCGATCACCACGATCGGACCGTAGTGCGGTTTGGCGCCTCCGCCGGGCACGTAGGCCGGGAAGAACGGTTGCAGACCGGGCAGATCGGTGGCCATGAAGGCCGCTGGGCTGCCGTATTGGACGATGTTGACGAAATTCGTGTCGGCACCGTTGCCGGGCACCTTGGTGTTCAGTCCGGGCCCTTCGAACCCGACACCGGCCAGCCCGGTGCGCTGCGCGACGAACTGGGCCTGCCACGCCCCCAGCGAATGGCCGGTGACGAAGACATCTTCGGCCGCATATCCCTGCAGCGCCGCCTCCTCCTGCACCCGTCGCGCGAACCGCACCGCATCATAGAAGGCCAACGGCGTTGTCCCGGTGAGGATCACCTGCATATCCGCCGCGATCTGGGCCAGGGAGATCAGCGGGTTGATCAGCAGGTTGGTGCCGCCGGTGGTGCCCTGATAGGCGATGACGACCTGCCCCTGCGGGGTCACCCAGGCCTTGCCGGACATGCCGGAGAAGACGTTGGTCGACTGCACCTGAAATCCGTTGACGGTCAACGGCACCATGCCGCCGGGGGTGGTGCCCCAGCCGTACGCCGCGGTCGATGCGTTGAGGAACTGGGCCACCGTCGGGGTCGGCCGGTCCGTCGGGCCGGTATAGGTCATGGTGGGCAGCACCGGCTGCACCGCCGGCGTGCGATGCAGCCCCACCAATCGCTCGATCTCACGGAACGCGGCGAACAACACGTCGTTGATGGGCGCGATGTTGAACGGGCTGCGAGGGCCGGTCGCGCTCGCCGTGAAGTCCAAGAACTGCAGCACGGCGTTGACGATGCGGCCGGGCAGCTGCAATACCTGGGCGATCGGTGAGAGCGGTTTCGGCGGTGTGGGTGTGGTGATCTCGACGGCGGCCGAGGCGAGAGCACCGACGACGGCCGGTGCCGCGGTCTGTGCGGTCGCGGCGGGCTCGGACGGCTGCAATGCCGCGGCTTCGGTGTCGGGCGCGGCAGTGCTCGACGCAGTGGTGGTCGGCGCAGCAATCGTCAGTGCGGCGGGGGCCGCGCCGCTACTCGCGGCCCGCGCGGTACGGACCGACCGTTCAACCCTGCGGGCAGAGAGCGGCCGGTCACGGTCCAGCGTCACCCCGGAGGCCGCGCGCTTGGGCGCGGTCCTCGGCTCGGTGAGCGATATGCCGGGCTTGTCGGCTCCGGTCTCCGGTGTGCCGGTATCCGGCTTGCCCGACTCGGTGCGATCCTTGGGCGCGTCGGACGAATCCGGTTTCCCGGCGGCATCCGGGCCGGCCGAGGTCGACGACGTCGACCCCGTGTCGTCGGCCCACGCCACGCCGTGCGCGGGAGTGACGACCAGTGCCGCGCTCATCAGTACCGCCGCGAAGACGTACCGCAACGAGCTGGCTTTCCCGCGCTCTACAGCTTGCAACGCCGACCCCTCAAGTCCTGACAACATGCGATGTCATGTGGAGGCTAGGTCACCGACGCCCACGCCTGGGGCGTTTTCGTCAGGGACGGGCCGATCAGCCGTTCAGGGCGCGGTCGAGATTGAGGGCCGAGCTGATCAGGGCGAGGTGAGTAAAGGCCTGCGGAAAGTTCCCGACCTGATCACCCGTGGCGGATACCTGTTCGGCGTATAGACCGACGTGGTTGGCGTAGGTGAACATCTTCTCCAGCGCCAGCTGCGCGTCGGCGAGCCGCCCGGCCCGGGTCAGCGCTTCGACGTACCAGAAGGAGCAGATGGAGAAGGTGCCCTCTTCACCTTCCAGGCCGTCGGTGCCCGGCTCGTAGCGGAACACCAGGCTGTCGGTGACCAGATGTTCTTCCACAGCCTCCAGTGTCGACAGAAACCGCGGATCGGCCGGGGACAGAAACTTGACCATCGGCATCAGCAGCACGCCGGCGTCGAGATCCGTCCCACCTTCGATCCGGGTGAATGCCTGCAGATCCGGGTTCCACGATTTGGTCATGATGCGGTCATAGATGTCATCGCGCGCCGCGCCCCACGCCACCAGATCACCGGGAAGTCCCCGCGCCCGCGCGATGCGGATGGCACGTTCGATTGCCACCCAGCACATCAGGCGCGAGGTCGTGTAGGGCATCGGATCATCACGGACCTCCCACATGCCCGCGTCGGGCCGGTCCCAATTCTCGACCACCCAATCCACGATGTCGCAGACATCCATCCACGCGTCGTGACTGATTCCCGGGCCGTACTTGTTGAACAAATAGACCGAATCGATGATCTCGCCGTAGATGTCGAGCTGCAGTTGTGTGGCTGCCGCATTGCCGACGCGGACGGGACGCGATCCCCGATGCCCAGCAAGGTGGTCGAGTTCGCGTTCGTCGGGCATGTGCCCGTCGATGTCGTAGAGCACCCGCAGCGGGCCGAGGCGGCGGTCCTCATCTCCGTCACGCTCGCCCATCCGCTCGGACAACCATCGGGTGAATCCGCTTGCCTCCTTGACGAATCCGAGGCGAAGCAGCGCGTACATGCTGAATCCGGCGTCACGAACCCACACGTAGCGGTAGTCCCAGTTCCGGCTCCCACCGATCGGTGCGGGCAGACTGGTGGTGGGTGCGGCGACGATGGCTCCGCTGGGTCGATGGGTCAGCAGTTTGAGGGTGATCGCCGAGCGGTGCACCGTCTCCCGCCACCGACCCGTGTAGGTCGACGTGGATAGCCAGTCCTGCCAGAATGCCGTCGTGGCGGCCAGCAGATCATCGGTGCGGTCCATCGCCGAGCCGACGACCTCATCATCGGGTCCGAGCATCTCCAGTTGGAACGTCGCGGTATCGCCGGTGCTGAGCGCGAATTCCGCTGTCACGACGCTGTTGTCGTCCGTGTGCTCGATCTGCAGGTCCGTGGAGGCGGTCAATCCGAGCCGCACCCCGTCACCGGTCACCAGCACACCGTCACCGGATCGCTCGGCCGTGCACGACTGGCGCGCGTAGTCGGGCCGCGCGTCCAGGCACATCCGCAGCTGCAGGCGCCCGCGGACGCCACTGAGCCGCCGTACCAGCCGCTGCCGCTGTCCAGGGTCATCCGGGGAGAGCACCGGCATGAAATCGTGCACCTCCACCACCCCATCCTCGGTGAGGAACCGGGTGATCAGCACGGCGGTGTCCGGGTAGTAGAACTGTTGGGTGCGGGTCACCTCGGTGGTCGGCGTCAACCGCCAGCTGCCGCCACGCTCCTGATCGAGAATCCGCCCGAACACACTCGGCGAGTCGAATCTGGGGGCACAGAACCAGTCGATGGTCCCGTCGGTGCCGACCAGCGCGCAGGTGCGCAGATCACCGATCAGCCCATGCTCGGAGATCGCCAGCGGGCGCTCAGTCATCCGGCAACCACCAATCGGTCAGCGCCAGTGCGGCTTGCGGACCCCAGGATCCCGGTGGGTAGGCGTGTACTGCCGGCGGCGCGTCCAGCACCGGCTGGCACACCTGCCAGAGCCGGTCGACTTCGTCGGCGCGGGTGAACAGCGTCTGGTCCCCCCGCATCACGTCCAGCAGAAGTCGCTCGTAGGCCTCCAGCCCGACATCATCGGTGACCGCGTCGCCGACGTCGAAGCTCACGCCGACCGGGATCAACTCCAGTTCCGGGCCGGGGCGTTTGACCGCCAGGTGCGCCCCGATGGCCGGCTGGTCGGTCAGTTCCAGCACGAGCCGGTTGGGGTGCTGCGCGCCGCCGCCGAACGGTCCCACGGCCGGGCTGCGGAATGTCAGCGTGACCGTGCGACGGTTGTCGCCCAACACCTTTCCCGTGCGGAGATAGAACGGGACGTCACGCCAGCGGTCGTTGTCGATGAACGCCGACAGCGCCACGAAGGTCTCGACGGTCGAGTCCGCGGCGACATCGTCCTCGTCGCGGTAGCCGTCGTATTGGCCGAACACCACCTGGTCGGGGTGGAACGGGCGCAGCGCCTCGAACACCTCGGCCTTGGCATCGCGCAGCGCGTCGGCGTCGACCCGCTGCGGGGGTTCCATCGCCACGAAACCGAGCAACTGGCACAGGTGTGTGGTGATCATGTCGCGAAAGCACCCGGTCGATTCGTAGAAGCTGCCGCGGCCCTGCACCGACAGCTGTTCTGGCACGTCGATCTGCACCGACTCCAGATGCTCGCGGTTCCAGGCCGGCTCGATGAGACCGTTGGCGAAGCGCAACGCCACGATGTTCTGCACCGCTTCCTTGCCCAGGAAATGGTCGATGCGGTACACCCGTTCCTCGTCGGCGATCTCCTTGAGCGCCGTGTCGAGATCCCGCGACGATGCCAGGTCGGTACCGAACGGCTTCTCGACCACGATGCTGGCGTCCTCGGCCAATCCTTCGCGCCCGAGCATGCCGATCATCGGCCGCATCGCCTCCGGCGGTACGGACAGGTAGATCACCACCCGGGCCTCATCGCCCAGACCGGTACGCGCGTCCCGCACCGCCTCGGCGAGCGCGCCGCCGTCGTCGGCGTCGGAGGTCTGGAAGGTGATGCGGGACAACTGCTCAGACAGCACATCGTCGTCCACGTCGTCGACCGAATCGCGTAGCGCCGACCCGATGGTGTCGCGGAACTCGGCATCGCTACCGGGTGAGTGGCGCCCGGATCCGATGACCGCGTAGTTCGCGGGCAGCCGGCCCGCCACGGCGAGACGGTAGAGCCCCGGGAAGAGTTTTCGCGCGGCCAGATCACCGGTGGCTCCGAACACCACGAATACGTGTGGGCTCAGTTCGTGGCGGGACACCGGGGTCTAATGCCCCGCACACACCCTGCGCTAAACACCGGTGTCGACCGCCTCGATTCGCCCCGGCCTCCACAACAACGCGCCGGCCAGCAGACCGGCGAACGGTACGGCCGCCAGGATCGTGCTGAGTGCGGCGCTGCCGCCGGTGACGAGGGTGAAGTTGGACAGCACCAGCCACAGGCTGGCCAGCAGTCCCAGCACGGCCAGCACCGGGGCGACCCGGGTCTGCCACACGGTGGCCTGGCTGAGCGCACGGTTTTTCAGGAAGAAGACCAGCACCGCCACCGAGGTGGTCAGCATGAGCAACACCATCCCGACGGTGGCGACGCCGGCCATCGAACCGAAAACACCGACCAGCGGGTCGATTCCGAAGGCGGCGAGGATACCAACGATCAATGCGGCCGTCGCGGTCTGCACCAGCGAGGAGAAGGCCGGCGACTCGTGGGCGTCGTGCACCTCGGCGAGTCGGGCCGGCAACAGGCCCTTGCGCGCGAGGACGAACTGGTAACGCGCGATCACGTTGTGGAATGACAGCACACAGGCGAAGAGGCTGGTGAGCAGCAGGACGTTGACGATATCGCGGCCGACGCGGCCGAGCGCGGCATCGGTCGTGTCCAGCAGCATGTTGCCCTCGCCGTCGAGTGTCTGTTGCGCCGTGGCGGCCACCAGATCCGGACCGATCGCGACCACGAACGCCCACACGGTCAGGGTGTAGAACGCGCCGATCAGAATGACGGCGGCATAGGTGGCGCGCGGGATCGTCCGCTGCGGGTCGCGGGCCTCGTCGCGGAACACCGCGGTCGCCTCGAATCCGATGAACCCGGTCAATGCGAACAGGATGGCGATGCCGATGGCGCCCTGCCCGAATACGTCCGGTGTGAAGGAGGCAAAGGTGATTCCGGCCGGACCGGGATCGGCCACGATCGCCAGGTCCAGGATCACCACGATGCCGATCTCCAGGGCCAGCGCCACCCCCAGCACCTTCGCGCTCAGCTCGATATGGCGGTAGCCCAGTACGGCGACGATCGCCAGCACCGCGAACGAATAAACGGGCCACGGGATGACGGGGCCGTCGTAGAACGCCACGGTGTCACCGATGGCCCAGCCGATGTATCCGTAGATCCCGACCTGGATGGCGGTGTAGGCAATCAGCGCGACCACCGCGATCCCCTTACCCATCCGCTCACCGAGACCGACTGTGACGTAGGAGAAGAACGCACCGGCTTCGGGGACGTGGGGTGTCATCGTCACGAAGCCGACGCTGAACACCAGCAGCACCAGCGAGGCGGTCAGGAAGCCGACGGGCGCACCGGCGCCGTTGCCCAGCCCCATGGCCAGCGGCATGTTGCCACCGATGACGGTCAGCGGGGCCGCCGCCGCGACGACCATGAAGACGATGCCAACGGGTCCCAGACGCCCAGACAGGCGCCGACTTTCAGTGGTGGTCATGACTTCTCCCTGAGGGCTGAGGTGAGCAGTTCGTGGTCGATGGCGTGCACGGTGTATCCGCGGTGTCCGGTCACCGTCTCGGCAGCGACCATGGCGTTGACGATGGCTTCCTCGGTGGCCTCGATGGTCAGGTCGAAAAGCAGGTCCATCGCCTGCGGGCACACCATGCACAGCGGGATCTCCGGCGGCGCCACGTCGGTCTGCGCGGTCGTTCCGTAGGGCGGGATTCCGCGGTTGCCGGTGGCGAACGCCAGCATCAGATCGCCGCTGTACTGCTCGCCGGTGCCGCCGAGACGGCCGACGCCCAGAGCGCCACGCTGGGCCAGGCGTCGGCATTGGTGCGGAAGTAGCGGTGCGTCGGTGGCGATGATGACGATGATGGACCCCGACCCCGGCGCGTACCCGGGTGGATATGCCGGCAGCGGAACGCTCGGTTGGGTCACGGGCACCCCGTTGATCCGCAGTCGTTCGCGGCGTCCGTGATTGGCCTGCACCAGGACTCCGACGGTGTAACCGTCAACCCGCGACGCGGTGCCGATCCCGCCCTTGTACTGATGGCAGATCATCCCGGTGCCGCCACCGACATTGCCCTCGCCGACCGGCCCGTCGGACGCGGATGCCAGTGCGGCCTGCACATGCTCGGGTCGTACGTGAAATCCATTGATATCGTTGAGAAAACCGTCGTAGGTCTCGCCGACTACCGGTAGCGACCAGTACGCTCCGTCGCCGCGGACGCGCACCTGTTCGGCCACCAGCGCGTCGCGCACCACGCCCACACTGTGGGTGTTGGTGAGCCCGACCGCGGTGGTGAGTTCACCGGATTCGCGGATCCACTCCAGTCCGGTCAGTTCACCGCTGCCGTTGAGGACGTGCGAGCCTGCGAATACCGGTTCGGTCCAGATGTCGCCGTGCGGGAGGATCACGGTGACCCCGGTATGCACACCACCGTCCTGCAGCGTGGTGTGACCGACGCGTACGCCTGGTACATCGGTGATGGCGTTGTGGGGTCCGGTCGGGTGTTTTCCGACGACCACCCCGAGATCTCTGGCACGCATTGGTTTCTTTTCGTTCAGGAGTTATTTTCCTATTTGGAAAAGAACTATGCGCCCGCGTGCGCCGCCGCGCAACAGGAACGGCAAAATAAGGGGATGGCGCGACCCAACCGGCAGCAGGAGCGACGCGGCGAGATCCTGGACGCAGCCATCGCCGTCATCGAGCGCCACGATCTGGCCACCCTCAAGCTCGCCGATGTCGCCGCCGAGATCGGACTGACCACCAACGCGCTGCGGTACTACTTCAAGGACATGGCCGACCTGCTCTCCGAACTCGCGCTGCGCTCGGATGTCCGGTTCTACGACGAGCGGCTACGACTCGGCGCCCAGACCGACGATCCCGCCACCCAACTCGCGTTGACCATGGCGGCCGGGCTGCCCACCGGACCCGAGGACGCCGAGTGGCGAGCGATCTGGCGGGCCGTGCTGGCCGCCGGGTTCGAACTCGATCAACGCCGGGATGTCCAGGCGATCTACCACCGACAGGTTGATCTTTACAGCGACCTGCTCACCACCGGATCGCAGGTCGGCGCCTTCCGGCTGGCCTCCCCCGCCCGCGATATCGCCATGACGCTGATGTCCATGGAGGACTATCTCGGCTACCGCATTGTCGCCCGCGACCCGGCGATGGACCGCCGCACCGCGCTGCGACTGATGGGCGAGTATGCGCGGCTGGCCACCGGGGCTGCGCTTCCCGACACGCTCTGACCCGCTGCGCCGGCCACCCACAGTAGCGATGCCCCAGGATTGAGGCCGGCCCTCGGCGGGTATGGCACCCCAGTGAGCGTTGCCCCCATCAGTATCGAACCTCGGCTGCCCGAACCGCGCGGCCCGCTGTCGCTGGCGGTCACCGAACTGCTCGCCGAACGCGCACCGCTCAATGCGTTGAACCAGGTGGAAGCCTCCATCGTCGATGCCGAACCCCTCGGTCTGGATCTTCAGCTCGCGCTGTACATCTGCTACGAGCTGCACTATCGGGGCTTCGACAGCGTGGATCCCGGATGGGAATGGAACGCCGGGCTCCTACACCTTCGCGGGCGGCTGGAGAGCGCATTTCTCGCCGAGATACGAAGCCTCATAGGCGATATCGGTGCCGACGAGACCGCGGCGCAGGAGATGCGTCGGCTGTCCATCGAGCCGGCCGACGACGAGGGGCTGTCCTACCATCTCCGTGACACGGGCACCTGGGACCAGATGCGTGAGTATTTCGTGCATCGCTCGCTCTACCACCTCAAAGAGGGAGATCCGCACGCCTGGGCAATCCCGCGGCTGATCGGTCAGGCCAAGGCGGGGTTCGTGGCGGTCGAATTCGACGAGTTCGGCGCCGGTCGCGGCGCACGCCTGCATCAACAACTGTTCGCGGACCTGCTGGATGCCGCCGGCCTGGACTCCCGATACCTCGGCTATATCGACCACGTTCCGGCCGAGGCGCTGGCCGCGGTGAACGTCATGTCCCTGTTCGGGCTGCACCGCAGGCTCCGCGGGGCCGCGATCGGTCACTTCGCCTCCACCGAGATCACCTCACCCCCGGGGTCGCAGCGCCTGGTCGACGCGCTGTGCCGGATGAACGCACCACAGCCGTGCATCGACTTCTACGCCGAGCACGTCGAGGCCGACGCGGTGCACGAGCAGGTGGTACGCACCGACGTCGTGGGTGATTTGGTGGCCCGCGAACCGCATCTCGACCGCGATGTGGTCTTCGGCATCCGGGCACACGCCCTGGTCGAAGACCGATTGGCCGATCACATGCTGCGGTGCTGGGCCGACGGAAGTACCTCGCTGCGCCGTTCGCTGGATTGAGCCGGCTTCGCCGATTGGATACGCTTGCGCCGTTTGGCCTTCCGGCGCCACCGGTAGCGCCGCATACCGCGGCCACGGCTAGTATTCGGTCAATTATCGGGTCGGGGTAGAAACATCGGAGGTAAACGATGGCGGGCGAGCCCGAATCGGTCGTCGGCGGTCCCACGACGGCCAACGACTGCACCATCGAGGAACGCCGTGACGGCGACATCGCCATATTGGCCGTGACCGGCACGCTCGACGTGTTGTCCGCCCCCGAACTCGAAGCGCGGATCAAGGCGACCACACCGAACTCCCCCACCGCCGTCGTCGTCGACCTGACCCGGGTCGATTTCCTCGGCTCCTCCGGCATGGGAGTGCTCGTGACCGCGCATACCGACCTCGCACCGACACGCGTTGTGCTGGTCGCCGACGGGCCTGCGACCAGCCGACCACTCAAGCTCATCGGTATCGCCGACATCATCGACATCTTTCCCACCCTCGACCAGGCGCTGACCGTACTGAACACGTGATCGTCGAAGGTTTGTGCGACGGTTCGTGCTTTAGGGGAGACTTCCAACCATGACGTTCTTGGAGAAGCAGGACTTGGCCGCTCGGATGGCCGAGTTGGCACGCTCTCTTGCCGGTCCACGCAGCCTCGAAGAGGTGCTGTCCGGGGTCGCGGCCGCAGCGCTGGAGCTGATTCCCGGCGTCGACACGGCGGGTGTTCTGCTCATCGGCAAAGAGCGCACCTTCGAGACGATGCCCAAGGACGCCCGCCTGACCACCGAACTGCATCGACTTCAGATGCAGTTCGACGAGGGCCCCTGCGTCCAGGCAGCGCTCGAAGACCTGATCGTGCGTACCGATGACTTCCGCGAAGAGACGCGCTGGCCCCGCTACGCCCCCGCCTGCGTCGAGATCGGGGTGCTCAGCGGGCTGTCGTTCAAGCTCTACACGTCGGACCGGACGGCCGGCGCGCTGAATCTCTTCGGTTTTCAGCCCAACGTCTGGCGGGGAGAGGCCGAGACCATCGGCGTGGTGCTCGCTGCGCACGCCGCAGCGGCGATCCTGGCCAGCCAGGAGGGCCAGCAACTGGAGGCGGCGCTGTCCACCCGGGACCGCATCGGACAGGCCAAGGGCATCATCATGGAGCGCTACAAGGTCGACGATGTGCAGGCATTCGAGATGTTGCGCCAGGTGTCGCAGGAGAGCAACACCAAGTTGGTGGCGGTCGCCCAGCAGGTGATCGACACCCGCGACTGACCGGTCACGACGTGGCGTGACCGGTCGTCGCTCGGCTGGCGCCGCTGCGGCACCGGCGGTGGCTGGTATCGCACAACGGATAGTTCTTACTGCGTCCGCAGGCGCAGACGGCGACCATGAACCGGTCGGACTCCACGCGGCCACCGTCGGGAAGTTCGATGCTCACCGGACCCTCGATCATGACCGGTCCGCCGCGCACCGCCCGCACCGGCCGCGGTTCGCGATCCGTCACGGCTTGTCCGCCCGGATCACCAGCAGCTCCTCCTCGCGGCGGCCCGGCTGCAGACGTCCGGTGTCCTCCAACCACTGAGCGCGCGAATGCATCACCGGTCCGAACGGAATCCATTCCCAGGCAATGATGTTCGCGTCCAGGCCCGCCGCGGACAGCGATTCGAGCGTCTTGCGCGGATCGGCGAATTCCGACTGCACCAACAACAGGCTGCCACCGTCGGCCAGCAGCCCCGGCACCGCCTCGCACAGGGGGTCGAGAATGAGCCGACCGTCCGCGCCCGCATCCCATGCCCGAGCGGGCCCGACGGCCGACGGAAGCGGCGTGGAGTGCGGGTCGTTGGGAACGTAGGGCGGATTACACACCACCAGGTCGTAGGGACCGAATTCGGCGGCCCGCGCCCAAGAGCCGAGACGCACATCGACCTGGGCGCCGTGCAGCTGCGCATTCGCCCGGGCGCAGCGCACCGCTTTGGGGCAGATGTCGAAGGCCGAGACGCGCGCAGCGCCCTGTCCGGCGGCGTTGACGGCGATCACGCCGCTGCCCGTGCACAGATCAGCGACCTTGGAGCCCAATGCCAGGCCGGTCTTGTACATCTGGTTCACCAGCAGGGCCGAGTCCTCGCGCGGCGCGTACACACCGTCGGCGACGGTGCCGATCACATGGGAGTTGGGTTCGATTGAGCGTGCGGTGGTCACATCTACCTCTCAAGGATTTTCAACGGGCCGGAGCAGAACCGCGACCAGCATTGCCGCGTCTGGATGCCCCGGATGCCCGTCGGCCAAACGACGGCACCGCGTAGACCTCGCAGGATGGACTCTCTGCGCGCAGCGGCTCACCTCTTCGCCACCCTGGCGGGCCGGTGATCGCGAACGCGCATGCAGCAGAAGCTCAGCCGCCGAGCGGGAAGACGCGCGCCGATATTGATCGACAGCAAATGCGATCTTGATATCGGAGGCCGGTTTATCCAATTTGCTGATACCGCGCACAATTTTCGTATGCGCAAATTGCGAGCGATGTCGGTCCATTGTGAATTGACGTCCTTGAAACAAGTGGCCATTGCCCGCCGCAGGCACGCCATCGATTTGCGACCAAGTCTGATATCGATGCCAAAAGATGTCGTTCAACTGGTGTTTCGAAATAGAACCGGTTGTTACGTCGTTTCACGACTGTTCGCCTCGCACCGTATTGATTGAACTCCTTCCCACTCGGGTACTGCTCCACAGTGTGAGACGTATCACTGCCACTGAAAATGTATTTGCGGAAGTTTGGAGACAGCATCATGGAAGGGACGAATATGCAGTCAGCAAAAACGATCTATGCGGTCGCCGCGCCATTGTTCGCGTCCACACTCATTGCTGCAGCAGTACACGCGGGTGCTCCGGCACCGATGAGCGTGTCGCCCCAGCGGGACGCGGTCCGACAGGTATCCACGACCGTGTCGCTGGCCGCGGCCATCGATACCTCGTCCAATGCCGTCGGCATTGCCGAGTCCGAGTTGTATTTCATGAATCCAGAGGAAGTCGACGTCGCCTTGGACACCATGCAGGCCATGGGCGTCACCCAGTTGCGCATGTTCATTCCGTGGCGTGCGGTCGAGCCCGCGCAGGGGACGTACAACTGGGCCGACGTCGACAAGGTCATCGCCGCCGCCGAAGAGCGGGATATGGCCGTTCTGGGCGCGGTGACGAGCACGCCGACCTGGGCATCGAACGTTCAGGACTCCGCATACGGTGCCCCGCGCAACCCCGAAGACTTCGGTGACTTCATGGGCGCACTGGCCGCCCGGTACGGCGCAGGAGGCGGCGATCCCGAATCGGCGCGCATCTCCGCCTACGAAATATGGAACGAGCCACAGAGTTACGTGTTCTGGTCACCGAAACCCGACCCGGCTGCCTACACCGAACTGTTGAAGGCCGGTTACACCGCGATCAAGGAGGTCGACCCGACCGGCACCGTCGTGGGTGGGGTCGTCACCGCGGGACTGACATGGGGTGACGTCAACATCAACCCGGTCGAATTCGTCCAGACAATGTATGACAGCGGCGCGGCGGGCTATTTCGATGCACTGTCCTACCACCCGTACAACTACGACTGGAAGTTCGGCGACGGGGCCGGCAACGCCATCTCGGCGGTGGGCCAGTTGGAGGCCATGCAGACGTTGATGGAGCGCTACGGCGACGGCGACAAGGACGTGTGGACCAGCGAGTACGGCCTGCCCACCTCGTATGTCTCACAAGCTCAACAGGCAGAGTTCATCGACGACTTCATGGACACCTGGTCCGAGCATGACGGTACCGGTCCGATGTTCATCTACTCGCTCGTCGACCGCAACAGTGCATCGACCGAGGTGGAGGACACCTGGGGGCTGTTCCGCGACGACTACACGCCCAAGCGGGCCGCCACGGTCGTGCAGGCCTGGATCGAGGAGAACGGACCCGAATCCGCGCCGGGTCTACCGCCCGTCGACGAGGTAGCCGAGCTCGCGGCTCCGATCGAGTCGGCCGACCCGGCCACCGAGGAGCCGTCCACCGAGTCGGTGGATCCGGTGGCCGACGCGGTGGCCAACTGGCAGCAGGCACTCGACGAGGCCGCCGCGAACTGGGCGGCGGCGTGGGGCCAGACCGTCTCCACCTCGTCCACATCGCCGATCTCGTCGGCCACCGACGCGACCAAACCCGAGGTCAGCGAGCCGATCACCGCGGGCAATCCCGCGCTGGCGAGCACCGACTCCTCGCGCGCCGGACTCGCGGAAGCAAATCAGACCGAAAGTGACACGGCAACAGACGATTCCATCAATAGGGAGCCGAGCAGCACCTCGGCCACATCGGGTGCGGAGTCCACCGAAACCGACTCCACCTCGGCGACGGACAGCGACCGTTCGGCGAGCGACGCTGCGGGCGACAGCGCGACCACCGGTTCCGACGACTGATGTGGACCGGTCAGCCGGGGCAGGAGTCCGCCTGCCCCGGCTGATCCCTGTCGGCCGGCACGCAGTGCGGCGGAGCCAATCCTCAAGCGGTTTCACACGCCGCGTGCGCGTCGCCGATCTTTCCACGTCAATGTGGTTTTTGACCGACCTGGTTGCGCTACTGTCGGATCGGGTCGAGCTACCACTGCGGCCGGAGTGCGTCCTCGGGAGTCGACATGGGCAGGCCAGCTGTTCGGAGCCTTCAGCGGCGGACGGTTATCACCGTGTCGTCGGCCGTGGTGCTCGCCACGGTATGCGCGACCACCGAACTCCGCCCGCCCGTCGACGTCCGCGCGGCCTCCTACGCTGTCGATATGGTCGCCGCCATCGACGAGACCCCCACGACCATCGGTCTGGCGGACTCCAACCTGGTGCGCCTCGGCGATGAGGCCCTCATCGACCAACAACTCGACATGATGCAGGCGTTGGGTGTGCAGAATGTCCGTGTCGGCATCTCCTGGATCTCCACTCAATTGACGGAGAACGGCAACTTCTTTTGGGGCGCCACGGATTACGTCATCAACGAGGCCCACCGGCGCGGAATGGGTGTACTCGGCGTGCTGCATGAGACACCGGTGTGGGCCGGCAGCCCGCCGCTGTCGGGCACCCCCGATCTCGAAGCGTTCGGCAGATTCGCCGGCGCGGTCGCCGAGAAGTACGAGGGCAAGATCTCCGCACTGGAGGTCTGGAACGAACCCAATGGGCGGTTCTTCCTCAATCCGGTTGACCCCGTGGCATATACCAACATGGTCAAGGCCGCCTACACGGCCATCAAGGCTCATGATGATCCCGACGATCCCGATGACGACATCACCGTCGTCGCGGGAGTCCTGGGTTCCGGGCGCACCCTCGGCAACGACTTCACCATGAACCCGGTCGACTTTCTGCAAGGCATGTACGACGCCGACGTGCACGGCTACTTCGACGCGTTCTCCTTCCACCCCTACCATTACGACATCCCATTCTCCGAGGGCGCGACACAGTCCGACTCCCCGATCCTGCAACTACGCGAGCTCAGGGCGCTGATGGAGCAGTACGGCGACGGCGGCCTCAAGGTATGGGCGAGCGAATATGG
Organism: Mycobacterium sp. MBM; assembly: GCA_021648845.1. Lineage (GTDB taxonomy): Bacteria > Actinomycetota > Actinomycetes > Mycobacteriales > Mycobacteriaceae > Mycobacterium. The sequence goes on along the minus strand of JAKJHY010000004.1, from coordinate 258,324 downwards.
GCTCCCGACAACACCTTTCGATCCGCAACATCCGCTGCTGTACAACTCGCCGGAAAAGCAAGCCGAGTTCCTCGCCGACTTCCTGGCCAGTTGGCAGCGAGAGGATGGCACCGGGCCGATCTTCATCTACTCGACAAGAGACATCAACAGCGGCGGCCCGAGCGATCAGGACAACTTCGGCATCTGGTACACCGATTGGCAGGAGAAGCCGGCCGTCCAGGTCATCCGCGATTTCCTCGCAGATCTCGAACCCGACAATCCCGTCCTCGACGCGATCAGGACCTTCATCGCTCGTGTCGTCGAGATCACCGGCGAGGTGATCAACGATGTGGTCGACCTCGTGGTCTGGGGCGCAGAGGCGCTCCTCGATGCGACAGTATGGGTGGTCAAGACCGTCGCCGAGGCAACCGTGAACGTCGTCGAGGGCATCGTGGATGTCACCGCCAAGGTGGTGCACGGTATCGCCGACGCCATCACCACCGCGGCGAATTGGGTCGTGAACAAGGTCAAGAGCTGTCTGGGGATCGAGAGCACGCCACCCGGCGCACGCCGGATCGCGCCGGCGGCAACGACGTCGGCGGTTGCTGACACCGCGATCACGGAGGATCGCGCGGTGCCGACGGCCGACCAGTCAGCCGTCGCTCAGCCCGAGGACGACACCGTGGTCGGCGAACCCGCCACCGCGGAGCCCGAGATCGCCGAGACCCACGAGGGCATCGAGGCGAGCGAGACGGAGGAACTCGACGAGATCGAGACGCCGCCGGTCACCACCCGGCCGACGGCTATCACCGCACCGCGCACGGTAAAGACCGCACGCTCGGCGAAGACCGCGGCCGCCGCCGGCATGCGGTAGGGCCTCAGAAGACCCGGATCCAGTCGACCAGCATCTCGGCCGGGTAGGTGCCACCGGCCGGTTCGCGACCACCGGATCCCCCGACCGCGATATTGAAGATCGGGGCAAGGGTGTAGCCGGGATCGTTGAACGGCCACGGGTTCAGCGAGTGGGCCGGCACCGAAAAGTACGGCTCCATGCCCGGCTGGTAGTCCTTCCAGAAATACAGACCGGTCGGCTGCCACGTCATCCGCCAGGTATGCCAGGCGCTGTCCACCGGATGCTTGTCGGTCGCCATCATGGTGCCGTCGAGTTTCGCGTGCACGGTGGTGCCCGACGGCCAGTCCCGGTTGCCGTACCACTCCACCAGGTCGATCTCGCCACCACGGACCGGGTCGTCATTGAGCAGCCAGAAGGCCGGCCACGCACCGTCGGTCAGGCAGTTCAGCTTGATACGGGCTTCCCAGGTGGTGCCCATGCCGCCGCGCCAGTTACCGATGATCTTCGCGCTGGCGTACTTCTCCTGGATATTGGCGCCCTCCCCCCGGGTGGCGCGGATGACGAGGTTGCCGTTGCCGTCCTGGAAGACATGTTCCTGGTCGGTGACGTAGCGCCCCATGTTGTACGGCTTGTCCCATTCGACCGGGTTCCTGATGGTCTCCCGCTCCGGCACGATGAACCACGCCGCCGGGTCCGGCGGCGAACCCGCCGGGCCGTTGAATTCATCCTGGAACAGCATCGTCGGCACCGCAGCCCCAGGTCCGGGCACCGGCCCGGGCGGCACATCTCCAGGTACCGGCTCGGCGTGGGCCGTCGGGGAGGGCAGCGCTGCAGCGGCCGCACCGAGTCCCAGCATCAACAGGGCACTGCGTCGATCAAAATCAGGCACAGCCGAACCATAAACGAGGTCGTACGGGTTTCGCGCGCAACCACGCGAACAGCTCAGTCCGTCGACGGCGCACACGGAGCCCCCACTTTCGCCGCGGGCTCAGCTAGCGTTTGCGTCGGCAAACCATCGGATCCGAATCAGGAGTCATAAAAGGCATGGCCACCAACGTATTTCGCCACACGCTGTCAACGGGCTTGGTTCTTGCCAGTGCCGGCGCCATCGCCCTGACACCCGTCACGGTGACTCCGCAGGTTCACCCCGCACTCGACACGCCACGCGTGGTCAGCGCATCGGTGATGCCGGCCGGGCTGGTCCAAGACCTGCAGCTCATCGGCACCGGCGCGCGCTCGGCGATCGAACAAAGTGTGGACGCGCTCACCCGCAAAGTCCCCGATCTTTGGTGGACGGTGCACGAGCAGTGGCCGGATGCCGACCTGCTGCATTGGAACTACGCCCTGGTCAGCGACATCTTCCTGGCACCCATCACGCCGCTGCTCATCGGCCCGTTCAACGACGCGGTGGCCGAGGCCGTGGCCCGCAACTTCCCGGTCCTGGGCGAAGAGATCCGCCGCATTCCGGACTTCGTCGAGTACGCATTCGTGCGGTTGATCGGGCCGGTTCTGAGCGCCATCGGCGGCGCGGGAGTGGCGCATTCCGAGATCTTCTACTCGATGACGACGCTGCGCATCGAGCCGTTCATCGAGGCCATTGTCAGGGCACCGTTCCACGTGATCGACGGACTGCTCTTCGGCGGGTACGGCGACCTCGGCCCGATCCTGCCCGGTCGCGAAGGGCAGTATCTGCCGGCGCCGGGCCTGCTCACCCCGTGGGGTCAGCCGCCGCGCGTCCGCGATATAAAGACGCCCGACGATATCGTCACCACGACGCTTCCCGATGCCGACGCGACAATGGTCAGCCTGTCCACCGACCGTGGCGAGGGCATGACCGAGACCGACACCTCGGTCGCCGAGATCGTGACCGTGACCGAAACGAGCTTCGAGACAACGGAACCCGTCGAAGCTGAGGCCCCGGCCGCCGCCGACGACGCTACCGAGACCGCACCCAAACCAACGGAATCCGCCGACGCTGCCGTCCCGGTTGCCGACGACGACGAGGCTGCCGGAGCCGGAGCCGAGACCGAAGCTGAAGCCGTCACCGAGGACACCAAGGACACCAAGGACACCAAGGACACCAAGGACACCAAGGACACCAAGGACACCAAGGACACCAAGGACACCGCACGCTCCAGGCCCGCCAAGGTCGACCCGGCCGCCGGAATCCGGCAGGGCATCAAGGACTTCCGGGCAGGCGTGCGTCACACCGTGAAGAAGCTGACCGGCCAGAAGCCGTCGTCGCGCTCGGAGTCCACGCCGAGGGCAGAATCGGGTCCCGACAGCGGCGGTTCCGCCACGTCAGGGCGTTCCGGCTCGGAGTAGTCACCTGCGCGGGGCGTCATGATCCGACCAATCGGCACCGCCCCGGAGAATTGGCCCTTGCGCGGCAGCGATCTTCGGCATAGTATCGAACAAACGTTCGACCCATAGAGCTCCCGGTCGTGCCCCGGTGAGCATGAGATCGCGACGGATGTCGCTAGAGAGAAAGGTTCGGGAGGCCGCCCCGTCGGAGCTGCCGTCTGAGCCGAGTTGCCTGGTCGAACGGTCATACCCGTGGGCACGCTGCTGTGAAAGCTGGTATCCGCCATGGACGCCACCGATCTGGACACCTTTATCGAGGCGTTGATCGATGACCTCACGCCCGCGCCGGATGACGGTGGCGGTGGTGGGCGTCGGCTGTGGCATCTGCTCGACGCGCCGCGCCGGATCATTGATGACGCGGCGCTGTTGGCGGTGCTGGGCGCCGCGGTCACCCTGGGGAACCTGGCCGATCATGTGATCGCTTCGGCGGTCGCGGCCGCCGAGGCTGCCGGGATCCCGGCCCGCAAGCACCTGCGCACGGGCGTCGACCTGCTCACGTTGCTGGGGGTGGCGCCGGGTGCGGCGTATCGGGCGGTCCGGGTCGGGCGCGCCGCATCTGCGCTGGCGGCGTTGACCGCACAGCAGCGCCTCGGTGGGGTCGGGATCGAGTTCGCCGATGCCGTCGGCAAGGGGGTCGGCCATATCGAGGCGCGGGTGCCGTTATCGGATGAAGAGCGCGCCGCGGTGGTGCGGTCGTTGATGATTCAGACCACGCCCTCGGGTGTGGCCACGAAGGCCCGCGGGATCGCTCTTGAGAAGGCCAAGACCTACCCGGTCGACGACGTCGCGGTGCCGGTCGCCGAAAACAGCGACCTCAACGACATGACCCTGACTCAAACCGACGACGGACGCATCAGTGCCGCGCTGGATCTCGACGCACTCACCGGGGAGGAACTGTGGGCCGCGCTGGATCCGTTGTGCCGGCCGGTGCCGTTGCCGGACGGCTCGCCCGATCCCAGGTCGGTGGGGCGGCGCCGCGCCGACGCGTTCGGGCAGGTGCTGCGCACTTACCTGTCCAGTTCGGGGCGCCCCATGAGCGGTGGGGTGCTCCCGCATGTCACCCTGATCCGGCCCGCAACGCAGGGCGTGGACCGTCTCGGGTTCGCCGGACCGGTCAGCGCCGCGACCGCGGATCTGATCGCCTGTGACAGCACTTTGACCTCAGTGATCGTCGACCACTCGGGCGCCCCACTGGACGTGGGGCGCAGCGAAAGGCTCTTCCCGCCCGCCATCCGCAAAGCGTTGGCCGTGCGCGACGGGGGCTGCGCACACCCCGGCTGCGGGCGGCCGGTGTCCTGGTGCGACGCCCACCACATCCAACCCTGGGAACACGGCGGCACCACCAGCATCGACAACGGGGTGCTGCTCTGCCGTTTGCACCACAGTGCGATTCATCACGGCGGTTGGCAGGTCTACCTCGGCGCCGACCGCCACCCCTGGTTCATCCCACCGCATGACCCATCTGGTCCCGAACCGGCGCACCTGCGCTCACACGCCCGACGCACCATGACCACCCAACCCACCGCCGCATAACCGGACCCGTTAAGCACCTTGACAACTGAACAGAGAAAACCAGCCGCCACAGCAGGCCCGGCGGCAGCACACGCCGCCGGGCCCGCCACCACGGGCGATTAGTGAATCGCTGACGAAAGTTGCTGACCAGCAACCTAATTCATCGGAGATCGAACAAGGTTGGCCCGAACGCGTAGCCTCGAACCATGGCCACGGCATTGCGGACCGTCGTGGTCGGCTCCGGTGTCAGCGGCCTGACCACCGCCATCTCGCTGCTGGAGGCCGGTCACCGCGTGCGCATAGTGGCCGCCGAGCGGGCCATGTGCACGACCTCGGCCGTGGCGGCCGCGGTCTGGTTCCCCACCCACGTCGCACCATGGGAGCGCGTGGCGGGCTGGGCTGCGCACACCTTCGATGTACTCGCCGTGCAGGCGGCCGAACACGTACCGGGGGTGCTCATGCGGGAGTCGCTCAACCTCTATCGCGAGGCACCGGGCGAACCCGCGTGGGCATCGGCCGTCGGCACTGTCCGACCGGCCCGGGCGGACGAGCTGCCCGCGGGCTACCCCTACGGCTTGCGCTACGCGGTGCCGTCGGCGGAGATGCCCCGCTACCTGCCTTGGCTGCAGGACCGGGTTCGAGCCCTCGGCGGCGAAACCGACCAGCGGCGGCTGCGTTCACTGGACGACGTGGGCGATGAGGCAGACGTGGTGATCAACTGTGCCGGCCTCGGCGCGGGCGCACTGGTCGACGACCCGTCGGTGTACCCGGTGCGAGGCCAGATCGTCCGGGTCAGCAATCCCGGGTTGACGATGTCAGTTCGTGACGAAGGACATCCGGGCGGCCGGGCATACGTGCACCCCCGGACCGCGGACTGCATCCTGGGCGGCACCCTGGACGAGGGGCGATGGGACACCACGGTCGACCCGGCCGCAGGCGCAGCGATCCTGGCGCGGTGTGCCGAGCTGGTGCCCGCGATACGCGACGCTCGCGTTCTCGAGCAGATGGTGGGGCTGCGCCCGGGACGCCCGACCGTCCGGCTCGAGGAGGGCGCACGATTGCAATCCGGCGCACGCGTGGTGCACAACTACGGTCACGGCGGTTCAGGCATCACCCTGTGCTGGGGCTGCGCCCGCGAGGTGAACGCGCTCGTCGGCTGACGCACCGACTCGACGTCCGCTCAGCGGAAGTACTGCTCACCGCCGGTCGGGTAGCCCCCACCGGTGGTGGTGACGTGCACGTGGTCGTAGTGCCCGTAGCCACCGGAGCCCGCTGCGCCGCTCGGCGTGTAGTAGGTACCGCGCCAGATGGCGTCCTGCATACCGAAACGGGCGGCGTTCTTCATCACATACGCGACGATCTGGTTGCCCAAAGCGACCCCCTCCGCGCTCCCGGCGTTGGGGATCATCACGTCGAGTGCGAGACCGTTGGGATGCCAGCGCAAGGCGTCGGGGCGCACGCCACCGATACTTCGGATTTCTGGGAAGGTCGCGCTGATGGCACGGGCCGCCAAGATGGTCTTGACCTGCAGCCCATGCTCGGGAGCCACACCCTTGGGCAGCAGCAGCGACCGCGTATCCGCCCGCCATCTCGACGCCGAGACCAGTTGGGCGGAGGTGACCTCAGGAGCGGGAGACACCAGGGCCGTCGGGTTCCAACCGAAGGAGGCAGGCGCCGCGACAATCTCCAGGCCCAGCGGGGCGGCCTCGGTGGCCGGCGCGACGGCGGCGGACACCGTGGTCAGATCCTCGGGAGCGGTGCTGGGCTGGATATCGCCACCGATCGAGAAGAGCACGGCCGCGGGAGCCACGATGGCGGCAAGTGCGGCAGACGACCGCAGTCGGCCGTGAGCCATTCCTTGTCGCCGCATTCACCACACCTTCGAGCTCGCCGACTTCACATTCAGCAACCACCGAGACCCGGCCGTTTGCTGGTCGTTACCTATCCGTGACTTAACTCGGGTGACTATAACCCGGCGTGTCGCGGCGGCTCAACTCTTCGAGAAATTGGTATGCGCAGGTCGGACGGTAGGCGACGGCTCAGGGAGCCACCGGAGCGGCTGGATTCGGCACCTGGATGGGTATCGGCGGCAGCAAAGGCACGTTGATATACGTGGTCGTCATCGCCGGCGCCTGAGACACCGTGGTGACCTCGGCGGTGGTGGTCGGCAACGTGCTGGGTGCGGTCGTGGCGGTGGTCGGAATCGTGCTCGGCGCGGTCGTGGTGGTGGTCGTTGCAGCGGTCGTGGTGGAGGGCGTCGTGGTCGTCGTGGACGGCGTCGTCGTGGTGGTCGTGGTGGTCGTGGTGGTCGTCGTGGTGGTCGTTGTGGTCGTCGTGGTCGTCGTGGGCTGCACCGTCGTAGTGGTGTTTGTCGGTGCCACCGGCTGCGGTACGACCGGCTCCGGCGCCGGCGGCGCCTGGGTGACGGTGACGACGGGCGGTGGTGTCTCGATCACCGGGGGCTGCTCGACGGGCGGAGGCGTGTACACCCCGGATACCGGGGCGGTCGACGGAGTCGGCGTGTCCGTCTCCGACACGCTGGTCAGCGCAATCGCCACGCCGCCGAGCGCAACGACAGCCAGGATCCCAGCGGCAGCGAACACCGCCATCGGCAGTCGCGGCACACCGCGCAGCTGGTCATCGTATTCGTTCGGGACCTGTTGGGAGACAAAGCGAGTGGACTCGTCAGCGAGGTACGGGTTCGGCCCGCTGACCTCGGGATAGTCGTCCGGTCCGGTATAGGGCACCGGATCGGCAGCAGCCTCGTCGTCCTGCGACCATGCCAGCGCCCGGAACGTCGAGGACCCGGACGGATCCGGGATCACGATCGGCGGTGCCAGGCTGGTCGGGGCGTCGGCCCCCAGCGCCGGGGCCATCCCCGTCTGCGCACCCGCCTCGGCCGCGTACGCGGCGAACAGCGCCGCGCCGACGGCCGCATCCAATGCGGGCCGCGGGGTGCTCACCACCGCGATCTGGGTGTGCGCCGACAGTTGCTGGGTCACCAGCGGAATGCTGGCGCCGCCGCCTGCGGTGGCGATCGCCGACACATTTGCCCAGCTGATCCTGTTGCGCTGCACCAGGTTGTCAAGCTCGTCGAGCAGATGCTGCACGGGTTCGGCGAGCAGGGCTTCCAACTCAGCGCGGGTCACCCGGACCACAGACCGGTAACCGGGCAGTTCCACCGGGATCTCGGTGGCCGTCGCCGCGGACAACCGTTCCTTGGCCTGCCGGCATTCGTCGCGCAGCGTGCCGAGCAGTCCGACCGCCGCGGTGGCTCCCGGATCGGTGTCCTCGATGCCTGACAGCACGTGGGTCAACAACGCTTGGTCGATCAGGTCACCGGAGAACTCGGCCACCCGGGTCGTCTCGTCGAGCGGTTCGAAACCGGCACCGGAGTCGGCGAGGGTGAGGCTGGTGCCGCCACCGCCCAGGTCCACCAGCACCACCGGACCGTCGGCCCCCAGACCCGGGTTGGTGTGCAGCGAGGTCAGCGCCGCAACCGCATCCGAGACCAGGCGCGGGGGCGTCCCGGCCGGAGACAGCACCGGGTTCGACCGCAAGGCGCCCCGCAGCGCACGCAACGTCGCGGCGTTCCAGTGCGCGGGGACGGCGATCGCCGTCAGCGCCGACGCGGTACCGCCGACGACACCCACCATCGCCTCCAGCGCCTCGACCAACAGGTCGTCGGCAAGATAGGACGACCCGTCCGCCGCCACCAGTGGCACCGGATCTCCCACGCGGTCAACGAATCCCGACAGCACCTGACCGGGCTGGCCGGAGGGCGCACCGACTTCCGGCGCGCCCTGCACGGGAAGTGTCAGAACAGCGCGCCGCGTCACGGGGAGGTCGCCGACGCGTGCCGCGACCAGATTGGTCGTCCCGATGGACAACCCCAGCGGGTCGGTCATTGGGCCCACCATAACCGCCGCCACTGCGATCGGCCGAACGGACACAACGCGGCAACCCCTGTGGTCTGATGTCGGGCATGGCAGACAACCTCGCTGACATCGAAGCAATCAAGAAGGTCAAGTACCGGTACATGCGCGCGCTGGACACCAAACACTGGGATGATTTCGCCGACACTCTCACCGAGGACGTGGTGGGCGACTACGGCGAGTCCCTCGGCGAGGAACATCACTTCACCGACCGCGCGACCCTGGTCGAGTTCATGCGCACCTCCATGCCGGCCGGCATCATCACCGAGCACAAGGTGACCCATCCGGAGATCGAGATCGACGGCGACGAGGCCACCGGGATCTGGTACCTGCAGGACAAGGTCATCGCCCCCGAGTTCAACTTCATGCTCATCGGCGCCGGCTTCTATCACGACACCTATCGGCGCACCCCCGAGGGCTGGAAGATCAGCAAGACCGGATACGACCGCACCTACGACGCGTCACTGTCCACCGAGAGCCTCGGCTTCAAGGTGAAAGCCGGTCGCGCGGTTAATATCTGACTACTTGGACACGGCGATCAGGGCGCCGGGGCGCAGCCAGCGGATGATCTTCACCAGCGCGGCGTCGTCGATGGCGACACAACCCGCGGTCGCGCCACCGTCGGTGGTGTGCAGGAAGAAGGCGCTGCCCGCGCCGGGCACCCTGGCCTTGTTCACCCCCATCACCACGGCATGCGCGTACTGCGGGATCTGCAGGTTCTCGGTGCCGGTGCCCTCGGTAGCGAAGGGGCATTGGTCCCGCCGGCAGACCTGCATGGTGTTGTAGGTCGGGCTGTCGACGTCACCGTCCCACCAATGATTCGGTCCGACCTGTACATAGGGCAGGCCACCGCCGGGATTGCCTTGCGTGCCGAAGGCGAAGTCCAGGGTGAATACCCCCATCGGCGTCTTCATCGACCCCTCGCGGATCGCGGTCGACATACCGCTGGACCCGATGTGGGCGGGTATGCCCACCCCGACCGGGGTCCAGCCGGCCGCGGTCCGCTCCCACACGTCGATCTTGGCGGTCGTCGGGCCCACGCCCACAACGGAAATCACCTGGGTGGCGTTGCCGACCGATCCGGCGAACCAGGGCGTCTCGGCGGCGTTGGCAGGCACCGCTGCGAGGGCAGCCGAGCCACCGACCAGCCAGAGCGCGCTCAACACCACGAGTAGTCGGCGCATCCGCCCATCGTGGGCGCCGCAGGACGACGAGGTCAAGTCAAGGTTTGGACACGATGGGAAATGCGTACTTTGTAGCCATGGGACTCGGAACGGTCGACCGGCGCATCTTCCTGGCCGTTGCGGAATCGGACAGCACGCTGCTCGACACGGTGATGCCCAAACTCACCGCGGCCGCCGACCACTCCAAACTGTGGTTCGCGATCGGCGCCGGATTGTTCGCCGCCGGAACCCCGTCGATGCGCCGCGGCGCGACCCGAGGTGTGTTGACGCTGGCAGTGACCAGTCTGGTCACCAATCAGGGCGCCAAGCGCATCTGGAAAAGGCCGCGACCGGACTTCGCGACGGTGCCCTTCGTCCGTCGGTCGCGGCGGATGCCGACATCGAACTCGCTGCCCTCGGGGCATTCGGCCAGCGCCGCCGCGTTCGCCGTCGGCGTCGGCCTGGAAAACCGCAACCTGGGGGTCGGTCTAGGCGTGCTCGCCGGCCTCGTCGGCCTGTCGCGGGTCGCCACCGGCGCGCACTATCCGGGTGATGTGCTGGCCGGCTTCGGCATCGGAACCGCGGTCGCGCTGGTCGGCGCCAGCGTGGTCCCCACCATCGTCGAGCCCCCGGTCACCGCCGGCGAACCGCATCGCTACGACACCCCGCCCCGGCCCGAGGGCGACGGTGTGATCCTGGTCGTCAACCCGAATTCCGGCAGCGGTACCGGGGCCCGCATCCTCGACGAGGTGCGCAAGTCACTGCCCAAGACCGAGATCGTCGAGGTGGGCGACGACGAGGATATCGAGGAGAAACTACGCGAGGCCGCCGGCCGCGCCGAGGTGCTGGCCGTCGGCGGTGGTGACGGCACGGTGTCCTGCGCCGCCGGGATCGCGGTGCAGGCGGGGGTGCCGCTGGCGGTGTTCCCCGGTGGCACCTTCAACCATTTCGCCAAGGACATCGGCTGCGATACCGTCGCCGCCACGGTCGAGGCATTACGCACCGGCTCGGCCGCATACGCCGACACCATCGCGTTCAACGACTCCGGGACCGTGGTCAACACCGCGAGCATCGGGGCCTATCCGACGTTCGTCCGCATCCGCGAAAAGCTCGAACACAGGATGGGTAAGCCCCTGGCCGGTGCGTACGCGCTGTACCGCACCTTGAGCACCGATGCCACGGTGCGCATCCGGTACGACAACAAGACCGTTCAGACATCGCTGTTCTTCCTCGGTAATTCCCTGTATTCGCCATCGGGCTTCGCCCCGTCGCGACGGGTCCGGATGGACGACGGACTGATCGACGTCCGCATCCTGGAGACCGGCCGCAGGTTCGCGACGCTGCGCATCCTGACCGCGCTGGCCACCGGCAGGCTGGTGCACAGCCCGCTTTACCACGAGTTGCGGGTCCCCGAATTCAGCTTCACCGCCGTGGATGGACCCACCCGGATCGCCCACGACGGTGAGGTGGAAATCGTCTGCCAGGAGGCGACTTTCAAGAACCGGTACCGGTCCTTGCCGGTGTTTCGTCCGCTGCCGTGAGCCGCCGGTTCGTGAGGATCGGCAGACACACCAGCGCCCACAGATAGCCCAGCGCCCAACCGGCCAGGACATCGGAGGGGTGGTGCACGTTGAGCACCACCCGGCCGGCACCGACCGCGACGACGATCACCACACCGAGCACGACGGTCGCGCTACGCCATCGGCCGCGCAGCCAGGGTGCGGCGGCGAACACCATCGCGGTCACCGCCACCGCGGTCCCGAGCGCATGTCCGGACGGAAAGGACAGCGACTGCTCCGTCACCAACGCAGTCTCCGGACGCGGCCGTGACACAACCGCTTTCACGAACATCACGAGCAGCGCGGAGAACTCCACCGTCGACGCCAGGTACAGCACCACCTGATATCTGTCCCGGCGCCGACCCAGCAGCAGGTACACGATCCAGATCAGCGCGACGATCCGGAACACGGTCGGGTGGAAGACCGTGCACAGCACGTCCCACGCCGCCACCCAACCCGGATGTGCAACGCCGTATCGGTACAGCGGTTCGAGCACCGCCCAGTCGGCGTGCTCCATCCATTCCCAGCGCCCGAGTACCCCGGCCAACGCGAGCAGGAACACTGCGGTGGCCGTGATCGCACCGGCCACCATGCTGCGGTGCCACGGCGACATTCTGGATGGCAACGGCTCTCCTGAAGACGATGATTCACCTGCGGCCGAGCATAGGTGCCCGCGGCCGTGCGGGGGTTGCCGGTATCGTGCCGAACATGGCGGTGTTTCTGCGCAAACTCCTGCGCATCGGCAAACTTCCCAGCGAGCTTCGCGACGCTGTGCAGGCCGAAGGCATCATCCACCTCGCCGAGTACGTCCCGGTCACCCGACGATTCACCGGAAAGGTGCCCGGAAAGCGCTCGGTCGGCAGCGTCGCCAGTTTCTCCGGGTCATTGGTGTTCACCTCGCAGCGTGTGCTGGGCACGCTGTCCACCGTTCCCAAGCTGGCCGCACGGGCGATCGACCTGCGATGGGACGCACCGCACACCGGCCCGGTGATCGCCGATATCTCATCGGCCGGCCTGGTGATCAACCTCGACGTCGCCCAGGTCGACCCGCGCTGCTCGGGTCAGTTGTCACTGCACTACAAGGAACCGCTGAGCGATGACGTGCTGGCACGTCTGCCCCGCCGCTCACTGACCTACGACGTGCCGCCGGAGTTCATCTTCCGCGCCGTCGGGGTGCCGTATCACCCGTGAGCATCGACTACGACGACACCCTGCGGGAGCGCATCCGGGCAAACCTGTCCACCCATGTCCGGCGAGCGTTCACCGACACCTCGAAGCGGCACGCGGCGGTGGCCGTGACGCTGGTGGACTCCCATCTCGGTGAGGACCGGGTGGATCCGGCGCCGGTCGAGGACTGGATCGCCGGTCGCCCGATGCCCGAATCGCTGGACGGGCGTATGGTCGATGTGTCCGGCGGTGCCGCGTTCCTGTTGTGCCGCAGGGCATCACGACTGTCATCGCACGCCGCGCAGTGGGCCCTGCCCGGCGGGCGGCTGGATCCCGGCGAGACCGCCGTCGACGCCGCGCTGCGCGAACTGCACGAAGAGGTCGGCATCGAGTTGCCGGAAAGCTCGGTGCTGGGCCTGCTGGACGACTACCCCACCCGCTCGGGCTACGTCATCACCCCGGTGGTGCTGTGGGGTGGCGGCCGGCTGGATCTGCGCCCCTCCCCCGACGAGGTGGTTGCCGTCTATCGGGTCGGGCTGCACCAGCTGCAACGCCGGGATTCGCCCCGGTTCATCAGCATTCCGGAGAGTCCTCGGCCGGTGGTGCAGATCCCGCTGGGAAATGACCTGATCCACGCCCCGACCGGTGCGGTGCTGCTCCAGTTGCGCTGGCTCGGGCTGGAGGGGCGCGGCGACGCCGTCGACGAGCTCGAGCAGCCGGTCTTCGCTTGGAAGTGAGCGGTCAACGCACCTGGGCGACCACGAAGATGCGCCGGAACGGGAAGAAGGTGCGCCCGTCCGCGCGCACCGGATAGGCGTGCGCCAACTCCGGAATGATGGCCTCCCGGTATCGCTGCCAGGCCTGATCGCTGAGCCGGGCGCGCACCTGCGTCAGCGCGGTCCCGGTGATCCAGTCCAAAACCGGTGTCTCACCCTGCAACTCGTGCACGTAAGTGGTTTCCCAGGCGTCCACGACGCAACCGGCGTCGGTCAGCAGCCCGGCGTACTCGACCGGTGTGCCGACCACATCGGTCTCGCGCCAGGGCATCTCACGCAGTGCCTCGGCGAACGGCGCACGGCGGGCGACCTCTCGCACCGCCTGATGGGACGGGGCGTCGAAGTTGCCCGGCACCTGGAATGCGATCCACGCTCCGGGCGCCAATTGCCCGGCCCAGCGGACCACGAGTTCGCGGTGCTCGGGCAGCCACTGCAGCGCGGCGTTGGAGATGACGACGTCGGTGTCGGGCTCCGGTGACCACTCGGCGATCCCGCCCAGGCGCACATCCAGACCGCGTTCGGCGGCCGCGGCGACCATCTCCGGTGCGGAATCCCAGCCCTGCACCACCGCGTCGGGCCAGCGGACGCGCAATGTCTCGGTGAGGTTACCTGGCCCGCAGCCGAGGTCGGCGATCCGGCGGGGTGACTGCGCGGCAACCCGGTTGACCAGGTCGAAGAACGGCCGGCCCCGGTGGTCGGCGAAGGCCAGGTAGGTGTCGGGATTCCACATGATGCCATCATCGACGGTGATGGATGAGGCAACAACGGTTCGCGGCATATGGCAATCGCTGGGGTTGACCGGCATCGTCGATGTGCACACCCACTTCATGCCCAAGAACGTCATGGACAAGGTCTGGCGGTACTTCGACAGCGTCGGCCCCCTGGTGGGTCGGGAGTGGCCGATCACCTACCGGGCCGATGAGCAGGACCGGTTGCGCACCTTGCGGGGGTTCGGCGTGCAGGCGTTCACCTCCCTGGTGTATCCGCACAAACCACAGATGGCGGCCTGGCTGAACCAATGGGCGGCGCAATTCGCCGCCGCCACCCCGGACTGCCTGTCCACCGCGACGTTCTATCCCGAACCGGGTGCAACCGAATACGTCGCCGCGGCCATCGCGGGCGGAGCCCGGGTATTCAAGGCCCACGTCCAGGTCGGTGGGTACGATCCGACCGATCCGCAGCTCGACGAGGTGTGGGGCGTGCTCGCCGACACCGGAACGCCGGTGGTCATCCACTGTGGGTCGGGGCCGGCGCCGGGCGCACACACCGGGCCGGATCCCGTCGCCGCGGTGCTGGCCCGCCATCCGCGGCTCCGGCTGATCATCGCCCATATGGGCATGCCCGAATACCAGGCGTTTCTGGATATCTGCGATCGGCACACCGGCGTCCACCTGGATACCACGATGGCCTTCACCAGGTTCTCCGAGCAGACCATGCCGTTCCCGCCCGCCGACTTCCCCCGACTGCGCGCGCTCGGTGATCGCATCCTGTTCGGCAGCGACTTCCCGAACATCCCGTACCCGTACACGCACGCGATGAGCGTGCTCACCGACCTGCCCGGTGTCGACGACGACTGGCTGCGCGGGGTGTTCGGTCGCAATGCGGCCGAACTGTTCGGTTTACAGATACCTGACTGACTGACACGTTCACACTCGCCGGGCTACCATCGGCGGGCCGCAGCGAGAAAGGCCAGCGACGTGACCGAGGCGCCACCGCTCGATATCCCGGTCCCCGACGTTCCCGGCGCGGACGCCACCGCGCGAGGCCTGCCCCGCCGACGCGACCTCACGCTGCAGCAGCGGGCCGTGGTCGACGCCTCTGCGGTCGCCGATCTGGCGTTGCGCACAGCGGTCGCCGGCATCGTGGGCACGGCGATGCTGCCACGGCTCGCTGGTGCCGCACTGCGGCCGAACCGGATGCACGACGAGGACGCGGCGCTGGATTTCTACATCGCGCTTGCCGCACAGCGGAATCCGCTGCTGTCGTTCCCCGCACCGGTCACCCCACCCAGGGTGTCGACGCGACCGGCCGGTGCCCTGGCATCCTGGGTCGCGCGCGGCTCGGTGTACAACGTCGAGTTCGCCAGCAGCTTCCAGTCCGTCAATCCGGCACTGCGCGAACAACGCGGCTCCTACGCCCGCAACAACGTCGTGCACGCCCAGCACTGGGTGCACGGCGACGGACCACGCCCGACGTTGTGCCTCATCCACGGGTTCATGGGGTCGGCGTACCTGTTCAACGGGCTGTTCTTCGCGCTGCCGTGGTTCTTCAAGTCCGGCTACGACGTGCTGCTGTACACGTTGCCGTTTCACGGCCGCCGCGCCGAGCCGAATTCGCCCTACAGTGGCTACGGTTACTTCGCCGACGGGATGGCCGGGTTCGCCGAGGCGATGGCCCAGGCGGTGCACGACTTCCGTTCGGTGATCGACTATCTGGAGTCCACCGGTGTGGACCGTGTCGCGCTGACCGGGATGTCGCTGGGCGGCTACACCGCGGCGCTGATCGCCGCGGTGGACGACCGCATCCAGGCCGTCATCCCGAACGTGCCGGTGGTGACGCCCGAGGCGGCCTTCGACGACTGGTTCCCGGCCAACCTCCTGGTGCGGCTGGGGAACCGGCTGACCGGCGTCGACAAGTCGAAGTCCGACGCGGCGACACTGTTCCACTCGCCGTTGAACTACCCGCCGCTGGTCCCCAAGGACCGGCGGCTGATCATCGCCGGGCTCGGTGACAAGCTGGCCCCGCCACAGCAGGCCGAGACGCTGTGGCGACACTGGGACCGGTGCGCCTTCCACTGGTTCCCGGGTAACCACATCCTGCACGTCAGCCAGCCGGACTACCTGCGGCGGATGACGCGGTTCCTCCGGCCGTTCATGTTCTGACGTGGTGTGCGCCTGCCGGCCAACGGATTTCATCGACCGGAAGCTCCGCCGGCTGATGACCGGGAAGCCGCCGCGGTGACAGCGGGTTGAGCGCGTCGAGCACCGCCCGCTGGCGGCCGCCGAGGGCCATCAGCCCGGCGACCGGCGGCTGTGCAGGTACCTCAGCCGAGCGGATCGCGGTCACCGCGGTCAGCGTTGCGGGTCCGAATTCGACTGCGGTCCACAGTTCGTCGCAACGGTGTGCCCATACCGCCTCCAGTGCCGCGGGCAGCGATGCGACCGGGATTCGATAGGCGGTCAGGAATCCGGACTCGTCGCCGAGTGCCCGCCAGGCCTCCTTGGCCTGGCCCGAGACCGGACGCGGGGCGACGTCCAGCACCGTGACCGTCCACCCGTTCTCACGCAGGTGATCGGCGAGTCGTCGGGCCAGGACATCCAGGGTTTCCTGCAGCGGGATCCGCGCCGAACGCGCCTGCAGGGCGCGCAGATTGCAGGTGGCGTCCAGGGTGAGTGTGATCCAGGTGCGCCGTTCCCCGGCACGGTCACGGCTGGTGAGCCGCACCTTGTCGCATTGCAGACCGTACCGGTCCACGTAGCCGGCGATCAGCGCCACCGGCACCTCACCGGAGGCCGAATCGTCCAGACGCAGGAGCACCGTTGCGGTGTCGCCCGCCGCGACGGTCTCACCCCCGGAGCGGTTGCCTCGCCAGATGCGCCACCTTCGCGCGAGTTTGGTGGTGGCGAAATCGCCGCCCCACCAGGCGAACAGCACGAGCACGGCGGCCACCGCGACGCCGAGCGCCCAGCGCTGGGTCACGGTCTGGTACGGATATGCCAGCACGGCGGGCACGATGAAGATCAGCGCCAGGGTGAGTCGGGCCGTCATGCGGCTTTGTCCTTCCGTCGGTGTGCGGCGATCGCGGCGGTCACGAAGGCGGCCAGGGCGAGCGCGCCGGCGCCGATATACGCGACGGTGCGCGGGGTGGTGTCATGCGGTGCCGGTTCCGGCGGCGCCGCAACGGCTCTGCTGGTCTCGGGCGGGCGGCCCGGACCGGGCACATCCCAGGTCAGCGCGGCGACCGGATCGACGGTTCCCGCACCGACCAGCGACGAGGGCGAGCGTTCCGCACCGCGTGCGGTGGTGGTCAGTCTGCGCACCACCTGCTGGGCGGTCAGGTCGGGAAACCGGCTGCGCACCAGCGCCGCAACCCCGGACACGTATGCCGCCGCATAGCTGGTCCCGCTGACCGGCGCCAGTTCACCCTTCTCGTTGGGTTGGCCGTTGGCCAGCCCGCCGTCGGGTCCGTTGCTCACCGAGGTGATGTTCTCCCCCGGTGCGGCCAGTCCGAGCCAGGGCCCGGACATCGTGAACGGCGCGGGCAGCCCGCTCGGGTCCAGCGCACCGACGGACAACACGTACGGCTGCCACCACGACGGGATGGACACCGAGGTGACCCCGGCCCAGTTTCGCGGATCGTCCGGCCGGGTCGGGTCTGTCAACGGATTTGCCGCACAGGCGGTCCCGCCGGCTATCCCGCCGCCGGTATTGCCGGCGGCGGCGATGATGACGGCATCCTTGTCGACGGCCGCGTAGCGCAGCGCCGCGCCGAGCGCACTCTGGTCGATCGAGGTGTTCGCCGGGACGCAGGCCACCGACGAGATGTTGATGATGCGCGCGCCCAGATCGGCAGCGCGCACCACCGCGCGTGCCAACGTGGCGATATCGTTGCTGGCCTCCACGATCATCGGATCCTGACCCGGCTGGTTCGGCGAGGCCGCCGGGGAATATCGAGCCGAGGTCTGCCGGATGGCCAACAGCTGCGCTCCCGGCGCGACACCGGAGAAGCCGTCGGCGCCGGGCTGGCCGGCGATGAGCCCGGCGACCATCGTGCCGTGCCCGTCACAGTCGGTCAGGCCGTCGGTGTTCGCGACGAAATCACCGCCGGGCTCGACATTGGGCAGCCGCGGTCCCGGCTGCACACCGGTATCGATCACGGCGACGGTCTGGCCGTCCCCGCGGCTGTGCCGCCAGGCCTCCTCCAGGTCGAGCGTCAGCCGATTGGGGCCGACGCCACCGGGATCGGTGCCCGGGATCACCCCGGTCACCGTGCACGCACTGCGCTGCGCCATGGCCTGCACCGGGCCGGCGGCACCCGAGGGGGGTGCGGTCTCGGCGTCCACCTCGGGCGGGGTGATGGCCGCCGCGGCCGGGCAGCCGGCCACCGCGACCGCGAGAGCCGCTGCCAGCGTGGCGGTTCCCCGGCGCAGCACCTGCGCTGTCACCTGTTCAGCACCCACTCGAACAGTCCGACCAGATAGGCCGCCACCGGGATGACCGAAGCGTCGACCGCGGAGCTGGCGAACCCGAACAGCCGGCGGGCGGGTAGCGAGTAGGTGTCCGGCGCGGCGATCCGCGGGTTGACCGCGGCGACGATCCAGACCACCGTGACGGCCACCAGCGCGGCCAGCGCCCACCAGGCCGCGGCGTACCGCTCGGTCCAGGCGAACGTCACCAGCAGCGCGGCCGGCAGTAGGAAGGACTGGCTCAGCAGCCACGCCTTGCACGGGGTCGAGTCCCACACCCGGGCGCGCAGCGTGGTGCCCAGTGCCGCGGCCACCACCAACACCCAAGCCCACGGCGAGGCGTCGGCGGTGCCGACGAGGATCACGGAACCGGCCACCGACAGCAGCACACCGGCGGCCAGGAATCCCGTCTGGTGCGCATCGGTGACGCGGATGCGGCGGGGCAGATCCTGCAGCACCTGCAGCGGTTGTGCCGACGGCGTGGGGTCGCCGGGCGCCGGAATGGTGGGGACGGGTAGCCGCGCCCACAGTGCGGACAGCCGCGCGGCCTGCACGGTGACCAGCAGGGCGAACACGACCAGACCCGATCCGGTGCGGATATCGGTCATTTCCCAGATGGTGGCCAGCACGGCGAACAGCAACACACCGGTTCCCACGACGGTGGTGGCGGTGAATGCGGCGATGGCGCGCTCGAAGACGACGATGCTGATCACCGACCAGGCGGCCACCCCCGCGGCGGCGAGCAGCACTTGCGCCGCACCGAAATCGCCGGGCACCGCGAGCGCGAAGGCCGCCGCAACCGGGACCAGCGCGGTCAGTGCCAACGCCGTGCCCAGTCCGGGGAACCGGGCGCGCGATGCAAACGAGGCGATGGCGGCCGCGGCCGCGATACCCGCGACGGCGAACAGCCCCGCCGAGTGCCCGGTGACGACCCGTACCGCCGACGCGAGTGCGGTGCCCAGCAGGATCAGCGCGATGACGGCGACCGCGGCGGCGCGGCGGATCTGCGATGGTCCCCAGGGCCTTTCGCGGGAAGCCGAGAAGATGACCGCGGCGTCGGCGATGTCCTCGATGATGCGCGGGGCGGCGGGCCCATTCGGAATGGCTTGCAGAGCAAGCAGATCACCGTCGACGACTCCGACGGTGTCCAGTGTCGCATCCAGACTGAACGGTGCACCGCCGATCGGTGCGAGGCTCAGCCGCGCCTGGGCACCGTCGGCTTCGTCATGCCCGGACGGCAGCACGGTGCGCTGGACGGCCGGGATGATCTCGCGCAGCGGCAGTTCCGCCGGCAACGCCATATCGGTGAGCCGCCCGGCGGGTCCACCTGTTTCCCCCGGGGCGGCGGCCACCACGGCCACCCGCACGATCGGCATCACAGTGTTGTCGGGCATCGGTCTTCCGTTCTCTGGTCGAAATCTCGGTTCTGGTGCACGCCGGGAAACCACGATCCGTGCGGCAGTGCTGCGATGAGTCTGTCCACTGCGGCGGCGATGGCCGGCGCAGTCCCGGGCGCGAATGTGGAGACCCATTCGCCGTCAAAAGCTTTCGTCGGGCTGACCAATATGCGGCCGGCCTCGCAATCGACGACGCTGACCCCGACATCGGTGCTGACCCGGTGACCGTCGCGGTGTTCACCCGCGACGATCTCCACGTAGCTGCGCCTGCCGTTGAACACCGCCTCCACCACGGGTTGTGCGGTCCGCGGAATACCGAGGTATTCGAGCACGTCGGTCAGATCGGCACCGTTGCGCAACTTCTCGTCGGCGCGCGCACCTGCCCGCACGGGCACCGTGAAGTCGTCGAAGGTGGCCGCGCGGGCACCTTCGAGTCCGGCGACCAGCACCGGTACCAGGTCGTTCGGGTGCAGCAGGTCCATTGCGGTGAAGGTCACCAGAGCACCGCTGCGCAGCGCCACCACGGAGTTCTCGTCGTGCCGCGCGACGAACCCGCGCAGCATATCGCCGTCCGGTCCGACGATTCGTAGTTCAAGCCACTGCCGCGCCCGGCAGGTCCGCTGTATCCACTGGGCGACAGCGGAGTTGATCACCGCGCCGGTGGACATCACGCCCAGTTCGGTCAGCTCGCCGACTCGGTCGAGCGCGAACTGGTCGGCATGGGACGGCTCACTGTAGGGCGGCGTGATCGCCAGCACCCACGGAAACGATCCACAACCGAGCTCTTCCGCGATGAACCATGCCTGCTCGACGGTCAGCTCGACCGCATTAGCAGCCATCTATCCCCATTTGGCGCCCTCTGCCCGGTCGCGGGCGTTCATCGACATGGTGTTGGACTCGTGAGTGCCGGCCATCGCCTGGTAGGCACGCACCAGTTCGGCCATGCTGGCGTTCCATTGGGTCTGCCAGGCCTGGTAGGTCATCCCGGTATCGCCCTGCCAGGCGCCCGACAGCGCCGCCTGCTCGGCGGCGATATCGGCGCCGACCGCGTTCAGGGCGCCCGCGAACCCGTTCATCTCCGCCGACAGCGCGAGCATGGCCGGGTAGTTGTACATGATCTGCGACATGTGAGTTCTCCTAGCGGCTTACGTGGATCAGATGGCGGTGTAGGTGCTGGCGGCGGCCGCGTCCTGCGCGACGTAGGTGCCCGCGGCATCGGCCAGATTCGCCTGGGCGATGTCGAGCAGTGCGTTCACCCGGGCGGAGACCTCGATGAACCGGGCGTGCGCAGCCTGGAAGGCGGCCGACGACTCGCCCATGTGGAAGGCCTGCGAGGCCTGCGCGGCCTGTTCGGCCTGGGCGATGGTGCTGCGCATCAGCGCAGCCTTGGCGCCGAACGCCGACTCTGAGGCGACCAGCTGCGGGATGTGCGCGTCGAGCATGCTCATGGCATTTCCTTTCGGAGGGATCTGTGGTCAAACGACGTGATCTGGGGATGACGGGGTGCGCTCAGGTGTGCTTGCCCCCTTCCGGTGCCGACGGATCGTCGGGGCTCCAGGAGCCCGGCAGCATGGGATTGGTGGGCCCGTTGCCGAAAGCGTCCCCGGCCAACTCGGTCATCCCGGTGGCCTTGGCATCGGCGGTGTCGGTGGTGCCGACCGCGCCGGTGAAGCCCATCGGTCCGGCGTCGCGCTCGGAGGCGAAGACCCGCGGCTCGGGTCGGGGTTGGGGTGGCGCCGGATCCTCGTCGTAGTCCATGAATTCGTCGGCGTAGGCGCGGTCCTTGATCTCGCCGCCCTTCTTGCGGCGGCGCTTGCGCCGCTCGGCCGCCGACAGCGCCGCCGCGGAGGCGACCGCCGCCGAGGATCCCGATGCGGGCGCCTTGGCCGACGTGCTGTCCCGCACGGTCGGGCTGAAACCGCCACCCGGGTGCCCGCCGTACACCGCGTAGGCCATCGCCGGCGCGGCCGCCGCGGGAGCCGCCGCCGGGGCGGTGGCCGGCGCCGACGCGGGGGTGCCCGCCGCTGGAGCCGCCGCGGTCGGAGTGCCGGCCGGGGCGATGCTGGCGATCGGCAGATTGGGTTCGCTGCGCTGGGCAGCAGGCGCCTCACCGAGATCTATCGGCGGCAGGTCGTCGAACTTGGGCAACAGCGCCAGGAATCCCAGCATGGCCAGCCCGACACCGGCGAGGACGGGGATCAGCAGCGGAGAGAGGAAGACGCCGATCCAGGTGCCCCAGCCGACCGGCTGGAGGATGGCCTGATAGGCGAGCGCGAACAGCATCGGACCCCAGGTCACCAGGGCCGCAGACGGATTCGTGGCGAAGTCGATCAGCATCTGCCGCAGGATCCCGACCGGGTTCTGGAAGAACTCCAGGATCAGGTCCCCACCCGGCAACGACTTGATGTACTGCTCCAGGAACTGCACGATGATATTCGAATCATTCAGTGCTGCAGCCGAGTTGACGGCCTGAGCCTGTGCGAGTACCTGGGTGGATGCGGCGCCGGCGCTGCCGGCCTCACTGACGCCCGGGGTGAGCAGCACCGGGGCGGGCTTCAGCACCGGCGTGGCCGCGACCGTCGCCGCGGACACCGCCTGGTAGGTGCTCATCGTGGTGGCGGCCTGAATCCACATCCGGACGTAGTCGGCTTCGGTGACCGCGATCGGGATGGTGTTGATACCGAAGAAGTTGGTCGCCAGCAGCGCGCCGTGCAGCGCGTGGTTGGCGGCCAGTTCGGCGAGTGTGGGCATGGCGGCCAGCGCGGTGGTGTAGGCGGCGGCCGCGGTCTCGTGCTGCGCCGCGGCGACCGCGCTCTTGGCGCTGGCCTGCGCCAGCCAGACCAGATACGGCTGATGGGCGGCGACGTACTGCTCGGAGCTGGGTCCTTCCCAGACCCCGGCCGTCACGCCCCCCAGGGAGGCCACCAGTTCGGCTGCCGCGGAGGCGTACTCGGCGCTCAGCGACTGCCAGGCCCCCGCGGCAGCAAGCAACGACCCCGGCCCCGGACCGCTGCTGAGCAGTGCCGAGTGCACCTCAGGGGGCAGTGCCATCCAGACGGGAGCGGTCATCTCAGCCGCCGCGCGCGATCAGGTAGGTCGAGGCGGCGAGTGCGTCGCCGGTGGCGTAGCTGGCGCCGGTCTGCGCGACACCCATCCCGGCGCGGCCCAGCTCTTGCACGGCCAGCGCGGCGACGGTGCTGTGTTCGTTGCCGGCGGCGCTGAGTCCGGCGGCCGTCTGCAAGGACACCGGATCGGCGGCCGGCGGCAGCACGGCGTTGACCATCGGCGCCGCCGCGGCGTGCGCGGCGGCCAGCCGCGCGGTGATCGCCTCGACCGCCGAACCGGCAGCGGCCAAACCTTCGGGAACGACCCGCAGCGTCATCAGCTGTATTCCTTTCCGTTGCTACCCGTAGGCGAAACTCCCTCGGGGACGAGGGGATTCACCAGCTGGACAAAAGTGGCTTCTTCGCCGTCACCGAGCAACATCGCCCGGCCTGCCGGCAGCCTGCTGAACCGCACACCGCGCAGTTTGCCTCCGTCGGCGGGGCTGCCCGACAACATCACGGTCGTCGCCTGCAGATCGTTGAGCCGGCGCAACAGCGGCGCGGTCATCACCGCGTGCGCCGATCCGCTGGCCCGCGCGGTGACGATGACGCGCAGACCGAGGTCGCCGGCCTCGGCCAACAACCCCAGCAGCGGGGTCCACGGCCGCTGCCCCACATAGGGTCCGGTGATCGCGGGACCGTCCGGGATCTGGTCGACGTCATCGATGATCAGGTAGTGGTTCTGGCCGGACTCGTTGGCACGCAGGGTCCAGTCCTTCAGATCCGCTGCCGACATACCGGCCGGCGGGCGGCGCTTCGCGACGAGCGCGGACAACCCCAACATCGCCGGGGTGACCCGATCGATGTTCGGGGTGTACTCGTTGTCGCCGAACAGCGGTTCGTCGACCAGGTGCAGGCGCCGGTCGATCACGGTGAAGGCGACCTGATCCGGTGTCGAGTTGTCCCGGATGGTGCGGATCAGATGCCGCAACAGGGTGGTCTTGCCCGAGCGGGTGTCGCCGAACACCAT
Source organism: Mycobacterium sp. MBM (assembly GCA_021648845.1). Lineage (GTDB taxonomy): Bacteria > Actinomycetota > Actinomycetes > Mycobacteriales > Mycobacteriaceae > Mycobacterium. The sequence continues at coordinate 234,359 of JAKJHY010000004.1, read as the reverse complement.
CATCAGCGGGTTGCGCGCGAAGTCGATCGCCACCGGCCGCAGGTCCTCTTCCCGCTGCCCGATGACCACCTGCTCGGCACCGATATACAGCCTGCCGAGGGCCTGCGGTGAGAGTTGGGTGGGCAGCAGGCGCACCGCCGGAGCATGGGCGCCCGGGTGGCGGGCATTGATGACCGCGATATCGCCCAGATCGGGTGCGGCGAACTGGAAATGCTCGGCGGCCATGGTCAGACCGCGTCCGGGCTGGTCGGCGGGCACCGCATCGGCGGGCCGGGTCAGCGCGCCGGTGACCCGGACATTGCTGTCCCGGGAGTCGTTGAGCTTGAGCTCAAGCCGCAGCCCGAGACCGTCGCGCATGGCCAGCGGCACCTCCAGCCAGTTCGGCGTGGTGATCACCACGTGGATGCCGTAGGACAGCCCGGCGTTGACCAGTTCGGTGACCCGTGCCAGCAGCGGGTTTCGGGTGTTGAAGGTGTCGATGTTGTCGCGGCTGAACGCGTACAGGTTGTCGATCACGAGGAAGACCTCCCCGTAACCGTCGGTGTACGTCCCCGAACCCGCACGGGCACCGGCTTGGCGCCGGGTGCGCAGCAGTTGCTCCAGCTCGGCGAAGGTGCGCCGGATGAGTTCGGGTTCCAGGGGTGTGGCGACCGCACCCACATGGGCCAGCTCGGCGAGCGCACGCAACTGCCCACCGCCATAGTCCAGGCAGTAGAAGCTGACCTCTCCGGGGGCGTGCAGTGCCGCGGCCGACAGCATGAAGGTCTGCAGCGCGGTGGACTTGCCCGATTTCGGCCCGCCATGGATGAGCAGGTTGCCCGCCGCACTGCCGGCATCGAAGACCAATGCGTCGCGGCGCATCTGGAATGGCTTGTCGATCTCACCGAGCGGCCAGCGCCACTGGCGTGCGCCGACCTCGACCCGGGTGAGCAGGTCGGCCAGCGGGATGGTCTCCTCCAGCGGCGGCAGCCACAGCTGCGGGGCCCGCGGACCGTAGTGGGCGAGCTGGTCACCGATCGTGGCGATCAGCTTGCGCGGCGGCGGTGCGTCCTCGACGTCGCGGGTGACGATGACGGTGTCGGCCGCCGGTTCCACCCAGCCCGCGGTGAACGGTTGCGGCTCGGGCACCGAATGCACCACCACCGACTGCCCGGCCCGGGGCGGGTCATAGATCCCATCGACGTAGGTGCTGCGGAACTTGACCGGGTTCGCCCCGGGTGCCGGTACCAGGAAACCCTCGCCCTTGTGCTCACGGCCCGACTCGATCTGGAACGCATCCTCGGTGCCGATGATCTGACGGCTGATCGACGGGGAGGCCACCTTCAAACCGATCCGATACGAGGTGTTCTTGTCGATATCCTTGATCCGCCCGACATCCAGCGTCTGCGACGCGAACAGGATGTGAATCCGGAACGAGCGACCCTTGCGCGCCACGTAGTCGAACAGCTCCGCGTACTCCGGGTGCTCGGCGAGCATCAGGGTGAACTCGTCGGCCACCACGAACAGCGTCGGGATCGGCGGCAGATCCGCAGCCCCCGCCACCCCCGAGGCGATGGCCGCCTCGTACTCGGTCACCGAGTTGAACGCGCTGCCCTGCACCATCCGGCCCGCCTCCTTGAGCAACTGCTCACGGCGGGCGACCTCACCGCGCAGCGTATCGGCGAACCGATCCGCCAGCGAACGCTTCTCGGCCATATTGGAGATCACCGCGACGACCTGCGGGAAATGCCGGAAGATGTCGGCGCCGGCCTCGCCCTTGAAATCGGCGTAGATCACGATCAGCCGGTCAGCGGAATGGGTGGTGAGCAGCGACAACAGAATCGACATCAGGGTCTGGGACTTACCCGAACCCGTCATCCCGATCATCAGGCCGTGCGGGCCCATCCCACCCTCGGCCTCATCCTTGAGATCAAAGATCAACGGCTCCCCGGTCGCGGTCACCCCGATCGGCACCCGCAGTTCCTCGTCACGGTGCCGCGGCGCCCACAGGCTGGCCACATCCAGCGCGGATGCATCCGCGATACCGAACAGCGTGGTGAACGTGCTCGCCCCGGTCGCCGCGGTGCGCGCCTGCTCCGGATTGGTGTCCCAGCGGGCCAGCCGACGGCCCAGGTGCGCGGCCGCAGCAGCCGACAACCCGTCCGCGGTATCGACATAGGGCTGCCAGCCGCCGCTGTGCCAGCGTTCGATCCTGCCCCCGGAGATCTTCAGGATGGGCCGCTCAGGATCCGAATACTGCTCACGGTGCGGCTCTGTGGTGCTGCGGTGCACCACCGTCACACCCGCCACACCCGCCGTGGGCACCACGACACTCGGATCGGCGTCCGGGTCGTCGAGCACCACCAGCAGGTGCTTACCCGATGCCAACGCGGTACCGCTGAATGCGTCACGCTCATCGAGCACCGGGGCGAGCAGTTCGCGCAGACCATCTGCGGTGCTCGCCAGGTAGCGGGCCGGGCCCACCCCGTCCGCCTGGCCCGGAACATCGGTGTGCGGCAGCCACTTCAGCCATGACCAGTCCGCCGACTCCAGATCCGGGGCGGCCAGCGCCACACCCAGCACCGCCGGATCATGCCAGGTGACGGCCTGGGACACCCACGCCCGCAGCGCATCCCGGACCTCGCCGGACTCCCCCAGCACCGTGATACGCGATACCTTGCCCAGATCGATACCGGTCGGGGCGTCACGCACCGTGCGATGCACATCGAGCAACCCACGCAACGTGGTATGCGCCACCGGTTCCAGATCGACCTCATCAGCGGCGTCCTTGACCCGCAACGCCGTGTTCAGCGGGACATCGTGCACACCGGTCCGCACCACCAGAAAGTCACCGTCACCGGGATCGCGTTCCCACTGCCTGCGCGTGCCGGGCACCGCGGCCAGCAACTGCGGATCCGGATGCGACCACTGCAACGACGCGCGCTGCGCATCGGCCTGGGCACGCACGTTGTCGCGAACCACCGACAGATACCGCAGATAATCGGCGCGCTCGGCGTCGACCTCCTCGGTGCGCAACTTGTTATCCGAACCGCGGTACAGCGCGGTCGCAGCCAGCAGCAACACGAACGGGAAGAACAACATCGTCGGCGAGATCATCCGCATACCGGTGGCAAACAGCGCCACGATCATCCCGACGATCAGAATCACAATGAGGTACGGCAACACCCGACGCAACAACGACGGCGGCACCAGCCGCGGCAGCGACGGCGGCGCCTCGATGGTGATGGTGCCCTTGCGCGCCTCCGGTACGGGCAGACGACGGCGAGCCTCGAAGATCAAACGACTCATCAGTTCTCCCCTTCGGGACCGGACGCGACCGCGGACGACACGGCATCGTGCGCGACGAGCGCATCAACCCTGGAAAGAGTCGGACCGGCAGCGAACTGGGTGAGCACCGACCACGGAATCGCCAGCGGCGGTGGCGTCAGACCAAGGGCGGCAACAGATTTAGCGTCATCGGCAGTATCGACGCCGTAGCGCACCCCGGTATCGCTGATCCAGAACGCCGAGCCCGCCGGCGCGGCTGCGGGGTCGGATCCGCTGGCCTGGACGAAATAGCCGGCGCCGGGGGGCAACGCCACCCGCTCGGCGGTCGATCCGCTGCCGGCACCGACCAGCTCGACGGTCCGCAGGCCGTCGGGCAGCGGCAGCGCGGCACCGGACAACACGTTCAGCGTGCTCTCGGTGGCCTCGGCCGGTTTGGACCAGTGTGCACATGTGACCGGGGCCGGCCCGGGTTCGACCAGGCTGACCTCGTTGCTCGGGTAGGCGCTGGTGTCGATGCCACCCACCACCGGCAGTTTGGCCACCTCATCGGCGCCGAGGCGCGGCGGCTGCTGCAGCCCATAGGAATTGGTGTTCCGCAGGATCGCGGCGAGCACCGGCGAAATCTGCTGCAGACCGTCGGCGTGCACCACGAAGTAGCGGATGGTGTTATCGGCTTCATAGGCGGCAACGACGGCGCCGACCGGTGCCGGGACCGGCAGGGCGAAGCGCGGCGGTTCACCGGCGCCGGGCAGCACCGGGGCGACCAGCGGCGCGGACTCCGGGATGGCGTTGAACAGGCCGGGCGCGATGACGCGGGGCGCCGGAATGTCGGTGCCGAGTCCGAGGGCGTCCGTGACAGCGCGGTTGCCCAGATCGATCGGACTGCGCCTACCGTTCCACAGCAACCAGGTACCCGCGTGCACGCCGCCGACGTTGTTCACGAGAATCGCGCGGTCGTCGGGTAGCGGCGCCGCCCGCTCGCCCTGCTCGTCGGGCGGGCCGGCGATCAGGGTGACCCCGGCGGCAGTGCCGGAGACGGCATCGCAGACCGTCCAGTCGGCGTTGCGGGAAGTGCTCTGCACCATGCGCTCCGGCGCACCCGGGATGCCGATCAGGTTGCCGCGCGCGAACTTGTCGATCTCACTGCTCTTGACCATGGTCGGGTTATCCGGACGGCCGGCGATCAGCCGCGCCGAGGTCAGGTTCAGTGCGGGATGCACGATGTCACCGATGCGCACGTAGAGCGCGGAGGTGTCGCGATCGGCCAGGATGGTCGAACTTCCCGCATCTCCGCCGGGACGGATCAAGGAGAACACGAAGCAACCCGCCACCACGGTGACCGACACCAGGGCGCCGACCAGTACGGCGCGACTCTGTGTGCGCAGCGGGTCGACCAACATTCGGGTGTCGTGCAGTGCCACACCGGATGCGATGCGGCGCATGACGAACCGCCACCCCGATACCTGATGACGGGTGACGAAACCTCGCCGATGCACCACACGTTCGGGATTCTCGTTGACCGGTGTGCGCGAGGTGAATTCGCGCCGGTCCTCGTTCTGTTCGCTCATCGGGCCGGCACCGCCAGTCCGAGCCCGCGTAGCAGCGGAGCGGCCGAGCGGTTGACGTCCTCGGCGGTGATGGCCATCAGTTCCTCGTCGGTGAAGTCATCGGAATCCGAATGGTCCAATCGGTATTCGCGTTCCTCCTCGGAACGCTCGACGAGGTTACGCACGAACCGGCCGTTACCGGCGATGTCGAGGCTGCGCCGCGCCGTGCCGGTGGCATCGGGGGTGGTGCTGGCGGCCAGGTGCGCGAACAGAGACTCCATCTCGTCGTGGGCCGCCTGCTCGAAGATGCTGTCGCGCTTCTCGGCCATCCGGGTGGCCATCTCGACCAGTTCCGGTGCGCTGTAGGAGGGGAAGTCGATACTGCGGGTGAATCGGGACCGCAGACCTTCGTTGGTGTCGAGGAAGCGGTCGAGGTCGGCGCGGTAGCCTGCGACGATGACGACCAACCGGTCGCGGTCGTTCTCCATCCGTGCCAGCAGGGTGTCGATCGCAACCAGGCCGAAATCGTTCTTGGCGCCGGTGGATACCAGGGCATAGGCCTCGTCGAGGAACAGCACACCGTCCAGGGCGCTGTCGATGATGGCGTTGGTCTTGGCCTCGGTCTCGCCGATGTGCTGGCCGATGAGGTCGGCGCGGTGCACTTCGCGGACCGTTTCCTTCTTGAGAAGACCGAGCCCACAGTAGATCTTGGCCACCACACGGGCGATCGTCGTCTTACCGGTACCCGGCGGACCGGCGAACACCAGGTGGTTGGTGCGCTGCGCGACGGCCAGCCCGCGCTCCTGGCGACGGATCGACATTGCCACCGAACTTTTCAGGCGGGCAACCTGGTACTTGACCTCTTCCAGACCGATGAACTCCGCGAGTTCGGCCTCGGCTTCGATCAACAGATGTGCCTTGCGTTCCTTGGCACCCGGGTCCACGAAGTCGGACTCGCCGGGTTCGGTGGCGGGATCCCACGGATTGCTGCGCGCCTCGATACGAGCGGCGGTGGTGGTCTGCAGCCCGAATGACTTGTCCGACAGCGCCTCTTCGATGCCGGCGTGTTCGGGGTGGGCGGCGTACAGCTCGGCCAGCACGTCGGCGGCTTCGTCGTCCTCGCCCTGCGCCCGCAGGCACAGCCCCTTGACCAAACCACCGTCGACGACGGCCACGGAGATGGGCCCCTCCGGGTTGTCCAGGTGCGAGAGCGCGGGGGCGAACATGCCCAGGTTCGCCAGCGCGATGGCCAGCGTCACCCGGGCGGCGTGCGCGTAGTGCTCGTCGAGCCTGGGATCGTTGACCACCGGAGTCAGCGTGCGCACCACGTCCGACCAGCGTCGGCTGCGGTGGTAGAGCGCAACCCGCACCCAGCGCGCCTGCAACCACGCGGGCCGGCGCGAGATCAGTTCCTCGACAAGCTGATCGGCGTCCGCGAAGTCTCCGGTCTCGCCGAGCGATGCCGCGTATGCGAGCGCGATATCGTCTCGTCCGGTCGCCCGGAACTGCAGGTAGAGGCCGGTGTCGTAGGTGAAGCCGAGCTCGTCGGCGCCCAGCTCGATTTCGCGGGTCAGCACACCGAGGGTGCCCAGTGTGCTCCAGATGGCGGCGATGACCTGACCGGCATCCTGGCCGGTGCCCGCTCCGGCGGCCGCCAGACCGATCCACGCGTCGCACTGCTCGCGAGCGATACGGGTCAGTTCGGTGAACCCTGACCGCGCCGCGGCGGGATCAGCGGGACGCTGCCGGCCGTTGACCGACAGTCCCAGCGCCCGGCAGCAGGTCGCGAACCTGTTCACCACGTCGCGATCGACGCGTGTCGCCCCTACGCTCGCGGTGGGCGTGTCACTGACCGTATCCATGTGTCATTCGCAAAGAAGCGCACGCCCCCCTGCCGTCTCCTTTGGTATGGCTAGGCTAACTCCGCCGAAGTTAGCATTGCATAAACTAACCTGTCGAGACGTTCGGGGTCCGCCGTACCGGTGATGCCGATCACCAGACGACACGACGCGGCCCGCCACACCGGCCGCGCGGCGCTCACCGCCGACAGCCGGATGGATGCGGCGTGTCAGCAAATCATCCCGGCGGGCCCGTCAGACGAGTGGGCGGCCCGTGCGGATACGCCAATCGAGATCCTTGAGCAGGACGTTGAACGGGAACTGCCGGACCGCGCCGGGTGCCGCGTCGTTGGCTGCCCGGAGTGCACCGATCAACCTGTCGAAGCGGCGCTGGCGCTGTGGGTCCCAGGGCAACCGCATTTCCTGGCGGAAACGTTCCGGCAGGAAGCCGGTGGTGATCAGCGCGGTGGTCTGTTCGTGCAGCCGCTGTAGGCCCCCGGGCAGCCGCAGTCCACGCAGGCGCCCGACCGCGATCGGATACAGATACTCGCGGATCGCATCGTCGATGTGCACCTTGTCCAGCTGTTCCTGCCAATACGTGTCGAAGGCAGCGCGGTCGGCGGGCCACATCTCGGCCGGTACCTGCAAGGTGGTGCCCAGCGTCATGCCGTCCAGGTAGTGCCTGTCGGCGGTCTCGTCGTCCATTTCCCCGACGAACATCCGCTGGATGTCGACCGATCCCTTGTACAGACAGGCGGCGACCCACATCTGCAGGTCCTTGTCGAAGGCGTTGTACTCGACCGGGCTCGCCGCGGTCGAACGCACCTGGGCGTGCGCCCCGTTGACCGCGCGCCGGAACGCCGCCTTCTGGGCGTCGGTGCCGCGACCGGCCACCGCCAGGTAGGTGAACGTCGTGCGGGCTCGCTTGACGGGGTGCCGATCGACACGACCGCTTTCGACGGTGCTCTCCATGACGCCGTAACCCACCCCGGGGCGGGCCAGCTGCATGACCACGTTCGCCGGACCGGCCAGCAACGCAACCCCCATCAGCCCGTCGTCGACGGTCGCACCCCAGCGGCGCCGACGAGCCGGCACGCCGCCGGCCTGGCCGATGGGGCGTTCGACGATCGTCATGGACACCTCTGCACTCAAAGTGAGAACGAATGTTTCCTGATATTGCACCGTCGGCTGGACGGGTGTCAAGATGGGCGATATGACGCAGCTGCGGCCCTATCGCGGTGTCGCGGCAGCGCAACGGCTTGCCGAGCGGCGCCACCGCCTCCTGGAAGCCGGGCTGGATCTCCTCGGCGAGACGTACGACGAGCTCACCGTGCGGGCCATCTGCCGCAAGTCCGGTATCGCCACCCGCCACTTCTACGAGGCGTTCGCCGATAAGGACGAGTTCGTTGCGGCGGTGTTCGACTCCGTGATCGACTCCATCGCGACCACCACCCAGGCCGCCGTCGCGGCCGTCGCCCCGCCGGAACAGAACCGGGCCGGCATCACGAACCTGGTGCGGACCATCGGGGACGATGCGCGAATCGGAAAGTTGCTCTTCGACCCCCAGCTGTCCAATGCGGTCCTGGGGCGCAAGCGCGCCGAACTAGGCGGGTTCTTCGCCGTACTGGCCGGCCAGCACGCGCAGGCCGTGCTGAACCAGCAGGACAGCGACCAGATCAAGGCCCTCGCGCATTTCATCGTCGGCGGAGTCAACCAGACCCTGCACGGCTGGCTCGCGGGCTCCATCGCGCTGAGTCGCGAGGAGCTGATCGACTTCCTGACCGCGCTGCTCGATACCTTCCCCGACCCCCGCCGGGGTTAGACCGCCGCGCGCGGCCGGCGGTCAGCCGCAGTCTTGGGCACCGTGGCGGTGTCGGCCTCGGTGAATTCCTTGATCCAGCAAGCGAACTCCAAGGTGATGCCGTCGGGGTCCTGGAAGTAGAACGAACGGACGTACACCCCAGGGTGCAGGGTCGGCGAGGCCTGCCATTCGCTCTCGTCATGGTTGAGCACCGGCCCGACCCGCACACCCTTGGCCTTCAGCTTCTCCCGATACTCGTCGAACTTCTCGGCAGGCACGTGGAAGGCAAGGTGATTCATCGTGGTCACCGCACTGGTGATCTCGCCCAGTCCGGGCAACGCCACCGGGGCCGATACCCCGGGTATCCCGTCCGGGGCATCGGTGAACCAGAAGAAGGCCACGCAATCGCCGTTGCCGGCATCGAAGAAGAAGTGCTGGCCCATCCCACCGGGCAAGTCGAGGGATTTGATCAACGGCATCCCGAGCACGCCGGAATAGAAGTCGACCGTGCGCTGCATGTCCGAACACACCAATGCGACATGGTTGATCCCCCCGAGTTGAAACTCCGAGTTGGGGTTGTCGGGCTTGATCATGACGAGTACTCCCACCGCTGGCGCAGATCCGATTCTGAATCTAACATCAGATTCAGATTCGATCAACGAAGGGATCCCGTGACCGCTCGGGTTGAGCTGCCCACCGCCCGCGGGCGCCAGACGCAGGCAGCCATCGATGCCGCCGCACGCACCGTGATCGCGCGCAAGGGAATTCTGGCCACCACCATCGCCGATATCGCCACCGAAGCCGGTCGCTCCACCGCGTCCTACTACAACTACTACGACTCCAAGGAAGCGATGGTGCGCGAATGGGCCATCCGCTTCCGCGACGAAGCCCGCGACCGGGTGATCGCGGCCAACGAACCCGGACTGAGCAATGCCGAGCGCGCACACGCTGCCGCGGCCGCCCACTGGCACACCTACCGGCATCGGCTGGCCGAGATCATCGCGGTATCCCAACTCGCGATGGTCAGCGAGGATTTCGCGCAGCACTGGGCCGAGATCTGCGCCCTGCCCATCGCACTGATCACGAAGATGGTCCAGCGCGCCCAGCGCGATGGTTACTGCGCGGGCGATGACCCGCATCTCATCGCCGTGGCACTGGTCTCCATGCTCAACCAGTTCTGCTACACCCAACTTTCGGGCACCGGCGCGCAGACCGCCGACGACGACGCGTGCATCGCCACACTGGCCGCGATATTCGAGCGCACGATCTACCACAAGGAGCCATCGCTGCCATGACGACGAAGGCTCCGACGCCGGGGGTGACCCGGGAATTCGTCGGCATGGACTCACCGACCGCCCGCCGGGCCGGTGCCGGCGGGCATCCCTGCCAGGGGCTCTACCACCGCGGGGTCGGCCGCAAGCCCAAGATCGCGGTGATCGCGACGCACTATCAGATCGACTTCTCCGAACATTATCTGGCCGACTACCTGGCCACCCGCGGAATCGGATTCCTGGGCTGGAACACCCGCTTCCGCGGGTTCGAAAGCACCTTCCTGCTGGATCACGCCCTCGTCGACATCGGCGTCGGAATCCGCTGGCTGCGGGAGGTGCAGGGTATCGAAACCGTGGTGCTACTCGGCAATTCGGGTGGCGGCTCGCTGATGGCCGCCTATCAGGCGCAGGCGAAACATCACCACGTCAGTGCACTGGAGGGGATGCGACCGGCCGCCGGCCTCACCGACCTGCCCGTCGCCGACGGCTACGTGGCCAGCGCCGCACACCCCGGCCGGCCCGATGTACTCACCGCCTGGATGGACGCCTCGGTCACCGATGAGAACGACGCACTGGGAACCGATCCCGGTCTCGACCTGTTCGACACGAACAATGGGCCGCCCTACTCCGCGGACTTCGTCACCCGGTACCGCGCCGCACAGGTCGCCCGCAACGATGCCATCACCGACTGGGCCGAGGCCGAACTCAAACGCGTTCGCGCCGCCGGCTATTCGGACCGGCCGTTCACGGTGTTGCGTACCTGGGCCGACCCTCGGATGGTCGACCCCACCCTGGAACCGACCAGACGCCAACCCAACATGTGTTACGCCGGGCCCCCGATCAAGGCGAACCGATCCGCGTTCGGCATCGCGGCCGCCTGCACCTTGCGCAACTGGATCGGCATGTGGAGCCTGCGCCACGCCCAGACCAGGGCCGAACCTCATCTCGCTCTCATCGACTGCCCCGCTCTGGTGATCAACGCCGACCAGGACACCGGCGTCTATCCGTCCGATGCCCGCCGGATCCACGACGCCCTCGGCAGCACCGACAAGGCGCTGCTTTCGATCGACACCGACCACTACTTCACCACCCCGGGCGCGCGCAGCGAGCAGGCCGATACCATCGCCACGTGGATCGCGAAACGGTGGCGCTGAAGGTTCTGGCTCATTTCACCCCCGGCCAACGGGTACTCGATATCGTTGCCGCAGAATCGGATTGGCTCGACGTCCGGTGGTGCGCCGAGGACGATGACAGCACCTTGGACCAGGAGCTGCCCGAGGCCGACGTGATCTGGCACGTGCTGCGCCCGCTGTCTGCCGCCGACCTGGAACTGGCCACCCGATGCCGGCTGGTGCACAAGATGGGCGCGGGGGTGAACACCATCGATGTCGACGCGGCGACCCGCGCCGGGATCGCCGTCGCCAACATGCCCGGTGCCAACGCCCCGTCGGTCACCGAGGGCACGTTGCTGTTGATGCTCGCCGCGTTGCGCAGGCTGCCGGTGCTGGACCGCGCCACCCGTGCGGGCCGCGGCTGGCCTTCGGACCCGAGCCTGGGTGAGACGGTCCGCGATATCGGCGGCTGCACGGTCGGACTGGTCGGTTATGGGAATATCGCCAAACAGGTCGAGACGGTGCTGAAGACGTTGGGCGCCCGGGTGCTGCACACCAGCACCCGCGACGACGGTCACCCCGACTGGCGGCCGCTGCCGGCGCTATTGGCCGCCAGCGACATCGTCTCGCTGCACCTGCCGCTGACGCCGGCGACCCGGCACCTGCTCGACCGGGACGCGCTGGCGCTGATGAGGCCCGATGCGGTGCTCGTCAACACCGCCCGCGGACCGATCGTCGACGAGCAGGCCCTGGCCGAGGCGTTGCGTGGTGGCCGGTTGGCCGCGGCCGGCCTGGACGTCTTCGCCACCGAACCCGTGGAACCCGACAATCCGCTGCTCGCACTGGACAACGTGGTGCTGACGCCGCACGTCACCTGGTACACGGTCGACACCATGCGCCGCTATCTGGAGGCGGCGATAGACAACTGCCGGCGGCTGCGGGACGGCCGCGAGCTTGCCAACGTGGTGAACCAGGTCAGCTAGGGCAGATGTGTGGCCCCTGTCACCGCGGGGTACCCTCGAAACCCAACCGACCGGTTAATAGGGAAGTTGCCCCATGGAGGTAAAGCGTGCCCATCGCGATCAACTCTGAACACAATGACCTGGCCGACTCGGTCCGGTCCCTGGTAGCCAAAGTCGCCCCGTCAGACGTCCTGCACGAGGCCCTGGAGACGCCGATCTCCAACCCGCCGCCGTACTGGAAGGCCGCCGCCGAGCAGGGTCTGCAGGGAGTGCACCTTTCCGAGAACGTCGGCGGCCAGGGCTTCGGGATGCTGGAGTTGGCCATCACGCTCGCCGAGTTCGGTTACGGCGCAGTGCCGGGCCCCTTCGTCCCGTCGGCCATCGCCAGCGCGCTGATCTCCGCGCACGACGCCGAGTCGCCACTGCTCGGCGACCTGGCCGCGGGTGACACCATCGCCACCTACGCCATCGACTCGGGACTTACCGCGACCCGTCAGGGTGACAAGCTCGTCATCCGCGGTGAGGCGCGCGCCGTCCCGGCCGCCGCGCAGGCCGCATTGCTGGTCCTGCCGGTGTCCATCGACAGCAGCGAGGAGTGGGTCGCTCTCGACGCCGACACGCTCGAGCTGGAGGACGTCAAGAGCCTCGACCCGCTGCGGCCGCTGGCCCATGTCCGCGCCAATGCCGTCGAGGTCCCCGGCGACCGGGTGCTGTCCACCCTCAGCCGCGAGCACGCCCGGGCGCTGATCACCACGCTGCTGTCGGCCGAGTGCATCGGCGTCGCCCGCTGGGCCACCGATACCGCGACCGAATACGCCAAGATCCGGGAACAGTTCGGTCGACCCATCGGGCAGTTCCAGGCCATCAAACACAAGTGCGCGGGCATGATCGCCGAGACCGAGCGGGCCACCGCGGCGGTCTGGGACGCCGCCCGCGCGATCGACGAATTAAACGGTGGCTCAGAGGATTCCAAGTACGAGTTCGCGGCAGCAGTGGCCGGCACCCTGGCGCCCGAGGCAGCGCAGCACACCGCCCAGGAGTGCATCCAGGTGCACGGCGGTATCGGCTTCACCTGGGAGCACGACACGAACGTGTACTACCGTCGCGCGCTGGTTCTCGCCGCCAGCTTCGGCCGGGCCGCCGATTACCCGCAGCGGGTGGTCGACACCGCCACGGCCAACGGTCTGCGCAAGCTGGACATCGACCTGGATCCCGACACCGAGAAGGTGCGAGAAGAGATCCGCGCCGAGGTGGCCGCCCTGAAAGCCATTGCCCGCGAGGAACGCACCGCGGCGATCGCCGAGGGCGGCTGGGTGCAACCGCATCTGCCCAAGCCGTGGGGCCGCAATGCCACGCCCATCGAGCAGATCATCATCGCTCAGGAATTCTCCAGCGGACGGGTCGCCCGCCCACAGATGGGGATTGCAGCCTGGATCATCCCGTCCATCGTCGCCTACGGCACCGATACCCAGCAGCAGCAGTTCCTACCGCCGACGTTCCGCGGCGAGATGATCTGGTGCCAGCTGTTTTCCGAGCCGGGCGCCGGATCGGATCTGGCCAGCCTGACCACCAAGGCCACCAAGGTCGACGGCGGTTGGCGGATCACCGGCCAGAAGATCTGGACCACGGGGGCGCAGTTCTCCCAGTGGGGTGCGCTGCTGGCGAGGACGGACCCGAGCGCTCCGAAACACCAAGGCATCACCTACTTCCTGATCGATATGTCCTCCCCAGGGGTGGAGGTGAAACCGCTGCGTGAACTCACCGGAGACGCCATGTTCAACACGGTGTTCATCGACGATGCGTTCGTGCCGGACTCGATGGTGCTCGGTGAGGTGAACCGCGGCTGGGAGGTCAGCCGCAACACCCTGACCAACGAGCGGGTGTCCATCGGCAGCGCAGAGCCGCCGTTCTTGGCCAGCCTGGATCAGTTCGTGGAGTTCGTGCGCGACGGGCAGTTCGACCAGATCGAACAGAACCATGCGGGCAAGTTGATCGCCGAGGGCTACGCCGCCAAGGTGCTCAACCTGCGCTCGACACTGCTCACGCTGGCCGGTGGCGATCCGATGCCTGCTGCGGCGATCTCGAAGCTGTTGTCCATGAAAACCGGTCAGGGCTACGCCGAGTTCGGGGTGTCCTCGTTCGGCACCGACGGCGCCATCGGCGACAAGGAGCAGGATCCGGGCAAGTGGGCCGAACGACTGCTGTTCAGCCGGGCCACCACGATCTACGGTGGCACCAGCGAGGTGCAGCTCAATATCATCGCCGAGCGTCTGCTCGGCCTGCCCCGCGACCCGTAAACACTCCCGCGAATGGCCGCCACATCGCTTGATGTGGCGGCCATTGGCGTACCGACGCTCAGGGCAGGATCGCGTCCACGTATCCGCCGTCGACGCGCAGCGCCCCACCGGTGATCGCCGACGCCAGCGGCGAGGCCAGGTAGGTCACCATATTGGCGATCTCCTCGGGCTCGATCAGCCTCTGCAGCAACGACTGTGGGCGATGCCTGATCATGAATTCGCGCTGGGCCTGCTCCCACGGCAGGTCCTTGTCGACCAGCTGGTAGACGAAGTCCGCCACGCCCGCGGTATGGGTGGGCCCAGCGATGACCGAGTTCACCGTCACACCGGTGCCGGCGGCATCCTTGGCGAACCCGCGGGTCACCGCGAGCAGGGCGGTCTTGGACATTCCGTAGTGGATCATCTCCGCCGGCGTGACGATCGCCGAATCACTGGCGATCTGAATGGCTCTGCCCCAACCCTTTTCGATCATCGACGGTAGGTAGGCGCGAATCAGCCGGACCGCCGAGAGCACGTTGACATCAAAGTATCGCCGCCACTGTTCATCGGTGACCTCGCGCGCCGGCACCGCTTCGAAGATGCCCAGATTGTTGACCAGCACATCGACGCCGGGGTAGCGCCGCACGACGGCGTCCGCACCGCCGGCGTCGGCCACGTCGGCCGCGATCCCGACGGCATCACCACCGATGGTGGCCACCGCCTCGTCGACCCGCTCCTGGGTACGGCCGTTGACGATGACCCGCGCACCGGCCGAGGCCAATCCCTGCGCGATGGCCAGGCCGATGCCCTGGGTGGAGCCGGTGACGAGCGCAGACTTGCCAGAAAGGTCGATGTTCACGCCGTACTACTACCCCTGCGGCGGCACCGCTATTCCCCGGCTACTCCTCGACGGTGATATCGCGCAGCTCGCGCTTGAGGATCTTGCCCGTCGGGTTGCGCGGCAGCTCCTCGAGGAAGATCACCTCGCGCGGAACCTTGTAGCGGGCCAGATTGTCCTTCACATAGGCCTTGACGGCATCCTCGTCGATGTTCGCGCCCTCGGCCCTGACGACGAACGCGCGCAGCCGGTGCCCCCACTCCTTGTCCTCGACCCCCAGGGCGGTGGCCTCCACCACCTCGGGATGTCCGCTGATGAGGTCCTCGACCTCGGCGGGGAAGACGTTCTCCCCACCGCACACGATCATCTCGTCATCGCGACCCGAGACGTAGAGCAGCCCGTGCTCGTCGAAATAGCCCACGTCGCCGGAGGACAACATGCCGTCGATGATCTGTTTGCCACCACCGCCGGTGTAGCCCTGGAAGGGGAAGGTGTTGCGCACGAAGATGCGCCCCACCTCACCACGGGGCTGCTCGTTGCCGTTGTCATCGAGGATCTTCACCGTGATGCCCTTGACCGGCGGCCCGACAGTCGCCGGATTGATGGACAGATCCTTGGGCCGGGCGATGGTGGCGAAGGCGATCTCGGTGGAGCCGTACAGGTTGTAGATGATCGGCCCCAGGTCGCGCAGTGCCCGGCTGGCGAGTTCGGCACCGAGCTGGGACCCGGAGACGAAAACGATCCGCAGGCTCGACAGGTCCGGCTTGGGTGAGGTCTTCTCCAGTTCGTCGAGCATGCGCGACAACATCACCGGCACCACGACGATGGCGGTCACCTTGTGCTTCTCGATATCGGCCAGCACGGTGGCGGGCTTGAACCGTCGGCGCAGCACCAGGGTGGTCCCCAGCATCATGGCGATGGTGGCGTGCAGGAAGCCCAACGCGTGGAACATCGGCGCGGGCAGCGAGGTGACCTCACCGGATTTGAACGGCACGTGGGAGAGCACCCCGCCGATGGGCGCCAGCGACGGAGGTGTGCTGCGGTTGGCGCCCTTGGGGGTTCCGGTGGTGCCGCTGGTCAAGATGATCACCGACGAATGCTTGGTCACCTTCGGCGCGGGCTGCTTGCTGCTGCGCGCGATCAGGTCGGCCAGGGTGTCATCGGTGGAACCCGAGGGTTCGTCGGAGTCGGGATTGGTGGCCAGCGCCCGGAACTTGCCGAGTACCGGTTCGGCCTGCGCCACCGCTGCGGTGTATTCGTCGTCGTAGATGATGACCTTGGCGCCCTCCCGCTCGGACACCTCTTTGATCTGCGGCCCGGAGAACTCACTGTTGAGCAGGATGATGCGGGCGCCCGCGCGGGCGGCGCCGTACACACCGACCAGGAACCACCGGTGGTTACGGATCAGCAAGGCGACCCCGTCACCACCCTTGACCCCCTTGGCCCGCAGGCCGTTGGCCACGGCGTGCGCGGCCCGGTCCAGCTCACCGAAGGTCATCTCACCGTCGTCGTCGATGACGGCGACATGGTCTGGATGGCGGCGGGCGTTGAGCGCCGGGATCATCCCGAACTCCCCCCAGCGCCGGATATCGGCGAGCATGGCCGCCATTGCCTGGGGCGATTCGAGCCGCAGGGCTCCCGCCTCGAACATCTTGCGCGCGTAATGCAGCTCCGCGGCGCCGCGGCCAAGGTACTGCTGGGCTTTGGCGACTGCCTGAGCGGGCAGGTCTGTGAGACTGGACATGACCGCCACAATATGTGACGCGTGTCGAGTCGCGGCAAATAACTACCATGACCGTATGGGCGCTTCGGCGGGCAATCGCAGGACGCTGGAGGTCGGCGGCCGCGAGGTGTCCGTCAGCAATCCCGACAAGGTGGTGTTTCCCGCGGCCGGAGGTCGGCCCGCCGTCACCAAGATCGATCTCGTCGACTACTACCTGGCCGTCGCCGACGGCGCGCTGCGCGGTGTGCACAACCGGCCGATGATCCTCAAGCGGTTCGTCAAGGGCATCACCGAGGAGGCCATCTTCCAGAAACGGGCGCCGGACAAGCGGCCGGATTTCGTCGACGTGGCCGAGTTGAAGTACGCATCCGGCACATCGGCCAGGGAGGCGGTGATCACCGAGGCTGCCGGCCTGGTCTGGGCCGTCGGCCTCGGGTGTATCGACTTCAACCCGCACCCGGTGCAGGCCGACGATCTGGAGCATCCCGACGAGCTGCGGATGGATCTGGATCCGATGCCCGGTGTCGACTGGAGCGAGATCCTGGCGGTCGCGGCGGTGACTCGCGCGGTGCTGGAGGATCACGGTCTCACGCCCTGGCCCAAGACCTCTGGATCACGTGGGTTCCACATCTATGCGCGGATCCGGCGGGATTGGCCGTACAAGCAGGTCCGGCTGGCCGCCGAGACGGTGGCTCGGGAGGTTGAGCGGCGGGCACCCGAGCTGGCCACCGCCAGATGGTGGAAGGAAGAACGCGGCGCTCGGGTATTCGTCGACTTCAATCAGAATGCCAAGGACCGCACCGTCGCATCGGCCTACTCGGTGCGCGCCACGGCCGACGCGCGGGTATCGACCCCGCTGCGCTGGGACGAAGTCGCGCACTGCCGACCGGAGTCGTTCACCGTCCATACCGTGCCGGCCAGATTCGCCGAGATCGGCGATCCCTGGGCCGAGATGGACGCCCACCCCGGTGACCTCACCGAACTACTGGACCTCGCCGACCGGCTCGGCCCCGCCGAGAAGCCGCCGCCGAAAAAGAGCGCCGATGGGCGGCGGGCCTCCCAGATGCCGCTCATCGAAGTCGCCCGCACCAAGACACGCGATGAGGCGATGGCGGCCCTTGAGGTGTGGCAGGGACGGCACCCGGGGGCCGCCGAGCGGCTCGAACCGGTCGACGTTCTGATCGACGGGATGCGTGGCCCGAGTTCGATCTGGTACCGCGTCCGGATCAACTTGCAGCACGTCCCCGAGGGGCTCCGCCCGCCCCAGGAGCCCTTGATCGCGGACTATTCGCCGTGGAACAACTATTCGGGGAATCAGTTCAAGCCCTGACATCTGAATTCGGGCTACTCGGCAGTACGGGGTACCCACCATTTTGAGTATCAAAACAGTTGCTCGAAAATTGTTGCCCCACAACGGCTTACATTTCTGTCAGCGAACCCTTATGCGCTTCTCAGACTATCTTCTTAGCAAAGTATTAATGACTACTCCCAAGTACCTTAAGTTCCGCCGATAACTTCGAAGACATCAACGCAACAGGTCACCAACCAGAAGGGAGGCAGAACATGACGATCGCATTCCGCTACGGCAACCCAGCGGTCGAGTGCGACGGCGCCGAACTCCGAGCACAATGCCGTCACCTCGCGATGGTGGTGACCGTCTCCGGTGTCATCGATGACGACAACGTCGACCGACTCACCCATAAGGTCCGCCGGCTGGTCCTCGCGGAGAAGCCGTTCGCACTCGATCTGAGTGACGTGACGTTCCTTTCCGCGCGCGGTGTGTCTCTCCTCTACGCCCTCGATGATGAGTGCGATATCGCAGGAGTCGAGTGGGCGCTCATCGCGAGCCCCGAGGTTCTCGACGTGCTGCGGTTGCTCGACGACGCATTCCCCATCACGGTCTCCGTCCCGGAGGCGCTGCACCACTTCGCCGAGGGCACTCTGGCTCGGCGGCGGCTGCTCCCGCTCCTACACAAGACCGCATAACCGAAAGGCGGAACACACATGCTGCTCGATGTTCGCTGGCTGACCGCTCTGATGGGCCGTCACCGCAAGACCGCCCGCTAACCGGCCCCGATACCTCCGATGAGCCCTCCCACCGACTGGTGGGAGGGCTCATTGCTGTCAGCACTGGGCGGTCTGTCCAAGGCGATCGTCGCGTACCTGCAACGATGAGGTGACTTCCGGCCCTACCGGGGGGCGCCACGCACACCCAGACTCGTGGCATGGCGACCACATCGCAGGCCCCCCGCCGGGTGAAGATCTTCGAAGAAGCCGTGCACCTCGCGTGCCGGGCCCCGTCGTACCACAACAGCCAACCGTGGCGCTGGGTGGTGACCTCCGACAGCGTGCAATTGTTCGTCGACACCGACCGTCTGGTCGCCACCGACACCACCGGTCGCCAGGCGGTGATCAGCTGTGGTGCGGCGCTTGACCACTTACGCGTTGCAGCCGCGGCCGCCGGATTGGCGGCCCGCGTGCAGCGCTATCCGGATCCCGACGATCACCACCACCTGGCCACCATCACCTTCGACACGATGCCTGACATCGCCGCCGCCCACCTGCGCCGTGCCGATGCCATCCTGCGCCGGCGCACCGACCGGCTTCCGATGGACGCACCATCGGACTGGGCATCCTTCGAACCGCTGCTGGGCGAATCCGCAGATCCTGCCGTGGCCCTCGACGTCATCGCACCCGCCGATCGGCCCGCGGTAGCAGATGCCTCCCAGCTCACCGACGCTCTGCGCCTGTACGACTCGGCTTACCACCACGAGATCGACTGGTGGACATCACCGTTCGAAGTAAACGACGGTATCCCGCACAGTTCTCTGGTATCGGCCGCCGAAGCCGACCGAGTCGACGTCGGAAGATCCTTCCCGGTCACCCAGAACCGCGAACGCCGCCGCCGTGTCGCCGAGGACACCGCCCAACTGGTGGTCATCTCCGCACTCGACGACACCCGGGCCGCCGTGTTGCGTTGCGGCGAAGCACTTTCCGCGCTGCTGCTGGACGCCACCGTGGCGGGTTTCGCATCGTGCACGCTCAGCCATCTCACCGAGGTACCGGCGAGCCGGGATATCGTCAGCGCACTCGTCAATCGGCCGTTCCCCCAGGTGGTGGTGCGGCTGGGGCGGGTTCCCGAACTCGACGAGGTACCACCGCCCACGCCCCGGCGCCCGCTGTCGGAGGTGTTGGCGCTCAAGCTCTGAGTTCGGCCACCATCGCATGCAGCCGGCGACCGACCGCGTCCAGCGGAGCGGTGCTGCGCTCCGCCCGGCACATGGCCACCGCACCCTCGACGGCGGCCACGATCAACAATGCCGCGTCTGCGGCGTGCCCGTGGGACGCACCGGCATCGCGCAGCGATGCCGCCAGCACCGACGTCCACCTGCTGAAAGCGAAGACCGCCGCATCCCGCGGTGCGGCATCGTCATCGTCGGCACCGGCGTGCACCGCAACTGCCAGCACCGCGCAGCCCTGCGCAAAGTCACTGTCCACCAAGGATTCCCGCCAGTACTGCACAAGGTTCTCCAGCGCGGCGGCGGATCCGCGCTCTGCGGCGTCCTGCAACCGCGCCGTCATACGCGCGTCCACCCAGCGGACCGCCTCGGCGGCCACCTGTGACTTTCCGCCGGGGAAATAGTGGTAGGTCGAGCCGAGCGGCGCCCTGGCATGGCCGGCCAGTTCCCGGACGGTCATCGCGCCGAGCCCGCCTCTCCCCAACATCTCGGCAGCGGCGCCAACCATGCGCTCGCGGGCGGTGGAATCGGCGGCGGCCACGGCATCACTCCTTATAACGATCGTCATAGAATACTCTGAACTGCGACTATGACAAACGTCATAGTCGGCGCGTCGGCCGAAATGGAGACGCGGACCACATCGGCACGGCTTTCGGTGTCAAGCGCCAGGTATCCGGGTAGCCGAGCAACAGGGCGCGTCCGCGCCACACGGTCGATCCGGCCGATGCTCCACAATCCATCAGGGGGACCATCATGACCGACACCACCACTCTCATCGCCAATCTGCGAACCGTGCTGGAACTGACCAGCACCGAGATCCAGATTGCCGAGTTCCGCACCACCCAGGCCCGCACCGATGCGGTGCACGAGGAACTGTCGAAGAACGCCGAGAACGCGCGCACCCGCGCGGCGCTGATCGAGGCAACCATCCGCGAACTCGGCGGCACCCCGACCATTTTCGGGCCGTTGCTCGGACGTGCCGCCGCACTGGTGAAGGCACTCACCGAACAGGCCGAGCCGTTCGCCGAGGCACTTCTGGGCGATCTCGCCCTGGAACATCTGCTCGTCGACCGCGCACGGTATCTGAAGTCGCTCGCCGTGGCCGCCGGAAACGCCCAGGTTCAGGATCTTGCCGACTCACTGATCGAAGCGCACAACGCCACCGTGGTCTGGCTGACGACCGTGCTGGCCGAGGATGCGCTCGGCGGCCCTGCCGCGTTGCGTCGGACCCCGGTGCAGGCCGCCGCGGGCGTCGCGGTCAAATTCGCCAACATGCCCGGCCAATTGGCCACCCGCATGCTCGACCGCGTGCTGACCACGGTCCGATCCACCCGCCCGGCCGTCGATGACGCGCTTGCGCGTGGCAGTCAGGCCGGTGAGATCGCCGCAAAGACTCTTTCCGCATCGCGTGACGCCGCGCTGTCGGCCGCCGAGAAGGTGAGCCGTCGCGAGGGCGCCGACGACGTGGCCGACACGCTGCACACGTTGCGGGGCAACACCGGCGTCCTGGAGGCTTCGGAGCTGCCCATCTCCGGCTACGACGAGCTCAACGTCAACGACGCGGTGGCGGCGGTGAAGGAACTGGACGAGCCGGCCGACATTCGCGTGGTCATCGCCTACGAGGAGTTCCACAAGAACCGCCAGCGCGTCGTCTCGGCCGCCCAGTCGCGGCTGAGCACCATCGCCCAGGAGATCGTCGGGATCACTCAGTAGGTCCGGATCTCCGGATCCATTCCCTTCGACGACAACCTACGGTACCGTAAGTTACGGTACCGTAGGTTTCGTTGTGCGAAGGGAGACGGCCGTGGTGGATCAGAGCGGCGTGCTGTACGAGTTGGAACCGATCGTCGGACAGAACCTGGAGCGCCATCTCCACACCGTCAAACCCTGGGATCCGCACGATTACGTGCCGTGGAGTCGGGGACGCGACTTCGCCTTGCTGGGCGGGCAGGACTGGGCACCGGAGGATTCGCCGTTGGACCCGGTTGCCAAGGCGGCGCTCACCGTCAACCTGCTGACCGAGGACAACCTGCCCTCGTATCACCGTGAGATCGCCACCCGATTCGGGCGCGACGGCGCGTGGGGCACCTGGGTCGGCCAATGGACCGCCGAGGAGGGCCGCCACAGTATCGCGCTGCGCGACTACCTGGTGGTGACGCGCGGTGTGGACCCCAGCAAGCTCGAAGCGCTGCGCATGGAACACACCATCGCCGGATACGACTCGGGTGACAAAACGCCGCTGGCGGCGCTGGCGTACGTGTCGTTTCAGGAACTCGCCACCCGCGTCTCGCACCGCAACACCGGCCGTGCCTCGGGCTGCCCGATCGCCGACCAGTTGCTCGCCCGGATCGCGGCCGACGAGAACCTGCACATGGTTTTCTACCGCAACCTCATGGCGGCCGCGCTCGACATCGCGCCGGACGCCGCGATGCGGGCCATCCGCGACGAGGTCATCGGCTTCACGATGCCCGGTGCCGGGATGACCGACTTCCACGAGAACTCCATCCTGATCGCCAAAGCCGGCATCTACGACCTGCGCATCCACCACGACGAGGTACTGCAACCGGTGCTGCGGTTCTGGCGCATCTTCGACCGCGACGACTTCGGGCCCGACGGCGAACAGGCCCGTACCGAACTGGCCCACTTCCTCGCTGCCGTCGACGAACGAGCGCGCTTCTATGAGGAGAAGGCGGCCCGTCGCGCGGTCGGCGCGCAGGCCTAACCGCCAACACGCCGCAGTGCGTCGGCGGCGCCCAGCACCGCGGCGCCGACCGTACCGACCAGCTCGCTGTTCAGCCTCCAGCTCTGCCAGTACAGCGGCACATCCAGGTGCACCTCGGCGATCCGGACGAAATCCGCGTTGACCAGTTGTTCGGGGTACATCCCCCAACCCAGGCCCGCGCGGACCGCGGCGCCGAAGCCCTCCGCGGTCGGCACATAGTGCACCGGTCGAGCGATCGGCCTGCGGAACGCCTTCCGGATCAGGTTGTCCTGCAGGGCATCGTCTCGATTCCAGGCCAGCGAGGGAGCTGCCGACGCCGCAGCGGCGGTGAATCCATCCGGCAAATACTCCCGCACATACCGCTCGGCAGCCACCGGTACATAGCGCATGACGCCCAGCGATTGCACCCGACAACCCGGCACCGCGGTGCGTTCGGTGGTCACCGCACCCATCACCGCGCCTTCGCGCAGCAGCCTGGCCGAGTGGTCCTGATCCTCGATCCGGATGTCGAACAGCACCCCGGGAAGCCGGCCGAAGACGGCGGTGAACCAGGTCGCCATCGAATCGGCGTTCACCGCGATCGCGATGCGAGTGCGTTCGGTCGACCCGCCCGCGGTCTCGGCCAACGCCTCGGCCTCGAGCAACTCGATCTGCGCGGCCAGTCGCAGCAACGGAATTCCGGCGTTGGTAGCCCGAGCGGGCTTCTCCCGGACCACCAGCACCTGCCCGACCCGCTGTTCGAGCGCCTTGATCCGTTGGCTGACCGCCGACGGGGTGACATGCAGCCGATCCGCAGCGGCATCGAAGCTGCCCAGCTCCACCACCGCCGCGAGCGCGGCCAGCTGCTGACCGTCCAGCTTCATCCGCTCACACTAATCCAGCGCCGACGCGCACCCGCGCGATACCCGAACCCCCGCCCACTAGATAGCCCACTAATAATTAGGGTAGTATCTGATTGTCGCCCGCGGAGCACGGCGACCGCAGGACCTTGGCAATTGATGCCTTGGTCCTAATTTTGTTTCTGCACAACATGATTCGATGTTTCACCCACGTTTCACGAGTGAGCCGCCGGCAACGCAGACGTATTCCATCCCTAACCAGCCGGCAATGGTCACCGCCTGTAATGGAACCAGCCGAACCCACCGGCATCCGGCATCGTCGCCGACCCACAGACACGTGAAACACGGAGACCCCCATGTCTTTTGATTCGTCCATCGCCGAGAACATCGCCACCTCGCTGGCCGAGATCCCGCATCCGGCACTGCCCAAGGGATCCAACATCTACGGCGGCACCAAGATCTTCCCCGACTACCAAGCCGAAGAGGGCGAGAGCTACTTCACCCTGGTGCACGGAATCGCCCACGAGTCCTCGGTGTCCTTCGTCGCGGTGCTGCAGGCCACCCGGGCCTTGCGCAAGGGTTTCGAGTCGGCGCTCTACTTCTACGGCCCGGGTGCGATCAACTGCCTGGCCACCCGCGGATTCCCGAAAACCGGTGACTCCGGGTTCCCCGGCGAGCAGAACATCAACGACGCACTGGGCACCTTCATCAAAGAAGGTGGCACCGTGTTCTGTTGCCGGTTCGGCCTGGGACTGCACGGCGGGCGCGAGGAAGACCTCATCGAAGGCGTCATCCCCGCGCATCCCCTGGACGTGCAGGATGCGCTGATCTACTACGCCCGCAAGGGCGCAATCATCAACTCCACCTACATGGTTTAGGACGCCCCGACCGTGACCACGCTGGCCGCCGTCTCGGCGAACTTCACCCGCGACCTCGAACAGAACTACGCACTCATCGCCGAGCTGACCGCACAGGCTCGCGCACGCGGTGTCGACTTCATGGTGCTTCCGGAGGCTGCCGTCGGTGGGTACCTTTCCTCGCTCGGCAATCACGGCGACACCGTGAAAACCACCTCACGCTCCCTGCCCCCGGCGATTCGCCTCGACGGACCAGAGCTCGCGCGGATCCAGCAGATCATCGGGGACCTCGTCATTGCGATCGGGTTCTGTGAGCTCGCCGAGGACGGCGAAACCCGCTACAACGCCGCGGCCGTCCTGGACGGCAACAGAATCTATGGCACCTACCGGAAAGTGCACCAGCCGCTCGGCGAGGGGATGTCCTACTCGGCGGGGTCCGGGTACGGCGTTTTCGACACCCCGATCGGCCGGGTGGGGCTGCAGATCTGCTACGACAAGGCCTTCCCCGAGGCGGCGCGCATGATGGCGCTCGACGGCGCCCAGATCATCGCCAGCCTGTCGGCCTGGCCGGCGGCCCGCACGGCCACCGCGGAGAACCTGCAGGAAGATCGCTGGACCTACCGATTCAACCTGTTCGACATGGCCCGGGCACTGGACAATCAGGTCTTCTGGATCGCCTCGAACCAGAGCGGGACCTTCGGCTCGCTCCGCTACGTGGGCAACGCCAAAGTGGTCGACCCGGGCGGAAACATCTTGGCCACAACCCTTCTGGACAGCGGCATGGCCGTTGCCGAGGTCGACCTCGAGACCACCTTCCGCACGATGCGCGCCGGCATGTTCCACCTGCGCGACCGCAGGCCCGACGTCTACGGTCCGCTGACCGCCGACGCCGCCAAGTGGCAGGAACTCACCCATGCCTGAGATGACCTTCGAGGTCCGCTGGCCCGACGGCAGCGTTCAACGCTGCTATTCGCCCAGCCTCGTCGTCCACGACTACCTCAGTGCCGGCGGACGCTATACGGTCGGCGATTTCGTCGACCGGTCCGGGCGGGCCCTGGCCGCGGCCGGCGAACGGGTCCGGGCGAAGTACGGCTTCGCATGCACATCGGCGGCCCACACGAACGACCACATCCTCAGCACCGCAGCGGTTTTCCCCGACGACGCCGTCGTCGAGATCACCGCCATGCACCCACCGCTGGAGCGGTCATGACCGCCGCGGACGTGCCCGTCGCGATCATCGGCGGCGGACAGGCCGGACTGTCGGTCAGCTGGTATCTGGGCCGCGCCGGAATCGACCACGTCGTGCTGGAAGCCGGCACCCCGGTTCACGCGTGGGCGGACACCCGGTGGGACAACTTCACGCTGGTCACCCCCAACTGGCACTGCCGGCTACCCGGATACCGCTACCAGGGGCCCGACCCCGACGGCTTCATGACCCGCGACGAGGTCGTCGAGTGGCTGGCCGGCTGGCTGGACACCTTTGACCCACCCGTTCGCCCGCACACCCGGGTGAGCAGGCTGGCCAACAGGCCGGCCGGTGGCTTCGAGCTGACGCTACAGTCCGCGGACGGCGCGCAGACCCTCACCTGCGAGCACGCCGTCATTGCCACCGGCGGCTATCCGCTCCCGGTGATCCCGCCCTACGCGGATTCGCTGCACGAGTCGGTCCTGCAGATCCACTCCGAGCAGTACCGCAACGCCGAGCAGCTACCCGACGGCGCGGTACTGGTGGTCGGTACCGGGCAATCCGGCGCACAGATCGCCGAGGATCTGCACCTCGCCGGACGCCGGGTCCACCTCGCCGTCGGCAGCGCACCACGAGTCGCCCGCGCGTACCGCGGACGCGATTGCATGACCTGGCTCGCCGAAATGGGGCTCTACGACCGGCCCGCCGCCCAATATCCGGGCGGCAAGGCGGCCATCGAGAAAACCAACCACTACGTCACCGGGCGTGACGGGGGCCGGGATGTGGACCTGCGCCAATTCGCCACCGAGGGCATGAAACTCTACGGCGCACTGGCCGACGGAGCGGGCTCCGTGCTGCGGTTCGCATCGAACCTCACCGCGGCACTCGACCATGCCGACGCCGTCTACAACTCGATCTGCGCCGATATCGACCGCCATATCGACGAACACGGCATCGACGCGCCCCCGCCCACCCGCTACCAACCGGTGTGGGTACCCGACGCCGAACCCGACACCTTGGATCTGGTGGCCGAGAAGGTGTCGTCCATCGTCTGGGCGATCGGGTACCGGCCCGACTACCGCTGGATCGAGGCCAGCGCGTTCGACGGCGGCGGGCGCCCCATGCAAACCCGCGGTGTGACCACCGTGCCGGGGCTCAGTTTCATCGGGCTGCCCTGGATGCACACCTGGGGATCGGGCCGCTTCCTCGGCATCGACCAAGACGCCCAACACATCGCCGCCACCATCATCAGCAACTACCACGAGTCCGTGCTGCGGCTCGCGGTCGGCCACTAGGCCGACCAGACGCAGCGTCTGTCATCGACCGCATTACCCGTCACCTAGGAGCTCCTCATGTCGGTTTCCACCCGAGTCGACCTGGCCCTGCTCGGTTTCCGCGGCCGGCCACCGGTCAGCCGGTCCGCCGGCGCCGGACCCAGTGCCGACGGCCACCTCGTGATCGACGGTGTCAACGCCGCGATACCGCGCAATGCCGACAGCCCGTTCGTCTTCGACGGCACCCGGGTTCTGTTGGACGGCCAGGACACCGGTCTGGACGTCGAGGTGATCGAACGGCCCGCCTTCTACGATCTGTGCACCGCCGAGGGCGTGCCGTACGAAAAGCTGGCCCGGCTGCACGGTCGAAACGTACTTGCCACCACGGTGGTTCAGACCTGCATCCGCTACGAGCCGGATCAACGCTGCCGATTCTGCACCATCGAGGAATCACTGCGCTCGGGTGCCACCACGGCCGTGAAGCGGCCTGCCGAACTGGCCGAGGTCGCCGAGGCAGCGGTCCGGTTGGACGGGGTCACCCAGATGGTGATGACCACCGGGACGTCGGCGGGGTCCGACCGCGGCGCGCGTCACCTGTCGCGGTGCGTGCGGGCGGTCAAAGCCGCTGTCCCCGCGCTGCCCATCCAGGTGCAATGCGAACCGCCCGCCGATCTCGCCGTCATCGCCGAGTTGCGCGAGGCCGGTGCCGATACCATCGGCATCCACATCGAGTCCCTCGACGACGAGGTCCGGCGCCGCTGGATGCCCGGTAAGGCCACGGTGCCGACAGCGCGGTATCGCGACGCCTGGCGAGAGGCGGTGCGGGTGTTCGGACGCAACCAGGTGTCAACCTATCTGCTGGTCGGCCTCGGTGAGGACCCCGACGAACTCGTCGCCGGCGCAGCCGAACTCATCGACATGGGCGTCTACCCGTTCGTGGTGCCGTTTCGCCCGCAGCCCGGTTCGCTGGCCGTCGACATCGACCGGGCCGGCGCCCCCGACGCCGCCGTCGTCGAGAAGGTATCCCGCGAAGTCGCTGCGCTGCTGTCCATGGCCGGTATGGCCGGCGCCGACCAGCGCGCCGGGTGCGCGGCCTGCGGGGCCTGCTCGGTGTTGCAGGGGCTTGGTGCCTGATGATCCACTTCGACAGCAGCACACAGCCTTTACCGGCAGACCTGTCCATCTTGGCCGGATCCCGGCCACCCGCGGCGTTTCTCATCCGGGAGGCCGAGAGCGCAGCCGACCTGGCCGGTTACCGGCGGTTGCGCAAGGAGGAGTTCGTCGACACGCAGGCCCTGTTCGCGGGCAGCGACCACGACGACACCGATGACGATCCGCGCACCGTGGTGCTGGTGGCCACCGATCCCGGTGGCGTGGTGTTGGGCGGTGTGCGGCTGGCCCCCGTCGGTGCGGTCGACCTGGGGTGGTGGACCGGCAGCCGGCTGGTCACCGCGCCCGGTGCCCGGTCGGCCCGGGTCGGACCGGCACTGATCCGGGCCGCGTGCGCCCACGTGGAGTCGGCCGGGGTGCTGCGGTTCGAGGCCACCGTGCAGCGGCGGTATCGGGCCCGGTTCAGCGCACTGGGCTGGGACAGCCTGGGTGAGATCGACGTGGCCGGAGCGCCGCATGAGTGGATGCGCTGGCCGCTCAACCCCTTCGAGCGCCTGACCCGGGTGACGAAGTCCTTCCTCGGCGCCGCCTTGGCACCGCTGCGGACCGTACGCGGTGGACTCGGCCCGCCCGGTTTCGCCGGCGATGACGGCGCGCCGGTGCCCGGCACCGATATCGTCGCCGCCTGCGATGCCATCATTCCGTCGATGGTGGAGCGCGACCCGGAATGGGCGGGGTGGTGCTCGGTGCTGGTGAACATCAACGATCTGTCCGCGATGGGCGCCGCCCCCACCGGCCTGTTGGATGCCGTCGGGGCGCCGACGCGCACCCTGCTGGACAGGGTGATTCGCGGGATCACCGCGGCGTCGGCGGCCTGGCAGGTGCCGGTACTCGGCGGGCATACCCAGCTCGGCGTGCCCGCAGCACTTGCGGTGACCGCCCTGGGCCGCACCGCCGATCCGATCCCGGCGGGCGC
Organism: Mycobacterium sp. MBM; assembly: GCA_021648845.1. Classification (GTDB taxonomy): domain Bacteria; phylum Actinomycetota; class Actinomycetes; order Mycobacteriales; family Mycobacteriaceae; genus Mycobacterium. The sequence continues at coordinate 205,521 of JAKJHY010000004.1, read as the reverse complement.
AGGTACCGTCGGTGACCGGGTCCGGTTGACCGCCGACCTGACCGGTCAGTGGCGGCCGGGTTACACCGGCAAGCAATGGGATTCGACGAGTGCGCGCAGCTCGGCGGACCTGGCGGCGATGGCCGGGTGGGTGGCCGCCGCCCGCCCGCGCGCCGCCAAGGACGTGAGCATGGCCGGGGTAGTCGGCACGCTCGGCATGCTGGCCGAGGCCGCGGGCACCGGCGCCGAGCTTGAGATGGCCGCGGTACCGCGCCCCGGCACCGCGGATATCGGTTCCTGGTTGACCTGTTTCCCGGGTTTCGCCATGCTCACCGCGGGCGAGCACCGTGGCCCGGTCGTCACGCCCGACGGGGTGGCGAGCGCGGACTGCGGGTCGCTGACAGCTTCTGCTGGGGTGCGCCTACGCTGGCCGGACGGGGTGACGACGACCGCGTTGGCGGCGCCGGTCACCGGCATCGGCCCGGCCTGAGGGGAGCGCATGGCACCGGTCACCTTGGGCGCGGTGGCGGCACATTTCGGCCGCGACGTCGACCGCGGTGTGTCGAAGGTCGTCGGCATCGTGGATTCCGCCGCCCGCGACGGCGTCGACTTCCTGGTCCTGCCCGACGCCAGTCTGGGTGGCTACATCGGCGACTTCCAGGCCCCCGACCCCAACGATCCGCCGCCCGCCCTCGATCCCGACGGCCCCGAGATCGGCGCGGTCATCGCCGCGGCGGGTTCGATGACGGTGTGCGTCGGCTATGCCGAGGCAGCGGCCGGGGGCAGCCGCTACAACGCCGCGATCTGCGTGTCCGGCGACGGCGTCCTGGGCAGCTACCGTAAGGTCCACCAGCCGGCCGGCGAGGCCCTGACCTACCTGGCCGGCGACCGGTTCAGCACCTTCGACACCCCGGTCGGGCCGGTCGGGATGCTGATCGACTACGACAAGACCTTTCCCGAGGCGGCCCGCGCGCTGGCCCTCGGTGGCGCCCATATCATCGCGGCGCTGTCGGCCTGGCCGGCGAGCATCACCGATCGCGCGTCCCGACTGCCCGCGGACCGGCAGTCACGGCTGTTCGACCTCTACGACTGCGCGCGCGCCGCGGAGAACCAGGTGGTGCTGGTGTCCTCGAACCAGACCGGCGTGATGGGGAATCTGCGCTTCCTCGGCCAGGCGAAGATCGTCGGCCCGGGCGGAGACATCTTGGCCAATACCCGCTCCAAGGGCGGCCTTGCCAAGGCGGAGATCGACGTCGAAGCCGAGATCAGCCGAGCACGAAAGGTGTTGAATCACTTGGCCGAACTGCGTCCGGGCACCTATCGCACGCAGGCCGGGGGTTGAGATGCGAATCGCGCTGCTGACCTACTCGACGAAGCCTCGCGGCGGTGTCGTGCACACCCTGAATCTGGCCGAGGCACTGGCCCACCAAGGTGCCGACGTCACGGTGTGGTCGCTGGCCAGGGCCGGGGATCGGGGCTTCTTCCGGGCCGTCGATCCCGGAGTCCGCGTCCGCCTCGTCGAGTTCCAGGATCTGCCCGCGGACACCGTCACCGACCGCATCGTGCGGTCCATCGAACTCCTGGGCCGGGCCTTCATCCCATCGGACTATGACATCGTGCACGCGCAGGACTGCATCAGCGCCAATGCGGTCGGCCGGTGCATCCGCACCATCCACCACCTCGACGAGTTCACCACCCCGATCTTGGCCGAGTGCCACGAGAAGGCGATCGTGGCACCCTATGCCCGCATCTGCGTCTCGGCCGCGGTCGCCGCGGAGGTCCGGTCCGGATGGGGTGTCGACCCGATGGTCATACCCAACGGTGTTGACGCGCAACGGTTCATCGACGCCGCCGAAGATATCACCGGCATCGGGCGTTGGCGCCGACAACTGGGCCGCTACGTGCTGACCGTGGGCGGTATCGAACCCCGCAAGGGCACCCTCGATCTGGTCGAGGCATTTCATCTGCTGCGCCGGGACGTTCCGGACCTGAAACTGGTGATCGCCGGTGGGGAAACCCTCTTCGACTACCGCGATTACCGCGACCACTTCGATTCCCGTTGCCGGGCTTTGGATATCGACCCGGTGATCCTCGGCGCCATCGCCGACGACGACCTGCCGAGCCTGGTCGCGGGGTGTGAGGTGTTCGCATTTCCCTCCACGAAGGAGGGATTCGGACTGGCCGCGCTGGAGGCGTTGGCCGCTGGCCGGCCGGTGGTCACCCGGAACCTGCCGGTGCTGCGCGAGGTGTTCGGCGACACCGTGCGCTACGCCGATACTCCCGCGGGGTTCGCCGCCGCGATGGCAGAACTGCTCACCGCACCGGGCGATCCCGGACCGGGACGCGCCCTGGCGCGCTCGTTGACGTGGGACAACGCGGCCGACGCTCATCTGGATTTCTACCGCGCACAGTTGTCGTTGTTACAACGGTAACTGTGTTTGTAATATCGCCGGTATGACGAGCACCACGGCGACGCCGTTTCTCACCCAGCGCGGCGACGAGTTGGTGCCCAACCCCATCGCCCGCGGCGGATGGGGACCCACCCTGGGCGGCCAGGTGGTCGGCGGGCTGCTCGCCCGCGCCATCGAGGCCCAGGTCGACGATGTCGATCTGCACCCCGCCCGGTTGACGGTCGAGATCCTGCGCCGGGTGGCCACCGAGCCGGTCCGGGTCAGCGCCACCGTCGTGCGCGCCGGCGGCCGGATGCGATCCGTGGACGCCGCGATGATGCAGAACGGTCACCTCGTGGCCCGCGCCTCGGCGCTCTACCTGCGCCGCGGCACCCAACCCGAGGGCGAGTTCTGGAGCACGACCCTCACCCTTCCGCCGATACCGGCCGAACCCGACGACATCGGTGACACGGTGCCCATGTTCATCCGGGCCTACGGACCCACCGCCGACTCGGACAGCCTGGACTTCCCATGGCAGCACAAGGGGCCGCGGTACGCCTGGGTTCGTGAATTCCGTGACCTGGTGGCCGGCGAGGCCCCGACCCCGTTCATCCGGGCGGCGATGGCCGTCGATGTGACCAGCTCGATGACCAACTTCAGCACCGCGGGCCTGGCATTCATCAACGCCGACTACACACTGGCGCTCAGCCGGTTACCGGACGGTCCGTACATCGGTCTGGCCGCACTGAGTCACACCAGCGCCGACGGGATCGCCACCGGGTCCACCGGGCTGTTCGACCGCCTCGGACCGATCGGCACCGGATTATCCACTGCGATAAGCAATTCCGGTTTCGATCCGTCGGGCAAATACCGGCGTCCGAGCTAGCGTGGTGGCGGGAAGCCGCCGGTGGCCACCGGACCCCACCGGCGAGGCGTGATGCGCAGCAGACACTTTCCCTGATCGACCATGGCCCGCCGGTACTCGTCCCAGTCGGAGTGCTCTCCGGCCACCGACCGGAAGTATTCGACGAGCGGTTCCACCGCGTCGGGCAGGTCGATGCGTTCGGCGTCGCCGTCGACCTGGACGTACGGGCCGTGGAACTCCTCGGACAGCACGGTCACGCTGGCCCGCGGGGTGCGAGCGATATTCACCGATTTGGCACGCTGCGGGTAGCTCGCGATGACGATGCGTCCCTGCTCGTCCACCCCGCCGGTGACCGGTGAACTCTGCAGCGATCCGTCCGCGCGGAACGTGGTGAGCACCATCGCGTGCCGCGGCCGCACGAAGGCGAGCAGTTCGTCGAGCGAAACCTGGTCGGCTGTCGCATAGTTACGTGCCATGCCCGCAGTCTATGCGGCGGCCGGTCCTGATACCGCGGACACCGGAGCAGCTCCCGGTACGGTGTCTGCCATGGCGAACCCCCGGATCGGGCCGCTGGAGTACGCATTGGCCTACCTCGCGCAGCAGACCGCACCATTGGTGTTTCGCCCGCCCGGCATCCCCGAACCCGCGTACAAGCTCGACGCGCCCACCGTGTTACCGGTGCCGACCCGGCACGGGCCGGTCCGCTGTTTCGTCTACCGACCGCACCCCTCGTCACCGTTGAACGCCGCCGCCGACCGTCCGCCGCTGCACATCGACATCCACGGTGGCGGCTTTGTCCTGCGCAATACCCGGGAGGACGAGCACATCTGCCGTTACCTGGCTTCCGATGTGGGGTGTGTCGTGCTGGCGATCGACTATCACGCCGCCCCTCAGGTGACGTTTCCGGTCGCGGAGCAGGAGTGCATCGATGTGCTGCAATGGGCCATCGACCATGCCGACCAACACGGTTGGGACCCCGGACGGATCAGTGTCGGCGGGGCGAGCGCCGGAGCCAAGCTCAGCATGAACCTCGCGCAGTACGCCCACGACACCGCGTTCACACTGAGGGCCGCCGTACTGTCCTACGCCGTCGCGGACTGCACCCGTACCGACCGCACCTCGCCCAAGCCCAATGCCGCGATTTCGCCGAGATTGCAGAAGCTTTCGGCCAAACTCTATTTCGTGGACCCCACCAGCCACGGCAACCCCGTTGCCTCGCCCTACCACGACGCCGAGCTGCCGTTGAAAATGCCGCCCACCCTGATCCAGACCGGAGATCTCGACACGCTGGGACCGGAGATGGTCGAGATCGCCGGCCGGCTGCGCGACGGCGGTGTCGACGTCCGGCACACCGCCTACCCGGTGGATCATGCCTTCAATACCCAGGGCAACCGGGAGGTCATGGAAACCTCGATTCGAGAGATCGGCGCGTTTCTGATGGAGCGGCTGGCATGACGCCGTCCACCGGGGTGGACAATCCTCCGGTCGAGCACGTGGTCGCCGCATTACGCGAGCGGATGTACGGTGCCATTTCGTGCCTGGCCACCTTGGCCGCGCTCGCTCGCTACACCGATGTCGACACCAACGGCTGGTACCGGGTGGTCGACGTGGCGGTCGCTGCGGGCGGGCTGTGGGCGGCCGCGCTGCTGGCCGAGTTCATCGCCCGGCTCAGCGTGGAGGGCAAGGCGCCGCGCGGCCGCGCGGCGTGGGCGATGCTGGCATCCTCAGGTCAGATCCTGCAGGCTGCCGCTGTACCGGCGGTGATCCTGGCGTTGGCCGGTGTCGGCGTGCTCGACACCCCGACCGCGGTGTGGATCGCCATGTGGTTCCTGGTCGCGGAGATGGGCCTCATCGCCTTCGCCGCGGTGCATCGCGCCGGGCTGCTGTGGTGGCAACAGGTGGTGGCCGTCCTGGTGCTGGCGGGCGCCGGCGCCGCGGTGGTGGCGGTCAAGATGATTGCCCATCACTGATCGCCGGTCTGCACCGGACGACCTTGCGCACTCCACTGCGACCAGGACCCGGGGAACAGCGCAGCATCGATGCCTGCCGCGGCGAGGGTAGCCACCACCACCGCCGCCGTGACGCCCGAACCGCAGTACACCCCGACCTCGTTCGAGCCGCCGAATGACCAGCCAAGCGCGGCGATCTCGGCATCGGGCAGCAGCGTTCCCGCCGGTGTCAGGACGGCGGTACTGGGCAGGTTCCGCGCTCCCGGGATGTGCCCGGCCAGCGGGTCAAGGGGTTCGACATCGCCACGGAATCGTTCCGGCGCGCGGGCGTCGAGCAGGTTCGGGTGCCCGGCGGCCTCCTCCGCGGTCAGCGTCGGCATCGCCCCCGCATACAGATCCTCGTGACGGACCACCGCATCCCCGGGTGAGGCTTCGACCGGGCCGGTCTCCAGCGCCTCGCCCGCGGCCGTCCAGGCGCGCAGCCCGCCGTCGAGGATCCGCACGTCCTCGATGCCGGCGGCCCGCAGCACCCACCACGCCCGCGCCGATCCGGCCCGGTTCCAATCGTCGTAGACCACCACCGGCACACCGCGGCGCACCCCCCAGCGGCGCGCGGCCTGCTGGAGGGCCGATCCGGAGGGCAGCGGGTGCCTGCCGCGGCCCTGGACCCGATGATCGCTGAGCTCGTCGTCGAGGGAGACGTAGACGGCTCCCGGCAGGTGGCCACGCTGGTAATCGGTGCGGCCGTCCGGTTGAGCGAGCTGCCAGCGCACATCGAGCAGCGTCACGGGTGCCCCGGTGGCCAGCAATGTGGCGAGTTCGGTGGTGGTGATGAAGACATCGGCCATGGCTGCAGCGTCCCAGATCGCGGCGATTTCGTCGAAGGCGGAAACAATCCGCGGGGCTGTGGTGTTGTAGGCGCCATGTCCAACAACCCCGAGCTGAGCCCCACCGACTGGGTCCGCGACCAAACCGAACGCATTCTCGAGCAGGGCACCACCGACGGAGTTGAGGTCCTCGACCGACCCGTGGTGCTGTTCACCACCACGGGCGCCAAGTCCGGAAAGAAGCGCTACGTGCCGTTGATGCGCGTGGAGGAGAACGGCAAGTACGCGATGGTCGCCTCCAAGGGCGGCGATCCGCAGCATCCCGCGTGGTATCACAACGTCAAGGCGCACCCCCAGGTCACCGCGCAGGACGGTGAGAAGGTCGTCGAGCTGACCGCCCGCGAGGTGGAGGGCGCCGAGCGTGAGCATTGGTGGAAGCTGGCGGTCGAGGCCTACCCACCATATGCGGAGTACCAGACCAAGACCGACCGACTGATCCCGGTGTTCGTGCTGGAGTAGGACCGATCGGCTGTCCGCTGGGCACTCGGTTTCATCGACGCCCACCGCATCATCGAGGTACTCGCGACGCACAGGTCCGGATGAGCTGACCTAGTTGGTCGTCGGTGGTGGCGGTGGTTCGAATGGTGTGTACCACCACCATTGGGCGCGTTCGCCTTTCGGGCCGGGGCACGGTGGCACCTCGGGTGCCGCCGTGGTGGGTAGGCGGGCCAGCGCCGTGTTGGTCAGTTCCTCGCCGTGTTGATCGGTGACTTTCAGCGTGGCGGCGGGCCCGGTGAGGGTGATCCCACCGCGGTGATGCAGACGGTGATGAAACGGGCAGAGCAACACCAGATTCCACAGTTCGGTGGGCCCGTCGTCCTCCCAGTGCACCAGATGATGGGCATGCAACCCGCGGGTCGCCCCACACCCGGGCACCACACACGTGCGGTCACGGTGCTCCAAGGCGCGGCGCAGCCGCCGCCCGACCGTCCGGGTCGCCCGCCCCGCCCCGATGGGGCGCCCGGCACGTTCGAACCACACCTCACAGGTGGCATCACAGAGCAGGTACCGGCGGTCGGCATCGGAGAGGGCCGGGCCCAGGTGCAACGCCGCGACCCGCTTCTCCACATCGAGGTGCATGACGACGGTGGTGTGCTGCCCGTGCGGACGCACCGCTACATCGGTGTCCCAGCCGGCCTCGATCAGACTCATGAACGCATCGACTCCGTCGGGAAACGGCGGGGCCTGCCCGGAAATCTCGTCGGACGCGTCGACGTCGTACTGATCCCCGTCCTGCGGATCAATCGCGTCGCCGCTGTCGTGGTCGCGTTTCCAGTCCGCGACCAGCTTGTCGCGGTGGGACTGGTGGGCCGCCTCGAATTTCGCGGCCTCCACCTTGGGCAGCCGGATCCGGTAGGTGGTGTAGTCATCGCTTTCGATACGGGAGAACGACCGCTTCGGTTCGGGCTTGGGATCGGGTTCGGGGCGGGGTTCCTGCTTGACCGCGGTCCGCAACTGGCTGACCGTGGCGTGCTGCACCAGGTTCGCGTAATGCTCATCGCAGCCCTGGCCACCGCCTTCGGCGATCACCCCGATCTGATCCAAGGACACCCGCCCGTCCCGTAAGCCCTGGGTGCAGCGGGGAAGTTCGTCGATGCGGTGCGCGACGGCGACCATGGTCTCGGCCCGCCGCGGGCTCACCCCGGCCTTCCACGCCACCAGCGCTTCGATGGACCGGCAGCCGGTGGCGCCCCACAACGCGTTCCCATTGGCGCTGCCCGCGCCGTCGATCTCGGCGATGATCTCCACCAGTCGGCCATCGATCGCATTGCGCTGCCCCGTCAACTCCGCCATCTCGTCGAACAACACCTCGATACGCTTGGGCGCGAACCGATCCCGATCCAAAGGCGCTGTCGGAGGCGGCATAACACGATTCTAGAAGCCGGGTCCGACAAGCAAACGGGTGGCGACGACCGCCCCGGCGGTTACCCCAGCGCCACCCCGAGTTCCTGGGCGAACACCTTGATCATGTGTTGCACCGCAATCTCGTTGCGGCCGATGATCATATGATCGTGCTGCCCGTGCCGAACGCCCTGTCCGCATTGCGGCAGCATCGCGAAATCCTCATCGCGCACCGCGGCATGAACGCCCTCGTAGACGGTGTCGTAGAGGGCACGCATATCGCCATCGGTCGCGGGGGTCCGCCCCATCCAGCTGTGCCGGACGGTGCACCGCGTCGGGTCGCCGTCTGGCAGCATGTCGATGATCTCGACCCCGACGGGGCTGTTGGCCAGGATCAGATTGGGGTAGATCCAGTAGATGACGCCCATATTGGCGGAGGGATCCAGCGTGGCCGACGGGCCGGAGTCGAGATTCTTGATCCATGTGAACGGAAACCCGATGCGGTGGTGCTTGCCGAACTCGTCGTAGATCGCGGTGTTGGACAGCGTGTTCTGCCCGATCAGGCTCTCGCCGTGCACAAACGGGAAGTGGTAGCCCTCGGCAAAGGCCTCCAACGCGCCCTTCCAGGACACCTCTGAGGTGAACTCGCGGTCGGTGTGATAGCCGTAGGATCGGTAGTCCCACAGTGCAAGTTCGTCTTTCATCGGCCCCAGATGTGCGTCCAGATCGATGCTGGCGTCCGCGGTGAGCACCGCCCAGATGAATCCGTAGCGCTCCTCCGACGGCAGCTCGACGAGCCCGTAGTCCTTGACGTCCATCGAGTCGAAGCCCGCTTTGCCGGGCACCATGAACAGTTCGCCGGTGTTCTTGTACGTCCATGCGTGATACGGGCAGACGAACCTCGCCGAGTTACCGGAGCCGCAGGCCGGCATGGCGCCCCGGTGACGGCAGTAGTTGAGCAGCACGTGGCTTTTGCCGGTCCGGTCGCGGGTGACCAAGAGCGAATCGCCGAGGACCGAGCGAACGACGTAATCGTTGCGTTCCGGGATCTGGGCGGACGGCACGATGGCCAGCGGCACCCGCCGCAGGATCTGTGATTCCTCGATCTCGGTGATCTTCGGGTCGCGGTAATAGTGCAGTGGCACTTTGAGTTCACGGTCGGCCATATCCGTAGTGCCGTCGAGGGCATGGCGCAGCGCGCGGCGGGTCAACTCTTCGTCGGTGCTGTTCGGCGGGCAGGAGATCATCTCCAGACCATACATTCATGACTGATTGTATTGTCAAGGGTCGAGAGCGGATCGTGCGACGATCGAGGCATGCGCAGGCACGGCTGGTCGGGCAATATCCCGGTCGACGACGAGGAAGCGGTCAACCGCATCCTCGCCACCACCCGCGCGGCCATCGACACGCACGGCACGGTCAGCGTGTCGGAGGTCGCGCAGACCCTCGGTGTCACCCGGCAGACCATCTACCGGTACTTCCCCACCCAGGAAACCCTGCTCGCCGCCACCGCCGTGTCCTCGGTGGCGTCCTTCCTGGACCGGCTGGCCGATCGGCTGGGCTCGATCACCGACCCGACCGAGGCGGTGGTCGAGGGGTTGGCTTACACCCTCGAGCAGCTACCCCACGACCGTTACCTCAGCCTCGTCCTGCAGCCGGGGAAGGCCAGCGCCTTCACCGCGGGGGTCACCTCGGACCTGGCCATCGGGTTCGGCAAGTCGATCCTCGCGCGCTTCGACGTGGACTGGGCTGCGGCGGGATTCCCGGGGGATGCTCTCGATGAACTGGTCGAGTTCATGCTGCGCACCCTGCAGTCCTTCATCCTCGACCCCGGTCGCCCCGCCCGCACGGGGCAGGACCTGCGGCGCTTCCTGCACTCCTGGATAGCCCCCGCGGTCCGCGCACACGCGAGCGCGCAGACATGGTGAGCATTCGCGAGGTCGCCGCGGCGGCGTCGGTGTCGGTCGGGACGGTGTCCAATGTCCTCAACTCCCCCGACAAGGTGTCCCCGGCCACCGTCGCACGAGTGCAAGCCGCCATCGACGAACTCGGGTTCGTCCGCAACGACGCCGCCCGGCAACTCAAGGCGGGGCGGTCGCGCAGTGTCGGCCTGGTGCTGCTCGATGTCGGCAACCCGTTCTTCACCGATATCGCCCGTGGCGCCGGGGCACGAGCCGCCGAACACAACCTGATGGTGTTGTTGGGCACCTCCGACGACGACCCGCAGCGCGAGCGGTCCTACATCGACGCATTCGACGAGCAGCGGGTGTTCGGGTTGCTCGTCTCCCCTGTCGGCGACGACTTCGACCGCTTGGCGGCGCTGCGTCGGCGCGGCACCCCCGTCGTCCTCGTCGACCGTGACGGGTCGGGCACCGATTTCGATTCGGTCGCGGTCGACGATATCGCCGGAGGCACGCTGGCCGCGGAGCATCTCGCCGCGATAGGGCGGCGACGGATCGCCTTTGTCGGCGGGCCGCCCGAACTGCGCCAGGTCCGCGATCGTCTGCAGGGCGCTCGAAACGCGCTGCGGCACGTGCCCGATGCCGAACTGGAGGTCATCTCCACACCGGCGCTGACGGTACTCTGCGGCCGCGCGGTGGCCGAGCAGATCCGCGGTCGTCCGGCAGCGCAGCGGCCCGACGGCATCTTCTGCGCGAACGATCTGGTGGCCATCGGGATGCTCCAGGCGCTGGCCCTGGCCGGCGATGTCACGGTGCCCGGTGACATCGCCCTGGTGGGTTATGACGATATCGAGTTCGCCCGCTCCGCCGTGGTGCCGTTGACATCAGTGCGCCAACCCAGCATCGAAATCGGCAGCACTGCAATTGATTTACTCATCGCAGCCACCGAACATGCCGGCCGCCACCCCCACCATGTCCTGTTCGCACCCGAGTTGGCGACACGACGCTCGACCCAATCCTGAACCCGCACACGGGTACGGTCGGGGCAGCAATGCAGCACAGTGAAGGAGTTTCGGCCATGAAACGCCGCATCCCCAAGGTCGCCGATCTCGCCCCGCTTATACAGTTCAAGAAGCCGGAACTGAATGCCCGTACCCGCCGGCTGTCGGCCGCACTGACCATCGAGGATCTGCGCGCAATCGCCAAACGCCGCACCCCGAGGGCCGCGTTCGACTACACGGATGGCTCCGCGGAGGCCGAGTTGTCGCTGGCCCGGGCCCGGCAGGCGTTCCAGGACGTCGAGTTCCACCCGGCGATCCTGCGTGACGTCTCCACGGTCGACACCAGCGCCACGATTCTCGGCGGCCCCTCCGAGTTGCCGTTCGGCATCGCACCCACCGGTTTCACCCGGATGATGCAGACCGAAGGCGAATACGCGGGCGCTCGGGCCGCCGCCCGCGCCGGCATCCCGTTCTCGGTGTCCACCATGGGCACGGCGTCCATCGAGGATGTCAAGGCCGCCAACCCGCACGGCCGCAACTGGTTCCAGCTGTACATGTGGAAGGACCGGGACCGCTCGATGGCACTCGTGGAGCGCGCCGCCGCTGCCGGCTACGACACACTGCTGGTCACCGTCGACGTCCCGGTGGCAGGCGCCCGACTGCGTGACAAGCGCAACGGGATGTCCATCCCGCCCGCACTCACAGCGAAAACCGTGCTCGACGCGATTCCCCGGCCGCACTGGTGGATCGACCTCCTGACCACCGAGCCGCTGGCATTCGCCTCCCTGGACCGCTGGTCGGGCACCGTCGCCGAGTTGCTGGACAGCATGTTCGATCCGACGGTGACGTTCGAGGATCTGGCGTGGATCAAATCCCAGTGGCCGGGCAAGTTGGTGGTCAAGGGCATCCAGACCGTAGCCGATGCACAAGCCGTCACCGATCTCGGCGTGGACGGCATCGTGTTGTCCAACCACGGTGGGCGCCAACTCGATCGGGCGCCCATTCCGTTCCATCTGTTGCCGCAGGTGGCGCCGAAGGTGGGCGACCGAACCGAGATCATCCTCGACACCGGCATCATGTCCGGCGCCGATATCGTCGCCTCCATCGCGCTGGGTGCCCGCTTCACCCTGGTCGGGCGCGCCTACCTGTACGGGCTGATGGCCGGCGGGGAGGCCGGCGTGGACCGGATGATCGAGATCCTCTCCGAGCAGATCACCCGCACCATGCGGCTGCTCGGTGTCGCCTCGCTCGACGAGCTGGCACCCGAGCACGTCACGCAGCTGCAGCGGTTGGTGCCCCGGCAGATCTAGTTCGGGTGGCGGCCGGGAGCCGATGCGACCAGGATGACTTGATGGACCACGTCACCTTCGTCCCGACGCCCGACCAGTTCGCGTTCACCTTCGGCGGCGCCGAGCCGGTACTGCGGATCAAGGCGCCGACGGCGCTCACGCTGTGGACCGAGGACGCCTACGGGGGCCGCATCACCAGTGCCGACGATATCGCCAGCAGCGCGCTGGACACCGAGGACCTCAATCCGCAGACCGGGCCCTTCTGGATCGAGGGCGCCGAACCCGGCGACACCTTGGCCGTGCACCTTGTCGACCTCACGCCGGCGCGCGGTTGGGGTGCATCGACGCTGATTCCGTTTTTCGGCGGGTTGACCAGCGTGCCGGTCAACCCGACCCTGCAAGATCCGCTGCCCGAACGGACATGGATCTACGAATACGACTCGGCGACAAGGACGGTCGGGTTCTCGGCGAAGGGTTCCAATTTCGAGGTGGCTCTACCCGCGAACCCCATGCTCGGGACCGTCGGCGTCGCTCCCGCGCGCCGGGAGGTCCGCACCTCGCTGGTGCCCGACGTGTTCGGCGGCAACATGGACACCCCGGAGATGACCACCGGCGCCACCTGCTACCTGGGGGTCAATGTGCCCGGTGCACTGTTCTCGCTCGGCGACGGGCACTACCGCCAGGGCGAGGGCGAGTCGTGCGGCACCGCGGTCGAGGGCGCGATGAACGTGACGGTGATCGTCGAACTGATCAAGGGTGGCGGCCCCGCCTGGCCGCGACTGGAAACCGATACCCACCTGATGTGCATAGGCTCCGGCCGCCCCCTGGAGGAGGCGTGGCGGGCGGGACAGGTCGAGATGATCACCTGGTTGGGCGAGTTGTACGGGCTGGATCGACTCGACGCCTACCAGCTGCTCACCCAGATCTCGCTGGCGCCGATCGCCAACGTGGTGGACACCAATTACAGTGCGGTGACCAAGATCGACAAGCGACTGCTGCCAAGCGCCCCGGCCTACGGCGGTGTGCACGCCGAACTACGTTCGGCGGCAACATCATTAGGCACCATCACATACTAGGAAGGCCCTTCATGGATCTTGGACTCAGCGGCAAACGCTTCGCGGTCACCGGCGGCACCCGCGGCATCGGACGGGCGGTGGTGCAAGGCCTGATCGCCGAAGGCGCTACCGTCGCGTTCTGCGCGCGCACCTCCGAGGACGTCGCGCGGGCACAGGAGGAACTCGGCAACAGTGCGCTGGGATCCGCGGTCGACGTGGGAGCCACCGCCGCGTTGGCGGCATGGGTGGACGCCACCGCCGATGCATTCGGCGGCCTGGACGGTGTCGTCGCCAATGTCAGCGCGCTTGCCATCCCGGAGTCCGCGGAGAACTGGCGGACCAGCTTCGAGGTCGACCTGATGGGAACCGTCGGCCTCGTGGACGCCGCACTGCCACACCTGGAGGCGTCCGGCGCCGGATCGATCGTGACAATCTCCAGTGTGTCCGGACGTGAGGTCGACTTCGCGGCCGGGCCGTACGGCACCATGAAGGCCGCAATCATCCACTACACGCAGGGGCTGGCCCATCAGCTCGCCGCAAAGGGTGTGCGCGCCAACACCGTCAGCCCGGGCAACACCTACTTTCCCGGCGGGGTGTGGCCGTCCATCGAGCAGAACAACCCGGAGCTGTTCGCCACCGCGCTGGCACTCAACCCGACCGGCCGGATGGCCACTCCGCAGGAAGTGGCCAATGCGGTGGTGTTCCTGTCCAGCGGTGCAGCGAGTTTCATCACCGGCACCAATCTGCTCGTCGACGGTGCACTGACCCGCGGTGTGCAGTTCTAGCAGAGCTCTCGCGCGACATGGCATCGGCCGACGTCGGCCCACTGATTCGCGGTGAGGCTCAATACCTGACGACGCTCAGCTCGCGATGGCGACGCTGCGCAGGGTGCGCGTGACCAGATCGTCGAGAAGATCGCGGCGCATCGGATCATCGGTGGTGATCGCCAGCGCATACAGACACAGCAGAAAGAACACTGCACTGTTCATCGGCTGCACGTCCGGGTCGACCTCGCCCTGTGAGCGGGCCTGCTCGATGCGCTGAGCCACGAGCACCACCAGAGAATGATCACCGCCATCTTCGGACTTGGGTCTGCTCTGGGAGAAATGCAACGCCAGAAAATCCTTGAACAAGACCGCTCCGAGTCTGCGCTCCAGCCCCAATACCAGGCGCACGGCTTCCAACAGCGCCGATTCCAGGTCATGGCCCTCGTCGAGATAGCGACCGAACTGCTTGGCCATCCGGTCCTCCTCGCGCTTCTCCAGCTCGAGCAGAACGTGCTCTTTGGTGGGGAAGTGAAAGAAGAACGTGCCGTGCGCCACCCCGGCGGCGGCGACGATCGCGGCGACATCGGCCTCGGCCATACCGGACCGCTTGAACTCGGCCACCGCCGCGCCCAGCAGCCGCTCCCGTGTCTGCAGCCGCTTCGTCTCGCGCACCGAAGGCCCGTTGGCCACCGCCATATCCGCTCCGTTTCCCTACGCTTGCGCCGCCGTCAACCCTACTGCGCGTCCCGAGGCCCGTATCCGGTGTCGACTCGTCGGCCCCGGCGTCGCGTGTTTGTGCAGACCGCTTCGCGGAAACCCCCTGAGCATGAGTGACACGACACCCCAGCTGAACGGCAAGACGGTCGCCATCCTGGCCGCCGACGGAGTCGAACGCCTCGAGCTCGAGGAGCCGCGCGCGGCGGTGCACAGGGCGGGCGCGCGCAGCGAACTGCTCTCGTTGCACCCCGGAGAGATCGAGATGCGCGATCACGACCTCGACCCGGCCGGCACGGCATCGGTCGACAAGGTTCTCGGCGACGCCACCACCGACGCATACGACGCACTGGTCATCCCCGGCGGCACGGTGAACGCCGACAAATTGAGATCCGACGAGGCCGCCGTGGCGTTCGTGCGCGATTTCGTCCAATCCGGCCGCCCGGTCGCCGTCATCTGTCACGGCCCGTGGACTCTCGTCGAGGCGGGTGTGGCCAAGGGCCGCACCGTCACGTCCTATCCGAGCCTACGTACCGACCTGCGCAATGCCGGTGCCACCGTCGTGGATCAGGAAGTCGTGGTCGACGGCAACCTGATCACCAGCCGGACTCCCGATGATCTGCCCGCGTTTTGTGATGCGCTTCTCGACGCCATGACCACGGCTGCGGTCGCCGGGGGCTGAGGACACCCAGGATTCACATCTGCGCGTCGTACGCTGCGCTGAAGAACTGTAGTTCCAGTTGCATCGCGCGTCGGTAGGCGTCGCGCACCGCGGGCGTGTCCTCGCCGTGCTCGTCGAGCAGACGCTCCAACAGCGTCGCGATGTCGTCGAAACCCGGATCTGCGTAGGTCTGCACCCACTGGCTGTACTGGCCTGCGGTGGCCGCGTCCAGCGCGGAGCCGATATGTGCGTACAGGCGCATGCACGGGGTCATCGCGGCACAGATGACGCCGATCTGGCCGGTGGACGCGGTGGCCAGCAGAAATTCGGTGTAGGCCAATGTCGCTGCGGCGGGACGCACCCCGGCCATGTCGATACCCCACTGCGCCGCGTAGGAAGCATGCAGGCCCAGTTCCTCGCGCACACCGGCGAGCAGGTCGGCGAAGGTCAGCAGGGTCGCGGTATCGGGGCTGCGCACCAACGCGAAAGCGTAAGCGCGGGCAAAGGATTCGAGGAAGAACGCGTCCTGGGCGAGGTAACCGGCGAACCGTTCGCGGGACAGGCTGCCGTCCCCGATTCCCCGGACGAACGGATTGGCCAGCACGTCGGAGACGATATCGGCGTTGGCGGCCCAGAGCCGGCTCGACAGACTCACGACGCCGGCTCCCAGGCCATGTTCCAGAAGTCCACCTCGAGCCGAAGCACCTCGTCGACGAGTTCGCGATGCTCGTCGGCGACGGCCAGCTCGCCGAGCGCCTCGACATAGGCGGCAAACTCAGGGACGGTCCAGTGTTCGATGAACTCACCGAACGGCGACGTCGCCGAGATCGCGGAGGTCCAGCCGAGTAGGTACACCCGCTCGATCACCCAGAGCGCGGTGACGGCGGCCGGATACGGCTCGTCGTCCAGGCGCCGCAGCAATGCGCGGTAGCGCAATGTCGTGGGCAGCGGGGGCACCTCCAGATCGACACCGCGCCGCGATGCCTGCTCTTGGAACCAGTCGAGTTCGGCGACCAGCGCGACACATCCACCGGCGATCGCGCCTTGTCCGTCCCGCGGTGCGCGAGCCAGCAGCCGAGCCTGGAAGGTGAGCAGATCGGCGACGAACAGCGCGTCCTGACTCAGCCACCGGTCGAACGCCTCATCGGTGATGGCGCCGTCGCGCACCGCGTCGAGGAAGGGGTGACGGGTGGCAGCCGCCCAGAGATCGTCGGACACGCCGTCACACACTAGTTGACCAGCTTTACGTGTCGCGCCTGGATCTGCTGGCCTCGGTCAGTCGAAGGGGTTGGGCGTCAGGGTGTATTTGGTCTGCAGATACTCGTGGATACCTTCGGCACCGCCTTCTCGTCCGAGGCCGGACAGCTTCCAGCCGCCGAACGGTGCCGCGGCATTGGAGACCACACCGATGTTCAGTCCCATCATCCCAGTCTTGATGCGTTCGATCATGCGCTGGCCGCGCTGCATATCCTCGGTGTACACGTAGGCGACGAGGCCGTACTCGGTGTCGTTGGCCAGTGTCACGGCTTCGTCTTCGTCGCCGAACGCAGCGATGGCCAGGACGGGGCCGAATATCTCCTCACGCAGGATGTCACTGCCGACGACGACATCGGCAAGAACGGTCGGCGCGAAGAACGTGCCCGCCCCGTCGAGGCGTGTCCCACCGGTGGTGATCGTGGCGCCTCGATCGACCGCGTCGGCGACCAACGCCTCGGCCTTGGCGACGGCGTTCTCATCGATCAGCGGTCCGATCGTCACACCCGGATCGGTGCCGCGGCCGACGACGAACTCATTGACCCTTTCTGTGACTCGCCTCGTGAATTCGTCGACGACAGAACGGTGGACGATGAAGCGGTTGGCCGCGGTGCAGGCTTGTCCGATGTTGCGGAACTTGGCCGCGATGGCGCCCTCGACCGCCGTGTCGAGGTCGGCGTCGTCGAAGACCACGAACGGTGCGTTGCCGCCCAACTCCATCGATGTTCTCAACACTCCCTTGGCGGCCTGTTCGAGCAGCCTCTGACCGACCGGCGTGGAACCGGTGAAGGACAGCTTCCGCAGCCGAGGGTCGGCGATGATCGGCGCGGACAGCGCGGAGGACTGCGACGTGGTGACGACGTTGAGCACGCCGTCGGGCAGACCTGCCTGCACCAGAACATCGGCCAGCAACAGGGTGGTCAACGGCGTGAGCGCGGCCGGCTTGACCACGACCGTGCACCCCGCGGCCAGGGCGGGCGCGATCTTGCGAGTCGCCATGGCCAGCGGGAAGTTCCACGGTGTGATCAGGAAGCACGGCCCTACTGGGTGTTGGGTGACGATCATGCGCCCGGTGCCTTCGGGATTAGCCCCGTAGCGGCCCTGCACACGTACCGCCTCCTCACTGAACCAGCGCAGGAACTCGCCACCGTAGGCAACCTCACCGCGGGCTTCGGCCAGCGGTTTGCCCATCTCCAGGCTCATCAGCCAGGCGAAGTCTTCCTTGCGGTCCTGCACCAGATCGAACGCAGCGCGCAGGATGTCGGCACGCCGACGCGCGCTGGTACCGGCCCACTGCTCTGCCGCGTCGTCGGCGGCCTGCAGGGCGGCCAGCCCGTCGGCGGGCGTGGCGTCGGCGATCTCCTTGATCACCGCACCGGTTGCGGGATCGGTGACACTCAGGGTCGCACCGGAGGTCGAGGGTTGCCAGGTGCCGCCGATGAGGAGTTCGCAGGGAACGGTGGCGAGCAGGTCACGATCCTGGAGGACGGTCATGCAGGCTCCTTTGACGAGTATGTGGTGTGCTGAGGAATGAAGACGTCGGCGAAGAACTCGGCCAGTTCGGCTTTCGCGGTCAGCGGGAGCACATGCGCGACATACTGGTCCGGCCGGACGACGACCACGGCGCCGCCGCGGTCGATTTCGCGTGCCTCGAAGATGTCGGCTCCCGGTTGGGCGGCATAGATCTTTTCGTAGTCGACGAGGTGCAACGGGCCGACCCTGGGAAGGAACGCGGTTGGCACGGCCGCAAGGTCAACCTGCGTGTGATCCCGCTGGTAGATCACCTTGACGTCGAACACGCTGTCGATGTCGGAGTCCTTCGGCGTGTGGGCGAGCACCGGCGACTCCGGCGCATTGACCAGCCAGTCCGCCCACTCGTCGAACGCAGCGGTTCCCCGCGGCGCGGCGAAAGCATAGATGCGCCAGCGTCCATCGGCGCGGTGATGGTGCCCTAGATGGACCGGGTTGCCATCGGCGACACGTACTACCGGCGCCGACTTGAATCGCTTACCGATGGGAAATCCCGCCGCGAGCTGCTGGTGGGTAGCCTCTGCGATGATCATCGACGGCGTGTACTGCGTCATGAAACCGGCCGGGAATTCGGCGGTCTTGACGTAGAAGTCCTCCAGTTCGGAGGGCGATTCGAAGTCTTCGGGCCGCTTGGCCATCATATGCGACCACTGCTTGTCGAAGTCGATGAGGTTCTGCGCGATCACTTGACGCTCGCTGCTGTAGGTGGCGAGCAGCGTTTCGGGGCTGCGCCCTTCCAGCACATGGGCCAGTTTCCAGGCGAGGTTGAACCCGTCCTGCATGGAGACGTTCATGCCCTGACCCGCTTTGGCGCTGTGGGTGTGGCACGCGTCGCCGGTGATGAAGACGCGCGGCGATCGCACGCCGACCTCGTCGGGCGGGACATCATCGAATCGGTCGGTCACTCGGTGTCCGACCTCGTACACGCTGTGCCAGGCGACGTTTCGGACATCGAGGGTATACGGGTGCAGGATCTCGTTGGCCTGGGCAACGATTTGTTCGATGCTGGTGTTGCGGATGTTGCCGTTGTCGTCTTCGGGTACCTCACCCAGGTCGACATACATTCGGAACAGGAATCCGCCTTCACGGGGGATGAGCAGAATGCTGCCCCCGGCGCCGGACTGTATGGCGCACTTGGTACGGATATCGGGGAAGTCGGTCACGGCGAGGGCATCCATCACGCCCCATGCGTGAAACGCTTTGTCGCCTTTGGGTGTACAGCCGATGGAATCGCGTACAGCGCTGCGGGCGCCGTCGGCGCCGATGACGTACTTGGCCTTTACAGTGCGCAGCTCGCCTTGACGCTCACCCGAGGTGTGGGCCAAGGTGACACGCACCGGATACTCGACGTCCTCGCCCACGTGAAGGCTGCGGAACTCCAGCCCGTAGTCGGGCCGCATCCGAGTGGGGGAGTTCGCCATCACCTCGGCGAAGTAGTCGAGCACGCGTGCCTGGTTGACGATCAGGTGGGGGAATTCACTGATCCCGCGTGGATCGTCTTCGGCTCGCGCCGTACGGACGATCCGTGACGGGTCATTCGGATCCGGCTTCCAGAAGGCCATTTCGGTGATTCGGTAGGCCTCGGCGATGATTCGATCCGCGAAGCCGAAGGCTTGGAATGTTTCGACACTGCGAGCCTGAATCCCGTCGGCCTGCCCGATCGCCAATCGCCCCGGCCGCCGTTCGACGATGCGCGTGGTGATACCGGCAAATTGCGACAGTTGGGCGGCGGCGATCATGCCGGCCGGACCAGTGCCGACGATGAGCACATCGACATGATCGGGGAGATCGTCGGGACGGTCGATCCCGACGCCGGCGGCCGGCTGCACGCGTGGGTCTCCGGAGACGTAACCGTGATGATGGAATTGCATTGTCAGCCTTCGCTGGTCGTGGTGGACACCGATGCGGGAGCGCCATCCCGGTCCGGCCTTCGCGGACTGGGGATCGCATACTGCCCTGCGCTGCAGGCGAACTGATGCTTCGCACGAAGCTGAACCTCTCGGCGCCCGCCGGACCCGGCACTGACGCTGCCAGATGGTCCGTTCATCGAAAGATCCCTCCTGATCGATGTGAAGTGGCGACGCTTGCAGCGCGATGGCGTGGTGCACTTTTTTGGAGGCTTGCGACCTACGTCACAGATAATATACGATTTCGAATACGATGCAACTACCGGTCGGAAAGGAGCCGCATGAATACCGACGGCAGCGTCGCCACCGAGTCCTCGCCAACAGCAGCCGCACTTCGACCCGGCAAGATCATTGCCGTCCACCTGAACTTCATCTCCCGCGCCGAGCAGCGTGGGCGCCATCCGGCCCATCCGTCGTACTTCCTCAAGCCGTCCAGTTCGGTCGGGCACAGCGGTGGCACCGTGCAACGCCCCCGGGCCACCGAGTTGCTGGCCTTCGAGGGTGAAATCGCTCTGGTGATCGGCACCGCCGCGCGCCAGGTACCGATGGCCGACGCCTGGAACCACGTCCGCGCGGTCACCGCCGCAAACGACTTCGGTCTCTACGACCTCCGCGCCAACGACAAGGGTTCCAATGTCCGGTCCAAGGGACGCGACGGATATACCCCGCTGGGGCCCGAACTCATCGACGCCCGCACGGTCGACCCGACCGCGCTGCGTGTACGGACCTGGGTCAACGGCGAATTGGTACAGCAGGACAGTTCCGACCGACTGCTGTTCCCCTGCGCGCAGCTGATTTCCGATCTGTCGCAGCATTTCACGCTCGAACCCGGGGACGTCATCCTGATCGGGACGCCGGCGGGCTCTTCGGTGGTCGGCCCCGGCGATGTGGTCGAGGTCGAAGTCGACGCACCGTCGACGCCGGGGGCACCCTCCTCGGGGCGGCTGATCACCACCGTCGTCGAAGGCGACGATGGCTTCGATCCCCAGCTGGGCTCCGGGCCCGGCATCGATGACACCCAACGCGCCGAGGCATGGGGGTCACGGGAAGCCGCCGGGCTGGCCCCCGACATCGCCGGTGCTAGCACGACGCTCAGCGATGACCTGCGTCGCAAGCTGCTCGCCGTGCCGGTCGCCGGGCTGTCGCAGCAATTGCGTAAACGCGGACTGAACAACGTATCGATCGACGGGGTTTCTGCCCTCACGCCCGGCACCAAGCTGGTCGGTACCGCGCGGACGCTGCGCTTCGTACCCAACCGCGAAGACCTGTTCGCCTCCCACGGTGGCGGCTACAACGCCCAGAAACAGGCCTTCGACACCGTCGATTCGGGCGAGGTCATCGTCATCGAGGCACGTGGCGAAACCGGCTCGGGCACGCTGGGGGACATCCTGGCGCTGCGCGCGAAAGCGCGTGGCGCCGCGGGTGTCGTCACCGACGGCGGGGTGCGCGACCACGACGCCGTCGTGGCCATCGGCTTGCCGGTGTTCGCCGCCGGCCCCCATCCCGCAGTGCTGGGACGACGGCACGTCCCCTGGGACTTCGACCTGACCATCGCCTGCGGCGGGGCCACCGTGCAGCCCGGCGATGTCATCGTCGGGGACGCCGACGGCGTCATCGTCATCCCGCCCACGATGGCCGAAGAGGTCGCCGACGCGGCCCTCGAACAGGAAATTCAGGACGGTTGGGTGGCCGAGCAAGTCGCCTCCGGACATCCCATCGACGGACTCTTCCCACCCAACGCCGAATGGAAGCAGAGGTTCACCACGTGGCGCAAGAATCGATGAACAGCTCCGCGCGGCAAAGCAAGTCGCAACAGGCGTACCAATGGATCAAGGAGCGCATCGCACGCAACGAATACACCGCCGGCTACCGGTTGGTCCTCGGCGCGATCGCCAAGGAACTCGGCATGAGCGTCGTACCCGTGCGCGAAGCCATTCGCCAGCTCGAGGCCGAGGGATTCGTGACGTTCGAGCACAACGTGGGCGCCCAGGTCGCGATGGTCGACGAAGCCCAGTACCGCGACAGCATGTTGGCCCTCAGCGTCCTGGAAGGCGCAACCACGGCTCTGGCCGCCCGCCGCCTCAGCGCCGACGATCTGCGACAGGCCCGCGCGATCAACCAGCAGATGGTGGCCACACTCGATCATTTCGACCCCGTGCTGTTCACCACGCTCAACCAGCAATTCCACGCTGCGCTGTTCACCAAGTGCGTCAACGCCCGGATGGTCGCCCTGGTGCGGGCAGAGTGGGCACGCTTGGGCCACCTTCGCTCGTCGACGTTCTCGTTCGTCCCCGGGCGGGCACACGAATCCGTCTGTGAGCACGACGCGATCGTCGATCTCATCGAGGCCGGCGCCCCGTTGGCAGAGATCGAGAACGCCGCGCGCCGGCACCGTACCGCCACCCTCGACGCCTACATGGCTCACGAACACCCCGGCGAAAGCTTCGGCCTCCCGGCCTGACCACGAACAGGAAGTAAAGATGACCGACACCGTGACCTCCACCGCAGCCCGCCACGTACCCGCGAACCTGCCTGACCATCTGCAGCATTACATCGGCGGCACGTTCGTCGACTCCCTCGACGGCGATACGTTCGATGTTCTCGATCCGGTCTCCAACGAGACCTACGTCCAGGCTGCCGCCGGCAAGAAGGCCGATATCGACCGCGCCGTCGCCGCGGCGAGGATCGCCTTCGTCGAGGGACCATGGCCGAAGATGGTGCCGCGCGAACGTTCCCGTGTCCTGCACCGCATCGCCGATATCGTCGAATCACGCGATGCTCGGCTCGCCGAACTTGAGTCCTTCGACTCCGGCCTGCCCATCACCCAGGCCCTCGGTCAAGCCCGTCGCGCCGCGGAGAACTTCCGCTTCTTCGCCGATCTGATCGTCGCTCAGGCCGACGACACCTACAAGGTGCCCGGTCGTCAGATCAACTACGTCAACCGTAAACCCATCGGGGTCGCGGGTTTGATCACGCCGTGGAACACCCCTTTCATGCTCGAGTCCTGGAAGTTGGGGCCCGCGCTGGCGACGGGCAACACCGTGGTGCTCAAGCCCGCGGAGTTCACTCCGCTGTCGGCGTCGCTGTGGGCGGGCATCTTCGAAGAGGCCGGCCTGCCCGAAGGCGTCTTCAACCTCGTCAACGGACTGGGTGAGGACGCCGGCGATGCACTGGTGAAACACCCTGACGTACCACTGATCTCGTTTACCGGTGAAAGCCGTACCGGGCAGTTGATCTTCGCCAACGCGGCACCCTTCCTCAAGGGCCTGTCCATGGAACTGGGTGGTAAGAGCCCCGCGATCGTATTCGCCGATGCTGATCTCGACGCCGCCATCGACGCCACCATCTTCGGGGTCTTCTCACTCAACGGCGAACGGTGCACCGCCGGAAGTCGCATCCTGGTTGAACGATCCGTGTACGACGAGTTCGTGACGCGATACGCGGCGCAAGCCCAGCGGGTCGTGGTCGGCTACCCGCACGACCCCAAAACCGAGGTCGGCGCGCTGGTACACCCCGAGCACTACGCCAAGGTGATGAGCTACGTCGAGATCGGCAAGTCGGAGGGCCGCCTGGTCGCCGGCGGCGGGCGACCCGACGGCTTCCCGGACGGGAACTTCATCACCCCAACAGTTTTCGCCGATGTTGCGCCCGACGCTCGGATCTTCCAAGAGGAGATCTTCGGCCCCGTCGTGGCCATCACCCCGTTCGAGACCGACGAGGAAGCACTTGCTCTGGCCAACGGTGTGCGTTACGGCCTGGCCGCCTACGTCTGGACCAACGATCTGAAGCGCGCACACAACTTCGCCCAGTCGATCGAGGCCGGCATGGTCTGGCTGAACTCCAACAACGTGCGTGACCTGCGGACACCGTTCGGCGGCGTGAAGGCCTCGGGTCTCGGACACGAGGGCGGCTACCGGTCGATCGACTTCTACACCGATCAGCAGGCAGTCCACATCACGCTGGGCAAGGTACACAACCCGACCTTCGGCAAGGCCTAGGTCCTAGGTCTGCGCAGACAGCCGCGATAGGCGCCATCATCCCCATCACGCAACACCATCGAGGAGTGCACACCATGAACACCACGAACCCCGGGCCGGTCGTCACCGCCGATAGCCCCATCACCGCCCGCAACCGCATCGCGACACCCACCTCTCCCCCGCCCGACGTTTTACGTTGTGCGTACATGGAACTCGTCGTCACCGACCTCGCCCGCTCGCGGGACTTCTACGTCAACGTCCTCGACCTGCACGTCACCGAAGAGGACGACGACGCCGTCTACCTGCGCAGCCTCGAGGAGTTCATCCACCACAACCTCGTGCTGCGGCAAGGGCCGGTGGCGGGAGTGGCCGCGTTCTCCTACCGGGTCCGCACGCCGCAGGACCTCGACAAGGCGGTCGCCTTCTACACCGAACTCGGCTGCCGAGTCGAACGCCGAGCCGAGGGGTTCAACAAGGGCATCGGCGACTCGGTGCGGGTGGAGGATCCGCTCGGCTTCCCCTACGAGTTCTTCTACGACGTAGACCATGTCGAGCGACTCGCGTGGCGCTATGACCTGTACACACCGGGCGCCCTGGTCCGTCTGGACCACTTCAATCAGGTGACACCAGACGTCCCGAAAGCCGTTGCCTACATGGAGGATCTGGGTTTCCGGGTGACCGAGGACATCCAGGACGACGAAGGCATCGTGTACGCCGCATGGATGCGGCGCAAGTCCACCGTGCACGACACCGCCATGACCGGCGGCGACGGACCCCGTATGCATCATGTGGCGTTCGCCACCCACGAGAAGCACAACATCATCGCCATCTGCGACAAGTTGGGCGCGTTGCGGATGTCCGATCGCATCGAGCGCGGCCCCGGGCGCCATGGGGTGTCCAACGCGTTCTACCTCTATCTGCGCGACCCCGATGGTCACCGCGTGGAGATCTACACCCAGGACTACTACACCGGTGACCCCGACAACCCGGTCGTCACCTGGGACGTGCACGACAACCAGCGCCGCGACTGGTGGGGCACCCCGGTGGTGCCCAGCTGGTACACCGACGCGTCACTGGTGCTCGACCTCGACGGCAACCCCCAGCCCGTGCGGGCGCGCACCGACGCGCGGGAAATGGATGTCACCATCGGGGCCGACGGCTTCTCCTACACCCGCACTCCCGACGAGGACATGCCCGACTGGAAGAAGGGCGAGTACAAGCTCGGCGCCCAGTTGTAGCCAGGCCCAGTCGTAAGCACTGAAGATTTTCAGGAGAACCGATGCTCGACCAAGAGACGATCGTCGCGATCGCCGACGAGTTGGCCGGCGCAGAGCGCGACCGTGTCATGGTGCCACTGTTGACCCAGCGGTATCCGGGGATGACCGTCGAGGATTCCTATGCCGTGCAGAACGAGTGGCGCCGGCGTGGGTTGGCAGCGGGACGCCGACTGGTCGGCCGCAAGATCGGCCTGACCAGCAAAGTGATGCAGGCCGCGACCGGGATCACCGAGCCAGACTACGGCGCCATCTTTGACGACATGGTGTTCGGCAACGGCTCGGTGATCGAGCACGACCGCTTCTCGAACGTGCGTATCGAGGTGGAGCTGGCGTTCGTGCTGAAGTCCGCGATCGACGGCCCCAACGCCACGATCTTCGACGTGCTACGCGCCACGGAGTACGTCGTGCCGGCTTTGGAGATCCTGAGCTCGCGTATCGAGATGGCGGGACGAACCATCGTCGACACGATCAGTGACAACGCGGCCATGGGCGGAATCGTCTACGGGGGCAATCCCGTCGAGGTCGGCGCGGTCGACCTGCGTTGGGTCTCGGCGCTGCTGTATCGCAACGAAACGATCGAGGAGTCTGGTGTTGCGGCGGCGGTGCTGAATCACCCCGCCACGGGTGTGGCATGGCTGGCCAACAAGCTCGCTGCACACGGCGACCGCCTGGAAGCGGGAGAGGTGGTGCTCGCCGGGTCGTTCACCCGTCCGATGTGGGTTCACCCCGGTGACACCGTCCTCGCCGACTACGGACCGATGGGAACCATCTCATGTCGCTTCGTCTGACAGGCACCATGCGCGATGCACTCGCCGGCGCCGACCGCGCCCTGTACGGCGGGTGGATCTGCATGGCCTCGGCCATATCGGCCGAGATCATGGCAGGCTCAGGTCTGGACTGGGTCCTGATCGACATGGAACACGCACCAAATGATCTGAAATCTGTTGTGGCTCAGCTGCATGCGGTGTCCGGGTACCCGGTGACGCCCGTTGTGCGGGTGCCGACCGGTGATCCGGTGATCATCAAGCAGGTGTTGGATCTCGGCGCACAGACCATTCTCGTGCCCATGGTCTCCACGGCCGAGCAGGCGCGTGCGGTGGCCGCTGCGGCCCAGTACCCGCCCGCGGGCATCCGCGGTGTGGGAAGTGCCCTGGCCCGCTCGGCACGCTGGAATCGCATCCCGGACTACCTGCGTGACGGCGCCCAGCACGTGTCGGTCCTCGTGCAGATCGAGACCTCGGTCGGAGTCGACAATGCCCGCGCGATCGCCGAGACACCCGGCATCGACGGTATCTTCGTCGGACCCAGCGACCTGGCCGCGTCCATGGGACTGATCGGTCAGCAGACCCATCCCGAGGTCGTGGCACGGGTCGAGCAGGCATTCGCGGACGCACGGGCGGCGGGAAAGGCGGTCGGGGTCAACGCCTTCGTGCCGGACCAGGCCAACCGGTACGTCGATGCCGGCGCCTCGTTCGTCCTCGTGGGTGCCGACGTCGCCCTCCTCGCCCGCGGATCCGAAGCCCTCGCCGAGAAGTACATCGGCCCCCACCACGGGTCCACCCGCGACAGCTATTAGGGCCGCAGCCCACAAGTCAACCAAGGACGCATCATGACCATTTCCTGCGATACCCTCCTCGACCGGATCGGTGACGCCTCCGGCGAACAGATCCTGGATCCGGCCACCGGGCAGCTACTCGGACAGGTCCGGTTTCGCACCGTCGACGAGCTCGACTCCGCGATCGATCGGGCGCGTCTCGCGCAGCGCGCCTGGGCTGAAAGGAGCGACGAGGACCGTACCGGACTTCTCCTTCGAGCGGCCGACGCGATCGACGCCGCCGCCGAGCCGTTGGCCGAGCTTCTGTCACGGGAGCAAGGGAAGCCGCTCAACGGACCCAACGCACGTTTCGAGGTCGGCGC
This sequence comes from Mycobacterium sp. MBM, assembly GCA_021648845.1. GTDB lineage: Bacteria > Actinomycetota > Actinomycetes > Mycobacteriales > Mycobacteriaceae > Mycobacterium. The sequence continues at coordinate 178,359 of JAKJHY010000004.1, read as the reverse complement.
ATGCGCGAACTGGTTGCGCGCGACCGCGACCACCCCGTTACCCGGAGAGGTGCTCTTCGACGACGAGAGCGGGCACGCCGAAATACACTATCGCCCCATCGGGGTCGTCGGGGCGGTCGGCCCGTGGAACTGGCCCATGATGATCACGACGTGGCAGATCGCTCCCGCACTGCGCATGGGTAACAGCGTCGTCGTGAAGCCCTCGGAATACACGCCGTTGAGCGTGCTCGCGCTGGCGGATGTGATCAACGGCGTACTGCCCGAGGACATCGTGCAGGTGCTGCCCGGCGGAGGGGATCTGGGGCAGCGCCTGTCGAGTCATCCCGACGTCGGCAAGCTGATGTTCACCGGCTCCACCGCGACAGGTCAGGCGATCATCAAAGCATCCGCCGACACCGTGAAGCGCTTGACGCTCGAACTGGGCGGCAACGATCCAGGTATCGTGCTGCCCGACGTAGATCCGCGCGCGATCGCCGAGGACCTGTTCTGGGGCGCGTTCATCAACACCGGGCAGACATGTGCGGCCCTCAAGCGGCTGTACGTGCACACCGACGTCTACGACGATGTGTGCGCTGCACTGGTCGAGGTGGCCGCGAAGATGCCGATGGGCCGCGGCCTCGACGAGGCCAATGTCCTCGGCCCCCTACAGAATAGGCAGCAGTTCGATATCGTCGCGCGGCTGGTGGAGGCGGCGCGCGCAGCCGGCGCCACCATACTTCTGGGCGGAGATCCCGACCACCGGGCCGTCGGCAACTTCTATCCGACGACATTGGTGGCCGATATCGACAACTCCAATCCACTTGTCGCAGAGGAGCAATTCGGCCCGGCGCTGCCCATCGTCCGCTACGACGATCTCGACCGGGCAATCGAGTGGGCCAATGGGCTGGACACCGGTCTGGGCGCGTCGGTCTGGTCTGCGAACGCGACATCCGCACGTGCCGTGGCCGCACGCTTGCAGGCGGGCACCGTGTGGATCAACTCCCATGGCGGAGTGCATCCGATGATCCCGTTCGGCGGAGTCAAGAAGTCCGGCTATGGCCTGGAATTCGGCGTCGAAGGCTTGAAGGGGGTGTCGGTACCTCAGGTCATCAACGGCTGACCTGCATCCCGGAACGTCACCACCTCACAGCTCGGAGTCCTCCATGTCCCACCTCGAAGCATCACCGTCTGGCAGCACCCCCGGTGCACCACCGGCTGTGCCGCACAGTCCCGACCGCGGAGGCCTGCGGCCAGGCCGCCTCGGGGCCGGCGCGATCATCTTCTTCGTGATCGCCGCGGTGGCACCGATGGCGGCGCTCGTCGGTGCCTCGCCGATCGTATTCTCCGCTCAGGGCCCTACGGCACCCATGGTGTATCTCCTTGCGGCACTGCTGTTCGCGGTGTTCTCGGTCGGTTACGTGGCGATGAGCCGCCACATCACCAACGCCGGCGGCTTCGTCGCCTACATCGCGCGAGGCCTCGGCCCCAAAGTGGCCACCGCAGCCGCGGCGCTGGCAATCCTGTTCTACGGCACCTTGCAGGCGGCTCTGTGGTCGCAATTCTCGGTATTCGCACAGTCCTTGCTGGCCGAGAAGCTGGACGTCGACCTCCCGCGCTGGTTGATTCTGTTCGTCGCACTTGCCATGGTCACCGGGCTCGTGGTCAGGGGCGTTGATCTCAGTCTCAAGGTGCTCGGCGTCCTGGTCGCATTGGAGATCGCTGCCTTCGCCGTGCTGGACGCTGCGATCATCCTGGGCGGCGGGGCGTCGGGTAACTCGGTGGCCGCGTTCTCCCCGGCGGGTCTCATCGGCCCGGGTCTCGGCGTGGCGTTCCTGTTTGCCTTCGCGTGCTTCACCGGGTTCGAGGCCACGGTGGTCTTCTCCGAGGAAGCCAAGCAACCACGCCGAACGATCCCGCGGGCGGTCTACGGTTCGATCGCCTTCATCGGCGGGTTCTACGCGCTCAGCGCCTGGGCTCTAGGCAATGCCGCGGGAAACGCTTCCGTACAGGAGGCAGCGACGGCCGATCCCGCCGGCTTCGTCTTTGCCATTGCCGAGCGCGAAGTCGGTCCGTGGTTGAGCGCGACGATCGAGATTCTGGTCGTCACGAGCTTTGTCGCCATGCTGATCGGCTTCCAGAACATGTTCGCCCGCTACGTCTTCGCACTTGGGCGGGCACGTGTGTTACCTACCCGGCTGGGGGATGCATCGCGCAGGACTGGCACCCCGACCATGGCCGCGGTGGCCGTCAGTGCGTTGCTGGCCGCAATCCTGGCCGGCTTCGAGCTCGCCGGCGCCGACCCGATCACGGTCACGTTCAGCTGGCTGCTGTCGTTGGGCACCGTCGCTCTCATCACGATCCTGATCGCGACGTCGGTGGCGATCGTCGCATTCTTCGCCCGCACGCGGCACGAGAGCAATCCTTGGGTCACGATCGTGGGCCCTGTTCTCGCCATTGCGGGTTTCGGATCCGTTGCCTACCTGGCGATCACCAACTACGACGTGCTGCTCGGTGGGCAGGGCGGCATCGCCAAATGGCTGCTGGTGTTGATTCCGGTGCTCGCCATCGCGGGTTATGTCTGGGCGATCGTGCGCCCTGGAATCGACTTTCAGGCCGAACTCATCTGACGACGAACAGTTCACACAACGGAAGGTCGACAATGACCCCCACGGACACCACCGATACGGACAAGATCGCCATCGTCACCGGCGGCGGCAGCGGCATCGGCGCGGCCAGCGCCAGCGTGCTGGCCGCTCAAGGGTGGACCGTCATCATCTGCGGCCGACGTATCGACGCGTTGCAGCAGGTTGCCACGCGCACCGGCGCCCACCCCGCCGCGGTTGACGTCACCGATCCCGAGGCGGTCCGCACCATGGTCGATGACACCGTGCAGCGATTCGGTCGGCTCGACGGCCTGGTGCTCAACGCGGGTATCAATCGACCCGGACCGGTCGCTGAGTTGTCCGAGCAGGACTGGGCAGCCACCCTCGAGACGAATGTGACGGCGCCCTTCCGGCTGCTGCACCACGCTGTGCCCCATCTCGTCGAGGCCCGGGGCGCGGTGGTCGGCGTCTCGTCGCTGAGTGCGTTGCGGGCTTCCGCGGGCATCCCGGCCTACAACGCCTCCAAGGCGGGGTTTTCGATGCTCGTCCAGTCGGTGGCCGTCGACTACGGACCGCAGGGACTTCGCGCGAACGTGGTGTGTCCGGGATGGACGCGCACCGAGATGGCCGATGAGGAGATGGCCGAGCTGGGCCGACTGCGCGGCCTTTCCGATGAGGCCGCCTACCGGCTGGCCACGGCACTGTCACCGGTTCCCCGGCCCGCGCACGCTGCCGAGGTCGCCGAGGTCGTCGCATGGTTGCTGTCGCCTCGTGCGTCCTACGTCAACGGTGCCGTCGTGCCGGTTGACGGTGGTCTGCAGGCGGTTGATCCCGGCACCGTGGCCTTCGTCGACCATCTGACCGTCACCACCACGCCCGCACCGGCACGGTAGGCCGACAATGGATCTGCAGCTGAACCATCGCGTCGCCGTGGTGACCGGGGGAGCGTCGGGCATCGGTCGCGCCTGCGTGGCCGCCTTCGCAGCCGAGGGCGCCAAGGTGGTGATCGTCGATCGCAACCCCGACGGGGCCGCCGTCGCCGAGGAGCATCGACTCGGAGGCCGAAACGTCGAGTTCGTCCGGGCCGACCTCACCGACGAGACCGATGTGCGCAACGCCATCCGCGGCGTCGCCGACACCTACGGCGCCATCGACACCGTGTGCGGGAGCGCCGGAATATCCGGACCAGTCGGCAAGCGCGTCACCGAGATCTCCGTCGACGAGTGGGACACGGTTCAGGCGGTCAACGTGCGCGGAAACTTCCTGATCGCCAAGCACAGTATCGCCGCGTTGGCGGAAAGCCCGGTCGCCACCATGGTCTTCATCGCCTCCGACTCCGCGGTGGTCGCTTTCGAGGGCATGGCGCCCTATGCGGCGTCCAAGGGCGCGCTGGTGATGCTGGCCAAATCGCTTGCCGTCGACCATCCCCCGGTTCGGGTCAACGCGGTGTGCCCGGGAATCGTCGATACCCCGATGTCCCGAACCGACCTCGATCTTCCCGACGGTTTCGCATCGACGGGATTGCCGGTCCTGACCACGCGCGAGGTCGCACAGCACGTGCTCTTCCTCGCCTCACCGGTGAGCTTTCCCACCAATGCGGCAACGGTACTCGTCGACCACGGCATGCACGTACGCTCGGCGATGGGGACACTGGACTTCACCGGCGGCTGACGCGGGCGGTGCGCCGCGCAGTCCCGGCGTGCTCAGTCGGGCGTGACGGAAGCGTTCCCGTTGACGGCAAGCGCAAGTGCGTCAACGGCTTCGGCCACCTGAGCTTCGCTGATCGAGCCGCAGATGTACTGCAGCATCAGGCCGTCCAGCGCCGCGAAGAGGGCCAGGTCCAAGCCGTCGACGGCCTGGGGAAGATCGTGGAGCCGGCCCGCGGCGATCTTGTTCACGTACTTTCGGTAGAGCTCCTTGACGATCGGGCGCAGCTCCGGGCGCCTGCGCGCCTCGAGGATCATCTCGTACTGGAAAGTGGCGAGCTCTGGCTCCGATAATACGTTTTCTACCAAGGCTTTCCGGAATACTGCTGGGTCACTGGCGTACTCCGAGAGATCGGCACCCTCCATCGAGCGATCCACACTCCACTCCAGCGCAGCCGCCAAGAGATTGTCCCGAGAGCCGAAGTGGTGTGCGATCAGCGTGTTGTTCACCCCCGCCTGCTGAGCCACCGCACGAAACGTCAGACCACGCAGACCCTTGTCGGCCACCACCTGCACCGCCGCTTGGAGAAGGGCTTCCCGACCCTGCCCGTAATTGAGACTTCTCGTCGAGCGCTTCACCGTCACAGCATAAGCACAGCACCGTTTTCCCCAATCGGGTCTTGACAGAGAACTGAGCAGTTGCTTAAGTGTGATCTAAGCAACTGCTCAGTAGCGGATGTGCTCAGCCTCGTACCGCTCGAAGGAGATTCCATGGCACCGACGATGCCCACTCGCCCGGAAGTTCTCCCTGCGGATGGCGGCGGCCGCCTGAGGGCGAACAGCCTGGGATTCATCGGCATTGCGTTCTTCGTCATCGCCGCGGCCGCACCCATGGCCGCCTTCGTCGGAGCAAGCCCCGTGCTGTTCTCCACGATGGGACCCGGGGTACCACTGGTGTATCTGGTGGTTGCGCTGGTGATCGCGCTGTTCGGCGTGGGATACCTCGGCATGAGCCGCCACGTGGTCAGCGCAGGCGGCTTCGTGGCATACATCTGCAGGGGCCTGGGCCGACATGCCGCCACCGGCGCCGCCGGGATCGTGCTGGTCACCTACATCTCGCTGCAGGTCGGCCTCTGGGCGCAGTTCGGCGTTTTCGCCCAGCAGCTCGGAGCTCGGTGGCTGAACATCAACCAGCCGGTGTGGGCCTGGATTCTGGAGTTCATCGTCATCACCACGGTGCTGACCATGCGTGGCGTCGACGTGAACCTCAGGGTGCTCGGCGTGCTCTTGGTTCTCGAGGCAGCGGCGGTGGCCGCGCTCGTCGCCGGAATCGTGATCGGGGCCACGGGCAACAACCTTTCCCTGGTGAGCTTCGACCCGGTCCAATTGGCAAATCCTGGATTCGGCGTCGCCGTGCTCTTCGTCTTCGCATGCTTCACCACCTTCGAGGCGACCACGGTGTTCAGCGAGGAAGCCCGCGATCCCCGGCGCACCATCCCGCGCGCGCTCTACGCCGTCGTCGTGTTCGTCGGGGTTTTCTACACCGTCGCCACCTGGGCGGTGAGTTACGCCGTGGGCCCCGGCAATATCCAGCAGGCAGCCGCAGACGACCTGGCCGGCATCATTTTCGGACTCGCCGACACCTATGTCGGACCATGGCTGGACGTGACGATGCAGGTGCTCGTCGTGTCGAGCTTCATCGCGATGCTCATCGGCGTGCAGAACATGTTCGCCCGGTATTGTTTCGCGCTCGCGCGCGCCCGTGTCCTGCCACGAGTCCTCGCACGCATCTCGCATCGCTCGGGCGCGCCCTCGACAGCGGTGTTGGCCAACGGTGCGCTGATCGCCGCCATCGCCATGGCCTTCCTCTGGGCGGGCGCCGCACCCATCGAGATCGTCTACGCGTGGTTCGTGGCACTGGGCACCGTGGGCTTCATCGTGATGATGGGTCTGGCCTCGCTGGCCATCGTGGTCTTCTTCTTGCGGGAGAAGACCGAGACCGGATTCTGGACCACCCGAGCCGCGCCCGTCACATCGCTGGCCCTGATGATCGCGATCCTGATCATCGCGCTCCAGAACTACGACGCCATGCTCTTCAGCGAGGGAGCAACGGCGAAGCTCCTGCTGTGGTCCATTCCCGCCGCGTTCCTGATCGGGTTTCTACTTCCTCGCTACCGCAAAGACATTGACTACCTAGCGTTCACCTCAGCAGGCGGCTAGGACAGCTGCCCGCCCGCGCGCCATCACATATCAACCACCACGAGGAGACACCATGAACACCACCGAACAGGGCTATGTGCCGACCGCCCACTGGCCGGCCGTCACCACCATGCTCGACGGATTCGGCGAACCCAGCCTTCCCGCCAGTAGCGCGCTGGAAGGTCCGGCCATCGACATCGAATTCGACAACGGTTGGGTGATCGCGCACCGCTTCGACGCGGGCCACGTCACGTGGACAATCAGCGCCGGCGACGGAGCCGGCGCCACAGGCACTCACCCGTACCGAGCCGTCGAAGTGCGGCCCGGCATCTTCTTCGTCGACTTCGTCAAGGGCGACGGCGTCGGCTCCAGCGACGTGTCGATGATCATCGACCGCACCGACGGCAAGGTGACGGTGGCAGACTCGTCCTTCGCCGACCGTCACGGGGCAATTCGGATGCGCACGGACATCCTCAACGGTCGCATCGTGGGCGCCGGGCCCATCGAGCCCCGCGGGCTGTCCACCGAGCTGGTCGGCAAGCGAATCTACTACCGCTACAGCCCCACCGAGCACTACGAGCACATCTATCTCAACTCCGGCACGTTTGTGTGGCACTGCATCAAGGGCGGTGAGGTGGGCCTCGCCGATGTCGATCCGATTCAGGTGTTCGAGCTCGCCGACGGCATCGTGATCCTGCATTGGAGTGAAACGGTGATGCCTGTGGAGTCCATCGTGGTCATCGACCTCGCCCATGGTCGCTCGATCGGTCGCATGTTCTGTTGGGACGGACCGACTCTCGCGCCGGTGCATCTCCCCTTCGACAGCAGGTTCACCATCCTCGACGACACCTCCTACCCCACCCACTGACCACCTGGTCGCCCAATCACCGCGATATCCGAGCCGACCGTGCCCGAGAACTCGAAAGGACCTGACATGACGGAGTTCTCGGCCGACGTCGTGATCGTCGGTGCCGGGTTTGCCGGTATCACCGCCGCACGTGAGCTGACGCAGCGTGGCGCGTCTGTCATCGTGGTGGAGGCTCGCGACCGAATCGGCGGCAGAACATGGACCCGCCCGAGCGAACTGGGAAAGTCGCTGGATATCGGCGGCACCTGGGTGCACTGGACGCAGCCCCATGTGTGGGCGGAGATCGACCGATACGGCTTGGCGTTGACGAGCAGCCCCAGCCCGGCCGCCGCCTTGTGGCGCGCGGGAGGTCAGGTCAAACGCGGGACTGCCGAGCAGATGTTCGCGCTGCTGGACCCCGCAATGTCGGCGATCCTGGCTGGATCTGCTGAAATGTTCCCCAATCCGTTCCGGATCTACCCGCTCGCAGACGCCGTGAAGTCGATCGACCACGTCACCATCGCGGAGAAGATCGCCGCACTCGGCCTCGACGAGGAACGGCAAGCGCTGGTGGAGGGCATGTGGGCGCTGAACTTCAGCGGGTCACCAACTGTGGCGGCCTACACCCAGGGCCTGCGCTGGTGTGCACTGACCGGCGGTAATTGGCAGCTGCTCTTCGAGGCGTGCGCGACATACAAGCTGGCCGACGGGACAAAGGCGCTGCTGGACGCCATCGCCGCGCAAAGCACCGCCCAGGTGCGCCTCGATGCGCGGGTCCGCGGGATCAGCAGTGACGCAGCATCGGCTCGGGTGGAACTCACGACCGGTGAAGTCCTGACAGGACGACAGGTCGTGGTCACGCTGCCGCTGAATATTCTCGACAGCATCGACTTCGCTCCCGCTTTACCGCCGGCATTGGTGGCCGTCGCCCGCGAGGGTCAGGCATCCACCGGCTGCAAGGTGTGGGCGAGAGTGAACGGGTCGATCGGCGAGATCGCCGCACTGGGCCCCAGTTCGTGTCCGTTGAACTTCTTTCAGTGCGAGGACGAGCTCGACGGCGACAGCTTGATCGTGGCATTCGGCGCCGACGCGAAGATCGTCGACGTCACCGATCGAGGCGCTGTCGAAGCCGCACTGAGACAATGGATTCCCGATATCGACGTGCTCGCGGTCGACGGCCACGACTGGGTGGCGGATGAACTGTCCGGTGAGACGTGGCCGATGCTTCGGCCCAACCAGCTCGAAGCCGTTCACGCCGCGGCACGCGTGACCCATGGGCGGGTACGCCTGGCGGGCAGCGACTACGCCGAAGGGTGGGCGGGATTCATCGACGGGGCCATCGAGAGCGGCAAGAAGGTCGCTGTCCAGCTACTCGACGGCTTCCATCATTAATTCAACTAATGAAGAGTAAGAATTCGTAGCTGTACTTGATCAGTGCGCCGGCCTACCGTCGCAGCATGGCTTCACCCGTGCTCATCGGATTCCTCACCACCATGGCGCTGATCGCCGCCATCGGCGCCCAGAACGCATTCGTGCTGCGTCAGGGCATCCGCGGTGAACACGTGATCCCGGTAATCGCCCTGTGCGCGGTGTCGGACCTGATTCTCATCGCCGCCGGCATCGCCGGGGTGGGGGCACTGGTCACCGCGCACCCCACCGCGATGACGGTGGCCAAGGTCGGCGGCGCGGCCTTCCTGATCGGCTACGGTGTGCTGGCCGCCCGCCGCGCCCTGCGGCCGGGCGCGCTGAACCCGTCGGACCAGACACCGGCCCGGCTGGTCGAGGTGCTGCTCACCGCGGCGGCACTGACCTGGCTGAACCCGCACGTATACCTCGACACGGTCGTCCTGCTCGGCTCGCTGGCCAACGACCATCACGAGCAGCGCTGGCTCTTCGGCGCCGGCGCGGTCGCGGCGAGCGCACTGTGGTTCACCGGCCTGGGACTCGGAGCGCGGCGCCTGGCGGGACTGTTCGCCAGCCCGTCCACCTGGCGTGTTCTGGATGCGGTGATTGCGGCGGTGATGGTCACCCTCGGGGTCTGGATGGCGGTGCCGTGACACCACCTCGACGGTTTCGTTAGCAGAACGAATTTTTCGCCTCGTTACTGTGAATCCATGCTCGAGATCAGCGCGATGACATGGGGCGTCACGATCGGCGTGATCGTCGGCCTGCTGGCCGTCGACCTCATCCTGGCGGCGGCCCGCCCGCACCGGGTGGGCTTCCGCGAAGCCACCGCATGGTCGGTGTTCTACATCCTGGTGGCCATCGCCTTCGGCGTGTGGTTCGCCATGACCTACGGCGGCGACTTCGGCACCCAGTATTTCGCCGGCTACATCGTCGAGAAGAGCCTGTCGGTCGACAACCTGTTCGTCTTCGTGATCATCATGACGACATTTGCCGTGCCCGAGGAACACCAGCACAAGGTGCTGACGTTCGGCATCATCCTGGCGCTGATCATGCGCGCCATCTTCATCGCCCTCGGCGCCACCCTGCTGGCGTTGTTCTCGTTCATGTTCCTGATCTTCGGACTGCTGTTGATCTACACCGCGATACAACTCTTCCGGCACCGCAACGAGGACCCCGACGTCGAGAACAACATCATGATCCGGGCGACCCGCAAGATCCTGCCCATCAGCGACGACTACGACGGCGGCAAGCTGCTGACCCGCCGCGACGGTCGCCGAATGGCGACCCCGCTGCTGGCCGTGCTCATCGCCATCGGCAGCGTGGACCTGTTGTTCGCCCTCGATTCGATTCCCGCCGTCTTCGGGGTGACCAGCGAGCCGTACATCGTCTTCACCGCGAATGCGTTCGCCCTGCTGGGATTGCGGGCATTGTTCTTCCTCGTGAAGGGTCTGCTGGACCGGCTGGTGTATCTGTCGACCGGCTTGTCGATCATCCTCGCCTTCATCGGGGCGAAGCTGATCCTGCACTGGGGACACGTGGACATCGATCCCCGGATCCCGGAAATCAACACCTATCTGAGCCTCGTCGTGATCATCGGCATCCTGACCATCGTCACCGTGGCCAGCCTGATCAAGACGCGTAAGGATCCGTCGGCAAAGGCACACGCCGGTTCGCTGCGCGCCACCCGCCGCGAACCGCAGGACGAGTGACCGGGCCGCCCCGACCGGCGCGGTCGGCACAGCGCGCCGCCTAGACTCGGGCCCAAATGGCCCGCCGCTCTCCGCAAACCGAACGCCTGGTCGAGATGCTCGAGTACCTGGCCGCGGACCCGCATCGCGACTATCAGCTGACCGAGCTGGCGCGGCTGGTGGACCTTGATCCCGCCACCTGCTATCCCATGCTCACCGAGCTGACGCGGGTGGGTTGGCTGGTCAAAGACCGCATCCGCAAGACCTACCGACTCGGGCCACGGCTGGTGGCCGTCGGAGCCGCCGCCCAGGCGTCCCTGCCGATCGCCACCCACGCCCACCCCGCCATGGTGACGTTGAGCACGAGCACCGGCATACCCTCCTGCTTGTTCATCCCATCCTCGGACCACCTGGTGATCGCCGACCTGGTCTACCCGGATGGCAGTGATACCGGCCGGCTGCCGCTACAGGCGGGCGACCATATCGAGTTCGGCCCGCCACTGGGCGCCGTGCTGGCTGCCTGGGCGAACCAGTACACCGTGGACAGCTGGCTGCGCCGGGTGGCGACACCCGGCCCCGACGACCCGATACGGGTCTGGCAGACCCTGCGGATGATCCGGGCGCGGCGCTTCTCGGTGGAGCTGTCCCCCGCGCCCCAGGCACAGATGCGGGAGATGACGGATTTCGGCATCGCAGAGGTGCACGGCGCGCGCCGCACCGAGCGGATGATCGGTGGGCAGCGACCGGTCATGACGCCGGACCTGATGTTGGGCGCCATCGAGGACCAGGCGATGTATCTGCCGCTGTCCGTCAGCGCGGCATGCTTCGACCCCAGAGGGACCCCGGTCGCGGCACTGTCGGTACTGATCATGGCCGCGCCACACAGCGGTGACCAGCTGCTGGCGCTCGGGGCTCGGGTCAGCACCGCCGCCGATGCCATCACCGCGCAACTCTGCGGCCACTAATACCTGCCCTTTTTGCACTGTGCAAAGGGTTGCTCGCCGCCTCGCCGCCACCTTACGGTGACCTCAGTCACAGCCCACGAGGAGGCTTCTTGAGCGTCGAGCAGAAGGTCACGTACTGCCGCATCTGCGAGCCGTTGTGCGGGCTGATCGCCACCGTCGAGGACGGCCGGCTGCAATCGCTGCGCCCAGACAAGGACCACCCGCTATCCCAGGGCCGCGCCTGCCCCAAGGGCATCGCATTCACCGATGTCCAAAACGACCCCGACCGGGTGCTCACCCCACTGCGCCGCCAGCCCGACGGAAGCTTCACCGAGGTCAGCTGGGAGAGCGCACTGACCGATATCGCGAGCAGGCTGCAGGCGGTGCTCGACACCCACGGCGGCGCATCGGTCGGCGAGTACCTGGGCAACCCATCGGCATTCGGCTATGCGGCCAGCCTGTGGTCCGGGCTGTTCATGAAACGCATCGGTGCCGGACACCTGTATTCGGCCGGATCCCAGGACATCAACAGCCGCTATGTGGCCAGCAAACTGCTCTACGGAGCGGCCACCCAAATCCCGTTCCCCGACCTGCCGCGTACCGACTTCCTGTTCATGCTGGGCGCCAACCCGCTGGTCTCCCACGGCAGCGCGCTGCGGGTGCCGAGGGTCAGGGACGATCTGGCGTCGATCGTCAAGCGCGGAGGCCGCGTCATCGTGGTGGACCCGCGCCGCACCGAAACCGCCGCCGCCTACGAACACGTTGCGGTGCGGCCGGATTCGGACGCCTGGCTGATGCTCTCGATCCTGCACGTGGTGTTCGCCGAGAACCTGCACGACAGCGCCGCGCTGTCCACACAGACCACGGGGGTCGACACACTGCGTGCGCTGTGCGCGGGCTTCGCACCGGAGGACACCGCGTCGCGCACCGGGGTGCCCGCCGACACCGTCCGCGCCCTGGCGCACGACTTCGCCACGGCCCCAACGGCAGTCGCCTACGGACGGACCGGGGCCTGTCTGGGACATCACGGCACCCTGGTCAGCTTCCTGATCGACGCACTGAACGCGGTGACCGGCAATCTCGACCGACCGGGCGGCGCCCTGATGTCGCACCAGGTCATTCCGGTCGAGGACATGGGGGAACGGTCCGGCGCATTCGGCTACAACAGCAAGCGTTCCCGGATCGGCGATTTCCCGGACGTCTTCGGGTCTTTCCCGGCGGCCCTGATGGCCGACGAGATCACCACCCCCGGGCCCGGTCAACTACGGGCGCTGTTCGTGTTCGCCGGCAATCCCGTGCTGTCGGTGCCCAACAGCACGGCCCTCGACGCTGCGCTGGGCACGCTGGATCTGATGGTGTCGCTGGACCTCTACGTCAACGAGACCAACCGGCACGCCGACTACATCCTGCCGGGCACGACCTTCCTGGAACGCGACGATATGCCGATGGCATACGCGGCCTGCTGCCCCACCGTGTTCCTCCAGGCCGCCGAACCGGTGCTCGAACCCTACGGACAGGCCCGACCGGAGTGGGAGGTGTTCGAGGAGCTGGCCGCGCGGATGAAGCTGTCCCTGCTGGCCACCGGCCCGATGACCCCGCTCAACCCGCTGTTGCGCTGGCTGGAGGCCCGCGGCCTGCGACTGACACCGCAGAAGATGATGAACGCATTGCTACGGATCGGACCGTACGGGGACCGGTTCGGTCTGCGCCGCGGCGGGCTGAATGCGCGCCGCCTGAAAGAGAATCCACACGGCATCGTCCTCGCCGAGCACGCACCGCACGGTGTCCTGCCCAAGGTGGTGACCCACAAGAGCGGCAAGGTGTGTCTGGACCCGGCCGAGATCCGCGCCGAGGTCACCCGACTCGGCACCGCACCCGGCGCCAGCGGCGACTTTCCGCTGTTGGCGATCGGCATCCGGGAGCTGCGCTCCCAGAACAGCTGGATGCACAACAGTCCCACCCTGATGAAGGGGCAGCGCAGGCAGCGGGCCAGGATCAACCGGGCCGATGCCCAGGCAGCAGGTATCTCCGACGGCACGGTGGCCCGGGTGGTGTCGGCGACCGGCGCGATCGAACTGGAGATGACGATCACCGACGAGGTCGGTGCCGGTACCGTCGCGATCCCGCAGGGCTGGGGCCACCGCGGCGGCGGCTGGCGGCTGGCCAACTCCAACCCCGGCGTCAACGTCAACGAACTGACCTCCAACCGGCCCGAGGACCTGGAGGCACTGGCCGGGATGTCGGTACTCAACGGGGTGGCGGTGCGCCTGGAGGCACTCACCGTCGGTGACGTCGGTGACGCCGTGACCGCACGGACCGAACGGCGCTGACCTGAGCGTTCCCGGCGTTGCAGCGACGTGACCGAACTCGCAGCATACGATCGGACCCGGCGGGGTACCCATACCCACCGCTGCTCAGCGCCGAGCTGCGCAACCAGAAGTACGCCGTTGAGCAGTAAGGACGTCCATGCCGGAGACCCCCAAACCGTCGACCAGCCAGGTCACCGCCACCCCCGATCAGGAGGTGTGGCCCGGTAAGGCATACCCCCTCGGCGCGACCTACGACGGTTCCGGCACCAACTTCGCGCTCTTCAGCGAGGTCGCCGAACGGGTGGAGCTCTGCCTCTTCGACGAAGGCGGTGTCGAGACCAGGTACCCCCTCCCGGAGGTCGACGCATTCGTCTGGCACGGCTTCCTGCCCACGGTGGAACCCGGCCAGCGCTACGGCTACCGGGTGCACGGACCTCATGACCCGGCCAACGGCGACCGATGCAATCCCAACAAGTTGCTGCTGGACCCCTACGCCAAGGCGATCGACGGCACCTTCCAATGGGACCAGTCGTTGTTCGGCTACAACTTCGGCGACCCCGACAGCCGCAACGACGACGACTCCGCGGCCAGCATGCCGAAGTCGGTGGTGATCAACCCATACTTCGACTGGGGGATCGATCGCCCGCCGCAACGCGAGTACGCCGACAGCTTCATCTACGAGGCACACGTCAAGGGCCTCACCCAGACACACCCTGACATTCCCGACACCATGCGGGGCACCTACGCGGCGATAGGGCACCCCGCGATCATCGACCATCTGCAAGCCTTGGGGGTCACCGCCATCGAACTGATGCCGGTGCACCACTTCGCCAACGATTCGACCCTGATCGACAAGGGCTTGTCGAATTACTGGGGCTACAACACGATCGGGTTCTTCGCCCCCGATTCGAAATACTCCAGCAGTGCCACCCCCGGAGGGCAGGTGCAGGAATTCAAGGCGATGGTCCGCACCCTGCACGAGGCCGGTATCGAGGTGATCCTCGATGTCGTCTACAACCACACCGCCGAAGGAAACCACCTCGGCCCCACCGTCTCGATGCGCGGCATCGACAATGCGGCCTACTACCGCCTCGTCGACGACGACAAGCGCTATTACATGGACTACACGGGAACGGGTAACAGCCTGAACGTCGGGCATCCACATTCGCTGCAGCTGATCATGGACTCGCTGCGGTACTGGGTGACCGAGATGCATGTCGACGGTTTCCGTTTCGACCTGGCCTCCACCCTCGCGCGCGAGTTCTACGATGTGGACAAGCTTTCGACATTCTTCGAACTCGTACAACAGGATCCGACGGTCAGCCAGGTCAAGCTCATCGCTGAACCGTGGGATGTCGGCCCCGGCGGCTACCAGGTCGGTAACTTCCCCCCGCAGTGGACCGAGTGGAACGGCAAGTACCGAGACACCGTGCGCGATTTCTGGCGCGGCGAAGCGGGCAGCCTCGGTGAATTCGCATCTCGCCTGACCGGGTCCGCGGATCTCTACGAGCAGAGCGCTCGCCGACCGGTCGCATCCATCAACTTCGTCATCGCACACGACGGCTTCACCCTGCGAGACCTGGTGTCCTACAACGAGAAACACAACGATGCCAACGGCGAGGACAACAACGACGGCGAAAGCCACAACCGGTCATGGAACTGTGGCGTCGAGGGTCCCACCGATGATCCCGAGATCAACGCACTGCGGGCACAGCAGGAACGCAACTTCCTGACCACTTTGCTTCTTTCCCAAGGTGTTCCGATGATCTGCCACGGAGACGAACTGGGCCGGACCCAGGGCGGCAACAACAACGGTTACTGCCAGGACAACGAAATCACCTGGGTCGACTGGGAGAATGCCGACGAGGAGCTGATGGACTTCGCCGCCCGGGTGTCGGCGATACGCGCCGAACACCCGGTGTTCCGCCGGCGCCGCTTCTTCAACGGCCTCCCGGTGCGGCAACGTGGATCGGTGGTCGTGCCCGATATCTCCTGGTTCCGGCCCGACGGCTCGGAAATGAGCGACGAGGACTGGGACACCGGGTTCGGGAAATCCGTGGCGGTCTACCTCAACGGTAACGGCATCCCTGACCTGGACCCGCGCGGCCAGCGGGTGATCGACGACTCCTTCCTGGTCTGTTTCAACGGCCACCACGAGCCGCTGGAGTTCGTCCTGCCGCCGCAGGAGTTCGGAGCGGCATGGCACACCGTCGTCGATACCGCGGCACCGGCCGGTGTCGGCGACGAGGCGGTCGCCGCCGGGGCGTCGCGCAAGGTCGCGGCCCGGTCGGTCACCGTGTTCCAGCAGGCGGGCTGACCGGCTGGTTCTATGCTGCACACCATGGGTGCAGTGGCCAGGAACAACGTCAACGTTCTGGGCATCGAGGCGGGCCCGGTGCTGCTGATGGCGCACGGTTTTGGCTGCGACCAGAACCTGTGGCGGCCCGTCGCACGACAGCTGGAATCGCAGTTCCGGATCGTGCTGATGGACCATGTCGGCTCTGGTGCCGCCGACCCGACGGCGTGGGACCCCGGCAAGTACTCGACACTGGCCGGGTACAGCGCCGACGTGCTGGACGTCGTGGCCGAACTCGACCTGCACGATGTGGTGTTCGTCGGGCATTCGGTGGCAGCGATGATCGGGGCACTGGCGGCGATCTCGCAGCCCCACCGATTCGCCAAACTGATCATGGTGACGCCGTCACCGCGCTATATCGACGACGGTGACTACCGCGGCGGATTCTCCGAGGGTGATATCGAGGAACTACTGGAGTCCATCGACGCGAACTACCTGGGCTGGTCGCACGCGATGGCGCCGGTCATCATGGGCAACCCCGAACGCCCCGACCTGCATGCGGAGCTGGAGGCGACGTTCTGCCGCACCGACCCGGCCTGCGCCAGGGTGTTCGCGCGCGCGACGTTCCTGGCGGACAACCGATCTGACCTCCCGAACGTGCCGGTGCGCACACTGGTCATCGAGTGCGCTCAGGATGCGATCGCTCCGCGGGCGGTGGGAGCCTACGTGCAGCAGCACATACCCGGCAGCCGCCTGGTCACCCTCGACGCGATGGGCCACTGCCCGCACGTCAGCGATCCGGACGCCACCGCGCGGGCCATTGCGGCGTTCGCAGCCGCGCCATGAACGACCTGGATTTCCAGGACTTCTGGGACAACTCACCATCTGGACATCTGATCTTGAGTCCGGACGGACGCATCGTCAGCGCCAACGCCACCGTCATCGACTGGCTGGGGTACCCGAAGGAGGCACTGCTCAAGCGGTCATTCTCCGATCTGCTGAGTATCGGCGGGAAAATTCACTTCGAAACGCACTTCCTTCCCCTGCTGCGGATGACCGGCCAGCTCGAAGGGGTCACCGTCGACATGCTGGCCGCCGACGGCGCGCGGATACCGATGTTCTTGACCGCCAACGTGAAAACGAGCTCCACTGGATCACCGGAACTGTGGCGGGTCACCGCGGTGGACGCCAGCGATCGACGGGCCTACGAACGCGAACTGCTCGCGCAACGACGCCGCGCCGAGTCCGAGCAGGAACGTGCGCGGGCATTTGCCGAGACGCTGCGTCGCTCGCTGCATCCCCCGCTGCTGTCACCGCCGCCGGGGCTGGACGCCGCCGATCACTACCACACCGCCTCGGCCGACGATGTCGGCGGTGACTTCTACGATCTGTTCCCACTGTCACCGACCTCCTGGGGTTTCTTCCTCGGCGATGTCGCAGGCAAGGGCGTCGACGCCGCCGTGGTCACCACCCTCACCCGGTATGCGCTGCGCTCGGCCGCGGTGTTCGACGATGACCCCGAACGCGTGCTGGGCAACCTCAACACGGTGCTCAACCGGCAGTTGGGTATCGCCGGCCACCGCCTGTGCACGCTGGTCTACGGGAACCTGACCCCACGCGTCGACGGGTTCGACGTCGATCTCGCCAGCGCCGGCCATCTGCCCCCGCTGCTGCTCACCGGTGACGGCAACGCCTATTTCGCCGATACCGTCGGCGGCCAGGCGGTCGGCATGATCGAGAATCCGCGCTTTCTCGGCTGGCGGATGCACCTGGGCCCCGGAGATACGCTGGTGCTCTATACGGACGGCCTGACCGAGGCCCGCACCGGCTCGGGTCCGGCGCGCTACGACGACGACGGCGCGTTGCTGCGGCTCATCCGCGCCTCCGCGCCGGCCGGCGCCGCCGGGATCGTCGGTGTGCTGCGGGGCCTGCTCGACGAGTTGGGTACCGGAGTCGAGGATGACGTCGCGGTGCTCGCGTTCGGAGTGCCCCCGGCAACGCCGAGCCGGTGACCGTACGCCCACGACAGGTTTGGGCGAACGCGGATCGGGCTACCGACCAGTCATGTCTGATTCTTCTGTTGACGCCCGCATCGACGCGGTGTCCCCCGGCGATATCGTCTTCCTCGATCGCGGTGCCGGTGAACTGCCGTACAAGGTGGTGCACAAGCAGGAGACCGGCTCGGGCTTCCTGGTCACCTTCGAGGGTGACGACGGCGTGACCTTCCAGCGTGAGATGGCCGCCGGTGAGCCGGTGAGCCGGTCCCTCGAGTCGAAGTGGGAGTCAGCGCAGAGCCCGACGCCGCATTCGTTGTGACGACCGCCGAGTAGCGCCCGGGCGGCAGCGTCCGCCGAGGGACCACGCGCGACCCCGGATATCGGGTCAGTCGACGGTCTCGTCGGTGGCCGGCCGTTCCACCAGCAACGACATCCCGTGGTGTGCCGGCATCTCCACGGTGAAACTGTGCAGATCGTCGACATGGGCAATCGGCTTGCCGCTGAACATGTCCGAGACCACCGCGTCGGGCGGCAGAAACTCCGACCGCACGGTGCCGGCGATATCGGCGTTGGCGAAGTTGAGGACCGTCAGCTGCAGTTGGTGCGGGTCGGCCAACTGGTGCACCATCACCAGCATGCCGCGGTGCGACACCTCGGGGATGTCGACCTGGGTGCTGGTGGCGATGCCGAAATGGGTGCGCACCGCCAAGATCGCCTGCAACTGGCGCAGGAAGCTGGATTCGCTGGCAAGCTGATCCGGGATCGATCCGTAAAGGCTTGTACCGCGCGGCATTCCGGCACTGGAATGGGTCGCGCCGGGATTCACGCCCATCAGGTCGTGCGCTGCGCGGTGAATCCAGCGGGTGTCCCCGCCGCGGAGCAGCTCACTCACCTCGGCGGGTGGCAGCGTGAGCATGCCGCACAGGTCCCAGCCCGAGAGTGCGAACACCCCTGGCTGCAGGGCGTTGAACATCGCCAGCAGCAGATGGGCGCGCCGGATCCGGTCGATATCGGTGATCTGTCCGAGGTCGGTGACACCGAGCGTCGCCGCGATGACGGTCGCGGTGGTGCACGCGATCCCGTTGGTGGTGAACACCAGGTTGTATGGGGCGTCGGGGCCGGTGAGCGCCTCGATGAGGTCGGTGCGCACACTGTGCCCCAGCTCTTCACCGGTGATCTCGTGGCCCTTGTAGGTGTAGATATCGTCGCGGTGGCCGGCCGACCAGTGCACCAGTTCGTAGGTCAGCTCGTCGTGGTTCTGCAAGGCATGCACCAAGGAAGCCGGGTCGATCTCGGTGTCCAGGGTGGTGCGCAGCGTCAACCGGAGAAACTCGGTGTCGGCAGTGGCCAACGCGTGATGGTAGGCGGGCCTGTTGATGAAGTCATAGGACAGATCCGGCCCGGCGATGCTGTTCTCTCGGATGTCGTCGATGGTGAGATTCAGTTCCTGGAAGGTGAATCCGCCCAGCTTGCGCACCATGCTGCCGATGAACTGGTTCGCCGCCTGCGACAACGGATGCCCCTCGGACCAGCCCACGTCGTCCTCGGTGGATTTTTCGGCACCGAGGAATCCGTTGGCATCCAACCGCAGTCCACCGGTGCCGAGGTCCGACAGCGAATGCAGCGCGTCACCGATCACCAGGCGCATTCCGGCGAAACTGGGGTCCAGCCAGTTGATCGAGGGCTGTCCGTCCTTGAAGTAATGCAGGTACACCCATCGTCGTTCGACGCCGTCGACGCCCACGATGGGTCGGGTCACGCTCCAGTTCGTCTCCTTGATGCCCTCGGCATAGAAGATGACGCGCTGCAGACGCCCGATGATGTAGCCGGCCTTGTCGAGCCAATCCTCGGTCGCGGCATCGATGTTCACCGAATCCGCGCCGGCGGGCACCTCGGGCAGATGCTCCCAGTCACGGGGGTCGATATCGACCATGTGGTAGATGCCCGGGTAGTCCGCGTATTTCATCTCCGCCAGCCGAAAATCGGCGCCCTTGCCGGTATGGCCGGGGACGATGTCGTCGATGATGCTGCCGCCGTACCAATTGGCGGTGCCGCACATCTGGCGGAACTCCTCCTCGGAGCCGAAGGCGGGATCGATCTGCGTGCTGATCCGATCGAAGTGGCCATCGACGCTCGGCGTCAGCTGCCAGCCCGAGATGCCACCGGCCCGCTTCACCGGACCGGTGTGTACGGCCTGGATGCCGATCTCGGCGAATGCCTTCCACAACGCCTCATCGGCCATCGCCTTGAGGAACGATTCGTCGGGACGGGTGATCAGCGACAGCGGATAGGCGGTGAACCAGACCGAAGCGGTCTCGACCGCGGTGCGCGGGTTCGGCCGGGCAAAAGGGTTCTGCCACATCGAACCCTGTCCGGAGAACTGCTGGCTGATCTCGTTGGCATCGGCGAGCATCGACTGGGCCAGCAGCCAGGAGACGTAGGCTTCGTTCTCTCCGGTCGGCGGGCCGTCCTGCGCCAGCGACCGGCGCACGAAGGGGGTCCGCACCCGCGGGCGGAAGCGCAGCGCCTTGGGCCGCGCCGGGTGCAGGTGTTCGTCGAAGGTGATCTCGGCCGGCTCGTTGGCCTGGTCTTCGGTTTCGTGGTCCGAGGTCTCGGAGCCAGCTTCGGACGGCTCAGCCGCGTGTGACGACATCTGACTCCTCCCTCGTTCTCGCGCAGCCGCAGCCCCGCCGACGCTCGTATTGCCGTTATCTGGCCCACGGAAACGTGCCCTCGACAACGCTACAGAGAGTTCGCGCTACTCGTCGGGGGCCGCGATGTCGAAGGCCGCGATGACCTTCTGCGGCGTGATCCGGACGACCAGTTCGCCGGGGACGCCGTTGCGCGCGCCGTACTCCTCGGCGCGGTCGGCACCCATGTAGCGAGCCGCGATCCGGGTGGCCGTCCCGCGCAGGTCGGGGTCATCGACGCTTATGTCCGCTGTGCCCTGCACCTGGACGAAGGAGAACGGTGGGTGCTCGTCGTCGACGACGAGCACCACCCGGGGATCACGCTGCAGCGCGCGGGCCTTCGCGGTGTCCTGGCCGGTGTTGAAGACCAGTCGGCCCTCCTCGACCAAGAACCAGACGGGGGCGATGAGTGGACGGCCGTCGGCCGCCACATATCCCAGCTTTCCGGTGCGGGTGCCCTGCGACAGAAATCGGGTCACATCGTCGCTCAACGAATCGGTTGCCATCATCCCATGATGCGCGTTCTCACCGTCGGGCTCGGGTGCACCGCACACCCGTGTTTGCCAGATCGTGACGGCGCGTCGAGATGTCGCGGATTGGGCGGCAGCCAAAATGGGTAAAGTGCACCTGTCATGGATGAGCAAGCACAGCAGCGTGCGGCCTTCTCCCGCACCGGAGTCGTTGCCACCATGCCCCATGCCGCGCAACTCCGCGAGGACTTCTCGGC
This sequence comes from Mycobacterium sp. MBM, assembly GCA_021648845.1. Lineage (GTDB taxonomy): Bacteria > Actinomycetota > Actinomycetes > Mycobacteriales > Mycobacteriaceae > Mycobacterium. The sequence continues at coordinate 157,027 of JAKJHY010000004.1, read as the reverse complement.
TTGGGTGACCCAGCAGCTGGCACTGGACCCGGAGAAGTCCGCCGATGTCGTGCTGGCCGTCAACGAGGCGTTGGCCAACGCCGCCGAACACGCCTACCAGCATTGCGCGCAGCCCGGGCCGATGCACATCCGCGCCGAACATGACCCGGAACTGGCCACGCTGACGGTCTGGATCGCCGACGAAGGCCGCTGGCACCTCAAGGACCCCGCGATGGCCCCCAATCCCGGGCGTGGGCGCGGCACGATGTTGATCCGGGCGCTCGCGGATCGCTGCGTGGTCGACTCGACGCCGACGGGCACCGAGGTGCGCGTGCAGTGGGATCACGTCGGCGCCCGCCGCCCGGCCACCACCCGGCAGTCCCAGGACGACGACCTCCAGCCCGCATAGCCGGCAAACGCGCGTCAGTGCGAGGGTGTTCCGCCGGCCGGTAGCGGCCGCGTCCCGGTGAAGAACGCCAGCACCACCGCGACGGCGCCGATCATCGCAGCCGCCAGGAAGGCCGCGTGCACGCCCGGCATATCCGGGGCGCCGCCCGACCTGGAGGCCTTCGCCATGACCGTCACGAACAACGCGGTGCCCGCCGCTCCCGCGACCTGCTGCAGGGTCGTCATGATGGCACTGCCGTGGGAGTACAGGCCCTCGGGTAGTGCGCTGAGCGCATCGGTCATCAGCGGGGTGAACATCATCGCCAAACCCACCATCATGATCGTCTGCAGCACAACGAGTTCCCAGATGGGCGTGCGCGTGGACAACATCGTGAAACCGCACAGGGAGACAAACAGCATGATCGAACCGGGCACGACGAGCCTGCGCGCGCCGTGCAGGTCGTAGACCCGTCCGACCAATGGCCCCGCCAGACCCATCAGCAGGCCGCCCGGCAGACTCGTCAAACCGGCGACCAGCGCGCTCTGGTTCAGCACGTCCTGCACGTAGAGCGGCACCATGATGATGGCGCCGAAAAGCCCGGTGAACCCGATCACCACCAGCCCCACCGAGATGGAGAACCGGCGGTGACCGAACGGCCGCAGGTCCAGCAACGCGCGATCGTCGCGCTGCAGCTGCAGCTGGCGGGCGCCGAACAGCGCCATCGCCAGCGCCCCGACGGACAGCGGTACCCATGCCGGGACGGTCTGGCCCCCGTGCCCGGCGCCGAGCTCGGAGAGCCCGAACACCAAGCCCGCGAAGGCGATCGCCGACAGCGGTACCGAGACCGGGTCGATCCGGGTGGAGTTCTCGCGCTCATCGGCGACCCGTAGCCACAGCCACCCCGCGATCAGGGCGGCCGCCGCGATGGGCAGCACGATCCAGAACATCCATCGCCAGTCCAACGACCCGAGGATGACCCCGGACAAGGTGGGGCCGACGGCAGGCGCGACGGCGATGACGATCGAAATGGTGCCCATCGTCTGACCGCGACGGTCGGCGGGGATCAACTTCATGACCGTCGTCATCAGCAGCGGCACCATGACCGCGGTCCCGCAGGCCTGCACGATGCGCCCGGCCAGCAGCGCGCCGAAGCCGGGTGCCAGCCCCGCCACCAGCGTGCCCACGCAGAACAGCGACATCGACGATATGAAGATGGCCCGCACCGGGAAGCGCTGGAGAAGCGATCCGGACATCGGGATCACCACAGCCATGGTCAGCAGAAAGCCGCTGGTGAGCCATTGCGCGGTGCGGGCGGCGATCTGCAGGTCGACGATCAGTACGGGCAGTGCGACGCTTATGATCGTCTCGTTGAGGATCATGACGAATGCCGAGAACACCAGCAGGCCGATGACCACGCCAGCGCGCGGCGCCGCTTCGGTTTCTGCCCGGGTAGCCGGTCCGGTACTCAATGAACTACTCCCTGGGTCACCGCATGTGGTCAGCGCGGCTACCCAGGGTAGGCGGGTGCGCGCGGGTGCGGAGACTCAGCGGCACCTCAATGTGACTCCGAAGGGGGACCTTCGACTCAACTGTTCAGGGACCACACCGAATAATTCAGCGCCGTCGCGAACAGCACCCAGGCCAGGTACGGGAGCAGCATCGCACCGGCTGCCCGGTTGGACCTCCAGAAAAGTGCCACGGTGACGATGACGGCGATATCGAGCAACACGATGTCGACCAACGCCAGGCCCCGCCAGCCGAGTCCGAAGAACAACGGTGACCAGATCAGGTTGAGGGTGAGTTGCACGCCGTAGGCGAGGATCGCCGGATTGCTCCACCGGGGGTTCGTTCGCCAGATGAGCCAAGCTGCCACCGCCATGAGCAGGTAGAGGACGGTCCACACCGGCCCGAAGAGATAGGACGGCGGCGCCCAACTGGGCTGGTCGAGCGTGCCGTACTCGGACGCGGCGTCCACGGAGGCCATCCCGCCCAGGGTCGCGACCAGCGCGACGGCCAACAGCGACACCACCAATGCGGGAATGTGGTGGGACCGGCCTGTCGATGTCTCGGAGGTCATCTTCGTCCATTCTGCTGTCGGTTCTCTTCTCCATTGTTCAGCTCGTCGCGTGATGCGTCAGCCGCCCGAAGGGCCCGCGCGATGAGCGCCACGAATCGGCGGCCCGCACAGCAGCTGAATCCGGCATGCGACAGAAACTATCCGGCCGGCCCCCCGGTTAGTGTCGAGGTGTCGACCGGAAGGACGCTCACCGATGCCCCTGAAGCTGGTACATCTTCTCGCGGGTCCGGCCGCCATGGTGCTCGGTGCGCTGGCTGCGGGCGCAGCGGAGGCGACGCCGCCGCGGGAACAATTGATCATCGTGGAGGCGCCGCAAGCCGATTCGCCGGTCGGCACCTTGACCGCCTACGAGCGGACCGGTGGCCAATGGCGGACGGTTCTCGGACCGGTCCACGCCGATCTCGGCGAACTGGGCGTGGGCGAACCGCAGGACGATGTCTTCCGCACCCCGGTCGGCACCTTCCCTCTCGGGATGGCCTTCGGCCGGGAGTCCGACCCGGGCACCGCGATGCCCTACACCCGGGTGGACGACTCGGACTGGTGGGACGAGGACGTCGACTCACCCACCTACAACACCCTCGTGCGGTCGACGACGATGCCGTCCGACGACGCCGAGAACCTGGGGCGCTCCGGCGAGATCTACGACTATGCGGTGCTCGTCGACCACAACCCGCAGCGCACCCCCGGCCGCTCGGCGGGCATCTTCGTCCATGTCACCGACGGCGACCCGACGTGGGGCTGCGTGGCCATCGGTCGGGACCAGATGCGCACGTTGATTCAGTGGCTGGACCCGGCCGCAGCGCCGCGGATCACCGTCGGTGTCGGGCGTCAGGTGCCCCCGGCGGCCCGCTGAATGGCGCAGCGGGCCGCACTCCCGGCCCGGCCAGCTCACAACGCCGTGGTGGTGGTGGGCTGCAGGACGGCGTCGGCGACCGCTTCGGTGCGAAGGTGCTCGAACGCTTCGTAATCCGGATCGTTGACCATGTCGACGAAGCTCCGCCGGCTCGGGTAGCTGACCAGCGCCACCATGTCCCAATCCCCGCCGTCGGCCGCCACCAGCGCCGGGTGACCGGTGCCGACGTAGACGATCGAGACGCCGTAGCGCTCGTTGAGTCCGGATGTGGTGAAGCGCTCGATGTAGCGCATGTACCTCGCGGCCCCGTCCGGGACGAACCGCAACAGATTCAGCATCACCACCGGGCCGTCTGGGTCGGCCGCGACGAAGCGCTCGAGGTCGGAGGCATTGAGGATGGACATGGTGAACTCCTGAGTTGGTAAGTTACTTGCTGTACGACACGCAACTTACATCGCACCTCCGACAACCCGATGCGCGAGAATGTCCGCCATGCCCGCTCCCCCGCCGGTCCGGCGCACCCAAGCCGAGCGCCGCGCCGAGACCCGACAACGCGTACTGGATGCTGCGACGGTGCTGGTCGCAGCGCATGGGTCGCGCGCGGTATCGGTGGCCGCCGTCGGCCAGGCCGCCGGCTACAGCCGCGGTATCGTCAACCACCATTTCGGCAGCAGGGCGCGCTTGCTCGAAGAACTCATCAGCTACACCCAGCGATTTGACGTACCGCCCGCCTCGCCCACCGGATTGGGACGCTTGACCCAGTTCATCGAGACATACCTGCGAGGAATGCACGAGCGATCGCCGCGCTCGGAGGCGTTTCTGAAATTATGGACCGAGTCCACCGGGGCGGAACCCGCGCTGGCGCCGCTGTTCGCCGAGCGCGACAGGTGGTTTCGCCAGCTCCTTGAACAACACATCCGAGATGGCCTGGCCGACACGTCGATCCGCACCGATACCAACCCGACGCTGGCCGCAGTGGCGCTCATCGGGCTGTTGCGGGGCACCGCCATGATGGCGTTCTCCACAGCCCGCGACGTCGACGTCGACGCACTCGCCGCAGAGGTCGCCGGCGGTGTCAGACGGAGTCTGACGGCACACCCGACGTCATCGGTCCCACCGCAGAACTGAGTCGTCGATGACCTGGATCCACCACGCGGCGGTGCACCAGCGCGAGGGCAGATATGAGTTCGCTATGCATCCCGCCCAGCGCCGACAACTCCACATAACGTTGCGCAGGTAACCGCACCGCCGAACGGGAGGGACCACCGTGCCTGATGCGCTCCATCATGTCGGACAGCACACCCCCTGCTATCAATTGTGCCTCTGCACAGGCGATGCGGGCCGAGTTCGGCCGATCCGATCCCCGGATCGGGCATCCACGGACTGCCGGTCCCTGAACGACAGTTCGCCGGGCTGGAATCGTGAATGACACCTTGACGGGCCACCGCCGACGACGGAGAACGAATGCCAGACAACCCCATTGACATACCGGCCACACCCCAACCCGAACCAACGGCCACGTCCGACGCGTCCGGGGTCACGCGCCGCAGCTTCATCGGATGGACCGGCACCGTTGTCGCGGTGTCAGTCGGTGGCACCGTAGTGATCTCGCGGCTCGCCTCGGACCGCGACAGCTCGGACGCCCCTGCAGACGCCATCGCAATCGCGTTGAACGTCAACGGCACCGAGCACACACTCGACGTCGACCCGCGCACCACGCTACTGGACGCACTGCGCGACCAGATCGGGCTGACCGGCACCAAGAAGGGATGCGACCACGGACAATGCGGGGCCTGCACCGTGCACCTCGATGGTCGACGGGTGCTCTCGTGTCTCACCTTGGCTCCCGCCGTGCACTGCCGCGCAGTCACCACCATCGAGGGGCTCGCCAACGGTGACGAGCTGCATCCCGTGCAGCAGGCATTCATCGACCACGATGCCCTGCAATGCGGCTTCTGCACACCGGGCCAGATCATGTCTGCGGTATCCGTCATCGAGGGCGGATACGGTCGCACCGACGCAGAGATCCGCGAACACATGTCGGGCAACATATGCCGTTGCAGCGCTTACCCATTCATTGTCGAGGCGGTAAAGACCGCCCGTGACCGGATGTCCTGATATGCATCCATACGCCTACACAACAGCCGACTCGGTGGCCGACGCCACCGCGCAGACCGACCCCACCAGGGCATACCTCGCCGGAGGCACCACGTTGGTCGATCTGATGAAGTTGGAGGTTCTGACCCCTGCGCACGTCATCGACATCAACGACTTGCCACTGACCGGTATCACTCTTGACACCAACGGCTTACGCATCGGAGCACTGGAGCGCATGAGCGATGTCGCCGAACATCCCTCGGTACGAGACAACTTTGCACTCATCAGCGAAGCGCTGGAACTGAGCGCCTCTCCTCAACTACGCAACATGGCCAGCATGGGAGGAAATCTGTTGCAGCGCACGCGGTGCAGCTACTTTCGCGATGTGTCGGCGCGTTGCAACAAGCGAAACCCCGGCACCGGCTGCTCAGCCGTCGATGGGTACAACCGTGCCCACGCGGTACTCGGCACAAGCGACGACTGCATGGCCACCCACGCCAGCGATGTGGCCGTTGCGCTTGTGGCCGCCGAGGCGGCGGTGGAACTGAGCAGCGCAGACGGCGAGCGCAGGGTAAGCCTCCAACGGTTCTATCGGAGGCCAGGTTCGACACCAGAGGTGGAGAACGAACTGAGGCCGGGCGAATTGATCACTGCCATCACCGTACCTCGGTTACCGGCGGGCACCCGATCGGGCTACCTCAAGATCCGCGACCGCCAATCCTACGAATTCGCACTCACTTCGGTGGCCGTGGCCATCACCCTACGCGGCGGGATCATCACCCGGGCACGGCTGGCCGCCGGCGGCGTGGCCACGGTGCCGTGGCGGCTCACCGAAGTGGAGTCTCTGCTGTCGGGCCGACCCGCCACCGACGTGACCTTCACCAGAGCCGCCGAGGCCGCGGCCGGCGATGCCCGGCCGCTGCGGCACAACAGTTTCAAACCCCACCTGCTACGCCGGGCGATCATCCGTGCTCTCACCGACGTCACGGCCGGCGCATGAGCCCGTCACCGCTGGGCGGCGATATCTCCCGTGTGGACGGCCGTGCCAAAACCACGGGTAGCGCACGCTATTCCGCCGACTACCCACAGCCGGATCTGGCCCACGCAGTCCTGGTGTCCGCGACCATCGGGCTGGGAAGAATCACCGCGATGCAGACCGACACGGCCGAGCGGGCACCCGGCGTCCTGGCGGTGTACACGCCATTCGCACCGCTGCGGTTGCAAGCCGTCGCCGACGATGCGCTCGGGGAGCGCTACCGTCCGCTACAGGACCTCGAGGTTCGGTTCTTCGGCCAGGCCATCGGCGTGGTGGTCGCCGACAGCTTCGAACACGCCCGCGACGCCGCAGCCATGATCACCACCGACTATCAGCCCCGCACCCCTCGGACATCTCTTGCCGATGCCGGACGGGGCGTCAGCATCGCGATACCGGAGTCGGGCAACCGGACCGTCCTGGCGCCCGGTGTTGCCTCGATCGACGCCGCCCTACGCGATAGCGAGGTCATCGTCGAGACCACGGTCACCCAACCGGCCCAGCACGCTGCGGCGATGGAACCGCATGCGTCCGTGGCGTTGTGGCGGGACAACTTTCTGACCCTCTACACCGGCACACAGTTTCCCGGCCGCGCGGTCGCCGGCATCACCGACGCGCTCGGGCTGGCGCCCGAGCAGGTGCGGATCATCTCGACCTACGTCGGTGGCGGATTCGGCAGCCGCGTACTCCCCTGGTCGGACGTCCTTCTGGGTGCCGCGGCCGCCCGTGAACTGAACCGTCCCGTCAAACTCGTCCTCAATCGCAGTCAGGTCTTCAGCATTGTCGGGCACCGCTCCGCGGTACGGCAACGAGTTCGGTTGGGCGCGCGCGCAGACGGGACACTCACCGCCGTCAGCCACGAATCCGATGCCGAGGCTCCCGCCGTGGGCGGGTGGCCGCTGCGCACCGCCGCCGAGACCACCGCCGCGCTCTACCGCACTCCGAATCTGCACGTCGACCAGCGTCATGTCACCCTGGACACCCCGCCGACCTGGGCGATGCGTGCGCCCAACGAAGCACCCGGTGCGTTCGCCATCGAGACGGCGATGGACGAACTGGCGGTGGCCACCGGCGTGGACCCGGTGCAACTGCGGCTGCGCAACTATGCGACGACGCTGCCCGGCACGGATCGCCGATGGACCAGCAAAAGACTCGACGAGTGTTACCGACTGGGGGCCACGCGGTTCGGGTGGGAACGCCGCACGCTCACCCCCGCCGCGAACCGCGACGGTCAGTGGATGATCGGGATGGGCATGGCTACGGCGATCTACCCGGCCGCCGGTCGGGCCGCCAACGCGGTCCGGGTGCGCTTCCGCGACGACGGCACCGTCCTGGCGTCGACCGGCGTCATGGACATCGGGACCGGCGCTGCCACCGCGCTGGCGATCGTCGTCGCCGACGCGATGGGCCTGCCGATGGACCGTGTCGTCACGGAGGTGGGTGACACCATATTGCCGCCCGGCCCCGGCGCGGTCGGCTCCCGCGCCACCGGAAGCATGGCTCCGACCGCCCGCGCCGCCGCGCGGGCCGCGATCGGCAACCTCATCCAGGCCGCGTCGACGAATCCGGCCTCGCCGCTGTCCGGTGCCGGGACACCGGTGTCCTACGCTGCCGGGGCCCTGCGAACGACCAACGCACGCATCGATTTCGCCGATCTGCTCCGCACGTTGGGCATCCCGGAGGTCGAAGCCATCCAGAGCAACGACGACACCCTGAACCCCCGGTTCGCCGCACACGGGTTCGGCGCCCACTTCTGCGAGGTTCGGGTGAACTCGCTGACCGGGGAAACACGCGTCTCCAGGTTCACCACCGTCGTCGACATCGGCCGGGTCATCAACGCCAAGGCTGCCCGCAGCCAAGTCGTGGGTGGCGTGATCTTCGGCATCGGGCATGCCCTACTGGAAGCCAATCCCATCGATTCCGGAGGCCGCCCGGCGGCGGCCAACCTGGCCGACTACGTGGTTCCGGTCAACGCCGACGTGCCGTTCATCGACGCGGTCTGTCTCGACGGCGACGACCCCGACTTCAGTGACGTCGGTGCCCGCGGGGTCGGCGAACTGGGCACGGTCGGCTCGGCCGCCGCGATAGGCAATGCCGTGTTCAACGCCACCGGCATCCGCGTTCGCGATCTGCCCATTCATCCGGAGGCATTGCTGGGCTGATCCGAGCACTACATCGTGCAACGCACACCCTTGCCCTATAACGCAACGCGTCGTAGCGTAACTGCCCGTGACGCGCAGCTTCCACGCCGGCAGCCCGTTCGACGCCTCCGATGCCGCCATTGCCGCGGCATTGGAGCAGGTCAGCGTCCCGACGCTGCTGCTGTCGTTGGTGCACATCAGCGGCGACCCGCGGTTCATCCGCGACTACAAGCAGGCCGGACTGTTTCTCAACGAGGTGCAGGGGTTCATGTCCGAGGAGGACAAGGCCCGTGCCCGCGCCGAGGCGCTACCGATCATCGCGGCCTACCGCGATGCCGGCTGCCCGGTCCCCGACCCGCTGCCGCCGGATCTGGTTCGCGAGATGCTGGACTGGGCGGCGTGCGAACACGTCGGCGAGGACAACCTGCCGTTGGTGCTCGAGGAGCTCGACCTCGAGGGGACGGACCCCCGCCGACCCGCGACCCTGCAGAACCCCGGGGACTTCCACGTCATCGTGATCGGGGCCGGCGAATCCGGTGTGCTCGCCGGTGTGCGGCTCAAGCAGGCCGGTATCGACTTCACCATCTTGGAGAAGAATGCCGGCCCGGGCGGAACATGGTGGGAGAACAGCTATCCCGGGGCGCGCGTCGATGTCGCAAACCACTTCTACTGCTACAGCTTCGAACCCAGCAACCATTGGGACCACTTCTTCGCCGAGCAGCCCGAGCTGCGCCGATACTTTGCCGATGTGGTGGACCGCCACGACCTCGGCGCACACATCCGGTTCAACACCGAGGTGCACGCGCTGCGGTGGGACGGCGACGTCTGGACGGTTGACACCGCGAACGGCACCTTCACCGCCAACGCCGTCATCACCGCCGTCGGCCAGCTCAACCGACCCAACATCCCGGACTTCCCGGGCGCGGAAACCTTCACCGGACCGTCCTTTCACTCCGCGGCCTGGGATCACGGCGTCGATGTCACCGGCAAGCGCGTCGCGCTCATCGGCGCGGGCGCCAGCGGCTTCCAGATCGCGCCGGCGATCGCCGACACGGTCGAGCACCTCACGGTGTTCCAGCGCACCGCGCAATGGATGTTCCCCAACCCGATGTACCACGAGCCCGTCGCCGACGGCGTGCGCTGGGCCATGGAGCATCTGCCCTACTACGGCCGCTGGTACCGCTTCCTGCTGCTGTGGCCCGGCGCCGACAAAGGTTTGGACGCCGCGATCGTCGACCCGGACTACCCCGACCAGCAAAACGCGGTCAGCGAGATCAATGCGATCGCCCGGATCATGTTCACCGACTGGATCACCACCCAGGTCGGCGACGATCCCGACCTGCTGACCAAGGTGCTGCCGGACTATCCCGCGACCGGAAAACGCACCCTGCAGGACAACGGCAGCTGGCTGGCAACGCTCAAGCGGGACGATGTCGAGCTGGTCCGCACCCCCATCGAACGGATCACCCCGACCGGGGTCGTCGCGGGCGACGGCACCGAATACCCGGCCGATATCATCGTGTACGCCACGGGTTTCCGCGCCACCGAGGTACTGTTCCCGATGACGGTGATCGGCCGTGGCGGCGCAGACCTGCACACGGTATGGGGCAGCCGGCCCTACGCCTACCGCAGCATCACGGTGCCCGGCTTCCCGAACTTCTTCATGACCTACGGGCCGGGCGCGCACCTGGCCCACGGCGGCAGCCTGATCCTGAACTCCGAACTGCAGATGCGCTATATCAACCAGTGCCTGGAGCACCTGATCACGAAGAATCTCCGCACCCTGGAACCGCTGCCGGAGCCGACCGCCGAATGGCATCGACGCTCCCAGGAAGAGATCCGCAAGACCGTGTGGGCCCACCCGTCGATCGAACACTCCTATTTCAAGAACACCGACGGCGAGATCCACACCGTCAGCCCGTGGCGGCTGAGCACCTACCACGCCGCCGTATACGAGCCCATCTGGTCTGACTACCGGGAGGAATGAGCATGCGTTCAGTGCTGGTCGACGCCAGCGGAGCGATCACCGTGCAGGACCGGCCCGATCCGGAGCTGCCCGGGGCCCACGGCGCCATCGTCAAGATCGAGTCCACCGCCATCTGCGGGTCCGATTTGCACTTCCTGGAGGGCCACTACCCCCTCTTCGAGCCGCTCGCGCTCGGCCACGAAGCGATCGGCACCGTGGTCGAAACCGGTTCGCAGGTATCCGGTTTCAACGTCGGTGACCGGGTGCTGGTGTCCTCGGTCGCTGGGTGCGGACGGTGCGCGGGATGCGCCACCCGCGATCCGATCCGCTGCGTGCACGGCCCGCAGATCTTCGGGTCCGGCGCGCTGGGCGGCGCACAGTCCGAACTGCTCGCGGTGCCGGCCGCGGACTTCCAGCTGCTCGCCATGCCCGACGGGATCAGCACCGAGCAGGCGCTGCTGCTGACCGACAACCTGGCCACCGGGTGGGCGGCGGCCAAGCGCGCCGATATCCCGTTGGGCGGCTCGGTCGGCATCGTCGGACTCGGCGCGGTCGGCATGTGCGCGCTGCGCAGCGCCATGCCCCTCGGCGCGGCGACCGTGTACGCCGTCGACCCGGTGCAGTCGCGGCGCGACCGCGCGCAGGCCGCCGGCGCGGTACCCGTGGCCCCGCCGGGGGCGCAATCCATCCGGGAGGCCACCGGTGGTCTCGGCGTGGACGCCGTCATCGACGCGGTCGGCACCGACACCTCGATCAACGACGCGCTCGATGCCGTGCGCACCGGCGGAACGGTGTCGATCGTCGGTGTGCACGACCTGCAGCCTTATCCACTGCCCGCGCTGGCCTGCCTGATCCGCAGCCTGACCATCCGGCTGACCACCGCGCCGGTGCAGCAGACCTGGCCCGAACTGGTGCCATTGTTACAGTCCGGCCGGCTGAATGTGGACGGGATCTTCACCACCACGCTGCCATTGGACGAGGCTGCGGCGGGCTATGACGCGGCGATGTCACGGGCCGGAGATCACCTCAAAGTGCAGTTGACTCCCTAGGGTCGAGATCGACGTGAGGGTCGCGAATCCCACCAGAGAGCCTTGATCGGCAACCCTGGGCTCGATCTCGGCCAGAGGGTCACCATCGGTACTTCAGGCGAACGTCCGCTTCAGATACCCGGTCAGCGAATCGGCCGCTGCCGGACCGACATAGCCGAGCTGACCGTCTGGGCGGATCACGATCGCCGTGGTGCCGTCGACCTCGTACGCACGGGCGAAATCCCCCTCGGCATCCCGCAGCAGCGGCAGCACCGTGATATCCGCATCTGCGTCGGGATGGGCGACCACATAGACGTCGATGAGCCCGTGCGCCGCATCCTGGGCAGCGGCCGCGGCCACTTCGAGAAGATCGATATTCGTCGTGTCATCGGCGTACAACACCAGGGTGTGCCGGGCGCCGGCCAGCACTGTGTACAGCCGCACCGGATCGGTTGCGGCCGACCGGGACAGTCCGCGGGCATCGGGCGCACGGCCACCGGCGCCAACGGAGACGATGGGGCTGTCGGCATAGCTGATCAACAGTTGAGCCTCCCGGCGGATGACGAACTCCGGGTCCTCGGAGTCGGCACCGATGCCGTCCCGGGCGCTGCGCACGGTCCGCCCCACCACCTGCTCGCCGACAGGGCGGCGCTCGGCGTCATAGCTGTCCAGTAGTCCCTCGGCGGCCTCACCGCTCACCGCGAGCGCCAGCTTCCAGGCCAGATTGACGGCATCCTGGATACCGGTGTTCATCCCCTGCGCGCCGGTCGGCGGATGGATGTGCGCGGCATCGCCGGCGACGAAAACCCGGCCCCTGCCGTAGGCGTCGACGATGCGGTGGCTGATCCGGAACTTCGAGGACCAGCGCATGTTGCTCACCGTGGCGGGCTCCGGGGAGAGCCGGTCGATCACCGACTGAATATGTTGCAGCTCAGGCGAGTCGCCGATCTCGAGTCCGTGTTGCACCTCACCGGAGTCTGGGGTGGACAGGTCCGGGGGTACCAGCGTCGACATCCGGTAGCGCCCCCGACCGGGCAACGGGATGCACACCAGCAGGTCGTCGATCGTGCCGTCGCTGCGGTGCATCGCGCGAATGGCGTATCCCGGCGGCTGCGACCAGTCGACCTCGACATCGCCGAGCATGTACTGCTCTTCGAATGCCCCGCCCTCGAAGGTCAGTCCGAGGCCCTTGCGGACCGCGGAGTGCGCGCCGTCGGCACCGACCAGATACCTGGCCCGCACCGTGTGCCGCGCGCCCTCGCCGGCCAATGTCGCGCTGACACCGTCGGCATCCTGTTCGAAGGCGGTCAACCGGACACCGCGCTCCACGCAGACCCCGCGGGCCGCCAGTTCCTCGCCCAACACCCGCTCCGTGCAGTACTGCGGGAGTCCGATGAACCCGAACGGCACGTCGTCGGGCAGCGCGAAATCGAGCTGGCCGGCATGTTCACCGTTGACATAGACGATTTGACCGCGCAGTGGCACGGCGGCGTCGAGAATCTGCCGCAGGACACCCATCCGCTCGAAGACTTCCAACGTGCGTGGTTGCACGCCAACCGCTTTGGCGTACTGCGGTGGCTCCACCAGCGCATCGACAATCCTGACCGCCACCCCGCGGCGGGCGAGTTCGATGGCGGCGGTGAGTCCCACCGGGCCGGCGCCCGCGATCAGGACCTCGGTGTCGGTCACTCCGGAAGTATGCACGAGCGCCGGTTCGGGGGTGTAGTTTTGCCGAGCATGCGCAGGCTGTGCCACACCCTGCCGAACTCGCCGACTACTCCTTGAGATCCAAGGTGGGAGTGGGCCGGCGGAAGAACCGCGTCACACCGAGCAGCCAGGCGAAACCCACCGCCAGCCAGATCAATCCGGTGACCAGGGTCATCACTGACAGGCTGGTCCACAGCCAGAGTGTCAGCGCGAACCCGATGAACGGCAGGATCAGATTGCCGATGATCTGCCCGCCCGCGCGCTCGCGCAGATCGACGAAGTAGTGCTTGATCACCGACAGGTTCACCACCGAGAAGGCCACCAGCGCACCGAAGCTGATCAACGACGCCAACGTCGCGAGGTCGATCACGATGGCCAGCAGCGACACCGCCGACACCACCAGGATGGCGTACACGGGCGTGGCGAACCGTGCCGAGACATGTCCGAACAGCGAGCGTGGCAGGATGCCGTCGCGGCCCATCGCGTAGAGAATCCGGGCCACCGAGGCCTGTGAGGTGATCGCCGATCCCAGCGCGCCGGCCACATAGGCCGCGGTGAAGAAGGTCGCCAGGAAATCGCCACCGGCGGCCACCATCACCTCCAGTGAGCCCGAGTCGACGTCGGCGAACTCGTTGGAGGGGAACACCAGCTGACCGACGTAGGACAGCACGATGAAGATCAGCCCGGCCACCACGGTGGCGATCATGATCGCCCGCGGCACGTTGCGCTTGGCATCCTTGGCCTCCTCGGACAGTGTCGACACCGCGTCGAAGCCCAGGAACGACAGGCACAGGATGGCGGCGCCGGCGAAGACCGGCCCCAGGCCGCCGGCCGAACCGTCGCCGGTGAACGGCGCCGCCAAATCCACGGTGCCGCCGCCCGCCAACGATGCGGCCGCAAGCACCACGAACACAACGATGAAGATGGTCTGGATCGCGATGATCAGAGCATTGGCGCGGGCCACCGAGACGATACCGACGACGTTGAGCACCGTGACGATCGCGATGGTGACCACGATGATCACCCAGGCCGGCAGTGCGGGAACGGCCGCTTCCAGATAGATGCCGATGACCAGGTAGTTGATCATCGGCAGGAACAGGTAGTCCAACAGCAGCGCCCACCCGGCCAGGAAGCCGGTCGGCGCGCCGAATGTCCGCTGCGTGTAGGTGTATGCCGAGCCTGCCACCGGGAACGCGGTGGCCATCCTGGCGTAGGACCGCGCGGTGAACACCATCGCGACCAGGGTCACCACATAGGCCAGTGGCAGTCGGCCGCCGGTGGTTTCGGTCACGATGCCGTAGGTGGTGAACACGGTGAGCGGCACCATGTAGACGAGACCGAAGAGCACCAGGGAGGGCAGGCCGAGAACCCGCTTGAGTGTGCCTTCGGTGTCGGTGTCGGAAGTCGACATTGGTTACCCTTCGCTCGTGTGGACCAGGTGCCCCTGCAGGTAGGTGGCCCGGACGGCGATGGACGGCAGCTCGGCCGCCGCCGTGGCGGTGGGGTCGGCGTCCAGCCACACCAGATCGGCACTGGCCCCGGGAATCAGCCGGCCCCAGTCTGATTCAGCGAACGCCTGATGGGCGACGCCCGCCGTATAGGCGGTCAGCGCGGCCTCGATGGGCAGGATCTCCTGCGGTGTCCAACCACCGGCGGGCGTGCCGTCCTCGGCCTGGCGCGACACCGCGACCGCGATACCGTCCAGCGGCGCCCCCGAAGACACCGGCCAGTCCGATCCGAAAGCCAATGCGGCACCGGACTTTTCCAGGGATCGGATGCGGTACTGCCGCTCGGATCGCTCGGCGCCCAACCGCGGCACCGTCAGCACCGTCATCAACGCATCCAATTGCGCCCACAGCGGCTGCATGTTCGGGATGACGCCCAGCTCGGCGAACCGGCCGAGGTCGGCGTCGTCGACCAGCTGGGCGTGCGCGATCACGGGCCGGCGGTCACGGGGGCCGTTGGTGCGGACCACGTGTTCGACGGCATCGAGGGCCTGGCGCACCGCGGCGTCCCCGATGGCGTGGATGTGGATCTGCAACCCCAGATCGTCGACGTGCTGCGCGGCGCGGGCCAACCCGTCGCCTTCCCACAGCTGCATGCCATGACTGTGCAGCCCGGAACAGTACGGCTGCAGCAGGGCGCCCGTCTCGTTCTCCACCACCCCGTCGGCGAAGAACTTCACCGTATTGGCCGACAGCAGCGGGGAGCCGGCGGCCCGCACCCGGTCTCGAGCGTCGGCGAAACCCGTGACCTGGGTGTCGAAATGGCGGGGGTCGGCGTACAGCGCCAGATTGAACCGCATCCGCAGGGCACCCGATGCGGCTGCCGCGATGTAGGTGTCGACATCGGCGGGCTCGACCCATGCGTCCTGCACCCAGGTGACGCCACGCGCCAGGTAGTAGTCCGCCGCGGTACCGAGCGCGGCGATGCGCACGGACTCATCGCGCGCGGGCATCACCGCGGCGACCAGATCGGTGGCACCCCATTCGCGCAGCGTTCCGAGCACCGAACCGTCGGCGCGGCGCGGGATCTCGCCGAGCACCGGATCGGGGGTCTGCGCGGTGATGCCGGCCCGATCCAGGGCCACCGAGTTCACCCAGAACGTGTGGTAGTCCCAGGCCCGCAGCACCACCGGCCGGTCGGGGACCGCGGCGTCGAGCCAGCGGGCATCGAAGAGTCCGCCCTCGACCAGGCTGCCGTCGTAGGAGGCGCCGACAATCCAGTCCTGCCCCGGGTGGGCATCGGCGTAGGACTTGACCGCGGCGACGATCTCGTCGACCGAAGCACACGGCCGGACCTGGGGCCCCACCGATTCCAGTCCACCGTAGAGCGGATGGGCGTGCCCGTCGCCGAAGGACGGCATCAGGAATCCGCCGCCGAGGTCGACCCGGTCATCGGCATGCGCCGTGCGCGCCTGCGCGCCGACCGCCGCCACCACACCGTCGGCCACCAGCAGCGCATCGGTGGTGCCGGTACCGGTCCAGATGGTGCCGCCGCTGAACAGGGTGCTCACCGTGCCGACTCCGCCGTCGACGGTTGCTGTTGGGTGATGCAGTGGATGCCGCCACCGCGGGCGAACAACGGGCGCGCGTCGACCGAGACGACCGTGCGACCCGGATACTGCTCGGCGAGAATGGCCGCAGCATCGGCGTCGCGGCGGTCACCGAAGCTGCAGGCGATCACCCCGCCGTTGACGACCAGGTGATTGATATAGCTGTAGTCGACGTAGCCCTCGTCATCGGTGAGCACATCGGGGGCGGGCATCTCGACGATCTCGAACCTGTCGGCGAGTACCTCACGTAACTGCCTGCACACCAGCGTATCCGGATGCTGATCGGCGGTCTGGGTGTGCAGGAGCAGTCGGCCAGGGGCGGTGAACGCGGCGACGATGTCGACGTGGCCACGGGTGCCGAAACGTTGCGAGTCACGGGTCAGGCCGCGCGGCAGCCACACCACCTCGTCGGCGCCGATGGTGCGGGCGAGTTCGGCTTCCACGTCCGATCTGGTCAGACCCGGGTTGCGGCCCGGATCCAGCTGAACGGTGTCGGTCACCAGCACCGTGCCGCGCCCATCGACCTGAATTCCGCCGCCCTCGTTGACGAGCGCGGAAGACACCAGCGGTACACCCGCGAGCTCGGCGACGAGCGCGCCGATCTTCGCGTCCCGGTCCCAACGCGCCCAGTCCTGGGCGCCCCAGCCGTTGAACACCCAGTCCACCGCGGCGACCGATCCGTCGTCGGCGTGCACGAAGGTCGGCCCGATATCGCGCATCCAGGCATCGTTGAGCGGAGCTTGCACGATCTCGATATCGCGGGACACATAACGTTCGGCGGCGCCGACCTCGCCGGGATCCACCAGCAGGGTGACCGGTTCGAACTCGGCGATCGCGTGCGCCACCGCAGCCCAGGTGCTGCGCGCCTCGTGCTGTTCGGCCTCGGTCTCGCCGAGTGAGTAGCCCGCCGACGGATAGGCCATCCAGACCCGGTCCTGAGGCGCGCCCTCGGCGGGCATCAGCCATTGCTGTTCGCTCACTTGACGACCGCCGTGGCCTGGTGGCCTTCGCCGTAGGGCCGAGCGGGATCCACCGGCGCGGTCAGCGTGCCGTAGCTTTCCGGGCGCCGGGTCAGCAGGAACGGGAAGAGCTCCAGCCAGTCACGGCGCTGATCCAAGTCCAGATCGGCGACCAGCACCGCCTCCTCGTCGCGCGGTGCCTGCACCAGGACTCGCCCGTATGGGTCGGAGATGAACGACGAGCCATAGAACGACAGCGCGCCCTCGTTCCCGGTGCGGTTGGGCACCACCATGAACAGGCCGCTGTTGATGCCGTTGGCGACGATGACCTGTTGCCACAGCGGCCGGGTGTCCAGGTTCGGGAACACCGGTTCGGACCCGATGGCGGTCGGGTACACCACGATCTCCGCCCCACCCAGCGAGTAGTTGCGGGCGACCTCGGGAAACCATTCATCCCAACAGGTGGGCAGTCCGACGCGCGCGCCCAGCCCCTCCGGGGCGTACACCGGGTAGGCATCCTCGGGGGGACCCGGACGGAAATAGGTGTCCTCGTAGTAGCCGGCAGAGATGGGGATGTGCATCTTGCGGGTGCGGCCCACCAGCTCACCGGACGGCGATACCAGGATCGCGGTGTTGTAGCCCAAACCGTCTGCCGCCGGCGCCTTCTCGTAGAGCGAGGCGTGCACGAAAATTTGGTTGGCGCGGGCCGCATCGGCCGCCAGCGCGAAGGTCGGCCCACCGGTGAGATCCTCGGCGCCGGCACCCGGGTTCGGGCCGGCCGGGGTGTCTGCGGGATAGCGCAGCAGGGTGATCTCGGGCAAGAACACCGCGGCGGCGCCCTCCCCCGCGGCCCGGTCGATACCGTCACGCAGCACCCGGACCAACTCGGCGGGGTCCGCGCGCCAGCGGTGCTGAACCAATCCCACCCGCAGCGGCGGCCGGTGCGAGGCGTGTGAACGTGACAGCGGTTCGGCGGCTGCGGCGATCAGGGTGCGCATGTCCATACTCCTAAAACGAATACAATTCGTTTATTGTGTGACCCAAGCCACCATTCCGCAAGCGCTGCAGGAGAAAAAGCCATGGGCCGTCCAAAGGTCGCGATCCTGTCAAGTGACCTGATCGCCGGGGCCGCAATGGATCTCGTCAACGCAACGGGCGGATTCACCATCCCGGAATTGGCCCGCACGCTGAAGGTCAGCCCCTCCTCGCTGTACAACCACGTCTCCGGACGCGAGCAAATCGTCGAACTGCTCCGGGAAAGGGCCATGAGCGAGGTCCGCCTCCCCGACCTCGGCGGCCCCTGGCCCGAGGTCATCGCCGACATCGTGCGCTCCTACTACCGCAGCTACGCCCGCTACCCCCGGCTGATCCCGCTGATGACCGCCTATCCGGTCCAGACCCGTCAGGCCGTCGCGATGTACGACGCGTTGGCCGCCACGCTCACCCGGGCCGGTTTCACCGCCGAAGACACCCTGCGCACCATCACGCTCATCGACAGCTTCGTCCTCGGCTCCGCCCTCGACGCCGCCGCACCCGCCGAACCCTGGGGTGACGCCGCCGACGCCGGACCCGAACTCGCGGCCGCCCTCACGGCGGGGGCCGCCATGGCCGACCGCGCCGGCGACGCATTCGAGTACGGACTGGCGGTGCTGCTACGGGGCCTCAGCCAGCCGTGACACTGCCGCCGCGATGCGATCAGCGGCTACGCTCACGACGTGCCGACAACCTGGTCCCGGCGTGGTTTCCTGCTGGCGCTCGCCGCCGGCGGCGCGGTCGCGGTGACCGCCTGCCGGTCGGACCCGCCCGGCACCGTCGCCGACGACGGCTCGGTCACCGTCGACCACGTCTTCGGCCAGACCCGGGTTCCCGCGCCGCCCACCCGGGTAATCAGCGCGGGCCTGACCGGACAGGACTGCTTGTTGGCCGTGGGGGTCATCCCGATAGCTGTCACCGAGTGGTTCGGCGGAGAGCCGTTCGCGGTATGGCCGTGGGCTCGCCCCGCACTGGGCGCCGCCCAGCCCGCGGTGCTGACGCTGGGCGGCGGGATCGATTTCGAGGCGATCACCGCGCTCAATCCCGACCTGATCATCGCTACCAACGCCGGCCTCGACGAGCAGACCTACACGCGGCTGTCCGATGTCGCCCCGACCATCGCCCAGGCCGGCCAGGATGCGTTCTTCGAGCCGTGGAAGGTACAGGCCACCGCGATCGGCGCGGCAGTGTTCCAACATGAGCAGATGCAGCAGCTCATTGCCGATATCGACGCCCGCTTCGGCGCGCTGGGCACCGAGAACCCGAGCTTCGACGGCAAGCGGGCGCTGCTGCTGCAGGGCAGCCTGGACGACGGCCAACCGGTGGTGACGACCGCCGGTTGGCGCACCGAGTTCCTCACCCAGCTCGGTTTCACGGTCCCCGAGGTCGACGCGGTGGTGCCGCGCGATCAGATCGCCGAGGTTCTCGGCGACGCGGACGTGCTGATCTGGGCCGCCGACGACGCCGAGATCGCGGTGCTGAGCGCCGATCCGATCATCGCCGGGCAGGGGCGGCGCAACGTCTTCACCGGCCGTGAGCTGGCGGCCGCGATCGCATTCAGCTCGCCACTGTCGCTACCGCTGGTGGCCGATCAGCTGCCGGCGATGCTCGGCGCCGCCCTGGCCTGACAAGATGTCCGGGTGAGTAGCCCGGCCCAAACCCCGCAGCACCCGTCCTATGCGCAGGTCGGTTCGGCCTACTATCCGATCTTCGTGGCGGTCTTCACCGCGCTGGTCATCATCTCCAACGTCACCGCCACCAAGGGCGTCGAGTTCGGACCGATCATCACCGACGGCGGCTTCATCGTGTTCCCGCTGACCTATGTGATCGGGGACGTGCTCTCCGAGGTCTACGGGTTCAAGGCCGCGCGGCGCGCCATCTTCACCGGTTTCGCGATGAATGCTCTTGCCGCCGCCGCGTTCTGGGCAACCGTCTACCTGCCCGCCGCCGACTTCTATCCCAACCAGGAACACCTGGAGAACATCGTCGGCGCCTACACCGGCCTGATCATCGCCGGGATGGCCGGATTCCTGGTCGGACAGACGCTGAACGCATGGTCGCTGGTGCTGATCAAGGAACGCACCAAGGAGAAGCATCTCTGGGCGCGCCTGGTCGGGTCGACGTTCATCGGACAGCTGGGTGACACCGTGGTGTTCTGCGCGATCGCCGCCAGCGTCATCGGGATCACCTCGTTCAGCGACTTCCTGATCTACACCGCCCAGGGCTGGTTCTACAAGACCATCGTCGAGGTGGTCCTGCTGCCGGTGACCTACCGGGTGATCGCGGCCGTCAAACGTCGCGAGCCCACCTACCAGCCCGCTGTGTGAGACGCCCCTAAGGCTCTTCTGGCAAAGCTCACAGAGCTATCGATAATCAACTTACCCGGCGGTAGCTTCGGTAGATGAGCGTGACAACCGACATCAAAGCGCCCGGCGCGCTGGGCACCGTCCGTGACTACGGGGATCAGGCGCTGCTGCTCGAGTTCGACAGCACCGCGGACGTATTGGCCTGGACCGACACCGTAACCCGGGCCGGACTGCCAGGAATCCTCGATATCGTGCCGGCCTCACGGACCGTGCTGTTGAAGCTGGCCGGGCCGCGCTACCTGGCGCCGACCCGGCAACGACTGTCCAAGCTGGCTCCCGAAAGTACCCCCACCGCCGGCGACGCCGCCGAGCAACCCGATGTGGTGCTCGAGGTGGTCTACGACGGCGCCGATCTGGACGCGGTCGCCGAACTGACCGGGCTGAGCGTGGACGAGGTGATCGCCGCGCACACCGGCGCCTTGTGGCGGGTCGGTTTCGGAGGTTTCGCACCGGGATTCGCATACCTGGTCGGCGGTGATCCACGACTACAGGTACCGCGCCGCCACGAACCCCGCACCCGGGTGCCCGCCGGATCGGTGGGCCTGGCCGGTGAATTCAGCGGTGTCTACCCACGGGAATCCCCCGGAGGCTGGCAGCTGATCGGCCACACCGACGCCGTGCTCTTCGACGTCACCCGCGCGAAACCCGCCCTGCTCACGCCCGGTATGACCGTTGCGTTCCAGGAGAAAGAATGAGCATCACGTTGGAAGTCGTGCGCACCGGACCGCTGGCCCTCATCGAGGATCTGGGCCGCCCGGGGATGGCCCAGCTGGGCGTGACGCGCTCCGGGGCGGCCGACCGGCGCGCGCACACGCTCGCCAATCGCCTGGTCGCCAACCCCGGCGAGCGGGCCACCGTCGAGGTGACCTTCGGCGGGTTCTCCGCGCGGGTGCACGGCGGCGGCAAAGAAGGCGTCGCAATCGCGGTGACCGGCGCCGACACCGACCCCTCGGTGAACGGAGTTCCCTTCGGCACCAACAGCATTCACTACGCACACGACGGAGAGGTCATCTCGCTGGGCGCCCCGCGTTCGGGCTTGCGCAGCTACCTGGCAGTACGCGGCGGCATCGACGTGGAGCCGGTACTCGGATCCCGCAGCTATGACGTGATGTCGAGCATCGGACCGGCTCCGCTGCAGGTCGGCGATCTGCTGCCGGTCGGCGAGCACACCGCCGACTTCCCGGAACTCGATCAGGCCCCGGTCGGCACCATCGAACCCGACATCCTCGACCTGCAGGTCGTACCCGGCCCACGCGATGACTGGTTCGTCGACCCCGACATCCTGGTCCGCACGAACTGGCTGGTGACCAACCGCAGCGACCGGGTCGGGATGCGACTGGTCGGCATGCCGCTGGAATACCGCTGGCCGGATCGACAGCTGCCCAGCGAGGGCGCCACCCGCGGGGCAATACAGATCCCGCCCAACGGGTTTCCGGTGATCCTCGGGCCGGACCACCCGGTCACCGGCGGATACCCGGTGATCGGCGTGGTGACCGAGGACGACATCGACAAGCTGGGCCAGACCAGGCCCGGTCAGACGGTCCGGCTGCACTGGTCGCGGCCCCGTCGGCCGCTCTGATTTGGTGGTAGAAAAGTTGTGTGCGCAGTCACACGCAAGGACAGGGCTCGGTCCGCGAGGTCCACACCGCGCGGCTGATCCACACCGCTGATCTGGACGCCGAGACCCGCGAGGACGCCCACCGGATGGTCATCGACGCCTTCCGATCCGATGGCGGCGTCCACCCCGACGATGCGTTCGATGATGCCGACTGGGAACACGCGCTGGGCGGTATGCACGCGCTGATCTGCCGCCACGGGGCCATCATCGCCCACGGCGCGGTGGTGCAGCGACGACTGCTCTACCGCGGCGCCGCCCTGCGCTGCGGATACATCGAAGCCGTTGCGGTGCGCGAGGACTGGCGCGGGCAGGGTCTGGGCACCGCCGTCATGGACGCTCTCGAACAGGTGCTGCGCGGGGCGTACCAGCTAGGTGCACTGGGTGCCTCGGAGGCCGGCCTTGCGCTGTACCTACCGCGCGGGTGGCAGCAGTGGCGGGGCCCCACCTCGGTGCTCGCCCCGACCGGCAGCCGCCGTACACCCGAGGACGACGGCGGCGTCTACGTGCTGCCGATCGGCGTCGACCTGGACACCTCCGACGAGCTCACCTGCGACTGGCGTGATGGTGACGTCTGGTAGCTGGGCACCTCACAGCCCGCCGCCGCCGGCGGTGAGCGGATGTTCACGGCCGGGTCATCGCGAGCAGCGATTGCGCAACATTGCCCTCCTAGCCTCTGACGACATGGCCACTGACCGCAACCCCGTCGTGCGCCGTTCCAGGCCCCGTACACCGCCGACATCGGCACGCAACCGCCAGGTAACACCGAAGAAACACGCGCTGAATACACAAGTGACATGACCGAACCTGATTGGGCACCGCTCACCGGGTTCCGGGTCGCCGTGACCTCGGCCCGACGGGCCGAGGAGCTGAGCGCCCTGCTGACCCGCCGCGGCGCCGACGTGACCAGCGCGGCCGCCATCACCATGGTGCCGCTGCCCGACGACGACGAACTGCGAACCAACACCGAAGCCCTGATCGCCGCGCCACCAGACATCGTGATCGCCACCACCGGGATCGGGTTGCGCGGCTGGATCGCCGCGGCCGACGGCTGGGGACTGGCTCGCGAGCTGACCGCCGCGCTGGCCAATGCCCGCATCGTCTCCCGCGGACCGAAGGCGACCGGCGCACTGCGTGCCGCGGGGCTACCCGAAGAGTGGTCCCCTGAATCGGAGTCCTCCCGCGAACTACTGCACTACCTGCTCGAGGGCGGCATCGTCGGCATGCGGGTCGCCGTCCAACTGCACGGCACCAACGACGACTGGGATCCGTTCCCGGAGTTCCTGGACGAACTGCGGGCCGCCGGTGCCGATGTGGTGCCGATCCGGGTGTACCGGTGGAACCCCGCACCCCGCAACGGCCCGTTCGACCAACTGGTCCTCGGCATCGCCGAGCAACGGTTCGACGCGGTCAGCTTCACCTCCGCGCCGGCCGTCGCCGCCCTGCTGCTGCGGGCCAGGGACCTCGATGTGGAAGCCGACGTCCTGACCGCGCTGCGCACCAATGTGCACGCCATGTGTGTCGGACCGATCACCGCCCGCCCGCTCGTGCGCCTCGGCGTGCCGACCTCGGCGCCCGAACGCATGCGCCTTGGCGCCCTGGCCCGGCACATCACCGATGAACTTCCCTTGCTGCAATCTCGCCGGATGCGGGTCGCCGGTCACCTCCTGGAGATCCGGGGCACCTGCGTGCTGGTGGACGAGGTGGTCAAGGAACTGCCGCCGGCCGGGATGGCGACCATCAGGGCGCTGGCCCACCGCCCCGGCGCGGTGGTCTCTCGGCAGGATCTGCTCGGCGCGCTGCCGGGCAGCGGGACCGACACCCACGCCGTCGAGACCGCGGTGCTGCGTCTACGAACCGCGTTGGGCGACAAGAACATCGTCTCGACGGTGGTCAAGCGCGGGTACCGGCTGGCCGTCGACGAGTATCCGGTGGGGGCGGCGTGAACCGGGGCGCGGCCGCGGTGCTGGTGGCGCACGGCACCCGTAAGCCCGGTGGCGTCGCCATGGTGGAGGACTTGGCGCGCCGGGTCGGCGGAGTGCTCGGGCAACAGGTGCACGTCGCGTTCGTCGACGTGTTGGGTCCGACACCGGCCGATGTGCTGGCCCGGCTGCACCGGCACCGCCCCGCGGTGCTGGTGCCGGCATTCCTGGCCGGTGGCTACCACGTCCGCGTGGACGTCCCCGCCCACGTCGAGGCCAGCGCACATCCCGACGTCACGGTGACCCGTCCGCTGGGACCATGCGCGGGCACCGTTCGGGTGCTGGCTGACAGGATCTACGCAACAGGTTGGCGCCCAGGCGATTCCGTTGTCTTGGCGGCAGCGGGAACCTCTGATCGCGGTGCCCAGTCCGATCTGCGGCAGACCGCGGCGATGCTGTCCGCACTGATCGGCGACCGGGTGGAGCTCGGCTATGCCGCCACCGGCGCACCGACGGTCGCCGACGCCGTCACGGCGGCGCGGAGCCGCCACGCCGGCGCGAAGATTGCGGTGGCATCCTACCTCCTCGCCGACGGACTCTTCCAGGACCGGCTGCGGGCCTCCGGCGCCGATATCGTCAGTGAGCCGCTGGGCATCCACCCCGGCATGGTCCGGCTGATCGCCAGCCGGTTCCGGCGCGCACACGCCGGGCGGCAGGCCGTCGCCGCCTGAGCTGAGCTGCCGATTCGGGGAGCCCGTGTTCCTGGGCTAATATCGCACAAATGGTTTCACAGGGTGGAGGTGAGCAGTTGCGTGCGCAGCTGCTCACGATATTGCAGGACGCCGACCGCCCGATGACGACCGCAGAACTACGTGATCACCTGCACCGGCACCACGCTTCACGGGTGGTGATCGAGACCGTGTACCGCAACCTCACGGTGCTGCAGCGTCGCGACGAAGTGGAGCGGCGGCCAGGTCCCGGGCGGGACGCCTACTGGGGCCCGACGGAGGCTACCCAGCGATCTGCACGTAACCGTCCGGCGTGATGCGGGTCCGGTAGACCGCCACCGACACATCCGGATCATCCAGGCAGACACCATCATCGAGTGCAAACGCCTGCTTCTTGATCGGCGTCTGCACGCACGCGCGGCCGGCCCGGTCCCCGACGATGCCGCGTGACATCACGGCGGCACCGGAGAACGGGTCGATATTGCTCACCGCGTGCAGGGTCCCGTCATCGAGGCGGAACAGCGCCACCTGTACCTCGTCGGGCAGCAGCACCGCGACGCCGCGGCACGGCAGCAGCCGGTCGTACGCGCACGCCAGCGTCCATGCCGAATCCCCCTGGGGATCCAGCTCTTTGCGATCATCGAGCAGGGTCATGAGGTCTCCTGTACTGGTCGCATCTTCGGCATCCCGATCGGCACCTTGCGGCCGAACGACTCGGTGAACTCGATGGTCGGGTCCGCGACATCGGGGGCGTTGACGAACGAGACGAACCGCGACAGCTTCTCCGGGTCCTCCAGCACGCCCTTCCACTCACACGCGTAGCCGTCGACGTGCCGCGCCATGGCCGCCTCGAATTCCTCGGCCAGACCCAGGGAATCGTTGCAGACGACATCGCGCAGATGGTCGATCCCGCCGTCGAGTGCCTCCAGCCACGGCGCCGTACGCTGCAGGCGGTCCGCGGTGCGGATGTAGAACATCAGATAGCGGTCGATATAGCGGACCAGCGTCTCGTCGTCGAGGTCGCTCGCGAGCAGCTGGGCGTGCTTGGGTGTCATCCCACCGTTACCGGATACGTAGAGGTTCCAACCGGTTTCGGTGGCGATGACACCGACGTCCTTACCCCGGGCCTCCGCACATTCGCGGGCGCATCCCGAGACGCCCATCTTGATCTTGTGCGGTGCACGCAGTCCTCGGTAGCGCAGCTCCAGGTTGATCGCCATCTGCACCGAATCCTGCTGGCCGTAGCGACACCAGTCGCTGCCCACGCAACTTTTCACGGTACGCAGCGACTTGCCATAGGCCTGGCCGGACTCCATCCCGCCCTCGACCAGCCGGCGCCAGATCTCGGGCAGCTGGTCGACGCGGGCGCCGAACATGTCGATGCGCTGGCCGCCGGTGATCTTGGTGTACAGGTCGAAATCCCGGGCGATCTCCCCGATCAGGATCAGCTGCTCGGGGGTGATGTCCCCGCCCGGTACCCGCGGCACCACCGAATAGCTGCCGTTGCGCTGGATATTGGCCAGGAAATGATCGTTGGAATCCTGCAGCGAGGCCTGCTCGCCGCCGAGCACATGGTCCGAGCTGGTCGACGCGAGGATCGACGCCACGGTGGGTTTGCATATATCGCAACCCTTTCCGCGACCGAACTTCTCGATCAGCCCGGAGAACGTGCGGATCTCGGTCGCGGTGATGATCTCGAAAAGTTCGGCCCGCGACTGGCTGAAGTGCTCGCACAGCGATTTCGACTGTTCGACGCCCTCGGACTCCAGGAGTTGCTTGAGCAGCGGGACACATGATCCGCACGAGGTGCCGGCCAGCGTGCACTTCTTCAGGCCGGGCACATCGGTGCAGCCACCGCAGATGGCCTCCTTGAGATCACCCTTGGTGACGTTGTTACACGAACAGATCTGCGCGATATCGGGCAGCGCTCCCACCCCGAGCGCGCCGGCACCGTCGCCGGCACCGGCCGGCGCGATGAGCGACAGCGGATCACCGGGCAACTCACTGGCCACCATCGGGCGCAACACCCCGTAGGCGGATGCGTCGCCGACCAGGATTCCGCCGAGCAGCGTCTTGGCGTCGTCGGAGAGCACCAGCTTGGCGTAGGTCTGCTTGACCGGATCGTTGACGACGACGTCGAGACTGTTGGGGGTGTGCCCCTTGGCATCACCGAAGCTGGCCACATCGACCCCGAGCAGCTTGAGCTTGGTGGACATGTCGGCCTCGGGGAACTCGGCCACACCACCGAGCAGCCGGTCGGCGACCACCTCGGCGCTGGTGTATCCCGGGCCCACCAACCCGTAGCAGCGGCCCTCGATGGCGGCCACCTCGCCGATCGCGAAGATGTTCGGATCACTTGTCACACAGGATAAATCGGTCATGACGCCGCCACGTTGGGCGAGCTCCAGACCGGCGTCGCGGGCCAGTTCGTCACGGGGCCGCACGCCGGCGGCGAAAATGACGACACCGGCCTCGATGCTGGTGCCGTCGTTGAGCGTCACCCGCACCGCATCGGTGGACGCGGATTTGCGCAGCGGCTGGTTCTTCTGAGCGGGCTGGATACTCTCGGTGCTCACGCCGGTGTGCACCGAGATGCCCAGCCCACGGATCATCCGGGTCAGCACCGCGCCGCCGGCCTCGTCCAGCTGGGCCGCCATCAGGTGCGGGGACATCTCCAGCACGTGGGTGTCCAGGCCGAAGGTGCGCAGGGCGTTGGCGGCTTCGAGCCCGAGCAGACCGCCGCCGATCACCACCCCGACCGGTGTCTTGGTCTTCAGCGCCTCTTGGGAGCCGTCGCGGATCGCGTCCAGATCGTCGAGCGTGCGGTAGACGTGGCACTGCGGCAGGTCACGCCCCGGGACGGGCGGCACGAAGGCATAGGACCCGGTGGCCAGCACCAGGGCGTCGTAGTCCAGGGAGCTGCCGTCGGCCAAGGTGACGGTCTTGGCGGCCCGGTCGATCCCCCGGGCCGCCAAGCCCAGATGCAGGACGACACCGTTGTCGCCTGCATAGTCATTCCCGGGAAGCGCCAGCCGGGCGCGTTCCCAGTGCTCGGTGTAGCCGGTCAGGCCCACCCGGTCATAGGCGGCATCGGCTTCCTCGGACAGCACCGTGACCCGCCAGGCGCCCTCGGTATCGCGAGCCCGCAACGCCTCGACGAAGCGGTGTCCGACCATGCCGTGTCCGACGACCACCACATGCTTGGGGACCACACGCTTGGCTGATTGCATACCGCGACGGTAGGGAGCCGATATTGCCGCAATGTCGCCTCGTGTGAATCGGCCGTCACGGTGTCCTCACATACCGGCGCGGCGTCCTGTGAGTGCTTCGCCGAGAGCGAACACCCAGTTGGAACTTAAGCGTGGTCGACTCAAGTTCTATTGGGTATCGGACCGGCGCAGGGCTGGTCACCGTACGCAAGGAGCTAGACATGACCAACACCGCAGTGCGCACCCGACCCACCTCTCCGGTCGATATCTGGCTGCGCGACTTCTTCGGCACCCCCGCCCCGGTCGCGGCGGAATTCAATCCAGCGGCCGAGGTGGTCCGCGACGGCGACGACGCCGTCGTCCGCCTGGAGCTGCCCGGCGTCGACGTCGAGCAGGATGTGACCGTCGAACTCGACCGTGGTCAGCTGGTCATCCGCGGAGAGCGCCGCGATGAACACAGCGAGGGTCGCACCCTCTCGGAGGTCCACTACGGCGCGTTCCGCCGCTCGTTCAAGGTGCCCGCTCAGGTGACCGGCGAGGCGGTATCGGCGTCCTACGATGCCGGGGTGCTCACCGTCCGGGTCGCCGGGGTCTACGCCGGCACCGAACCGCAGCGCATCGCCATCACCACCAAGGCATAGGCCCGAAAGGACCCCGGTCGAACCCGACACCCTCAACGGGGGGTGCCATGCAACGAGGCCCCGCGCGATGCCGCGGGGCCTCGTCGTCGGGGAGTTCGACCGGACCGAAAATCATTCGAACGGCGTACTGCCCCGGTGGATGTCCTCGGCTAGCGTTGCACTGCTGCGCAATAGCTGAATAGGAAGTCAGACCGCCGATGCCCGACCGGGATACCCCTTACGCACGTCAGATCGGCAGAGTCGGGGCACTTGCGGTCGCCCTCGGAGTCGGCTTCGCGATCGGCTCACCGATTGCTTGGGCGCAGCCGGAGCCCAACGAAGCATCGGCGTCCTCCGACGGCGCCGGTTCAGCTACCCCCGATGCGGCCGAGAGCGCTTCCGGCACCCCCACATCCGGCACCAAAGACGACCCGAGCCCGGCGGCCGACCCGGCCGAACCCAAGGCGATCCCGCAAACCGCGGAAACCGAAACCGGGTTATCCGAGCCGACCTCCATGCCGACCTCCATGTCGCGCAGCGCGCGGGCCGGTAAACGGGGCATCCGGACCGTGGCCGAGCCGAAGGTCCGGGCGGCCCTCGCCGAAGAGGACACCGAGGCCGAACCGGAGCCGCCGGCCCTCGAAGCCCAGGATCCGCGACCGACCAGAGTCGAGCCCGCCGCGCCGGTCCTCGCCCCGGTAGCGACGCTGCCGGAACCCGAACTGAAGGCTGCCGAGGCGGACCTGGTCGCCACCGACACCGCCGCGATCATGGCCTCCCCGCTGTCGGCACTCGACACCGGACAGACGAACCCCGTCGAGGATCCGATGATCTGGGTGCTCGCCGCAGCGGCACGCCGTGAGGTCGGCGCCACCGCAGGCGCAGCGAATCTGGCCCCGATCATCGGCACCCCGGTCATCGGCACCCCCGATCCGACCACCGGAGCCGTGACCGGGCTCCTGGTCGCCACCGACCCGGAGAACAAGAAACTCACCTACACGGTGACCTCCGCACCGGCGGGGCTGATCTTCAACACCAAGACCGCGGCGTTCAGCTACACCCCGACCGCGGCCCAGCGCGTCCAGGCCGCCCTGACACCGCAAACCGACACGGTGTCCCTGGCCGTCACCGTGTCCGACGGCACCAATACGGTGCCGGTCACGATCAACGTCCCGATCGCGGCGGCACCGGTGTTCAATCTCGGCCAGGTCGAGGTGGGGTCCGGCGCCAGCGGGGTCGCGGTGACCGACACCCGCGCATACGTGACCAATCGCAACGACGGCACCGTGACCGTGATCAACACCGTCGATCGCACCGTGGTGGCCACCATCGCGGTCGGGTCGCTGCCGATGAACGTCGCCGTCACCCCGGACGGCAGCAGGGTGTACGTCTCGAACTCCGGCTCCGACACGGTCTCGGTGATCAACTCGGCGACCAACACCGTCGTCGGCACTGTCTCGGTGGGTGACCATCCGTACGGAATCGCCCTGAGCCCCAACGGAAAAACTCTATACGTCGCCAACGCGAACGACGGCACCGTCACCAAGATCAACACCGCGACCAACAAGGTCTCCGGCACGGTACGCAACGCCGGTGAAATTCCCTACAACATCGTCGTCAGCCCCGACGGCAAGAAGGTGTTCGTGGTCAACTCCGCCGCGGACTACGTGACGGTGTTCACCGCATCGGGGTCAACGGCCACCCGGATACCGGTGGAGACCGGCCGGTTGTCCTACGCGGTCGCGGTCAGTCCCGACAGTACCCGGCTGTACGTCGCCGGATTCAGCGACGGCAAGGTGACGGTATTCGACACCGCCAGATACGCGGTGATCGGCACCTTCACGGTCAACGGCAAGCCGACCGGTATCTCGTTCAACAAGGACGGCTCGCTGCTACTGGTCACCACCAACGACGGCAACGTCCAGGTGCGCGACACCACGACGAGCACCGTCCTGACCACCGTGGCGATCAGTCCCGCCGCGATGGGCACCGAGGGCTCGATGCCGCATATCGCCGTCAGCCCAGACGGCATGCAGGCCTACATCACCGATTCGAATTCAGCTCTGCTGCGGGTGGTCTCACTGGTACCGGCCAATGCGAAACCCACCGCCAGCATCGGCGCGCTGAGTGCTCCCGATTCTGTGACCGGTACGGTGCGCGGCAGTGTCGGCGCCGCTGACGCCGACCACGACACCTTGCGGCTCACCGCAAGCACCCCGGCCAAGGGCAGAGTCGTCCTGACCGCCGACGGCAGCTTCACCTACACCCCGACCGCCGCCGCCCGCCACGCCGCATCCGTTCCGGGCGCAGACACCACGGACAGCTTCGCCATCACGGTCTCCGATGGACGCCGCGGCGTGACGACGGTATGGGTGACCGTGAACATCCTGCCCGCGAACTCCGTTCCCTCCGCGAAATTCAGTACAGGTAAACCGAACTCGTCGACCGGTCTGGTCACCGGCACGGTGAAAGGCACCGACAGCGACAAAGACGCCTTGTCCTACAGCGTCACGTCCGGCACGGACAAGGGCACCGTGAGCGTCGACGCCAGGGGCAAGTTCACCTTCACTCCCACCGCGGCAGCCCGCCACGCCGCCGCAGCAGCGGCCGCAACGTCGGCCGAGCGTGAGACCACCCTCACCATCACGGTGTCCGACGGACACGGCGGCGAGGTCGAGGTGCCGGTGAAAGTCGCCATCGGCCCCGCCAACCAAAAGCCCACTGCGGTCACCACTTCTGCGCAACCCGCGCACGCGGTCACCGGCGTCGTGACCGGTGCGCTCACCGCCACCGATGCCGACGGTGACGGTCTGACCTTCAGCGCGCCGGTCACCACCAAGAAGGGATCGGTACTCGTCAACGCCGACGGCACGTTCACCTACACCCCGAGTGCGGCCGCCCTCGCCGCGGCACAGGCGCCGAAGGCGAGCCTGGCCACCAAGACCGACAGTTTCAAGGTGACCGTCGCCGACGGTCACGGCGGCACCACCACCGCGACCGTATCGGTGCGGATGGTGCCCAACCGCGCGCCGGTGATCAATGCGCCCGCCGTCGGAGATCCGAACGGTGCCGGCGTGCTGACCGGCCGGATCACCGCCATCGACCCGGACGGCGACAAGCTGACCTACTCCGGCAGCACCACCACCGCCAAGGGCACCGTCACGGTGAAGACCGACGGCACCTTCACCTACACACCGACGGCCACCGCACGTGTGAACGCGGCGACGGCCAGCGGCCCCGTCACCGACACGTTCATGGTGTCCGTCAGCGATGCATTCGGCGGCAGTGCGACCGTCGCGGTGACCACCACGGTGGATCCGGCCAAGACCATCCTCGCCGGCTCCGTGACCGTCGGCAACGGAGCCAGCACCGTGGCCCTCAAACCCGACGGCACCCGCGCGTACGTCGCGAACTACCACGACGGCACCATCACGGTGGTCAACACCGCGACGAACAAGACGGTGGGCTCGGCCATCAAGATCGGTGCCCTGCCCCAAGCCCTCGCGGTCAGCGCCGACGGAACACGTCTGTACGTCGCCGGTATCGACACCGCCTCCAACACAGGCAAGGTCACCGTCATCAACACCGTGACCAACAAGGTGTTCGGACCCGCGGTCACCGTCGGCAGCTACCCCACCGGCATCGTCGTCAGCCCAGACGGATCCCGGATCTACGTGACCGACGGCCCCAGCAACACCGTCACGGTCGTCGACACCGCGACGCGCACCATGCTCGGCACAGCCATCACCGTCGGTTCCTTCCCGACCGGTATCGCGCTGTCCCCGAACGGTACTCGCGCCTACGTCAGCAACGGCGGCAGCAACACCGTCACCGTCATCGATACCCGATCCGGGGCGGTGGTCGGTGCACCGATCGCCGTCGGCACATTGCCGTCCGCCATCGCCGTCAACGCGACCGGCACGCGTGCTTACGTGACGAACGCCAGCTCGAAAACGGTGACGGTGATCGACACCGCAACCAACGCCGTGGTCGGCGGCCCAATCACCGTGAACATCAATCCGTTGTCGATCACCGTCACCCCGGACGGAGCCTTCCTGCACATCGGCGGCAACGACGGCTCGCTCGTCACCGTCAGCACCGCAACCGGTCTGATCATCGGAACTCCGCTGCAGGCCGGATCGTCCTTGCTGTCACATTCCGTAAGTCCGGATGGCACAAAGATATACGCCCCCGACGGATTGAGTTCCCTGACGGTGATTGCACTGTCCTCCACGGTCGGCGCACCTGTCGCACCCACCGCGCCCCCGCCCGGCACGACCGGAACAAATGGAGCGGTCACGGGCACACTCGGGGTGACCGATACCGGCAAGCTGACCTTCACGGTGGCGCAGAAGCCGGCACTCGGCACGGTCACCGTCAAGGCGGACGGGAGCTACGTATACACACCCACGGCGGCGGCCCGCCGGTACGCGGCCACCGCCCCGGTCACCGACACCTTCACCGTGAACGCCACCAACACCCGCGGTGTCACCACGTCGTCGACCGTGACGGTGAACGTGGCTCCGGCCGCCCAGGCCCCCGTTCCGCCGACGCTGGAAGCCACGGTCTCGGGTTACTCCACACCCTATGACGTACATAACCCGTACTACACGATCACCAACCCGAGCAGCTATTACGCCTACACGCTCAACGCCAATCGGACGCTATCCGGTTCCTCCTATCTGTCACTGTCAGTACTCGACACCAGATACAACACGTTGGTCGGCGCACCATTGCAGATCAGCTTCGACGTCGGCGGCGCCGCACTGATCCCCAACGGCCGCTACCTGTACATCTCGGACAACAACGATGCCGTGCGGGTGGTCGATACTGCGAACAACTCGGTGGTCGCCACCATCCCGGTCGCCCTCGGACCGCGCGATGTGGTCGCCAGCCCGGACAGCACCCGGGTCTACGTGGCCCACTACTACGGCTACGGTGGATATGAACTCAAGAGCGTCTCGGTGCTGGACGCCAATGCCAAAACCGTTATCGGGTCCCCGATTCCAGTTTCCATCGTGCCCCGCCAACTCATCGTCAGCCCGGACAGCCGACGACTGTACGTCCTCGACGGGCTGAGCGGGTACGTGTCCGTCATCGACACCAACTCGCGCACGGTCACCGGCACGATCTCGGTGGGCGCCTTCGACGAGGTCCAGATCAGCTCGGACGGCTCGCGGATGTATCTGGGCAGCATCACGAGTACCAAGGTGCAGGTGCTGGATACCACCGCGACCGTTCCGGCCGTACTGGCCCCGATCTCCGTGCCCGGCAACAACTACGCCGCCGAGATGGCCTTGAGCCCGGACGGCCGGCGGCTGTACGTCGCCATGGCCACCGGACGTCTGGGCGTCATCGATACCGCCACCAGAACCGTTGTCGCCAACGCAGATTACGGCGGCAATCCGACCCTGATGACCATCACCCCCGACGGCAGCCGGATCTTCGTCGTCAGCACCGTGGTCGACGCCAAGGGCGGCCGTTCGGTGCTCTCCACCTACGATGCCGGATCAAACACGTTGATCAAGGCGTCGATAGACGTCGGCTTCCTGCCCACCAGCATGACGCTGAGCACCGACGGCAGCCGACTGTACGTCGCCGACCCGGCCACCAACAACCTCTACGTCATCGACACCGGCAAGCCCGGGATCGCCGCGCAGGCACCGGCGTCGACCGCCGACCTGTATGCCGAACTGCGCCGCCTCACCGACTGGCCCTGGAGCAAGACCGGGGTCGCGACGCAGGTCGTCAACAGCAATGTCGACCAGAAGTCGAAGCTGATCGTCTATCTGGGCGGCACCCATTTCGACCCCACCGGAGACCGCTATTGGACACGCAACATCGCCCAGTACATCGGTCTGACCGACAGCAAGGTCGTCGCTGAGATCAAGGACAAACTGGCCAACCTGCCGCCGGACACCGAGGTGATGTTGGTCGGCTACAGCCAGGGCGGCTTGGACGCGCAGAATCTGGCGGCCGACTGGGCGACGAAGGGGTTGGCAGGCAAGGTCACCACTGTGGTTGCCTTCGGCTCGCCGATCAATACGGCTCCGACATCCAACCCGAACGCCTATCACTCGATCTTCATCCGGGCCCATGGTGATCCGGTACCCGAGTTCGACGCCTTCAACGAGTATTTGCATCGCATTGCCCATGACGCCCTCGGGCATATCTACCTCACCGATGCCGACACCGGAAAGGGAGGTGCCGACCTCCATGCCGATCCGCAGACCTATATCAACATCGGAAAGAAATTCGATTCGGCGTCGGTCAACACCCCGTGGTTCCTGTTGATCAAGTCCGACCTCGCCAAGTTCCGCGGAACGCTCGTCCTCTAGACCGGCCGAAGTACCGCCCCCCACGCAGCCATCATCTCCAGGGGGTGACCAGCGCGGTGATGTGCTCGGTCAGCGCGCCCTGCAGGAACGGTCCGAAGCTGATCCGGCCCACGCCGAGGGGGGCGAAGCTCGACGGGTCATCCTTGCCCGGCAGCGCGATGGCGTTGATCGGCAGCGGAAGTTCCTCGGCCAGCCGTCGATAGGTGTCGTCGTCGTGGCGACCGACGGGGTAGAGGCTGTCCGCCCCGGCCGCGGCGGCCAGTTTCAGCTTGTGCACCGCCCGGTCGACTCGGTCGGACTCGTCGCCCACCTGGCGCAGGAAGAGATCGGTGCGCGCGTTGATGACCACGTGGACGCCGGCCGCGTCCGCGGCCTTACGAAGCTCACCGACCAGTGCGGCGTGATCCTCGTCGGAGCGGATACGGCCGCCCTCGGAGTGCACGGTGTCCTCGATGTTGAGCCCCACCGCACCGGCGGCGAGCAGCCCGTCGATCAGCCGGCCCGCCGACTCGCCGTACCCCGACTCGATATCCACCGAGATCGGCACGTCGACCGCCGCGGTGATCTGCCCGACCCGGGTCAGCAGGTCGTCGTAACCCATCCCCTCGCCGTCCGGTTTGCCCAGCGAGTCGGCCACCGGGTGGCTGCCCACCGTCAGCGCCGTGAAACCCGCGTCCACCACGGCTTTCGCCGACCACGCATCCCATACCGTCGGCAGCACCACGGGGTCGCCGGGACGATGCAACCCGAGTAGTGCGGCTGCCTTGCGCTGGAGCTCTTCGTTGGACATCGCAGATCCCTTTCCTGGGTGATTTCCTGATCGAGACGTGATCTGTCTCACTCTCAACTCCGGTGTAATGGCTAACATCAAATGCGTAATGTGATCCTTGACACCCTTCAGCCCAAGGAGGTCACCCTTGTCCACCACGACCGAACTCGCCGAACTGCACGAACTGATCGGCAACCTTCGCCGCTGCGTCACATCGCTGCGGGCCCGCTACGGCGACTCCCCGGCGATGCGCCGCATCGTCAACGACGCCGAACGCATGCTCAACGATATCGATCGGTTGGACATCGACGCCGCGGAACTGGAGATGCGTGGAGCCCCCGCGCAGTCCCGCCCCACCGAGAAGGTCTCCATCCCCGACACCGACTACGCCAGGGACTTCTGGCAGGGAGTCGATGACGAGGGTCTCGGCGGCAGCCGCTAGACCGCCCGGGGTTTCACCACCCCGACACAACAGAAGAAGAGGAACTCAGTGAGCGCACCGACCTCGAACCCTCAAGGCACCGGCGTCTTCTCACCCACCAGAGCAAGAATCAAGCAGCGCACGCTACGTACCGATGCGTGGTGGAAGTCGCCGCTTGTCACCGACCTCGGCTTCGCGGCGTTCGTCATCTACGCGACGGTGCGTGCGTTCCTGCAGAACAACTACTGGGTCGCCGACTACCACTACCTGACACCGTTCTACTCACCGTGTGTCGTGAGGTGGAACGAGGCGACCCAGTCCGGTTGCATTCCCGAGGCCAGCCACTTCGGCCAATTCCTCCCGGACGTCTGGTGGCTGCCCTACGCAGCAGTGTCGCTGCCGTTCCTGTTGCTGTTCCGGCTGACCTGCTACTACTACCGCGGCGCCTACTACCGGTCGGTGTGGCAGTCGCCGACGGCCTGCGCGGTAGCCGAGCCGCACGCCAAATACACCGGTGAGACCCGCTTCCCGCTGATCATCCAGAACACCCATCGGTATTTCTTCTATATCGCGGCCATCATCTCGGTGATCAACACCTACGACGCCATCCTCGCGTTCCGATCGCCGAGCGGATTCGGTTTCGGGCTCGGCAACATCGTCTTGGTCGTCAACGTCGTGATGCTCTGGGTGTACACCCTGTCGTGTCACTCCTGCCGGCACGTCGCGGGTGGTCGCCTCAAACACTTCTCCAAGCACCCGGTCCGGTACTGGATGTGGACCCAGATCAGCAGACTGAACACCCGGCACAAGCTGTACGCCTGGGTCACCCTGGGCACCTTGATGTTCACCGACTTCTACATCATGGCACTGGCCGCCGGCTGGTTCAGCGACCTGAGATTCATTGGCTGACAATTTGTTTGACGAAATAGTGAGGATTTCTTGATGGGTGACCTGGAACGGCACACCTACGACGTCGTGGTGATCGGTGCCGGTGGGGCCGGATTGCGCGCGGTGATCGAGGCCCGCGAACGCGGCCTGCGGGTGGCGGTGGTGACCAAGTCGTTGTTCGGCAAGGCGCACACCGTGATGGCCGAGGGCGGCTGCGCGGCGGCGATGCGCAATGTCAACACCAAGGACAGCTGGCAGGTGCACTTCGGCGACACCATGCGCGGCGGCAAGTTCCTGAACAACTGGCGGATGGCCGAACTGCACGCCCAGGAGGCACCCGACCGGGTGTGGGAGCTGGAAACCTATGGGGCGCTGTTCGATCGCACCAAGGACGGTCGGATCAGCCAGCGCAACTTCGGCGGTCACACCTATCCTCGGCTCGCGCACGTCGGCGACCGGACCGGCTTGGAGATCATCCGCACCCTGCAGCAGAAGATCGTGTCCCTGCAGCAGGAGGACAAGGCCGAACTCGGCGACTACGAGGCCCGCATCAAGGTCTTCCACGAATGCTCGATCACCGAGCTGATCCTGGACAACGGACGGGTCGCGGGCGCGTTCGGCTACTGGCGCGAGACCGGCGAGTTCATCCTGTTCGAGGCTCCGGCAGTGGTGCTCGCCACCGGCGGCATCGGCAAGTCCTTCAAGGTGTCGTCGAACTCCTGGGAGTACACCGGCGACGGCCACGCCCTCGCGTTGCGCGCCGGGTCGGGGCTGATCAACATGGAGTTCATCCAATTCCACCCGACCGGGATGGTCTGGCCGCTGTCGGTGAAGGGCATCCTCGTCACCGAGGGCGTCCGCGGTGACGGCGGGGTGCTGAAGAACTCCGAGGGCAAACGGTTCATGTTCGACTACATCCCGGACGTCTTCAAAGGCCAGTACGCCGAGACCGAGGAAGAAGCCGATCAGTGGCTCAAGGACAACGACTCCGCGCGCCGCACCCCTGACCTGCTACCCCGCGACGAGGTGGCCCGTGCGATCAACGAAGAGGTCAAGGCCGGCCGCGGATCCCCGCACGGCGGCGTCTACCTCGACATCGCGTCCCGGATGCCCGCCGAGGAGATCAAACGGCGGTTGCCCTCGATGTATCACCAGTTCATCGAGCTGGCCGAGGTCGACATCACCAAGGACGAGATGGAGGTCGGCCCGACCTGTCACTACGTGATGGGCGGTATCGAGGTCGACCCGGACAGCGGCGGGGCGGCAACCCCGGGTCTGTTCGCCGCCGGGGAATGCTCGGGCGGCATGCACGGCTCCAACCGCCTCGGCGGCAACTCGCTGTCGGACCTTCTGGTGTTCGGCCGCCGGGCCGGACTCGGCGCCTCCGACTACGTGCGGGGGCTCGCCGAACGCCCCACGGTCACCGAGGATGCGCTGGCGGCGGCCACCCAGCTGGCCCTGGATCCGTTCACCCCGAAGGCCAACGCGGAGAACCCGTACACCTTGCATGCCGAGTTACAGCAGTCGATGAACGACCTGGCCGGCATCATCCGCAAGGAAGGTGAGCTGCAGGAGGCGCTGGTCAAGATCGACGAGCTCAAGGCGCGCTACGCCAACGTCGTCGTAGAGGGCGGCCGGGTGTTCAACCCGGGCTGGCACCTGGCCATCGACATGCGCAACATGCTGCTGGTCAGCGAATGCGTGGCCAAGGCCGCGCTGGCGCGCACCGAGAGCAGGGGCGGACACACCCGCGATGACTTCCCCCAGATGGATTCGCACTGGCGCAACAAGCTGCTGGTCTGCCGGACGGTCCCCGGCGACCACCAGGTGGTCCCGGATATCACCGTCGAGGCCGAACAGCAGCCGGTAATGCGCCCCGATCTGCTGGCCACCTTCGAGCTCTCCGAGCTGGAGAAGTACTACACCGACGATCAATTGGCCGAGCACCCCGAGCGGAAGGGCTGATACATGGCTGCTTACGACGCGAAGCTGCGGGTCTGGCGCGGCGACCCCGACGGCGGTGACCTGCAGGACTACACTGTGGAGGTCAACGACGGCGAAGTCGTGCTCGACATCATCCATCGGCTGCAGGCCACCCAGGCGGGCGATCTCGCGGTGCGCTGGAACTGTAAGGCCGGCAAGTGCGGTTCTTGTTCGGCCGAGATCAATGGCCGCCCGCGGCTGATGTGCATGACCCGGATGTCCACGTTCGACGAGAACGAGACCGTCACCATCACGCCGCTGCGCACCTTCCCGGTGATGCGCGACCTGGTGACCGATGTGTCCTTCAACTACGAGAAGGCACGCGAGATCCCGTCGTTCACCCCGCCGAAGGACCTGCAGCCGGGCGAGTACCGGATGCAGCAGGAGGATGTGAACCGCAGCCAGGAGTTCCGCAAGTGCATCGAGTGCTTCCTGTGCCAGAACGTCTGCCACGTGGTGCGCGATCACGAGGAAAACAAGGCGAACTTCGCGGGCCCACGCTTCCACATGCGGATCGCGGAACTGGACATGCATCCGCTGGATACCGTGGACCGCAAGGACATGGCTCAGGAGGAACACGGTCTCGGCTACTGCAATATCACCAAATGCTGCACCGAGGTCTGCCCAGAGCACATCAAGATCACCGACAATGCGCTGATCCCGATGAAGGAACGGGTCGCCGATCGCAAGTACGACCCGATCGTATGGCTGGGTAACAAGCTGTTCCGGCGCTAGCCGGCCGACACAAGCGCGATCATGCGCCGAGGGTGCAGTCAGATCGATACTTTCCATGATTTCTCGATCTGATCGCACCCTCGCGAGCAAGACCCGGTGCCGGTGCGTCATATCGGGCGTACGGTTGATGACGCCACGAAAGAACGTCCGATCAGCGACCAGAGGCACAGCTATGGCACAACGAGAAACGATCAGCGTCAACGATATTCGCACCGCAATCCGGGAGCTCAGCGCCCGCGCGGAACTCGCGCGCAAGGAAGGCCGACCGGCGGACGCGGCCGAGCTGGAGCAGCGGGTCGCCAAGTACCGAGACGAACTCGGGTCGCGGCCCTAGCGGATCTGGCAGCGAGGGCGCAGCTCAGCTGCCCAGTTTGCGGAACGTGCTGCGGTGGAACACGATCGGCGGCACGTCGTGCACGACGATCTCGCTGACCCGTAGCACCACAATGGTGTGATCCCCGGCGGGAACCTCCTGGGTGATCGTGCTTTCCAGCCACACGCTGGTACCGTGCACGAACACCGCACCGCTGTCGCGGGACTGGGTCTCCAGGCCGGCGAAACGGTCACCCGTCTTTGCCGCCAGGGTGCGCGCCGCGGCGTCATGGGACTCACCGAGGACGCTGATCCCCAGCGAGGGCAGATCCCTGAGCTTGGGCCACGTCTCCGACGAGTTCTGCACGCAGAACGACACCAGCGGCGGGTCCAGTGAGACCGGCACGAAGGTGCTGGCCGCCAAGCCGACCCGTACGCCGCCCACCTCGGCGGCGATGGCGATGACTCCGGTGGGGAAATGCCCGAACGCCTCGCGCAGCGAGGCCGGGCTCAGTTCTGTGTCGCTCATAACACTTCCATCTTCACATGTAACGGTGGACGCCGCCGACGTCGGGGGGCGAGCTCGGCGGGGGTTCGAAGACGACGGTTGCCCAAGTGAGATGCTGGACAAGAAGTACGCACCCGTCCATCGTGCCCCCCGAACGGCCCGCAGGCCATGGTCACGCTCAGCCCGAAGGCAACCTTTGAGTAGCCTGACCCCCATGCCCAACGCGACCATTCTCACCGTGCTGCGGGAACGCGCTGGCGAAACACCCGACGAGCTGGCGTTCACCTACACCGACTACGACAGGGATCCCGGCGGCATCGTCGAAACCCTGACGTGGGCCCAGCTGTACCGACGCACCCTCAACATGGCCGAGCAAGCCGGCCAGTACGGCTCACCCGGGGATCGGGCGCTGATCATCGCCCCGCAGGGCCTGCCTTATATCGTGGCGTTCCTGGGGGCCATGCAGGCCGGATTCATCGCCGTTCCGCTGTCCGCCCCGGTGCCCGGCTCCCACGACGAACGCATCACCGCCGTGGTCGCCGACACCTCCCCGGCGGTGGTGCTCACCACCGCCGCCCTGTTCGACATCGCCGCCCAGTACGTCGACGACGGGGCCGCCATGACCGCGGTCATCGCGGTGGACACCCTGGACCTGGACTCGGCGGAACCGGTCCCGGCCGAGGCGCCCGCCGGCCCGGACATCGCCTATCTGCAGTACACCTCGGGGTCGACGCGCGCGCCGGCGGGCGTCATGATCAGCCACCGCAACCTGGTCGCGAACTTCGACCAGCTGATGCCTGATTACCTGCTCCGATACGGCGGGGTGTTCCCCGCCGACGGCGCGCTGGTGTCGTGGCTGCCGTTCTACCACGACATGGGCCTGATGCTGGGCGTCGCGGCACCGATCCTGGCCGGGACAAAAGCCGACCTGATGAGTCCGCTGGCATTTCTCACCAGCCCACAGCGCTGGCTACACGCCATGGCCCGGCACCCCGTTGTGGTCTCCGGCGGCCCCAACTTCGCCCTCGATCTCGCCGCCCGACGCAGCAGCGACGAGGATCTGGCCGGACTGGACCTGAGCGGGATCGACAGCATCATCTGCGGTGCCGAGCGGGTCCAGCCGCCCACCGTCGAGAGGTTCCTCAACCGGTTCGCCCCATTCGGTTTTCGACCCGAGGCGCTGATGCCGTCCTACGGCCTCGCCGAGGCGACGGTATTCGTGGCCAGCGGCGGGCTCGGACGCGTTCCCGAGGTCGTGGAGTTCGCCGTCGATGAGCTCACCCGCGGCACGGCAGTGCGCCAGCCGGGCGGGACCCCGCTGGTCCGGTACGGGGTGGCGGCCTCGCCGCTGCTGTTGATCGTCGACGCCGAGACCGGCCGTCCGTGCCCGGACGGCACCGTCGGTGAGATCTGGACGCACGGCGAGAACGTGTCGGCCGGGTACTGGCGCAAACCCGATCTGACCGGAACCGGTTTCGGTGCCACCCTGGTCGACGGGCCCACCGATCTGCCGGCCACGAACTGGCTGCGCACCGGGGACCGCGGCTTCATCTCCGACGGTGACCTGTTCATCGTCGGGCGCATCAAGGACATGCTGATCGTGCGCGGCCGCAACCACTACTCCGAGGACATCGAGGAGACGGTGCGCGGTATCACCCGCGGACGGGTGGCCGCGATCGCCGTGGCCGACGATCACGACGAAAAGCTGGTGACCATCGTCGAATTCAAGCCTCGCGATGTCGACCAGGAACTGACAGAGGTGAAAAGCGAGGTGACCGCCGCGATCTCGCGGGCGCACGGCCTGCAGGTCGCCGATATCGTGCTGGTGGCACCGGGGGCGATCCCCACCACCACCAGCGGAAAGATCCGTCGCTCGGCGTGTGTCGAGCAGCACCGGCAAGGGCAATTCGTGCGACTGGACGCGTAGCCGGCATCCGCGATGTGGATCACCCTGCTGGTGATGGCTGTCGCCGTCAGCCTCGAACCGTTCCGCATCGGGATGTCGGTGCTGATGCTCAACCGTCCGCGCCCGCTACTGCAACTCAGTGCCTTCCTGTGCGGAGGCTTTCTGATGGGGTTGACCGTCGGCGCGGTGGTGCTGTTCCTGCTCGGGTCCCGGTTGGAGTCGGCCCATTTCACCCTGCCCCGGGTGCAGATCGCGATCGGCGTGCTGGCCCTGCTGGTGGCCACGTTCCTGGCCGTCACCAAGGGGCGTCCCCGCACCCCGCCGGCATGGCTGACCCGACTGCTCGACGGTCAGTCGCTGTGGGTCGCCGGGTCGGCCGGGCTGGCGATCGCGCTGCCCTCGGTGGATTACCTGGCCGCGCTGGCCGTCATCGGCACCGCCGATGTCAGCCCCACCACCCGACTGGCCGCCCTGCTGCTGTTCAACGTGGTGGCCTTCGCCCTGGTCGAGATCCCGCTGCTGGCCTATCTGGTCGCACCGCAGCGCACCCGCACACGGCTGGCCGCACTCAACGACTGGTTACACGCCCGCGGCCGCCGCGGGGTGGCCGTGCTGGTCGCGGTGGTCGGCGCCGTACTGCTCACCGTCGGGCTGACCGGGCTGTAGCCGCTACGTGGGCGGGTTGTTGAGCACGTACTGCAGACCGGCCATCAACTGGGACACCGGGTCCGCACCGCCGCCGAACGCGGCCTGGGTGGCCGGCGCGGTGACCTCGGCCGGGTCGTACCCGTTCACCGGGTCCACCGTGATGGGCGCCGTCGCCGGATCGTCGTTGCGGGTGTAACCGGCATCGACGTAGGGCTGCAGGATGTGGTCCAGTTCGATCAACGTCTTCTGATCCACCCCGAGGTACTTGAACGGCAGCACCAACGGCAGATGCTCCTCGGGGATCATGTATGTCGTGGTGCGCGCACCCCGCGAGTTGACGGTCGTCCGGATATTCTGCGGCGGGACCATCTTCGGGTTGGTGAACGCCACGGCCGTGTGCCCCGTCGCCAGACCGACGATCGCGTTGGCCACCGAAATCCAGTTGTCCGAGCGCTGCGGCCAATCCGCGATGCTGTCGTAGGCGGAGACGAACAGATGGGTGTCGTACTGGCTTTCCACCGGTGCGGGCATCCGATAGTCCAGCGAGGGCACGACGCTGCCGACCGGGAAATTCTGGCTCAGGAAGCTCTCCCCGAACGCGTGCTTGCCGACCGGATTTCCGTACGTCGCGAAGCTCAGCTGGTCCGGCGGCGGGGCCGTCGGGTCGTTGGCCAGCCGAGCCTTCACATCCTCGAGCACCGAGGCGCCCTCGGACAACCCGATCGCCATGCCCGGACCGCCGGCCCTGATGGCGGCCAACAGGTTGGGACCGCCCACATCGATGGACTCGCCGTAACTGGGGCCGTCGATGCC
This sequence comes from Mycobacterium sp. MBM, assembly GCA_021648845.1. Classification (GTDB taxonomy): domain Bacteria; phylum Actinomycetota; class Actinomycetes; order Mycobacteriales; family Mycobacteriaceae; genus Mycobacterium. The sequence goes on along the minus strand of JAKJHY010000004.1, from coordinate 112,931 downwards.
CAGGCCCGGGAAATCGTCGTCGAGACGCCCGATGCCGGGGAACAACCGCTCCAGGGTGTGTCCCTGGACCTGTCCGGCGGGGTAGTCGACGATCTGCCGGTTCAGGTCCGGGAACCATTCCGCGCCGGTACGCATGATGTATTCGTCGTACGGGATGCCGAGGACGTGCGCACCGCCGAGAGCGTAGCCGCGGCCCTCGACGGCACGCGCTGCGCCGGGACCCGCCGGACCGGGAACCCACGGGCCCGGTGGCGGCTCGTCGGCAGCGGCAATACCGATACCCAGCGGCCCCGCACCGATCGTCAGGACAGCGGTGGCCGTGGCGAGTAGTTTCTTCATGCTCTGCTCCCCCGCGCTGTGAGTCGAGACGGCCACCAGTTCGCCCTGCCGACCAACGTAGCCATGGCGGGCACCGTGACGGTCCGGACCAGGAAGGTGTCCAGCAAGATGCCGATACCGATGACGAACCCGCCCTGCACCACAGTACCGATGCTGGAGAACAGCAGGCCCCACATGGAGGCGGCGAAGATCAGGCCGGCGGCGGTGATGACCCCGCCGGTCGAGCTCAACGTCCGGATGATGCCGAATCTGCCCAGCGGGGCCTCATCGCGCATCCGCGACACGAGCAGCAGGTTGTAGTCGGCGCCGACCGCCACCAGCACCACGAAGGCCAGTGGCGGCACCGACCAGTGCAGGTGCTGACCGAGGATCACCTGGAACACCAGCACCCCGAGCCCGAGCGCGGCGAAGTACGAGATCACCACCGAGCCGACCAGGTACAGCGGCGCGATCACGGCCCGTAGCAGCAGGGACAGCACCACCAACACGACCAAGATCGTCACGATGACGATGAACCGGATGTCCTTCTCGTAGTAGTCGCGGGTGTCGGCCAGCGCCACCGGATACCCACCCATCGACACCGAGGCATCCGCCAGCTCGGTGTTCGGCAGCGCACTGCGCGCGGCGTCCTCGATGGCGGCGACCTGATCCATCGCGGCCGGACCGAACGGATCGAGCTTGGTGAACACCAGATAGCGCGCCGAATGCCCGTCCGGGGACACGTAGGCCTTGGTGGCCGCCTGGAAATCCTCCAGCTGCAGGATCTCGGGCGGGATGTTGAACCCCGCCATCGCCGGTGAGCCCGCGTTCTCGGCCATCGTCAGCAGGAAGGCCGCGGCCTGGTCGAGCCCGGTGCGCATCACCTTGATCTGCTCGACGATCTGGTCCACCCCGTCGGCCACCTGCCGGCTGCCGCTGGCGGAACGATCGGCGCCCTGCTGCAGCTGGGCCAGCGTCGCCTCGGCACCGGCCGGACTGTCCAGACCCATCGCCTGCATCGCCTTGGTGAGCCGGGTGAACGCGGTGCCCACCTGCTGCAGCGCCGCGTTGAGCGACTGGCGGTCCTGCAGCGACTCCAGCTGCCCGGCCAGATCCTCGATCTCGGCGAGCGTGCCGTCGTTACGGGCGGCGGCGAGCCGGGACAGGTGGATGCGGGTCTGGCTACAGGACGGGTCCAGATCGCAGACCACGTTGCCGTGCAGGGCCGCCAGCACCGGGGGCACCCAGGCGAACATGTCCCTGGTCGCCATCAGGTTCACCCCCATGGAGTTGCCGAGCCGGTTGATGGCGGCCACCAGTTTGGCCGCCACGTCGACATTGCGTACCAGCTTGTCGCCGCCGTACTGGCCACGCAGCGCCGCGAACGCGTCGACCATCTGCTGCAGGCTGCCCGCGATATCGGTGACCTGAGCGCGCACATCGCGCAGGCTGCCGGCCAGCGTGTTGGCCCCCGAGGACAGCCGGTTCATATCGGCGGTGCCGTCGCTGATCATCTTCGCGCCGTCGGCGAGCCGGGTCCCGACGATGCCGGCCTGGTAGGTGGCCCGGAACTCGGGCGGCACCGTTCCCAGCGGCCGGGTGATACCGCTGACCATCTGGATGTCGGGCAACTGTGCGATGCGTTCGGCCAGCTGCTCCAGGTCGGCGAGGGCCTCGGGATTGCGCAGATCCTTCGTCGAACGGATCAGCACATAGGACGGGATGGACTGGTTGATGTCGAAATGCTTCTCCAGCGCGGCATAGCCCAGGGAGCTGGGTTCGGAATCCGCGACGGCCTTGCGGTCGTCGTAGTTGAACGTCGCGAAGCCGGCGAGCCCGGCCAGCAGGAACAGCACCAGCAGGCTGGCCACCAGATGCGCCCACGGGCGGCGCACGATCCGCGCACCCGAGCGCCGCCACAACCGGGAGGTGAGGTCCTTGCGGGGATTGATCCAGCCGCGCGGGCCGACAACCGACAGCAGGGCTGGCAGCAGCGTCATCGCCGCCAGATAGGCCACCCCGACACCGACCGCCGAGGACACCCCCACGGTGGAGAACACGCCCATCTTGGCGAAGCTGATCCCGACGAAGGTCACGCCGACGGTCGCCGCCGAAGCGGTGATCACCTTGCCCACCGAGCCGAGCGCATTGCGCACCGCGTCGTGCGGCGCCACGCCCTTGCGAATGTAATCGTGGTAGCGGCTGATCAGGAACACCGCGTAGTCGGTGCCGGCCCCGAAGATGATCGCGCTGAGCAGGATCATCGCCTGATTGGAGACCCCCAGACCGGTGAGCTCCGACAGCGCGGCCACTGCTGACTGCGCGATCACCAACGACATCCCGATACCGGCCAACGGCAGCACCATGGTCACCGGGTTGCGATACACCACCAACAACACCAGTAGCACCAGCACGGCGATGGCGAGTTCGATCGGGAGGCGGTCGTTCTCGCCGGCGACGGTGAGGTCGGCGACGGTGGCGGCCGGACCGGCCAGGTGCACCTCCAGCGGCCCGCCGGCGGTGGTGCGCTCGATGAGCTCGGACACCTGGGTGAACGAGGTATAGGACTGCGGGGTGCCCAGGGCGCCGGCCAGGCCGACCGGCAGCACCCAGGACTTGTTGTCCGCACTGGTCAACGTCGAGCGCAGGGCCGGTGTCCCGATGAACTCCTGCACCATGACGACGTTGCGCTGGTCGTCGCGCAACGCATCCACCAGCTTGCGGTAGGTGGCCTCGTGTTCCGGGCCGAGACCGTCTTCGTCGGTGAGCACGACCAAAAGCAGATCGTCGGTGCCGGGCTCGGAGAACGCCTCCTCCATCTGCCGCGCCGCGACACTGGACGGAGCATCGCCGGGCAGCATCGACAGGGGGTGCTTCTGCGCCATCTCGTTCAAGCTGGGCACCGTCAGCGGCAGCGCCACCGCCAGCGCCACCCAGATCCCGATCACGGCGAGCGGCCACCGCACGACGAAATCGGCTAGCCGACGCACGAAATACCCCCTGGAAATACCGACCGAGAACTCCCCACCGATGGAACCCGCCACTCAGGCAAAACGGCCCCAGTCCCCACTGTCGGCGACCTGCTCGATCACGGACTTCATGGTGGCGATATAACGAGCCACCGACTTGTGGGCCACCTCGTTGTCCGGGAACATCACCGCCATCGCGGTACCGGCCTCATAGCGGAATACGTAGATGGTGAGCTGATAGGAGAAGCGGCCATCGGAGTAAATGCCGATGTTGTTCGAATAGCCCATTTCGGCGGCCGCGAGAACCGCGTTCAACGGGGCGGCCCCGCCGTGCAGGAAATTGGATACCGGGAAATTCGGTTTGGGCTTCTCCAGCCACGGCGCCAATTCGAGCACCCGGTAATAGGGAACCCTGGCCAGATTGAGTCCGGAGTCAAAGGACGTCTGCGCCGACCAGGCGGCTTCGGCGAAGGTCGTGGCGGCGATCGGCACCGTGATCGGGACCAGACCGGTGAACCAGCCCTGGGTCATGAAGTTGTCCGAGGTGCGGCGGGTGTCCCGCGGCGTGAGCCCGTAATAGGTAGTCGCACCGGTCAACTCGTGTTCGACCATGGCGGTACAGGCGTACAGGCCGCCCACGAATCGGGTACCGGCGGCCGTGCACGCCGCCTCGAATCTGGCGGTCTGGTCCGCGTCGAGCAGCATCTCACCGACCATGTCGGCCACCGTCGGCTGCAGCGGATCGCCCAGCGGCAGCGGAAATTCAGGCATGCTGCCGTTATTGTTCTCGGCAAATTCGATCCAGGCCTGCACCTCCGGAGAATCCAGCGTCAATGACGCGGTGGACTCGCGTTCCTGGAGACAGAAATCGTCGAAACGGCCGGCGTCGGGCAGCGGCATCGGTTCGCCGCTGGAAATCAGCGAGGTGTACATGCCGTGCGCTTCCAACATGGTGATGCCGATCAGTGCCGCATCCCCGTGGACATGGTCGATCGCGGCGTAGAAGTCGAAATGATCCTCGCTCTGCACGATCCCGAAGGAGAAGCAACCCCATTCCAACGGGGTCGGGATGTCGACGATGTGTTTGCGCGCGTCCTCGGAGGTGATCTCACCGTGGTTGACGGGTTCGAATTCGATATCGGCCGGGTCGACGATGCTGCGCCGGACGATCTCACCGGAGCCGGAGTACTCGAACCAGCTGCGGTAGGTGTCATGCCGACGCAGGTAATGGTTGAGCGCGTGGTTCATCGCCGAGATATCGCAGGTCCCGGGCACTTCACAGGTCGCGATGATCTGCCGTGAATAGTCGAGGCCCTTGGCCTCCTGCTCGTACACACCGCGGATGTGCTGACCCTGCATATAGCTGACCGGGACGGCGCTGACCGGGGCCTGCCGGGCCTTGTCCATGGCCGCACTCGTGGGATGCCAGGAGGTCACCACACCGGGCGCCGGCTTCCAGTCATCGATGGTGCCGATCGTGATCTTCCCGATTTGCAAGCTGTCCCTCCCGGGTATGTGCGTCGGCGGCGGTCCGGCAACACCGACGGCAACTTCACGATAGCGGCTGCCCGGGTCAGCGGGCACCGGGCCGCATCGGGCTCAGCGGCAGTGATGAAACCGCGTGCGGTAGCACGCTACATGCAATACTGACCGGCGAGTAAGGTACCGGCCGTTGCTGTCGGCAGATTGCGGGCCGTGGCCGTTCACCAGACGTTCCTGGCCAGTGTGCGGCCTCCACCGATGGCACCGAAAATCTCATCATCGGCAGTGCATCGGATCGACGCGGGGGAGAACAGCACATGACAGCCACCCACCATGCCCATTCTGCGGCGGGCAACGGCGCACAATCTGCGGCGGACCGCGAGGCCCACGGCGAGGGGACCCGGTTCGCCATCATCGGCTACGCCGCACGACTTCCCGGCGCCGCCGACGCCGATCAGTACTGGGACGTGCTGCACGACGGCCGCGACGCCGTTTCCGACATCCCGCTCGACCGGTGGGACGTCGAGGAGTTCTTCAACCAGGATGCCGGGGCGCCCGGCAAGATCGTCACCCGCCGCGCCGGCTTCGTCGACGATGCCACCGGGTTCGACGCGCCGTTCTTCGGCGTTTCCGCCCGCGAGGCCCGGCTCATGGACCCCCAGCACCGGCTGTTGCTGGAAACCTCCTGGCGCGCCGTGGAACATTCCGGCACCGCGCCAACATCTTTGGCCAACACCCAGACCGGCGTGTTCGTCGGGCTGTCCACCCACGACTACCTGGGCATGGCGTCCTCGGAGCTGACCTACCCCGAAATCGAGGCCTACCTGGCCATCGGCACGTCGGGCGCGGCCGGCGCCGGCCGGATCAGCTACCGGCTGGGGCTGCACGGGCCGGCGGTCACCGTCGACACCGCGTGCAGCTCGTCGCTGGTGGCCATCCACCAGGCCTGCCAGGCCCTGCAGCTCGGGGAATGCGATCTTGCCCTGGCCGGCGGCGCCAACGTCCTGCTCAGCCCCGCCACCATGATCACCTTCTCGCAGTCCCGGATGCTCTCCCCGGACGGCAAGTGCAAGACCTTCGACGCCGCCGCCGACGGCTACGTCCGCGGCGAGGGCTGCGGTGTCATCGTCATCAAACGCCTCGACGACGCCATCCGCGACGGTGACCGCATCCGGGCCGTCATCCGCGGCAGCGCGGTCAACCAGGACGGCGCGTCCGGCGGCCTGACGGTGCCCAATGGCGTCGCGCAGCAGCGGGTCATCACCGAGGCGCTGGAACGCGCCGGGCTGACCCCCGGCGAGGTCGACTACCTCGAAGCGCACGGCACCGGAACCTCACTGGGCGACCCGATCGAGGTGCAGGCCGCGGCCGCGGTGCTCGGCAAGGGCCGCGCCGCCGACAAACCGCTGCTGATCGGATCGGCGAAGACCAATATCGGCCATCTAGAAGCCGCCGCCGGCGTCGCCGGTGTGCTCAAGGTCGTCCTCGCCCTGGAACACCAGGAGCTGCCCAAGCACCTGAACTTCCGCAATCCCTCGCCGCACATCCCGTGGGACCGTATCCCGGTCCGGGTGGTCGACACGTCCACCACATGGCAGCGCACCGACCGGCCGCGCATCGCGGGGGTCAGTTCCTTCGGCTTCTCCGGCACCAACGCGCACGTCATCCTGGAAGAGGCGCCCACGGTGGCGCCGGTCGCCGGCGACACCGAGACCGACACCCGGCGCTTCATGGTGCTGCCGCTGTCCGCGCGCACCCCGGCCGCGCTGGTGCAGACCGCCGAGCTCTATCGCAGCTGGCTGACCGATCATCCGGACACCGAGCTGGCCGATGTCTGCCTGACCGCCGGCGACGGGCGCGCCCATCTGGAGCACCGGGCCGCCCTGGTGGTGAACTCGACCGAGTCCGCGCGGGAGTTGCTCGGCGCGCTCGCCGACGATCGCCCGGCGCCGGGCCTGGTGCGCGGACATTGCGCCGACGCCCCGAAAACGGCCTGGCTGTTCCCCGGACAGGGCAGCCAGTACGCCGGGATGGCGCGCGAACTGTATGAGACCGAGCCGGTGTTCGCCGACACCGTCAGGCGCTGCGCCGACGCCGTCGCCGACATCCTCGAACAGCCGCTCCTTGAGGTCATCTACGACTCGGTCGACGGTGACGAGACGCTGCGCCAGACTCGCCACACCCAGCCGGCGATCTTCGCCGTCGAGATGGGCCTGGCCCGGCTCTGGGAGTCCTGGGGTTACGAACCGGATGTGGTGCTCGGGCACAGCGTGGGCCAGTACTCGGCGGCCTGTGTCGCCGGGGTGTTCAGCCTGCAGGACGGCGCCCGGCTGCTCGCCGAGCGCGGCCGGCTGTTCGGCGCGTTGCCCGCCGGTGGCCGGATGGCCGCGATCTTCGCCGCCGCCGACCGCGTGGAACGGCTCACCGACGAATACCCGAGCCTGTCGGTGGCGGCCTACAACGGGGCCAATACCGTGCTGTCGGGCCCCGGCACGGATCTGGAGCGTGCGGTGGCCGGACTGACCGCCGACGGCGTGCGCTGCGACTGGCTCGATACCAGCCACGCATTCCACTCCGCGCTGCTGGACCCGGCGCTCGACGAGTTCGAGGCCTTTGCCGACCAGTTCGAGTTCGCAGCGCCGCAACGGATTCTGGTGTGCAACCGGACGGGCGCGGCGCTGGGCCGCACCGCCAAGCTGGACGGCCTCTACTGGCGCCGGCACGCACGCCAGCCCGTCGAGTTCGCCAAGAGTGTGGCCACCCTGGCCGACCTTGGCTGCGCGATGCTGCTGGAGGTCGGGCCGCAGCCGGTGCTGACCGCCGCCGCCATGCGGGCCTGGCCCGAACAGGCAAGCCCGCCGCGGGCCATCGCGTCGATGCGACGCAACGGTTCCGACCACCGCCATATCGCCGAAGCGGTGGCCAACACCTACGTCGCGGGCCATCAACCGGACTTCGCCGCGCTGCTGTCCCGGCCGGCACACAAGCTGGACTTGCCGACCTACCCCTTCGAGCACCGGCAGTACTGGTTCCGCGACAAGCAGGCCAAGCCCGCCCGCAAGGATGTGTTCCGCACCGAGGCCGTCCGGCTCCTCGAGGATGGCCGCATCGAGGAACTGGCCACCCTGCTCGATGGCGCCGACGGCAACCAGACCACCGCAGATGTGCTCAACAAGCTTGCCGCGCAACATAATCGGCAGCGGGACGCACAATCCATCGCGGAAGCCCGCTATGAGATCCGCTGGCTGGCCGCCGCACCTGCCACGCCCACACACACCGCCGACGGCGCCGCCTGGCTGGTGATCGGCGATGACGCCGACACCGCGGCGCCCCTGCTCGACGCGCTGACCGCGCTGGGACACCGGCACCGCACGCTGGGGTTGCCGACATCCGACGCCGACGAGGAACGTCTGGCCGCCGACCTACGCGCCGCCGTCGACGACGAACCCGCGCTGCGCATCCTGCACATCGCCGCGCTGGACCGCGAGGCCGCGCCGTCGATGCGCTCGCTGCTGCGGATGCAGCACCGCGTCCTGGACGGCACCCAACGGTTGTTCCGCGCCGCCGCTGCCGCCGATCTGCGCAGCCCCATCTGGGTGATCACCCGTGGGGCGCAACGAGTGACCGACTCCGATGCGGTGTCACCGGCGCAGAGCAGCCTTTGGGGCTTCTGCCGTGCGGCCGCCCTGGAATACCCCCAGGTGTGGGGTGGCCTGGCGGACGTCTCGACCGGCACGGCCGGCGCCGAGGGCGCCACCGAATGGTCGCGGCTGATCGGCCAGGTCGTCGACTCCCCACGCGGGGAGGACCAGATCGCGGTGCGCGGGACGACAGTCCATGTCCCCCGGCTCAGCCGGCGCACCGGACAGCCGAACCCCACCGCCCTGCAATTGCGTGCCGATGCCACCTATTTGATCACCGGCGGACTCGGCGCACTGGGACTGGAAATCGCGAATTACCTGGCCGCCCATGGCGCGCGCCATCTGGTACTGACCGGTCGCCGCGTTGCCGGCCCGGCTGCACAGCAGCGCATGGACGCGCTGCACAAGCAACACGGCTGCGAGGTCCGCGCGATCACCGCCGATGTCGCCAACCCGCACGATATCGCGCATCTGATCGCCACCATCGACGCCGAACTGCCGCCGCTGGCCGGCATCGTGCACGCCGCCGGCGAGAACAGCACCGCGCCGCTGAGCACACTGGACGCCGCGGAGCTGGACCGGGTGTTCTCCGGAAAGGTCTGGGGCGCCTGGTATCTGAGCGAGGTCATCGCCGACCTGAAGATCGACTTCTTCCTGTCGACCTCGTCGATCTCCGCGGTCTGGGGTAGCTACGGCCAGAGCGCATACAGTGCGGCGAACGCCTTCCTGGACGGGCTGACCTGGCGGCTGCGCGAACAGGGCGTGCCGGCGTTCAGCGTCAACTTCGGACCATGGTCGGCGGGGATGGCCGACGGCGAGGCCCGCGCCCAGCTGGACCGTCGCGGAGTGCGCACACTCTCCCCGGCCGATGCATTGGCCGGTATGGCCGATGTGATGGTCGGCGCGGGCAGCCACGGCGTGGTCGCCAGCATGGACTGGGCCCGTTTCCTGCCCATCTATTCGCAGGCCGGCCCCCGCGCGCTGCTGGCCGATGTCGCCGCCGAGGTTCCCGAATCGAGCGCCACCCCCACGACTGCGGCGGGCACCACCCGGCTGGTCGAGCGTCTCACCTCGGCACCGATCCAGCAGCGCAAGAAACTCGTGCTCGAAGAGCTGCGCGACGCCGTGGCCGAGGTGACCCAGATCGACGCCGCGGAAATCCGGGAGGAGACCGGACTTTTCGACCTCGGCCTGGATTCGCTGATGGCCGTCGAACTGCGCCGCCGGCTCGAACAAGCCGTCGGCGCCGAACTGCCGGCCACCTTGGCGATGGACCACCCGCGGCTGACCGATATGGCCGACTACCTGCTCGGCGATGTGCTCAAGCTCAACGAGCAAGGCCCCAAGAAGACTGCCGCGCAGCCGGTTTCACTCACCACCGCCGCCGCCGACGAACCGATCGCCATCATCGCGGTAGCCTGCCGTTTCCCGGGTTCGCCCGACCCGGAGGCCTACTGGGATCTGCTGTCCGGCGGTGTGGACGCCATCCGGGAGATCCCCGAGGACCGGTTCGACATCGACGAGTTCTACGACCCGGATCAACAGACACCGGGCAAGATCTACACCCGCAGCGGCGGATACCTGGACAGCGTCGACGGATTCGATCCGGAGTTCTTCGGCATCTCCCCGCGTGAGGCGGTCTGGATCGATCCGCAACAACGGCTCATGCTCGAACTGGCCTGGGAGGGCCTGGAGCGGGCCGGCTACTCCGCGGCATCGCTGCGCGGCAGCCGCACCGGGGTGTTCGTCGGTGTCGGCGCCAACGAGTACTCACACCTGCTGTCCAACGATTCGCTGGAGAATCTGCAGCCGCATTTCATCACCGGTAACGCACTCAACGCGATCGCCGGCCGGGTCTCCTTCACCCTCGGGCTGGAGGGGCCGGCCGTCGCGGTGGACACCGCGTGCAGTTCGTCGCTGGTCGCGGTGCACCAGGCCGCGCAGGCCCTGCATTCCGGGGACTGCGATATGGCCCTGGCCGGCGGCGTGAACGTGCTGCTGAGCCCCGCATCGGTGGTCGCGGCCTCGCGGGCGCGGATGTTGTCCCCGGACGGGCGGTGCAAGACGTTCGACGCCGCGGCCGACGGCTACGTCCGCAGCGAGGGCTGCGGTGTGCTGATACTCAAGCGGCTGTCCGACGCTCAGCGCGACGGGGACCGGATCAGTGCGGTCATCCGCGCCAGCGCGGTCAACCAGGACGGTGCCTCCAGTGGTCTCACGGTGCCCAATGGTGGTGCCCAGCAACGGCTCATCAGCTCCGCGCTGACCCGCGCCGGCCTGTCCGGTGACGATGTCGACTATCTGGAAGCGCATGGCACCGGCACCCCGCTGGGCGATCCGATCGAGGTGCAGGCCGCCGCCGCCGTATACGGTGCGGGCCGCGACCCGAGCCGCCCGCTGCTGATCGGCACGGCCAAAACCAATGTCGGACATCTGGAATCGGCGGCCGGCGTGGCCGGACTGGTCAAGGTCGTCCTGTCGTTGCAGCACGATCTGTTGCCGCAGACCCTGCACTTCCACAACCCGTCACCGCACATCCCGTGGGACAGCCTGCCGGTCCAGGTGGTCGACAAGCCGACGCCGTGGCACGCCAACGGCCGCCCGCGCCGCGCCGGTGTCAGCGCGTTCGGTTTCACCGGCACCAATGCGCATGTGCTGGTCGAAGAGGCGCCACAGCCTCTCACGGAGCAGCCGACCGGGGCCGAACCAGCCGAATCCGCTGACGCGGCAACGACACCGGCCAAGGAGCCGTTGAGCGTGCTGCCGTTGTCCGCGCGCTCGGCGCAGGGCCTGGTGGCCTTGGCGCAGCGGTACTCGTCGTGGCTGGACGAGCACCCGGACGCCTCGGTCGCCGAGGTGGCGTTCACCGCAGGCGCGGGGCGCTCGCACTTCGAGCACCGGGCGGCCGTCGTCGCGAACACCGTGCCCGAAGCCAAGATGCTGCTCGATGATCTGGCGGCCAACCGCCTGCGTCCCGGGGTGGTGCGCGGTGAATGCACCGACCCGCCGACGACGGCCTGGTTCTTCCCGGGCCAGGGCAGCCAGTACCCCGGGATGGCGCGGGAACTCTTCGACACCGAACCGGTGTTCGCCGACACCGTGCGCGAGTGCGCACAGGCCGTCGACGGCATGCTGTCGCGGCCGCTGCTGGACGCGATCTTCGACACCGGCCGCGAGGCCACCGAGACGCTGCGGCACACCTCGTTCGCCCAGCCGGCGATCTTCGCCGTCGAGATGGGCCTGGCCCGGCTGTGGCAGTCCTGGGGTATCGAACCCGATGTGGTGCTCGGCCATAGCGTCGGCCAGTACGCGGCGGCGTGTGTGGCCGGTGTGTTCAGCCTGCAGGACGGCGCCCGCCTGATCGCCGAGCGGGGCCGGCTGTTCGGCAGTCTGCCCGCGGGTGGGCGCATGGTGGCGGTGTTCGCCGACCCGGAGTATGTGGAGGCTGCCGCCGAGGCGTTCAGCCGGGTGTCGGTCGGCGCCTACAACGGCCGCAACACCGTGCTGTCGGGGCCGGGTGAGGATCTCGAACAGATCGTCGCCAATTGCAGTGCCGATGCGGCCCGCTGCACCTGGCTGGAGACCAGCCACGCCTTCCATTCCGAACTGCTGGACCCCGTGCTCGACGAATTCGAAGCCTTTGCCGGTCAATTCGAGTACGCGGTACCGACCCGGCCGCTGGTCTGCAACCGGACCGGCGCGGTGCTCACCGCCGAGACGCCGATCAACGCGCAGTACTGGCGGCGGCACTCGCGGCAGCCGGTGCAGTTCACCGAGAGCGTGCGCACGGTGGCGGGGCTGGGATGCTCGGTGCTGATGGAGATCGGCCCGCAGCCGATCCTGACCGCCGCCGCGCTGCAGAGCTGGCCGGAGTCCTCGGCCACCCCGCGGACCATCGTGTCGCTACGCAAGGGCGCCAACGCCCAGCGTCAGATCACCGAGGCGCTGGCCACCGCCTACATCTGCGGGCACCGGCCCGATTTCGCCGCCACACACCACGGGACCCAGCATCGGCTCGAGCTGCCCACCTATCCGTTCCAGCGCCGCCGCTTCTGGCCCAAGACGTCGGTCGTCGGCATGGGCTCCGGCGGTGGGGTCTCGACGTCGAGCATCCTGGGCAGCGCCAAGGATCTGGCCTCCGGTGACACCATCTACAGCAACGTGCTGTCGGTCAAGACGCAGCCGTGGCTGGCGCATCACGTCATCTACGGCACCGTGGTCGTACCCGGCGCCACCTACGCGGCGATGGCGCTGGCCGCCGCCCAGGCACCTGCGCATGTCAAAGATGTCTACTTCTATGAGCCGATCATCCTGCCCGACAAGGCCTCCCGTGAGGTGCAGCTGACCCTGCACCCGCAGGACGACGGCTGGAAGTTCCAGGTGCACAGCCGCCCCTACGGTGAGCGCGAAGCCGAGTGGTCGCTGAACGCGGACGGCACCCTCGGCTCCGGCGCCGAGGCCGACACCCCGGCGCCGGACGCGCCCGCGCTCAGCCCGGACGAGGCGATCGAGCACATGAATCGCACCCGCCCGCAGGAGCTCTTCGAGATCTTCAACGATCTGGAATTGGCCTGGGGCCCGACCTGGTCGACCTCGTTGAAGTCGCTGTGGGTGGGCGACAGCGAAGCGATCGGCGACGTATCCGTCGGCGACGAACTCGCCGAGCATCTCGGCAGCGAACCGATCCACCCCGTGCTGCTCGACCTGTGCACGGGTGTGGCATTCCCGTCGTTCCCGGCCGTACTGGCCGCCGAGCAGGGCATGCACGACCTGTTCCTGCCGCTGCGGTATGGCCGGGTGCAGCTGCTGGAGAAGATGCCGAACCGGTTCTACTGCCGGGCCCGCTGGCACGAGGGCCCGCTGAACAGCGAAACCCTGGTCTTCGACATCGATTTCGTGCACCGCGACGGCCGGGTGCTGGGCGGGATCCGAGAGTTCACCGTGAAGCGTGCGCCGCGGGAGGCGCTGCTGCGCGGGCTCGGTGGCGACTCGACCCGCTTGCTGTACACCGTGGGCTGGCACGAGGGGGCGGCGCCGGAGAGCGTCGAGGCCGAGGACGGCACCGCCAAGACCGCGCACGGCACCTGGCTGATCGCCGGGTACGACAGCCTCGCCGATACGGTGCCCGGCGCGGTCACCGTCGCCGATCCGGCCGATCCGGACTCCTGGACGCGGGCCTTCGCCGACGCCGCCGACAGCGGTACCCCGGTCAGCGGGATCGTCTACCGCAGTTCGGGTCAACTCGGTGCCGGGGCGAGCGCAGCGACGAGGAAAATCACCGACGTTGCCACCCAGGAACTCGCGGACCGGTTGGAGACCGAGGTGTCGGCCTTGCTGGGTGCCACCCAGACCGCGCTGGCGGGCCCGACGAGTGGCCTCACCGGTGGACTGTGGATCCTCACCGACGGTGCGGTGTCCACCGAGCCCGGTGAGCCCGTCGACCCGGCACAGGCCGCACTGTGGGGATTCGGGCGCACCCTGATCGCCGAGCAGCCCACGCTGCGCTGCCGGCTGGTCGACGTCGACGGCTCCGACGAGTCGCTGAGCTGGCTTGCCGGCGCTCTCGGCACCCCGGTCGTCGAGCCCGAAATGGCGGTGCGCCAAGGACGATTCCTGGTCTCGCGGCTGCTGCACTGGGCGCGCACCGGCCACCTGCCGATGCCGCGGTCGGACGACTACGCGCTGGCGCCGACCGAACGCGGAGCGATCGACAACCTGCGGCTCACCGAGACGGAAGTGACACCGCCGGAGGCCAACGAGGTGCAGGTGCGGATCGAGGCCGCCGGCCTCAACTTCCGCGATGTGCTCAACGTACTGGGCCTCTACCCCGGCGATCCCGGCCCGATCGGCGGTGACCTGTGTGGTGTCGTCACCGAAATCGGTTCCGAGGTCAGTGGGTTCCAGGTCGGCCAGCGGGTCTTCGGCTCCATGCAGGGGGCGTTCGCCAGCCGGCTCAACGTGCCCGCTCAGTTGCTGGCCGGTGTCCCCGAGGGCATCAGCGCCGTCGATGCGGCGACCATTCCGGCGGCGGCGCTGACGGTCCGGCTCGCCTTCGACTGGGCGCAGCTGCGGCCCGGGGACAAGGTGCTCATCCACGCCGCGAGCGGTGGTGTGGGTCTGGCTGCGGTGCAGATGGCCCGCCAGCACGGCGCGACCGTGTTCGCCACGGCCAGCACCTACAAGCGTGCGACGCTGCGCGCGATGGGTGTCGAATACGTCTACGATTCGCGCACCACCGATTTCGCCGACCAGATTCTGGCCGACACCGACGGCGTGGGCGTGGACGTGGTGCTCAACAGCCTGACCAACGAGGGGTTCATCGAAGCCACCGTGCGGGCCACCGCACAGGGTGGCCGGTTCGCCGAGATCGCCAAGCGCGATATCTGGACCGCGGCGCAGATGGCTGCGGTGCGTCCCGATATCGACTACGAGATCGTCGCACTGGATGTGACGATGATGAGCGATCCGGACCACATCCAGCGGCTGATGTCCGAGGTGTCCGACGGGCTGGCCACCGGCGAGTGGACCCCGGTACCCGCCGAGGTCTACCCGTTGACCGAGGCCAGGACGGCATTCCGTCGCATGCAGCAGGCCCGCCATATCGGCAAGATCGTCGTGCAGATGCCCAAACCGCTTCAGCCGCACGCTGATCGGAGCTATCTGATCACCGGCGGACTGGGGGCACTGGGCCTGCACACGGCCGCCTACCTGGCCCAGCTGGGCGCCGGTGACATCGTGCTCACCAGCCGCCGGGCACCCGATGCCGAGGCACAGCAGGCGATCGACGCCATCACCGAGCGGTACCACTGCCGGGTGCATGTGTTCTCCGCCGATATCGGCGATGCGTCCGAGGCGGCCACGCTGCTGGAGAAGATCCGGGCCGACCTGCCTCCGCTGGCCGGGGTGGCGCACCTGGCGGGTGTGCTCGACGATGCCCTGTTGCCGCAGCAGAGCCTGCAGCGGTTCCGGGCGGCGTTGGCGCCCAAGGCGTACGGCGCGCATTATCTGCATCAGCTGACCAAGACCGACGATCTCGACTTCTTCATCGTCTTCTCGTCGGCCTCGGCCGTGCTGGGCTCGCCGTCACAGGCCAATTACGCGACCGCGAACGCACTGCTCGACGGGCTGGTCGCGCAGCGCCGGGCGCAGGGATTGCCGGCGACGGCGGTCAACTTCGGGCCGTGGGGCAGTGGCGGAATGGCCAGCTCGCAGGCCGCGCTGGCCAACCTCAGCGCGCAGGGCATGATGCCGCTGGAGCCGTCGGCGGCGCTGGCCGCACTGGGCGAAGTCGTGCGCCACGGAACCGCACAGGCCACCGTGTTGAAGGCGAACTGGCAACGGACCGCGAAGATGTTGGGCGGTATCCGTCCGCCGCTGCTGGATCAAGTGCTGCCGAGCGGGGACGCCTCCGCCTCCGGGGACAGCGAACTGTTGCGGCAGCTGCAGGAGCTCCCGGTGGCGGCGCGGGCCGGTTTCATCACCGAGTTCCTGCAGCGCGAGGTGCAGGGGTTCCTGCGGCTGGCCCAGCCGCCGGCGGCGACAAGCCGGTTCCTGGATCTCGGCACCGACTCGCTGATGGCGGTCGAGCTGCGCAACAGGTTGTTCGGACAGTTCGGTGGCAAGTTCGATATCAGCCCGACCGCGGTGTTCGACTACCCGACCATCGGCGAGCTTGCCGAACACCTGGTGTCGCAGCTGCCCGATGCGGAATCGCCTGCGGCCGAGCCCGACTCACCTGCGGAGCCGGCGAATTAGGAACCCCTCGTCGAGATTCACATCAGGGACGTGGCACACGCCGGATCGGTCCCTGGTGTGAATCTCGTTGGGAGTGATGGGCCCTAAGCCCAGCGGGTCGCCTCCACCTCGGGCGGCAGCGCCGAGCGCAGCGGCACATCCAGCCCGTCGTAGATCCCGGCGGGCTGGGTGGCCAGCCAGTCGATGGCCCCGAGCAGCCGGTTGGCGGCGGTCGTGTTGCCGCCGTCGGCGCGGGTGCCCCCGGGCACGTCGGCGCGGGTGGTGATGGTGAGCTGCGGGTCGCCGTCGACGATGACGCGGTGATCGCCGACCCCCTCGTCGGGCTGCGGCCAGCCCGGGGCACAGGTGGGGTGGATGCGGGTGATGTGCTCGATGATCACCCGCTGCCGCCCGCCGGACCAGCCGATCACCTTGAGGTAGAACGCTCCCTGGGTGCCCTGTTCGAACGATCCCAGCACGGTGTCGACGGTCTGCTCCAGCGGCAGCCGCTGCACCTCCTCGGTGATCTCGTCGATCTCGATGCCCAGGCCGCGCCCTATCAGCCGGACGTTGCCGCCCCACACCATGGTGGGGATGGACGGCAGCAGCATCATCGGTGTCTCGTCCAGCGGGCCCCCGAAACCGCAGAGCACCCGCACCGAATGCGGCTGGTTGTAGGTGGAGTAGTCGAAGATCTCCTGGCAGGTGATCGTGTTGATGCGAGTGCACAGGCTGGCCGCGGTCACCGCCAGCGCGTCATTGCCCCAGCCGGGGTCGACGCCCGAGACCAGCAGACTCGCGCCGCCGGCCCGGGCGGCCTCGGTGAGCCGCTGCACCCATTCCGGGGGCGCCGAACGGGGGTCGTAGAGCGAGTACAGCGATGGGGTGACGACATGGCAGCCGGCGCGCAGGGCGCGTTCGATATCGGCGATCGCCTCGTCGGGCCGGATGTCTCCGGAGGCCATGTAGGCGACGGCATCGCCGTCGGCGAGCACGGCGTGCACCTCGGCGGGCTCGCTCACCGCGCGCACGCCGGTGTCGGCGCCCAGGCCGGCGAAGGAGGCGGCGTCGCGGCCCGCCTTCTGCGCCGATGAGGTGATCAGACCGCTCAGGCACAGGCCGGGGAAGGCCACCGTGGACCGGATGGCCGTCGCGCCCATATTGCCGGTTCCCCATACCACCACGCGTCTCATCCGCCCCACTCTAGGGTGCGCGGCGCGGTCATCGTGGCCAGCATCACATTGCCGCCAAATGGGCAGTTCAGCACCGGTTTGACGGGTCGCTACAACGCCCAATCAACCACCGGGTTGGTGCGTCGGCGACAATTTGCCGCCAACCGCTTTGCGCGGAGGTTACTCGGCGGTATAGTTCAAAGCAGTTACTGGTGGGTAACTTAGTGCAGTCCAGCCGCAAGTACCCAACCGCCACACGTACCACCTGCTTAGACCCAATCTCATTGAGGAGACACTGTGAGTCACTACAAGAGCAACGTCCGTGACCAGGTATTCGCCTTGTTCGATGTGCTCGGTCTCGACAAGGCGCTCGGCGCCGGCTCGTTCGCCGATCTGGATGCCGACACCGCCCGCGAGATGATCAACGAGATGGCCCGACTGGCCGAGGGCCCGATCGCCGAGTCGTTCGCCGACGGCGATCGCAACCCGCCGGTCTTCGATCCCGCGACGCACAGCGTCACGCTGCCCGAGTCCTTCAAGAAGTCGGTCAACGCCACCATCGAAGGCGGCTGGAACAAGGTCGCCCTCGACGAGGAGCTCGGCGGCATGCCCGCCCCCAAGGCCCTGCTGTGGGCGCTCAACGAGCACATCCTCGGCGCCAACCCGGCCGTCTGGATGTACAGCGGCGGCGCCGGCTTCGCGCAGATCTTCGCCCACAACGGCACCGAAGAGCAGAAGAAGTGGGCGGCCATCGCCTCGGAGAACAACTGGGGTGCCACCATGGTGCTCACCGAGCCCGACGCGGGCTCCGATGTGGGCGCCGGCCGCACCAAGGCCACCCAGCAGGAGGACGGCTCCTGGCACATCGACGGCGTGAAGCGCTTCATCACCTCCGCCGACGCCGACGATCTGTTCCCGAACATCGCCCACCTGGTACTCGCCCGCCCCGAGGGCGCCGGCCCCGGCACCAAGGGTCTGTCACTGTTCTTCGTGCCGAAGTTCCTCTTCGACTTCGAGACCGGTGAACTCGGCGAGCGCAACGGTGTGTTCGTCACCAACGTCGAGCACAAGATGGGCCTGAAGGTCTCGGCCACCTGTGAGCTGTCCTTCGGCCAGCACGGCGTGCCCGCCAAGGGGTGGCTCGTGGGCGAGGTGCACAACGGCATCGCGCAGATGTTCGACGTCATCGAGCAGGCTCGGATGATGGTGGGCACCAAGGCCATCGCCACCCTGTCGACCGGCTACCTGAATGCCCTGGAGTACGCCAAGGACCGCGTGCAGGGTGCCGATCTGACCCAGATGACCGACAAGACCGCGCCGCGGGTGACCATCACCCACCACCCCGACGTGCGTCGCTCGCTGATGACCCAGAAGGCCTACGCCGAAGGCATGCGCGCGCTGTACATGTACACCGCCACCTTCCAGGACGCCGAGGTCGCCAAGGCGCTGCACGATGTGGACGCCGATCTGGCGGTGCGAGTCAACGATCTGCTGCTGCCGGTGGTCAAGGGCTTCGGTTCCGAGACCGCCTACGCCAAGCTCACCGAGAGCCTGCAGACCCTCGGCGGTTCTGGCTTCCTGCAGGACTACCCGATCGAGCAGTACATCCGCGACGCCAAGATCGACTCGCTCTACGAGGGCACCACCGCGATCCAGGCGCAGGACTTCTTCTTCCGCAAGATCATCCGCGACAAGGGACAGGCGCTGGCCTACCTGTCCGGCGAGATCGACACCTTCGTCAAGAACGCGACCGGCAACGGCCGCCTGAAGGCCGAGCGCGCACTGCTGGCGACCGCCTTGGAGGATGTGCAGGGCATGGCCGCCACCCTGACCGGGTACCTGATGGCCTCCCAGGAGGAGCCGGCCGCCATCTACAAGGTGGGGCTGGGTTCGGTGCGCTTCCTCATGAGCGTCGGCGATCTGGTCATCGGCTGGCTGCTGCAGCAGCAGGCCGCCGTGGCGATCGAGAAGCTGGACGCCGGCGCCACCGGCGCCGACAAGGCGTTCTACGAGGGCAAGATCGCCGCCGCGTCGTTCTTCGCCAAGAACTTCCTGCCGCTGCTGACCAGCACCCGCACGGTGATCGAGGCGATCGACAACGAAGTGATGGAGCTCGACGAAGCAGCATTCTGAGTTCCTGAATTCTCAAAGACCAAGGACCCCCGGCGATCCCGGGGGTCCTTGCATTTGGTGGCGAAACTCGCGTACCCGACGTGATCCGGGCGGGTGGTTTCAAGGCGTGAATAGCTACCGGTACCCGAGTTTCGCCGAGCCGTTCTGCTCACAGCAGCACCGCGTGCGCGAATCGGGATGCGCGCGGCAGGGTTCTCACCATGACCGAGAAACCACCCCTGTTCGGCCGTCAACTGCGCGAGGACCTGTACCGCAAGCGGGTGCTGGTGCTCGACGGAGCGCTCGACGATGACAACGGCACCGTCCTGGTGGCCCAGTTACTCACGCTGGCATCGGATTCCGAGGACGATATCGCGCTGTGGATCCACTCCCCCGGCGGTTCGGTGCCCGCCATGCTCGCGATCCGCGATGTGATGCGGCTGATCCCGGCCGACGTCTCGACGCTCGCGCTCGGACTCGCCTGTAGCGCCGGGCAATTCCTTCTCTCGTCCGGGACACCGGGTAAACGCTTCGCGCTACCGCACGCGCGCATTCTGATGCACCAGGGCTCGGCGGGTATCGCCGGATCAGCGGTCGAGGTCGAGGTGCAGGCCGACGATCTGCGGCACACCCGCGACACCGTGCTGGGGATCATCGCCGCCGACACCGGCCAGGACACCGAGCGCATCTTCACCGACTCACTTCATGACCGCTGGTTCACCGCCGAACAGGCGCGCGACTACGGATTCGTCGACCACATCGTCGGCGAATTCACCCAGATCGCACCGAACCGCAAGCAGCAGTTCGGAATTGGGGTGACATCGTGAGCACCTACACGATTCCCAACGTCATCGCCCGCAGCTCCTCGGGAGAGCGGATCATGGACGTCTACTCGCATCTGTTGACCGAACGCATCGTCTATCTGGGCACCGCCATCGACTCCGGCGTCGCCAACGCCCTGATCGCCCAGCTGCTGCACCTGGAGGCCGACAACCCCGAACAGGAAATCGGGCTGTACATCAACTCCGAGGGCGGTGACCTGTCGGCGATGCTCGCGGTCTACGACACCATGCGCTTCATCAAGGCGCCGGTGGCCACGACGTGCATCGGCCAGGCCGTGGCGACCGGGGCGGTGCTGCTGGCCGCGGGTGAGCCGGGCCGGCGCTGCGTGCTGCCGCATTCGCGGGTGGTGTTGCACCAGCCGGCCGCACAGGGCCGCGGCACCATCCCGGATCTGATCCTGCAGGCCGACGAGGTGGTCCGGACCAGAAACCAGCTGGAGGCCATCCTGGCCCGGCACACCGGGCGCAGCGTCGAGCAGCTGCGCCATGACACCGATCGGGACCGGGTGTTCGACGCCGACGGGGCGGTGGCCTACGGGCTGGCCGACCGGGTGCTGGATCGGCGAGCCTAGGCGGCCAGCAGGGTGGGGCCGCCGGCCCTGGGCTGCGGGCGCCGGGTCAGATCCGCCGAGATGGCGCCGAGCAGCCTGCCGAGGTCGACGTCCAGCGCCCCGCACACCGCCGCGATCATCTCGCTCGACGGTTCCTTGCGGCCGCGCTCGATCTCGGAGAGGTACTGCGGCGACACCCCGGCACGAGCCGCGACGTCGACCAGCCGGGCGCCGCGGCGCCGGCGGGTGTCGCGCAACCGGCGGCCGAGTACCTCACGCCAGAGCGGTTCGGGCTCGCGCGCGGGCCGGCGGTCCGGGTGGATAGCGATGATGTCGCCCATCCCAGCATCTTGGCCGCTCGCGCCCGGCTGTCCTCGGTTGTTCGCCAGCGGCAGAAAAAGGGCGGGTTCGGGAGGACGGTCTTTCGACCTTGAGGGCGTCCTCACATACCTTTCGGTATCTCGCGCGGCCGGAGTTTCACCTCGTTCCGGCTCTTTGGATCTGTCACTCCCGAACCCGTCGTGCGGTCGACTGTACGCCTGTGACGACTATCACACCAGGCCTAATTTCCGGGGGTGTCCAGCGCCCGCAACAACGCCCGCGTACGGTCTCTGACCTCGGGCGATCGGTCGTAGACCACGCCGACGTACTCGTCGACGCCGGCGGCGCGCAGGCCCTCGATCCTGGAGGTCACCGTCTCCTCGTCACCGATGAGAACGGCGTCGGCGGGCCCGGCGTAGCCCTCCCGGTCGAGCATGGCCCGGTAGGACGGCAGCTGCCCGTACATCGCGAACTGCTCGGCGGCCTGCGCCCGCGCGCCGTCCACGTCATCGGTCACACTGACCGGCAGCGCCGCCACCACCCGGACCGGGCGGCCGTCGGCGGCGGCCCGCAGGCTCGGGGCGACGTGCTCGGCCAGGGTCTTCGGTCCGGTCATCCAGGTGACGGTTCCGGCGGTGCGGCGACCGGCGATCTTCAGCAGCTGCGGGCCCAGCGCCGCGATGTAGACCGACGGCTGCGGCGCTCCGGCGATCTGCAATGCACCGCGGGTCGTGTAGAGCTCGCCCGCCGAATCGGCCGCCTGCCCGGCGAGCAGCGGCAGCAGGCCGTCCAGGTACTCGTTGAGTCGGCGCACCGGCCGATCCCACGGAATGCCCCACATCCCCTCGGTGACCGCCGCGTGCGTCATGCCGAGCCCGAGGATGAAACGGCCACCGGCGATCAGATTCAGGGTGAGCGCGCGTTGCGCCAACTGCATCGGGTGCTGGTTCTGGATCGGCACCACGCCGGTCCCGACCTCGATGGTGTCGACCTCGCGCATGGCCACCGCCAGCACGGTCAGCAGATCGGGCTCGTAGGGCATCTGAGTCATCCAGATCCGCCGGAAACCCTCATCGCGCAGCTTCGCGAATTCCGACACGACCCCGTCGACGAGGGACGTGCCGCCCGATCCGGACAATGATCCGAGGATGCTTATCTGCATGCCCGCCATGATGCCCTTCCCGCGATGAGCGCACCGCAGACCCGGCTGGGGAACTTCGGTCCCAACTGGTTCTCCTCGGTGATGGGGACCGGAATTCTCGTCGTCGCCGGAGCAACGCTGCCCGTCCAACCACCCGGTCTGCGGGTGTTCACCGAGATCGTCTGGGTGTGCGCCGCGGCACTGCTGGTGGTGCTCGTCATCGCCGTCAGCGTGCAGTGGATCCGCCATCCGACCGTCGCCCGTGGGCATGCCCGCAATCCCCAGATGGCGCACTTCTACGGCGCGGCGCCGATGGCGCTGCTCACCGTCGGAACCGGCACCATGCTCGTGGGCCAGGATCTCATCGGCGAAGGCCTGGCGGTCGGCATCAATTGGGTGCTGTGGACGGCGGGCACCATCGGCGGCCTGTTCACCGCAATGACCATCCCGTACCTGATGTTCACCCAGCTGACGGTGGGCCCGGACGCCGCGTTCGGCGGCTGGCTGATGCCGGTGGTGCCGCCGATGGTGTCCGCGGCATCCGGGGCGATGCTGATCCCGCATATGGCCGCCGGCACCGGCCGCACGACGATGTTCTACGGCTGCCTGGCGATGTTCGGGCTCTCGCTGATCGCCGCCCTGATCATCATCACGATGATCTGGAGCAGGCTGGCGTTGTACGGGACCTCCGGCACCGCGCGGGTTCCGACGCTGTGGATCGTGCTGGGACCGCTCGGCCAGTCGGTCACGGTGGCCGGGCTGCTCGCGACGCATGCCCACCTGGCCGTCGCGCCGGAACTCGCGGCCGGTGCGGAGATCTTCGCGATCCTGTTCGGCGTCCCGGTCTGGGGTTTTTGTGTGCTGTGGATCGGCCTGGCCACCGCGCTGACCGTGCGCACGCTGCGGCGCGGCATGCCGTTCGCGCTGACCTGGTGGAGTCTGACATTTCCGGTGGGCACCTTCGTCACCGGCACCACCCAGTTGGCCCGGCACAGCGGGCTGCCGGCATTCGAGGTCGCCGCCGTCGCGGCCTACGCCGGCTTGCTGTGTACGTGGGCGCTCGTCGCGATTCGCACGGCGCGCGGCAGTCTGGCGGGCAGCTTGTTCGCACCCCCGGGATCGGGGCCGGTGACGGCCTCCAAGGATCCGTGAGGCGGGGGCGGAAAAGAAAGAGCCCCGTGTTGCCGTCGGGTCGGGGGGTCAGACGGCAACACGGAGCTATCCCATGTATCGACGGTGCTCCGGCGAGCGTTACAGCTGCGCGAAAACTTTTTTCCGCAGACCTCTGAGCCGCGCCGAAACAGCATTCCAGCAGGGAAAATGCGAGTGGACACCTTCTGGAATGCTGTTTCGGCGAAGGGATCTAGGCCTCCAGGATGGCCGTCACACCCTGCCCACCCGCGGCGCAGACCGAGATCAGGCCGCGCACCGGCTTACCGGTTTCCTTCTTCTTCTCCGCCAGCTGCTTGGCCAGCTGCGCCACGATGCGCCCGCCCGTCGCGGCGAACGGGTGCCCGGCAGCCAGCGAGGAGCCGTTGACGTTGAGCTTGCTGCGGTCGATGGCGCCAAGCGGCGCATCCAGACCCAGACGTCCCTTGCAGTAGTCCGGCGACTCCCAGGCCGCCAGGGTGGCCAGCACCACCGAGGCGAACGCCTCGTGAATCTCGTAGAAGTCGAAATCCTGCAGCGTCAGGCCGTTGCGGGCGAGCAGCCGCGGCACCGCGTAGGTCGGGGCCATCAGCAGACCGTCGGGGCCGTTGACGTAATCGACGGCGGCGGTCTCGCCGTCGACGAAGTAGGCCAGCACCGGCAGGTTGTGCTCGGCGGCCCAGTCCTCAGACGCCAGCAGCGCCACCGAGGCACCGTCGGTCAGCGGGGTGGAGTTACCCGCGGTCATGGTCGCGTCCCCGTTGCGCACCCCGAAGACGGGCTTGAGCTTGGCCAGCTTCTCCGGTGACGAGTCGGCGCGCAGATTGTTGTCGCGGTAGACGCCGAGGAACGGGGTGACCAGGTCGTCGAAGAAACCACGGTCGTAGGCGGCGGCCATGTTGCGGTGGCTGGCCGCGGCGAGCTCGTCCTGGTCGACGCGCTTGATGCCCAACTCCTTGGCGGTGATGGCCGCGTGCTCGCCCATCGACAGGCCGGTGCGGGGTTCGCCGTTGGTGGGGATCTCGACCCCGAGGGCCGCGGGCAGCTTGCCGACCAGCTTGAGCCGGTCGAGGTTGGACTTGGCGCGACGCACGCTCAGCAGCACACCCCGCAGATCGTCACCGAAGGCGATCGGGGCATCGGAGGTGGTGTCCACGCCGCCGGCGGCCGCGACCCGGTACCGGCCGCGGGCGATACCGTCGGCCGCGGCGATCGCGGCCTGCAGGCCGGTACCGCAGGCCTGCTGCAGGTCGAAGGCCGGCGTGTAGGGCGACAGCGAGCTGCCCAGCACGCTCTCGCGCATCAGGTTGAAATCGCGGCTGTGCTTGAGCACCGCGCCGCCGATGACCGCGTCGAGCTTCTCGCCGCGCAGGCCGAACCGGTCGGCGAGTCCGTCGAGGACGGCGGTGAACATATCCTGGTTGGAGGCGTTCGCATACGCACCGTCGGAGCGGACGAACGGGATCCGGTTTCCGCCGAGAACAGCGACGCGGCGGTCATTGGTTTCTGAAGGCATGCCCCAAGGTTACCCGCAAACCTTACTCTGGAGTAAGTTAGTCCCCATGGCTTCCGACTTGTTCTCCCAAGTGGTCAATTCCGGGCCCGGATCGTTCCTGGCCAAACAACTCGGCGTCCCGCAGCCCGAGGAGCTGCGTCGCTACCGTCCTGGGCAGCCGCCGCTGAACGGCTCGCTGCTCATCGGAGGGTCCGGACGCGTCGTCGAGCCCCTGCGCGTGGCGCTGGCCGACGACTACGACGTCGTCTCCAACAACATCGGTGGTCGCTGGGCCGACAAGTTCGGCGGGCTGGTGTTCGACGCCACCGGCATCACCGAGCCGTCGGGTCTCAAAGAGCTGTACAAGTTCTTCACCCCGGTCCTGCGCAACCTGGGCGCGTGCGGCCGGGTGGTGGTTGTGGGAACCGAGCCCTCGGCATCGCCGTCCGCACACGAACACATCGTGCAGCGCGCACTGGAAGGCTTCACCCGCTCGCTGGGTAAGGAGCTGCAGCGCGGCGCCACGGTGGCACTGGTCTACCTGGCTGCCGACGCCGCACCGGACGCCTCCGGCCTCGAGTCCACGCTGCGCTTCGTCCTGTCCGGCAAGTCCGCCTACGTCGACGGTCAAGTGTTCCGGGTCGGTGCGGCCGCGGCGACCGCACCGGCCGACTGGGACAAGCCACTGGCCGGCAAGGTCGCCGTGGTGACCGGCGCCGCCCGCGGTATCGGTGCGACCATCGCCGAGGTGTTCTCCCGCGACGGCGCCGCCGTGGTGGCCGTTGACGTGCCCTCGGCCGAGGACGCGCTCAAGCAGACCGCCGAGAAGGTGGGCGGCACAGCGCTGGCGCTCGATGTGACCTCCCCCGACGCGGTGGACCAGATCGTCGCGCACCTGGGCCAGCACCATAAGGGCACGCTCGACGTGCTGGTCAACAACGCCGGGATCACCCGCGACAAGCTGCTGGCCAATATGGACGAGGCGCGCTGGGACTCGGTGATCGCAGTCAATCTCGTGGCACCGCTGACTCTGACCGAGGGTCTGGTGGCTGCCGGCGCCCTCGGCGAGGGCGGCCGGGTGATCGGCCTGTCCTCGATGGCCGGTATCGCGGGTAACCGCGGCCAGACCAACTACGCCGCGACCAAGGCCGGCATGATCGGCATCGTCGAAGCGCTCGGGCCGACGCTGGCCGGGAAGGGCATCACCATCAACGCCGTCGCCCCGGGTTTCATCGAAACCAAGATGACCGAGGCCATCCCACTGGCCACCCGCGAGGTGGGCCGCCGGCTGAACTCGTTGTTCCAGGGTGGTCAACCCGTCGATGTCGCCGAGGCCATCGCCTACTTCGCCAGTCCGGCGTCGAATGCGGTCACCGGCAACACGATCCGGGTCTGCGGCCAAGCTCTGCTGGGGGCGTGATGAGCCAGCCCAACGGCCTGCTCAACATGGCCCGCGCGGTGGCCGGCGCGCTACCGTTCGTGCCGCGTTCCGGCGGCCTGCCCGACCGCACCGTGCACGTGCCCGAACTGCGGATCGACCCCGCCAATGTCGCCGCCTACGCGAACGTCACCGGCCTGCGCTTCGACAATGCGGTGCCCTTGACCTACCCGTTCGCGCTGACCTTCCCGACCATGATGTCGCTGGCCACGTCGTTCGATTTCCCCTTCGCGGCAATGGGTTCGGTGCACACCGAAAATCACATCACCCAGTACCGGCCGATCACCGTCAGCGATGTGCTGGATGTGTCGGTGCACGCGGAGAACCTGCGCGAGCACCGCAAGGGCCTGCTGGTCGACCTGATTACCAGCATCAAGATCGGCTATGAGCTGGCCTGGGAACAGACCACCACATTCCTGCACCAGCAGCGCACCAGTCTGTCCGATGCGCCGCGCCCCGAACCGCCCAAACAGCCGAAGCTGCCGCCACCCAACGCGGTGCTGAGCTTCACGGCGGGCCAGATCCGCTCCTATGCGGCGATCGGCGGGGACCACAACCCCATCCACACCAGTTCGATCGGCGCCAAGCTGTTCGGCTTCCCGACCTCGATCGCGCACGGAATGTTCAGTGCGGCAGCCGTGCTGGCCAATATCGAGGGCCAGTTACCGGATGCGGTGAAGTACTCGGTGCGGTTCGGCAAGCCGGTGTTGCTGCCGGCGCGTGCCGGGCTGTACACCGATCGCGTCGACGACGGCTGGGAGCTGACCCTGCGGCACCTGACGAAGGGTTATCCGCATCTGACCGCGACGGTGACCGGGCTGAACTAACCCTTCTCGCTCGGTTTGCCCTTCAGACCGCGCCAGAACAGGTTGATCATCAGCTCCGTCGCGTCGTGGACGTCGGCGTCACCGGTGCTGACCCGGTCGGCGATCGCCTCGCCGGCCCCCACCAGCGCGACGGCCATCATGTTGAAATCCGCGCCCGGTTCCGGGTTTCTGGTGCCGGACTGCAGCAGTCTGCCCACCAGATCGATGATCCGTTCGCGGCCTTCGCGCACCGTGTGCGCGAAGGCCTGCGAACTGGTGGCCTGGCTGTACAGCACGATCCACGACGCACGGTTGCTGTCGATATAGCCGAGGAACGCGCCAACGGCATTGGTGAGCATGTCCTTTGGACTCTGGGTGAAGTCGATCCTGCCGCGCACCTCGTCGACGAACCGGTTCAGCTCGCGGTCCAGGCAGGCGCCGAACAGGTCCTCCTTGGAACCGTAGTAGAGGTAGAGCATCGGCTTGGAGATCTGCGCCTCGGCGGCGATCGCATCCATCGAGGTCTCGTGATAGCCGTTGATGGAGAACATCTGCACGGCGGCGTCGAGCATCTGCTGCTCGCGCACCGCGCGCGGCAACCGCTTGGTTCCACCGGCCATCGGAACAGAGTACGGGTGATCAGCGGCCGCAGTTGGGATTAGGGCCCTTCGAGGCTGCCACCCGCTGCACCGACGCATCCACCGCGGCCTGGGACAGCTCACCGGAGGCCAGCGCCTGCTCCAGGCGGTCCAACACGGCGGGAACCTCGGCGGTGGTGATCCACAGCGCGATATCGGCGCCGGCCTGCAGGGATTTCAGCACCGCTGCCGCCACCCCGTACTGCTGGTTGATGGCGGCCATGCTGGACAGATCGTCGGTGTACACCACACCGCCGAAGCCGAACTCGGTGCGCAGCAGGTGGTAGGCGGCGGGGCTCAGGCTGGCCTGCTCACCGCCCGTGAGCCCGGGGACCTGCATGTGGCCGACCATGACCGCCACCGGCGGCTGGTTGACCAATGTGCGGTACGGCACCAGGTCGCTGGTCTGCAGTTCGGCCAGCGGCGGGGTCGACACCGCGCCGGTATGGGAATCACCCGCTGCGCGACCGTGCCCGGGGAAATGCTTGAGCACCGGCAACACCCCGGCGTCGCGCAGGCCGCGGGCGTAGGCGCCGGCGTACTCGGTCACCGTCTGCGGATCGTCACCGAACGAGCGGTCCCCGATCGCGGCGCTCTGCTGCGTCAGATCGACCACGGGAGCGAAATCGACGGTGATGCCCAGTCCGCGCATGGCCCGACCGCGTTCCAGCGCGATGCCGTAGACCTCGTCGGGAGTCTTGGTCTCGGCGAGCACCCGCGCCGGGGGTTGGCTGCCGATCAGGCCCGCCAGCCGGGACACCCGGCCACCTTCCTCATCGACGCTGACCGCCAGCGACAGCGGGCCCGCGGCCGCGGCGATATCGGCCAGCGGCGCGCCCAACATCGACTTGTCGGTCCAGCTACCGATCATGATGCCGCCGACATGCTGATCGGCGACCACCGCGCGGGCGTCGGCGGCGTCGGTGACACCGACCATCAGCAGCTGGGCGAGCTTGTCCCGGGACGACATCGAGGCGATATCGCAGGACCCGGACGCCGGTGCGGCCGGCAGCGGCAAGTCGAAGGAGGCGTTGGTCGGGACGGCCGCGGCGCTGCTTGCCGGCGCCGGCGGCGCGGCCGCCTCCTGCGGCTCGGCGGGTGAGCAGGCCAGCAGCAGACCGGACAGCGCGGTCAGGGCACCGAGTGCACGCGACATCGACATGGCTATCGAGACTAGCGGCCCACGCTCGTCGCGCGGCGATACGCGTATCCGCGCAGGTCGGCGCGGGCCCTCCCGCCCGCAGCGAGCCCCGAAGCGCCCGTTGCACCGCGATTACCGCCTCATTCTGACGTGCTAGGTTTGCGGCATGGAACGGTTCGTCGTGCCCGCTGCGGCCAGCATCGTGGTCGGCCTGCTGCTGGGTGCGGCGGCGATCTTCGGCGTCACGCTGATGGTCCAGCAGGACACCAAGCCGCCGGTGCAATCGGGAGACCCGGCGTCCTCGGTGCTCAATCGCGTTGAATACGGCAACCGGGCCTGACCCGGGCACGCCGGCAGCCGGAGTTCCCCATCATCTGTCACGGCGTTGGCTGTGGCTGGTCGGTACCGCTTTTCTGATCCTGGCGTTTCTGCAGTCCCCGGGCCGCGTCTCCCCTGACACCAAGCTCGACCTGACCGCCAATCCGCTGCGGTTCCTGGCCCGCGCCGCCGATCTGTGGAACAGCGATCTGCCGTTCGGGCAGGCACAGAACCAGGCGTACGGCTATCTGTTCCCGCACGGCGCGTTCTTCCTGGCCGGCGATGCGCTGGGCCTGCCCGGCTGGGTGACCCAACGACTGTGGTGGGCGCTGCTGCTGACCGTCGGGTTCTGGGGTCTGCTGCGCGTGGCCGAAGCGCTGGGCATCGGAAACACCAGCGCACGGGTCATCGCCGGATGCGCGTTCGCGCTCTCCCCACGGGTGCTGACCACCTTGGGCGCCATCTCCTCGGAGACCCTGCCGATGATGCTCGCGCCGTGGGTGCTGCTGCCGGTGATCTACGCCATGCGCGGCGACGACCGGGTCCGGCTGCTGGCCGCCCGCTCGGCGGTCGCCGTCGCGCTGATGGGAGCGGTCAACGCGGTCGCCACCCTGACCGGGTGTCTGGCCGCCGTCATCTGGTGGGCCGCGCACCGCCCGAACCGACAGTGGTGGCGGTTCACCGCGTGGTGGGCGCTGTGCACCGCGCTGGCCATCACCTGGTGGTCGGTCGCGCTGGTCATGTTGGGCCGCATCAGCCCGCCGTTCCTGGACTACATCGAGTCCTCCGGCGTCACCACCCGCTGGCTGTCGCTGACCGAGGTGCTGCGCGGCACCGACAGCTGGACACCCTTTGTCGCGCCGACGGCTACCGCCGGCTCGACCCTGGTCACCAGTTCGGTCGCGGTGCTGGCCACCACCCTGGTCGCGGCGGCCGGGCTGGCCGGGCTGGCGATGCGCACCATGCCCGCCCGCGGCCGGCTCATCGCCATCCTGTTCGTCGGCGTCACCCTGCTGGCCATCGGCTACTCGGGCGGGCTGGGCTCCCCGATTGCCACGCAGGTGCAATTGTTCCTCGACGCCGACGGCACGCCGCTGCGCAATGTGCACAAGCTGGAGCCGCTGATCCGGCTGCCCCTGGCGCTCGGGCTGGCTCACCTGCTGGGCCGGATACCCCTGCCCGGCAGCGTCTCCCGGCCCGAATGGATACACGCCGTCGCGCACCCCGAGCGGGACAAGCGGGTCGCCGTCGGCCTGGTCATCCTCACCGCGCTGGTCGCGGGCACCTCGCTGGCCTGGACCGGCCGGCTGACCCCGCCCGGCAGCTTCGAGGCGATTCCCGGGTACTGGCACGACACCGCCGCCTGGCTGGATGCGCACAACACCGACCGTGGACGGGTCCTGGTCGCACCGGGCGCCCCGTTCGCGACGCAGGTCTGGGGCAACAGCCATGACGAGCCGCTGCAGGTGCTCGGCGGCAGCCCCTGGGGGGTGCGCGACTCGATACCGCTGACCCCGCCCCAGACCATCCGTGCGCTCGACGCCGTGCAGCGGCTGTTCGCGGCCGGTCAACCGTCGGCGGGCCTGGCCGACACCCTTTCCCAGCAAGGCATTTCGTTCGTGGTGGTGCGCAACGACCTGGACCCGGAGACCTCGCGCTCGGCGCGCCCCATCCTGGTGCACCGCGCCATCGACGGGTCGGCGGGCCTGACCAAGGTCGCCGAATTCGGCGACCCGGTCGGGCCCGGCACCCTGGAGGGATTCGTCACCGACAGCGGTCTGCGCCCGCAATACCCGGCGGTCGAGATCTACCGGGTCGAACAGCCCCGGTCCGCGCCGTATCTGACCGATCTCGATGCGATGGCCCGCGTGGACGGCGGCCCGGAAGCACTACTGCGCCTCGACGAACGGCGCCGACTCACCGGCCGCGAGCCGCTCGGGCCGATGCTGCTGACCGCCGATGCGCAGCGCGCCGGCGTCTCCGCACCCTTGGTGACGGTCACCGATACACCGCTGGCCCGGGAGACCGACTACGGGCGCGTGGACAACCACTCCTCGGCGGTGCGCACCCCCGACGAACGCCGGCAGACGTTCAACCGGGTGATGGACTATCCGGCGGGCACCGATCCGCTGTACGCACGGTGGACGGGCGGAAAGATCAGCGTGTCGAGCTCGGCGTCGGATTCGACTGCACTGCCCAATGTCTCGCCGTCCTCCGGTCCGGCCGCCGCGATCGACGCGGATTCCTCGACCAGCTGGGTGTCGAACTCGCTGCAGACCGCCGTCGGCCAGTGGATGCAGGTCGACTTCGATCACCCGGTCACCAACGCCGCGGTCACCATCACCCCGAGTGCCACCGCCGTCGGCGCGCAGGTCCGCCGCATCGAGGTCTCGACGGTGAACGGCACCACCACCCTGCGTTTCGACGAGCCCGGCAAACCGCTGTCGGCGGCGTTGCCGTTCGGGGAGACACCATGGATGCGCATCACCGCCGTCGGCACCGATGACGGTTCGCCCGGGGTGCAGTTCGGCATCACCGATCTGTCGGTAACCCAATACGACGCATCGGGTTTCGCCCACCCGGTCACGCTGCGACGCACCGTGGACGTGCCCGGCCCGCCGGCGGGCTCCGCGGTCGCGCAATGGGACCTCGGCTCCGAACTGCTGGGCCGGCCGGGCTGCGCAGAGGCGCCCGACGGCATCCACTGCGCAGCCACCATGGCGCTCGCACCCGAGGAGGCGGTGAATATGAGCCGCACCCTCACCGTGCCCCAGCCCACCGAGGTGACACCGACGATATGGGTGCGGGCGCGCCAAGGACCGCGACTGGCCGATCTGATCAGTGCCCACGGAACCACCAGGGCGACTGGGGATTCCGACCTGATCGATGTGCTCGGCTCGGCCTATGCCGCCACCGACGGGGATCCGCGTACCGCGTGGACGGCACCGCAGAGCGATGTCCAATTCAAGAAGCCGCCCACCCTGACGGTGAAACTCCCCGAGCCCACCGAGGTCGCTGCACTGACCCTGACACCGAGTTCCTCCGTATTGCCCGCGCATCCGACGATGGTCGCGGTCGACTTGGGTGCCGGCCCGCAGATCCGCAGAATGGACGGGACCGGACCGCAGACGTTCGACCTGTTCCCGACGGTGACCGATACGGTCGAACTGTCGATCCTGGACTGGACCGACGTGATCGACCGCACCGCACTGGGTTTCGATCAGCTCAAGCCGACCGGGCTGGCCGAGGTACAGGTGCTCGACGCCGCGGGCGAGGCGATCGGCGCCGCCGACCCGGCCGACCGCGACCGACCGATCGCGCTGGCCTGCGGGCGGGGACCGATCATCGGGGTGGCCGGACAGTTCATCCAGACCTCGGTCGCCACCACCGTCGGCGCGTTGCTGGACAACGAGCCGATCGCGGCGACACCGTGCGGGACCGAGCGCATCACACTTCCGGCAGGCCAGCAGGAGTTGCTGGTCAGTCCCGGTGAGGCCTTCGTGGTCGACGGTGTCCAGCTTGCCGCGCCCCGCGCCGAGGAACTGGTTCCGGCCCCGGTGTACACCGCTGCGACCGGGACGTGGACCTCCGACCGTCGCGAGATCGAGGTGACCGCGGCCGACCGCGACCGCGTCGTGGTGGTCCCCGAGAGCGTAAATCCGGGGTGGCAGGCGCACAGCGGGGACGGGACGGCCTTGCAAGCGATCACCGTCAACGGCTGGCAGCAGGGTTGGGTGATCCCGGCAGGCACCAGTGGACCGGTGGACATCACGTTTCCCGCCAACCGCGTCTACCGGATCGGTCTGTTCGGCGGACTGGCACTATTGCCGGTGTTGGCTTTGCTTGCGCTGCTACCGATCCGGCGTGAGCGTGCCGGTGAGCCGGTGCGGCCGTGGACGCCCGGACCCTGGCTCACCGGTGCCGCCGTGTTGGCGGTGGGCGCCCTGATCAGTGGTGTCGCCGGGGTCGCGCTGGTGGGGGCTGCGCTCGGCGTCCGCTATCTGCTGAAGGGCCGTGCCGAGGCGGTGACCGTCGGCGTCGCGGCCGGCGGGTTGGTCCTGGCCGGCGCCGTGCTGTCCCGTGGCCCGTGGCGCTCGGTGGACGGTTACCTCGGGCATTCGGTGGGCGTGCAGTTCCTCGCGCTGGTATCGGTGGCGATGCTGGCGGCCAGCACGGTGGATCTGCGGCGGCGAACGCGGACGGCTACAGGTCGAGGGTCAAACGCCCAGTGAGCGAACGGGATACACACGGCAGCATCGACGTCTCCCGCTCCTCGGCGGTGAGCCGGTTCTCGCGATGGTCGGGGGTTCCCGCCAGCACACTCACCCGGCAGGTTCCGCAGAATCCCTGTTTGCAGGAGTACGCGATATCGGGGCGGTGGCGCACCAGCGCCTCGAGCACGGATTCGTCCGCCGCCACCGACAGCACCTCGGCGCTGCGGGCGAGTTCGATCTCGAACGGCGTGCCGTCACGCACCGGTGGGGCGCTGAAACGCTCGAAATGCAGTGCGGTGGAAACGGATCGGTCGAAATTCAGCCGCACCGTCTCGATCATCGGCGGCGGTCCGCACACATAGACCGCACCCCCGGCCGGCGCATTCCCGAGCAGGTCGTCGGCGGTCGGCACACCGTGTTCGTCGTCGAGGCGGACGCTCACCCGCGTGGGGTCCCAGGAGGCGATCTCGTCGAGGAACGGAATGGTCTCGGCACTGCGGCCGCAATACACGAAATGCCAGTCGGCGCCCAGTCGTTGCGCCGCCCGCACCATCGGCAGGATCGGGGTGATGCCGATTCCACCGGCGATGTAGAGCGCCCGCTCGTACGGGATGAACGGGAAGCCGTTGCGCGCGCCGCGGACGGTGACGGTGTCGCCGACCTGCAGGGCATGCATCTCCAGCGAGCCGCCACCGCCGGCCGGTATCTTGCGCACCGCGATGCGGTACCGGTGCCGGTCCTGCGGATCCCCGCACAGCGAGTACTGCCGCCGCCGGCCGGACGGCAGGTGCAGGTCGAGATGGCCGCCGGGTTGCCAGGCGGGCAGTGCATGACCGTCGGGCGCGGAGAAGGTCAGTGCGACAACGTCTTTGTCGCGCGCCACGATCTCCCGTCGGGCCAACACGAGCGTCATCGGATCCTGTGGCGTGCGCGTTGCCCGCTCGTCGGCATAGTCGGCCCGGACCACCCTGCTCAGCCAGAACCGCTCCAGCAGCGAGACGACGGCGTTGGTGGCGCGGTCGTCCAGCGGCGCACCCAGCGGTGGCGCGGAGCGTTTCATCTCTGCGCGGCCCGCGCG
This sequence comes from Mycobacterium sp. MBM, assembly GCA_021648845.1. GTDB lineage: Bacteria > Actinomycetota > Actinomycetes > Mycobacteriales > Mycobacteriaceae > Mycobacterium. Next base: position 78,371 of record JAKJHY010000004.1, on the reverse strand, counting down.
GCCGGAGAGGCGGCGAGGTAGGCGACGGCCTGCGCGGTATCACCGACATCGCCGGGGTGGTACCGCGGTGAAAAGTATTGCAGCCCACGCCACGTGGTATGCATCACCGAGGGCGTCACGCCGCGCCGCCCGGAGCGGATCAGGCCGCGCCAGATCGCCTTGCGCTTACGGCGCGACATGTCCAGGTTCGGGTCCACGCGCATCAGGTATCGGGTGGCCTGCCACAGTAAGTACAGCAGCATCGGTCCGGCGACGACCTGCGCCCAGGCCCGGCGCGCGTAGTTGTGATCGAAGTAGCGCAGCACATCGTGGGAGACCATGCGGTGCTCCACTTCTTCGGCGCCGTGCCAGCGCAGCAGATCGACCACGGTCGGATGCGCGGTGCGACCGTTGAGCCCCTCCGCGTTGAGCACCCAGTCGCCGAGGAAGGAGAAGATGTGTTCCAGCGCGGCCATCACCGCCAACCGCTCCACCAGATAGTTGTGCGCCTTGGCGCCGGTCACCTCACGCGGTCCGAGCAGGTTGCCGAAAACCCAGTTGGCGCGGTCGATCACCGGGGTCGGGTCGATGCCGTGCCGCTGTAGGTAGTCGTTGATACCGGTATGGGCGTTGGCGTGCATGGCTTCCTGGCCCATGAAGCCGATGACGTCTTCGCGCAGTTTCTCGTCCTCGATGAGCGGCAGCGCCTCTTTCAGGATCGAGACGAACCATTCCTCGCCCGCGGGCAGCAGCAGGCTGAGTCCGTTGTACAGATGCGACGCATACGGGTCGTTGTACACGCACTGAGCAGGCACGTCGGTGAGGTCGAACTGCACCGCTCGCGCGTGCAAGGCGATCGCCGCACCGTCGGGGGTGTCGGTGTCCAACATGTCCATCGTGGAAACGGTACCCGTGGTACCGGGTAGATGTCGATACCCGCCCCCTGGGCCGGCGGTTACGACGCCGCGGTGTCGGCCACCGCACTGTCGCGCGGCGCGCTGCGGTGATGCCGTGCCTCCCAGCGGCGCAGCGCCTCCCGACACGGCGACTCGACCAGCGCGTAGCTCACCGCGGCGATCGCGAAACCGAACACCAATGTCAGCACCAACACCACCGGCATGTGCCCGTTGAACGGGAAGTACCCCATGACCGGGAACACCATCGCCAGCGCGGCCAAGTGCCAGATGAACAGTCCGTAGGACCAGCGACCCAGTGTCACCATCACCGGACTGCCCAGCACCCGGTGCGCGGTGTCCGGTGCGTCCAGCACCAACGGGGCCAGCAGCGCACCCGCCACGACCGCGCCCATGGTGATCTTGACGACGAACTGCCCGACGGTGCCCGGCGTCAACCCCTCCGGACCGGCCAGCGGCGAGGCCGCCACGACAAACGCGCCCAGCGCCAGCGCCGCCATCGGCAGCCGGCGTCGGGCCCACCGATGCGCCCAGCCGACCCGGCTCACCGACAACTCGGCCAGCACGATGCCCGCGGCGAACCAGGAGAAGAACGCCGGCGGCCAATTCAGCGGGTTGACACCGTAGGGCGGGTCGAACGGGATCAGTCCCCAGGCCAGGCTCGCCACCGCCATGCCGATGACAGCCGGGATGCGCGCCGGCACCGGCAACCGTCTGGCCAGCAGTGCCAGCACCGGGAGGACGAGGTAGAAGCAGACCTCCACCGACAGACTCCACATCTGGGTGAGCCCGGAGGTCAGCGTCAGCGGCACATAGATCTGGGTGAGCGTCAGATTTGCCAGCCACACCGTGCGATCGGCGTTCGCGTCGGGCATCAGCGTGAGGATGACGATCACGGCCACCAGATAGCCCGGCATGATGCGGACCAGCCGCGAGCGCAGATAGTGCCCGGTCGGTGGGCGGTGCCGCAGGCCGCGTTCGGCGGCGGCGTGCCCTCGCCACAGCAGGAAACCGGACAGTGCGAAGAACACCGCCACAGCCAGGTCGAAACGGCCCAGCAGCCGGCCGCTGACACCACCGGTGTTACCGGTCTGGAAGGCCACATGGGTGATGACGACCCCGACGGCGGCACACGCCCGCATACCTTCGACAGCGGGCAGGAAACCGCGGGTGGCGACGTTGGTGGTGCGTTCACCGGGCGCCGTCATGGGGACCAGTGTGCCCGATCTGCATCGTCACAGTTATCGCCCTTACGGAGTGCTGTTAGGGTCGTCAGCGACCGAAGGGAGCAGGGGTTGAACCGCGCCGTAGCCCTGCGATATGCCGCATGTGCACTACTGGGGCTGGGTGCTGCCCTGTTGATCGCAGCTCTGCTGCTGTCCACATACACCCACGGCAAGATCGCCAAGATCCCGCTCGATCTCGACGCGGACCTGATGAGCGAGGGCACCGGCACCGCCCTCGATCCGGCGTCCCTGTCGTCCCCGGAGCGCTTCGTCATCAACGAGAACGTCCCGGTGGCCCTGCAGCAGCAGCTCAGTGTCGAGGCACCGGCCAATGCCGACGTGGTGACATTGCAGGTCGGTAGTTCGCTGCGACGCACCGACAAGCAGCAGGACGAAGGTCTGCTGCTGGCGATGGTCGACACCGTCACCCTGGACCGCGCCACTGCGATGGCGGTATCCAGCGACACCAACCCCGGTGGCGCCGTGCAGAAACCACGCACCATCGAGGACGACAACCCACCGACCAATGTCGCGTTGCCGCACGACGGCCTGTCCTACCGCTTCCCGTTCGACACCGAGAAGAAGACCTACCCGTACTTCGATCCGATCGCGCAGAAGGCGTTCGACGCCAACTACGACGGCGAAGAAGATGTCAACGGGCTGACCACCTTCCGCTTCACCCAGAACATCGGCTACGACGCCGACGGCAAGCTGGTCGAACCGGTCAAATACGCGTCGCTGTACGACAACGACGAGGACGCCGAAGTGACCGCGCGCGCCTCGCTGTGGGGTGTGGAGGCCGAGAACCCCGAAGACCCGATCACCATGACGCGCTACTACGCCGCGCAGCGCACCTTCTGGGTCGACCCGGTGACCGGCACCATCGTGCGGGCCAAGGAGCACGGGTTCCACTACTACGCGCGCGAGGCGCTCAAGCCCGAAGTGACCTTCGCCGACTTCACCGTGACCTCCACCGAGGAGACGGTCGAATCCCAGGTGGCCGCCGCCCGCGACGAGTCCGACCATCTGGCGTTGTGGAGCCGGGTTCTTCCGATCACCTTCACCGCGCTGGGGCTGGTGACCCTGGTGGGTGGCGTGCTGCTGGGCTCGTTCGCGCTGCGCGCGGAGGCCGCGTTGATCGATCCGGGTCTGGACGGAACGGACCGCGGATTCTTCGGGCGCCGCGACGACGAATCCGGGCCGATGCCTGCCGCCGAGGCACAGACCGAGAAGATCCCGACCCGGCGGCCCACCGACCTGCCGCCGGACCGACCGGTCTGAGGGCTCCCGCCGCACCGACCGCCGCGTCCCGGCGGTGGATCCCGCCTGCGTATTCGCTTGTCCTGGCGCTGCTGGTCACCGGCCCGCTGCTGGGCCCGGGCTATCTGCTGCTGCGCGACGCCGTCTCCACCCCGCGCTCACACCTGTCCGACGCCGCCCTCGGGCTGACCCAGGCCGCCCCCCGCGCGCTGCCGCAGGACTTCGTCGTCGCGTTGCTGTCACAGGTGATCGACGGTGGCGTGCTGGTCAAGCTGCTGCTGGTCGGCGGGCTGTGGCTGGCCGGCTGGGGCGCGGCGCGACTGGTCGCCGAGGTGCTTCCGGACACGGGGCTGGCCGGGCAGTGTGTGGCGGCCACGCTGCTCATCTGGAATCCGTACGTGGCCGAGCGCCTGCTGCAGGGCCACTGGAGCCTGCTGGTCGGCTACGGCTGCCTGCCCTGGGTGGCCGCAATGATGTTGCAGCGGCGGTACTGGGCGCTGGTGTTCTGGATGGCGCTGGCTGGCCTCACCCCGACCGGGCTCATATTGGCGACCGTGGTGGCGCTGACCTGCGCCCGGGGGTGGCCCGCTGTCGCGGTCACGGCACTGGGCGCCCTCGGAGCGGCGTCACCGTGGCTGGTGGCCGCGGCGGTCGCCGACTCGCTGTCCTCGACGGCCGGCGCCGGGGTGACGGCGTTCGCCGCCCGCGCCGAGCCCGGCCTGGGCACCCTGGGCAGCCTCGCCGGCCTGGCCGGTATCTGGAACGGCGAGGCCGTACCGGATTCCCGCACCACACTTTTCGCGCTACTCGCCACCGCGGTGCTGGTGACCGTCGTGCTCGTGGGGCTGCCGGTGGCGCTGCGGTGCCCGCAGGCCCGCCCGCTGCTGGTGCTGGCCGTCGTCGCGGTGGTGGCGCCCGCGGCGATGGCCACCGGGCCCGGGATGGCCGCACTGGAGACCGTGATGCGCGCCGTGCCGGGGCTGGGATTGCTGCGCGACGGGCAGAAGTGGGTGGCGCTGGCGGCACCGGGTTACGCGCTGGCCGCCGCCGGGATCGCCCGGCTGGGCCGACCCGCGGCGGTGTTGGCCTGCGTGGCCCTGATCGCGGTGCTGCCCGATCTGGCCTGGGGCGTCGGCGGGCAGATGCGGGCGGTGACCTATCCCCCCGGCTGGCCGACGGTGGCCGCGATGATCAATGCCGACCCGCGCCCGGTGGCGGTGCTGCCCCCGGACAGCATGCGCCGTTTCGACTGGGCGGGAGCCGCTCCGGTGCTCGACCCGTTACCGCGCTGGGTGTCTGCGGAGGTTCTCAGCAGCGGAGATCTGGTGATCGGCGGGCAGACGGTGCCCGGCGAGGGTGCCCGGGGCCGGGAGGCCACCCGGATGTTGCTCGACGGAGCGTCGTTGCGCGAACTGGCCGAGGCCGGTGTGGGCTGGGTGGTGGTGGAATCGGGCTCGGCCGCGTTGGACCTGCCGGTGGCCTACCGCGACGGCGATATCACCCTCTACGACGTCGGCGGGACGGCGCCGGCGGCGTCGGGACGGCCGCTGCTGATCGCTGCGCATGCGCTGTGGCTGGTCATCCTGGTCGGCGCCGGTGTGGGTGCGCTGGTCTCCCGTCGCCGCTGACCCCACCGCCGCTGACCCCACTGCCGAAACACCCACCGCCGAAACAGCATTCCAGACGGCGTCTACTCGCACTTTGCCGTCCGGAATGCTGTTTCGCGCGGTCAGACGACGCCGCTGACGTAGCGACCCGCATGCACCGACTCCAGCACGGTGCGCATCGCCTCGGCGCTCAGCGCCCAGGAGAATTCGGCGCTACGGGCCCGCGCCTTGGCGCCGAGTTCATCGCGCAGCACCGGGTCGGTGAGCAGCCGGCGCAGGCATTCGACCAAATCCTCGGGACCGTCCACCAGCAACCCGGTGACACCGTCGACCACGGAGTCGGTCAACCCACCGGAGCTGCGATAGCCGATGGTCGGGACGCCGTGCTGAGCGGCCTCGATGACGGCCAGCCCCCACCCCTCCTTGCGGGATGGCATCAGATGCACCCAACTGCGCTGCACCACATGATGTTTGGCCTCGTCGTCGATATGACCGTGGAAGGTCACGGCATCGGCGATACCCAACGCCGCGGCATGGTCGACCAGACGCTGCTCCCACCATCCGCCGCCGACGATGTCCAGGTGCAAACCCGGGATCCGGGAGCGCAGCGCCGCCACCGCATCGAGGGCGTCCTCGATCTGCTTGTGCGGAACCAGCCGGGACAGCACCGCCACCCGTGGGGTGGCAGAACGTCGGGCGGTCAACGACGCCCGCGGCGCGTCGTCGAGCCCGTTGCGCACCACGGCGATATGGGCCGGGGTGACGCCCAGTTCGGTGAGCTCACGCGCCGACGGCAGCGACACCGTCACGTACTGGTTGCGGCGGTGCAGTGCCGGGGACAGCCGCGATTCGACGAACCAGCCGAACCGGCCGGTGCGCCGGCCCGCCACCGGCCACTGCTCACGGTGGCAGTGATGCACCAGCAGCACCGAGCGTCGGCCGTAGGCGAGCCGCGCCAGGAATGGGATGCCGTTCTGGGTGTCGACGATGACATCGGGCCGGACCCGGCGCAGCGGACCCAGACCCAGCCGGGCCGCCACCATCGCCAGCCCCGCCCAGATGTAGACCGAGTACGGCCCGCCGCCCCGGCTGACGGTGACCCCGTCGAGGGTGTCGCGGCGCGCGGCCCCCGGGTAGCGCGCGGTGCGCAGGGTGACCGCCACCCCGGACGCGGCCAACTGGGCGCCGATGCGCTGCAGATAGGCCTCGCTGCCGCCGCCCTGTGGGTGGCCCGTGTCGCGCCAGCCCAGCAGCAGCACACGCTGCACGTGGGGGTCACGGGAGGCTCTGGGCATAACGTCGCCCAGCCTAACCGGCCCGCCGGCAACCCCTAGGCTGACCGGGTGCGGCCCACCCGTGACTTCGCCCGCCGGGCCAACCTGCGTCGATCGGTCGGCCTGCTCAACGCCTTCCGGTACGAACAATCCGACCCGGCCCGGTTCTACGGGGCGCTGGCCACCGATACCGTCGAGATGGTCGCCGACCTGTGGGCCGGGTGCAGCGCCACTTCGGTGGCCGGCCGGACCGTGCTCGACGTCGGCGGGGGTCCCGGATATTTCGCATCGGCGTTCACCGCTGCCGGGATGCACTACATCGGCGTCGAGCCGGACCCGAAAGAGATGCACGCGGGGCCCGCCGGCGAACCGGGTGGGGGCACCTTCGTCCGGGCCTCCGGCACCGCGCTGCCGTTCGCCGACGACAGCGTCGACATCTGCCTGTCCTCCAATGTCGCCGAGCACGTACGCCATCCCTGGCAGCTGGGCAACGAGATGCTGCGGGTCACCCGGCCGGGCGGGCTGGCGGTGCTGTCCTACACGGTGTGGCTGGGACCGTTCGGCGGTCACGAAATGGGGATGACGCACTATCTGGGCGGGGCGCGGGCCGCCGAGCGGTACACCCGCAAGCACGGGCACCGGCCGAAGAACGACTACGGCTCGTCGTTGTTCGCGGTCTCGGCGGCCGACGGGTTGCGGTGGGCACGCTCGACCGGTGCGCTGGTCGACGCATTCCCTCGCTACCACCCGCGATGGGCCTGGTGGCTGACGGCGGTGCCGGGCCTGCGGGAATTCGCGGTGAGCAATCTGGTGCTGGTGTTACAGCCCTGAATTGCAACAGGTTCTCGTTTCGCCGGATTCTGGGTAATGTGACGTCCATGACACAGACAGCGTTCAAGACGACGTGGGACAAGCTGTTCATCGGTGGGCAGTGGGTCGAGCCGTCGACCTCGGAGGTCATCGAGGTCTTCTCCCCCGCCACCGAGCAGAAGGTCGGCCAGGTTCCGCTGGCCGCGAAGGCGGATGTGGACGCCGCGTGCGCCGCAGCCCGCAAGGCGTTCGACGAGGGCCCGTGGCCGCGGATGTCCCCGCAGGAGCGCCAGGCGGTGCTGGCCAAGGCGGTGGAGCTCATCGAGGCCCGCGCCGAGGAGTTCAAGCACCTGCTGAAGCTGGAGACCGGCCAGCCGCAGACCATCGTCGACATGATGCAATTCGGCGCCGCCATGTCGACCCTGCAGTTCTACGCCTCGGCGGCGGACAAGTTCGCCTGGCAGGAGATCCGCGACGGGCTGTACGGCCAGACCCTGGTGCTCAAGGAGCCCATCGGTGTCGTCGGCGCCGTCGTCGCCTGGAATGTGCCGTTCTTCCTGGCCGCCAACAAGCTTGGCCCGGCCCTGCTGGCCGGTTGCACCATCGTGCTCAAGCCGGCCGCCGAGACGCCGCTGACCACCAACCTGATGGCCGAGGTGTTCGCCGAGGCCGGTCTGCCCGAGGGTGTGCTGTCGGTGGTGCCCGGCGGTGTGGAGACAGGCCGTGCGCTGACCGACAACCCGGCGTTGGACAAGTTCACCTTCACCGGCTCGAGTGCGGTCGGCAAGGAGATCGGCAAGATCGCCGCCGAGAAGCTCAAGCCGTGCACGCTGGAACTCGGCGGTAAATCTGCGGCGATCGTCCTGGAGGACGCCGACCTCGACGCGACGCTGCCGATGCTGATCTTCTCGGGACTGATGAACTCCGGGCAGGCCTGCGTCGGCCAGACCCGCATCCTGGCGCCGCGGTCGCGTTACGACGAGGTCGTGGAGAAGGTCGCCGCCGCGGCCGCCGGGATGGCGCCCGGCACCCCCGATGACCCGGCCGCCATGATCGGTCCGCTGATCAGCGAGAAGCAGCGCGAGCGCGTCGAGGGTTACATCAAGAAGGGCGTCGAGGAGGGGGCCCGCATCGTCACCGGCGGTGGGCGCCCCGAGGGCCTGGACAGCGGCTGGTTCGTGCAGCCCACCGTGTTCGCCGACGTGGACAACTCGATGACCATCGCCCAGGAAGAGATCTTCGGACCCGTCCTGGTGGTCATCCCGTTCGACGACGAGGCTGATGCCGTGCGCATCGCCAACGACTCGGTGTACGGGCTGGCCGGTTCGGTGTACACCACCGACTACGCCAAGGCCGTGGAGATCGCCAAGCAGATCCGCACCGGCACCTACGGCATCAACATGTACGCCTTCGACGCGGGCGCGCCGTTCGGTGGATACAAGAACTCCGGCATCGGCCGCGAATGCGGGCCGGAGGGCATCTCGGGCTACTGCGAGTCCAAGAGCGTGCTCCTGCCGTTCGGCTACACCCCGGAGTAGCTCACCCTTTTCTGCGCGTGCAGACGTAGATGGCCCCAGAACCAGCGATGGTTTTGGGGCCATTTGCGTGTGCCGGGGCAGTCGGGGGTGCGGTGCGCTGCGGATCACAGTTTCGCTGGTCAGCGCATCGGGTAGACATCGCCGTCAGACTTACAACGGAAAGCACCAGAACATGAAGCGTGACGTGAGAGCCGAACTGGACGTGGACATCACCGCGCCGACCACCCTCGAGTTCCAGATCGCCGTGGCGCCGCACCCCGGTGCCGCGGTCACCGAAACACTGTCGTTCCTGTTGGACGGCAAGGAGATCCAGGCGCGCGAGATGTCCGGCGCGCACGGTTCCCGTATCCACATCTTCGATGCACCGGTAGGCAATCTCAAGGTCGACTACGCCGCCACCGTGCTCGGTCAGGCCGACCCGGCACCGGTGGTCGACGTGGATCTCTCCACCTATCTGCGCCCCAGCAGATACGCCGAGGCGGACAAGTTCTTCGGTTTCGCCGCAACCGAATTCGGGCAGTACGCCGACTCGGCGACGCTGCTGGAGAAGGTGTCCTCGTGGGTGGGGACCCGGCTGAGCTACGTGCCGGGCTCCAGCGACCCGATTGACGGAGCCGCGGACACCCTGTTGGCCGGGGCCGGCGTGTGCCGCGACTACGCGCATCTGGTGGTGGCGTTGCTGCGCGCGGTGAACGTGCCGGCGCGATTGGTCGCGGTGTACGCACCCGGGTGCTCGCCGATGGACTTCCACGCCGTCGCCGAGGCCTTCGTCGAGGGGCAGTGGCGCGTGGTCGATGCGACCTGCCTGGCTCCCCGGCAGGCGATGGTGCGCATTGCTACCGGCCGCGATGCCGCCGATACGGCGTTCCTGGACAACCACAAGGGCTCGATCACCTTGAACAACGCGACGGTGACCGCCGTCGTCGACGGTGACCTGCCGCAGGATTCGGTTAGCCAGCTGGTGTCGATCCGCTGATCCCCGTTCGGCGAAACTCGCGTACCCGTCGTCGTCGCTCAGATTTTGCGACGGGTACGCGTGTTTCGCCGCAAGATCAGAACGCCGCCTCCGGCAAGTCCATCGCACCGAGCTGCATCGACTCGATGACGGCACGGTCCGCGGACAGCCGCGGCAGGATGTGCCGGGCGAAGAACTCGGCTGCGCCGACCTTGCCCTGGTAGAACGCCCGGTCACGATCCGGTGCCCCACCGTCGAGCGCCGCGAGCGCGATCTCGGCGTGCTCCAGCAGCAGCCAACCGATCAGCAGATCGCCGATCGCCATCAGGAACGGCACCGAGGCCAGTCCCACCCGGTACAACTCGCGGGGGTCCTGCTGGGAGGCCAGCAGATATCCGGTGAGCGCACCGACCATACCGGAGGCATCCCCCACGGCGGTGGCCAACGCCGCTCTGCCGTCGGCGATCTCGGGCCGCGCCGAGTCCTTGTCCAGGAAGGCCTGAATCTGGCCGAGCAGATGGGACAGCGCCGCGCCCTGATCGCGGGCGATCTTGCGGAAGAAGAAGTCCTGCGCCTGGATCGCGGTGGTGCCCTCGTAGAGCGAGTCGATCTTGGCGTCGCGGATGTACTGCTCGATCGGATAGTCCTGCAGGTAGCCGGAGCCACCGAAGGTCTGCAGCGAGTCCGTCAGATACCGGTAGGCGGTCTCGGAGCCGAACCCCTTGACGATCGGTAACAGCAGGTCGTTGACGCGTTCGGCGGTGTGTGGGTCCGCGCCGGAGACGATGGCCGCCACGGTGGGGTCCTGGTGCGCGGCGGTGTAGAGGTACAGCGCGCGCAGCCCTTCGGCGTACGCCTTCTGCGTCAGCAGCGACCGACGCACATCCGGGTGATGCAGGATCGTCACCCGCGGCGCGGTCTTGTCGGTCATCTGGGTCAGATCGGCGCCCTGCACACGAGACTTGGCGTACTCCAGGGCATTCAGATATCCCGTGGATAGTGTGGCAATCGCCTTGGTGCCAACCATCATTCGCGCATATTCGATGATCTTGAACATTTGGGCGATGCCGCTGTGCTCATCGCCCACCAGCCAGCCCACTGCGGGCGTGCCGTGCTGACCGAAGGTCAGCTCACAGGTGGCCGACGCCTTGAGCCCCATCTTGTGCTCGAGGTTCGTCACGAAAACCCCGTTGCGTTCTCCGATCTCACCGGTCTGCGGATCGAACAGGAATTTCGGCACGAAGAACAGCGACAGCCCCTTGGTGCCCGGGCCCGCGCCCGCCGGACGGGCCAGCACCGCGTGCACGATGTTCTCGTAGACGTCGCCGGTGTCGCCGTTGGTGATGAACCGTTTGACCCCCTCGAGGTGCCACGAACCGTCGGGCTGCTCGACGGCCTTGGTACGGCCGGCACCGACATCCGAGCCCGCGTCGGGTTCGGTCAGCACCATGGTGCCGCCCCAGTTGCGCTCGGCCATCAGCGTCGCCCAGTGCCGTTGCTGTTCGTTGCCGAGGCCGTAGATGATGTCGGAGAGCACCGGCCCCGAGTGACAGATATAGGCGGCGGGCTGTGCGCCGAGGGCAAACTCACTGATGGCCCAGGTCAGGATGGCCGGCGCCGGAAGACCACCGACCTCCTCGCTCAGTCCCACCCGGAACCACTCGCCGTCCTGCCAGGCGCGCAGCGCGGCCTTGAACGGCTCCGGGTAGCTGACGGTGTGTCTCGACGGGTCGAAAGTGGGCGGGTTGCGGTCGGTTTCGGCGAAGGGCTCGGCGAGCGGCCCCTCGGCGAGCCTGGCGGCTTCGCTGAGCATCTCCCGCACCGAGTCGCCGTCGAGATCGCCGAATTCGCCGGTCGCCAGCGCCTTATCGATGCTCAGCGCCTCGAACAGGTTGAACTCGACATCGCGGACATTGGAAATGTAGTGCCCCATGGGGTGAGAATAATCCGGCAATCGGCTCACGTCCCGACGATTCGGATAGCTGGGAGCGCCGCGGCGCGTCAGGTGTTCATCAGTTGTTCACCAGCGACCTGCGGATATGCCGGAATATCGAATGCCGACCGCGGCGTTCATTCCTTATGCTTGAACTCACAGACTAGGAGGGGCACCGATGTTGCTCATCGAGCTCAACGTCGCCGGCCGTCGATTCACCCGGCACCTGGGGGATCGTCCGCGCCCCGTGGAACTTCTCAATCGGTTGAACAAGCAATTGCGGTTCTCCCGCGCGGCTTAGCCGGCTGTGCGCCAGCGCGCACAGACGAATTCGCCGTTGCGGCCCACCTCGATCAGCTCCCACTCCGAGCGCATCGGCAGTAGCCGCGCCCCGGCGCCCAGCGTGCATGGCGCGTAGGTGACCACCATCTCGTCGATGAGGCCCGCCGCGACGAACTGTGCGGCGGTCGCGCCGCCACCGACCACCCAGACGTCCTTGTCTCCCGCAGCGGCCCGCAGCGTCTCGTGCAGCACCGATACCGGACCGTCGAACACCTGCACCGGGTGCCCATCCGCCACGATTGCCGGCCTGCTGGTCAGAACCCAGCTGGGCTGTGAGTACATCCATTGGCCCGGTTGATTTTTCACAATCCACTCGTATGTGGACGACCCCATGACCAGCGCGCCGACATCGGCGACGAAGGCCTCGTAGCCGAACGGGCCGTGCGGATCGAAATCGCGGGTCACCAGCCAGTCCAAGCTGTCCGCGTCATCGACGATGAAGCCGTCCAACGTGGCGGCGGTGAAGTAGATCGTCTTCATTTCGTGCCCTCTGCCATGTCAGTCCCTTCGCATCCATTCGAGTGGGTCGCCGCGGTGCACCTCGATGCCCTGGCGGATCAGCATGGCGCGCACCACTTCCCGCCGGTGTGCCGAGTAGGTGAGGACGTGCGCGATGATGCCGTACAGCTGGAAGGACTCGGGCGGATCACACAGCGCGTCGATCACGGTATCGGCCAGCCGGCCCTGCTCGCCGTAGTCGCGCACCATCGCCGTCCAGCGCGCCGAAATCTCCTCGTGGTCCGCGGCCAGGCGTCGGGCCGGTCGGATACCGGGACGGACGGGTTGGTCACGCCCCTCGATACTGGCCAGCCACACCTCCTTGGTCCACACCAGCGCATCCAGCACCGCGGCCACGCTGGCTTCCTCACCGTCCCAGTCCAGAATCACCTGCCCCGGCGAAATCGGCTCGGCCCATTGCAATTCCGTCAGCGCGGTGGCGGCTCCGATGAGCGCCGCGGTATCGGCGATATCGTGCGCGATCATCAGTAGCGAGATGTCGGGGCGCTGCGCATCCCCGGGACTGTCCAGCCACAGCGACTCCGGCGGGTGGAAATGCACTCCATTGGGTGCGGGCAGCCGGAAACCGACGTCGGTGGCCTGCGACGGCGGCACCCCGAACGCGCGCCGGAACGCCCGGGAGAACACCTCCGGTGCCGACCATCCCTCGTCGAGCGCCACCGCGGCCACCCCTTCCCCGCGCTGCAGCCGCCAGGCCGCCCGCTCCAGCATCACCCGGCGGCGCAACGCGGCCGGGGGCTCGCCGGTGAGCCGGCTGACCTCCCGGGAGAAGTGGAACTCCGAGGCGAAGCTGCTGCGCGCCATGCCGGCCACATCGGTGTTCGCGCTGTCCACCACCGAGTCGAGGAGCTCGCGGAGCCGGTCCCGGCGCGGCCCATTCGGCTGAACACTCACAGCTTGGAAGTATCGCGGCAACCCCCGGCCGGCGACATGACATTTCCTGCTCGACCGCAAGAACTAGACTCCGGACTCGGTGAGTGAATTCGATGCGCTGTGCGCCAACGACGGTGATCTGGCCGACCTCCGGGTGAGGGTGCGGCGGTTCGTGGCCGCCGACCGGGACCGCTTCGGCTGGCATCCCGAGATCGATTCGTGGCTGACCAGCTGGGACGCCGGTTTCAGCGAACGGTTGGCCGACGCCGGATTCGTCGGGCTGACCATCCCCACCGAGTACGGCGGGCACGGGCTGGGCTTCCTGCACCGCTACGTCGTCACCGAGGAGCTGCTGGGCGCGGGCGCACCGGTGGCCGCGCACTGGTTCGCCGACCGCCAGGTCGCGCCGTCACTGTTGAGCTACGGCAGCGAGGAACAGCGCCGGCGGCTGCTGCCCGGGATCGCCGCGGGTCGGCTGTACTCGGCGATCGGGATGAGCGAACACGGCGCAGGCTCCGACCTGGCCGCGACCGCCACCCGCGCCACCCGTACCGGTGACGGGTGGCTGCTCAACGGCACCAAGGTGTGGACCAGCGGCGGGCATCGCGCCCACTTCGCGATCGTGCTGGCGCGCACCAGCCCGCTCGACCCCGAACACCGGCACGCCGGCTTCAGTCAGTTCATCGTCACACTCGATTCACCCGGCGTCACCATCAGCCCGATCGTCACGCTGGACGGGCACCACCACTTCAACGAGGTGACCTTCGACGATGTCGCCGTCGGCGACGCCGACGTGCTGGGCGAGGTCGGCGACGGCTGGCATCAGGTGACCGCCGAGCTCGGCTTCGAACGCAGCGGCCCCGAGCGCATCCTGTCCACCGCCATCCTGATCTTCGGGGTGATCAGAGCCCTCGGCACCCAGCACGTCGACGATCGCACCGCCGCCGAGGTCGGTGATCTGATCGGACGGGCGATGGCACTGCGTCAGCTCTCGGTGTCGGTGGCCCGGGCACTGTCCGACGGCCAGGATGCGGCGACCCGGGCCGCCCTGGTGAAGGACCTCGGGACGCGTTTCGAGCAGCAGTCCGTGGAGCTGTGCGCCGAGCTGTTGGACTACGTCGACGACGACGCGGACCTGCGCGCGATCCTGGCCACGGCCCGGCAGCACTCGCCGATGTTCACGCTGCGCGGCGGGACGAACGAGGTGCTGCGCGGTGTGATCGCCCGTGGGCTGGGGGTGCGCTAGCGATGGATGAGCTCAAGCAGCTGGTCGACGATATCGGCCGCCGATCCTATGACGCGCAGTTCGGTAAGCGCCGGCTGCCCGAGGTGTTCGACGCCGACCTGTGGCACACCTTGGACGAGTCCGGGCTGACCCGGCTGACCACCGAGCAGGACGCCGGCCCCCGGGAATCGGCGGTGGTACTGGCCGGGTTGGCCCGCCACGCCGCGGCCGTGCCGATCGCCGAGACCGACCTGCTGGCGGGGTGGCTGGCCGGCGTGGCCGGACTGCCGGTTCCGGCCGGCCCGCTCACGATCGCGATCGGGCACGACGGCACCGCACGCGATGTGCCGTGGCCGGCGGACGCCGCGATGGTGCTGGCGGCCCGCGAGTCCGACGGCTTATACGTCGGACTGCTGAGCGATCCCGAGGTGACCGCCGGGCACAACCTCGCCGGCGAACCGCGCGGTGACCTGGCGTACGACACCGACGGGCTGACCCGCCTGGACTCGGCCGTCGGGGACGAGCTGGTACGCCGCGGCGCCTGGGCCCGGTGCGTGCAGATCATCGGCGCGTTCGATGCCGCACTGGAGCTGACCGTCGCGCATACCAGCGAGCGGGTGCAGTTCGGTCGTCCGCTGAGCAAATTTCAGGCCGTCCAGCACTCGCTGGCCGCCATGGCTGGTGAGATCGAACAGGCAAGGGCGGCAACCGATCTGGCGACCGCCGCGGTGGCCGAACACGGGTTCGCCAGCCCACGGGCCGATTACGCGGTGACCGTGGCCAAGGTCGCCGTCGGCCGCGCCGTCACCCCGGTCACCACCGTCGCCCACCAACTGCACGGCGCGATCGGCGTCACCATCGAGCATCAACTGTGGTCGGCCACCATGCGGGCGCGCAGTTGGAGCGATGAATTCGGCAGCACCGCCCGCCACGCCCGCCGGTTGGGCCGGTGGGCGCTGCAGGCCGAGGACCCGTGGGATGTGCTGATCAGCTCGCCGACGTCATGAGTCCAATACCTGGTCGATGCGAGCCTCGACGTCCCCGAGTCCGGTCACGTCGATGCCGAACCGGCCGGTGATCTGCTCGAGCACGTCGGCGGCGGAGTTCAGCCGGATCTTCTCGGTGCCGCCCCCGGCATGGATGGCAAGGTTGCGGCCGCGCAGATTCCAGCGGGCATCGTCGGTGACCAGCGCGACCGACAGTCCGACGACGAACACCGCATCCGGGTAGGTGGAGGAGTACCAGCTGCCGATGCTCAGGTCGACGAGCGGCTGGGTCCGCAGGCTGAACTGGTAGAGCGGCAGCCAATCGTCGTGAATCCGGGTCTGCAGTGCCATCCCCTCCGGATGCTCGACCAGCCGGTACGGCTCGTGGCGGGTCTGTTGTACCGGACCGGCCTGCAGCCGGATCGGCGAGCTCAACGTCTGCCCGCCGAAGCCGACGTCGACTAGGAACCGGCCCTGCTCGCCGGGCACCGTGACGGCCAGGACGTTGTGGGTCAGCCCGCTCTGCGGGGCCCCGGGTGGCTGCATCCAGACGACCCGCCCGGCGAGCCGGTCCACGCCGTAGCCCAGGTCTTCCAGCACGTAGCCGAGCACGCCGTTGTTC
The DNA here is from genome assembly GCA_021648845.1 of Mycobacterium sp. MBM. GTDB lineage: Bacteria > Actinomycetota > Actinomycetes > Mycobacteriales > Mycobacteriaceae > Mycobacterium. The sequence goes on along the minus strand of JAKJHY010000004.1, from coordinate 62,308 downwards.
TCGTAGCAATAGCCGCCCCGGCGCCGGTGCACCAGCTTGGCCGTCAACGCCTGCGCGCTCAGGTCGTGCACCGGGATCCCCATCAGCGGATCGAGGTTCTCGAACGGAATGGACCGGTTGTGCCCGGCCACCAGCGCATGCAGGGTGTCCAGGGTGGGTTCGACCGTGCTTCGATGGTCGATGCGGGCGAGATAGGCGGCGGTGTCGGGTGCCATGCACCCATCCAACGGCCTCAACCGCAGTTCAGGTCAAGTTTCTTTGACCGGCGACCAGGTTTCGTGCAAAACTAGAACACGTTCTAATTTTACTGGAGGGGACCTCATGAGCTCGCCGGATATCGATCCCACCGAGATCACCAAGTTCGATCCCAGCCTCACCGAGAAAGTGATGGGGTGGCTGCGGCCGTTCCTCAAGACCTATCACCGCAGCGAGGTCCGCGGACTGGAGAACTTCCCGCACGGGGGTGCGCTGGTGGTGGGGAACCACTCGGGCGGCCTGTTCCCGATGGACGTACCGATCTTTGCCGCCGACTTCTACGAACGGTTCGGCTACGGACGTCCGGTGTACACGTTGAGCCACGCCATGCTGATGATCGGGCCCACCGGAGACTTCTTCAAGAAGACCGGTTTCATCCTCGCCAGCCGCGAGAACGCCGACGAGGCGTTGCGCTCCGGTGGCGTCGTCGTGGTGTTCCCCGGCGGCGACTACGACGTCTACCGGCCCACCAGCGAGGCCAACACGATCGACTTCGACGGCCGGCAGGGCTACGTACGGGCCGCCATCAGCGCCGGGGTGCCCATCGTGCCGATGGTGGGCATCGGCGGCCAGGAGACCCAGCTCTACCTGTCCCGCGGAACCTGGCTGGCCAAGCGGCTCGGCCCGATCGCCCGACTGGCACGCACCAAGATCGTGCCGCTGTCCTTCGGTTTCCCGTTCGGGCTGTCCGCGGTGGTGCCGGCGAATGTGCCGCTGCCATCGAAGATCGTCATGCAGGTGCTGCCCCCGGTGGATATCGAAGCCCAATTCGGCGACACCCCCGATATCGACGAGGTCGACGAGCATGTCCGCCGGGTCATGCAGAGCGCGCTCGATGAACTCGCCGCAGAACGGCGCCTGCCGGTGATCGGCTGATCGTGGGACTTCTCGATCTACCCCGTCGCTTCGCTGGGCCCAGCGTGGACCGCGTCGCCGGCACCGCCGGCCTGGTCGCCACGATGGTGCGCGCCGGCGTCATCGCCCCGCTGCGGCCCGACAAGTACCTGCGCATCGGGGCCGCCATGGCCCGCGAGAACATGGGCATCACATCGGGTTTCGCCAGTGCCGCGCAGCGCTGTGGAGACCGGGTAGGGCTGATCGACGAGCTCGGGGCGCTGACCTGGACCGAAATCGACCAGCGTGCAGATGCTTTGGCCGCCGGATTGCAGGAGCTGACGGACGGCGAGCACGACCCTGATGTCGCCGCCGGGGCGGCTCCACCGGTGGTGGGCATCATGGCCCGCAATCACCGGGGTTTCGTCGAAGCGCTGATCGCCGCCAACCGGATCGGCGCCGACGTACTGTTGCTGAACACCTCGTTCGCCGGCCCTGCGCTGGCCGAGGTGTGGGAGCGCGAATCCGCCGGACGGCCCAGCGTGGTCGTCTACGACGAGGAGTTCACTGCGACGGTCGAGCGCGCCCTGTCGGGTGCACCCGAGGTCGCCCGCGTCGTCGCCTGGACCGACACCGCGCAGGCCGTCCTCACCGTGCAGGGACTGATCTCCGCTCATGCCGGCCGGCAGCCACGTCGCGCCACGGAGAAGTCCAAGGTCGTCCTGCTCACCTCCGGCACCACTGGAACCCCGAAGGGCGCCAAGCATTCCGGCGGTGGGCCCGAGATTCTGAAGGCCATCCTGGACCGCACCCCGTGGCGCGCCGAGGAGCCGGTCGTCATCGCCGCGCCGATGTTCCACGCCTGGGGCTTCTCCCAGCTCGCGTTCGCCGCGTCGATGGCGTGCACGATCATTACCCGGCGCAAGTTCGATCCGGAGGCCACCCTGGCACTGGTGGACACCCATCGGGCCACCGGATTGTGCGTGGTGCCGGTGATGTTCGACCGTATCGTCGAATTGCCCGACGAGATCCGTAACCGCTACAGCGGCCGCACGCTGCGCTTCGCCGCGGCATCGGGTTCCCGGATGCGTCCCGACGTCGTCATCAAATTCATGGACCAGTTCGGCGATGTCATCTACAACAACTACAACGCCACCGAGGCCGGCATGATCGCCACCGCGACACCGGCCGATCTGCGCGCCGCCCCCGACACCGCGGGAAAACCGGCCGAAGGCACCGAGATCCGCATTCTCGACCCCGAGCTACGGCAGCTGCCGACCGGCGAGACCGGCACCATCTATGTGCGCAACTCGACCCAGTTCGACGGCTACACCAACGGCAACACCAAGGACTTCCACGACGGTTTCATGAACTCCGGCGACCTCGGCTACCTGGACGCCGACGGCCGGTTGTTCGTGGTGGGCCGCGACGACGAGATGATCGTCTCCGGCGGTGAGAACGTCTATCCCATCGAGGTGGAGAAGACGCTGGTCACCCACGATGCGGTGGCCGAGGCCGCCGTGATCGGCGTCGACGACGAGCAGTACGGCCAGCGACTGGTCGCGTTCGTGGTTGTCGAGGCACCCGTGAGCGTCGATGTTTTGAAACAGTATGTCCGGGACAATCTGGCCAACTACAAGGTGCCGCGAGACATCGTCGTCCTGGATGAACTGCCGCGCAACAGCACCGGAAAGATTCTTCGCCGTGAACTTGAGGACCGCACTACTGGGTAAACCTCGGCCTCTGCTGGGGGCGACGGCCGAACTGGTCAACGCCGCCAATGCGGTGCGCCCGTTGGGCCGTAAGGGTTACAGCACCATCGTGACCTTCGCCTTCGGTTGGCCGACATCGGAGAACGCCCCGCTGCTTTTCGCCGGCTCGGCCCTGGACGCGATGCGCCGGGCCGCGCTCGGCCACTACCGGACCCGCAATGGCCGGATCTCCTTGGTGCTCAAGGCCATCACATGGGGTCTGCTCGCACTGGTTCAGCGCCGCGAGGTGGCCTCGAAGCGGCATTTCGAGGATCCGTTGAAGGCGGCGCTGGGCGCGGACTATCCGGAGGCCGAGCAACCCGAGCGGCGCCCACGCGGGGTCTTCGGGACCGGCTGGACCCGGCGGCGCTATGTGCACAAGACCGTGCGGTACGGCCGGCACGGACCGAACCTGGCCGATATCTGGATGCGTCCGGACCTACCCCGCGACGGAAAGGCCCCCGTTCTGCTACAGGTCCCCGGGGGCGCCTGGATGATCGGGATGCGCCGGCCGCAGGCTTACCCGATGCTGAGTCGGTTGGCCGAGCGGGGCTGGGTCTGCGTGTCGATCGGCTACCGGATCAGCCCCAAACACACCTGGCCCGATCACATCGTCGACGTCAAGCAGGCGATCGCGTGGGTGAAGGAGAACATCGCCGCCTACGGCGGCGACCCCGAGGCGGTCTACATCACCGGCGGTTCCGCCGGTGGGCACCTGACGGCGCTGGCCGCTCTCACGCCGAACGACCCCAAGTGGCAACCCGGCTTCGAGGGCGCCGACACCTCGGTGGCCGCCGCGGTTCCCATCTACGGCCGCTACGACTGGTTCACCGACACCGGCGACGGCAGGCTCGAGTTCATCAAGATTCTGGAGAGGTTCATCGTCAAGCGACCGTTCGCGGCGAACCGGCAGGTCTACCTGGATGCCTCACCGATCACCCTGGTGCACGCCGACGCTCCGCCGTTCTTCATCCTGCACGGTGCGGACGATTCGGTGATCCCGGTACGGGAGGGCCGCGATTTCGCCGACGCGCTGCGCAACGTTTCGAAGTCCCCGGTCATCTACGCCGAGATCCCGCACGCCCAACACGCATTCGATTTCTTCGGCTCGGCGCACGGGCACAACACTGCCGCGGCGGTGGAGCGTTTCCTGAACTGGGTGCGCGGCTGAACGGTCTGAGCGCCCAATGGCCAGTTATCGCACGCATTTCCGTGTTCTGCGTGTCATAACTGGCCACTGGACATCAACACAGCGGCGTGTGTTGGCAGACCGCCGGCGGCGGCGGCGGGAGCTGGGGGCGCGGCAGCTGTGGGGGCGGCGGGAGCCGGGGCGGGGGCGGCAGCCGCGGCCCGCGCGGGCCGTCGCTGCCACCATTCGTCGCGGGCGGGGCTGGAGCGGGCTCGGCGGGGGCCGGGGGTCTGGCCGGAGGCAACGGGCCAGGTGGAGTCGCCGGCCCGGAGGGCGAGGGCAACGTCGTCATCGCCCAGATGGCGACGGGCTGCGGGTCCAGCATGTAATTCGCGGGAGCGGCGGTCAGCTGCAGCTGCGTCGGCGAGACACCCGGGCCCAGGTGGAAGAAGACCCAGCCGGTCGCATCGGCGATGACCCGCGCGGGCAGGGGCCGCGACTTGAGAACGCTCGCGCGTGTCGGCGCGATCTGTTCACCGCCACCGACGAGGAGCCGGAAGCCGCCGTTGGGGCCGGTGGCGTCGATCGGGGCGGACACATCGGCGAAGGAGACCTCAATGCCGAGTTCGAGTTCGGCACTGTCGTTCAGGTGCACCAGTGCCACCGTGTCCGCGCGCGGGGTGACGGTGGCGCCCTTCACCGTCAACGGGGCACCCAGCAGTGCCGTGCCGGGCAGGATGGAGACGCCGTCGGGTCCGGGTTCCGAGCTCGCCTGGGCCGTCGAGGTGGTGGGGCGCGAGGGCGCCGCCGGGCCGTAGGAACACCCGGCCACCGCGACCGGTAGCACCACGGCCGCGGCCACGGCACCCAGCAGTCTCATGACGTCATTGTCGCCCATAGCCGATATCGCGGCGCACCCGCTTCACGTCAACGCGGTCTCGATGACGGTCAGTTCCTCGGAAATCCCTGCGGCACGACGAATCTCACGCAGCTCCTGCACCATCGCCTCGGTCACCTCATGCGGATCGCCGACCGTCTCGGTATCGGACAGCACCGAGATGTTCAGCTGATCCACATAGCTCCACACCGTGATGTTCAGCCCACTGGCGGCCGTCAGCGGGCCGACCGAGTAGATCTCGGAGACGGTGGCGCCGCCGACCTTGCCCCGCTGACGAGGGCCCGGGACATTCGAGATGTTGAGGTTGAGCACCTTGTTCTGGCCGTCCTTGTCCGACAGCCGCCGAAACAGTGCCTCGACAGCGGCCGGTGGCATATAGGAGGCCCAGCGGGCCACCAGCTCCGGGCCGATCAGCTGATGTCCCTCCTTGGCCAGATTCGCCGCCGCACTGGCCTTCCGGACCCGCTCCAGGACATCGGACTCGTCGACCGGAAGCGCCATCAGCACCCCGCTGAATCGGTTCCCGGAGATCCGGTCCGGGGAGAAATCGAAGCTCATCGGCACCGAGGCCAGCAGTGGATGGTCGGCCTTGCCCTCATAGTGCAGCTGTAATCTCCGCAGGGCGCCCGACGACATCGCGAGCACCATGTCGTTGATGGTGGCGCCCAACTGTTTACCGGTCGACTTGACGTCCGCCAATGACAGTGAGGCGGTGGCGAAACGGCGGGCCGGGGTGAGGACGTGATTCATGAAGCTCGGCGGCGGGGTGAACGGGCGGGTCAGCTCGGGGCCCAGCTTGCGGCTGCTGCGCCGCACCCGACTCACCCCGTCGGCGGTGTATTTGACCAGCCCGGGAATCCGACCGATCTGACGCAGGTGGTCACGGAACGCCGAACGCACCAGTTCCGATCTGGACGGTTCGGGATCGGTGGCGTAGGAATCGCGGTCGCGCTGGGGCCCGTCCTGGAGATCCATGCCCCGGGCGAGCAGATTCGCCGAGGCGACGCCGTCTGCCAGCGCATGGTGGATCTTGCCGACCACCGCGATCCGGTCATCGGCCAATCCCTGCACGAAGTACATCTCCCACAGGGGCCGAGTGCGATCCAGCGGCGTGCTGGCTATCTCGCCGATCGCCTCGTCGAGTTCCCGGCGGCCACCGGGGGCGGCTACCCGCCAGGGGCGCACGTGATATTCGAGGTCGACGTCGGTGTTCTCCCGCCACATCGGGTGGTGAAATTTGAACGGGATGTCGACCAACTGGTACCGGAACGGATCCAGCTTGTAGAGCCTGCCGTGCAGCACCTTGCGGAAGTCCTCGACACCGAAGGTGCGGTCACCGAGGCCATGCAGGTCGATGATCGCGATCTTCAAGGTGTGCATGTGCACGTTGGGCGCTTCCGTGTACAGCAGGAACGCATCCCAACCGCTGAGCCTCTTCACCGGCTATTTCCTCCCCTGGCTGGCGGAGACTATATAACCGCCTTGGCCTGGCGCACCGTTGAGTTTCGGTGGATCTGGTTGAGGAACAATCCGATTGCCTTCGCCATCGCTCCGGTGCGGGCGCCATCGGTCATGTCGAATCCGTGCCCCGCACCGGGGAACTCCACATAGCTGACCGGCCCGGCCGAGACGGTCTCCAGGCGATCGACGAAACTGCGGGCCTGCGCCACCGGGATCACGGTGTCTCCGGTGCCGTGGATGACCAGGAACGGCGGCGCGTCGCGGTGCACCCGGGCCATCGGGGATGCCTGCCGGAAGAGCTCCGGGTGCCGGGCGATCTTGCGGCCGACGACCACGCGCTCCAGGAAGTCCACGAATCGGTCCCGTTCGACGGTGGAGCGGTCCTCCCAGTCGTACCGGCCGTAGATCCCGATCACGGCATCCACCGAGGTGTCCGCGTCGTCGGGCAGATCACCCTGCAACTCGGGATCACCGGCGGTCAACCCGGCCAGGGCGGCCAGGTGGCCACCCGCCGAGCAGCCCGCGATGGCCACGAAGTTGCGGTCACCGCCGAACTTGTCGACATTGGCCCGCGCCCACGCGATCGCGGCCTTCACATCGGTCATGTGGCGGGGCCAGCGGTGATGCGGAGCCACCCGGTAGTCGATGGACAGACAGACCCAGCCCTGTTCGGCCAGGTGCGAGAGCATGGCGTAGCCCTGCAGCATCCGGCTGCCGTGTACCCATGCGCCGCCGGGAACGAACAGCAGCACCGGTGCGGGCTCGCTGGGCAGTTCGTCCGGACGCCACACGTCCATCAGCTGCGTCGGATGGTTGCCGTAGCGCACCGAGGTGCGATGCACGTTGCGCCGATAGTCCATGGTGTTCCACAGCGGCGGCAGTTGGGCGGGGGCGGGCCATTCGCCGGCCAGCTCGGCGGCCGGAACCACGTTGCGCAGCCCGTCCTTGGCCACGGTCACCGTCTGGTCTCGCTCGGCCTTGCGGACCGCGCCGTTACCCGGCGCGAACCAGGCCTTCGCGGTCGCGGACATCATCTCCGGGAACTGGCGGAACCCCCACACGCCCATGGCGGCCAGACCGCCCAGTGGCTCCAGTTGTTTGCCGATGACCGGTAGCGATGCCGAGGCGACGGTCAACGCGAGCATGCGGTCGGCGTGGTTGGCTTTGAGCAGCCATCGTGCGCGGCTCATCAGCGTCGGTCCGGGGTACCGGGTGTCCGGTGTGGCCGTCATGGCGCGAGCGTACCCGCGAAGACCCGTTCCTAAGCAGACATTCTTTTGGATCTGTCTACCTAACGTCAAATTGTGATCTGCATCACTTATCGGCCCGGGAGCGGGACCGGTAACTTCGAGTCACCATGACTACGTCTGCGCTGGCCATCACCGAAGAGCACCAGGATCTCGCCGCCTCGGCCATCGGGCGTCTGCAGCGGTCCGGCAGCCGCGCCGCCGCCCGCGCCACCCTCGACCAGCCCGGCAGCTACTCGCGTGAAATCTGGTCCGCGGGAGCCGAACTGGGCTGGAACGGGCTGGCAATTCCGGAGGAGTTCGGTGGCTCCGGCTTCGGCTTGGCGGAACTGGCGATCATCGCCGAGATCACCGGCCGTGAGCTCACCCCGGGCCCCTTCCTGCCCACCGCGATCGCCTCGGTCGTCATCGACCGGTGCGCACCCGATTCGGTTCGGGCCCAATTGCTTCCCGGCCTCGCCGACGGCAGCGCCGTCGCGGCGGTGGGCCTGCACGTACTGGTGAACATGGAGTCCGATCTGACGGCCACCGCCGGGTGGCCGGCGGTGCTGGGCGCACCGGATGCCGATGTGCTGGTGCTGTCCGCCGGCGACGACCTCATCATCGTCGACGCGGACGCCGACGGCGTGACCGTCACGGCCCTGCCCACGCTGGACACCACCCGCACCATCGGCGCGGTCACCATGCGCGGCGCCCAGATCCCCGCCGACCGCGTGCTGCGCGGCGCGGCCCGGCAGGCCCGCACCGTGTTCCGCATCCTCACGGCGGCCGAATCCGTCGGCATCAGCTGGGCGTGCCTGGACATGGCGGTGGAGTACGCCAAGGTCCGGGAGCAGTTCGGCCGCACCATCGGCACCTTCCAGGCAGTCAAACACCACGCGGCGAACATGCTCGTCGACGCCGAGCAGACCACCGCCGCGACCTGGGTTGCTGCACGCGCCACCGACCTGGAGGCGGCCTGGCTGCCCGCCGCGACGGCTGCGGCCCACGCCATCCGCGCCCAGGTCTTCAACGCGCAGAACAATATCCAGCTACACGGCGGTATCGGATTCACCTGGGAGCACGACGCGCACCTGTACCTACGGCGGGCCCGCAGCCTGTCCGCGCTGATGGCCGACGGGAACGATCCATTGGCCGACCTGGTCGCTGCACAGCGGGCCGGGCAGGCCCACGGCGTCACCTTCAGCGTGCCCCCGGAAGCCGAGCGGTATCGGGCCGCCGCCGCGGCGGCGGCCGCCACGGTTCGCTCGCTGCCCGAAGCCGAACAACGCGACTACCTGGTCGATTCGGGCTATCTGGTGGCGCATTGGCCGAAACCGTGGGGGCGGGCGGCCGATGTGCTGGAACAGCTCGTCATCGAGGAGGAGTTCTCGGCGGCGAGCAGGGGCGCAGCGACCGGGGAATCTGCACCGATCGCGATACCGGACCTGGGCATCACCGGGTGGGTGACGCTGACCATCGCGCAGGCCGGGACCGACGATCAACGCGAGCGCTGGGTGGAGCCCGTGTTGCGGGGTCAGGCCATGTGGTGCCAGCTGTTCTCCGAACCCGAAGCGGGCTCGGATGCCGCCGCGGTGCGGACCGCGGCCCGACGCGTCGATGGCGGCTGGCGGGTGACCGGTCAGAAGGTGTGGACCAGCCTCGCGCAGCACTGTCAGTGGGGCCTGGCCACGGTGCGCACCGACCCCGACGCCCCCAAGCACGCCGGGGTCACGATGATGGCCATCGACATGAGAGCGCCTGGCGTGCACGTGAACCCGCTGCGCGGCCTGACCGGCGACGCGCATTTCAACGAGGTCTTCCTCGATGACGTCTTCGTTCCCGACGCCGACGTGGTCGGTGATGTGAACAAGGGCTGGCTGGTGGCCCGAGCCACGCTCGGCAACGAGCGCATCTCGATCGGCGGCGGGTCGGGAGCCCCGACCGGATTCACCACCGCCGATGTCATCGCGCTGTTGGACCAGGCTCCGCCCGCGGTGGCCGCCGCTCATCTGGCCGACACGGGCCGGGTGATCGCGGAGGATCTCACCCTGCCGATGCTGAATCTGCGCCGGGTCAGCCGGGCCATCGCCGGGACCGAACCGGGCCCCGAGGGCAATGTCACCAAGCTGCTGGTGGCCGAACATTCCCAGCGCCTCACCGAACTGGGGATGGCCCTGGCCGGGGTGGCTGCGGTCACCGGGGGCAACGACGGATTGGCTCGGGCCTACCTGGGCAACCGCGCCATGACGATCGCCGGTGGTACCTCCGAGATCACCCGCAATACCATCGCTGAGCGGATTCTCGGCCTGCCGCGCGATCCCCTGCTCAACTAGGCTCCGGGCGGCCTCGCCCGCCGCGGAATCGCGATGCCGAGGCGTGCTGTAGGCAATACTGTTGCGGTGTCGCGCACCGCCGCCGCCTTCCACGCCGATCTCGCCAGGGTCGCCCGGTTCCTGCCACGCAAGATCGTCACTGCGACGAATCTCGCTCTGCTGCAGCGGATGACCGCGCTGATCAATCGCCGTGTCCCCGATGGGGTGGAGGTCCTCACGCTGTCCTGCGGTGTCGGCGTGCGGCTGCACCGGCCCACCGGGGTGAGCACGCCGACTCCCGCGCTGCTGTGGATCCACGGCGGTGGTTATGTGATCGGCAGCGCCGCCCAGGATGATGCGCTGTGCCGGCGCTTCGCCTCCTCACTCGGCGTGACGGTGGCCTCGGTGGACTACCGGTTGGCGCCGCAGCACCCCTATCCCGCCGGTTTGGAGGACTGCTATGCGGCGCTGACCTGGCTGTCCGGTCTGCCCGCGGTGGACCGGACGCGGGTCGCGATCGGGGGTGCCAGCGCCGGTGGCGGCCTGGCCGCCGCGCTGGCATTGTTGGCCCGCGACCGTGGCGTACTGACTCCGGTCGCACAACTTTTGGTTTACCCGATGCTCGACGATCGATCGGTGGGCTCGCAGTTCGATGACCCCGCTCACCGCCTCTGGACCCAGGAAAGCAATCGATTCGGTTGGTCGGCCTACCTCGGCGGCGCCGATCCCGCGGTGGTGGCCCCCGCCCGGCGTGACGATATGAGCGGGTTGCCGCCGGCCTGGATCGGTGTGGGCACCCTGGACCTGTTCCATGACGAGGACCTGGCGTACGCCCGTCGGCTGCGTGAGGCAGGTGTGGCGTGCACCGTGGAGGTGGTCACTGGGGCATTCCACGGTTTCGACGGGGTAGCGCCGAAAGCTACGGTGTCCCAGCGTTTCCACCAGAGTCAGGCGGCGTTCCTGCGCGCGGCGTTCGGCTAGGACGACGCCGCCCCGCGTGGTGCCGGCACCGGCGCCACGCGGGGGACGCGCTGTCGCCTCTAGTCTCGGATGACGTTGTCCTCATACACGATCCGCCCGATCAGTTCGTACCGGCGCGGGTCGCGCAGCTTGAAATAGGTCGCCAACCCCGCACCCGCGACGAACAGCCCCACCACGATCCACGGCGTCAGCTTGAACAACAGCGTCCCCGACGCGGTGCCGGCGGCCGCATCCCGATGCTCCCACAGCAGGTAGACCACGTAGAGCATGCCGATACCGCCGAGCCCCGGCGCCACCAGTGTCTTGAACCAGTGCTTGCTCACGGGGTGATTCTTCCGGATGTGGAAGTAGCTGATCACCGAGAAGGCGCACAGCGATTGCACGATCAGGATCGCCATGGTGCCCAGGATGGCCAGCAGCGTGTACATGTGCACATAGGGATCCAGCCCGGCGAACAGGAAGCTCAAGATGATGACCAGCGTGATCGTGCTCTGCACGAACGAGGCGATATAGGGCGAGCCGTGGGTCGGATGGGTCGCGCCGATGGTGCGCTGCAACCGCACCGAGAGCCCTTCGCGCCCCAGTGCGTAGAGGTAGCGGGACGCGCAGTTGTGAAAGGCCATACCGCACGCGAACGATCCGGTGACCAGCAGGATGTTGAAGACCGTGATGGCCCACTCCCCGTAGAACCCGCGGACCGGACCGAAGAAGATCTCCGAGGCGGTGCTGGCGTCCTGGGCGAGTTGTACGGATTGATCCGGGCCGGTGCCCGCGATGGCCATCCACGAGACGAACACATAGAAGATGCCGACACCCAGCACGCTCATGATGGTGGCGCGCGGGATGATCCGCTTGGGGTCCTTGGACTCTTCGCCGTACATCGCGGTGGATTCGAATCCGACCCACGACCAGAAGGCGAAGAAGAGGCCCAGACCCGCACTGGCGCCGACTATTCCGGCGGCGGGAGAGAAGGCACCGAGGGGGTTGAGCGTCTCGGCGACGGCGAATCCGTCCGGCCCGCCGCCGCGGATGAGCACCGCGATCGCACCGAGCGCGAGCATGACGATCTCGGTCACCAGAAAGACGCCGAGCACCTTGGCCGTGAGGTTGACGTCGAAGTACGTGAGGATTGCGTTGGCCGCCAACATGATCAGCGCTGGCACGATCCAATGCACGTGCACGCCGATCTCGGATTGCAGCATGTTCTGGGCGAAGAACGAGAAGATCCCGATCAGTGAGGCCTCGAAGACGACGTAGGCCATGGTGATGAGTCCACCGCTGGCCATGCCGACCACCCTGCCGAGGCCGTGCGAGATGTAGCCGTAGAACGCCCCGGTGGTGGTGATGTGCTTGGCCATGGTGGCGTAGCCGACCGCGAAAAGCCCTAGCACGATGGTGGCGACGATATAGCCGGCCGGCGCGTGCGAACCATTTCCGAACCCAACGGCGATCGGAACATTTCCGACCATTGCCGTGATCGGTGCCGCCGTCGCCACGGCCATGAAGATGACACCGACCGTGCCTACGGCGTTCCTCTTCAGGCGCTGTACGTCATGAACTGGACTTTTAACGGAGTCCACTACTTCTTCGGACACGGATCGACCTGCCTTCCATGGTCACATCAGGGGATGGGGTGTGTCTCACGCCACATCCGGCCTTCTGCATATTGGCACTACCAAAACCAGTTGGCAAGACCCTTTCTGGACCATTGACATAATTGGTTGCAACCGTTTAGTGTCATCGCCATCACAGCTACCAGGTAGCGTTCAAAGGGAGCCGCATGTACGACTACGGCACGTTCGCCTTCAGTTCCAAGGCCGAAGTCCTGGACCAGGCGAAGAAGTTCTGGAATCCGGACAAGACACAGTTCTGGACCGACAGCGGAGTCGATCTCGTGATCGACCGACGCGAGGGTTACCACCTGTGGGACATGTCGGGACGCCGGCTGATCGATATGCACCTCAACGGTGGCACATACAATCTCGGGCACCGCAATCCCGAAGTGCTGCAGGCGATCACCGAAGGTATGCAGCACTTCGACGTCGGTAACCACCACTTTCCCTCGGTGGCTCGCACCGCCTTGGCGCAGCGCCTGATCGACTCCGCGCCCGCTTCCCTCACGAAGGTGGCCTTCGGCTCCGGCGGTGGCGAAGCGATCGACATCGCACTCAAGAGCGCCCGGCACGCCACCCAGCGCCGCAAGATCGTCTCGATCGTCAAGGCCTACCACGGCCATACCGGGCTGGCGGTGGCCACCGGCGACGACCGTTTCGCCAAACTCTTCTTGTCCGACAATCCCGACGAGTTCCTGCAGGTGCCGTTCAACGATATCGAGGCCATGGAGCGGGTGCTCGCCTCCGGCGACATCGCCGCCGTCATCATGGAGACCATCCCGGCCACCTACGGATTCCCCCTTCCGGCACCGGGTTACCTGGAGGCGGTCAAGGCGGCCACCGAGCGTCACGGCACGCTCTACATCGCCGACGAGGTACAGACGGGCCTGATGCGCACGGGCGAACTGTGGGGCATCACCAAGCACGGCATCGAGCCGGACATCTTGGTGACCGGAAAGGGACTCTCCGGCGGCATGTACCCGATAACGGCCGCCCTGCTGGGTGACCGCGCCGCCCAGTGGCTCGAGCAGGACGGGTTCGGCCACATCTCGACCTTCGGCGGATCCGAAATCGGGTGCGTCGCAGCGATCAAGACACTGGAGATCAGCAGCCGTCCCGAGGTCCGCTCGATGGTGCACTACATCGCCGACATCTTCGACCGAGGGCTGCGCACGATCCAGGCCGGCCACCCGGACTGGTTCGTCGGTATCCGGCAGAACGGCGTGGTGATCGGTCTGGAGTTCGACCACCCCGAAGGCGCCAAGTTCGTGATGCGCGAGCTATACGAGAACGGGGTGTGGGCGATCTTCTCGACGCTGGATCCCCGAGTGTTGCAATTCAAGCCTGGCCTGCTGATGTCCCGCGAACAGTGCGAGGACGTACTGGACCGAGTCGACGTGGCCGTCGGCCGCGCCAAGGCCGCTGCCACCGGAAGGACGATCAGATGACCAGCACCGCACAGGCGGGCCACATGCTCGAACGTGCCCGCTGGGCGGCCGCGGCCTACGCCGACTACGACACGGCTTCGGTCTCTGCGATCGTCGATGCCGTCGCCGAGGCCGCCCACGCCGAGGCTGAACGGTTCGCCGCCGAGGCGGTTGCCGAGACCGGCATGGGTGTCGTCGCCGACAAGGTGACCAAGAATCGGGCGTGCTCGCGGGGCATCGTCGAGCACTACCGCGGCCAGGACTTCGTCTCGCCCCGCATCGACACCGCACGCAAGATCGTCGAACTCCCCCGTCCCGCCGGGGTGGTGCTGGCGCTGACACCGACCACCAATCCGGTGGCCACCGTCTACTTCAAGACGATCCTGGCGTTGATGACCCGCAATGCCATCGTCATCGCCCCGCACCCGCGATCGGTGCGGTGCTCGACCGATGCCGCCCGGGTTCTTGCCCAGGCGGCGGTGGCCGCGGGCGCTCCGGACGGAATCGTCCAGGTGATCACCGAGCCGTCGATCCCGCTGGTGCAGACGCTGATGGCCGATGAGCGCACCGACGTGGTGGTGGCCACCGGAGGAACGGGCGTGGTCCGCGCGGCCTACGCCTCGGGCAACCCTGCCCTCGGCGTCGGCCCCGGCAATGTGCCGGTCTTCGTGGACGCCAGCGCCGATATCACCGCTGCCGCCAACCGCATCGTCAGTAGCAAGGCGTTCGACAATTCGGTGCTGTGTACCAACGAGTCCGTACTCGTCGCCGAGGAATCCATTGCCGACTCGTTACGCGGTGCCCTCACCAGGGCCGGCGCCCATATCCTCGACCAGGACGGTGCGCGGCGGCTGCGTGACTACATGTTCGTCGACGGTCACCTGAATACCGATGTCGTCGGCCGGGACGCGGCCTGGATCGCCGGGCAGGCCGGTCTGCGGGTCACCCAGAAGACGAAGGTGCTCATCGCACCGTTCGGCGAAGTGCTCAGCGAGGAAATGCTGGCCCACGAAAAGCTCTGCCCCGTGCTCGGGATGACGACCGTCGCGGACGCGATGCGTGGCATCCGAGCATCCAGGGCGGTGGTCCGCATCGGCGGCGCCGGCCATTCGGCGGCCATACACAGCCAAAATGCTCCAGTGGTCGCCGATTTCGCGGCGCAGGTACCGGTGCTGCGCGTGTCGGTCAACGTCGGCAACAGCACTGGCAGCTCGGGGCTGGACACCAACCTGGCCCCGTCGATGACGATCGGCACCGGTTTTGTCGGCCGCAGCTCCATCGGGGAGAACCTGCAGCCAGAGAACCTGATCAACTGGGCCCGGATCGCCTACAACGCTGACAACGCGGTCCCGATGGGCGATTTCACCGGTGTGAATCCCTGGCGGTCACCCGCGGGCGCGGTTCCGGCATACCCGTACGCCTCCAATGACCGCAGCGGTGCCGCAGTGGTCGACCAGCGTGTCCGACCGGCTCCCGGCCGACCCACCGAACTGGGCCTCGACGCCCTCCGCGCCGAACTGCGAGCGCTTGTCGCAGAAGAACTCGCTCAACTGATCAAGAGGTGACCTCCGTGGCCGAACTCCGCTCATTCATCTTCATCGACCGGCTCCAGCCGCAAACCATGTGCTATCTGGGCACCTGGATCAAGGGCGCCCTGCCCCGGGCCGATGTGGCGGCCCAGATCATCGAGGTCGCGCCGGGCCTGGACATCGAGGGCGTCACCGATGTGGCACTCAAACATGCCGAGGTCAAGGCGGGCATCCTGGTGGTGGAACGTCAGTTCGGCTACCTAGAGTTCCACGGGGAGACGGGTGCGGTGAAGGCCGCTGCCGATGCCGCCATCGAAGCACTGGGCGGTGACGGTGACACTGCGGTGAAACCGACCGTGCTGGCCTCCCGGATCATCTCCAGCATCGACCATCAGCATGCATTCCTGATCAACCGCAACAAGATCGGCTCGATGGTACTGGCCGGTGAGTCCCTGTTCGTCCTCGAGGTGGCGCCGGCTTCGTACGCGATCCTGGCCACCAATGAAGCCGAGAAGGCGGCCGATATCAAGGTCGTCGACTTCCGGATGATCGGTGCCACCGGCCGGGTATACCTGTCCGGTACCGAGGCCGATATCCGCCAAGCCGCCGAGGCCGCCCAGGATGCACTGGCGCGCAGCGTCATCCAGGGCACCTCGTGAACATCAATCGCGAGGAGCTGCGCGCGCTGGTGCGCGAGGTGGTGCGTGACGCGGTCGCGGGCCTTTCCGCGGCCCGGTCGACTCCGAGCGCTCCCGCGGACCCGCCTCCTCCGGCCACGGTGGCGGCTCAGCTGGGTGTCACCCCCACCGGTCCGGCGGCGGCCGACGCCAAGTCGTGCACCGACACGGTCCGGCTCGCCACCGACGCGGAGCTCGACCGATTCGTCCGTAAATTGTTGCGACTCTTCGAGAATCCGAAGAGTCGTGCTGACCTGAAAGCCGGCCGGCTGCGCTTCCGGCTCGCCGGGCAATCCACCACGGGGGGTGGT
Organism: Mycobacterium sp. MBM; assembly: GCA_021648845.1. GTDB lineage: Bacteria > Actinomycetota > Actinomycetes > Mycobacteriales > Mycobacteriaceae > Mycobacterium. The sequence continues at coordinate 45,901 of JAKJHY010000004.1, read as the reverse complement.
GCCGCGCACCGCATCGACAGCGGCGTGGTCACCGAACGGCAGATCGCCGAGATCGGCACGAACACCCTCGTGCTCGGCCGCCGGGCCGTACTGACCCCCCTGGCCCGAGAGAAGGCGCGGGCCATGGGCATAACGATCCAGAAGGAGCGCACGTGATAGCAGCGAAGGTCATCGGCAACGTCTGGTCCACCCGCCGCGTGGATGGCATACCGGCGGGTGCGTTTCTGGAGATCGAGGTCGACGGGACCGCGTCCCGCATGATCGCCTTCGATGTCCTGGGCAGCGGCGTCGGTGAGCACGTCCTGGTGGCCCAGGGCTCGGTCGCCGCCGGCTGGTTCACCGGCACTCCACCACCGGTAGACGCCTTGATCATCGGATCCATCGACACCAATTCAGCCGACAACACCCCGAAAAATAAGGAGAAATAGCATGTCCAGCAACGCCATCGGCCTGATCGAAACCAAGGGATTCGTCGCTGCACTCGCTGCTGCCGACGCCATGGTGAAGGCCGCGAATGTGACCATCACAGATCGCCAGCAGGTCGGCGACGGCCTGGTCGCGGTCATCGTGACCGGTGAGGTCGGCGCCGTCAAGGCCGCCACCGAGGCCGGCGCCGAGACCGCCTCCCAGATCGGCGAATTGGTCAGCGTCCATGTCATCCCGCGCCCGCACAGCGAACTCGGGGCGCATTTCGCGGTGGCCGGCAAGTAGCCATGGCCACCGCCGAAACCACGACCGCGGCGGTGCTCCCCGCAGAGATCCGCACCCAGATCCGGGTCTACCTTCTGGTCGAGGACTTACAACACCAGTTCGCCGCCTATCTCGGCACACCCACCAGAGCTCGTGGCTATCCGCCGTATGCGGGTGAGCACGCGCTGATCGTGGAAGTGTCACCCGCCTTGGCCATCGAACGGGTCATCGACCTGGCGTTGCGTGAGGTCCCGGGGATCCAGCCCGGAATCCTCTATGTGGAACGGCAATTCGGGGTACTGGAGATTCACTCTGCGGAACTGTCAGACGTCCGACGGGCAGGTGCGGCAATTCTGGCAGGCACCGGTAACAAGGCCGAGGACCAGTTGCGTCCTCGGGTGCTCTACCACGACATCATCACCGATATCACCGATCAGCACGCGGTCATCCTGAACCGGAACCGACAGGCCTCGATGATCCTTCCTGGCCAGTCGCTGCTGGTGTACGAAATGACCCCCGCGCTGTTCGCGGCCGTCGCCGCGAACGAGGCCGAGCGGGCGGCACCGGGGCTCACCGTGGTGGACGTTCAGATGATCGGTGCGGCCGGTCGGCTCTATATCGGTGGCAGCGTCGACGATGTCACGACCGCCCGCGACCGCATCACGGCGGTATTGGCTGCCATCGATGGCCGGGATCACTGATGGCAGCGATCGTCGACGATCGACTCGTGGCCGAGCGTGCACTTGCCGAGTACGACATATCCGGGTCGGCGTCATTGCACCTGCTCAACCTGTCGGAGAACGCCACCTACCTGGTGACCGACGGACAGGCTCAGTCCATCCTGCGCGTGCATCGACAGAACTACCACGGCGCGCATGAGATCGAATCGGAGCTGGATTGGCTCGCCGCATTGAGCACCGATGGTGAGGTGCGCGTTCCGCACGTACGGGCGGCCCGGGACGGACGTCGGGTTGTCACCGTAGAGTCCGAGGGCGCGGCCCGCCACGTGGTGCGCTTCGATATGGTCGGCGGGGTCGAGCCAGACGAGAAGTCGTTGTCGCTGAGCGACTTTCATACGCTGGGTCGGATCACTGCGGCATTGCACGAGCACGCTCTGCGATGGACCCGTCCGCCGGGTTTCCGCCGCTTCTCCTGGGACTGGGAGCACTGTTTCGGGCACGCTCCTCGGTGGGGTCGCTGGCAGGACGCCGAAGGAGTCGGCTCGGCCGAACGCGCGATCCTGGGGCGGGCCGAGCAACTGCTGCACACCCGCCTGCACGAGTATGGGACCGCGTCGGATCGTTTCGGGCTGGTGCACGCCGACCTACGACTGGCCAATCTACTGGTGCATACGCCGGCCGGCGGCTCGGATTCAGCCTCGGCGATCACCGTGATCGACTTCGACGACTGCGGTTTCGGCTGGTACCTCTACGATTTCGGGACAGCGGTGTCGTTCATCGAAGACGACCCGGCGCTACCGCAGTGGCAGGCTGCGTGGGTGCAGGGGTATCGGACCCGACGCACACTGTCCACCGACCACGAGAACATGCTCGCATCGTTCGTGCTGATGCGTCGGCTGCTGCTGTTGGCCTGGATGGGCAGCCACAGCCACTCCCGGGAGTCCGCCACGAAGGCCGTCAGCTATGCCACCGGGAGCTGCGAGCTGGCCGAGCGGTACCTGAGCGCCCAAGGCCTCCGGCTCACCTGAGCCCCGTTCAGATAGGACAGACATTGTTCACCTCACTTCAGGGCCGCACGGCCATCGTCACCGGCGCCAGCCGGGGTATCGGTCGCGGGATCGCCACCGCCCTGGCCGGCGCGGGTGTCAACGTGCTGATCACCGGGCGCCGACAGTCCGACCTCGACCAGGTCGCAGCCGATCTGCGCGGCCTTCCCGGCGCGGTCAGCGGCCTCGGCGGTGACGTCGCCGATCCCGATGACGCGCAGCGCGCCGTGGCCGCGGCGGTCGCGCGATACGGGAGCCTCGATATCGTGTGCGCCAACGCCGGCACGTTCCCGTCGAGCCGGCTCGAAGACCTGTCCCCGGCAGATATCGACACCGTGCTGGCGGTCAATTTCAAGGGCACGGTGTACATCGTGCAGGCCGCGCTGGCCGCGCTGACAGCCAGCGGCCACGGCCGGATCGTGATCACCTCATCGATCACCGGACCCATCACCGGGTACCCGGGATGGTCGCACTACGGCGCCAGCAAGGCCGCCCAGCTGGGCTTCCTGCGCACGGCAGCGATCGAATTGGCCGCGCGCAAGATCACCGTGAACGCGGTGCTCCCGGGCAACATCGCCACCGAGGGACTGGTGGAAATGGGCCAGGTCTACCTCGACCAAATGGCCTCGGCAGTGCCGGCGGGACGACTCGGCACGGTGGCTGACATCGGTAATGCGGCGCTGTTCTTCGCCACCGACGAGGCCGCCTACATCACCGGACAGGCCCTGGTCGTCGACGGCGGGCAGATCCTCCCCGAGTCCCACATGGCGCTGGCCGAAATGTGACCCACCGCCGGTTAGAATTGGCTGTACCAAAAGCCGGCTGAGGGGGTACCGGGGTGGCAGCCCAAAGCGAGGAGCTGCGTCGGCGAATTGTCGCGGATATCAACGCCGGCGTCCCTGGCGCCAAATTGGGCAGCGAACGTGACCTCGCCGAGCACTATGGCACCAGCCGCTCGAGCCTGCGCCAGGTATTGGCCGCGCTGGAGGAAGCCGGTCTCGTGCACCGGGTGATCGGCCGGTCCGGTGGCATCTTCATCAGCCACGGCCAAGTCCAGCGCGATCTCTCCGATGTCGTCGGGGTGCCCACCTTCCTGTCGAATCAGGGCTACGTCGCAGGCACCCGAGTGCTCTCGACCCGAATCACCACACCGGACCCGGCGACCCAGACCGCGTTGGGTCTCGGTGCGGGTGACTATGTCACCGAGATCCAACGCGTGCGCTTGGCCGACGGATCGCCGATCTCACTGGAGCTCGCCCAGTTTCCGGCCGACCGGTTCCCAGGCCTCCTGGACAAACAGCTGGGCGGGTCGCTCTATGAGATCTTGGAGGCGCACTACGGGCTGGCCGCCGGCCAAGCCGTGGAGCGGATCCAGGCCGTCAACGCGACCAACAACGAGGCCACCCTGCTGGGCATCAAACCCAGAGCCGCATTGCTGCTGATCACCCGCGTCACCCACGATCAGCAGGGTCGTCCCTACGAGTTCTCCCGCGACCTGTTCCGCGGCGACCGGACCGCATTGGCCGTCACCGTGCAAGGGCGAGGTATCGCCGCTCATGCCGATGCCAACGCTGCATCCATTACGTTGCACCGCGAAACCGGCTAGAGCGGCGTACCCCCGAGCGTTTTAGCCGGCCATGAACTCCGAATAGGCGGAGGCCAGTTCGGGTGAGAGCAACGTGACGTTGCACTGCCGCTGGGTCTCGCCGATCGGTGCCAGGATCCCACGCAGCTCGTAGTACTCCTGGGAGTTGGCGGTGAAGTACGCCCGGATGTTCGCCGATGCTTCGGCGCGCGGTTGCGTCCGTGCGGCCTGCACCACCTGGTTCGCGCCCGGGTGGGCGTTCAGGTAGGAGCTGGCGGCGCCGGTGACCGAGCTGACGGTGCCGGCAACGGCGTCCGGGCTGCAGTTCGGTGCTGCCGACGCGGTGGGCGCAGCTATCAGGGCGGCGGCCGCCGCCCCGAGCAGCAATCCGGCAGATCCGCGGCGCACGGTGGTGTTGTCGAGTTTCATGATTGGTTGGTGTCCTTCATCTTGTGACTGGTGTATGCCTCGTCCTAGACATCCCTGGCTTACGGTCCCAGACCCGAAATACAAGGTACCCGTGTCTTGTTCGTGCCCCACCGTCCCGAAGGGCAAACATCGGCGGTGCCGTCCGGCGTTACAGCGCCAGAGGTGAGTTTGATCGCAATCGGATGGTCGCGGCGCCGCGAGTTCTGGTCATTCGCCGCGTTTTCTTATCTCGACCGGCAAATTCTTAGGTGATCGTGATGTGCACTGTGACCGGATCGTTACCCGGTGCGCCGGCTGGGTATCGAGTTTCTGCGTTCGCCTCGACGGGTAGCCGAGGTGTTCGACGGGAGAGAAGGGAGAGCAGATGCCTCGTGGCACAGGGTTCGGCGACGGGAACGGCGACGCGTCCCACGCCGACGACGCTGCCCGTGATGCCACCCGGCGGACCGTGGATGCCGCCGAGGTGGACGAGCAGACGCCGGATGTCGACAAGCCGGTGGCCGAGCCGCCGGACTGAGTTCACCGGCGGAAGACGATCTCACCACCGATCACCGTGGCTGCGACGGCATCGCCGTCGAGCTCGCGCAGCAGCACCGCGGGGGGCACCGCGAGGATGCACAGATCGCCCGGCTGGCCCGGCGCCAGCGTGCGCGGCTCGGTCGGCGCGGTGGCGGTACCGAAGAACAGCTTCAGCGCGGTGCGCGCGTCGATGCGCTCGTGTGCGCCCAGGACGGTGCCGTCGGTGGTGCGACGGTGCACGGCGGCCCGCAGGCAGGCCCAGGGATCACCGTTGCCGAACGGCATGTCCGTCGACAGCGCCACCTTCACCCCGGCGGCCAGCAGGGAGGCGACCCGCCACAACTGGTGGTGCTCGTCGGCCGGGATATCGGCGAAGTACTGCTCACCCCGTTCGGCCACGAAGTTGGGTTGGGTGACCACCGTGACGCCGAGTCCGGCGAGGTCGTCCAGGCAGTCGTCGGGCACCATCGCGGCATGCTCGATGCGGTCATCGGGATGCACACCCCCGGCGCGCAGCGCGGCAAGCGTGACCACCAGCTGGGCCGCGGTGACGCAGTGCACCGCCACCGGCGCGCCTTCGCGGTGCCGGCGAACCACCCAGTCGGTGAGCTCGTCGAGGTCGAGGTCGTCGTCGTGCAAGATGCGTTTGCCCGGTGCCAGATGGTGCAGCCGCTGCCGCAGCCCTCCGTGCCGATGCACCTCGTCGAGTTTGACCATCTCCCCGATGTCGAGATCGGGTGTGGCATCGGTGATCCCGATGATGCCGAGGGCGCTCAGTCGGTTGCTCAGCTCGTCGAGCGCGGTGTCACGGCGCTGCAGGGCATCTGACCAGGTCCGGTCAGCGCTGCGCAGCCGGCCATCGGGGTGGTCGGCCAGCCCTACCGCGGCCAGGCCCGCCGAGTTCAGCGTCCACAGGATTCCGCTGCGATGCTGGACGCGGACCGGTACCGGCGGGGCGAGGGCATCCAACCGGTCCCGATCCAGCGGACCGGCCACCGCCTCGTGGTAACCCACCGCGCGGATCCAGCCGTCCTCGCCCGGTTCGGCCGCAGCCAGCACCCGCGCCAGGTCCGTGCGGTCGGCCACTTCTGCGGGGCCGACCCGCACCGAATCGGCAGCGGCCGCGGCGGAGTGCACGTGCACGTGATGGTCGTGCAGACCGGGGATGACCGCGCCGCCGTCGGCGTCGTACACCTGTTCGTCGGTATCCGGGGTCAGACGCTGCGCCACCTCGGTGATCTGGGTGTCGACCCGGATGTCGACCAGTCGCCCGTCGAGGAGGGCCGCCCGTTGGATCAACATGACGCGGAATGCCTTTCGTCCAGCAGTGCGCGCACTGCGGCGTTATCGGCACCCAGTTCGGATGCCGGTGCGCCCGTCTCCGGTGGCCTGGGTTCCCCTGCGGGTCCGCCGACAAACCCGGCATAGCCGGCGGCGGTCGCCGCCATCGAGATCTCGATGAGCTCGCCCCCACCGCGCGCGAGCGACTCGGCCACGGCGGTCGCGGCGTGCAGTCCGGTCAACGGGTCGGCGATGGCATCGCCGACGAACACCGGCCCGTCCGGCCCGGATTCGACCAATCCCCCCGCCACCGCCGCATCATCGCCGAAGGCCACCCGGGTGGCCGTGTCCGCACCGCTGCCGTATCCGGTGACCCGCAACCAGATCCGTCCGGCCCGCGGCATGATGTCGGTAGGCCCGAGACCACGGCGGGTCAGCGCCTCCGGTCGCGATGCCTCGATCACGATATCGGCGGCGCCGAGCAGCTGCAGCATCGCCGCTCGGTCGTCGAATTCGACCGTATAGGAGAGCTTTCCGTGGTTCATCCAGTCATAGAAGGCTGGCGGTCCTGATCGGGTTCCATCGGGGCGGCGCGCGCTTTCCGCCTTGATCACGGTCGTGCCGGCGCCACGCAGTAGCTGCGCACACAGCGGGCCCGCCCACATCGATGACAGGTCGACCACCAACAGCCTGGGAGCTGCTGTCCCGCGCGGCCCGTACTGTTGCGTCGCCGGCGGTGCCGGTCGCATCTCGCCGAGGACCGCGGCCGGGATGCCGAGCAGGTGCGCCCGCGCCACGGCGGCCGACGCGGGCCGGGTGGCCACCCACTGCTGCAGGTACGGCCACGGATCGGCGCCGATGCCGGCCGCTTCGATGAGCGCGGGTACGGCCGCGGTGTCGTCGGGACGAGACAGGGTGAACGCGCACCAGGTGTCGGCGGCACGCAGCAGGCGAGTGGCGCCACCGGCCGATGTCTGGCCACCGGCGGTCAGCCCGAGCAGCGCGGCTCTGCCGGACAGCAGCGTGGCGGCATCCACGGCGCCCCCGCGGTGGGCGGTGAACGTGTCGGCCACCCGCTGGGCCCGCGCGCACAGGGTCTGCGGGACGCGCACGGTGCTCACCCCGCCATCTTGCCCGGCCACGCGGCGGTCCAGGTCAGAAGTGCAGCGCGGTGAAGCGCCAATCCAGCACCTGACCGCCGCCGTCGCCCACGGTATGCACCAGTGAGCGCAGCCGCAGCCGGGTGCCCACCGGGGTGGGTTCGGCGTCTTCGATGTGCAGTTCGCTGTGCACCGTATCGTTCTCGTGCACCGGGCCGGTGTGCGCGCAGGATTGCCAGCCCAGCACGGTCACCAGATTCGGCAGTAGCCGGGTGGCCTGGGCCAACGCCAGCCCGATGGTGTGCCCGCCGTACACCAAACGTTGTCCGCCCACCCGCCAATCATGGTGGGTGGCAGCAATGTTCAGTGAGAGTCGAGCCAGCTCCGGTGCGCTGCTGACGACATCGGCGGTGCTGTGCAGCACGGTGCCCACCAGATCGGTGTCGAAACGCGCACCGGTGAATGCCGCGGTGTTCCACGTCGCCGTCGGGTCCGGCGGGGACTGCTGGTCGGCGCCCACCGCGTCGAGGTCATCGGCGTGTCCGGTCTGTACGTCGTCGGCGGACAGCGGCAGCATCGCGCAGCGGTAGAAATCCAGTACCGATCGCCCCGACTGGTCGGCGGTGGTCATCCGCAGCGCGGCCAATCCGGTTGCCGCCCGGCCCGGTTTGGCGGCGTTCTGCCGCAGCGCGACCACCTCGGTGCGGGTGCTCAGGGTGTCTCCGATGACCGGGAAGCGGTGGAAGTTGAGCCCCCGATAGAACAGGTTGGCCTTGACGCGCTGGGTGACCAACGTCGATTGTCCGATGGCGATATCGCAGACCAGACCGGGGTGTGCAAGCGGGCCGTGCTCTGCGGTGACGGCGGAGGCCAGGCCGGCATCCAACGCCAGCCGCAGCCGGTCGCCGAGGATGCTCTGATGCGTGGCGGCTGCACCGGAGGTCAGCGTCATCGACGGCGCCGTGTCGAACACCTGACCGACGTGCAGGTCGTCGAAGTACGGTCCGCCGGCGGAAATCGAGGTCACCGCTGGGACTCTAGTGTCAGGCGTGTGGCGGCTCGCCGGTCACCCGGTGGTCGGCATGGTTGAGGCCCTCCTGCACCAACCTGCCCAGATGCCCGTCCCGCAGTCGGTAGAACACCCGTCGGCCGTCCTTGCGCGTGTCGACCAGCCGAGCAAACCGCAGTTTGGCCAGGTGCTGGCTGACCGAGGTGCGGGAGCCGCCGGTCACCTCGGCCAGCGCGCTGACATCGGCCTCGCCCTGGGTCAGCAGCCAGAGCAGATGCAGGCGGGTCGGGTCGGCCAACATGCGGAAGGTCTCACTGGCCGCGTCCAGCCGGTCACGGTCCGGAGAGGCATCATGAACGAGACTCGGCGATGCGACGGACCGGGGCTTGCCGGGCTGGCTCTTGCCCATCTGCGGGTCCCCTTTGCACCATCAGCCACGCCGCGGCGAGCGCCGCGAATGATGCGAGGATAGCGAGTATCACGGCGGCCAGCCCTTGATTGAGCGCCGCGCCGGCCCAACCGGCGATTGGATAGGTCAGCAGGAAGCCCGCGTGGGACAGCGAGAACTGGGCGGTGAACAGCGCGGTGCGGTTGTGCTCGGTGCTGCCCCTCCGCAGCAGCAGCCCCGCCGGGGTGTTCACCAACGATGTCGCCGCGCCCAGCAATAGCCATGTGCCCGCCAGGACCGGCCAGGTCAGCTCGTCGAGCACCAATACCGTCGCGGCCACCACCAGACCGCTCGCGGCCGCCGAGGCCCCGGTGAGCATGACGACCCGGTCGGTCACGACCGTGAGCACCCGCGGCACCAGCAGCGCCGCCATCATCGACCCCGCCCCATACCCGGCCAGCATCAGCGCCATATCTGCCGCGCTGCCGCCGAGCATGCCGCGGACGTACACCACGGTGTTGACCATGACCAGCGCGGTGGCCGCTGCCACCACGACATTCATCGCGACCAGGCCACGTAATTCCCTGCGCACCAACATGGTTCGTATACCCGAGAGCAGTCGCCAGCGCCATGACGCGGCGTCGCCGGTGATATCGGGCACCGCGGTACGTCGCACCAGAGCTGCCGACAGCACGAAGCCGGCGACCGTCCCGGCGAACAGGTGATCGTAGGACATCACGGTGAGCAGTGCGGCCGCCAGCACCGGACTGGCCGCCGCTTCCAGGTCATACGCCAAGCGCGACAACGACAATCCCCGGGTGTAGTCCCGCTCGTCGGTGAGCACACTGGGGATCACCGCCTGAAATGCCGGTGTGAATGTTGCCGAGGCCGCCTGCAGGACGAATACCAGCACGAAGACCTGCCAGACCTGTGCAACAAAGGGCAGCAGCAGGGCAACCGCGGCCCTGGTGAGGTCGGCGGCCACCAGCACGGCACGGCGTGGCAGATGATCGGTGATCGCTGCCATGACCGGGGCGACGAACACGTAGGCGAGCATCTTGATGGCGAGCACGGTGCCGAGCACCGCGCCGGCCGCCGCGCCGGCCAGATCGTAGGCCAGTAATCCGAGTGCGACCGTGAGCAGGCCCGTGCCGACCAGGGCCACGAGTTGCGCGGCGAACAGGCGGCGGAATACCCGGTTGCCGAGGACTGCGGTTCTGCGCACCGCAACAGCATGCCATACATGTGCGCACGTGCGCACTTATGTGAGCATCAGCGCTCGCTCGACGCCGCCAGGCTGCCGAGCAGCGCCACCGCGTCCGCGCTGGGCGAGCCCGGATCGGCCTGATACACCACCAGCTCCTGCCCCGGCGCAGACCGCACCCCGAAGGTCTGCATCTGCAATGTCAGCATCCCGACCTGCGGATGATGAAATGTTTTGGTGGACAGCGCTTTTCCACGGACATCGTGATGCGCCCAAAGTTCGGCGAATTCGGGGCTGCCCGCCAACAGTTCGGCAAGGACGGCCGCCACCCGCGGATCCGCGGGTGCTTCCCCCCGGTTGCGGCGGAACCCGGCGACGGAGTTCGCCGCAATCGAGGGCCAATCCACGTAAAACTGCCGGGCACGCGCCTCGGTGAACACCAGTGCCAGCAGATTGCCGTGCGCTCCGAAATCACCGAACAGCGCATCGGCGATCGCATTGGCGGCCAGCACGTCGTAGGCGCGGTTGTAGACCAGCGCCGGATTGTCCGGCCAGGCATCCATCAGCCGCAGCAAGGCCGGGTCCACCCGCTGCTGGGTGCCCGCCGCGCGCGGTCGCGGTGCCAGCCCCGCAATCCGGAACAGATGCTGGCGGCCGTCGTCATCGAGTCGCAGCGCCACCCCCAGCGCCTCGAGCACCTGCGCCGACGGTGACCGTTCGCGGCCCTGTTCCAGTCGGACGTAGTAGTCCACACTGACCCCGGCCAGCAGCGCGACCTCTTCGCGCCGCAGTCCGGGCACCCGGCGGTGCCCGGCACTGGGCAGACCCACGTCCTGCGGTCCGACCAGGGCGCGCCTGCTGCGCAGGTAATCACCCAGCTCTGACATACCGCCACAGTAGGACGAACGCCGGCCGCCGTGCCTGGGTGCGCTGCACCCAGGCACAGCGCGACCTGGCTGATGTCCCACAGTGCTCCGACCCTGGAGCCATGACCGAAACCAAGATCGTCCTCGTCACCGGAGCCACCAGCGGAATCGGAGCGGCGGTGGCCCGCCGGCTCGCCGCCCGGGGCCACCAGGTGCTCGCGGGCGCTCGCCGCGAAGACCGCCTCGCCGAACTCGCCGGCGACAACCTGCAGGTGCGTCGGCTCGACGTCACCGACCGCGCCGACGTCACCGCCTTCGTCGAGCACGCGGTCGACGCCCACGGCCGCATCGACGTCATCGTCAACAACGCCGGCGTGATGCCGCTGTCCCGGATGGACGCACTGCTGGTCGACGAGTGGGACGCCATGATCGACGTGAACGTGCGCGGCGCGCTCAATGGCATCGCCGCCGCACTGCCGCATTTCCAGCGGCAAGCCAGCGGCCATTTCGTGACCGTCGCCTCCATCGGCGCCCATGAGGTGGTGCCGACAGCGGCGGTGTACTGCGGCACCAAATTCGCGGCCTGGGCCATCACCGAGGGTCTGCGCCAGGAGCTCGACCCGTCCATCAGGGTCACCACCATCTCCCCCGGCGTCGTGGAATCCGAACTGGCGCAGTCGATCACCGATGAGGGCGCGGCGGCAGCGATGCAGATCTACCGGGCCGACTCGATCACGCCGGACGCCATCGCCAGGGCGATCGGCTACGCGATCGACGAGCCCGCCGACGTGGACGTCAACGAGATGGTGATCCGGCCGGCCCGGCAGCGCTGATCTCGTCGACCAGTCCCCAGGCCAACGCCGTCGCCGCGTCGATGGTGGCACCGGAGAGCACGAGATACGCGGTGCGCCATCGCCCGATGCGCCGGGTGATGCTGACGGTGCCGCCGGCGCCGGGGATGAGCCCCAGCGCGAGCTCCGGCAGGCCGATCGTGGCGCCGGGGTCGCAGCGGATGTGCCCGCAAAAGGCGGCCATCTCCAACCCGCTGCCCAGCACCTGGCCGTGCACCTCGGCCCGGCAGGCCGGGCCCAGCCGTTCGGTCAGCTCGGCCAACACCAGGGCCGGGCTGTGCCGGGTGCGCGCCAGGTGCGCGCCGGCCGGGTCGGCGAACGTGCCGAATTCGGCGAGGTCACCCCCGCTGCAGAAGGACGGTCCGTTGCCGGTCAGCACCACCTCGGTCACCGAGTCGTCGAGGCGGGCCACGTCCAGGGCCTCCAGCAGGGCGGCGCGCGCATCGGTGGTGAACGCGTTGTGCCGCGTCGTCCGGTTGAACCGGATGTGCAGCGTGTCGCCATGTCTGCTCGCCCGCACCGGATCCGGCAGGTCCGGCAGCCGCGCCGGCCCGCGCTCGCCGAGCCAGCGGGCGAACTCCGGGCCGGATTGCAGCGTGGAGTAGGCCAGCGATTCGGTGATGACGCCCGCGAATACCGAGGACGTCACCTGTGCACTGCGCAGCACGTCATCGCAGATCGCCGCGGCCTGCGGCCAGCGCGCGCACCGCTCGGTGAGCGAGGCGAGGCTGGCGTCGACCGAGGACACGGTGACGGTCCGGCGGTCCCCGCCGGCCGCCTCGGTCAGCGTGAACGTCGCGTCGTCCGCCGGATCACCGATCGCGACGCGGATACCGCCGGGCAGGTCCAGCACGTCACGAATACTTGTTGATCAGCTCCTGCTTGTACAGCTTTCCGGTGTCGGTGCGCGGCAGTTGCGCCTCGAACGAGATGGACCGAGGGCATTTGTAGTGTGCCAACTGATCTCGCAGCCAGCTCAGCAGTTCATCGGCGAACTCCGGGGTCGCGTCGGCGGGGTCGACGGTCTGCACCACACCCTTGACGGCCTGGCCCATCTCGTCGTCGGGGATCCCGAACACCGCGGCATCCATCACCTTCGGATGGATCACCAGCATGTTCTCGGCCTCCTGCGGGTAGATGTTCACCCCGCCGGAGATGATCATGTGGTGCCGCCGGTCGGTCAGGTACAGGTAGCCGTCCTCGTCGAGATACCCGATGTCGCCCACGGTCTTCCAGCCGTGCGAGTCCCGCGACGATGCCGTCTTCTCGGAGTCGTTGAGGTATTCGAAGTCCGCACCGCCCTCGAAGAAGATCTCGCCGGCCTGGCCCGCGGGCAGCTCGTTACCGTCCTCGTCGAGGATGTGCACGACGCCGGTCATCGCCTTGCCGACCGAACCCGGGTGCGTCAGCCACTCCTCGGCACCGATCAGGGTCGCACCGATGGCTTCCGAGGACGCGTAGTACTCGTCGACGATCGGGCCCCACCAGTCGATCATCTGCTTCTTGATTTCCACCGGGCACGGCGCCGCGGCGTGCATGACGCGCTGCAGGCTCGACACGTCGTAGGAAAGACGCACCTGCTCAGGCAGTTTCAGCATCCGAGTGAACATCACCGGCACGAACTGGCCGTGTGTGACGCGGTGCTTCTGGATGGCGTCCAAGGCACCCTCGGCGTCGAAGCGCTCCAGCACCACCGTGGTGATGCCGCCGGCCTGGGCCTGCATCGACCACACCGACGGGGCGGTGTGATAGAGCGGCGCGGGGCTCAGATAGACGGCCTCGGGATTCATCCAGAACGAGACGAGCGCAGCCATCAACCCGGGTGTCTCCGAGGGCGGCAGGTGCGGCAGATCGCGCTTGATCCCCTTCGGCCGGCCCGTGGTGCCCGACGAGTACTGCAGCAGATCGCCGTCCCATTCGTCGGTGATCGGGGTGGTCGGCAGATCGGCGACCACCTCCGGGTATTTCGCCCACCCGTCGAGGTCCCCGGTGCTCAGCAGGACCGGAGGCAGCCCGTTGGGCAGATGCTCGGCGAGTCCCTCCAGAACCGGGCGCAGCGCCTCGGACCCGACGATGGCCTTGGCGGCGCTGTTGTCGATGATGTACGCCGCCTCGGCGGCGGTGAGGTGGGTGTTGATCGGCACGTAGTACAACCCGCTGCGGCGCGCGGCCCACATGACGGTGTGCATGTGCTCGTTGTTCTCCATCAGGATGGCGACCGCGTCCCCTTCCACCAGGCCGTGCTCACGGAAGTAGTGCGCCAACTGGTTGGCGCGGGCTTCCATTTCGCCGAACGTGATCACGGTGCCGGATGGGTAGAGGATGACTGCCGGCTTGTCGGGGGTGGAGAGGGCCGTTTCGCGGATCTGCATGAGCCGACTTTACGATGCCGTCACCGGGCTCCGGCAACCAAGTCGCCAAAAACTTGACATCCGTCAAGATTGCCAGGGGTGGGCCGCGTGACCGAGGTCTCCGACCACCGGGATTGGCGTCCCGGGTGCGCGGGTAGCCAATCGGCACTGCCGACACCGGTCTGTTCTCCGGCACCACGGCGGCCGAGGAGCGGGGCCGTGCCTTCGAGGGCGGGACGCCGGCGAACTCATCGACGAGGAGAGCAGATGATCGACATGGAACGTGAGGTCCTCACCACGGCGGCGCCGCAGAAGGTGTTCGCCTACCTGTCCGACTTCACCACCACCGAACGGTGGGAGCCGGGCACGGTGCGCACCACGCGCATCAGTGGGGACGGCGGGGTGGGCACCCGGTACGCGAACACCTCGCGGTTCGCCGGCCGCACCAGCGATCTCGAATACGAGGTGATCGGTGTGACGCCGGGGCGGTCGGTCCAATTGCGCGGCACCAACGACTCGCTCATCGCCCACGACATCATCACCGTGACGCCACACGAGGGTGGCGCGAAGGTGACCTACCGCATCGAGTTCGCCTTCCAAGGCTGGCTGCGTTGGGCAGAGCCGATACTGCGGATCCCGGTGGGCAAGCTGATGGACAACGGTGTGCAGGGCCTGCGTCGGGAACTGGCCAAACTCTGAGGTCAGGACAGTCCGACCGCGCCGAGACAGTACTGCCACACCGTGCGCTGCTCGGCGGCGCTGTACCCGGTGCTGGGCAGGTAGTGCACCGGCCGAATGGCGCGGTCATGCCAGAACTCCCCGGAGACCGGGGTCGGGGTGGTCGCCGTCAGCCAGACCGCGGTGTCGGCGGCCTGCTCCGGTGTGCGCAGCAACGGCCCGGTGAGCCGGCGGAAGCCGGGCAGCGAGGTGGCGACACCGGGGGTGTCGGCCCAGCCCGGATGCATGCAGGCGACCATGACCGACTGGGCGGCCCACCGCTGGGCCAGCAGCGGGGTCAGCGCGACCTGGATCCGCTTGCTGCGCGCGTAGCCCACCGCGCCGCGGTAGATGCCCCGTTGATACTCGATATCGTCGGCGGGCAGGCGTTGGGTGTACATGCCGCCGGAGGACATCAGCACCACCCGCGGATCCGGGGATGTCGCCAGGGCCGGCAACAGCAGCTCGGTCAGCAGGATCGGGCCCAGCACATGGGTGGCCAGTGAAAGTTCATGTCCCGCTGCGGTGGTGGTGCGCTCGGGCGGCATGACCCCGGCGTTGTGGATCACCGCATCCAGCCGCGGCACCCGGGGCAGCAGATCGGCGGCAAAGGCGCGCACCCCGTGCAGGTCTGACACATCGCAGCGCTCGACCTGGATGTCCGCCCCGGGGACGGCACCGAGGAGGTCCTGGCGCGCCGCCTCGCCGCGCGCCCGGTCGCGCACCGTCAGCAGCACACGGGCACCCAGCCCGGCGACCCCGGCGGCGATCGCCTTCCCGATACCGGAATTCGCGCCGGTGACCAGGACGGTGTGCCCGGCCAGCGCAGCCGGGTCCAACGGTGACCAGAACCGCTCTCGCACCGCGGAGCCCAGCCGGGTGTATCCGGGGACGATCGTGCGGTCGAGAAAACCGTCGAGCACCGAGCGAAACATATTGTGTGAGACTCCCGTCAGCCGATTACTCGGTATTCGGAGCCGCGGGAGCTTCGGATGGTGGCGCCGACCGCGGGCGCGCACCCACGGAGTCAGTCGGACTCGGCCAGCCGTGTCTTCAGGGCGTCGAACTCGTCCTTGATACCGGTCGGCAGCTTCTCGCCGACGAACTCGAACCACTCCTCGATCAGCGGGAGCTCGGCACGCCATTCCTCGGCGTTGACGGCCAGCGCCTCGTCGACGTCGGCCGGGTCGACGTCCAGGCCCGAGAGGTCCAGATCGGCGGCGGTCGGCACGATACCGATCGGTGTACTCTTCCCGTCGGCGCTGTGCTCGATGCGCTCGATGGCCCACTTCAGCACGCGGCTGTTCTCACCGAATCCGGGCCACAGGAAGCGCCCGTCATCGCCGCGGCGGAACCAGTTGACGAAGAACACCTTCGGCAGTTTGGACTCGTCGGCCTGCTTGCCGACGTTGATCCAGTGCTGGAAGTAGTCGCCGACGTTGTAGCCCAGGAACGGCAGCATGGCCATCGGGTCGCGGCGCACGGTGCCCACCTTGCCCTCGGCGGCGGCGGTCTGCTCGGACCCCAATGTGGCGCCGATGAACACACCGTGCTGCCAGTCGCGGGCCTCGGTGATCAGCGGCACGGTCGTCTTGCGCCGGCCGCCGAACAGGATCGCCGAGATCGGCACACCCTGCGGATCGTCCCATTCGGGCGCCAGCGTGGGGCACTGCGAGATCGGGGTGCAGTAACGCGAATTCGGGTGCGCGGCCTTGGTTTCGGTTTCGCGCAGCACCCAGTCCTGACCCTTCCAGTCGATCAGGTGGTCGGGCTCGCCCTCCAGGCCTTCCCACCAGACGTCGCCGTCGTCGGTCTTGGCGACGTTGGTGAAGACGGTGTTACCGGCGGCGATCGTCTTCATGGCGTTGGGGTTGGAGTCCCAGTTGGTGCCGGGTGCGACACCGAAGAAACCGAACTCGGGGTTGACCGCGTACAGCCGGCCGTCCTTACCGAAACGCATCCAGGCGATATCGTCGCCGACGGTCTCGGCTCGCCAGCCCGGGATGGTGGGCTGCAGCATCGCGAGGTTGGTCTTACCGCATGCCGACGGGAACGCCGCGGCGATGAAGTAGGCCTTGTTCTCCGGCGAGATGAGCTTGACGATCAGCATGTGTTCGGCGAGCCAGCCCTCGTCGTGGGCCATCGCCGAGGCGATCCGCAGCGAGTAACACTTCTTGCCGAGCAGCGCATTACCGCCGTAACCCGATCCGTAGCTCCAGATCTCGCGGGTCTCCGGGAAGTGGGTGATGTATTTGGTGTCGTTGCACGGCCACGGGACGTCGGACTGGCCTTCTTCCAGCGGGGCACCCAGCGAATGCAGCGCCTTGACGAAGAAGCCGTCCTCGCCCATCTTGTCCAGCGCGGCCTGGCCCATCCGGGTCATGGTGCGCATCGAGACGACCACGTACTCCGAGTCGGTGATCTCGACGCCGAGCTTCGGGTCCTCGGCGTCGAGCGGGCCCATGCAGAACGGCACCACCCACATGGTGCGACCGCGCATGGAGCCCCGGTACAGCTCGGTCATGATGCCGCGCATCTCGGCCGGATCCATCCAGTTGTTGGTGGGGCCGGCGTCGACCTCGCGCTCGGAGCAGATGTAGGTGCGGGACTCGACGCGCGCCACATCGGAGGGATCCGACAGCGCCAGGTAGGAGTTGGGCTGTTTCTCGTCGTTCAGCTTCTGGAAGGTACCGGCCTCGACCAGCTGGGCGGCGAGCCGCTCGTACTCCTCGGCAGAGCCATCGGCCCACTCGACACGGTCGGGTTGTGTCAGTTCCGCGACCTCGCGAACCCAGGACAGCAGCCCCTGATGCGTCGTCGGTGCGGTGTCCAGACCGGGAATGGTCGCTGAGGTCATCAAAGTCTCCTGCGTAGTTTCCGTGAACATGCCGATAACCGACTGGTCACGATCGTCCCTAATTAGAGGTTAACGCGGGTGACTTTGGTCTGGGGAATCGGGACAATGTCCGATCACTCACAGGAACGATTCAGAAAGCCGTTCAGGAAACTCTACTGAACGGTAACCGAATTCATCTGATTATTAAAGCGGCGCGGACCCCCTCCAGGGCGGCATGCAGCGCGGGCAATCGGCGTTGCGCGCAGGATTGGGCGTGTGCGGCGGCCACCGCGCGCTCCCGCAGCCGGGCGTCGATGACATCCAGCTGCCCGGTGGCCTGCGCCGCCGCGCGCTCGTCGGCGGCCGCCGCCTGCGCGGTGAGCTCGACCTCGGCCGCCAGCACCCGGGTGGCGACCAGCGCCTCGGTGGACTCGCGCAGCACGGCCGCGACCCGACCGACCCAGCGGTCCAGCTGCGCCCGGTCGTGCAGCAGCCCTCGAATGCCCACCACCCACACCGTGAGCAGCACCCCGAGCAGGCCACCGGCGATCGCACCGGCCACCGCCGGACCGGGTGCGAGCCCGGTGAACAAACGACCCGCCGCCATCGCGACACCCAGCCCGAACCCCGCACCCAACGCC
Organism: Mycobacterium sp. MBM; assembly: GCA_021648845.1. Taxonomy (GTDB): domain Bacteria; phylum Actinomycetota; class Actinomycetes; order Mycobacteriales; family Mycobacteriaceae; genus Mycobacterium. The sequence goes on along the minus strand of JAKJHY010000004.1, from coordinate 27,708 downwards.
GTCATCAACTGCATCTCCAGCCGCCGGGAGGACAGCGCCGCAGCACCGAGCTCCGGCGCCGGGGCCGCGGATGGCGCGGCCGGTGCGGTGAAACCCAGTTCGGCGGCGATATCCCGCAACTGCTCGGTGACCTCGCCATCGACGTCCTCGACGACGGTCGCCGCTCGATGCGCGGCATGACGGTGGAATTCCCGGGCGCGCCGTCGGACACCCCAGTGCAGCGCACCCCAGGTGGCGGCATCCTCGGACAGCTCGGTGCGCACCGACGCACAGCGATTGCGCGCGAAACAGCCCAACTGCACCCGGGCCTGCTGCATTCGGCTGCGCAAGGTCACCGCCCGCACGGAACGCGACAGCCGTAGCTCGCGCAGCACCTCGTCGCGACGACCGTGCCACTGCGCGGCCTCTGGGTCCGCCCGGCCAGCCGATATCGCACCGATCTGTTCGCTCAGGTGAGTTTCCCACGCCCGCAGCCGGTTTCGGCGTCGAATCGTGTCCTGGGACAACGATGTGGCCAGCACGTCGACCAAGGCTTCGAGGTCCGTTCCGCCGCGGGGTGCAGCGGCGGCCACACCCACCCACGGCATATCCCGCAGGCGCGGCGCATGCGCGCCGACGGCGGCGGCATCGCTACGCAGCACGGCGCGCCAGTTCCGGTGGGCGTCGATCTTGGTCAGCGCGCCGATCACCAGATCGGTGTGGCGCACCGCCTCGTCGAGCACCGCGCAGTCCGAGGGGACCAGCGGTGCCACCGCGGACACCGCGAACACCACCGCGGCCGGCACGGTATCCGGTGGGAGTTCCCCGAACTCGACGAATTCTCGTTGCGGCAGGCGGTGCCGCAACGCGGCGACCAGGCTGGACACGCCGGCCAGCCATGGCCCGACCACCAGCACGGCCGCACTCGGCACCGATTGCGGCGGGGTCAGCCCGGGCGCCAACGCGCAGATCGCGGCGTCGACATCCTCGGCGTCGTCGCGCAGCACACCGGCCGTCACGGCGCCCCCAACCGCAGTGCCCCCCGCTCGATATCGGCGGCGCAGCGGCGGTGCAGCGCGTTGACCGGCCCTCGGCGGTAGCGTCGCCAGCGCACCGGATCGCCCGCGTGGGCGGCCAGCCCGTCCGCGCGCACCACCGCCAGCGCTGTCTCCATCGCGGCCAGCGCCGCGGCGTCGCCGGTCAGGATGGCGTCCAGGCGTTGGTCGGCGGTGCCGGCGGCCAGAGTGCGCAGTTCGGTCAGCGCATCGCACAGACGTAGGTACCGCGCCGGCGCCGCGGCCGCCAGCACCGCGGAGCGCACCTCGTCGACCGCGCTCGATCCGCGTAGCTGCGCGGCCACCCCGGCACTGTCTGCGCCCGCCCGGACAGCGTCGACGGCGACCGCGATCCCGGACAGGTCCACGGTGTCGAGCAGCCGCGCCCGGGTGGCGGCGTCCACCCGGTGCGGAGCCGCGCAGAACGCGTCCACGGAACGGAGATCGGGCGGGTCGGTGGCCAGCGCCCGCACGGCGTCGAACAGCCCGTCATCCAGCACAGCGGTCGCGAACAGCGCCGACACCCCGAACACCGGCAGACCGGTGTGCTGCCGGATGAGCCGCACCCGCGCGGCGGCCGCCGCACCGAGCAGATCGGTCTTGTTCAGCGCGATGACCACCGGAGCGCGGGCCGCCGCGGCCAATTGGCGGTCCTCCGGTTTGGCCGCCTCCGCGATGACCACGACATCCACATCGGCGTCCCCGTCGGCGCGGGCGTCCACCGCGGTGAGATCCGCATCGGACAACGCCGCCATCAGCGTGCGACGGCCCACCCCGGGACGGCCCGTCGTGCGGAACCGGACGGGGCGGCAAAGCCGGCCGATGATCGAGCGCAGCGCAGGCCGGCCGGTGGCGTCGGCATGAGCGGACAGGTCTGAGACGAAATCGTCGACAGACATCGCGCTCCTTTCACATCTGTTGCACCGTCACCACCACCCACATCCCATCGTGACATCGCGCCGACGCACCGATGAGCAGTGATTTCCATCCAACTCGGCGCAAAGACAACTGTTGGGTATCAATCTGCACCACGATGCGGGTACACCTGTCTGGATGAGCGACGATGGACCGATGTATGCCCAGCGCGAGGAGACCGGGGAGACGAGCGCCCCGGAACAGAGCGCGGCAACCGGTGCGGACGTCTCCCCGACCCACCACACCCGCCGTGTCACCAGCTTCCGGTCGCGGCGCTCGACCCTGTCCGGCGGGCAACAACAGGTCTGGGAGCGGATGTGGCCACGGATCGGCACCGAGGCCCGCGACGCCACGGGCCGCCCGACCGTGCTGGACCCCGCGGCCTGGTTCGGTCGCCGGGCCCCGCTGATCCTGGAGATCGGCTGCGGTACCGGCACCTCGACGGCGGCGATGGCCCTGCAGGAACCCGACCTCGACGTGATCGCCGTGGAGGTCTACAAGAAGGGACTGGGCCAGTTGCTCAGCGCCATCGACCGGCAGGGCATCACCAATATCCGGCTGGTCCGCGGGGACGGCGTCGATGTGCTCGAACATTCGTTGCCGACGGCCTCGCTGACCGGGGTACGGGTCTTCTTCCCGGATCCGTGGCCCAAGGCCCGCCACCACAAGCGGCGGCTGCTGCAGCCGGCGACGATGGCGCTGATCGCCGACCGCCTGGCACCCGGCGGTGTCCTGCACGCGGCCACCGACCATATGGGCTATGCCGAGCACATCGCCGAGGTCGGTGACGCCGAGCCGCGACTGCACCGGGTGGGCATGGGCGACGAGCTGCCGATCTCGGTGGCCAGGCCGGAAACCAAGTACGAGCGCAAGGCTCTGGCGGGCCCGGTCGTGACCGAACTGCTCTGGGAGCGCATATGAGTGTCGAGATCGACCCTGAAACGCCAGAGATCGAGAACCTTCAGGTTGCCGCGGCGCCGGCCACCCAGCGGGTGCTGTTGGTGTGGGATGCACCCAATCTGGACATGGGCCTGGGATCCATCCTCGGTGGCCGCCCGACCGCCGCGCACCGGCCACGTTTCGACGCGTTGGGCCGCTGGCTGTTGAACCGGACGGCCGAACTGTCCAGCCGGCGCGACGCCGAGACCACAGCTCCGGAGACCCACCTTGAGCCCGAGGCAACCGTCTTCACCAACATCGCCCCAGGTAGCGCGGATGTCGTCCGCCCATGGGTGGAGGCGTTGCGTAACGTGGGCTTCGCTGTCTTCGCCAAACCCAAGATCGACGACGACAGCGATGTGGACAGCGACATGCTGGCGCACATCGCCCTGCGCCGCAGCGAAGGGCTGGCCGGTGTGGTGGTGGCCTCGGCGGACGGTCAGGCGTTCCGCGCGCCGCTGGAAGAGATCGCCCACGAGGGCGTTCCGGTGCAGGTGCTCGGATTTCGCGAACATGCCAGTTGGGCGTTAGCGTCGGATAGCTTGGAGTTCGTCGACCTGGAGGACATCCCTGGTGTCTTCCGGGAACCGCTACCGCGAATCGGCCTTGATTCGCTACCCGAGCAGGGTGCGTGGCTGCAGCCGTTCAGACCGCTGTCCGCGCTGCTGACCTCGCGCGTCTGAGCAGGTGAAGTGGCATGGGCGCGACGAGTGATTCAGATCGACAAGAACAAATAAGGAGCTGACGTGTTCGCCTGGTGGGGTCGAACGGTGTACCAATTCCGATACATAGTGATCGGGGTCATGGTCGCACTGTGCCTTGGTGGCGGCGTTTACGGGGCCAGTTTGGGATCCCACGTCACCCAGAGCGGTTACTACGATGTGACCAGCGAGTCGGTGCAGGCATCGCTGATCGGCGACGAGGTGTACGGCCGTGACCGCACGAGCCACGTCGTCGCGATCCTGACGCCTCCCGACGACAAGCTGGTGACCGACCGCGCCTGGCAGCAGAAGGTCGCCGGTGAGTTGGACCAGGTGGTGCAGGAGCACCCCGACCAGATCGTCGGCTGGGTCGGTTGGCTGAAGGCGCCCGACACCACCGACCCCACGGTCAACCGGATGAAAACCGAGGATCTGCGCCAGACCTTCGTCAGCATCCCGCTCAAGGGCGATGACGATGACTCGATCCTGAAGAACTACCAGACCGTGCAGCCCGACCTGGAGAAGATCAACGGCGGCGACATCAAGCTCGCCGGCCTCAATCCGCTGGCCAGCGAGCTGACCGGCACCATCGGCACCGATCAGAAACGTGCCGAACTGGTGATCGTGCCGCTGGTGGCGGTGGTCTTGTTCTTCGTGTTCGGTGGTGCCGTCGCGGCGGCGCTGCCCGCCATCATCGGTGGTCTGACGATCGCCGGTGCGCTGGGCATCTTGCGGTTGACCGCCGAGTTCATGCCGGTGCATTTCTTCGCGCAACCGGTCGTCACGATGATGGGCTTCGGTATCGCCATCGACTACGGCCTGTTCATGGTGAGCCGGTTCCGGGAGGAACTCGCCGAAGGCTATGACGTCGAGGCCGCTGTGCGGCGCTCCGTGATGACCTCCGGCCGCACCGTCGCGTTCTCCGCGGTGATCATCGTGGCCTCCTCGCTACCGCTGCTGCTCATCCCGCTCGGATTCCTGCAGTCGATCACCTACGCCATCATCGCCTCGGTGCTGCTGGCAGCATTCCTGTCCATCACCGTGCTGCCCGCGGTGCTGGGCATCCTGGGTCCGAACGTCGACGCGCTCGGCGTGCGCACCCTGCTGCGGGTGCCGTTCCTGGCGAACTGGCCGTTCTCCCGAAAGATCATCGACTGGTTCATCGAGAAAACCCAGAAGACCATGACCCGCGAAGAGGTCGAGAAGGGGTTCTGGGGCAAGCTCGTCAACCGGGTGATGAAACGGCCGATCGCCTTCGCCGCGCCGATCTTGGTCGTCATGACGCTGCTGGTCATCCCGATCGGGCAGCTCGCGCTCGGCGGTCTGAGCGAGAAGTACCTGCCCCCGGACAACCCGGTGCGCATGGCGCAGGAGCAGTTCGACCGGGAGTTCTCCGAGTTCCGCACCGAACCCCTGACCATGGTGATCCGCTCCACCGATGGTGAGCCGGTGACCGATCAGCAGGTCGCGACGCTGCGCGCCGAGGCGCAGACGGTGTCGGGTTTCTCCGGCACCGACGACCCGTCGAAGATGTGGCAGGAGCGCTCAGCGCAGGAGGGCGGCACCAAGGACCCGTCGGTGCGGGTGCTGCAGAACGGACTGGTCGACGCCAGCACCGCACCCAAGAAGCTGGCCGAGTTGCGTGACCTCCAGCCGCCGCGCGGCACCGAGGTGCTCGTCGGCGGCACCCCCGCTCTGGCGCAGGACAGCATCCACAGCCTGTTCGCCAATTTGCCGATGCTCGGGCTGATCCTGGTCATCACCACCACCATCCTGATGTTCCTGGCATTCGGATCGCTGGTGCTACCGATCAAGGCCGCACTGATGAGCGCGCTCACGCTCGGTTCCACGATGGGCATCCTGACCTGGATGTTCGTCGAGGACGGGCATGGCGACCAGCTGTTCAACTACACACCGCAGCCGCTGCTCGCCCCGATGATCGGCCTGATCATCGCGGTGATTTGGGGCCTGTCCACCGACTACGAGGTGTTCCTGGTATCGCGCATGGTGGAGGCCCGCGCGCGCGGGCTGTCCACCGCCGAGGCCATCCGGATCGGCACCGCCACCACCGGACGCCTCATCACCGGCGCCGCCCTGGTGCTGGCGGTGGTGGTCGCGGCCTTCGCGTTCTCGGATCTGGTCGTGATGAAGTACCTGGCCTTCGGACTACTGATCGCGCTGCTGCTCGACGCCACCGTCATCCGGATGTTCCTGGTGCCGGCCGTCATGAAACTGCTGGGCGACGACTGCTGGTGGGCACCCAAGTGGATGAAGCGGGTACAGGAGCGTATCGGTCTCGGGGAGGTGGAACTCCCCGACGAACGCAAGCGCCCCGTCATCCGTGAGTCCGACGAGGTCGCCGACCCGGCCGCCCTGGTGGGCGTGGGCGCCCCGACAGCCCTGCCGGCACAGCACGATCCGGGACATCCGGCGGTGCCACCGCCCGGCCCCCGCGGCACGCTGCCACCGGTGCGTCCGTTGGGACCGCCGCCCGGCCCGTCCACGGTGGGCACCACCCGCATCCCCACCGCCCCGCCGGGGCCCGCACCCGAACCGCCGACGACGCGCTTTGCCGCACAACCGGATTCGGCCGCGACGTCGGCGATCAACGCAGTGAACGCCGCGCCGACGGAACGTCCTGCGCGGGTCGACCCGTCCCCCGCGCGGGAGCGCCGTGAGATCGAGTCGTGGTTGGGGGAACTGCGGGGCGGCAGTACCCCGACCACCGCGATTCCCACCGCGACGCCGGCACCGCGCCCGTCGTCCGACCAGACGCGCGCCATCCCCGATGCGGGCGCCGAACCGACGACCGCCATTCCCGCACAACAGGATCCGGAGTCGACCGAGAAAATCGACACCCGCGATACCGGTGACACGCCGACCCGCCGCGGCGGTGGCGGTGTCAGCGCGGCGGATCTGTTGCGCCGGGAGGGTCGGCTGTAAGCCCGTCGGGCGCGAGTTCGGCGGCCACCCGTTGCTCCTCGGCTTCCGGATCGGGAGCCAGCAGCACCCGGACCGCACTGTTGAGCACCGCCATCACCGGCACCGCGAGCAGTGCCCCGACGATGCCGGCGAGCACCCCGCCGCCGGCGATCGCCAGCACCACCGCCAGCGGATGCACCGCCACCGCGCGGCCCATCACGAGGGGTTGCAGCACATGCGATTCCAGCTGTTGGACCGCGAGGATCAGTCCGAGCGTGATGAGGGCGTAGACCCAGCCCTTGGCGATCAGGGCGACGATGACGGCGACCCCACCGGCGAACACCGCGCCGATCAGTGGGACGAAGGCGCCCAGGAACACCAGTGAGGCCAGCGGCAGCGCCAGCGGAACCCCCATGATGGCCAGACCGGTGCCGATTCCGACGGCATCCACCAGCGCGACCAGGCAGGTGGCCCGCACATAACCGGTGAGGGTGCGGAAACCCGCGCGTCCCGCGTCGCGAACCCGCTCGCGCACCGTCACCGGGAAGATCGACGTGACGAAGGCGAAGATGCCCCGGCCGCCGTGCAGCAGGAAGATCAGGGTGAACAGCACCAGCACGGCCCCGGTGACGATCTCGGTGACGGTACCGGCCGTGGACAGTGCGCCGCTGGTGACCTTGGCCTGGTTCTCCTGCAGGGCCTTGATCACCGCGTCACCGGCTTGGTCGATCTGCTCCCGGCTCAGGTGGACCGGGCCTTGGACCAGCCAGGTCCGCAGCCCATCCACACTGCGCACCACCTGGTCGACGAGTCCCGGTGCGCCCGAGATGAATTGGCTGACCACGAAACTGAGGATGCCGCCCACCACGGCGATCGCGCCGAGCACCACCACCGCCACCGCCCAGCCGCGCGGCACGCGGCGTCGCTGCAGCAGGTCCACCGCGGGCAGCAGCATCGCGGCCAGTAACGATGCCAACGCCACCGGTACCACGATGAGCATCAGCTTCGACACCACCCACAGCACCGCCAGCAGTGCCGCGCCCAGGACCAACAGCCGCCACGCCCACGCCGCGGCCTTGCGCACCAGCGGACTGACCGCCTGGTCGGCGACCGGATCTATCGTCATCGCCGTAGCGTACGACCGGGTGATCGCCGCCGAGCACGACCCGGCGGCGGCGCGCCGCGGGAACCGGGCGATACCCCGGCCCCCGCCGTTACCCTGGTACGCGTGTCGCACGACGCGCCGAGGAGCGACGCCCCTGGACAGGATGCGCGCCCCCGGGGCAAGTACTGGTGGGTGCGGTGGGCGGTCATCGCGCTCGCCGCGGCGGTGCTGACCGTCGAGCTGGTGCTGGTGTGGGACCAATTGGCCAAGGCATGGGCCAGCATGCTCTCGGCGAACTGGTGGTGGGTGCTGGCCGCGGTCGTCGCGGCGATGGCCTCGATGCACAGCTTCGCCCAGATCCAACGCACCCTGTTGCGATCGGCGGGCGTCACGGTGCGGCAGTGGCGGTCCGAGGCCGCCTTCTACGCCGGGAATGCGCTGTCGACCACGCTGCCGGGCGGACCGGTACTCTCGGCCACCTTCGTCTACCGCCAGCAGCGGATATGGGGTGCGTCGCCGGTGGTGGCGTCCTGGCAGCTGGTGATGTCCGGTGTGCTGCAAGCGGTCGGGTTGGCGCTGCTGGGCCTCGGCGGGGCATTCCTGCTGGGTGCCAGCAAGAACCCGCTCTCGCTCATCTTCACCCTCGGCGGTTTCTTCCTACTGCTGGTGCTGGCCCAGTCGGTGGCGTCCAACCCGCAGCAGCTCGACGGCATCGGGGTTCGACTGCTGTCGACGTTCAATTCGCTGCGCGGCAGACCCACCGACACCGGGCTGGACAGATGGCGCGCGATGTTGCGCCAGCTGGAATCGGTGCAGCTGAGTCGGCGGGCGCTCGGCAACGCCTTCGGGTGGTCGCTGTTCAACTGGATCGCCGACGTGGCCTGCCTGGCGTTTGCCGCCTACGCCGCGGGCGGACACCCGTCGCTGGCCGCGCTGACGGTGGCCTATGCCGCCGCGCGCGCCGTCGGATCGATCCCGCTAATGCCCGGCGGCTTGCTTGTGGTGGAGGCCGTGCTGGTGCCCGGGCTGGTGTCCAGCGGTATGACGCTCGCCGCGGCCATCTCGGCCATGCTCATCTACCGGCTGGTGAGCTGGATCTTCATCTCCGCGATCGGCTGGGTGGTGTTCTTCTTCATGTTCCGCACCGAGATGGACATCGACCCCGACGCGAACGGCCAGGAGGAGCCATGACCCACCGAATCCGTTCGGCGACAACATTTCTGTTGGGCGCCGTCGTGCTCGTGGCGGGCTGTTCGCCGACCACGGAACAGCCCGCCACCCCGACCGCCACGACCGCCACGACCGGCTCGGCGGCCGGCACCCCGCCCAGCTCATCGCCGGTCAGCCGACCGGCCGATCCCCCGGTCGCGACACCGCTGCTGGCCCGGGTGCTGGCCGCGCCGGTGCCGGTCCCGGCCACCGACGGCCGAACGCACCTGGCCTATGAGCTACTGCTGACCAACGCGATGGACCAAGACGTGACCGTGGATTCGGTGGCCGTGCGGACCGGGGCGGGCGGGCCCACGCTGCTGACGCTGGGCGGGGACGCACTGGCCGCAAGCACCAGGATCATCGGGACCACCGCACCCACCGTCCGGCTCGGACCGTCCCAGTCCGCCCTGGTCTGGATCGATGCCATCGTCGAAAATGGCACGCCGGCCGATCTCGTCCACACCGTGGATGCGCGGTTGACCAAGCCGATGCCGCCGCTGCTACCCGAGACGGTGAGCGAAACCGTCGCGCCCGTCACCGTTTCCAGCCGCCAGCCTGCAGTCATCGCACCCCCGCTGCGCGGCCCGCAGTGGTGGGATGCCAACGGCTGCTGCGGGATGACCGCACACCGGACGGCGATCAACCCGATCGACGGCGAACTCTGGGGCGCGGAGCGGTTCGCGATCGACTACGTCCAACTGCGACCCGACGGCCGACTGTTCGAAGGCGAGGCCAAGGAGCTGAGCAGCTACCCGTATTTCGGTATCGGCGTGCACGCGGTGGCGGACGGGCCGGTGGTCGCCGTCGTGGACGATCTCCCCGAGCAGGTACCCGGGGTCAGCCCGTCCGGGCTCCGCCTGGACGAGTACGGCGGAAACCATGTGGTGCAGGACATCGGCAACGGGAACTACGCGTTCTATGCCCACCTGAAAACCGGGTCGGTGGCCGTCCAGCCCGGCGATCGGCTCACCACCGGTCAGGTCGTGGGCGACCTCGGCAACAGCGGCAACTCCGACGCGCCGCACCTGCACTTCCACGTGATGAACGGTCCCGATCCGCTCAAGTCCGACGGTCTGCCATTCGTCATCGACCGGTTCCGGCTGACCTCGCGCACGGCCGAGGGCGCTGGGCCCGATGGGGACGCGGTCGACACCGTGCTGGCGGGCAAACCGGCGCCACTGCAGCCCGGAGTGCCACCCGTCGACGAAACCCGGGTCATGCCATTGGTTTCCGATGTGATGGACTATCCCGATGGCTGAGCCGAGGACCGCCCGGGCCGGCGCCGCACCCGTGGTGGGGGCGCTGCTCACCGATGTGGTGTTGGTGGTGGTGTTCTGCACCATCGGCCGACGCAGCCATGCCGAGGGGCTGACCCTCACCGGTATCGCCGAGACGGCGTGGCCGTTCGTGATCGGAACGCTGGCCGGCTGGCTCGCCGGTCGGGCCTGGCGGCGGCCCACGAACCTCTACCCCACCGGGCTGCTCATCTGGGTGTGCACCGTGGCCGTCGGGATGCTGTTGCGCAAGGCGACCTCCGCGGGCACCGCGGGCAGCTTCATCGTGGTCGCCTCGATCACGACCGCCGTGCTGCTGCTCGGTTGGCGCGCCATCGCGACGGTTCTGGCGCGGCGCTGATCTCCGGGGACTGCTGCTCGCCCTCGGCCTGATCCGGCGACCCGTCGGCGATCGTCAGCGTGGCCCGCAGACCGCCCAACGGGGAGTCGGAAAGTTCCAGCCGGCCCCCGTGTAGTGCCGCCTGCTGGGTGACCAGCGCCAAGCCCAGGCCCGACCCACCGGGGGCGGCCGTGCTTCCCCGGGCGAACCGACCCAGCACCACGGTGCGTTCGTCGGCGGGCAGGCCACACCCGTCGTCGTCGACGACGATGCGCAGCTGCCGGTCCGACTCGCGGACCCCGGACAGGACGATCCGGTGCGCCGCGCCGTGCGCGACGGCGTTGCGAACGAGGTTGTCCACCGCCAGCCGCAATCCGCCGGGCCATCCCCATACCGTTCCGAGGTCATCGCCGGCCTCCACCGTGATCTGCACCGGTGGGTCGGTCCGGGCATTTTCGCGTGCCACCCGGTCCAGCAGGTCGGTGATGTCGATGTGCTCGCGGTCCTCGGCCTGCGCCAGTTGCCCGGAGGCCAGCTGCCCCAGCGCGGTGATGATCGCCTCGACCCGGCGTTGCGCGCGCAGCAGATCGGCCACCACCTCGTCGCGCTCCTCGGTGGGCAGGTCGTGGATCCGCAGGGTGTCCAGATCGGCCCGCATGGCGGTCAGCGGGGTGCGCAGTTCGTGCGCGGCGTTGGCCGCGAAATCCTGTGCGGCCTGCAGGGATCGGGTGGTGGCCTGCTGGGCGGCAACCAACCTGCTGAGCATGCCGGCCATCGCATCGGAGAGTTCCTCGGCTTCGCGGGCGCCGGTCACCGCCGGCATCTGCGCCCCCGGTCTGGCGCCGTCGCCGAGCTGCTTGGTCTGTTCGGTCAGCCTGCGCAGCGGCCGGACCGCGGGCCCGGCGAGCAGCCAGCCGAACCCAGCTGCCACCAGAACGGTCAGCACGCCGACCGCAATGTAAATCGGAATTCTGGCCTGGCTCAACAGGATACTGTCGGCACGGATACCAATCGACAGCAGCACACCGCCGCCCTGCTGATCCATCGGGATGGTGCGCACCCGGTACTCGACGTTGTTGACTTCCACGGTCTCGGTGCCGGGCGGCAGTGCGGGCAGCTGGAATCCGCGCTGGAACATCACCTGCCCGGTGGACCGCGAGCGACCGGTGGTGAGCACCCCGCGCCGCGGATCGGACAGCTGCTCGGGAAACATACTCGCCTCGACGATCGAGTCCAGTCGCCGATCTAGCTGTGCGGCATCATTGTTGACGAGCACCACCGTGGTCAGCACGGTGAAGCCGGCGACCACCGCCGACGCCGCGATCGCGGACGCGACGGCCACCCGGGTACGCAGCGAGGCCGACCGGCCGATCAGGGGTAGCGATAGGCGCACCGGCGTTCCCTCATCACTAGGCCTCTTCCCGCAGCACATACCCGATACCCCGGACGGTGTGGATCACCCGGGGCCGGTCCTCGCGTTCCAACTTGCGCCGCAGGTAGGAGATGAACACGTCGGCCACGTTGGTGTCGACGTCGAAGTCGTAGCCCCACACCAACTCCAGCAGCCGCTGCCGGGTGAGCACCACACCCGCGTTCTCGGCCAGCACCGCCAGCAGGTCGAACTCGCGTTTGGTGAGGTCGGCGCGTTCGCCGTCGACGTAGACCAGGCGGCGCGCGGTGTCGATGGTCAGCGGCCCCACGATCATGACGTCCGATTCCTGATCGGTGTGGCTGGACCGCCGCAGCAGGGCATGCAGCCGGGCGACGAGTTCGCCCAGATCGAACGGTTTGGTCAGATAGTCGTCGGCGCCGGCCTCCAGGCCGGCGATGCGGTCGTTGACGGTGTCGCGCGCCGACAGCACACAGATGGGGATGTCGTTGCCGAGCGCCCGCAGCGCCGTCACGACGGCGACACCGTCCAGTTCGGGCATCTGTACGTCGAGCACGAGCGCGTCGTGCGCCTCGTTGGACAGCAGTCGCAGCGCCTCCCTGCCGTTCGAGGCGACCCGGACGTCGAAACCGGAGTGACGCAGACCGCGCGCAACCGACGTCCGTACATCCGGGTCGTCGTCGACCATCAGGACGGTGCGGCCGGTGTTCTCCGCCGAGGAATGCTCGTGTGTGCGCACACCTGGATTATGGCCGCTCGGGCGGCATCACCGCGTAGTAGCGGCGCCGGCGACCGGGACGGTGCCAGCGGACACGGCCTCGGCGGCACCCTCGGCGCCGACGGATGCCAGCGCATCCAGCCCACCGGGCAGGGCGGCGGCCGGCGTTTGGGCGGCCTGCATCAGTCCGAGCAGCTGGGGCAGCGTGACCGGCAGCTTGCATTGGGTCGACAACCGCACCAGGGGTGCCTGCAGTTGCTGCATGTCCTTGGCGGTCTCGGGGTTGGTGTCGAAGTAGTTCTTGGTCGCGACCAGCGACTGCGGGCCCGCCGGCTGCGCCGCGATCGCGGTGAGCGACTGGTTTGCCGCTGGATGCGCGTCCAGGTAGGTGCCCATCGAGGTGGCCACCGCGCCGACGGTCTTGGCGATCTGGCTGGCCGCGCACGGATCGGGTGCGGCCTCGGCCGCGGGTGTGCCCACCGCGGAGGCGCCGAGCAGGGCGGCCCCACCGATGGCGGATCCAGCGAACACAGCGAACAGTCCGCGACGCCACGGGGCAGTGCTGACGGTCATGGGCAACTCCTTCGAGTCATGCACGTGATACCGGCTCGCGAACAGACGCGATCGGCGGTGCTCGAGTCCCCGACCCAGACAACGATCAGGGGCCATCATGCCATCCACCCCGGCGCGCGACCAATCGCGCAGCAAACTCGCAGGTCGCCCCGGGTACGTTCGTCGCCGCGGCCGGCGCGGTCAACATTCCGGCCTGGTCACAAGTGCAAACGCCGCCCGTCGGCGCACAGACTACTGCGGTACGCTCTGGCTACCAGCCACGCGGGGAGAAAGGCAGAGGGCGCCATCCAGCAGTTCATGATGCGCTTGAGCAGCAACCTCCGCAGATATCGCTGGGCGGTGTTTGTGGTCTGGGCGCTGCTTCTCGTGCCGTCGGTCTATCTGGCGATGAATCAGTCCGACCAACTCACCGGCGGCGGGTTCGAGGTCGCCGGCTCACAGTCGCTGCACGTGCAACGCCAGATCGAGGAACAGTTCCCCGACCAGGGGGCCTCACCGCTGGCGTTGGTCGCGGTACCGCGTGCCGACGCGTCGTTCGAGGACATGAACGCCGCCGTTGCGCAGCTGCAGCGGATCGCCGCGCAGGTGCCGAGCGTCAAGGAAGTGCCGAACCCGCAGCAGCCGCCCCCGGCGCCGGACCGCCCCTACGTCGTCCAGCTGCAGATCGACTTCAACAACAGCGGCGTCGTCGATATCGCCAACCAACTGCGCGACAAGGTCGGCATCCACGGCGACACGGCGGGCGAATCCGAGAACGGCAAGGTCCGGCTCTACGTCATCGGCCAAGGTGCGCTCGGCGCCGCCGCGCAGTACGCCACCAAACACGACATCGCGCAGGCCGAGAAGTGGAACATGCCGGTCGTCCTGATCATCCTGCTCGCGGTGTTCGGGTCGCTGGCCGCTGCGGCGATGCCGCTGCTGCTCGGCATGTGCACCGTGGCGGTGACGATGGGCGTGGTGTTCCTGTTGTCCTCGGTGACCACGATGAGCGTGTTCGCGACCTCGACGGTCTCGATGTTCGGGATCGCACTGGCCGTCGACTATTCGCTGTTCATCCTGATGCGTTACCGCGAGGAGCTGCGGGCCGGCCGCGAGTCCGCGCAGGCCGTCGACGCGGCGATGGCCACCTCCGGGCTCGCCGTGGTGCTCTCCGGGCTCACCGTCATCGCCTCGGTGACCGGCATCTATCTGATCAACACCCCGGTGCTGCAGTCCATGGCGACCGGCGCGATCCTCGCTGTCGCCGTCGCGGTACTGACCTCGACCACGCTGACCCCGGCGGTGCTGGCCACCTTCGGGCGCTCCGCGGCCAAACGATCGCGGCTGCTGCACTGGTCACGCCGCCCGGACACCACCCAGTCCCGATTCTGGACCCGCTGGATCGGGGCCGTCATGCGGCGCCCGTGGCTATCGGCGTCGCTGGCGGCGGTCTTCCTGCTCACCATGGCCGCACCCGCTTTCACGATGACGCTCGGTAACAGCATGCTGCGCCAGTTCGACCCCAGCCATGAGATCCGCGGCGGAGTCAACGCCGCAGCCGAGGCCCTGGGACCGGGTGCGCTCGGCCCGGTCCGGGTGCTGGTGAGCTTCCCCGACGGCGCGGCGGACGGCCCGGCCGCGCGGACCACGCTGGACGCGATCGGGCAACGGATGTCCCAGGGGCCGAATGTCGCCACGGTGTCACCGCCGGTGATCGGCAAGGACGACGACAGCGCGCTGATGTCTGCGGTGCTGTCGGTGGACCCCGAAGACTTCCGGGCCCGCGAGTCGGTCGACTGGATGCGCAGCGAGCTGCCCAGGGTGGACGGTGCCGTGCGCGTCGACGTCGGTGGTCCGACGGCACTGATCAAGGACTTCGACGATCAGGTGTCCAACGTCCAGCCGCTGGTGTTCCTGTTCGTCTCGGTGATCGCCTTCGTCATGCTGCTGATCGCCATCCGCTCGGTGTTCCTCGCCTTCAAGGGCGTGCTGATGACGGTGCTGTCGGTGGC
This sequence comes from Mycobacterium sp. MBM, assembly GCA_021648845.1. GTDB lineage: Bacteria > Actinomycetota > Actinomycetes > Mycobacteriales > Mycobacteriaceae > Mycobacterium. The sequence continues at coordinate 12,594 of JAKJHY010000004.1, read as the reverse complement.
GGCCGCCTACGGCAGCCTGGTCGTGGTGTTCCAGTGGGGCTGGCTGGAGGACCTGGGTTTCGCACCGCTGGAGTCGCTGGACAGCACGGTCCCGCCGCTGGTGCTGGCGATGACGTTCGGCCTGTCGATGGACTACGAGATCTTCCTGCTGACCAGGATCCGGGAACGGTATCTGATCACCAACAACACCCGCGACGCCGTCACCTATGGGGTGTCGACCAGTGCTCGCACCATCACCAGCGCCGCGCTGATCATGATCGCCGTGTTCATCGGCTTCGCCTTCGCGGGCATGCCGCTGGTCGCCCAGATCGGGGTGGCCTGCGCGACCGCCATCGCCGTGGACGCCACCATCGTCCGGTTGGTCCTGGTACCGGCGCTGATGGCGATGTTCGACCAGTGGAATTGGTGGCTGCCGCGCTGGCTGGACAGGATCCTGCCGTCGGTCGACTTCGAGAAGCCGCTGCCCAAGGTCGATATCACCGATCTGGTGATGGTTCCCGAAACCGCGGCCGCCGCGCCCGGCGCGGACCTGCGGATGGTGGTCAAATCCGCCGCCAAGCTCAAGAGCCTCGCCCCGCAGACCGTGGTGGTGCCCGACCCGCTGGCGTTCAGCGGTTGCGGCCCGGGGCCCGATGTGGTCGGGGCGCGACGCTTCAGCGGGCGCATCCCGACCAACGGCGCGCCCCGGCCGGTGCATCCGATCACCATGTGGCGCGGACGGCTCAACGTCGCCCTCGACGCCTTGTCCCTTGATGTACCGGCCACCGCCTCGGACTCCGAGGGACTGCCGGTGCAGCGCCGCGGACCGATGGAGGCCACCAATGTGCAGCTGCCCACCGGTGACCGGCTGCTCATCCCGACCGGCGCGGAGACGCTGCGGTTGAAGAGCTACCTGCTGATGTGCCGCAACAGCACGAAGGACTACGCCGAGTTCGCCCGGCTGGTGGATTCGATGGAAACTCACACCGCGGCCCGCGTCCTCACCGGGATGGACCGGTACTACTGTGGACAACGCCCGCGGGCGCACTGGGTGGCCACCCAACTGGTTCGACGGCTGGCGGACCCGCGCCCATCGGACGACCCGGACACACCGGAACAAACCGATGCAGATTGGGCCACCGTGCGACAGCGCTGCCTGTCGGTGGCCGTAGCGATGCTGGAGGAGGCGAAGTGAGTGTGGCCGCCAAGCCCTCGCCCAGCCGGCAGGGTGACGGAGATTTCAGTCGACCGGATGCCCGGCCGGTCGAGTTCTGGCCGACGTCGGCGATACGGTCCGCGTTGGACAACGACGACCTGGAGATCTGGCAGCGCATCGTCGCGGCCATCAAGCGTGACCCGTACGGTAGGACGGCCCGCCAGGTCGAGGAGGTGCTGGAGACCGAGCAGCCCTACGGGGTTTCTGCCGCGCTGACCGAGGTCCTGGAGAAGGCCCGCGAACACCTGGCGGCCAACGAACGCGCCGAGGTGTCCCGACACGTCCGTCAGCTGCTGGAACGCTCCGGGCTCGGCGAGCCGGAATTCGCGTCCCGCATCGGGGTGCCCGGTGAGGAGCTCACCGGTTTCCTGGACGGTGAGATCACCCCGTCGGCCACGCTGATGATCCGGATGCGCCGGCTCTCGGACCGGTTCGCCCGGATCCGGGCCCAGCGCGCCGCCAACTCGGGCTGACGCTCAGCGGGCGTTGATCGGTGTCACGTCGGTCACCAGCCACCTGCCGTCTTCCTTCTCCAGCGTCACCCGCAGTGCGAGCACCGCGATATCCGCCGGTTTGCCCGGCGCGTTCTGGGTGCCGCGCATGACGACGGCGACACTGGCCACCGCGGGCCCGATGGCCTCCACCCCCGCCGAGATGGTCTGTGCTTGACCGGAGATGTTGCGGCTGGTCAGATCCTTTGCCACAGCCGCGAATTCGGCGCGGTAGGCCTCGGCTCGCCGCGGCGACATCAACGCAGTCGCCCGGTCGATCGACGCATTGGGACTGCTCGGCGAAAAGGTCGCCGAGGCCTCCGAGACACTGCTGGCGATGCCGACCACCTCGGCGCTGTCCCGGTTGAGGTTGCGGTCGGGCAGCGTCCACTGCGTGTAGCCGACGAACACGCTCGCCGCCAGCGCCGCCGCCGCGAGCGCGATCACCCCGCAGCGCAGTGCCGGACCATCGTCATCGGTGCCGACGGTGACACCGTCGCGGCGGTAGAGCACCAGGTTGACCACGACGCCCTGCACGATCAGCAGGGCGAGCGCGGTGCAGACGGCCACCCACCAGCGCGGCCAGGCCAGCGCCGCACCGATGAAGACCAGTGCCGCGATGGCCGACAGCGGCGCGATGATATCGACGGCCAGCACCCGGAGCCGATTGGTCATCGGATCGTCTCCAGGCGCGAGATCAGCAGCTCGCCGTCCACGTCGGCGACATCCAGGCGCAGATTCCAGCGCACCGTCGTCGGCTGTGCGCCGGCGTTCTGGTTCACCGAGGTGGCCACCACCAGCACGGTGTCGGTGCGTGAGGCCACCGTCGCCAGCTCCGGTTGCGCCTCGTCCCGCGGCCCGTCCCCGGTGTCACCGGGCTGGTGGTGCAGCGTCTCGATGGACACCGATTCGACCTGGCCGACGGTCTTGGAGTCGAGTTTGGTCACCAGGCTGGTGAACGGCGCCATGGTGCTGTCGAACTCGACGTTGAGCTGGCCGACGGTGCCGTCGCGCAGCTGCTGCAGATTCTCGGCGGCCGAGTCCTTGTTCAGGTTGATCAGCAGTCCGGTCCAGTCCGCGGCGGCCTGCAGCACCTCGGTCTGGTGTGCCCGTTCGGTGACCTCGCCGCGGTGACCGGACCAGATCATCGCGGCCAGGACCGCGGCGGCAACACCGATCACCCCGAACACGATTGCGGCGATGCCATAAGCGGACAGCCCCCGGGTTTGCTCATCAGGCATGGCCGTGAGGCTACCGGTGCCGTCCTCGCGCGCTCTGGCAGGATGTGAGAGTGACTCTGGATAGTGATATTCGTTCCGGTATCGATCTGAGCTTCGTCGACTCCGAGGTCCGTCCGCAGGACGATCTGTTCGGCCATGTCAACGGACGCTGGCTCGCCGAATACGAGATTCCCGCCGACCGGGCCACCGACGGCGCGTTCCGCACGCTGGCCGACCGGGCCGAGGAGCAGGTGCGCGACATCATCACCTCGGCGTCATCCGACGATGGCCCGGACGCGGCTCGGATAGGTGACCTGTACGCCAGCTTCATGGACACCGACACCATCGCCCGGGTCGGGATAACCCCGCTGCTGGCCGAGCTGGCCACCGTCGCGGACGCCGCGGACCGTGCCGCGCTGGCAGCGGTGCTGGGCCGGCTGCAGCGCACCGGGATCGGCGGTGGCGCCGGCGTCTACGTCGACACCGATTCCAAGGACTCCACCCGCTACCTGCTGCACATGTCGCAGTCCGGGCTCGGCCTGCCCGACGAGTCCTACTACCGCGACGCCGCGCACGCCGAGATCCTGGCCGCCTACCCCGCCCACATCGCCCGGATGCTCCAACTCGTGCACGGGGACGGCGATCACACCGCCACCGCCGAGCGCATCGTCGCGTTGGAGACCAAGCTGGCGGCCGCACACTGGGATGTGGTGCGCCGCCGCGACGCCGACCTCACCTACAACCTGCGTGCCTTCGCCCAATTGGCCGAGGAGGCACCGGGATTCGACTGGTCCAGCTGGGTCGGTGCGCTCGGCGCGGACCCGGAGGAAGTGGTGGTCCGCCAGCCCGACTACCTGACCGCGTTCGCCGCACTGTGGGCCGGTGAGTCGCTGCAGGACTGGAAGCAGTGGCTGAGCTGGCGGGTGATCAGTTCGCGGGCCTCGCTGCTCACCGACGATCTGGTGGCCGAGAACTTCGCCTTCTACGGTAAGACGCTCAGCGGTACCGAGGCGATCCGCGAACGCTGGAAGCGCGGTGTCGGCCTGGTGGAGAACCTGATGGGCGACGCCGTCGGCAAGCTCTACGTGGCGCGTCACTTCCCGCCCGAGGCCAAGACCCGGATGGACGAGTTGGTGGCCAACCTGCGCGAGGCCTACCGGGTGAGCATCACCAACCTGGCCTGGATGACGCCGGAGACCCGGGAGCGGGCGCTGGCCAAGCTGGACAAGTTCACCCCCAAGATCGGCTATCCGGCGCGCTGGCGCGACTACTCGGCGCTGGTGGTGGACCGCACCGACCTGTACGGCAACTACCAACGCGGGTATGCCTGTGAATTCGACCGCGACCTGGCCAAGCTCGGTGGCCCCGTCGACCGTGACGAGTGGTTCATGACACCGCAAACCGTGAACGCCTACTACAACCCCGGGATGAACGAGATCGTGTTTCCGGCGGCCATCCTGCAGCCGCCGTTTTTCGACGCCGAGGCCGACGATGCCGCCAACTACGGCGGTATCGGCGCGGTGATCGGCCACGAGATCGGGCACGGATTCGACGACCAGGGCGCCAAATACGACGGCGACGGTAACCTGGTGGACTGGTGGACCGATGCCGACCGCACCGAGTTCGGGCACCGCACAACGGCTTTGATCGAACAGTACGAAGCCTTCAGCCCGCGCAGCCTGGGTGCCTCCCATCACGTCAACGGCGCATTCACCGTCGGGGAGAACATCGGCGATCTGGGCGGGCTGTCGATCGCACTGCTGGCCTACGAGCTGTCGCTGGCGGGTGACGGCGGGCAGGAGCGCAGCGACCGGGGGTTTGATCGGGCACCGGTGATCGACGGGCTGACCGGGGTGCAGCGGGTGCTGTTCGGCTGGGCCCAGGTGTGGCGCACGAAATCCCGTGAGGCCGAGGCGATCCGCCGATTGGCCACCGACCCGCATTCGCCGCCGGAGTTCCGCTGCAACGGCGTCGTCCGCAATATCGACGCGTTCTACGACGCATTCGAGGTCGGCTCCGACGACGCGCTGTATCTGGAGCCCGAGCGCCGGGTTCGCATCTGGAACTGAGGGCCCGACGAAAATCCCCCGCAACCTTGGTGGTTGCGGGGGATTTTCGCGTTGCAGGAGGCGGCTAGAACATCTGCCAGTCCGACGCACCGTCGGGCTGGTTGTAGAGTCCGCCGTCGGTGTTCTTGATGACCACGGCGTCACCGCTGCCGAAGTTGTCGAAGAACCATTTCGCGTCGGCCGGACTGAGGTTGATACAGCCGTGACTGACGTTCTCCTCACCCTGTGAGGCCACCGACCACGGCGCGCCGTGCACGAAGATGCCGCTGTTGTCGATGCGTACCGCGTCCTTGACCCTGGTCCGGTAGCCGTCGGCGGAATCCACCGGCACCCCGTAGGTGGAGGAGTCCATCACCATGTCGGCGAACTTCTCCAGCACGTAGTAGGTGCCGTTCTTGGTGTCGTTGCCCGCCTTGCCCATGGACACCGGGAACTCTTTCTCCACCTCGCCGTTGCGCACCACGGTCATCGTCTTGGTGTTGTCGTCGATGGTGGCGACGAGCTGCTCGGGGACGGTGAACGTCGACTTGGTGCCTGCGGCGTCGATGCTGACCACGGTGCCGGCGGGCCAGAAGTCCTGCGGCCGCCAGCGCAGCTGGGTGTCGGTGACCCAGTAGAACCGGCCCGGCACCGGCGGGTTCGAGGTGATGTGCACGGCATCCTGGGCCATCTGCCGGTTGGCGATCGGGCGCTGGAAGTTGATGTAGATCGGCTTGGCCGCACCGGCAATCGACCCGTCGACCGGGTTGAAGGACGGCGGGACGAACGGGGGCATCCCGATGAACGGGTTGGGGTTCTGCCCGCCGGGGGTGCCCTCCGGGATCGGCAGGGGCTGCGCGCCGGGGCCCCCCACCGGCGCGAACGGATCCGGTTCAGCCGCCGGCGGCGGCGCGAACGGGTCGGGGAACGCCGGCGGCGGCGCCGGCGGTTCTGCTGCGGCAGTCGGGCTGCCGACACCTAGTCCGGCGACCAATCCGGCCGCCAGGATCGCGCTGGCGAGTCTGCTCCTCGTCCGCTGCGACATCTGTCACCTCCACAGGCATATTTGCAGTCCAGTGTGTCACAGCAGCTGGACATGGCATCGGCGGGCGAGACCGGACGGACCCCTCATCGCCGTCCGGCCTACACCACTGACCTGGGGGTTCATCGTCAGCCGGCGGCGGTTCGTTACAGCTGTGACGTCTCTCAGAGAGTCCGTCAGGACCGCACCAGGCGGGCGATCGCGGCGGACGCCTCGGCCAGCTTGGCATCGGCCTGCTCGCCCCCCTCGGCCACGGCCTGGGTGACGCAGTGGCCCAGGTGCTCGTCGAGCAGCCCCAGCGCGACCGATTGCAGCGCGCTGTTGACGGCGCTGATCTGGGTGAGGATGTCGATGCAGTACTTGTCGTCATCGATCATCTTGGCGATCCCGCGGACCTGTCCCTCGATGCGGCGCAGCCGTTTGGCGTAGTTCTCCTTCTGCGGCGAATAGCCGTGCTCTGCTGCGTCGCTCATCGCGGACCGCCTCCCATCAACTGCTGCATGTGAACGATCTCCTCCGAGCGGGTGGCGATGATCGCTTGCGCCAGTGTCTTGGCGTTGACATCCTCACCCTCCTTGATCTCGGAGGACGCCATGGTCAACACCGCCTGGTGGTGGTTGAGCATGACGTGAAGCCACAGTGTGTCGAACTCCGGTCCGTGCAGCGACCCGAGCCGCTCGACGGCGCCGCGGTCGAACAGGATCGGCCCCGCCGGGGGCGGTCCCTGACCGCCCTCCTGCCCGTCGGTCCACTGCACCAGCAGCGCGCTGATCGTTTCGCTCTGCTGCTGCTCGCTGACCGCCAGCGTGTCGGCCAGCGCCACCATCGACGGATTGCCCGAGTTGGTCCGCGCCAGCGCGACCAAGTGGTCGATCTGGGGTCGCTGCGCCAGCAGGCCGTAGGCGAAAGCGCGGTCGGCGGCGTTGACGCCGGGGGTCAGGGCGGCGTTTTCGGACGTCGTGGCGTTCGACGTGTGCGCCGGTGGGGATTGCTGACCGCCGCAGCCCGAGATCAGCGCGGCAACGGCCAGCGTTGCCAGTAATCCCGTTCGGCTCATGCAGCCAGGCTACCGGTACCCCAGAGGGGTATCGGTAATTTGTTTTGGGTCGGCAACGAGACCGAATGCATACTTGCTTTCATGCCCTCAGCTCCTGATTCTCTTCCCGCCGCGGCCGATATCGACATCAAACCCCGCAGCCGCGATGTCACCGACGGCCTGGAGAAGACCGCCGCCCGCGGCATGCTGCGCGCCGTCGGTATGGGCGATGACGACTGGGCCAAACCGCAGATCGGCGTCGGCTCGTCGTGGAACGAGATCACCCCGTGCAATATGTCGCTGCAGCGCCTGGCCCAATCCGTCAAGGCCGGCGTGCACACCGGCGGCGGCTACCCGCTGGAATTCGGCACCATCTCGGTGTCCGATGGCATCTCCATGGGCCACGAGGGAATGCACTTCTCGCTGGTCTCCCGGGAGGTCATCGCCGACAGCGTGGAGACCGTCATGCAGGCCGAGCGCCTCGACGGCTCGGTGTTGCTGGCCGGCTGCGACAAGTCGATCCCCGGGATGCTGATGGCGGCGGCCCGGCTCAACCTGGCCAGCGTCTTCCTGTACAACGGCTCGATCATGCCGGGGGTCGCGAAGCTCACCGACGGCAGCGAGAAGGAAGTCACCATCATCGACGCTTTCGAGGCGGTCGGTGCGTGCGCGCGCGGGCTGATGTCGCGCGAAGACGTCGACATCATCGAGCGGGCCATCTGTCCGGGGGAGGGCGCCTGCGGCGGCATGTACACCGCCAACACGATGGCCTCGGCCGCCGAGGCGCTGGGTATGTCGTTGCCGGGCAGCGCATCTCCGGTCGCCATCGACAAGCGCCGCGACGAGTACGCGCGCCGCTCCGGGGAGGCGGTGGTGGAACTGCTGCGTCGCGGCATCACCACCCGCGACATCCTCACCAAGGAGGCCTTCGAGAACGCCATCGCCGTGGTGATGGCGTTCGGCGGGTCCACCAACGCGGTCTTGCACCTGCTGGCCATCGCCTGGGAGGCCGGTGTCGAGCTGACGCTGGCGGATTTCACCCGGGTGGGGCAGCGGGTTCCGCACCTGGCCGACGTGAAACCGTTCGGCGCCTACGTGATGAAGCATGTCGACGAGATCGGCGGGGTGCCGGTCGTGATGCGCGCGCTGCTGGACGCCGGATTGCTGCACGGGGACTGCCTGACCGTCACCGGTGAGACGATGGCCGAGAACCTGGCCCACATCGAGCCGCCGGACCCGGACGGCAAGGTACTGCGGGCGATGAGCAACCCGATCCATCCCACCGGCGGCATCACCATCCTGCATGGTTCGCTGGCGCCCGAGGGCGCGGTGGTGAAGTCGGCGGGCTTCGACTCCGATGTGTTCGAGGGCACCGCAAGGGTTTTCGAGCGTGAGCGGGCGGCACTGGATGCGCTCGAGGACGGCACCATCACCCACGGCGACGTCGTCGTCATCCGTTACGAGGGGCCCAAGGGCGGCCCGGGTATGCGCGAGATGCTGGCGATCACCGGCGCCATCAAGGGCGCGGGCCTGGGCAAGGATGTGCTGTTGATGACCGACGGCCGGTTCTCCGGCGGCACCACCGGACTGTGCGTCGGGCACATCGCCCCCGAGGCGGTGGACGGCGGACCGATCGCCTTCGTGCGTGACGGGGACCGGATCCGCCTGGACGTCGCCAACGGCACGCTGGACATTCTGGTCGACGACGCCGAGTTCGCCTCCCGCAAGGACGGTTTCGAACCGCTGCCCCCGGTCTACACGAGCGGCGTGCTGGCCAAGTACACGAAATTGGTGGGTTCGGCGGCCGTCGGCGCGGTGTGCAGCTGAGACCGTACCCGCCGGACCCTCCCCCGCGGTCGAACCTACTGGTGCGCAGAAGGTCTCACCGTTTCGGCCATGACGTCTCGCACGCTGATGCGGTTCTTGCCGAGCCCTTTGGCGTGGTACATCGCCCGGTCCGCGTGGTGCAGGAGGGCAGCGGCCGTGACACCGGGCCGCCAGGTGACCACGCCGGCACTCACCGAGAGGTGCTGGTAGATCTCGCCGTCCGACAGGACGACGGGTCCCTGCAGTTGCACCCGTAACCGTTCCGCGAGGGCCTGCAGCTGCGCGATGCTGCCGATCTGCGGGCAGAGCACCGCGAACTCGTCGCCGCCCAGCCGGGCTGCGGTGTCCGTCGATCGAACCGCGGCCTGGATCCGCTCGGCCACCCCCGCGAGTAACAGATCACCCTCGGAGTGCCCCCAGGTGTCGTTGACAGCCTTGAAGCCGTCGAGATCGAGGAAGATCAGGCCCAGCAGGGCGGAGCCGCCGCCTGCCGCCCCGGCTATGGCCTGTTCGACCCGTTCGGTGAACAGCGCCCGGTTGGCCAGCCCGGTCAACGGATCGTGGGAGGCGAGGTGCTGCAGTTCGGCTTCCACCCGCTTGCGGGCGGTGACATCCTCGACCAGGCAGATGCCGTAGGGATCCGAGCCGGGCGGGGCCACGATCGAGGCCGATACCGCACCCCACACCATGGCACCGTCTGCTCGCGTGAACGACGTCTCGGTGACCGAGGACCGCTCGTGCTGCAGGTCCACCAGGTGCCCCAGACCGCGCGGGTCGGTGCATCCCGGTGGGGCGCCGAGGTCGGTCACGTTCATGCCCAGCAGGTCCGCGGCCGGCCGCCCGAGCAGTTCCGCCATGGCCCGATTGCATCGGGTGATCCGCCCCCGCCATGGCGGCTCGAGCGCGAACATGAACATGCCCATCGGGGCGGTGTCGAAGGCCAACCGGAACCGTTCCTCACTCTCGGCCAAGGCCTGTTCTGCGGCCTTGCGTTCGGTGATATCCGAGGCGACGCCGATATAGCCGGCGCAGTGTCCGTCCTCGTCGGTCATCTGCGATACCGCCAGGCTTACCGACACATGGCTCCCGTCGCGGCGCACGTATGTCCACTCGCGAACCTCGGCGTTGCCGGGCCTCACGTTGTGGACGAACACCGCTAAACCCTCGGGTATCCCCAGCTCGGCTGCGCGCGCGGATACCTCGGGACCGTGGTGCAAGACCATCGGTGTGCGGCCGAGCATCTCGCCCTGCGACCACCCCAGGAGACGCTCCGCGCCATGGTTGAAGACCGTGATGCGGCCGTCGGGGTCGGTGCCGATGATCGCCTGCTCGGATGCGGCTTGCAGGACGCCGGCGAACAGATCACGCGCTTCCCGCAGCGCCCGCGCATTCTGTCGCTGTTCGGTGACATCGCGGAATGCCAGGACATCGAGGGCGGCAGGATGCGCCAGCGGGGCCGTGGCCAGTTCGATGACGCGGTCGTCCTCGGCTTCGATGACGATGTCTCGGGGCTCGTGGCCGGTGCTCGGTCCGTCCGGCGTGCGGTCGACCGACGCTGCCACGACATCGTCGACCAGCCCCGATCTCGCCGACCGGGCGTTCTGCAGGATCACCGCTCCGGTTGTGTCGATGACGACCACGCTGTCGTGGATGCTGTCGAGCACGGCGCCGAGCAGTTCGGAGTCGCGGTCCGCGCGGTCGCGGGCCTGTTTCAGTTGTCTGATCAGGCGGGTGCGGGAGTCCCGGTACACCGACAGCGTCAGCACGATCAGTGTCAGGCTGCCGACCATCGCCTGGGCCAGCAGGGCACGGATCTGCACGTCGGGGACGATCAGCGGTCCCCTGCCTGCCAAGGTCGCGTACATGATCCAGGCGCCGGCCACGGTGAGGAACACCGTGTTGACAGTGGTGCTGTAGCGCAGTGTCAACCAGATGGCCGGGACCAGCGCGACGAACGCCATCGGTATGCCGTGGCTCAGCCAGAAGGTCCAGACGAACACGAAGACGACGCCGACGGTGACCAACAGCGCCTCGAGCACGTCGCGGAGCGTGATGTTCGGGCGCTTCCAGGTCACATCGCGAAAACGCAGCCAGATCGACACGCCGAGCAGTGCGGTGACACCGTTGCGGACGGCAAACAGTGCGAAGGTCTCCCCGATGTCGGTGTCCATGACCACCACGAAGTAGGCGGTGGCCAGGACGGCCGCGCTGCAGGTTCCGATGGCCACCGCGGCGACAAGGCGGGCCAGGTCGGCGGGGTCACGAAGCGCGACCTGGCCGCGGCGGTAGCTCAGCACTGCGACCGTCACCAGCGACAGCACCACGTTGACGAGGGCAAACCAGGCGCTGAGTGTGTGCGCCGCACCGGTGGTGAGGTTCGTCGCGTAGGCGACCAGCCCGAGCAGAATGACGTGTGCGACACGCTCCCGGGTGCTGCGCGTGGATGTCGCGAGCATCCAGATGACGCCGACTGCCGCCGCCGGCCAGATCAGCGAGACCTCGCCGCCGGCGAGGCGCGTTGCCCGACCGGCGATCACCGACAGCGCGTAGACGAGTGGAAATGCCACAAAGTACGCCGCCGCACCCACGCTTTGAGCCATCGGTTCACCGTTCTTGCCTAGTACGTCAATAAGGATGCGCCCGGAAGACTGTTTGCGGACGTCATCGCGCAAACTGATGTCAGCTCATGGGCGTGGTGGCGTGTTGCCCGGTGGGCGGCCCGCCATATCGGCGATCCGCCGCACCGCGATCTGCAGCACGGGCAGATATGCGGGCGCCCATATCGGAGCGCTCATCCAGACCCGGCACCCATTGCCGCGGGGGTGCACGCCGTGCCGGGTCGCCGGCACACCGGCGACGTCCCAGCCCTAGGTCCGGCCGGGATCGAACTCCGAGATCACGAACGGTAGCGGTACGCCGACGGGGGTACATACTCGTCCGGTCGCGCCGAGCAGCAGCGCGGTGCCGTCGAGTTCGGCCTTGGTGACCGTGAGGCCCCAGCGCGGCCAGGCATCGAGGTCGGTCAGCAGCTGCCATACCGTGTCCGCGGGCGCATCGACGTCCCGGCTCGCTGTCCACATGCGTGGTGGGTACCCCGGCTGCGGCCCGGCCGAACGCGCTCGTCTAGTTCACCGATGACGGTGGTGGCTGGTAGGGGGTGTACCACCACCATTGGGCGCGTTCGCCTTTCGGGCCGGGACACGGCGGCACATCGGGTGGGGCGGTGGTGGGTGGTCGGGCCAGCGATCCCCCGGTCAGCTCCGCGCCGCCACTGTCGAAGACTTTGAGCTGCTCGGCGGGCCCGGCGAGGGTGATCCCGCCCCGGTGATGCATCCGGTGGTGAAATGGGCAGAGCAACACCAGGTTCCACAGTTCGGTGGGCCCGCCGTCCTCCCAATGCACCAAATGATGCGCGTGCAAACCCCGGGTGGCCCCGCACCCGGGCACCACACACGTGCGGTCGCGGTGCTCCAACGCCCGCCGCAACCGCCGCCCCACCGTCCGGGTGCTACGTCCGGCCCCGATCGGACGCCCGTGGCGCTCAAACCACACCTCACAGGTCGCATCGCAGAGCAGAAACCGGCGATCCGCCTCCGGCAGGGCCGGACCCAGGTGCAGCGCGGCCACCCGCTGCTCGAGGTCGAGGTGCATGACCACCGTGGTGCGCGCACCGTGCGGACGCGCCGCCACCTCGGCATCCCAGCCGGCCTCGATCAGGCTCATGAACGCATCCAC
>JAKJHY010000003.1 GCA_021648845.1 Mycobacterium sp. MBM | reverse complement strand
ACCTACACCGCCGGCGACGGCACCGCCACCAGTGCGGTGGAGACGGTGTCGATCACGGTGAGCCCGGTCAACGACACTCCGGTCACTGCCGCAGATTCCTTCACCACCGACGAAGACACCGCCGTGAGCGGCAATGTCCTGACCAATGATTCGGATATCGACGGGGACACCCTCACCGCGACGCTGGTTGACGGGCCGGCCAACGGCACCCTGCAGTTGAACACTGACGGGACGTTCACCTACACCCCCGACGCGGACTTCAACGGAGCAGATTCGTTCACCTACACCGCCGGCGACGGCACCGCCACCAGTGCGGTGGAGACGGTGTCGATCACGGTGAGCCCGGTCAACGACACACCGGTCACCACCAACGATTCCTTCACCACGAATGAGGACACGGTCCTCACCGGCAACGTCCTCTCTAATGACAGCGACACCGACGGCGACACCCTGACCGCGACGCTGGTTGACGGGCCGGCCAACGGCACGCTCACCCTCAACACCGACGGCAGCTTCACCTACACACCCACTGCCGACTTCAACGGCACTGATTCGTTCACCTACACCGCCACCGACGGCACCGCCACGAGCTCGGTGGAGACGGTGTCCATCACCGTCGCCCCGGTCAACGACACACCCGTCACCACCAACGATTCGTTCACCACGAACGAGGACACCGCCGTCACCGGCAACGTCCTCTCTAACGACAGCGATACCGACGGCGACACCCTCACCGCCACCCTCGTCGACGGACCCGCCAACGGCACCCTGCAGTTGAACTCCGACGGCAGCTTCACCTACACCCCCGACGCCGACTTCAACGGCACCGACACCTTCACCTACACCGCCACTGACGGCACCGACACCAGTTCAGTTGCCACCGTGTCCATCACGGTTGATCCCGTCAACGACACCCCGGTCACCACCAACGATTCCTTCACCACCGATGAGGACACCGCCGTCACCGGCAACGTCCTCACCAACGACTCCGACATCGACGGCGACACCCTCACCGCCACCCTGGTCGACGGACCCGCCAACGGCACGCTCACCCTCAACACCGACGGCAGCTTCACCTACACCCCGAACGCGGACTTCAACGGAGCAGATTCGTTCACCTACACCGCCACCGACGGCACCGCCACGAGTTCCGTTGCCACCGTGTCGATCACCGTCAACCCCGTCAACGACACACCGGTCACTGCCGCAGATTCCTTCACCACCGATGAGGACACGGTCCTCACCGGCAGCGTGTTGACCAACGACAGCGACACCGACGGGGACACCCTGACCGCGACATTGGTCACCGGACCGGCCAACGGCACGCTCACCCTCAACACCGACGGCAGCTTCACCTACACCCCGGCGGCTGATTTCAACGGCACTGATTCGTTCACCTACACCGCAGGCGACGGCACCGCCACCAGCTCGATCGCCACCGTCTCCATCACGGTCAATCCGGTCAACGACACCCCCGTCACCACCAACGATTCCTTCACCACCGACGAGGACACGATCCTCACCGGCAACGTGTTGACCAACGATTCCGACATCGACGGGGACACCCTCACCACCACCCTCGTCGACGGACCCGCCAACGGCACCTTGGAATTGAATGCCGATGGCAGCTTCACCTACACACCGGACGCCGACTTCAACGGCACCGATTCGTTCACCTACACCGCGACTGACGGCACCGCCACCAGCTCGATCGCCACCGTCTCCATCACGGTTGATCCCGTGAACGACACCCCGGTCATTGCCGCAGATTCCTTCACCACCGATGAGGACACCGCCCTCACCGGCAACGTCCTCTCTAACGACTCCGACACCGACGGCAATCCGTTGACCGCAACCCTGGTCAACGGTCCCACCAACGGGACCTTGCAGTTGAACACCGACGGGACTTTCACCTACACCCCGGACGCCGACTTCAACGGGGCAGACTCGTTCACCTACACCGCCACCGACGGGACGGCCACCAGCTCCGTTGCCACCGTCTCCATCACGATCACCCCAGTCAACGACACACCCGTGACGGTGGGTGACACGTTCACCACGAATGAGGACACCGCCCTCACCGGCAACGTCCTCTCGAATGACAGCGATACCGATGGGAACACGCTCACCGCCACCCTGGTCGACGGACCCACCAACGGAACGCTCGCCCTCAACACCGACGGCACCTTCACCTACACCCCCGACGCCGACTTCAACGGGACAGATTCGTTCACCTACACCGCCGGCGACGGCACCGCAACGAGTTCCGTTGCCACCGTGTCGATCACCGTCGAGCCGGTCAACGACACCCCCGCAGCGGTGGGTGACACCTTCACCACGAATGAAGACACGGTCCTCACCGGCAACGTGTTGACCAACGATTCGGACATCGACGGTAATCCGTTGACCGCCACCCTGGTCGACGGCCCCGCCAACGGCACCCTCACCCTCACCGCCGACGGCACGTTCACCTATACCCCGGACGCCGACTTCAACGGCACCGACACCTTCACCTACACCGCCGGCGACGGCACCGCCACGAGTTCTGTTGCTACGGTGTCCATCACGGTGAGCCCCGTCAACGACACACCGGTCACGGCGGGCGACACGTTCACGACCGATGAAGACACCGTCCTCACCGGAAACGTTCTCACCAACGACTCCGATACCGACGGTGACACCCTCACCGCGACCCTGGTTGACGGACCCGCCAACGGCACGCTGACCCTCAATACCGACGGGACGTTCACCTACACCCCAGACGCCGACTTCAACGGCACCGATTCGTTCACCTACACCGCAGGTGACGGCACCGCCACCAGTGCAGTGCAGACCGTGTCGATCACGGTGAGCCCGGTCAACGACACACCCGCGACGGTGGGCGACAGCTTCACCACAAATGAAGACAACGCCCTCACCGGAAACGTTCTCACCAACGACAGCGACACCGACGGCGACGCGTTGACCGCGACCCTGCTCACCGGACCCACCAACGGCACGCTAACCCTCAATACCGACGGGACGTTCACCTACACCCCAGACGCCGACTTCAACGGCACCGATTCGTTCACCTACACAGCGACTGACGGCACCGCCACGAGTTCCGTTGCCACCGTGTCGATCACCGTCAGCCCGGTCAACGACACACCCGTCGCTGCGGGTGACACGTTCACCACCGATGAGGACACCGTCCTCACCGGCAACGTCCTCTCTAATGACAGCGACCTCGACGGCGACACCCTCACCGCCACCCTCGTCGACGAACCCACCAACGGCACACTGACCCTCAACACCGACGGCACCTTCACCTACACACCCGACGCCGACTTCAACGGGACAGATTCGTTCACCTACACCGCCGGCGACGGCACCGCCACGAGTTCCGTTGCCACCGTGTCGATCACCGTCAGCCCGGTCAACGATACCCCGGTCACCGTGGGTGACACCTTCACCACCGATGAGGACACCGCCGTGAGCGGCAACGTCCTGACCAACGATTCGGACATCGACGGCGACACCCTCACCGCGACCCTGGTCGACGGACCCGCCAACGGCACGCTCACCCTCAACGCCGACGGCAGCTTCACCTACACCCCGGACGCCGACTTCAACGGCACCGACAGCTTCACCTACACGGCGACTGACGGCACCGCCACGAGTTCCGTTGCCACCGTGTCCATCACGGTTGATCCCGTCAACGACACCCCGGTCGCCGCCGCAGATTCCTTCACCACCGATGAGGACACCGCCGTCAGCGGCAACGTCCTCACCAACGACAGCGATACCGACGGCGACACCCTCACCGCCACCCTGGTCGACGGCCCCGCCAACGGCACGCTCACCCTCAATACCGACGGGACGTTCACCTACACCCCCGACGTCGACTTCAACGGGGCAGATTCGTTCACCTACACCGCCGGCGACGGCACCGCCACCAGCTCCGTGGAGACGGTGTCGATCACGGTCACACCCGTCAACGACACACCGGTCACCACCAACGATTCCTTCACCACGAATGAGGACACGGTCCTCACCGGCAACGTCCTCTCTAATGACAGCGACACCGACGGCGACACCCTGACCGCGACGCTGGTTGACGGGCCGGCCAACGGCACGCTCACCCTCAACACCGACGGCACCTTCACCTACACCCCGAACGCCGACTTCAACGGCACCGACACCTTCACCTACACCGCCACCGACGGGACAGCGACGAGTTCCGTTGCCGCCGTGTCGATCACCGTCAGCCCGGTCAACGACACACCCGCCACCGTGGGTGACACCTTCACCACGAATGAGGACACGGTCCTCGCCGGCAACGTCCTCACCAACGATTCCGACATCGACGGCGACGCCCTCACCGCCACCCTCGTCGACGGGCCCGCCAACGGCACCCTGCAGTTGAACACTGACGGGACGTTCACCTACACACCGGACGCCGACTTCAACGGGGCAGATTCGTTCACCTACACCGCCGGCGACGGCACCGCCACGAGTTCCGTTGCCACGGTGTCCATCACGGTGAGCCCCGTCAACGACACCCCGGTCACCGCAGGTGACACGTTCACTACCGACGAAGACACCGTCCTGAATGGGAATGTCCTCACCAACGATTCGGATACCGACGGCGACACCCTCACCGCCAGCCTCGTCGACGGGCCCATCAACGGGACCTTGCAGTTGAACACCGACGGCACCTTCACCTACACCCCCGACGCCGACTTCAACGGCACCGACAGCTTCACCTACACCGCCAGCGACGGCACCGCCACGAGTTCGGTTGCCACCGTGTCGATCACCGTCGATCCGGTCAACGACACACCCGTCACCACCAACGATTCGTTCACCACGAATGAGGACACCGCCGTGAGCGGCAACGTCCTCTCTAACGACAGCGATACCGACGGCGACACCCTCGCCGCCACCCTGGTTACCGGGCCGGCCAACGGCACGCTGACCCTCAATACCGACGGGACATTCACCTACACCCCCGACGCGGACTTCAACGGGGCAGATTCCTTCACCTACACCGCCAGCGACGGCACCGCGACGAGTTCGGTGGCCACCGTGTCGATCACCGTCGATCCGGTCAACGACACCCCGGTCACCACCAACGATTCGTTAACGACGGATGAGGACACGATCCTCACCGGCAACGTCCTCACCAACGATTCGGACATCGACGGTAATCCGTTGACCGCCACCCTGGTCGACGGCCCCGCCAACGGCACCTTGGAACTGAATACCGACGGGACATTCACCTATACCCCCGACGCCGACTTCCACGGGGCAGATTCGTTCACCTACACCGCCGGCGACGGCACCGCCACCAGTTCGGTGGCCACCGTCTCCATCACGGTGAGCCCCGTCAACGACACACCGGTCACCACCGCAGATTCCTTCACCACCGACGAAGACACCGCCGTGAGCGGCAACGTCCTCACCAACGACACCGACGTCGACGGCAATCCGTTGACCGCAACCCTGGTCGACGGTCCCACCAACGGCACCCTGACCCTCAACACCGACGGCACCTTCACCTACACCCCGGACGCCGACTTCAACGGCACCGACAGCTTCACCTACACCGCCACCGACGGCACCGCCACCAGTTCCGTTGCCACCGTCTCCATCACGGTGAGCCCGGTCAACGACACCCCGGTCACTGCGGGCGACACCTTCACCACGAATGAAGACAGCGCCGTGAGCGGCAACGTCCTCACCAACGACAGCGACACCGACGGGGACACCCTCACCGCGACGCTGGTCGACGGACCCGCCAACGGCACCTTGCAGTTGAACTCCGACGGCACCTTCACCTACACCCCCGACGCCGACTTCAACGGGGCAGATTCGTTCACCTACACCGCCGGCGACGGCACAGCCACGAGTTCGGTGGCCACGGTGTCGATCACCGTCACCCCGGTCAACGATGCACCCGTCGCGGTCGACGACTCCTTCACCACCGACGAAGACAGCATCCTCACCGGCACTGTGCTGTCCAACGATTCCGATACCGAATTGGACGCTATTACGGCAACTTTGGTCGACGGACCCGCCAACGGTACGCTCACCCTCAACACCGACGGCACCTTCACCTACACCCCGGACGCCGACTTCAACGGCACCGACACCTTCACCTACACCGCCGGCGACGGCACCGCCACCAGCAACACCGCCACCGTCTCGATCACCGTCAACCCCGTCAACGACACCCCGGTCGCCGAGGACGACTCGTTCACCTTTGACGAGGACAACAGCTTGTCGGCCAGCGTGCTCTCCAACGACAGTGATACTGACGGCGACACACTCACCACCACACTTGTCGACGGACCTGCCCACGGCACGCTCACCCTGAACACCGACGGCACCTTCACCTACACCCCGAACGCCGACTTCAACGGCACCGACAGCTTCAGCTACACCGCCGGCGACGGCACCGCCACCAGTTCTGTTGCCACGGTGTCGATCACGGTCACCCCCGTCAACGACGCCCCCATCGCGAACAACAATTCGTATTCCACCGGCGAGGACAGCACCTTGACCGGCAACGTCCTCTCTAATGACACCGACGCCGATGCCGATGCGTTGACCGCCACCCTGGTCACCGGCCCCACCCACGGCACTTTGACCCTCAACGCCGACGGCAGCTTCACCTACACCCCGACCACCGATTACACGGGCCTCGACAGCTTCACCTATCAGACGTCAGATGGATCCGCGACCAGCAACACAGCCCTGGTGACGATCGCGGTGACGGCCGTCAACGACGCCCCGGTCGCCGTGGATGACACGTTCACCACCAATGAGGACACCGCTGTCAGCGGCAACGTCCTGACCAACGATTCGGATGTCGACGGCGATGCGTTGACCGCCACTCTGGTCGACGGGCCCACCCACGGCACGCTGACCCTCAACGCCGACGGCACCTTCACCTACACCCCGACGGCCAACTTCAACGGCACCGACAGCTTCACCTACACCGCCGGTGACGGCACTTTGACGGACAACGCCCTGGTGACGATCTCGATCACGTCCATCAACGACGCTCCGGTCGCCGTCGGGGACAGCTTCAGCATCAACGAGGACAGCATCCTGACCGGCAACGTGCTCAGCAATGACACCGACGCCGACGGCAACACGCTGACGGCAACCCTGGTCAGCGGACCCGCCCACGGCACACTGACCCTCAACGCCGACGGCACCTTCACCTACACCCCCACCACCAACTACAACGGCACCGATTCGTTCACCTACACCGCCGGCGACGGCACCGCCACCAGCAACACCGCCACCGTCACGGTGACCGTCAACGCCGTCAACGACGCCCCCGTCGCCGTCTCCAACAGCTACACCACCAACGAAGACACCCAACTGACCGGCAACGTGCTCACCAACGACACCGACGTCGACGGCAACACGCTGACGGCAACCCTGGTCACCGGACCCAGCCACGGCACCCTGACCCTCAACACCGACGGAACCTTCACCTACACGCCCACCGCCAACTACACGGGCTCGGATGTCTTCACCTACAAGGCCAACGACGGCACCGTCAACAGCAACACGACGGTCGTCAGCATCACTGTCAGCCCGGTCAACGACACCCCGGTCGCCGTAAGCGATGCCTACTCCACCAACGAGGACTCCGCCCTCAACGGCAATGTCTTGAGCAACGACACCGATATCGACGGCAACACCCTCACCGCCTCGGTGGTCACCGGACCCAGCCACGGCACTCTCACGCTCAACACCGACGGAACCTTCACCTACACCCCAACGGCCAACTACAACGGCACCGACAGCTTCACCTACACCGCCAGCGACGGCACCGCCACCAGCAACACCGCCACCGTGGCGATCACCGTGAATCCGGTGAACGACGCGCCGGTCGCGGTCAACAACGCCTACAACACCAACGAGGACGTCCCGCTCGCCGGCAACGTGCTCACCAACGACACCGACGCCGACGGCAATACGCTGACGGCCACTCTGGTCAGCGGCCCCACCCACGGCACACTGACCCTCAACACCGACGGAACTTTCACCTACACCCCCACCACCAACTACAACGGCACCGACAGCTTCACCTACACCGCCAGCGACGGCACCATCACCAGCAACACCGCCACCGTCACCGTCACGGTCAACGCCGTCAACGACGCGCCGGTCTCCACCAACGACTCCTACAGCACCAACCAGGGCATCGCCCTCAACGGCAACGTGCTGAGCAACGACAGCGATGTCGACGGCAACACGCTCACCGCCTCGGTGGTGGCCGGGCCCGCCCACGGCTCGCTGACGCTGAATGCGAACGGCTCGTTCACCTATACGCCCGCAACGAACTACAACGGCACCGACAGCTTCACCTACGTGGCCAACGACGGTACGGCGAACAGCACCGTGGCTACCGTCAGCATCACGATCGTGGACAACGTCGCCCCGACGGCGGTCGACGTCCAGACCACCAACGGCGGCTCCGCCGGTTACTTGGACCAGGGTGACACCATCACCTACACCTTCAGCGAGGCGATCGATCCGACGACGATCCTGGCGGGATGGGACGGTTCGACGACGAACATCGTGGTGCGCGGGTACAACGGCACCCTGTTGAACGGCCTTGACGACTATCTGCAGATCTACGACTCGACCAACAGCACGATATTGCCCCTGGGCACGGTCTACCTCGGCCGCCAGGACTATCTCGCCACCTTGAGTGGCAGCGCGCCCGTCACCTACGGTGCGACGGGAACAGCGTCCACGATGACCTTGACCGGCAACACCCTCACGGTCGTTCTCGGCACATACAACTCCGAAGCGTTCGGCGTGTACCGGCAGTTCGCGCTGGGGACCGGCGCGATGGTCTGGACGCCCTCGACGGTGACGAGGCCCGAGGACCTGGCCGGGAACGTGATGACGACGACGTCGGCCACCGAGTCCGGCTCCGCCGACAGGGACTTCTGATAGCGCAGCAACGGGGGCGCCCCCCCACGACGGTGGGCGGGTCGGAGTGTCCGCCGGTGTCGTAGCCGCGCACTACGCTGACCTCGATGGCTCTGCACCTGCACCGCGCCGAGCGGACGGATCAGCTCGCCGACGGCCTGGGCGCGATGCTGGCCCAACCGCTGGCGGACCCGTTCGCGACTGAGCTGGTGCTGGTGCCCGCCCGGGGTGTCGAGCGCTGGCTCAGCCAACGACTGTCCAATCGGCTGGGCATCTGCGCGGGCGTGCAGTTCCGCAATCCGCGGTCGCTGATCTCCGAATTGATCGGCACCACCACCGCCGACCCCTGGGCCGCCGACGCGATGGTGTGGCCGCTGCTCGCCGTCATCGACGAAAGCCTCGACGAACCGTGGGCAGCAACCCTGGCCACCCATCTCGGCCACCACACAGACGGTGCAGAACGCGAGCTGCGCCAAGGGCGCCGCTACGCCGTCGCCAGGCGCCTCGCCGGCCTGTACGCCTCCTACGCGCGGCAACGTCCCGGCCTGCTCACCGACTGGGACGGGCTGCCCGATGACCTTGCCTGGCAAAAGCCGCTGTGGGACAAGCTGGTCGCGCGCATCGACGCCGCACCCCCACACGTCCGGCACGCCGAGACGCTGGCCCGGCTGCGTGCCTCAGGCAGCGACCTGCCGGAGCGGATCTCGTTATTCGGGCACACCAGGCTGCCCGCCACCGAGATCGAACTGCTGACCGCACTGGCCTGCCACCACGACCTGCACCTGTGGCTGCCACACCCCAGCCAGCCGCTCTGGCAAGCGCTCAGCGGCACCAAGGGAGCCATCCTGCGTCGCGATGACACCAGCCACCGCCACGTCCGACACCCACTGCTGGCCACCCTGGGCCGCGACCTCCGCGAGCTCCAGCGCACACTTCCCGTACCCGATAGCGACGAATACCTCTCCCCTGCAACCTATCCCGATACGCTGCTGGGCTGGCTGCAGTCCGATATCGCCGCCGATAAGATGCGCCCGGAAGGCCGGATCTACCGCACATCCGACCGCTCCGTCCAGGTGCACGCCTGCCACGGGCCGGCCCGCCAGATCGACGTACTGCGGGAGGTGCTGCTGGGCCTGCTCGCCGACGACCCGACGCTGGAACCCCGCGACATCCTGGTGATGTGCCCGGACATCGAAACCTACGCGCCACTGATCACCGCCGGGTTCGGGCTCGGCGACGTGGTGCCCAACGCTCACCCCGCGCACCGGCTACGTGTGCGGCTCGCCGATCGCGCTCTGGTACAGACGAATCCGCTGCTGGCGGTTGCCGGGCAGCTGCTGGCACTCGCAGGCGGCCGGGCCGGGGCCAGCGAGGTCCTCAACATCGCCGCGGCCACCCCGGTGCGGGCCCGCTTCTCCTTCACCGACGATGACCTGGACGCCATCACCGAGTGGGTGCGGGAATCCAATATCCGCTGGGGTTTCGACCAGCAGCACCGAACTCCCTACGGCGTCGAGTTCCTGCACAACACCTGGCGCTTCGGCGTCGACCGGATACTCGCCGGTGTCGCGATGTCGGATGACTCCCGCGCCTGGCTGGGCACCACCCTGCCGCTCGACGATGTCAGCAGCAACCGGGTCGAGCTCGCCGGCCGCTTCGCCGACTTCGTGCAGAAGCTCACCGAGACCACCCACGCCCTGAGCGGCATCCACCCGCTGACCGACTGGTTACAGGCGCTCCGCGACGGTATCGACGCCCTGGCCCTCGACACCGAGGAATGGCCGGTCGCACAGATGCAGCGCGTGTTCGCCGATATCGCCGAACACGCGGAGTCCGGTTCTGTTCACCTGCGACTCAGCGATCTTCGCGCCCTGCTGGACCGTCACCTCGCCGGTCGACCGACCCGCGCCAACTTCCGGACCGGCACCTTGACGGTCTGCACCATGGTGCCCATGCGGTCGGTGCCGCACCGGGTGGTGTGCCTCGTCGGGCTGGACGACGGCGTGTTCCCGCGACTGGGTGCCGTCGACGGCGACGATGTGCTGGCCCGTGAACCGATGACCGGCGAGCGCGATATCCGGTCCGAGGACCGCCAATTGCTGCTCGATGCGATCGGGGCGGCCACCCAGACCCTGGTGATCACCTACACCGGGGCCAACGAGTACACCGGGCAGCCGCGGCCACCCGCCGTGCCGATCGCCGAACTGCTGGACGCTCTCAAGGCCACCGCCGACGGCCCGCTCGAGGAGCTGGTGACCCGCCACCCCCTGCAGCCCTTCGATATTCAGAACGTGCAGCCGGGCGCCCTGATCCCGGATGCGCCGTTCACCTTCGACCCGACCGTGCTCGACACCGCACGGGCGATGGGCGGTAACCGCGCCCCACGAACAACATTCGTTTCCGGGAAACTGCCCCCGCCCCCGAGCGAGGACGTGTCGCTGGCCGATCTGATTGCCTTCTACAAGAGCCCGGTCAAAGGTTTCTTTCGTGCCCTGGACTACACCCTGCCCTGGGATGTCGACGGGGTGTCCGATGTGATGCCGGTCGAGATCGACGCCTTGCAGGAGTGGACCGTCGGAGACCGCATGCTCGGCGACATCATGCGCGGTATGACCCCGCAGGACGCCCAGCAAGCCGAATGGCGGCGCGGTACACTGCCGGCGGGCAAGCTCGGCTGGCGGCGCGCCATCGACCTGCGCGATCAGGCCGCTCTGCTGGCGGCCGAAGCGCTCCGGTACCGCCGCAGCGAGGCGCAGGCGTTCGACGTGGACATCGACCTCGGCGCGGGACGGCGACTCACCGGTACGGTCACCAACGTGTTCGGCGACCACCTGGTCCCGGTACCCACGTATTCGAAACTCGGTGGTCAGCATCTACTTGCATCATGGATTCCGTTGCTGGCGTTGACCGCTCAACGCGGCCGGCAGTGGACCGCGGTGTGCATCGGCCGACCGCCGCGCGGCACCACCCCACGGGTGCAGGGGCTCGGCGGTCCCCCCGACGCGGTCGAGCTGTTGCGCGATCTGGTGTCCATGTACGACGAGGGCAGGCAACGCCCGTTGCCGCTGCCGATCAAAACGTCCTACGCGTGGGCGGCGGCCCGCCAGGCCGGTGACGACCCCGCACAGGCGGCGAACTATCGCTGGCGCAACGAGCGCGACGACCCGGCCTTCGAACGGGTGTGGGGCCGCGACGCCGACCTGAGCGATCTCACCGGACTCGACGAGTACGCGCAGCGGCTATGGCTACCGCTGCTGCACGCAGAGGGGGCCGGGTTGTGAGCGAGCAGGTGCGCACCTTTGACCTGACCGGCCCACTGCCCGTCCCGGCTTCCACCACCGTGCTGGAGGCCAGTGCGGGCACCGGTAAGACCTTCGCGCTGGCCGGGCTGGTCACCCGGATGGTCGCCGAAGGCCGGGCCACCCTCGACGAGATGCTGCTCATCACGTTCGGCCGGGCCGCCAGCCAGGAACTGCGCGAGCGGGTCCGCGGTCAGATCGTCGATGCGCTCGCCGCGTTCGCCGACCCGTCGGCGGCGACCAACGACCTGCTGCGCCATCTGATCTCCGAGGACCATGAGCCTCGACAGCAGCGGCTACGTGACGCATTGGCCGGTTTCGACGGCGCCACCATCGCGACCACCCACCAGTTCTGTCATATCGTGCTGAAATCGCTGGGCGTGGCCGGCGACAGCGACAGCGGGGTCAGTCTGGTCGAAAGCCTCGACGAGCTGGTGGCAGAGATCGTCGACGACCTGTATCTGGCCCGATTCGGCAACGATGCCGAGGCGCCGCGGCTGACCTACCGCGACGCGCGCAAGCTGGCGACACAGGTGGTGCGCAACCCGGCGACCGAACTACGCCCGCACGACGCCGATCCGGACTCGCTGACCGCGGAGTGCCTGCGATTCGCGCGGGATGTGCTCGCCGAGTTGGAGATCCGCAAGCGCCGCCGCGGTGTGCTGGGTTATGACGATCTGCTCACCCGGCTGGCCGAAGCGCTGGCCGCCCCCGACTCGGCGGCAAGGGTGCGGATGCCGCAGCGATGGCCGGTGGTGATGGTCGACGAATTCCAGGACACCGACCCGGTGCAGTGGCAGGTCATCGAACGGGCATTCGCCGGGCAGTCGATGCTGATCCTGATCGGCGACCCGAAGCAGGCGATCTACGCCTTCCGCGGCGGCGATATCGACACCTATCTGCGGGCCGCCGAGACCGCCGGGGACAAGCAGACCCTCGGCGTGAACTGGCGCAGCGACGCCGCCCTGGTCAACCGCCTGCAGGTGGTGTTGGGCGGTGCCCAACTCGGCGGACCAGGCATCGTCGTGCACGAGGTGACGGCGCATCACCAGGGCCACCGACTGTCCGGCGCACCGCGCAACGATCCGTTTCGGCTACGCGTGGTGACCCGCGGCGGCAAGGGCACCCGCACCATCGGCATCGACCGCCTGCGCGATCACATCGGCCGCGACCTCGCGGCCGATATCGGCGCCCTGCTGTCCAGTGGCGCCACCTTCGCCGGCCGGCCGTTGGAGGCACGCGATATCGCCGTCATCGTGGAAACCCACAAGGACGCGCGGGCCTGCGACAACGCGCTGGCCGAGGCCGGAATCCCCGCCGTGTACACCGGGGATTCCAATGTGTTCGCCTCCACCGCGGCCCAGGATTGGCTGTGCCTGCTGGAGGCCTTCGAGCAACCGCACCGCTCCGGCCTGGTCCGGGCGGCGGCGTCGACGGTGTTCTTCCGGGAGACCGCCGAAAGCCTTGCCGCCGGCGGTGATTCGTTGACCGACCGAGTGGCCGAGGATCTGCGCAGCTGGGCCGGGCACGCCCGGGAACGGGGGGTCGCCGCGGTGCTGGAGGCCGCGCAGCTGTCCGGGATGGGCAAGCAGGTGCTGTCTTGGCAGGGCGGCGAGCGGTTGATGACCGACCTCGCGCATGTCACCCAGCTGCTACAGGACACCGCGCACCGTGAGGGTTTCGGACTGCCCGCCCTGCGGGACTGGCTGCGCACCCAGACCACCGAGCAATCCGGGTCGGCCGAACGCAACCGGCGGCTCGACAGCGACGCTGCCGCGGTGCAGATCATGACGGTGTGGGTGTCCAAGGGACTGCAGTATCCGGTCGTCTACCTGCCGTTCGCCTTCAATCGGTACTCCCCGGACCCCAATCCGGTGCTGTATCACGATGACGGGGTGCGCTGCCTGTACGTCGGCGAACCCGATCCGGTGGTGCTACGCACCGGTAAGGCCGAGGCAGCCGCAAATGACAGCCGGCTCACCTATGTGGCGATGACGAGGGCCTGCTCCCAGGTGGTGGCGTGGTGGGCGCCCTCCTGGGACGAACCCAACGGGGGGCTGTCCCGGCTGCTGCGCGGCCGCGCACCCGGCGAGCCCGAAGTGCCGGCGGTTTGCAGCCCCGCCAAGGTCTCCGACGTGGACGCGCTGACCCGGCTGCGGGCATGGGAGGCGGCCGGCGGCCCGGTGCTGGAGGAATCGACGATCGAACCCATCAGCCCGCCGCCGACCCCCTCGCCTCCCACCGCGATGGCGGTCCGTCACTTCCATCGTTCGATCGACACGTCCTGGCGGCGCACCTCATACTCGGGTCTGCTGCGGGCGGCCGAAGAGTCTCCGGTGTCCAGCGAGCCGGAAGTCTCCGAGCTCGACGACGAGGTCGCCGAGATTGCCTTGGTTGCACCGGCTTCGGGCGCGGATGTCCCTTCCCCGATGGCCGACCTGCCCACCGGCGCGGCGTTCGGCTCCCTCGTACACGCGGTACTGGAAACCGCGGACCCGACCGCGGTCGACCTGGGCGCGGAGTTGGCCGAGCAGGTGCGCAGGCACGCCGTGCGCTGGCCGGTGGCCATCGGCGCGGAGGAACTGGCCGCCGCCCTGGTACCGATGCACGACACCGACCTCGGGCCGCTCGCGCCCGGAATGACGCTGCGCCAGCTCGGTTTGGCTGATCGGCTGTGCGAGCTGGACTTCGAGTTCCCGCTCGCCGGCGGTGACACCGCCGCCGACCGGTTCGCCCGGCTGGCCGATGTCGGTGCGTTGCTTGCCGAGCATCTGAGCGCCGATGATCCGATGGCGTCCTACGCCGACCGGCTCTCCGCCGGCGCCCTGGGCCGACAGCCGCTGCGCGGTTATCTGTCCGGCTCGGTGGACGTGGTGCTGCGGCTGCGGGGCGGCGCGGGTACGAAGTATGTCGTCGTGGACTACAAGACCAACTGGCTGGGCATCTCCGAGGCGCCGCTGACCGCCGCCGACTACGGCAGGGAACGGATGATCGAGGCGATGTTGCACTCGGACTATCCGCTACAGGCGTTGCTGTACAGCGTTGTGCTGCACCGGTATCTGTCCTGGCGGCTGCCGGACTACGACCCACACCGCCACCTCGGCGGGGTGATGTACCTGTTCGTGCGCGGCATGTGCGGTGCGCTCACCCCGGTGCAGGACGGCCACCCCGCCGGTGTGTTCAGTTGGGACCCCCCGGCGACGCTGGTGCTCGCGATGTCAGGACTGCTCGATGGCTGAACTCGACTTCGAGCCCGCCGATATCCAGGTGGCCCAACGGCTCACGGCCCTGGCCGGGGAGACCTCCGAGGAGGTGGCACTGGCGGTGCGCTTGGTGGTGCGGGCGCTGCGCGGCGGATCGGTATGCGTGGATCTGCGCGCAGCCGCATCGACGATCGGGCTGGACGCCGACGACTGGCTGGCCGCGGTCGCGGCCAGCCAGCTGGCCACGACGCCGCCGGTGCTGCGGCTCTTCGGTGATCTGCTGTACCTGGACCGCTACTGGTTGGAGGAGCAGCAGGTCTGCGCTGACGTGCTGGCATTGGTCGCTACCGTCCCACCCGGGCAGACCCCGGACCTGTTGCGGCTGTTCGACGATGACTACGCCGAGCAGCGCGCCGCGGCCAGTCTGGCGCTGTCGCAGGGGCTCACCGTGCTGACCGGCGGTCCGGGCACCGGCAAGACGACGACCGTGGCGCGGCTGCTGGCCCTGCTGGCCGAGCAGGCAGCGCTGGCGGGCCGCCCTCCCCCGCGGATCGCACTGGCCGCGCCCACCGGCAAGGCCGCGGCCCGCTTGCAGGAAGCGGTACAGGCCGCCGTCGACGCACTCGCGGCGTCGGATCGGTCCCGGTTGACCGGGCTACAGGCCACGACGCTGCACCGGCTGCTCGGCCGGCGGCCGGGGACGTCGTCGAGGTTCCGTCACGACCGCACCAATCGGCTCCCCCACGATGTCATCGTGGTCGACGAGACGTCCATGGTGTCGCTGACCATGATGGCCCGGCTACTGGAGGCGGTGCGCCCGGGCACCCGCCTGTTGCTGGTCGGCGACCCCGACCAACTCGCATCGGTGGAAGCCGGCGCGGTGCTTGCGGATCTGGTGCAGGGACTGGGTGCGTCCCGGGTGGCCTCGCTGACGACCTCGCATCGCTTCGGCTCGGATATCGGTGACCTCGCGGCCGCGGTACGCGACGGCGACGCCGACGCCGCGCTGGCGGTGCTGCAAGCCGGCGGCGAACATATCGAGTGGCTGCCGTCGCCGCATGCGCTGCGCGATGTGCTGCTACCGCACGCGCTGCGACTGTGGGAGGCGTGCGTGCTCGGCGACACCGGCACGGCCCTGCAGACACTGGACGAACACCGGCTGCTGTGTGCACACCGGCACGAAGTGGCCTATTGGAATCGCCAGGTGGAGCGATGGTTGACCGAGGCGACCGGCGAACCGCTGTGGTCGACCTGGTATGCCGGGCGACCGATCCTGGTGACGGCCAACGACTATGGCCTCAAGGTGTACAACGGGGACACCGGGGTGACGGTGGCGACACCGGACGGGCTGCGGGTGGCGGTGGGGGCCTCGAGCTTCGCCCCGGGACGACTGGTCGAGGTGGACACCATGCACGCGATGACGATCCACAAGGCACAGGGCAGCCAGAGTGCCGAGGTGACGGTGCTGGTGCCGGCGGCGGATTCTCGGCTATTGACCAGGGAGCTGTTCTATACCGCGGTCACCCGGGCGCAGCACCGCGTACGCGTCGTGGGATCCGAGGCCGAGGTGCGCGCGGCTATCGGCCGGCAGGCCGTGCGCGCCACCGGGCTCGGGCTGCGGTTGCGGGTCTAGACCGTCCTGGCGGCGAATGCCGCGCTGGAGATGATGCCGATGGCCAGCGCGATCGTGCCATAGCCGAGGACCGCTGCGGCGACGACCGCCCCGATGGCGCCGGCACCGAGCAAGACCATCACTACGCCCAGAAGTACACCGCTCATGATCGATCCCTCTCTATGACTGCCGTCACAATGTAGCGCATACCGTGGGGTGAATCACACTCGAAACGGGATCAATTCGATTGCATTCACTTACGCGCGTTGGTGCAGCGCACGACGCACATTTGTTAGCTCACCGAAGCACATGGCGCCACCTGCATCGCTAAGGCAGGCTACGCATTCTGGTCGGCCGAGAACCGACGGCGACGGGCCCAGGCCACGGCGACAACGAGCCGGGAAGTCAGGCCCTCTCACCCGAGCCGGCGCGGCCCAGAAGCCGGCCGAGCAGCCCGGTCAATTCCTCGGCGTAGGCAAGGTGCTTCCGCAGTCTCTCGGCGCTTTCCCGCGCCTTGCTTTCACACGC
Organism: Mycobacterium sp. MBM; assembly: GCA_021648845.1. Lineage (GTDB taxonomy): Bacteria > Actinomycetota > Actinomycetes > Mycobacteriales > Mycobacteriaceae > Mycobacterium. Next base: position 302,286 of record JAKJHY010000003.1, on the reverse strand, counting down.
GCGCAGGTGCTCCGCCGCAGCGGCGCGCTGCTGTGCGGACGCCCCGCCGTTGAGCGAGTCGAGGGCATCCAACAGGCCTTTCATATCGGCGAGGGCGAAACCCAGCGGCTTCATCCGCCGGATCAGCAACAGCCGCTCGACATCGGCCTCCGTGTACAGCCGAAACCCGCCGGCCGATCGTGCCGACGGCGTGACCAGTCCGACCTCGTCGTAGTGGCGCACGGTGGCTATGGACAGCTCGGTCCGCGCGGCGACCTGCCCGATCTGCAGACGCGCGCCGGCGCTCAATGCCCCGCACCCAGGGATCCGGACAGCCGGTCGTGCCGGTCGGCCGAATCGGAGTTCAATCCGACGATGTCGACGCGCTTACCCTTGGCGTGGTACTTCGTGGTCACCGCATCGAGTGCGGCGACGGTGGACGCATCCCAGATATGCGAGGCCGACATGTCGATGACGATATTCGCCGGATCATCGGCGTAGTTGAACTGGTACACAAGGTCATTGCTGGAGGCGAAGAACAATTCGCCGGTCACCCGGTACACGACGGTGTCGGCGGTGCCTGCTTCGTCGACCTTCTCGACGGTGACCAGATGGGCCACCCGGCGCGCAAAGAGCACCATCGCGGTCAACGAGCCGACGATGACGCCGTAGGCCAGGTTGTGCGTGGCCACGGTGACGACGACGGTGGTCAGCATGACCAGCGTTTCGCTGCGTGGCATGCGGCGCAACGTCTTCGGCGCAATGCTGTGCCAGTCCATGGTGCCGACCGAGACCATGATCATCACCGCCACCAGCGCGGCCATCGGGATGAGTGCCACGATATCGCCCAGTCCGACAACCAAACCCAGCAGGAACAGCCCGGCAAGGAACGTCGATATCCGGGTACGCGCGCCCGACACCTTGACGTTGATCATGGTCTGCCCGATCATCGCGCAGCCGCCCATCCCGCCGAAGAAGCCGGTGACCACGTTGGCGACACCCTGACCCCAGCCCTCCCGGGTCTTGTTGCTGTGGGTGTCGGTGATGTCGTCGACCAGCTTCGCCGTCATCAGCGATTCGAGCAGCCCGACCAACGCCATCGCCAGGGCGTAGGGCGCGATGATCGACAGGGTCTCCCACGTGAACGGCACGTCGGGGAAGAACAGGGTCGGCAGGCTCGAGGGCAGTTCGCCCTCGTCCCCCACATCGGGAATCTGTACGCCGAACACGATGGCCGCCGCGGTGAGCGCCACGATGGCCACCAGCGGCGCGGGAACGACGGTTGTCAGCTTCGGCAGGAACACCATGATCACCAGCCCGATGGCGACGAACGGGTAGACCAGCGCCGGTACGCCGAGCAGGTGCGGTAGCTGTGAGGTGAAGATCAGGATGGCCAGGGCGTTGACGAAGCCCACCATCACGCTGCGCGGGATGAACCGCATCAGCCGAGCCACCCCGAGCACGCTGAGCACGATCTGGAACACACCCGCGAGCAGCACGGCCGCAACGAAGTAGTCGACCCCGTATTGGCGGGCCAGCGGTGCAATGACCAGAGCGATCGCACCGGTGGCCGCCGAGATCATGGCCGGGCGCCCACCGACGATCGCGATGGTGACGGCCATCGTGAAGGAAGCAAAGAGGCCGACGCGTGGGTCGACGCCGGCGATGATCGAAAACGAGATGGCCTCGGGGATCAGGGCCAGTGCCACCACCAGGCCGGCGAGCACCTCGGTCTTGAGCCGCTTGGGCGACCGCAGCGCCGCCATCACCGACGTGCTCGGGTCGCCTGCTTCCCGCACCACTGGGGTTGACGAACTGTGTTGTGAAGACACGGTTTTCCGTTCGAAATCTCGGCACCACAGTGCCAGGCGATCATGGGGCCGGCCGTCGCATCGATGCGAGCCGTGAACCCTGCAACCGACACGGTGCCGGATAACTCCAGCCTCAGCCGGACATGACCCTACTCTCACCCAAGGTTAGAGTGCGAATTGCGAGGCGCACACCGGCGCAGGAATCATCGCCGAGCAGGCCGGGATTACCCACCCAGCCGTCCTGACAACCGGTTCAGCCGGTCGCGACTCACCTCGTCCACACCGGTGAACCGCACGGACTTCCCGCGGGATGCGTACTTGTTCCGGATCGCATCCAGCGTGGCGACCGAGGACGCGTCCCACACCGACGTGCCGGACAGGTCGACCACCACATCGTCGGGATCGTTGCCATAGTCGAACTGATGCACGAGGTCGTTGCTGGACACGAAGAACAGATCACCGCGCACCTGATAGGTGCGGGTGTCGTCCGGCCCCGGTATCGCCTGCACCGTGGTGAAGTGCGCCACGCGCCGCGCGAAGGCCAGCGTCGCGGCAAGCACACCGAGACCCACGCCGACGGCCAGGTTACCGGTCGCGACCGTGCCCGCGACCGTCACCAGCATCACCAGGGTCTCGCTGCGCGGCAAGATTTTCAGCGTGCGCGGCGCCACGCTGTGCCAGTCGAACGTCGCCGCCGACACCACGATCATCACCGCGACGAGCGCGGCCATCGGGATACGTCCGACGAGATCGCCGAGTGCCACCACAAGAATGAGCACGAAGACCCCACTCATCAAGGTGGACAGCCGGGTTCGCGCGCCGGCGACCTTGACGTTCATCATCGTCTGACCGACCACGGCACACCCGCCCATGCCGCCGAACAACGCGGTCACCACGTTCGCGACGCCCTGCCCGGCCGCCTCGCGGGTCTTGTTCGACGGGGTGTCGGTGATCTCGTCGACGAGCTTGGCGGTCATCAACGATTCCAGCAGCCCCACCGCCGCCGCGCCCAACGCGTACGGCGCGATGACCTGCAGCGTATGCAGGCTGAGTGGCACATCCGGCAGGCCGGGGATCGGCAGCGAATCCGGCAAGGCCCCTTGATCTCCCACATCGGGGACCTGCCATCCGAACACCACCACCGCAGCCGTGAGCACCAGCACCACCAGCAGCGGCGCCGGCACCGCCGTGGTCAGCTTCGGTAGCGCCACCATGAGCAGCAGGCCCACCACAACCAGCGGATACACCAGCCACGGCACACCGATCAGATGCGGCAGCTGGGAAGCGAACACCAGGACTGCCAGCGCGTTGACGAAACCGACCATCACACTGCGTGGGATGAACCGCATCAGCCGGGCCACCCCGAGCGACGCCAGCACCAATTGGATGAGGCCGGCCAACAAGATGGTGGCGACCAGGTACCCCACGCCGTACTCCCGCGACACCGGCGCGACCACCAGCGCCACCGCCGCGGTCGCGGCCGTGATCATCGCGGGCCGCCCCCCGGTGAAGGCGATCGCGATAGCCATGGTGACCGTCGAGAACAAGCCCACCCGTGGATCGACGCCGGCAATCACCGAGAAGGCGATGGCCTCGGGAATCAGCGCCAGCGCGACGACCAGACCCGCGAGCACCTCGGTGCGCAGGACCGCAGGTGAGCGCAATGACGGGCCGGCCGGGGCCGCGCGAAACCCGGGGATGGTGGTGCTCATCGAATCTCCTTGTGCTACAGCAGAAAAGCTAGGCGGCCGGGCGGTGACCGAGAAAGTCCAGGATGGCGCGTCGGCGCCGCTGGTAGGACTCCTCGAACTGCGCGTCCGGCGTGCGGGGTTTCTCGATCGTGATGACCTCGGCGACCGTCGCGGGCCGGTGGGTCAACAGCACGATCCGGTCGGCGAGCAACAGCGCCTCATCGACATCGTGGGTGACAAACAGCAGCGTCATCTTCTGGGTCTCCCAGACCGACATCAGCAACTGCTGCATCTCTAGGCGCGTCTGGGCATCCAAGGCCCCGAACGGCTCGTCCATCAGCATCACCCGTGGCTCACATGCGAGGGTCCGGGCAAGTTGTACGCGCTGACGCATCCCCCCGGACAACTGGCTGGGCAGATGATCCAGGTAGGCCCCCAGGCCCACTTGGTCGAGCCGGTCCGTGGCCTTCTTCTTGAGTTCCCGGCCACGCACACCGCGCAGTTTCAGGGGGAACTGCACGTTCTTGAGTACGGTGCGCCAGGGCAACAACGCATCTTCCTGGAACACCATCGCACACTGCGCGGCGCTGCCGGCTACGGGTGCGCCGTCCACTGTCGCGGTTCCACTCATCGGGGCGAGCAGTCCGGCCAGGGCACGCAGGATGGTCGACTTGCCGCAGCCCGACGGGCCGAGGAACACGACGACCTCACCGGGGTCGATGGTCAGCGTGATGTCCGCCGCGACCACACCGTCGAAACCGAGTTGCAACTGCTGGAGGTTGACGGCGCCGGTGCTCATCGGGACGCCCTCGGCAGCCAGCGGTTGACCCGACGGCCGACGCGTTCCACCAGCCAGGCGGTGCCGAGGCCGAGCGCACCGATGGAGATCATGCCGACCACGACGCCCGCATAGTCGAGCAGACCGTACGCCTGCCAGGTGTAGTAGCCGATACCGAACTGACCCGAGATCATCTCCGCGCTCACCACGCAGATCCACGCCACGCCCATCGCCACCGACAGTCCGGCGAAGATGCCGGGCAGTGCGCCGGGAAGCACGACATGGAACAGCAGGGACATCCGCCCAGCGCCCATGGTCTGCGCGGCCTCCTCCCAGACCTTGGGCATCGAGCCAAGGGCGTGGATGGTGCTGACCACCACGGGGAAGAACGCGGCGAAGAACGTGATGAACACGATGCCCTGCTCGCTCGATGGAAACAGCAGGATGGTCAGCGGCACCAGCGCGATCGCGGGGATCGGCCGGATCAATTCGATGAACGGCCGCAGGGTCATCCGGGCGACCTCCGAGCGGCCCACCAGTACACCCACGCCGATCCCGATCACCGCGGCCAGCCCGAATCCGAGCAGAATCCGCTGCAGGCTGGCCAGCAGATCGTCGTAGTAGGAACCCGAGCCGACCCTCGCCAGCAGGGTGCTCAGCACCGCGTCCGGGGACGGCATCCGGTTGAACCGCAACCAGGCGACGACGTTGTTGGCGGTCAGCAGGTGCCAGAGCACCAGGAAGGCGACGATCGGGATGAGCGGGAGCACCAGCGCCGGGGCGCGCCGTGTGACGGCGACCGGCAGCATCCCGGTCATCCTGCGGCGCAGGGATGTTGCGGTCCCGCGCGGCGGGGAGAGCGTCGGCGGCGGTGCCGCCAGGGGCCGGTTCATGATCTGGGTCATCGGTGTGTCCTCTCCTGAAGGGGGTGTGGATCAGCCCGCGGTGCGGGACTGGCCGACTGCGGCGGTGTAGTCGACGTCAAGAGCCTGCGGATGGCGGGCCCGGTAGGTGTCCGCCCCGGCATCGGTGGCGAACGGCTTGTAACGCTGGGCCGGCTCAGCGGACGGATCGTGAAGCCAGACGGCGTGATCGGCGAAGATCCGCAGCCCGGTGAGGGTGTCGGGCACGTAGGCGGCACGGACCTGGTCCTGTTCGGCGACGCGGCGCAGCAGACAGGTCGGGGTCGCGGCGACCTCGGCGGTGCTGCCAGATGCCCACACTTCGGAGGCCTGCGCCGGATCGTCGACCGGCATACCGCAGATGTCGTCGAAACCGGTCAGTGCCATCGGATTGGTGATGTCGGCGCGGCGCTGCTCGTACTGCGGCCCGAACAGTTCACGCAGATAGCCATCGTCGAGGAACCCGGCGATATCGAAGTCCGAAGCCACCGAACCGCGCCTCACCAGATAATCCTTGACCTTCGCGAAGGCGCCCAGGAACTGCTCTTTGAGCGTCATATCGAAGCTGACAAGACCGTTGGGACCGTTGTAGAGGTAGATGACCTCGGGTTCGATACCAGTCAGCTCACCCACCCGCAGTGCGGCCTGCAGAGGCCGCGCGACGATCTCGTCGGTGGTGGCCTTCATCGCCCGCATGAAGGCCGCCATCACTTCGGGGCGCCCCTCGGCGAACTGCTTGCGGACCACAACACCGTGAAAGGTGGGCACGTTGTTGTCGCCCCCGTCATAGAGCAGCCGGCCCTGATCGCGGTAGACCACCAGCTGCGGCCACGGGACGAACTGAGCCAGGGCATCGACCTGCCGGCCGTCAATCGCCGAGGCGCCCACCGACGGATCCTGGTTGACGATGTGCACGGCATCCTTGGCGATGTCGCCGACGGCCAGCGCCGAGGAGAACATTCCGTCGCCCGCCGAGCCGAGACTCGTCGACACCTTCTTGCCCACCAGGTCCTGCAGTGAACGCGCATCCGAACCTGTGGGAACGACAACCTGATTCAGGGATCCGCGCATGTTGTAGCCGGTGGTGGCGATCATCTCGGTGGCGGCGTCGTCATACTTGCGTGTCTTGGAGCCGTTGGTGAGCAGCGGGTAGTCACCCATCGAGCCGATGTCGACGTGGCTGGCGATCATCTGCGCGGTCAGCGGAGCACCGGACGCGAAGTCCTGCCACACCACGCGGTACTTGGTGCCGGTGGCCGCACCCACTTCTCTGAGCGCGTTCTCGAAGTCGCCACGGTCGCGCAGCAGGGTGCCGGCGTTGATGGTGTTGATGGTTTTGGATTGGTAACCGACGTTGACCACGACGGTGGGTTCGGACAGCAGGCCGCACCCCGTCAGCAGCGGCCCTCCGCCCACCGCGAGTGCGCTCAGCAGTGCCGCTGACCGGGCACGCCACCGGCCACCGATGCGATGTTGTTCGTCGTCCATGAGCACAAGCCTCGACCGCTTCTGTTACCTCGCTGTCATCTGAGGTTGCGCATCAGTTACGCCATCTGTACGCCGGCGACATCAGGGTTACGCCACCACGCGCATGCTGGCCGCATCTCGCGTTGTCGGAAAGGCTTGCAGCCGTGGATATTCAGGACACCGAGATCGAACCCGACTACCGGTTCACGCTGGCCAACGAACGCACCTTCCTGGCCTGGCAACGTACCTCGCTCGGGCTGCTGGCGGCCGCGGTCGCGGTGGCGCAATTCATGCCCGACGTCTCGGTACCCGGCCTACCTCAGCTGCTGGGCATCACGGTCGGCGCGCTGGCGATCCTGACCGCGATCGCCGGACTGCACCGATGGTTTCAGGTCGACCGCGCGATGCGGTGCGACAAGCCGCTGCCGCGCGCCGCCGCGGTGACCTACCTGACCGCCGGCCTGACGATGCTGGGTGTGGTCACCGTCGGCCTGACGATCACCGGCACCATGCGATGACGCGGGAAGCGCTCGAACAGGACCGCGGACTACAGGCGGAGCGGACGGCGCTGGCGTGGACCCGCACCGCGTTGGCGATCGCCGTCTCCGGAGTACTGGTGCTGTTCCGGGACGGCGCGGGCGGGTTGGTCGGCGTGGACGGGAACCCGACACGCCTCGCGGTGGTGGCCGCGGCGGCCGTGCTCGCCGCGGGGGTGTTCGCCGCCGGGGCGTTGCGCCGTCGTCAACTGCGGTCGAACCCCCGCGGTGCGGCCCCGCGGTACCTGCCCGGGGTGGGCTTCGCCGTGATCGGCCAGGCAGTTCTGGCGGTGACGTACTTAGCGCTGTCCGTCGGCTGATCACACGTCCAGGAAACGGATGTCTTTGGCGTTGCGGGTGATGAAGCTGCGTCGCGCCTCGACGTCCTCGCCCATCAGGATCGAGAACAGCTCGTCGGCAGCGGCGGCATCATCGAGGGTCACCTGGCGCAGTACCCGCACACTGGGATCCATGGTGGTCTCCCACAGTTCTTTGGCGTCCATCTCACCCAGACCCTTGTAGCGCTGGATACCGTCCTCCGGATTGATCCGCCGGCCCGCGGCACGCCCGGCCTCCAACAGCCCGTCGCGCTCCCCGTCGGAATAGGCGAATTCAGGTTCCGAGCGTTGCCATTTCAGTTTGTACAGCGGCGGTTGGGCCAAGAAGATGTGGCCGTTCTCGACCAACGGCTTCATGAACCGGAACAGCAGGGTCAACAGTAGCGTCGAGATGTGCTGGCCGTCGACATCCGCGTCGGCCATCAGCACGATCTTGTGATAGCGCAGCTTGGCCAGGTCGAAATCGTCGTGGATACCGGTGCCCAGGGCGGTGATGATGGCCTGGACTTCGGTGTTCTTGAGCACCCGGTCGATGCGGGCCTTCTCGACGTTGATGATCTTGCCGCGCAGCGGAAGGATCGCCTGGAACATCGAATCGCGCCCGCTCTTGGCCGAACCGCCGGCCGAATCACCCTCCACCACATACAGTTCGGACGTGCTCGGATCGGTGGAACGGCAGTCGGCCAGCTTGCCCGGCAACCCGCCGATATCGGCGGCGCTCTTTCGGCGCACCAACTCACGGGCCCTACGCGCGGCGATCCGGGCCTGCGCCGAGGACGTGACCTTGGTGATGATGATCCGGGCTTCGGCCGGGTTGGCCTCGAACCAATGCTGAAGTTCCTCGTTGCAGACCCGCTGCACGAAGGAGCGGATGGCGGCATTGCCGAGCTTGGTCTTGGTCTGCCCCTCGAACTGCGGCTCGGCGACCCTCACCGAGATCACCGCGGCCAGGCCCTCCCGGATATCGTCGCCGGTGAGGCTGGGATCCTTGTCCTTGAGCAGCTTCTTGTCCCTGGCGTACCTGTTGACCACCGTGGTCAACGCCGCCCGGAAACCCTCTTCATGGGTGCCGCCCTCGCGGGTGTTGATGGTGTTGGCGAACGTGTGCACCGACTCCGAATAACCGGCGTTCCACTGCATCGCGATCTCGACCTCGTGGGCGGTTTCAACACCCTCGAACGCGATGACGCCCGACTGGATAGGACCTTTCGCGCGGTTGATGTGCGCGACGTAGTCGATCAGACCGCCGGGGTGGTGGAAGGTTCGGGTGTCCCCGTCACCGCGGCTGTCGGTGAGCGTGAGAACCAACCCCTTGTTGAGGAAGGCCATCTCCTGAAGTCGGCGGGCGATAGTGTCGGCGTCGTAGGTGGTGGTCTCGAAAATCTGCGGGTCGGCCCAGAACCTGACCGTGGTGCCGGTGCGGATGCAGGGCGCTCCCCTGCGTAGGGTGCCGGGTTCGGAATGGTCGTAGTGCTGGAACCATTCGTGGCCGTCGCGGCGGATGAGCACCTCCAGCCGTATGGAAAGCGCATTGACCACCGACACTCCCACCCCGTGCAGTCCACCGGACACCTGGTAGGAGTCGCTGTCGAACTTCCCGCCCGCATGCAGTTGGGTCATCACGACGTCGACGGTCGGTACCCCGGTCTCGTGGATGGCCACCGGGATACCGCGCCCGTCATCGCTGACCTCGACGCCGCCGTCGGGAAGCAGGGTGACGTCGATCCGGCTGGCATGGCCGGCCATCGCCTCGTCGACTCCGTTGTCCACCACCTCCCACACCATGTGATGGAGTCCGCGCTCGCTGGTGGACCCGATGTACATGCCGGGGCGTTTGCGAACGACGTCGAGGCCTTCCAAGATGGTGATCGATTGGGCACCATAGTGGGGACTGGTCACTGCGGATCTCCTCTCATGCGCCGATGCCCTGCCCGCGCATCGGTGCGGGCAGGGCATCGGTATTGCTGCTACCGGTTTCGGGTCGGGACAAAGTCGATCGGTGCGCCGGCGGGAATCAGTTCCTCCTGCTCGACGGTGGCATCGAATTCCTGGATGAAGCGGTAGGCGTGCTGCATCACCCACCACCGCACCCAGGTCTGGTTGACGGCTTCGCGTTCCTTCGGGTCCTCCAACAGGTTGGTGATGCGCGCAAAGCCCAGCGGGATCTCCGGGTCGTGGAAATGCTGCTGCCGCTTGAAGTTGATCTTGAACTGTGACCACTTCACCGCGTGAAGTTCCTCGTTGAGCCACACCATGCAGCCATCCCGCTTGGATTCTTCAGCACCGCTGAAGAATTCACGCTGGTCGATACCGTCGATGATGCGGTCGTCGGGGATCTCGCAACCCGCCCAACCCAACAGGGTGGGGAACATGTCGGTGACGTGCACCATCTCGTTGCTCTCCCGCGGGGCGACCCGGTCCGGCCAGCGGATCAGACACGGCGTGCGGATGCCGCCTTCGGCCGAGCTGAAGTAGGAGCCGTCGAAGAATCCGGCGGTACCGCGTCCCGCCAGGTGGTCTTCGGCACCGTTGTCGCCGGCCATGACGACGATCGTGTTGTCCTCGATACCCAGTTCCTTGAGCGTGTCCAGGATGCTGCCGAAGTCGTGATCGAGCATCAGCAGTGAATCACCCCACGCACCGTTGGTGCTCTTGCCCTTGAACTCCGGGCGCACCTCCATCGGGAAATGCATCAAGGAGTGGTTGTGATAGAGGTAGAAGGGCTTATCCTCCTCGACGCTGCGCTTCATGAATTCTTTTGCACGCCGGTCATACTCGCCGTCGACCTCACCCTTGAGCTTGACGGTCAACTGCTGGTCGGTGGTGCGCACGCCGTCGGCCTTCGTACCGTCGTACATGTAGGAATATCCGTCGCGATCGCCGTTGTACCAGGGATCATCCGGCCACAGGCACTCGTCGTAGGTACGGGCCGGCCCGTACCACTCGTCGAATCCGTGATCGGTGGGCCACCGGCCGTCCTCGGCGCCGATATGCCACTTCCCGTAACACGCTGTGGCGTAACCGGCTTCGGAGAGGATATCCCCCATGGTGCGCTCCCAGGCCACGATGCCGCCCCCGTTGCCGCCGAGCGCGATGGTGTGGTTACCCGACCTGATCGGGTAGCGCCCGGTCATCAGTGCCGAACGGGTGGGCGTGCACTGGGGTTCGACGACGAAGTGCGACAGCTTCAACGACTCGGCCGCGAACGCGTCCATCCGGGCGGTGTCAGCACCGCGCAGGATGCCACCGCCGTAGCAGCCGAGTTCACCCATACCTAGGTTGTCGACGTGAAAGTAGACGATATTGGGCTTTTTGGGCATGGTTGAGTGACCTCTCTCGATAAGGGTGAAGGGTGAAGCGGAAAAGGGTGCCGGCTACTTTGGCGGCGGGGACTGCTGACCGGGTTCCCGTGCGGCGGTGGTCACCAAGGAGCACCGGTCGCCCCGGTAGCGCACGGATTCGAAGTCGAAGGGCGTGCCGTCTTCGAGGAAGGTGAGCCGGTGCAGAAGCAGAAGCGGTGCACCGGAACGGATTTGCAGGAGTTCCGCGGTGTTGGCGTCGGCGGCGACAGATTCCACGGTGACCTCGGCCCAGCCCAGCCGCACGCCGAGTTCGCGCTCGATCATCGCGAAGACGTCCTGCCGGTCCAGATTGGCGTCCACGGGGATCGCACCGACCCGCAGAGACGTGGTGTCCAACGAGAGCGGCACACCGCCCACCGAGCGCAGCCGCTCGATGAAGATGATGGGCGCATTCTCGGGCAGTTGCAGTTTGGCGGCCACAAACGGTGTGGCCACCGACTCCCGCACCGAGAGCACCGTGTTGTCCACCGGTAGTTGATGCCCGGCCAGGGATTCGGCGAGGCCTTCGAGGCGGTCGAGTCGCTGACTCAGTTTGGCCCCCGTGACGAAGGTGCCCGCACCCTGGACACGGGTGATCAGCCCTTCACCGCGCAGTAGCTCCAGCGCCTCGCGGATCGCGTTGCGGCTGACGTCGAACTCGGCCGCGAGTTCGGTCTCCGACGGCAGCATCGGGCGAGCCGCGGCAAGCCCTCCGTAGACACCATCGAGGATCTTGCCGCGCAGCACATCACGTGCCCAGCGCGCGGCGTCGGCTCGGGTTCCCGCGTAATCCCGGTTCGCAGGACGCGGAAAGTCCTTCGGAGGAATGTGCGGGCGCCGGGTCATGCCGAGAACTGTGCCACCGATCAGCGCCGGTGGCGATACGGTGCGTGTTACGCCACCTGCCGCCAGGTAAAGCCCTAGGCCAGTGGCTATCGATCAGCGTTTCGCCGCCACTTACGCCGGCGCAGGTGTGTCGGCGACACACCGAAATCCGATGTGGGTGGTCGAACTGTCCTGTGACTGCGAGGACCTGGCCGCCGGCCGGTAGCGGTGGCAGTACTCGGGGGCGCACAGATGCGAACCGCCCTTGAGCACCTGGTTGACCGAGGGGTCGCCGCCGGGGGGCGGGCAGCACCCGGACACCTCCGGATGTGCGGTGTGCCGGGGGGCGTAGCGCGTGGACGTCCACTCCCACACGTTGCCGATCATGTCGAGCAGTCCGAAGCCGTTGGGCGCAAAGGTGCCGACCGGTGAGGTGCCGACCCAACCCAGGGCGCCGTCGTTGCGGTACGGGAACGCGCCCTGCCAGGTGTTGGCCATCAGCGCGCCGCCGGGGCGGACGTCTTCGCCCCACGCGTAGGCCGTGGTCGCACCCGCGCGGGCGGCGTACTCCCACTGCTCCTCGGTCGGCAATCGTCGCCCGGCCCACGCCGCGTAGGCGGCGGCGTCCGGATAGGCGACCTGCACCACGGGGTGATCGGGCCTGTCCTCACACGTCGAACCCGGCCCCGACGGGTGCCGCCAGGTCGCACCCGGTACCCAGGTCCACCACTGCCGCCAGTCCCGCAGGTTCACCGGTCCGGCTGTCGGTGAGAACACCAGCGAACCCGGTACCAGCTCCTCGGCGGGAACCCCGGGAAACGCCGCCGGGTCCAGTTGCTGCTCGGCGACGGTGACATGTCCGGTGGCGGCGACGAACTCGGCGAACTGCGCGTTGGTCACCGGGTGCCGCTCGATCGCGAACGGTGCCACGGTGACATCGCGCACCGGTGCTTCCTCGGGGTAGAAGTCCCGCGATCCCATGCGGTAGGTGCCGCCGGGCAAGGCGATGAGGTCGGTGAGCATGCGGACAGACTATGCGCTGGATCGCACCGACCCGCTCACGACCGGACGGCCGCCCAGCCGCCATCGGGCCATGCCAGCCGGAAGGTGGTCCGCACCGTCTGCAGATATTGTCGCGGCAACGAACCAGTGATATAGGCGATTTCGTACTTGTCGCACAGTTCGCGCACCCGTCGCGCGATCTGCGGATACCGGTTGCTCGGCAGGTCCGGGAACAGGTGGTGCTCGATCTGATAGCAGAGATTTCCGCTCGACAGGGCCAACACCGGACCAGCGTGGAAGTTGGCCGCGCCCAGCATCTGGCGCAGATACCACTCCGCCCTGGTCTCGTCCTGCAGGCAGTCCGGCGTGAACTGCTGCACACCGTCCGGGAAATGCCCGCAGAAGATCACGACGTAGGTCCACAGGTTGCGCAGCAGATTCGCCGCCACGTTGGCCGCCAGTGTCCGGCGCCACCGGCGCAGGCTGAGCATCGGCCACAGGACGTAATCCTTGCCGACCTGGCGTCCGATCTTGGTGAGCATCCTCTTGGTGACGGCCCGCCTGCCGGCCTCCGTGGTGGCCCGTTCGTGGTCGGAATGCAATCCGTGACGCGCGATACCCCATTCGAAGATGAGGGCAAGCAACAGGTTTCGCAACGGCTGCAGCAGATGTTCACGCTTCCACGGTTGGTCACGGGTCACCCGGAGCACGCCGAACCCGAGATCGTCGTCGACGCCGAGCACATTGCTGAACACGTGGTGGCGATAGTTGTGCGAATACCGCCACTGCGCCGAGGGACCGACCATATCCCACTCCCAGGTGGTGGAGTGGATCTCCGGATCGTTCATCCAGTCCCACTGGCCGTGGCCGATGTTGTGCCCAAGTTCCATGTTCTCGACGGACTTCGCGTACGCCAATGCCGATGTCCCGATCAGCCAGCCGGCGGTGGACCGGCTCCCGGCGATCACCAGCCGCGCGACCAGATCCAGGGTCCGCTGCCCGACGATCACCCGACGGATATAGGACGCGTCCCGGGCGCCGAGGGACTCTTCGATTTCACTACGGATGAGATCCAACTCGGCGCCGAACGCCTCGACGTCGGCTTGACTCAAACTCGCGTAGGCCGCGATATCGCTGATTGCCACCTGAATCCCGGTCCGTCGGTACGGCGGCAGGGTCCCGGGCCACCTCGAAATGCGTCGACTCCACACTAGGCGCCGCAGCCCGTCTGCGCCACAGCGCGGTGCTCATAGGCAAGACTGGGGTGATGACGGACACCGCTGCCGCCCGGGTCGCGGTCTATCTCGACTTCGACAACATTGTCATCTCGCGATACGACCAGGTCAACGGGCGCAATTCTTTTCAGAAGGACAAAGCCAAGGGTTTGGAGGCGACCCGGCTGGACCGCGCCACCGTCGACGTCGGCGCGATCCTGGACTTCGCGTCCTCGTTCGGCACCCTGGTGCTCACCCGGGCCTATGCGGACTGGTCGGCCGACGTCAACGCCGGCTACCGCCAACAGCTGGTGGGACGGGCCGTCGACCTGGTGCAACTGTTCCCCGCGGCGGCGTACGGCAAGAACGGCGCCGATATCCGCCTGGCGGTCGACACCGTGGAGGACATGTTCCGGCTGCCGGACCTGACCCACGTGGTGATCGTGGCCGGGGATTCGGACTACATTCCGCTCGCCCAACGGTGCAAGCGGCTCGGCCGCTATGTGGTGGGCATCGGGGTCGCGGGGTCCTCCAGCCGCGCGCTGGCCGCAGCGTGCGACGACTTCGTCGTCTACGACGCGCTGCCGGGCGTACCGGTGTTCGAACCCGAACCTTCCGACGAACCCCCGAAAAAAGCGGTCCGCCGCTCCAAGAAGGCCGGCGCGGAGACCGAACCGGAGTCAGAGCCCGACCCGCAGCCGGCCGCCACCGCGCTGCTCGTCCGTGCCCTGCGGATCGGCCTGGAAAAGGACGACGTCGAGTGGTTGCACAACTCGGCGGTCAAGGCGCAGATGAAGCGAATGGACCCGTCGTTCAGCGAAAAGTCGTTGGGTTTCAAATCTTTCAGCGATTTTCTGCGGTCTCGCTCCGATGTCGTGGAACTCGACGAGAGCTCGACGACGCGACTGGTACGGCTGCAAACCCCCGCCTAGCGGCGGCCGGCACCCACAAAGCCGGCTAGCGCGACGCACCGTTGAGTTTCGGCGTGGTGATCATCCCGCGCTCCACTCCCCACATGGTGGCGATGGTCTTGTACTCGCCGGTCTCGATGAGGTGCTCCAGCGCGCGCAGCAACGGGTCCGACAGCTTCGAGCCCTTGGCGACCGGCCAGCCGTAGGGGGCCGAGTCGAACACCTCACCCGCGGGCACCAGCGCGCCGCCGCTGAGCTTGATCGCAAAACCGGTGACCGGTGAGTCCGCGGACATGGCATCGACCTCCCCGGCGATCAGCGCGGCGGTCACATTGTCCTGCTGGCTGAACACCACCTTCTCGATCGGTGGCAGCCCGGCCGCCACGCAGGCATCACTCTTGGCCGGGATCTCCACCGTCTCCTGAATAACGCTGTGCGCCACGCCGACCCGCAGTCCGCACGCCGCCGACGGGTCGATCGCCGAGCCGCGTTGCTGCGCCCACAGCGTGCCCGCTTCGAAATAGGTGACGAAATCGACCAGTTTCTGTCGGTCGATGGTGTCGGTGAACGAGGACATCCCGACATCGAGGGTGCCGTCCTGCACGGCGGGGATGATGGCGTCGAACTCGCTCTCGCGGTACTCGGCGGTCAACCCCATCGTGCGGGCGATCGCATCCATCAGGTCCACATCGAACCCGACGATCTCACCGTCGGAGTTGGTGAACTCGTTGGGCGCATACGGCACGTTGACGCCGACGACCAGTGTGCCGTCCGCGCGCACGTCGGCCGGAACGCTGGCCGCGATGGCCGGGACCGCACCCTCCGGGAAGTCCTCCGACGACCGCGTGTCCCACCATTTCCAGGCGCCGACCGCACCGGCGCCGACGAGCACCAACACCCCGGCCAGTACCAGCGCCCGCTGCGGCCGCCGACGCGCACCGCCGGATCGCACCGCGGTATGCCGCCCCGACCGGGTGACCCGCACCGGAGCGGCCAACGCGCGCTTGGCGGCCGCGGCCAGTTCGGCGCCGGTCTGATAACGCTTCTCCGGTTTCTTGGCCATACCTTTGGCGATGACCTCGTCGAAGGCGGCCAACCGGGGGTTGACCGCCGACGGCTTCGGTACCGGCGCGACCATATGCCCGGCGATCTGCTGTTCGAGACTGTCGGCCGGGTAGGGCCGCGCCCCGGTGAGGCATTCGTAGAGCACGCACGTCAGGGCATAGGTGTCGGCGCGCGCGTCGGCGAACCCACCGTCGAACCGCTCGGGAGCCATATAGGCCAACGTGCCCAGGGTGCTGCCCGCGGTGGTCATCCCCGACTCGCCGGCGGTGCGGGCCAACCCGAAATCGATCAGGTAGGCGAAGTGAGCCTTCGTGAGCAAGATGTTCGAGGGTTTGACATCACGGTGGATGAGCCCCAACTGATGGGCGGCGTCCAGCGCCGAGGCCACCTGCTCGACGATCTGCACCGCGAAGGCCGGATCGAGGGGCTTCGCGGTGTCGGTGAGCAACGCCCCGAGCGTGCGGCCCTCGATCAGGCGCATGTCGAGATACAGCCGGCCATCGATCTCGCCGTACCCGTGGATCGGCACCACATGCGGGTCGTTGACCCCGGCCGCGGCCTGCGATTCACGCCGGAACCGCTGCTGGAACACGGCGTCCTGAGCCAACTGCGGTGGCAGCACCTTGAGCGCGACGATGCGGTCGGTCTTGGTGTCGTAGGCCCGGTAAACCTCGCCCATCCCGCCCCGGCCGATCAGCTCCTGGAGCCGATAGTGCCCGAAAGGTGTCGAGTCCACCGGTTTTCCTCTCGGCGCGGGCCCCTGGCGTCGATATGTCGATCGAAGTTACATCACCCGTGGCAAAAATGTCATGACAGGACAGTTAAGCGGGCGGCAGCTGACGTGGGGCCTCGCCGTCACGGCCGTGCGCAGCGCCTTCGCCGATCTCGTGGCCACCGCCGGATCCGTCCAGCACGACACCGTGTCGCGACTCGATCCGCGGCCGGGACACGTCCACCCACTCACGTTCGGTCGTCACCGGGTCGGGCTGGTCGCCGCCGTCGGATTCCACCGTGACCCGGTGGGTGCGACGCAGCGTGAAGTGGAATTCCTCGGTCTCCTCGAAGACCTGGCGGATCGGCTTGGGCGCCAGCCTGCCGACACCGCCGATCGCACCGCTGACCACCGGCGGCACGAACGGCCGGATGAACCGGACGGCGGCACGCGTGACGTCGGGAAGGTTCGGCACCCCGCCCCGGTGCGCCTCCAACTCCCCGACCGGCTCCGGTTCCCGGCTCGCGACGACGGGCAGCGCCCCGGCATCCGCGCGCTCGGCAGCCTGCTCGGCGGCCAACGCCTCGGCGACCCGGCGGCGCTGCCGCTCGGCGTCGATCGCGTTCTGCGCCTCGACGGCCAACCGGGCACTGTTCAACTCCTGCTCGGCCCACAGTTGGTCGACCTGTGCACGCACCTGCGCCCGGTGCACCGCGATCGCGGTGTCGGCCGCGGATTCGGCCTCCTGCGAGCTCGCACCCCGCCAGCGTCGCAGCAGCAGAGGCAGCAGTGTCAACAGCACGAAGAAACCGATCACCATCAGCCGCAAGACCAACGAGCCCGGATGGTCGATCGTGTAGGCATTCATCGCCTGCCACCGGGCGCCCAGACCACCGGCCAGCGCGGCATCCCGAGCCTGTGCCAGCGCCTGTTCGCGCACCGCCACCTCGGCGTCCAGCACCCCCGCACGGCTGTCGCGCTCGGCGATCGCCGCCTCCAGGGCGCGCTGCGCGGAGCCCAGAAAGTCGTTGGCGGTACGCGCCTCGGGGCCGGTGCCGGGCAGCCCGGTGATCCGAATCTGCGGGCAGTCCGGCGAGGGATTGACCTCGCAGCGGGCCACCACCAGCGCCTCGTCGCGCCGCGCGTCGGCGCGCGTGACGGCGTCGTCGAGTCCGGCCCGCACCCGACGCGCCTGGTCCAGGGACGCCGCAGCCAGCTCGACCCCCGGCGAGGCCTGCCGCGCCAACTGCGCGTCGATCGGCCCGCCGAACACCACCACGGCGGCGAGCTCACCGAGAACCACGCCCACCACGACGCCGACGGCCACCCGACCTGGCAGCGCCGACCGGCCGACGGACACGGCATGTCCGATCACCGCGGCCACCACCCCGACCACCAGCCCGGCCGCGATCACCGCCGCCGTCGGCCATGTCGTCGACGCGGCGAACGCCAGCGCGGACACCAGCCCCGCGACGGCCGCGAGCAGAAGTTCTACGAGTCGATCGGCACGCATTGCAGCTCCATGGTGTTGGTTTTTGTGCTCTGCGCCACGCGGAATCCCTCACGCCGGCTGCGAATACCGGGATCCTCTCACAGACCGGTTGGTTGTGCTTCGCGCGTACCGGCTCCCGTCATGGTTACGTTGTTTCCCGTGCGAGTCGACGGACGGGACATCAGTGTCACGGGCAGCCTGCTGCAGCCGTTGACCCGTCGCACCAACGAAATCCTGCGGGTGGTGCTGTCAGCGGCCTTCCTCGCCCTCGTCATCACCAGCTCGCTGATCACCCGCAACGACTGGGAGAGCCTGGAACGGTCGGTATCCGAGATCATCGGTGTGCTCACCCCGACCCAGTCCAACCTGGTGTACCTGGCCTACGGCGTGGCGATCCTCGCGCTACCGTTCGTCATTCTCGTCCAGCTCATCGTCGGTAGGCACTGGACGCTGTTGGCCGCCTACGCCGCGGCCGGCGTGCTGGCGGTGCTGGCGCTGTCCATCAGCGGTCGGGGCATCGCCGCACCGCAATGGCATTTCGACCTGCGCGACCGGCTGGACACCCAACTGTCCCAGTTCCTCGACGACCCCCGCTGGATCGCCCTGCTGGCCGCGGTGCTGACGGTGTCCGGCCCGTGGTTGTCGCGCCGGTTGCGCCGCTATTGGTGGGCGTTGCTGCTGGCCTTCGTCCCGATCCATCTGGTTGTCAGCGCGGTCGTCCCGGCGCGCTCGCTGCTCGGCCTTGCCGTCGGCTGGTTCGTCGGGGCCCTGGTGGTGTGGGTGGTGGGGACACCGGCCCTGGAGGTCCCCCTCGACGGTGCGGTGCGGGCGCTGGCGCGGCGGGGTTTCGTGGTCTCGGCGCTGGCCGTCATCCGCCCGCCGGGCCCGGGCCCGCTGGTGCTCGCCGCGACCGGCCCTGACACCACCGCGGTGGTCGAGCTCTACGGGCCGAATCAGCGCAGCGGCGGCGCGCTGAGCCAGCTGTGGCGCAAGTTCCGGCTGCGCACCGACGAGACGGCACCACTGCAGGCCTCGATGCGCCGGGCCGTCGAGCATCGCGCACTGATGGCCATCGCCATCGACGATCTCGGGCTGTCCAACATTTCGTCGGTGACGGTGAGCGCGCTCGACCGCGGCTGGACCCTGTATGCACGCAAGCCCGCACGCGGCACCCCGCTGCGCGCGGACGCCGCCCCGGTCGCCGACGTCTGGCAGGCGCTGCACTCTCTGCACCAACACCAGATCGCCCACGGTGACCTGTGCCGGGACGAAATCACCGTGCACGACGGGCGGGTGCAGTTCGGCGGGTTCGGCAACGCCGAATACGGCGCCACCGACGCACAGCTGCAATCCGATATCGCCCAGCTGTTGGTGACCACCTCGGCCATGTACGACCCCGCCGCGGCCGTCTCCGCAGCCATCGACACCTTCGGCCGCGAGACCGTGCTCACGGCCTCCCGACGGCTCACCAAAACAGCTGTGCCCGCCCGCATCCGCGACTCGGTGACCGATGCCAAGGCCGTCATCGCCGCCGCCCGCGAACAAGTACAGCACCAAACCGGCGCCGACAAGATCACCACCGAGACCATCACCCGCTTCACCCGGGTGCAGCTCATCCAGTTGGTGCTGCTGGTGGCGCTGGTCTACGTGGCCTACCCGTTCATCAGCACAGTGCCCGCATTCTTCGACGAGCTGGGCAACGCCAACTGGTGGTGGGCCCTGCTCGGCCTGGCGGTCTCGGCGCTGCGCTATCTGGGTGCGGCGGGCGCGCTGTGGGCGTGCGCCGACGGACTGGTGCGGTTCCGCCACCTGGCGATCATGCAGGTGGCCAACACGTTCGCCGCGACCACCACCCCGGCCGGGGTCGGCGGTCTGGCGCTGAGCACCCGGGTGCTGCAAAAGGGTGGGCTTTCCACCATGCGCGCCACCGCGGCCGTCGCCCTGCAACAGAGCGTCCAGGTGATGGTGCACGTGCTGCTGCTCATCCTGTTCACCGCGATCGCGGGCACCTCGGCGAACCTGCAGCACTTCGTGCCGAGCGCCACCGTGCTGTATCTGGTGGCCGGCGTCGCCCTCGGCGTGATCGGCGGTTTCCTGGCGGTGCCGAACCTGCGGCGCTGGCTGGCGTCGGCGGTGCGCCCCAAACTGCAGGAGGTCAAGACCGACCTGTGGGAACTGTCCCGGGAACCGAAGCGACTGGGATTGATCGTATTGGGTGCCGCCGGAACAACTCTGGGGTCGGCGCTGGCGTTGTGGGCGAGCATCGAGGCGTTCGGTGGGGACACCTCGTTCGTCACGGTGACGGTGGTGACGATGATCGGCGGAACGCTGGCATCGGCGGCCCCGACCCCCGGCGGTGTCGGCGCGGTGGAGGCGGCCCTGATCGGTGGGCTCGCCGCATTCGGTGTACCCGCGGCGGTCGCGGTGCCCGCGGTGCTGCTGTACCGGGTGCTGACCTGCTGGTTGCCGGTGTTCGTCGGCTGGCCGGTGATGCGCTGGCTCACCCGAAACGACATGATCTGACCTTCGGCGGCTGCACCGTGTGCATACTCGTAAGGGACCCCGCCGCACCTTCACCTACTGGAGAGTCCCCGTGCAGAGCCGCACTCTCGTCCCGACCGCACTGGCGGTCGCCGCCACCGCAGCCGTCGGCAGTATCGCCAGCAAACCGGCCGTCGAGTCAGCGTGGTACGCGACACTGCGTAAGCCGCGCTATCAGCCTCCGTCGGTCGCGTTCCCGATTGCGTGGACCTCGCTGTACACCGATATCGCGGTAGTGTCGGCGGCCACCCTCGACGACGCCCCGCCGCAGGTGCGCCGCAGCTACATCCGGGCGCTGGCGCTCAACCTGGTGCTCAACGGGAGCTGGTCGTGGCTGTTCTTCAACCGGCGCAAGCTGGGTGCCTCGGCCGTCGCGGCCGGGTTGCTGACCGCGAGCAGCGCCGACCTGACCCGGCGGGCCGCGGCGGTCCGCGGTGCCAAAGCGGCACCGCTGGGGCTGTATCCGCTGTGGTGCGCGTTCGCGACCGCGCTGTCCACCCATATCTGGGTGCTCAACCGTCGCTGAGCGCGCTCACCCACGCGAAGCGGTTTGCTCATGACCAGCCCCAGCCGCGCCAGCACCACATTCCGGGACTGGTGGAACGACCCGGTCGACCACTACTGGGTGCTGAACTTCCTGCGCCCGCGCGGCTACCTGAGGCCGTTGCGCCTGCTCATCGGCATGGGTGGTGTGGTGATGGGCATCGCGTTGGTGCTTGTGCAGTTCACCCCGCTCACCGAACCGGTGGCACTGTCCCGGACAGTCGTCACGCTGCTCACCGTCGCGGCCTTCGTGTGGCCGTTCTACTGGTACTTCTTCCCCTGGCCCTCGGCGCGCACGTCGATCACACTGTTCATCCTCGCCGATATCGGCATCGCCCTGGCCTGCGCCACCCATGGCACCGCGCTGGTCGCGATGTCCACCACATCGTTGTTCGCCGTCACCGGTATCTACATCGTGTTCTTCCACGGTCCGCGGGCCGGATTGGTGCACCTGAGCATCACGACCATCACCGTCCTGGGCGTCGCGGTGTGGATGGCGTCCACCGGCGAACCCGACGCGGTGGCATTGGGCATCTGTAAGGCGTTGGTCTCGCTGCTGGTGACGGTCGGCATCCTGCCGTTCGCCCAGTTCGGCTTCTGGCTCATCCGCAACAGCTCGGTGGAGTCACTGGTCGACGAGCTGACCACACTGGCCAACCGGCGCGGCCTGCAGGACTACGTCTGGCGGCTCAAACCGGGGGCCGGGCAGCCGGCCCCGGTGTGCGTCTGCGTCATCGACCTCGACCGGTTCAAGGGCATCAACGACCGGCACGGGCACGCCGTCGGCGACCAGGTGCTGGTGCGCACGGCCGAACAGCTGCGCGACGCATTGCCCCGGCGGGCGTTCATCGCACGCACCGGCGGCGAGGAATTCGTGGTGATCGCGCACCTCCCCGCCGCGGAGGCGAGCGATCTGGGCGAACGGCTGCGTGCAGCCGTCGCCGCCGCAGGGCCACCCGCGGTGCGGGCCAGCGTCGGCGTGGTCTGCGGACAACTGCACAGCGCCGACGATTTCGACCGGTTGCTGGAGCAGGCCGACGCGGCGATGTATGCGGCCAAGCGCGACGGCGGTGATCGGGTGAACGTGACAGCGTGAGCACGGGTGGGTTGTCCACGCGCACGAGCCATCAACCGCGAGATCGGGCTGGAGAACGACGTCGTCGATGCCTTCACCCCTCGTCCCGACGACGTCAAGGTCGTGATCGACATCGACAGCGCGTGACGGGCGCCGACGGGGATCGGTCGGCCGACACGGCGCCGTAACAAAACGGGCATACCCGACGATGCCCCTACAAAGGTCGTCTATCGTGGCACGACACAACCCAGGGGGTTTCAATGGTGAAAACGCTTGTAGTGGCCGGTGCCGCAACACTTCTGATGTCCGTGGTCGTCGCCCCGACGGCAGCCGCCGCGCCGACCGTATGGCAGATGCCCTCGCTGGTGGGCATGAACCTGGCCGACGCCCAGGACCTCTACGAGGAGACCGTCGGCCCGGACGGGCCCTGGCTGGACCTGATCAACAAGGCTCCCGCAGCATCCGGTGCGATCATCGCCCCGGTCATGTGGGAGGTCTGCCAGCAGGCGCCCAGCGCCGGCGCGAAGATCGCCGCGAAGTCCTACACCGCGGTCGCGGTGAACCGACCCGGAAAGTGCTAGCCCGCAGATCCTGAGCGATTCGATCGCCGCACCGAGCCCGGTTATGCTCGGTGCGGCGATACGCGTGTGCCCGGGATCGGGCCGGCGACAGGCCAGGACTCTCGATCTTGCAGACAACCCAGCACACCCCGGCCCGCGTCGCGCAGCTGGCTCCGCCGGCGCGGCGCGAACCGGACATCGTGGCCGTGCTGGGCGTCGCGCTCGTCGTCATCGGCCACCTCTGGCTGGGGCGGGTCACCGCTGGTGTCGACGTCCTGCTGGTGCTGGCGGGTTATTTCGTGGGCGCGCGGCTGCTGCGGGCGGCCTCCGCGCCGGCAGAGTTGCGGTGGTGGGCCCGCCGGGTCATCCCGGCGGTGGTAATGACACTCGCGGCAGGTGCCGGGCTGACGCTTGCCGTGCAGCCGCAGACCCGCTGGGAGGCATACGCCGAGCAGACCCTGGCGACCCTGGGCGTCTATCAGAACTGGCTGCTGGCCACCACGGCCGGCGACTATGTGCAGGCGGGCGAGACCGTCACCCCGCTGCAGCATCTGTGGGCGCTGTCGGTGGCCGTCCAGGTACTGGCAACCGTGCTGCTGCTGGCCTGGTTGGTGCGCCGGCGGGCCTTGCTGCTGGGCATGATCGCCGCGGCCGCGATCGCCTCCCTGGTGTGGGCGGCCATGCAGAACTCCGACGAGCAGACCCTCGCCTACTACAGCAGCGCCACCCGGGCGTGGGAGCCGTTGGCGGGTGTCCTCGCGGCCTTCGCGGTGGGGCGGGTGCAGTGGCCGCGGTGGCTGAGCCGACTGGCGGTGGCGGCCGGGCTGATCGCCATCGTCGCCGCCGATGTGCTGGCCGACGGATTGGTCGACTACCCGGGTCCGTGGGCGCTGGTGCCGGTGCTGGGCACCGTGCTGGTCATCGTGGGCGGTTCCCGGACCGCGACCGCGCCCTTCGCCGGGTGGGCGTTCGCGCTCTACCTCTGGCACTGGCCGCTGCTGATCTTCTGGATGGCCCACACCAACAACGACACCGTCGGCCTCGGCGAGTCCGCGGCAATCCTGACCGCTGCCGCGGCGGCGGCGTTGCTGACATGGCGCCTGGTGGACACCCGACGCTGGCCGTCCTGGTACCCGCTGGCCACCGGCGGCGTCGCCGTCTGTCTGGCCGCGGCGCTGACAGTGGCCGCGGTGGGCTGGCGGGATCATGTCGAGCGGGTGCGGGCCAGCGGGTCCGAGCTGACTGCACTGTCTCAGCGGGACTATCCGGGCGCCCAGGCGGTCGTCGAGAACCGCCGGACACCACGCTTGCCGGTCCGCCCGACCGGGCTGGAAGCCCCCGATGACGTTCCCCCGAGCACGATCGACAAGTGCCTGGCCGACTTCGGTGGCGAGGAGGTGATCAGGTGTGTGTACGGCAACCCGCACGCCGAGCGGACCATCGCGCTGGCCGGCGGCTCGCATTCGGAGCACTGGCTGACCGCGTTGCACGCCCTGGGCCGCGAGCACGGTTTCCGGGTGACCACCTACCTGAAGATGGGCTGCCCGTTGACCACCGCTGAGGTGCCGATCATCGCCGGTCCGTTCACCCCGTACCCGTCGTGCCGCACCTGGTCGGACAACGCGCTGGCGCAGATCATCGCCGACCGGCCCGACTACGTCTTCTTCACCACTACGCGCCCGGTGCTCGACGGCCCCGGAGACTACGTGCCCGATCACTACCTGGGCATCTGGGAGGAGTTGTCGGACAACGGCATTGCCATGCTGGGCATCCGGGATACGCCCTGGATGCTGCGCGAAGGCCGGTTCTTCTCCCCGGTGGACTGCCTGGCCGCCGGCGAGGACGCCAACAGCTGCGGGCTGGCCCGCGACGAAGCCCTCCAGGAACGCAATCCCACACTGGAGCATGCTGCCGACTTTCCGCTGATGCGGCTGCTCGACCTCAGCGATGCGGTGTGTCGGCCGAGCATCTGCCGCGCCGTGGAGGGCAACGTACTGATCTACCACGATGCACACCACCTGTCGGGCACGTATGTCCGCTCGATGACCACTGAGCTGGGGCGCCAGCTCGCCGGGGCCACCGGGTGGTGGTGACTTCGGCGCGCGCCGAGTGCGGTTGCCATGCAGCGGTTTACGGGGGGAAGCCACGCACGGCAACCACACTCGGCGGCAGATCGGGCTACTTGCAGGCGTTGGCGACCATATCGTCATAGGTGTTGCGGGCCGCGTCGAACTCACGCACCACGCCGAAATCGACATCGGTTGCGCTGGTGATCTTCTCGCCGGCCTCGGGTGACTGGTCGCATACCAGCCAGTCGGCCAGACTCAGTTGCTTCTGTTTCATGCCCTTGATGTTGTGTGAGTGCATCTGCAGGGGAACGCCATTGGAGGCGGCGTTCACCGCATCCTCGGCCTCCTGCAGGTTCATCCCGTCGATACTGGGCATCACGAAACCCGCCGCCGCCTGAGCGGGGGCGGCGAAGCCGATGAAGGCCGGCAGCAGCATGGTTGCCGCGCCGATGGCAAGGGTGCGTTTCTTCGACATGATCTGTCCCCTGGGGTCGTAGCCGGATGGCGAAATATTCTGGAGCTCAGTGACGTTCACCGTTACAGGATTGGTCTGTCGCGGCTACCGCGCTGTAGGGCCGACGATTTGCACAGGGTCACATCCGTGAACCTGTACGCACCAGTGCGACGCACTGGGAGGATTCTGGCCAACCACTGTGACGGGGCACAGCCACCTCGCAGCGGGCTCACAGGAACCATCGCGGCGGGCAACCCAACGCAATCGGCATCGAACGTGTGTTCTAATGGCGGTGCTCGCTTTCCGCGCAACCGCGGACATGTTCAGAAGGAGTTCGCCATGACCACGACTGTAGACACTGCGGCCGCCGACGCGTTGCCGACCTCCGCAACCGTCGAACAGCCGGCCGCAGGCACCCCGAGGGCCGCGGCCAGGAAGGCCACACGCAGGTCCAAGACGATCGAACTGGTGCTGACCGTGACCGGCACCCCCGACGGCGAATGGCGCGCGGAACTCAAACAGGGCGGCAACTACCTGGCCCGCGATCTCGCCGTGGCGGCCGCCGCGGTGTCCCGCGCGGCCAAGGAATTGCATCAAGACATCGCCACGCCCATCGACACCATCATCGAAGAAGCGCGAATCCAGCAGGCCGCCAAGGTCTCCGCGCTGGAGGCCGAGCTCGAGGCGGCCCGCAGGGTGCTCGCCGACCTGGACTGAAACCGACCGGCTCCAACTCGCGCCGACTATTCCACCCCGGGGCGTGAGATGGATCACGGCAGGTCCGCGGAATCCTGCCTGTTCATCACCGCTTATAGCAGGTAACTGCCACCACTACAGAAGCGATGGCAAAGCGGATTCCAGATCGGGGACATCTCATGAGCACATCGCCACAGCGTCGGGGCCTCGGCGCCGCACGATCGGCCATCCTCACCGCGCTGGCGGCGCTCGCGGTGGTCGGCGGGCTGTTCGCCGGGCCGGCGGCCACCGCCTATGCCGCCGACGACTCCTGTGCAGACGTCGCGGTGGTGTTCGCCCGCGGCACCTTCGAGGGCGCGGGGGTCGGCGCGACCGGCCAAGCGTTCGTCGACGCGCTCAACGCGCGGCTGCCCGGCGAGTCGGTCAGTGTGTACGGAGTGAACTACCCCGCCTCGCTCGACTTCGCACGCGCCGTCGACGGTGTTGCCGACGCCACCAACAAGATTGAACAGATCGTGGCCGACTGCCCCGACACCAAGATCGTGTTGGGCGGCTACTCACAGGGCGCCGCAGTCGCCGGGTACAGCACCAGCAGCAGCGTCCCGGCCGGATTCGTGTTGCCCGCCGGTCTGTCCGGTCCGATGCCGGCTGCGGTGGCATCCCACGTCTCGGCCGTCGTGCTGTTCGGCACCCCGAACAACTGGGTGCTCAATGTGGCCGACCGCAGCGCACCGCCCATCGTCATCGGCGACCAATACGCCGGAAAGACCCTGCAACTGTGCGCCGTCGGCGATCCGATCTGCTACCCCGGCGGGCTGGACCGGTCCGCGCACAGTGCCTACAAGAGCAACGGGATGGCCGTCCAGGCGGCGGATTACGTGGCCGACCGCCTCGGTGTCCCCGCCCCGGCCGCGCCGCTGGTGCAGGCCGCCGCCCAGGTCGGCTGAAGCGTGGCACATGAATCAGGCCCCCTCGTGGCGAGGGGCCTGATTCATGTGTCGTTACTGCGCGTCGGTGTCCCCGCCCGACGACGGCTTCGGCGATGACGCGGGTGACGGCGATGAGGTGCCCGCCACCGCAACGGATCTCGGCGACACCTTCGCCGACCGGGGCGCGGTCAGCCGAGCCCGCACGGGCGTGGACGGCAGGTCCTCCTCGGCCTCGATCTCGGGATCTTCGACAACCTCGGCCGCCGCGGATGCGAGCTGCGCGGTGGCCAGTCGCGCCGTCGGTCCGGCCGCCCCGTTGAGTTCCTCGTCGCGGTCCTCCATGGCGTCGATGATCTCGCTCGTGGTATCCGGGGCGGTGACGACCGGAGGTTCGCCCGGCTCCTCCGGATCGGGGTAGTTGCCCGCCAGGATCTGGCTCGCCTTCTCGAACCCTGCGGCGACGGCCTGCAACTGCTGGAACAGCTTCTGCGGGGAGGGCAGGAAGCCCACCTTGCCGGTCTCGTACATGCCGGTGCTCTCGACCATCGGCTGCAGGATGGCCTGAAACGCGTCGATGATCCGCTTGGGCGCGCCCAGGATCTTCAGCGGCATCAGCAGTGGCATCACCGGGCTGTTCACCCGTACCGTCACCACGTTGCCGTCGACGGTGACGACGTTCTCCGGATCCTCGAAGTCGAAATCCTGCAGCCGGGAATGCTCGAAGATGAATCCCGCGGCCAGCTGGACCCAGCTCATCGGGTTGAACAGGTACTTCGGGAAATACGCGATCGGGTCGTACTCGCGGTTGACCCGCAGATAGGTTCCGTCCGGTAGCGGGATGGCACCGCCGAGGACATCGGAGCCGAAGGTCGGCTCGTCCGGTCCGTAGCGGGCGAAGATGCCGGTGCCGGGGGTGTTGGAGTCGCCGTAGAAGACACCGAACACGCTGGACATGTCGTAGCCGGTGGCCGCCACCCGGGTCAGGGCCTCGGCGGCCACGCGGCCACCGAAAGACCCGGTGTTGATGCCACTGACGATGGTCGACGGATCACGCGCCAACATCAGCTCGGTGAGCCAGGTGGCTCCCGCGTCGACGGAAGCCGCCGTCACCGTTCCCGGATAGCGCGTCGGGTCGTTGAGAACCGTGATGTCCTGGATGCGGCGCCAGATGCCGCCGTCCTGGGTGTCGAGCGCGCCGGGCGGGAACTGGACGCCCGCACCCGGCACCGCGAACAGCGCCAGTGCGGCCAGCGCGACGTCGTGAGCCGACACGATCCGATGCTGCTGGTGCACCGCCACCGGCGCCGGCCGGTCCACCGGCTGGTCGACGACGATCCCGCCGGCGATCAGCGCGGCCACTGCGGGCACCGCGATAACGCTGGCGGCTCGGCGGGTTTTCTTGGCTCGGTGACGTGCGCTCACGGCGGCTCCTCTTCGAACTCTTCGGTCTCGGGCCCTGTCGTCGCTGAAAGGGACGAGACGGGTTCAAGATTCGCGTGCCCCCACGACGCCACGCCCGATCAGCCAGGCATTTTCGGTGTGACCCTACGGCACATGCCGATGTTGTTCTCGATGGAGAAATTTGCCCAAGTTGCACGTCCACGTTCGCTGCCGCACCATGACGGACCACGCGCACCGCGGTGGACACCCGTGACGGCCGGTTGCTCGTCTGCACCCCACCGACGATGGGGAGATATTCGCTCGCAACGTCATCGAACCCAATCGATCGGATCGTATGATCGCGGATACTGCGCCTTTTGACACGGACCGACGTGCGCGGCGCCGACGTCGCCGTTGCTTGGCGCTACCACTCAGCCCCACCAGGCGATCGCAGAATTGACGCGTGAGTTAGCGGGGCCGCGCGCGACGACGAACGGGATACCCCACCCAGCGGTGTCGGCGGTCGTTGCTGTGAGCACCGCCACCACACGACGCGCAGCTCAAAGTTCAGCCGAACGGTCGACGCCGCGAGGGTGCACAAACACATCAGGCCCCCTCGGTGAGGGGGCCTGATCAGTGTGGCAGGTACAGGATTCGAACCTGTGTAGGCGTAAGCCGACGGATTTACAGTTCGTCACTCTTGACGTTTGCAAGGATTGGCACTGTTGGCCTGTTCGGAAATATGCACGTCAGAGCGTTGATGCTGCTGGTCCGCGACGTGGGTTCGTGAATCCACTACGGACGCCCTGCGGACGGGGGTGGATCTTTCGAGCTCCGGCGGTTCTCCGCATTCGCCCATTCGCATAGAAAGTGTATTGCACTTTCGCCAATAAGTGTCATACACTTATCGCATGGCGATCGACATCAAGCCCACCGGATGGCAGCACAGCATCCTCGCCGCCGAAATCTTCGCCGTCATCTCCTACCCGCTGCTCCGCTACGCCATCACCACCCCCGGCCTCGAACACCTCGCCACCTTCATGTTCGTCGGCCGCATCAACAACGAAACCCCCATCGAGGTCGCCGCCAACGACACCGACGGCCAGACCTGGGCCGTCTTCCACGCCATGCTCCTCACCGACCGCGTCGCCACCGAAGTCTTCGCACACAGCTTCGGCGCGACAGACCTCCGCGGCGATGTCGCCGACAAGCAGCGCCCATTCATCGGCCCGCAGTACACCTGAAAGGAACGACCATGAGCAAGAACCGCAAGCACGACGACGTCGACTACGACGCCCTCAGCCGCGCAGTCGAATCCGGCAACTACAGCGTCCGCGGCCCCATAGAATCCGGCGCCACCCTCCGCATGGGACGCCCCGCCAAGAACGCCGAATCCGCCGGCAAGTCACCCGGGGTCACCACCCGATTCCCGCCGGAACTCCGCGCCAAGCTCACCGCCCAGGCCGAAGCCGAGAACACCAAAGAATCCGAGCTGGTCCGCAAAGCAGTCGCTGAATACCTCGCCCGGCGTGAGGCGTCGGCGGCCAGCATAGCCACCGGTAGCGCACTCGCCGCGCTCGGAGCCAAAGGACTCGGCACGGAAATGATCACGGCACCCAACCCGCTCGTCATGGGTCCCGCTGCAGGCGTGATCGGTGGAATTGCCGCCAAGGGCGAACTTTCTGCGCTCTACGCACATGGTATCCGCGAACTCCTCGAACACATCGCGGCCAGCCATCCCAGCGACTTCAAGCTGAAGGAGACCACCAACCCCGACGTCATCGAGGCGCACGGCCTCCTCGATCTCGACGAGGTCGCCGAACACATCACCAGCTCGACCGGCTAACAAGACAGCCCGCCATCTTGGACCGATGGCGGGCTGCTTCCGCGCTCTCCGGCGCGCCCCCCTTCCAAGTTCCCGAAACCACTGCCATCGTCGAAAGTGACAACAAAACTTTGAAAGGTCAACACATGGAAATCCACCCGAACATCTCCCGAGAAGCCCGCCGGACGCACGACCTCATCGACCGCATCCAACGAATGCAGCAAGACCCTGACGCGCGATGGGACGCCGACACAACTCAGGGCGAACTGCTCACCGGCCTCATCAACATCGTCGGCGAACTCGAAATAGCCGTCACCACGCTCACCCGCGCCGCTGCAAAAGCAGACCGCGACAACACCCTCGCCGACCACCAGCGCCGCATGTACGGGGGCTGACACCCAGCCTCAGTGCCGGCCGACGCCCCTCGCGATCGCCTCCAACGCCTTCGCTACCCGGCGCTGCATCCCACGCTCGTCGTCGTTTGACGGATAACCCGCCGTCTGATCATTCAGCGTGCCCAACGTCAGCTCATAGGTATCTACGAACTCACGGCCATGACCATCCGAGTACGAAATCCTGACCGCGAAATCCTCAGGCAACGGCTCACTCGGATCCTCCGCGTCCTGGTAGTAGTTATCCATCACCATGCCCGGCGCGAACGTCGGAATGACACGGCTATACCGCCGCTGCAGAAACGGCGTCAACACACCCGGGACAGCCGAATCAGGGCCCGGCAAGGGCGGATCGAACTCCACCCGCACATTCCGCGCCACCGACTGACCGACATTGCGCACCAAAAACTCCGAGTACCGCGACAACACCGCATGCCGCAACTCGGCAACGATCACCGGCCGAGTCCGATCCGCGCTGTCCTGCTTCAAAGCGATCAACGTCCAAATCGCCACCACCGCAGTCGCAACCGTCGCGATCGCGCCGAACGCCGCCCAGCTCGTCACCGGATCCGCGAGGCCCCTGGAGTCGAGGAGCCCAACGACGGCCACCAAAACTCCGAACCCGACCGCGGCCCCGCCCCCAACCCGTACCACTCGGTCAGACGCAGACCTCAATCCCCCAACTCCGTCCACTCACCGATAATTCGCGCGCCAGGCTGCAGCGGCTCGTTAACCAACGAAATTTCACGAATCCCCAATGACTGAATGACTCTTCCGCCTAACACGTTGTAGCTCTCCCGCATGACCCAATCCGTGGGCCCGATCGATAACCCGATCGGGTGAGCGTTAGGAATCTCAAGCCTCTCACGATCACCAGCGAACTCACCCCACACCAACAAGCCGTGGCCCGTCTCCACCATCCGCAACCATCTGCCGACAACTTGCTCCGGCAGATGCTCCGCCAGCATTGGGATATCCAGATATCCAGGCTTGTCAAGGAAATCGTGAAAGCAATGATGCGCGAACACATCACCCTCTCGGTCCGGCTGGCCGAACACGCAGGCATACCCAAAGAACCGCCACGTCATAGCGGGCACGCTACCAACGCCAGCGCGTCACCAATCACTTACCCGACGCGCGCTTCGCCACGTTGTACACCGTCGCACGCGCCACCGGGACTCAAACCTGATCGCTCAGTACCCCACGCATCCCGGCGCGCAGGTTGGCGAGCTCGAACAGGTGGCGCGCGGGGTCATCGGACAGGCCGAGCGCCGCAGTCACGTCCTCGTGCCGGATCTCACCGGTGCGCACCAGCGCCTTCGCCACCGTGATGACCGCCGGCCAGCACCGATCGATCAAGCCGGTGACGCTGCTGCCATCGCGGCCGGCGCTGTCGCACATCCGCCTGTCCAGTCGCCCAGCTGAGGCCAGGACCGCGGACATCATCTGCCGGGGCGGATGGCCGCCGGCGCGGAAACGTGCCTGTGCCAACGGGCCCGCGTAGGCGATCTCTGCCGTCGCGTCACCTACCGGCATCGAGTCCATGACGACCTGGCCGGTGATCTCGCTAGTGCGGCGACTCAGCGGCAGCACATAGCCATGGCTAATGCGCCCGCCCAGCGCCACCGCGGCCACCGCGTGACCGGCCTCGTGGACCGCTGTTTCGAGCAGCTCGCGCTCCTCGTCGGTCAGACCGTCAGTGTCGCGTCCGGCGGGGACCGGTACGGGCGCAGGCGGCGGTGCGGGCAGTGGGGACTTGGCCGCCGGCTTGGGCGCTACGGCAACCACGGGCTGGGGTACCGAGGTTGCACTCGGTGACGCGGACGCGGTCATCGGCCGCAACGGTGTCACTGCTGAACTCCAGCGCCCAGGCTTCGCCGCCGCGATCGCCGAGGTGATGAACGCCAACCGGTCCGCCTCTGGAACGTCATCAAGCTGCATCATCTGAATCCCCGCTCTGCTTTCATCGTTATGTAATCCTTCCGGTCGGTGAGCTTTTCAGTGAGCGAGTGTCGGGGCGGTGAGGCCCGCAGCCATGCCACCGCCCCGACATTCACCTGATCACCGAAACGCATCACGACACGGTCACTGCGCCTACCGTCGCTTCGTACCCGACGACCAGCGACCGCTCGGCGATCGCCCGGAACCGGTTCATCTGCTCCGGTGGGAAGCCCTCCCACGCCGATACCGGGCCGCGCCACCCGAACGGCTGAGACGTCGCCACCAACGTGTCCCCGAGCGGCGCCTTGTAGCCGCCGCCGAACACCCACCGATGCCCCAGCGGCGTGGTGAATCCCGCACCTGTCCGGACGAGCAGGTTCGCCTGCGCCACCGATGCCGCCCACATCGGTGAGGCGTGCACGAACCCCGTCGTGTTCGCGTCGGCGAACAGGCTCTCCAAATGCGCGACCGCACCCACGATGTCCTCCGCGGTGTCGGGTGTGCCGGCATCGTCGAGCATGCGAGCCGCGAACTCGACCTCCACCGCCAGCGGCTCTTTCAGCCGGCAAATCTGCTGCACCCGCAACCGCACCTCGGCTTGCGAGGCCGCCGTCGCATCGCTCTCGTCGGCCGCCCACGTCGTGATAGCCGCAAACACTGGCAGAGCCTGCGGACGCTCCCCCGGCCGCTTCGCGTCATCCTCAGGGTCCAGCTCCGAATGGACCGCATCCCAATCTGCCGCCCACACGCCGAAACCGGCGACATCCAACCCGTAGTTGAAGGGCCGCACCTCCACCCCGGCAGGCAACCATCGTGGCGGCGCTTCCGTGTCCTGCCACTGCGTGGCGTAGAACAACCCACCCGGTGCCGGATTCACCAGCGGCGCATCAAAACGGACCGGACTCAGCACAGAAGTCATGAACTCCCTCTTTCTCGATCATCAACAGCAACAACATCATTCGTCAAATATCCCGCGGGCACTGCACAGCAGGAAAGCGCCTGCGCCATCACCGCAACCCCAACTGCTGCAACTCGCGGGCCTGCCGCTGAGCCTCCCGCCGCGCAGCCACCTCAGCGGCATAACGCGGCTCATCGAGAATGCACTGCGCCTTCTCGCGCACCGACCGAAAACGGCCCTCCAAGCGACGCGCAGCGTGATCAACGGACCGCAGCACCAGAAACAGCTCAACCGACGCGCCGGCCACCAGCGCACCCGGACGCCGGCCGACAGCCGAACGCTCGAGCAGCCCCGACAGATCCCCGGACAGCACACCGGTATACGCGGCCAGCAAGTCCACCCACGTCCCCGCCAGCACATCGCCATGAGAGAACTCGGGCCGCCGCACCACCGCCGCCGCGGTCAGCTCCGTACGCGCCCGCACTGGGCTGACAGCCAACATCTCCAGCACCTTGCGGCGCACTTCATGCACCTGGTCCGCAAGCTCATCGATCTCGTCGTGAAACGCCACCCTGCCGGTCGTTTGGTCCCGGAGCACCAGAAGCCCCAGGATTGCCGACACCTCGACCGCCAGCGGCCGGCACACGGCCTCGACCTCAGCGCCCAAATCGAAGTCGGGACCAAGCCATACCGCGGTCGAACGCCGCCGCTGCGCCCGAGCACCCTCCTGGTCGAAACCATCCACCACCGGCATCGGCAGCTCGATCGGCGGCCGCTCCGGCAACTCCCGGTCACGCTCATCGGAGGTCTGAGCCTTCGACGTCAACAGCGACAGAGGCGCAATCTGCATCACCGCGCCACCGCCCGCCGCAACGCCTCGATCAATCGCTCGACGCCCGCCGGTCCGATCTGGTCGACCTCAGCATCGATCACCCGCCGACACCGCCAGTACGCCAGAGCCTCCCGGCACTCGATCACATCAGGGTCATCAGGCTTTCGCCCATGACCAAGCAGCGCCGCCAACCGCGACTGCCACTGCGGCGGCGACTTCGATCCCGGATCCATCAGAACTGAACTCTCCATGCCGCACATCGTGAAACACGGGGGTGCACCGTAGCCCCGCAGCAACCAAAGAAGCCCCTGACCAGGCAATACTGAAACCACCTGTACATTCGAACGCAATCGGCAGGTCACGGGTTCGAACCCCGTCGGCTCCACCACATGGGGCCGTAGCTCAGCGGTAGAGCAGCCGACTGATCGAAACGAAGGGCACCCCACAGTGGGTGCCCTTCGTCATTCCCTGACGAAAATCAGGACACCGTAGCGCCGCATCCGCGACATCATGGCGGACATGGCCAAGCAACCACCCAAGGACAACGACGCACCGCACAGTGCCCGCGCCAGGGACAACGCCAAACTCCGCGCCCGCATGGACGAGGAAGCCCGGATCTCCGAAGCCGCCGCCTACGACGATTCCGACGCCGACGCCCCACTGCCCGCGCACGTGAAAGTCAGCCGGCCCAACCGACCCAGCCCCTGAAATCACGAAAAATTGGTGAAAATTCGAGGGCCGACCCCGCCCCTTGTTTTCGGCACCCCCCTCGACCGGAAACCCCCGGGGGAATGCGCCTGCCTCTACCGCAGGCCGGCCGCGTCCTGACCGCGCTCGACGTTGCGGACGGTCGCCGGATACCACTGCGACCCACCGCGCGCCGTCGGCACCTGCTCGGCATTGAACACCGCGCAGATCTTCGGATAGCTCAGCCCCGCAGCGCGCATGTCCAGGATCCGCTGCACCACCTCGATCGGTAGCACTGACGGCCGGCCCAGCCGGACACCGGCAGCACGCTTCTCCGCCAACGCCTCTCGCGTCCGCTGTCCAATCAGACGACGCTCGTACTGGCTGAACACGGTCATCATGCCTGCCTGCGCTTCACCGGCCGGCGTCGTCGTATCGACAGCGACATCGCAGGTGAACAGCTTCCAGCCCAGCCGCTGCGCCCGGTCGGTGAGCAATGCGGTGTCCAGCACTGAGCGACTGAGCCGGTCGAGCTTCGCGGCGACCAGCGTGCTCGCCTGTCCCGATTCGACGGCATCGACAGCAGCAGCCAGGCCGGGCCGATCATCAATTCCTTTGCCGCCGCTGATTCCCTCGTCGGCGTACCAGTCGACGATGGTCCAACCGCGGCGGGCGGCTTCGTTGGTGATGGCGGTGCGCTGGGCCGCGAGGCCGGCGCCGGACTCCGCTTGCTCGCCGGTGGAGACGCGGAGGTATGCGACCACGAATCCGTTTGCTGCGAGCTGGGGGCGACGGCGGCGTCGAGGGCGGATCGCGGTTGCGTTGGCGGGCATAGCCTTATCATAAACGACCCTTTCGTTTAAGGCAGCTCATCCGTCATCCTCATCGGCACCCTCAGCCAGAGCACGTTCGATCCACGACACCTCGGGCTCAACCACCGGCTTGCCCTCCCGCTGCCGCTGCACCGCCAGCCACTCCGCCAGCTCGTCAGCGGGCATCCCACCCATCGCGAGGAATTGGCGCACCACGTCGCGATGCACCTCCCACAGCGGGTCCCCGGGGCCGTGCACCACACCGAACAGCTCACGGCAGGCTTCCACCGCGGCGGCTTCAACGGCGGCCGGCTGCAGGCGTCCCTCGGTGACGTCCGTCGCGACCGCCATCGCAGCCTTGACCACATGGGCCTTGCTGACATGGCTCATGATTCGATCTCCTTCGGTCCGCCGACCACCTCGGCGTCTATGACCGCCAGCAGCTGACGCTCGGCCTCGGCGATGATCTGCGTCGCCGACTGCTTGACGTTGAGATTGATCTCCTCCGGCGCGTACGCGCCTGCCAACTTCGCCGTCTCGCTGACATTGCGGGTCAGCTCCCGGTGCAGCCCGATCAACGTCTGGTCATCACCGCGCCGCTTCGCATCAGCGACGCGCTCGAACAGAATCGCCCGGAGGATACGCAGCGACTCCGTCGAGCTACGCCGCACCGACTCGGGGGACGCCGGTGGGTGACGTGCGTGCAATCGCTTGACTGCCTGCTGTGCGGCCTGGCGGCTTTTGAAGCCGAGGGTGTCGGCGATCTCCTGCCAGGTCCGGCCGGCGGCGTGCAGTTGGAACGCGGACTCCGCTCGGGTCCGGCTGCTCTGTCTGCTCATCACGTGCGGCACGGTCAACAGGATGTCAACACAGGGTGCACCGACGAATCGATGATCTCGGCAGCCCGCGCGCTCTCGCGCTCACTGTCTCGGTGTCCATCTGTCCACCCCCTAAAGGAGGGGGTGGTGGATGAACAGATTTGGCGGTGGGTGGATGAAGGTGAACAGAGGGGGACAGATTCACTCTTGTTCGGCCTTGTAGAACGGCCGTTTGTCGGTGCCTACGTTGATAATTTCACCCGATTTGAGCAGGTCACCGACGGCGCGGTAGAACGTCGCGTCGGGCATGCCGGCGACTTTGCGGAGGTCTGCCTTGGATGCTCCGGTCTGTGAGAAGTGGTGGACAAAGGTGGACAGGAGCCGTGTTGCGCGTTCTGGTTTGTCCAGCCCGTGGGTGAACAGATTCGAGGCTGAGATGACGACGCTGGGGGTTCCTGGGATGGGGTCCAGGCGTAGCTCGTGACGGTCGGTTTTTGGTCCGTCTTTTCGCTTTTCGCGGTCTAGGACGATGAGACCTCCGTCTTTGTTCACTGCGTAGACGGTGTCGGCGCCACCCTCGAAAGCAGAGGATCCTCGGAGGGTTTTCCCGTCCTTGCCGGTGTGGTGGACGCCGAGGATGACACCGCGGCCGTCCGGGGTGGCTTCCCGTAGGCGGGTGAGCGCGTCTATGACTTCGCCGCAGTCTTTCGCGCTGTTCTCGTCTGCGCCGACCATGCAGCGGGCGAGCGTGTCGATGACGACGAATCCGTATCCGCTCCAGTCGATCAGGGCAGCGAGGTTGCCGACTTCCATACGGTTGGTGAGGTTCACCGGTCTGGGCAGGATGTCTAGGTCACCGTCGCCGATCTGGGTGTGCCAGCCGGTTTCCCATGCGTCGCAGCGGCCTTTCATGCCGAATGCGCCTTCGGCTGCGACGTAGAGAACCTGTCGATGTTGAGAGGCTCGGCCTTGCCAGGAACGTTTGGTCGCGACGGATGCCGCCCAGTCGAGTGCGATGAACGACTTTCCGGTTCCCCATCGGCCGTAGAGAAGTGCCACTGTGCCCTGGTCGAGGACATTGTCGATGAGGGGTTCGGGGTCTGGCAGCGTATGCAGCGCTGATCGTGACAGCAGCAGGCTGGCGAGCACTGGCTGCGGGTCCGCGCCAGCAGGTGGCGGCGCAGGTTCGGCGTCGCTCGGGTCTGGCGGCAGTGGGATGTCCTCGGGTGTGTCGGTGCGTGCGGCGGTGGTCACCGGGAGTTCCGTTCTACGAGTGGGGTATCCGAGGACTTGGTGATGCTGGGCAACCGTCGCTCTGAAGGCAACGCTGCTGGTTAGGCGGATTCGACGCGGGCAGTGCAGGGCGCGCGGCGCAACCTGCCGTGACGGTTGATGCAGAGTTGGCCGACACCGGCGAGGCAGGCTGGGCAGGGCCGGCGGATGGCGCCCCACCTTTGGTAGCTGGCCGGGATCGGGGTGCGCGTCACCAGCCTTTCCGTTCGTGTGGAACGGCATCGGGGAAGCCGTGTTCGACGAGCAGCGCGGGCACCTTGTCGGCCCGGCAGGTCCCGAGGTACCCGCCACCAACGTAGGACGGCCGCCACTGCGGGTCCGCGTAGTGGCGGGTTTGGTGCGGCGGATCAGCGATCTCGGTGCCGATGACGACGGGGTGCTCGTCGTAGGGCTGACCGTGCTCGTCCCAGAGCTCGCCGTCAGCGTCGGCCCCGACGAGAACGACCTGGGTCACGGTGGATTCGAGATGGATGATCCCGGGGCAGGGTTCGATGACGTAGGTGTCGCGGCCGACGGCGAAGTCGTGGTCGTACAACCGGACGTTGACCATGCCGGTGGGCAAAGTTTCGATGCCGGCGGGCACCCACGAGTCGGGGTGTATCCGGCGGGCGTGGACGGTGTGCAGTTCAGGAATGTGGTCGGTCATGACGCGGGTCGCCTTTCTCGGCTTCGCGGGATGTAACTGCCGGATCGAATTGCGGCTGCGCGGCGCTGGTGGTCACGCGCGGCGGCCGCCCAGTCGGCGGCGGAGGAGACTGCCCGCGATGCCTCGGCCATCGCGGCCTGGCCGACTTCGGTACGGAGCGCCCAGTGTTCGCCGGCGACGGCGAGCGCCAGTAGTTTCCGCGGGTCGTCGGCGGCGAGTCCGCACCAAGCGGGGCTGCCGACCCACGGCAGCGGGCCCACGTTGGCCTGGGCAAGCACCTGAGCGAGGAACTCATGCACTGGCCACCAGGCCACCTGCCGCGAACTGTGCTGTCGGTCAGCCCCGTTAGACTCGCCGTGGTCGATCGCGTGACGGGTGCCGGGCCTGGTTGAGGGGCCCGGCATTCGTCGTTCCGGGGCCGCGGTCACGGCGCGGTGCCGTCGTCGGCCTGGGCGGCGGTGTCCAGGCCAGGCGCAGTGCGTCCCTGATCGAATCGGACGGTCCGCTCTTTCGGGACGACCGGGATCAACAGTGCGTCGAGGTCCTCCCGACGGACTCGGATCCGTGCGTTGCGGCTCGCACCGATCTTCACGGCAGGCAACGAGCCGTAGCGGATGAGGTCACGAACTTGCTGATCGTTCATGCCGAGGATCTCGGCGACAGCGCGGATGTCTAGCAGCGGTGCGGGGGGCTTCAAATCGGCCATGGTTGGTATGCCTTTCGTGGTCGGGGTCTTGCGCTGCGGGACGGTACGAGACCCCGGTGCAGCAACCCGGTTGTGTGGACGTTGGGCATTGTGGACGGGCAGGGTGCAAATGCCCGACGCGGAGAACTGTGGGGGTGTTTCTGCTGATGACGGGCAGGTGTGGCAATAAGGGCCACACCTGCCCGTGGTCGGTTCAGTCGCCGAGCTGCAGGGCCGCTGCTTGGGCCGCACGGCGCATCGCGTCCCCACCGATCTGGGTGTATATCGCCGTCGTGTCCGGGCTGCTGTGCCCGAGCAGCTCCTGCACGGCGCGCAGGTCCGAGGTCGCTTGGTAGGCGGCGGTCGCGAACCGGTGACGCAATGTGTGGGCAGTCCACACCCCGGGCAGCGCCGCGGCGATCTGCTTGCCGAGATGCCTCGCGGTGACAGGCTTGCTGCCGCGGCCGGCGAAGAGGTACCCGCGGTGGGCGAGGATCCGGTCAGCCAGGTCGTCGCCGATCGGTACCCACCGTTCGTGGTCACCCTTGCCGACAACGTGTAGCCGGTAGTCACCTGCTCTTCCCGCGACATCATCGGGGTGGATCCGCACGACCTCGCGGCGGCGCATCCCGGTCTCGACCATGACGCGGATCGCCAGCAATAACCGCTCGTCGCTGACCGTTTCGTACACCGCGCGCACCGCGTGATCGGGGCACGGCCGCGGCAACGAGCGTGGAAGCGATATTGCTGGCAGCGTTCTGGCTGGGTCGTCGCCGCGGTGGTCGAGGTCGCGCAGCACCCGGAAGAACACCCGCATGGTCGACCGGATCGAGTGCGCTGTGCGCGGTTTGACGGTCCTGCGGCCGATCCACGCCAGCAGCTGATCCCGCGTGACGTCCACCGGTGTGACACCCGGATGCGCCAGGGCGAAGGCCCGTAGGTGCGCCAGCCGCGTCGCGATCGTCTCCTCCGCCCGGTGCGCTCCGCGCTGCTCCGCCAGGAACAGCTCCACCCACTCCTGCCAGCCGGCCGGCATCTCGATACGCGCCGGCCCGGAGGCGATCGCGCGCTCCCGCAGCCATTGATCGACGAACTCGAGCGACCCTTCGACCACGACGACCGGCGCGGTTTCGGTAGTCGCTTCGTCGAGCACTGTGACGTGGTCGCCGGAGATCCTCACGCGCCATCCACGTTTGCGTGCCCGTTCCCTAACATTGCGCTGCACGCTGCGAGTTGTGGCGCTCATAGGCTCATCACCTCAGCGGCGATATCGAGCGCGGCGGCGGCCCGCACCGGGTTATCCCAGACCGTTCTACCGCTGTCGCTGCGCACATTCACGGCGCGCCGCCTCATGGACACCGCCGCGTCCTGACCGCTGCAGGCGTCATATGCCACCGCAGCGGCAACCTGCCTGGCGTCCAACCACGTCAAACCCACGAACGCATCAGCAGCGTCCAGCATCAGAGTGAGCTCCTGCAGAGCGGCCCGAAGATGCTCGACGCCAAGCAGGTCCGCGGGCACCCGCACGATCAACTCCAGTGCCGCGGACACGGGATCGGCCGGACTGTCGGGAACTGCGTACACGGAAGGTGCGGCACTCATGACCCCACCTCCCCAGCGGTCGACAGTGCCTGATGGAGGCGAGTAGACGCATCCGCGAGAAATCGGCCGTACGGCTGAAGGTCACGCGCGAGAGCTTCGCGGTTCGCCTCGAACCGTTCCTCCTCGAGGAGCTTGCTGATGCGATCAGCCATCCGCCGCATGTCGCCGGACAGAGTCTTGTACCGCTTGGTGATCGGCGGAGTCGATGACTTGCCCTCAGGTGGAGTCGGTTTCGGCTTTGGTCGAGAGAAGGTCTTACCGTCGAGCGTTGTGATCGGAGACCGGTTCTCACTGACCGCGGTCGTCGCAGGTTGCGGGCTGCTCGAATCCCCTGCGTCGCCCGCGAGTGCCAACGCAGGTGGTCTATTCTGGACCACCTCGACGAGGTCGCGGTGAACCGTCGACTTGCTCGCTCCCGTGGCCTCGGCGATCGCCCGTTCAGACATTCCTTCCCCGGACATCAGCGCCACCATGGATCTACGCGCGTCTGGCGATAGCTGGAGTTGTCCTCCGATCGCATCAGCGACGTAGGCGGGCCAGCTCTTGAATCCGAGCGCTTCGTGAACCTGACCAGATTTCGCCTCGTCGAGCAAACGGCCGAGCTTCTCGAAGCTGTCGCGAGCGGCGCCGGCCATCAGCCTGACTCGCTTGTCCAGTCGTTCGGCAGACGATTTATCAAGAGGTACAACGACATCCGTGGCTCGCCCGCTGATCTCGGTCACCGGGAAACCTCCGCCCCGTCCAGGTCGAGCAGGTCGGCAGCGAGTCTGGGCGGCAACAGGCCCAAGGTCGCACTGGTGGCGTCCATGAGCGCGGCGTCGAGCAGCCGGGAGAACCCGTAGGCCTCGGTGACACGCAGATCGACCTGGACGTCGAGGTCGTCGGGTCCGCCTTCGATGTGCACGGTGATGCGGGGCGCGATATCGCCGTCGTGCGCGTTGAACCGGACACCCGTGCCAATCAGCAGTGACCGCGAATCGTCGTGAACACGGTACTCAGCGCCCTCCCCGAGGGTGGACCGCTGGTATGTCATGGAGCTGTGGTCATCGGCGCAGCCCATCGAAGTCGCTTGGCACCACTGGTATCCGGCGCTGCACAAGCCATTCTGGCTCATCGGGTCACCGCCGCGGCATCAGCTTCCAACGCGTCAGTGGCCCGGTCGAGTGCGACCGCGGCCCGCTTCAAATGGTTCAGCGCCGTTACGACATCGACGACCGCCATCAACGGTGCGTCGGCCGGCAGTGCGCTCAGCACCTCGTTGACGTCGTGGCGCACCAAGTCGACCTTGTTCACTGCAACGTCGAGCCGTTGCGCGGGGGTCGCGGGTGGCGTGTAGTCGGCGCAGAACCCGCACACGGACTGCCCTGCCGGCGTGGGGACAGTGCAGTGCTGGCACTGGTCGACGATCTCGCCGTCCCCACGCTGCAGGCGGCCGT
Organism: Mycobacterium sp. MBM; assembly: GCA_021648845.1. Lineage (GTDB taxonomy): Bacteria > Actinomycetota > Actinomycetes > Mycobacteriales > Mycobacteriaceae > Mycobacterium. Next base: position 260,108 of record JAKJHY010000003.1, on the reverse strand, counting down.
CCGACAGTTCACGGATGAGGTGGCCGTTGCCGTCGGCGCGCCACGGGCCCGCGGTCAAGCCAGCGAGGGTAGCGACGCCCGCGAGCAAGTCGCAGTCAGCTGCAGGTGTCGGCATAGAGCCGGTCGTGGGTACAGTCATGTCAGAACTCCTGTTCGTTGCTGGGTGGGTGGTTCGCGGCGGTCCCCGCCAGGTGTTGGCGCACCTGGGGTTCGGGGGCCGTTCTGCTGTTCGGTCGTAGATCCTCGGTTCGGTCGTCGTCGATCAGACCGAGATCAGCGTGATCGTGCTGCGGGAGACGGTTCACCCGGTCGCTCCCCCGCGGCTGGTCGTTGCTTCCTGCTCAGCCAGCCAGCGTTCGACCTCGCTGCGCCGGTAGACCACCCGGCCGCGGCGGCCGAGAGTGAAGCTCGCCGGTCCCTGGTTCGTACTGCGCCAGAACCTCAAGGTTCCAGCGTTGATGCCGTACTGCTCTTCGACTTGATTGGTGTGGAGCAGCTCGTCTCCGGTCATTCGAAATCCTCCATAATTTGCGCCGTGCACATTGCCTTGCTTCACAAGCAAGTCCAGCATGGGCCCTGTTCAGTTTGCTTGTCAAGCATTAACGTGTGCCTCATGCAAGAACCGCACCCGGATCAGGCCGACAGCGACGAGCTGAATGAGTCCATCCACGAACTGTCCGCGGTCATGGTTGCGGCGAGAGTGGAAAACGACTTCGGGATGAGGGTGCGCGAAACGCGGACGATTCGGGGGATGACCCAACGGCAGCTTGCCGACGCAGTCGGGCTAGACGCTTCCGCCATCTCCCGACTTGAACAGGGTTCGCGTGCAATACGACTCGGGGAAGCGGCGCTGATAGCCGACGCATTGAAAACGGATGTAAAGCAGCTCGTCTATGGCGATTCGTCCGATGACCCAAGACTGGAGCTATATTCCGCACACGATGAGCTAGAACATGCAACCGCCCAGTTGAGAGACGCGACGCGCGCGGCTGAGGTCAGCCTTGACCACCTGAAAACCGCGCTCGAAAACTCCGATGTTCGAGAGCATCTTTCAACTTCACCGGTCGACGTAGAGAACGTAATCGCGATGTGTTCGTATGTGCTGGAACTACTTTTCGAGCACGACCACCCGCGTCTACTGAGGCAGATATCCGCGGAACTGGTGGATATGGATCAGCCGAATATCACCGCTGGGTCCACTGATGAGCCAGCCACGTAACCGGCGCGCTGGTGTCGAGGATCGTTGGTCGAAGACGGTCCGGCTTCCCGATGGCACGACCGAGACTGTCCCGTCCGCGGCGGCCGGTAAGGGGTTACGTTGGCGTGCAAGGTATGTCGATGAGAACGGCAAGGAGCATGCGAAGGGATTCGGCCGTAAGGCGGACGCACAGAACTGGCTGAACAAGCAAGTCTCCGATCAGGTCACCGGCGCTTGGACCGATCCCGCACTTTCCTCGGTCACCTTCGGCGTGATGGCCGAGCGATGGATCGCGACAAAAGCGGTCCGGGCACCCAAGACAGTCGCCGGCTACCGATCACTGCTGGACACGATCGTTCTCCCCCGGTGGAAGGACGTGCCGCTGCGCGAGGTCAAATTCGAGGACCTGCAGGGGTGGATCGCCGGCCTGTCAGTCGACGGGTCGGTCCGGTTCGAGGGCAAAGGGTTGAGCGCGTCGCGGGTCCGGCAGGCCCACCAGCTCGTCGGAGCCGTCCTCCGATTCGCGGTGAAGGCCAAGCACCTGCCAGCCAATCCCGCCGAGGGCGTGGAGCTGCCGAGCATCCCGGAGACCGAGCAGCGCTATCTGACCCACGAACAACTGCATCGGGTCGCGGTGGCCGCCGGCCGGCACCGGACGCTCGTCCTGGTCCTCGGGTACTGCGGGCTGCGGTTCGGTGAGGCGGCCGCGCTGAAGGTGTCCAGCGTGGATCTCGCGGCCGGGCGAATCCGGGTCACGCGGTCGGTGACGTACGTCCGGAAGCAGGGACAGCTGGAGGGTCCGACGAAGGGTAAGCAGTCTCGGACGGTGCCGGTGCCGGCGTTCTTGATCAAGCTGCTGAAGACGGAGATCAAGGGCCGCGGGGACGACGAGTTACTGTTCTCGCCGACCCGCGGCGAGAAGTGGCTGACGCTCGGGCAGGCCCGCTATTCGTTCCAGAAGGCGACGGCGGCGGTGGACGGGTGCGCCGGGGTCCGCCTGCATGATCTGCGGCACACGTGCGCGGCACTGGCCATCCGATCGGGGGCCAATATCAAGGTGGTTCAGCGGCTGCTCGGCCACAAGTCCGCGGTGCTAACTCTCGACCGCTACGGGCACCTGTACCCGGACGATCTGGACGCCGTGGCGGCGGCATTCGATCAGGCTAGCTCGATGGCCGTTTGCGGGACCTTCGGCGGACGCGCTCAGACAGCCTCTGGACAGACGTCGAGGCGTGTTGGCTTATAGCCCGCGACAATGCAGCCTCGACACTGCCCTTGCCGATAATCAAACTCTCCATGCAGTACATGCGTCCGTCGTACTTCCCGCCCTGCGGGTGATCGTGCTCGAAGAAAAAGAGATCAGCGTCCAGGCTTTGCATCAGATCCAGGATGTCACTCGAAGCTTTGACAACTTGCGGCGCCGCAACCAGAGCCAGCTGGATATGGGCTTTCTGGACCCGGTCAGTGATCTCCGACAACTCAGCCCTGGCCGCCTGGAACTCGTTCGAAGTCAGGTCTCCTTCGAATTCTAATAGCGTGTGCTCCCGATTGTGCCGTTGCTGGCATTGCTGAAGGATCGTTACCGCACATTGGAGAACGGTGGTCCGTTGCCAGTCCTTCTTGGCTCGGTGGGTGGCGGTGCCGAAAGCGAACCAAGCTGCACAGGCCGAGACGCTGGATGCGAGTGCCGAAACGGTCGCCGCGTCCATTCGTTGATCCTACTGCGGACGGACTGCGGACGGCGGCTCCCCTGAAACCAGTCAGGCCCCCTCGAAAGGGGGCCTGACCAGCGTGGCAGGTACAGGATTCGAACCTGTGTAGGCGTAAGCCGACGGATTTACAGTCCGCTCCCATTGGCCGCTCGGGCAACCTGCCGGATTTGGTGCGAGTAGCAGACTACAACGAGGATGTACCGAAGACGAAAACGGCACTATGAGGAGGGTCCAATGGCGGATTCAAGCTTCGACATCGTCAGCAAGGCCGATCGGCAAGAGGTCGACAACGCGCTCAACCAGGCGGCCAAGGAGCTTTCCACCCGGTTCGACTTCCGCGGCACCGACACCACGATCGAATGGCAGGGCGAGGAGGGCATCATCTTGGTCTCCTCCACCGAGGAGCGCGTCAAGGCCGCCGTCGACGTCTTCAAGGAGAAGCTGATCCGCCGGGACATCTCCATGAAGGCATTCGAGGCCGGTGACCCGCAGCCCTCGGGGAAGACCTACAAGGTCATCGGCAGTATCAAGCAGGGCATCGACAGCGAGAACGCCAAGAAGATCACCAAGCTGATCCGCGACGAGGGCCCCAAGGGAGTCAAGGCACAGATCCAGGGCGAGGAAATCCGGGTCAGCTCCAAGAAGCGCGACGACCTGCAGGCCGTGCAGGCCCTGTTGCGCGGCGCCGACCTGGAGGTCGCGCTGCAGTTCGTCAACTACCGGTAGCGCCCGCCGGGGCCGCCAGGTTCCTCGCGACGTTGCAGTTATCGCGGCCCGCACTCGAACTTCTGCGCGATAACTGCAACGTCGCGGGTACCGGAAGCTGTGGGCGCCCCTGAACCTGCGTCCCGCACGCCCGCGCAGTCCGCGAGCCAGTTCGGCAACTTGCGGTCAACGACACGGTCGCGGCAATACGCTGACCCGATGGCACCTGCACAACGCGAACCGAACGTCGTCGTACTGGGCGGAGGGTCCTGGGGCACCACCGTCGCGAGCATCTGCGCCCGGCGCACACCGACGCTGCAATGGGTGCGCTCGGAGGACACCGCCAAGGACATCAACGACAACCACCGCAACTCGCGATACCTCGGTGACGAGGTCGCCCTGCCGGACGCCCTGCGGGCCACCACCGACTTCTCCGAGGCCGCCCGCAGCGCCGATGTCATCGTGATGGGAGTCCCGTCGCACGGGTTCCGGGGAGTGCTTGAGGAGCTCGCGCGCGAGCTGCGCCCGTGGGTGCCGGTGGTGTCGTTGGTGAAGGGCCTGGAGCAGGGCACCAATCTGCGGATGAGCCAGGTCGTCGACGAGGTACTGCCCGGGCATCCGGCCGGCATCCTGGCCGGGCCGAACATCGCCCGCGAGGTCGCCGAAGGCTACGCCGCCGCCGCCGTGCTCGCGATGCCCGACCAGCATCTGGCCGCCAACCTGGCAGACCTGTTCCGCACCAGGCGCTTTCGCACCTACACCTCCGATGACGTGGTGGGCGTGGAGATGGCCGGCGCGCTGAAGAACGTGTACGCGATCGCCGTCGGCATGGGGTACTCGCTGGGCATCGGGGAGAACACCCGGGCGATGGTGATGGCCCGCGCGGTCGCCGAGATGTCCAAGCTCGGCGTGGCCATGGGCGGGCATCGCGACACCTTCGGCGGCCTGGCCGGTATGGGCGATCTGATCGTCACCTGTACCTCACTGCGCAGCCGCAATCGTCACGTCGGCGAGCAACTCGGCTCGGGTAAGACCGTCGAGGAGATCATCGCGGCGATGAACCAGGTCGCCGAGGGGGTGAAGGCCTCGTCGGTGATCATGGACTTCGCCGAGCAGTACGGCATTCCGATGCCGATCGCCCGCGAGGTCGACGGGGTGATCAACCGCGGCTGCACCGTGGAGGACGCCTACCGCGGGCTGATGCTGGAGAAGCCCGGCCACGAGGTGCACGGCGCGGGTTTCTAGCGCCGCCGCTCAGTTGAAGTAGGGGTTGCGCCCCTCGGGCCGGTCCAGCAGCGGGTTGCTCGGGTTGAGGATGTAACTGCCCGCCGGGCTGATCACGAAACCGGACTGGTCGAACGAGTTCTGGCATGCGGTCAGCACGCCGTCGGTGCCACAGCTGACGTTCTGGAAGCCGAGGCGCGAATTGGCGGGAAGCGGCTGGGGCGGCTGGTCCCCGATGTAGATCGGATTGGCGGCGCTGGCGAAACCGGGCGCTCCGACCTGCCCGCCGGACACCACGTTGGCGCCGTTGGGTGCCGCCGGGAACGGCCCGCTGCAGCCGTACCCGCCGGTGCCGCGGCTGATCACGCAGGTGATGTCGCCGGGCACGGTGAAGGCGTACATGCTGCCGTCGTTGACCGCATACGCCGACGGTTTGACCAGCTCCCAGGCGTTGATGTTCGGGCCCGGCGGCGGTGGGGGCGGCGGCGCAGGCTCGGCGCCGGCGATCGCCGGTGCGCTCACGGCGGCGGCGGCCGCCATGGCGGAGAACAGACCTCGCATACGCATGGCGACACCCTAGCCAAACTCGGTGATTTCGGCGCGCTCGCGTACGAAACACAGACGTATCAGCGCCGAAATCACAGGGGCCCACGTCCGGCCATCGCCTCCAGCCGGGCGATCCGGTCCTCGATCGGCGGATGGGTGGAGAAGAGCTTGCCGATCTTCTCCCCCGCCCGGAACGGGTTGGCGATCATCAGGTGCGCCTGATCGGCCAGTTGCGGCTCGGGCGGCAACGGCGCGGCCTGCACACCGTAGGCGATCTTGCGCAGTGCGCTGGCCAACGCCAGCGGATCACCGGTCAGCTCCGCCCCCGACTGATCGGCCTGGTACTCGCGCGAACGCGACACCGCCAGCTTGACCACCGTGGCCGCAATCGGACCCAGCAGCGAAACCAACAGCATGGCAAAGGGATTCGCCCCGCCGTCACGGTTGCCCCCGAACATGGAGGCGAACACCGCGATGTTGGCCAGCGCGGTGATGACCGAAGCCATCGCACCGGCCACACACGAGATCAGGATGTCGCGGTTGTACACATGGGACAGTTCATGGCCGAGCACCGCGCGCAGTTCCCGCTCGTCGAGGATCTGCAGGATGCCGGTGGTGCAGCACACCGCGGCGTTACGGGGATTGCGTCCGGTGGCGAACGCATTGGGGGCGGCGGTATCGCTGATGTACAGCCGCGGCATGGGTTGGCGCGCGGTGGTCGCGAGCTCGCGCACGATCCGGTACATCGCCGGGGCCTGCATCTCGGTCACGGGCTGGGCGTGCATCGCCCGCAGCGCCATCTTGTCGCTGTTGAAGTAGACGTAGGCGTTCATGCCGACCGCGAACAACACCGACAGCCACAGGATCGACGAATTGCCGAACAGCGAACCGATGAACACGATGAGCGCGGACATGCCGACAAGCAGCACGAAGGTCTTCATCCGGTTGGCATGCGGGTGCCAGGTCATCAGAGTTCCTCCTACGAATGTCTTCGGTGATGTAACGCCGGTCGACCCCCGTAGGTTCCGACTATCCGTGCCGGTTGACGGTGTAGTCCACCAGGGTGGCCAGCGCAGCCCGACCGGGACCCTCGGGCAGGTTCGCCAGCTCCTCGCGGGCCCGCACCGCGTAGTCGCGCACGGTCTCCTTGGCGCGTGCCATGCCTGGAGACCGGCGCAGCAGCGTCAGCGCCTCGGCGACCTCGGCATCGTCTTCGATGGGCTTGGCGAGCAGCACCCGCAGCCGGTCGGCGTCGGGGCCGGACTCGCGCAGCGCGTACAGCACCGGCAGAGTATGAACGCCTTCACGCAGGTCAGTGCCGGGGACCTTGCCGGATTCGTCCGGGTCGCTGTCGATATCGATGATGTCATCGGAGATCTGGAACGCCGTCCCGACGATGCCGCCGAGACGCGACAACCGCTCGATCTGCTCTTCACCGGCACCGGAGAAGGTGGCACCGAAGCGGCCGGACGCCGAAATCAGGCAGGCCGTCTTCTCGTACACCACCTTGAGGTAGTGCTCGATCTCGTCGGTGCCCCCGGCCGCACCCCGGGTCTCCCGCATCTGACCGGTGACCAGCTGGGCGAATGTATCCGCAATCACGCGGACCGCATCCGGTCCGAGCCGGGACACCAGCCGCGAGGCCGTGGCGAACAAGTAGTCGCCGGCCAGGATCGCGATGTTGTTGCCCCACCTCGCGTTGGCGCTGTCGGCTCCGCGGCGCACCTGGGCCTCGTCCATCACATCGTCGTGATAGAGGGTGGCCAGGTGCACCAGCTCGATCACCGCACCGGCGATCGTCACATCGCCATCCTCGGGACGGGGCCCCAGCGAACCCGACAGCACGGTGAACAGCGGCCGGAACCGCTTGCCGCCGGCCTGGAACAGATGCTGGACGGCCTCGGCCATCAGCTCATCCGCCTTACCCAGCTCGGTGGCCATCAGATCTTCGACGCGCGCCACTCCGTCGCGCACCTGCGCGGCGAATTCGGGATCCCCGAAGTCCACCCCCGCCACCACGCTCGCCGGTGTCCTCATGCGTCCAACATACTGTGGAGGTACCGCGCAACGGCGGGCAGGAGCGCAGCGACTCGAGGAGTGAACACGCGGGCAGGAGCGCAGCGACTCGAGGAATGAACACCAGGGCAGGAGCGCAGCGACTTGATCAAGGCAGACGTGGTCGTCGTGGGCGCCGGACCTGCCGGTTCGGCGGCGGCCGCGTGGGCGGCGCGGGCCGGCCGCGATGTGTTGGTCATCGACTCTGCGCAGTTTCCCCGGGACAAGGCCTGCGGTGACGGGCTGACGCCCCGAGCGGTCTCGGAGTTGCAGCGCCTCGGCCTCGGCGGCTGGCTGGCCGGCCGGATCAGCCATCACGGATTGCGGATGTCCGGGTTCGGCGCCGACGTGCAGATCCCGTGGCCGGGCCCGTCATTCCCGCCGACCAGCAGCGCGGTCCCGCGTACCGAACTCGACGACCGGATCCGCATGGTCGCCGCAGACGACGGCGCGAAGATGCTGCTCGGCACCAAGGTCGTCGATGTCCGCCACGATGCGGCCGGCCGGGTGGCCGAGTTGCTGCTCGATGACGGTTCAGCGGTCGGGGTGGCCGAGCTGATCGTCGCCGACGGCGCGCGCTCCACACTGGGGCGGGTGCTGGGCCGCAGCTGGCATCAGGAGACGGTGTACGGCGTGGCGGTGCGCGGTTACATCGCGACGCCGCGGGCCGACGAACCGTGGATCACCTCGCATCTGGAACTGCGATCGCCGCAGGGCAAGGTGCTGCCCGGCTACGGGTGGATCTTCCCGTTGGGCAACGGTGAGGTGAACGTCGGAGTCGGGGCGCTGGCCACCGCGAAACGCCCGTCGGATGCGGCGCTGCGCCCGCTGATGTCCTACTACTGCGATCTGCGCCGGGATGAGTGGGGCTTCGAAGGCGAACCGCGCGCCGGGCTGTCGGCCCTGCTCCCGATGGGCGGTGCGGTCTCCGGAGTGGCCGGGCCGAACTGGATGCTGATCGGCGACGCCGCGGCCTGCGTCAACCCGCTCAACGGCGAGGGCATCGACTATGGCCTGGAGACCGGGCGGCTGGCCGCCCAGCTGCTGGGCTCCGGCGATCTCACCGCGGCCTGGCCGGCGGTGCTCACCGAGCATTACGCACGCGGTTTCTCCGCGGCGCGTCGGCTGGCGCTGCTGCTGACGCTGCCGCGATTTCTCCCCGCGGTGGGCCCGGTGGCGATGCGCTCACACGCCCTGATGACGATGGCGGTACGGATGATGGGCAACCTGGTCACCGACGAGGACGAGGATTGGATAGCCCGTGCCTGGCGGGCGGCCGGTCTCGTCTCGCGCAGGTTCGACGACCGCAAGCCGTTCTGCTGATCCTCGGATCACACCGGCTGCGGTCCCCGGCCCAGCAGCATCGTCTCCATCAACAGCGTGACGCAGGCACGGGCGTGGGCGCTGTTCTGGTAGCGGGCCGGCCGGCCCAGGTCGACCACCAGCCCGAACGCTGCGTGCACGGCGAACGTCGCCTGCGCGTGCGTGAACTCCGGGCGTGAATCGGCCAACAGGTGCGCCCACTCGTGCACTGTCGCGCGCTGGATGTTGCGGATCGGCGCCCGGTCCGCGTCAGGCACGTTGCCACGTTCGGCGTAGTACACGTAGGCGATCTCGGGCTCTCGGAACGAGCGCGCCACATACAGGTCGATGAGCCGGGCCAACGCCTGCTCCGGATCCGGTTCCACCGCAAGCACACTCGATACATCGCCGGAGGTGCGGTCGGCGATGCGCCGGTAGGAGGCGACCAGCAGATCGGTTTTGGACGGAAAGTACCGGTAGATGCCGGATGCCTGCATGCCCACGGCCGCGGCAATATCGTCCATGCTGGTGTCCCGGAATCCCTTCCGGTGGAACAGCAGCAGCGACTCCCGCAACAACATCTCGTATTTTCCGCCGGCACCCGCGGGCGCCGGCGACTCCGGCTCGGCCGACTCGACCGGGGCGGGCAGGTGCGCGGCCAGCACCGTCATCGTCAGCCGGGCCAGCAACACGCGGATCTCTTTGGCGGGCAGGGGGTTCCGATGGTCGGTGACGCTGCCGATGACACTCAGCGCGGCCAACGACAGGGTCCATCGTTCGTGTGCGGTGAGGTCCGGCCGTAGCCGCAGCAGCGGCTGCTGCAGCCGCTGGTTGACCAGTTCGAGCTGCCCGCCCAACATCTGCCGATCCTCGGCGTTGAGATAGCGGCCCTCCCAGCGATAGAGTCCGCCGGACGTGCGGTTGACGATCGCGGTGTCCACCAGGGCGTCGACGAGGCCGGCCAGTTGGGTGGCCGGGTCGTGTCCCTGATCGCCGATATCGGTGCAGTGCACCAATTGCTGACCCAGTCCGAGGACGGCATCGCGGAAGAGCCCGTACTTGTTCGGCGAATGGCGGTAGAGGGCCGCCGCGGAAATGCCGACCCGGGCGGCGATCTCCTCCATGCTCACCGCGTGATAGCCGAGCGCGCTGAACGCCTCGGCGGCGGCCTTCACGATCTGGGCCTTTCGGTCGCGCGGCCGGCGCCGCACCGGCGGTTGCGCGGGCGAACCGGCCGTAGACATGGCCCCACGGTATCGCATCCGATGAGCCCCGGTGAGTCATGGGAACTGCGCCTCAACACCCGCAGCGACCGACGGCATCCAGCTTGCGTTTTACCCCGCAGTGGAAGGATCGTGCTCAAAGAATATTCATTAACATAGACCCTTGTGTCCGGGTCGGATCCTGTGCCAGGCTCCGCATACGGATCACCGGTCGACATTGCTGACCACGCCTCGGGGGGGAGGTTCTCATGGCCGCGCTCCATCTCGACTTCGACACACCCCCGCGACGGGCCACACCCAACACCCAGATCTGATCCGAGTCAGCGGTACTCGCACAGGTAGGCCGTCTCGACCTCCGCACGCACCGTGAACTTGCTGTCCGCGGCGACCGTGAATTGTGCTCCCGCACCATAGGTTTCCCAGTCGTCGCGGCCCGGAAGCCGCACGGCCAGCGCACCGGACACCACCGTCATGATCTCCAGCCGGGAGGTCCCGAACTCGAACTCGCCGACGGCCATGACCCCGACGGTGGCCGGACCCTGCGCCGTCGTGAAGGCGATCGACGCGACATCGCCGCCGAAGTACTCATTGACTGTGAACATGGGCGCAGAGTAACGGGTGCGCCACCTCCCGGGGTCACGGCCACCCGGTTTACACCACGTACTTGTACACACCGAGCATCGCGTTCTCGTCGGCGGGTTCACGGGTGCACTCGCGCAGTGCAGCCGACAGCGCCGCCTCGTCGATCCCGGTGCCGATCAGCACCAACGTGCTCCCGCGCCCGGCGGCACCGCGCTTGTCGAACCGCAGCGAGCTGCCCACCAACTGCACCGAATATCGGCCACCGTCACCGAAATCCACGAAACCCTTTGCGCGATAGAGCCCGGCAGGCCGATCGTGCAGAAACGCCAGAAAGCGGCGCGGGTTCACCGGCGCATCGGTGTCGAACTCCACACTCTGGTACTCGGGGTGCTCATGGTGATGATCGTCGTCCACCAGCAGTTCGTCCAATGACAACTGAGCCGGGCGTTCGCGCCGCCGCACCGGAGGATCGATCAGCAAGGCCGGGTCCACGCGCGCAAAATCGGTGCGCACCAACGGAACCCGTGGATTCTCGGCGCGCACCGCGGCGGCCACCGCATCGGCGTCACCGTCGCCGGCCTTGTTGAGCACCACCAGATCGGCCACCCGGACGCCGTGGCCCAGTTCGGCCGGCTGGGCGGTGTCCACCACCAGCACCAGGCCCGCGTAGTGGAATCGGTCGTCACCGGCGGTGGCGATGGTGCGCGCCAGCACCGGGGGTTCGGCGATACCGCTGGCCTCCACGACGATCAGGTCCAGGGCGGGGCGTACCGCGGCGAGCCTGCCCAGCATATCGGCGGCCTCCGTGGCGTCCACCGCGCAACAGATACACCCGTTGGACAGCGAAGCCATCGCGTCGACCTGGCCGGCGACGAACATCGCGTCGATGTTCACCGCGCCGAAATCGTTGACCAGAGCCCCGATTCGCACGCCGCGACTGTTGCGCAGCAGGTGGTTGAGTAGCGTCGTCTTGCCGGCTCCGAGAAAGCCGGCAAGGGCCAGCACGGGGACGCTCACCGTCATCAGCCCGGCTTGACCGCCGCATGCAGTGCGACGATGCCACCGGTCAGGTTGCGCCAGCGTACCGATTCCCAGCCCGCGTCGCGGATACGGTCGGCAAGCTGCGACTGCGTCGGCCAGGCCCGAATCGACTCGGCGAGATACACATACGCATCCGGGTTGCTCGACACCGCGCGCGCCATCATCGGCAGCGCCTGCATCAGGTACTCCTTGTATGCGGTGGCGAACAGGGCGTTGGTCGGTGTGGAGAACTCGCACACCACCAGCCGGCCGCCGGGGCGCGTCACCCGCGCCATCTCCCGCAGCCCCGCCACATGATCGACCACGTTGCGCAGCCCGAAGCTGATGGTCACCGCGTCGAACACACCGTCGGCGAACGGCAGCTTGGTGGCATCCCCGGCCACCTTGGGCACCGCGCGGGATGCGCCGGCGGCCAGCATTCCGACCGAGAAGTCCGCGGCCACGCACCAGGCGCCCGATGTCGCCAATTCGACGGTCGACACCGCCGTGCCGGCGGCCAGGTCGAGCACCCGCTCCCCCGGCCCGATCGCCAGTGCCGACCGGGTCTGGCGACGCCAGTACCGGTCCTGCCCCAGCGACATCACCGTGTTCGTGATGTCGTAGCGACGGGCCACGGCGTCGAACATCGACGCGACCTCGTGCGGATCCTTCTCCAGCGACGCCCTGCTCATCGGATTAAAACTACCTGTGAGTCCCCAGGTTCCGGGAATGGGGATTGCGCGCTGACGTTGCTACCGCTGAAGCGCACGCCAACGGAAGGCATCGATATGGCCGAGAAGGTCTGGTTCATCACCGGCACGTCCCGCGGCTTCGGCCGGGAATGGGCGATCGCGGCCCTGGAACGTGGTGACAAGGTGGCCGCCACCGCCCGCGACACCCGGTCGCTGGAGGACCTGGTCACCAAATACGGCGCGGCGATCCTGCCGCTGCAGCTCGACGTCACCGATCGGACGGCCGATTTTGCCGCGGTCAAGGCCGCGCACGAGCACTTCGGCCGGCTCGACGTCGTGGTCAACAACGCCGGATACGGACAGTTCGGCTTCATCGAAGAACTGTCCGAGGCCGAGGCCCGGGACCAGATCGAGACGAACCTGTTCGGTGCGCTGTGGGTGACCCAGGCCGCGCTGCCGTTCCTGCGGGCCCAGCGCAGCGGACACATCATCCAGGTGTCCTCCATCGGCGGGATCACCGCGTTCCAGAACGTCGGCATCTACCACGCGTCGAAGTGGGCGCTGGAGGGTTTCTCCCAGTCGCTGGCCCAGGAGATCGCCGGGTTCGGTATCCACGTCACGCTGATCGAGCCGGGCGGATTCGACACCGACTGGGCCGGGTCCTCGGCCCGCCACGCGACGCCCCTGCCCGAGTACACCGACGCCCATGCCGAGGCCCAGGAGGCCAGGGCCAAGCGCACCGCGAAATCGGGCGACCCACAGGCCTCGGCCGCCGCGGTACTCAAAATCGTCGACGCCGAGCAGCCGCCCCTGCGGGTGTTCTTCGGGGAGATCCCGCTGCAGCTCGCCGAGGCCGATTACGCCCAGCGGCTGGCGACCTGGCGGGAGTGGCAGCCGGTGTCCGTGCAGGCGCAGGGCTAGCGTCCGCGCACCGCGATGTAGTGCTCGGAGACGGGCACACCATCGGTGTAGCGTTCCACGGCCCGTTCGATCAGCAGGTCCTGGCCGGTGAGCCGGGTGTGGTGTTGATGCATGTGCTCGCCCCAGGACCGCACCACGAACGTCTCGACGAAGGTCGATTCGTGTTCGACACTGCGGAACAGTCGCCACTGTGACGCCCCGGTGCGTTGCCGGGAGCGGCCCAGCACCTCCATCGCGGTGAGGAAGTGCTGCTCGTCGTCGGGTGCCACCCGATAGGAGGTGAGCACCAACACCGGACCGTCGAGCGGGGCGGGATCGAACACCAGGTTCGGCTCGGGCCAGTGCGAGGACGGGGTCAGGTCCAGATCGCCGGTCCTGGCGTGCAGCGGCCACCACAGCGAGGACAGTCCGCACACCACCAGAAAGCCGGCACTGATCAGCAGGCTGGTGACGCTGCTGGTGGCGGTGGCGACCACACCCCAGACCAGCGAACCGACCGCCTGCCCGCCCATGAAGACCAGCTGATACACCGACAGTCCACGGGCGCGCACCCAGCCCGGCAGGCTCAGCTGCATCGACGCGTTCAGCGTCGAGAGCGACAGCAGCCAGGAGGCGCCACCCAACAGCAGTGCCAGCAGCACCGCGACGACGTTCGGCACCACCGCCAGCACGACGGTGGTCAGCGCGAACCCCGCCGCCGCGGTGGTGAGCAACACGTTCTGACCGAAGCGCGACCGAAGCCACGACAACAGGAAGGCTCCCAGCACCGCACCGGCACCGAGCGCGCCCAGCAGCACCCCGTAGCCCGACGCCGCCAAGCCCAATTGCCGGCTCGCGATCACCGGGAGCAGCCCCCACAGTGCACTGGCCGGCGCCACGAACAGCGCCGCCCGCAGCAGGATTCGCCGCACCACCGGAGAGCTGCGGATGAACCGCCCACCCGCGCTGAGCGCCGCCAAGGCACGCTCGACCGGTTCGCGGCGCTCCACCGCGGCGGGCCGCCAGAAGAAGAGCACCATGACGATCCCGGCGAACGACACCGCGTTGAGCGCGAAGACCAGCGTCGGCCCGGACAGCGACACCAGCACCCCGGCGATGGCCGGCCCGATGGCCCTGGCCAGGTTGATGCTCATGCTCCCCAACGCTGCGGCGGCCGGGATCTGCTGGGCGGGAACCAGATCGGGCTGGATGGCCTGCCAGGCCGGCGCCACCAGCGCCTGCCCACACCCGATCATGAACAGCAAGGTCAGCAGCACCGCCGGAGTCGTCAGCCCAGCACCGGTCAGCGATGCGAGCAGACCCACCCCGGCGGCCATCGCACCCTGGGTGGCAATCAGCAGCCGGCGGCGGTCGACGAGGTCGGCCAGCACGCCCGACGGCAAGGCCAGCAGCATCACCGGCAGCGTCGTGGCCGTCTGCACCAGCGGCACCAGCACCGCGGCGCGCGGATCGCCGACCAGCATCCACTGCGCGCCGACGGTCTGCATCCAGGTGCCGAGGTTGGACACCAGTTGCGCGATCCACAGCGCCCGGTACACCGGCGATCGCAACGGCGCCCACGTCGAGGTGGGCTGTGGTGTTGTCATCACGGCTCCCCCCACGGCGTCTCGACCACTCTAGAGGGGCGCCGCGAGGCGGCTGGGCCCGATCACGCCGCGAGGCGGCGGGGCCCGATCACGCCGCGAGGCGGCGGCGTTCCCCGATCACCGATTCGTAGTGCCCGAGCAGCTCGTCACACACCGCGGGCCAGGTGCGGGCGAGCACGCTGCGCCGAGCCGCCGCCGAGTACCGGGACCGCTCGGCGACCAGGTGGTCGACGGCACCGCACAGCCGGGCCTCGAATTCGTCGACACCCAGCAGCAGGCCGGTGTGCATCGGCGTGACCAGATCACGCGGCCCACCAGCATCGGGGGCGATCACCGGCAGACCCGAGGCCATCGCCTCCTGGACGGCCTGACAGAACGTCTCATGCTCGCCCGGGTGCACGAAGACATCCATGCTGGCATACGCCGCGGCCAGCTCTGCGCCGCGCAGCTCCCCGGTGAAAACCGCTGTCGGCATGAGTGATTCGAGCTTGTCTCTGTCCACGCCGGCGCCCACGATGACAACCTGCAGGTCATCGCGGGCGGCCAGGACGGCCAGCCGCTCGACATGCTTCTCCGGTGCCAGCCTGCCGACGAAGCCGATAACCGGTTTCCCCGCCGGGGACCACGCCGCCCGCAGCGACTCGTCGCGCGCCGACGGCACGAAACCGGTGATGTCTACCCCGCGACCCCACTTGTGCAGACGCGGAACACCATGAGCGGCAAGATTTTCCATCGCCGAGGTGGACGGAGCCAGGGTGCGGTCGGCCTTGCTGTGCAGCCGGCGCGTCCACGCCCAGGACGCCCGGGACAGCACACCGACACCGTAGCTTTCGGCGAACCCGGCGACATCGGTCTGAAATACCGCCACCGCGGGAACACCGAGGTACCGGGCGGCGTGCACACCGCCCCAACCCAGGAGCGCCGGCGATGCCAGATGCACCACATCGGGATCGAAACCGCGCAGCACACCTACGATCCGGGGCAGCGGCACACCGAGCGGCAGCGAGGTCACCATCGGGAACATGTGGGCGGGCACCCGGTGCACGCGCACACCGTCGTGCACCCTTTCGGCGGGCGCCTCGCCGCGTGGGGTGTCCGGCGCGATGACCAGCACCTCGTGTCCGGTGCGCCGGAGATGCTCGATCACCCGAAGCACCGAATTGGTCACGCCGTTGACGTTCGGGAGGAAGGACTCGGCAACGATTGCAACGCGCACGTCGCCGACTGTCGCACCACCGGTTAACAGCACGGTTGCGTGCGGGCATATGGCATGCGAACACCACGACAGCGGTACGGTGGCGTCGTGCATCGAATGTTGGCCTTGCTCACCGGTTTGACGCTGCTGACCGCCGTGGGCTGCACCCGCCAGATCGAAGGTAGCGCCCAGTCCGATCCGAACAAACCGTTGACACAGCTGAGCGAGGACGGCTTCGGTGTCCAGGCCGGATTCGAGGATGCACCGGTGCAGATCGAGATCTTCGCCGAACCGCAATGCACGCATTGCGCGGACCTACAGCACGACGCCGGGGAATCCATCCGCCGCCATATCGCCAGCGGCCGCCTTGCCGTCACCTACCGCCCGTTGACGTTCCTGGAAATGTCGGGGTCCACCTACTCCGAACGGGTCAGCAATGCCCTGTTCGTGGCGGCCCAGGACGGCAGCACACCGGCGGTGGCTTTCCAGACGTTCGTCGAGGAACTGTGGGCGGACCAGGACCCTTCCGGCCGGGGGCCCAGCGATGACGAGATGGCCGACAAGGCCCGCGCGGCCGGGATCCCCGAGGAGTCGGCGCAGCGGATCGCCGACGGTGAGGCCGCGGTGGACACCGTGCAGATGGATGAGACGAACTACGACTACCTGTTCCTGGTCGACCCGGTCAACACCGGGACGCCCACGGTCTTCGACCTGGTGAACGAGGAGAAGGTCGACATCTACGACGAGGACTGGCTGGACAAGTTGGTCGCGTCCTCCTGATCCTGACCGTCCCGGTCCTCGATCCGCCGGGCGATCACCGCCACCACGAGCAGCGCGGTGCCGGCGACCAGCCAGCCCAGCACTGCGATGGAGCCCGCCGGGATGATCGACAACGCGGCATTGCGGTGCTGCACGCGCACCAGATCGGGATCCGAGCGGTCGTACTCGACATAGATCCGCATCCCGGTGTCGAGTTCCGAGGGGTAGAGCACGCCGAGTTCGGGCCGGTAGGTGACCCGGTCGGGGGTGACGAACTCGATCGTCGAACGCCGGGGACCGGCGTCGAGCACCTCGGCGGCCGCGACGCCCATATCGGCCTCGATCCGACGGTCGTTCTCCCAGGCGCCGAGCACCAGCAGCACCGACTGCAAGGTCACCAGGGCCGCCCCGAGGATGATGCCGACCCGGACCCGCCGGATGACGCGCTGGGAGCGGGTTTCGGTGCCGTCCCCGAACATCCGCGGAACCCGGTGCCACCACCGGTCCTTCCACGTGGTGAGCAGGTGCACTAGAGCGCCGCCCGGATGGCCGCGTGCAATGCGCGCAGCGAGGACCGGTCGGCCTTGACCTCCAGCACCCGCATCCCATCGAACGGTTCGCGCAGCGCGTCGGCCAGCGCGTCCACCTCGACCTGTCGGCACTCGACGTGATACGCCCGGCACAACGCCGCGATGTCCACATCGTGCGGGGTGCCGAAGATGCGCGACGACACATCGGAGAACCGCGGATCGCCCTGTTCCAGCAGCTCGAAGATGCCGCCGCCGTTGTCGTTGGACACCACGATGGTGAGGTTGCGCGGTCGCGGCTCGGTCGGCCCGATCAGCAGCCCCGAGCTGTCGTGCACGAAGGTCAGATCACCGATCAGCGCCACGGTGCCGCCACCGTCGCAGCGTTCGTGGGCCAGCGCGGCACCGATCGCCGTCGACACGGTGCCGTCGATACCGGCGACACCGCGATTGGAGCGCACCTTGACCCCGGGCGCGTTGAGGCCCACCAGCGCGATATCGCGCACCGGGTTGGAGGCGCCGAGCACCAGCTGGTCACCGTCGCGCAGCCCGGCGGCCACCGCCGCCGCCACATGCAGGCCGGTGGTGTGCGGATGCTCGTCGAGCTGGGCGCGCACCGCCGCGCGGGTGCGTTCGTTGAGCTCGGCGCAGCGCCGCAGCCAGGCCGGGTCGGGGGCACCGGAGGTCACCGCACGGGTACCGGTGGCCTGCGAGTTTCCGGACACATCGGGCCAGCGCGGCCCGGTGGTGAGCGCGAAGACCGGCACCGAGGGGTCGGCGAGCAGGGTGGACACCGTCCGGTGCAGGGTGGGGCGACCGGCCATGATGACCTGCTTGGGGTGC
The DNA here is from genome assembly GCA_021648845.1 of Mycobacterium sp. MBM. Taxonomy (GTDB): domain Bacteria; phylum Actinomycetota; class Actinomycetes; order Mycobacteriales; family Mycobacteriaceae; genus Mycobacterium. The sequence goes on along the minus strand of JAKJHY010000003.1, from coordinate 242,018 downwards.
AGCAGCGGCAGAGCCAGTGGGTGCAGCGGATTGGCCGCGGCCGGCGCGGTCGGCTCGGCCACGGTGGGCAGCCCGGCCAGATTCGGATGCGGGCCGGCACCGTGGCCGGCAATGACCACGGTGTCCGGGGTGAGATCGATGTCCAGCGGCTGGTCGAAGCTGACCGGCGGGGTGTACGTCCAAGGCCGCCCGCCGGGACGGCCATCCGGAGTGGCGCCGTCGCTGTCGACGTCCGGCACCAGCGGCTCACGCAGCGGGATGTCGAACTGCACCGGGCCGGCATTGGCGCTGCGAGATCCCTTGGCCGCCACCAGTACCCGGCAGGTGGCCGAGCGCCACTGGGCGTTGGCCGCGGCAAGATCGCGGTCCTCGGCAAGACCGAGGCTGATGCTTTCGCGCACCTGGCTGCCGAAATAGCCGAGCTGCTCCATGGTCTGGTTCGCCCCGGTGCCCAGCAATTCGTAGGGCCGGTTCGCGCTCAGCACGATCAACGGCACCCGCGCATAGTTGGCCTCGACCACGGCGGGTCCCAGATTGGCCACCGCGGTACCCGAGGTCATCGCGATGGGCACCGGGGCCTGCCCGGAAACCGCCAGACCGATGGCCAGGAAACCCGCGGTGCGCTCGTCGATGCGGACGTGCAACCGGATCCGCCCGGCGCGGTCCGCGTCGTGCAGGGCGAACGCCAGTGGGGCGTTGCGCGATCCGGGGCACAACACCACGTCACGGACCCCGCCGCGGATCAGTTCGTCGACGACGACACGGGCCTGGGTCGTCGAGGGGTTCACCCCGACAGCCTAAAGCTTGGCTTCGGCGAAGAATTCCAGCATCGCCTCGTTGACCGCGTCCGGGTGCTCGATGAAGCCCAGGTGGCCGGCGTCCGGGATCTCCAGGTAGCGCGCGCCCGGGATGGCATCGGCCACCTCACGGCTCAGGTGCGGGGCCATCAGCACATCGTCGCCGAAGCCGATCACCAGCACCGGCGCCTTGATATGCGCATAGGCGGGCAGCCGGTTGCCTTCCGGGGCGATCGCCAGCTGGCTGCGCAGGCCGGGGGTGTACTTGGTGGGCCACATGGTGAACATCTCGCCCCAGTCCCGCACGGCGCGGTCGTCGTTCAGCGTCTTCGGCGAGAAGTTCTCCAGCAGACGGACTTTCGCGTCGTAGCTGGGCGGCAGCGTGATACCGGCCTGGTGGAAATCACGTTCGGCCTTGTTGAAGAAGTCCCGCGCACCGTCGTGGCGGCCCCGGGTCGCCATCAGCACCGCCTGGCTGACCAGTTCGGGCCGCGACACCATGAGTTCCTGGGCGATGAACGACCCCATCGACACCCCGACCACCCGGACCGGCCCGCCGACCACCTTCTGGATGAGTGACGCGGTATCGGCGACCACCTGCTCGGTGGTGAAGCCGCTGGCATTCTCGGTGGCGCCGACGCCGCGATTGTCGAACGTGATCACCCGGTAGCCGGCCCGCTGGAATGCCGGTACCTGATGCAGGTGCCAGGTGCGTCCCGCGCCCCCGCGGCCTGCGATGAAGAGCACCGGTTCGCCGGCGCCGCCCTTGTCGACATAAGCCAGATTCACCCGCTCGAGCCTACTTGCGCGCCCGCACCTTGCGGATCGCCTGGTCCCAGAGCAGCAGTGAGGTGGCCTTGAGAGCGGCCGGTTTCAGCACGTCCCGGGACAGCAATGCGGTAGCGGTGGCCTTGGTGGCCGCCGAGGCCTTGGACAGGTGACCCGAGTCGAACGGCGGCTGCGGGTCGTACTCGATGCCCAGCTGGATGGCCTTGGCCTTCGCGTCGCCGGCGATCTGTCCGGCCAGCCACAGGCCCAGGTCGATGCCGGCGGACACGCCGGCGGCGGTCACGTATTTGCCCTGGTGCACGATGCGCTCGTCACCAACCGCGGTCACCCCCTCGAAGGTCTTGAGCATCGGCACCACGATCCAGTGCGAGGTGGCCTTGCGTCCCTTCAGCAACCCGGCCGCCGCCAGCAGCACCGACCCCGAGCACACCGAGGTTGTCCAGGTCGAGGTGGCGTCGGCGGTGCGCAGCCAGTCGAGCACCTTTTCGTCACGGGCATGCTCGAAGGTGGTCGGGCCGCCGGGGACCAGGATGACGTCCGGTGCCGGCGTCTCGTCGAACGAGTGGGTGGCGCCGACGGTGAGCACGCCGGAGTCGGCGGTGACGGGTCCGGGCTGGTGCCACAGGAACCGCACCTCGGCGTCGGGCAGCAGGTGCAGCACCTCGTAGGGGCCGATGAAGTCCAGGGCGGTGAACCCGGGGTACAGCACGACGGCGATCTGCATGGTGTCTCCTCTTATCTAGGCGAACGTTCTGCGGTAGTGATCCGGTGAGACGCCGACGCGGCGAACGAAGTTTCGCCGCATCGTCTCTGCGGAGCCGAATCCACATCGGGCGGCGATCGCGGTGACGGTGTCGTCGGTCTCCTCCAGCTGGCGGCGGGCGGCCTCGGTGCGGACCCGTTCGACATAGCTGCCGGGCGCCTCCCCCACCTCGTGGGTGAACACCCGGGTGAAGTGCCGCGGGCTCATCGCGGCGCGACGCGCCAGCGCACCGATGCTGTGGGCGGCACCGGGTTGGCTCTCGATGTACTCCTGAACGTCGCGGATGGGTGCCCGCTTGGCGCGTGGCACCCACACCGGTGCGGCGAACTGGGTCTGCCCGCCGGGACGGCGCAAATAGAGCACCAGCCAGCGGGCCACCGTCTGGGCGACCTCGGTGCCGTGATCGTCTTCGACCAGGCTCAGCGCCAGGTCGATGCCCGCCGTGACACCGGCCGCCGTCCACACGGTGTCCGAGCTGCGCACGAAGATCGGGTCGGGATCAACTGACAGGGAAGGGAATTCGGCGGCCAATCGATCGGCGAACGCCCAATGCGTGGTGGCCCGGCACCCGTCGAGCAGACCCGCCTCGGCCACCAGGAAGGCGCCGGTGCAGACGCTGACCACCCGCCGCGCGGTCACGCCCGCCGTGCGGAGCCAGTCCAGGACCTCGGGATCGCGGCGCAGGTCGTCGATTCCGACGCCGCCGGGCACCACCACGGTGTCGGCCGCGGTCTGCGGCAGTGGCTGCGCGACGATCTGCAGACCGTTCCAGGTGCTGGCGGGGCTGCCGTCCGGGGAGGCGATGACGATGTCGTAGCCGTCGCCGTGGCGGCCCTGACCGGCCAGGGCGATGGTCGCACCGGTGAATACCTCGAACGGCCCGACCAGATCGAGTGCCTGCACGCCCGGGTAGCCGAGCAGCACCACCGATCGCTTCACGTCTCCCATCGTGATCGTGTTTTCCGATGGCGTCTACGACGGGCATCCCACAGATCAGGACATGTCGGTGCCGTGCGCGATGCTGCGGTATGTCTGAATACACCTACCGCGCGATGTGGTCGCCCGGCGATCGGTCCTATATCGGCACCTGCATCGAGTTCCCCGGTCTCCGGGGACGCGGGCAGACCGCGGGCGAAGCCATCGCCGCTGCCGAGAACCTGGTGAACGAGGACGTCGCGGCAGCCGCGGGCACCGGATGGGTACCCCCGAAATCGCTCACCGACCGCGAGTACAGCGGGAGGTTTGTGCTTCGCATGTCGCCGGCGTTGCACGCGCAGCTGGCCGTCGAAGCGGCGGAGCAAGGAGTTTCCCTGAACCAGTGGGTGCTGCAGAAACTGACGAATCGGCGACGATAAGACCGCTCGAAATCTAGTACTACGGGTGGTACCACTGCCCAGTAGTACTGCGGGTAGTACTACATTCCGAAGAGTCTTGTCGCCTCAAATTCTTGTCTCGCCGTTCCGGGGCATCAACGGATAACAGTCGCAGATCCGGTCGATCCACCACTGGCGGCGGTCCGCAGACGCTGCCAGCCCGGCCAGCCGGGCCGGGTCCGGGACCACCGGCCCAACCCTCAGATCACCGCCCACCGGGGCCACCGCGTCGACGATGTCCTCGACGAACAACCCCCCGGTGCCCAGCCCGCAGGCGTAGGGCAACTCCGGCAGGCAGGCCGCGGCCAACAGTCCACGAGCCACGCCGACCGCACTGTCCAGAGCGCTGGAGACCACCACCGGAATGCCGATCCGGCCGGCGATGTCCAGCAACGGCTCCAGCCCGCCGAGCGGGGCGACCTTCACCACCGCGATATCGGCGGCGTGCAGCGCCACCACCCGGAAAGGGTCGGCCGCCTTGCGAATCGATTCATCCGCCGCGATCGGGACATCGACCTGCCGACGCAGCGACGCCAGTTCTTCCACCGTCGCGCAGGGCTGTTCGAGATACTCCAACTCCCCCAGCGCACCGGCCGCGGCCACCGCCTCGGCCACACTCCAGCCGCCGTTGGCGTCCACGCGCACCCTGGCTACCGCCGCGCGGACCGCCTCGACGCGCGCGATGTCGTCGGCCAACGTCTGGCCGGGCTCGGCGACCTTCACCTTGGCGGTCTGCGCCCCAGGAAATCTGGCCAGTACCTCGGGAACCCGCTCGGGCGCGACGGCGGGCACGGTGGCGTTGACCGGGATACGGTCACGCAGCGGTGCCGGTGGCTCCCGGTAGGCCGCCTCGATCGCCGAGGCCAGCCACTGGGCCGCCTCGGCCGGCCCGTACTCGGGGAAGGCGCCGAACTCGCCCCAGCCGGCCGGGCCGTCGAACAGCGCCAGCTCGCGCACCGTGATACCGCGGAACCGCACGCGCATGGGCAGCGCCACGACGTGCAGACGATCCAGCAGATCGTCCACCGGTGGACACTCAAACGGTGGCGCGATCGCGACCCTCCCAGTGCGGTTGTCTCAGATCCTTTTTCAGAATCTTGCCGGTGGGGTTACGCGGCAGGGCCTCCATGATATCGACGGTCTTCGGGCACTTGTAGGCGGCCAGATGCGCACGCGCCCAGGCGATCAAGTCGGCCTCGGTCACATCGTCACCGGCCAGCGCCACCACCGCCTTGACCGCCTCCCCCCATTTCTCGTCGGGCACGCCGAACACCGCGACCTCGACGACCGCGGGATGCTCGGCCAGGATCCGCTCCACCTCGATCGAGTACACGTTCTCACCGCCGGTGATGATCATGTCCTTGATCCGGTCCTCGACGAACAGGTAACCGTCGGCGTCCAGCCGGCCGACATCGCCGGTGCGGAACCAGCCGTCCTCGGTGATCGCCTCGGCGGTGGCCTCCGGCTTGTTCAGATAACCCTTCATCAATTGCTTGGTGCGGAACCATATTTCACCCTGCGAGCCGGTCGGCACGTCACGGCCGCTGTCGGGATCGACGATGCGGACCTCGACACCCTGGATCGGGGTTCCCGCACTCACCAGCCGTTCCTCGTCGCCGCCGCGATGGTCCTCGGGCCCCAACAGGGTGGCCACACCGCACACCTCCGTCAGCCCGTACACCTGGATGAAATCGGTGTCCGGCCAAGCCGTCAACGCCTGCCGCAGCAACGGCAACGGCATCGGCGACGCCCCGTAGGCGAAGGTCTTGAGCGCGCCGAAGAGTTCCACCGCCTCGGGCCCGGTCTCCAGCACCTTGGCCAGCACCGCCGGCACCAGGAAGGTGCGGTTGGCGCCGGCCAGGATGCCGCCCGCCAGCGCGGCACCGTCGACATCGCGGGTCATGTAACTCGGCGCGCCGTTGTGCAGGCCGAACTGCATGTAGGAGGTGCCGCCGACATGGAACAGCGGCATCGCCACCAGATTCTTGTCCCCCTCGTCGAACGGCCAGTCGCCGAAGGCGTTCATGGTGTGGGCGATGAGGTTGGTGTGGCTGAGCGCCACCCCCTTGGGCCGGCCCGTCGTGCCCGACGAGTACATGACCACCGCGGTGTCCTCGGAATCGACATCGGCACCGCGCGGAACGGGGTCGGCGACCGCAAGCGCCGCCTCATAGTCGTCATCTCCCTCGGGCGCGACCTCGACGACATCGGTGATCCCGGGCAGCCGGTCCAGGATCGCGCTCACCACCGGGAGCAGTTCGGATCCGACGAACAGCACCTTGGCACCGGAATCGTTGAGCACATAGTCGATTTCGTCGCCGGCGAGCCGGAAGTTCACGATGGCGGTCGCCGCGCCCAGCGATGCCGCCGCCAGGGTCACCTCCACGCATGCCGGGTGGTTCTTGTCCAGGAACGCCACCACATCACCGCGGCCCACCCCGCGCGCGGCCAGCGCGCCGGCGGCCCGGCGGATCCGGTCGTCGAACTGCGCCCACGTCCAGGTACGGCTCAGGTAGGTGACCGCCTCGTCATCGGGTTTGGTGGCCGCCCAGTGGGCGACGCGCTCGTCGAGAAACCGTGGGGCCGCCAGCTCAGACATGCTCGTCAGCCTGCCACGACAGCTACCGGTTCATGCGGGTTTCGGATGAACCTGCCGGCCCGCCAGGTAGGTGGCCTCGACCTGCAGATCGGCGATCTGTTCGGGGTCGACCACACGCGGATCAGCGGACAGCACAACGAGATCGGCGTACTTGCCGACCTCGATCGAGCCGATCCGGTCATCGGCGAACAGTTGGTAGGCCGCGTCGAGGGTCTGCGCCCGGATGGCCTGCTCCACCGTCAGCCGCTGCTGCGGTGCCAGCACGCGGCCGCTGGGTGCCCGCCGGGTCACGGCCACGCCGATATTGCGCAGCGGCTCCTCCGGGGTGACCGGCGGATCGTTGTGCAGTGAGATGCGCATCCCGGTCGCCACCGCCGACCCACAGGGCATCCACCGCTGCCCGTGTTCCGGCCCGAACAGCCCGTCGACGATCACATCACCCCAGTAGTGCAAGTGGTCGACGAACAGGCTGCAGGTCACCCCGAGCGCGTGGGCGCGGGCCAGCTGCGCGTCGGTGATCGCCCCGACATGCTCCAACCGCAACCGGTGATCATCGCGTGGATGCGCGCGCAGGGCCTCCTCGTAGACATCGAGGATGGTGTCCACCCCGTTGTCACCGTGCACGTGGCAGGCCAGCTGCCAGCCCTGCGGGTAGAAGGCGCCGACGATCTCGGCGAGCTGCTCGCGGGTGTAGTTGGCATGCCCGCAGGAGCCGGGCACCACCCCGATGGTGCGGGTCGCGGCGGTATCCAGATACGGAAAGCTCAGGTCGATGTTGCCGACCCAGGGAGAGCCGTCCACCCAGATCTTGATACCGACCTGGCGGACCATATCGTCACCGTCGAACGGGACGGCATCGGTACGCAGCTCGGCGGTCGACATCTCGTAGGTGCGCAGCCGAACGGTCAGCTGATCGTGCAGGGACGCCAGCATCGGCCGGAACATCGGATCGAATGCCATCTCCGAGCAGGTGGTCAGGCCGGCCCGGTTGAGCCGGCCGCACTCGGCCATCAACATCGCCGGGTAGTCGGCCACCGAGATGGCGCCACCGATCAACGGAAACACCGCAGCGGACTCCTCGGCCGTGCCGTCCAGGTCGCCGTTGGCATCACGGCCGAAGCGCGCCCCTTTGGGGTCCGGGGTATCGCGGGTGATCCCCGCGACAGCGGCGGCCGCGGAGTTGAAGAAGGCCTTGTGCCCGGAATTGTGGATGATCACCAATGGCGTGTCCGCGACGGCGTTCAGCCACTGCAGCGTCGGCTCCGGCAACCCCTGCTGCAGCAGCGGGTCCCATCCGTTGAGATAGGCGCCCTCGGCGCCCCGGCGGGCCACCTCGGCGTGCACCGCGGCCACCACGTCTTCGGCGTCGGGGAGCGTCACCGGCCGGATGTCGACCATCCGGTCCGACAGGGCCACCGCCTCCATCAGCGGATGCCCATGTGCCTCAACGAAACCGGGCAGCACGCACCCCTCACCCACCGACACCACCGTGGTGTCCGGACCGATCCAGGTCGGCAACTCCTCCTCGGGAAGGTCCACCGCCGCGATCCGCCCGTAGGCGACCGCCACATTGCGCGCGGTGGGCAGGGCGTCATCGACGGTGAGGATCGTGCCGGTGATGATCAGATCGGCCGGCTGTGCAGGACTATCCATGGCGAAAGGCTAGTTCGCGGCGGCCGGGGAAAAGCCGCGATGAAAAAAGTTCGCGGCCCGTGTCGATTCTGGGTGGGTTCCGTTCGACGTGTTCACGAGGGCACGATGGACGTGCCCCTTCCCGAACCGAAGGAGACACCGAAATGTCGCGTTACATGCTCATCATGCGGGTGGCCGATCCCAGCGCCGCCGAGGCCGCGATGGCCGGGATGGATTTCACCGAGATCATCGAGTCGATGGGTCGTTACAACGAGGAACTCATCAAGGCCGGCGTGCTGTTGGCCGGTGAGGGCCTCACCGAACCCGAGGAGGGATTCGTCGTCGACTTCGATTCCGACCCGCCGGTGGTGACCGATGGCCCGTACGCCGAGGCCAAGGAGTTGTTCAACGGGTTCTGGATCATCGAGACGTCCTCGGTCGAGGAGGCCAAGCAGTGGGCCCGCAAATGCCCGCTTGGCCCCGGCGTGAAACTGGAGGTACGCCGCGTCAGCGAGACCGAGGAATTCGACCCGGACAACCCGTGGATCCAGAAGGAGATCCAGTGGAAGGCCGACCTGGCCGAGAAGGCCGCGCACACGGCACGGACGGCCGCCGGCCGCTGATCAGGACGTGGCGCGGATCCGTACGGGTCCGCGCCACGGGGCGCACCGCACGGTGGCCGATCACCACGATGCCTTGAAACTGAATCTGTAACACGTTCTAATCTGTTGCTATGAGTGATGCGCAGCTCCGCCATTTCCTGCACTCCGGCCACCTCACCGTCGGCGCGCTCAAGCGCCACAAGGACCGTCCGGTGCTGTTCCTCGGGGACACCACCCTGACCGGCGGTGAGCTCGCCGACCGCATCAGCCAGTACATTCAGGCCTTCGAGGCGCTGGGCGCCGGCACCGGGGCGGCGGTCGGGCTGCTGTCGCTGAACCGCCCGGAGGTGCTGATGATCATCGGTGCCGGACAGACCCAGGGTTTCCGGCGCACCGCACTACACCCTCTCGGTTCGCTGGACGATCATGCCTACGTGCTTTCCGACGCCGGGGTCACCTCGCTGATCATCGATCCCAACCCGATGTTCACCGAGCGGGCGCTGGGACTGCTGGAGAAGGTGCCCTCACTCAAGCAGGTGCTGACCATCGGCCCGGTGCCCTCCGAACTCGCCGACGTGGGGACCGACCTGAACGCCGAAGCGGCCAAGTACGCGCCGCAGCCGCTGGTCGCCGCGGACCTGCCCGCCGACCACATCGGCGGGCTCACCTACACCGGGGGCACCACCGGCAAACCCAAGGGCGTCATCGGCACGACACAGTCCATCACCACCATGACCACGGTGCAGCTGGCCGAGTGGGAGTGGCCGGAGAACCCGCGCTTCTTGATGTGCACACCGCTCAGCCACGCCGGGGCGGCGTTCTTCACCCCGGTGATCGTCAAGGGCGGCGAGTTGATCGTGCTGACGAAGTTCGACCCGGCCGAGGTGCTGCGCGTCATCGAGGAGCAGAAGATCACCGCGACGATGCTGGTGCCGTCGATGATCTACGCGCTGATGGATCATCCCGACAGCCACACCCGCGATCTGTCCTCGCTGGAGACGGTCTACTACGGCGCCTCGGCGATGAACCCGGTGCGCCTTGCCGAGGCGATCCGCCGCTTCGGCCCGATCTTCGCGCAGTACTACGGACAGTCCGAGGCGCCGATGGTGATCACCTACCTGTCGAAGAAGGACCACGACGAGAAGCGGCTCACCTCCTGCGGGCGGCCCACGCTGTTCGCCAAGGTTGCCCTGCTCGGCGAGGACGGCCAACCGGTGCCCCAGGGCGAGGTCGGCGAGATCTGCGTCGCCGGACCGTTGCTGTCCGGCGGCTACTGGAATCTGCCCGAGGCCACCGCCGAAACGTTCAAAGACGGCTGGATGCACACCGGCGACCTGGCCCGTGAGGACGAGGACGGCTTCTACTTCATCGTCGACCGCACCAAGGACATGATCGTCACCGGTGGGTTCAACGTCTTCCCGCGCGAGGTGGAAGACGTTGTGGCCGAACATCCGTCGGTCGCTCAGGTGTGCGTGATCGGCACCCCGGACGAAAAGTGGGGCGAGGCGGTCACCGCGGTCGTGGTGCTGCGGCCCGACGCCGACCGCTCCGAGGCCGCCGTGGCCACCATGATCGCCGAGATCCAGGCCTCGGTGAAGGAACGCAAGGGGTCGGTACAGGTACCCAAACAGGTCGTCGTCGCCGACTCGGTACCGATCACCGCACTCGGCAAGCCCGACAAGAAGGCCGTGCGCGCGCAGTTCTGGGAAGGTGCCGGGCGCTCCGTGGGTTGAGTTGCGGCGAAGCGGGGTACATACGGGCCGACCCCGTAGCTTCGCCCAGATAGGACCGCCCCGATGGACGACCGCACCGCCGTCGCCGCAGCACCCGCCCGCACCTCCGAGGCGCTGAGCACGTGGGCGCTGTTCCTGAGCATGATCGCGATCATCGGATTCGCGCTGTCGGTGGGCACCTTCGGCTTCGACAACATCGCGCTGTCGATGGCCGCCGGACTGCTGTCCCTGACCAGTTTCGTGGCCAGCATGTTCTTCTTCCACGCGGACGCAGAGGACCCCGTCGACGCCTGAGGGCGCTAGCGTGACGGGGTGCCGGACACCGATCTGCGCGACACCGTGGCCGCGGTCTGGCGCACGGAAGCCGCCAAGATCGTCGCCACCGTGACCCGCTCCGTGGGCGACATCGGCCTGGCCGAGGACCTGGCGCAGGAAGCACTGCTCGACGCCCTGACCCAATGGCCGACCACTGGTGTCCCCCACAACCCCGGCGCATGGCTGACCACCGTCGCCAAACGCCGGGCCGTGGACCTGTGGCGCCGGCAGGACAATTTGGACACCAAGTACGCGGCACTGGCCCGCGAGATCGAACAAACCCGCACCGACCCCGCGGCCGAGGCGTGGGATCCCGATCGCATCGACGATGACGTGCTGCGGCTGGTGTTCATCGCCGCACACCCGACGCTGTCGCGGGAGTCGCAGATCGCGTTGACCCTGCGCGTCGTCGGCGGGCTGAGCGTCGACGAGATCGCCCGGGCGTTCCTGACGTCCCGCGCGACCGTGGCCGCGCGGATCACCCGGGCCAAGAAAGCACTGACCGGCGCGGCGTTCGAGGTCCCCGACCGCGCGGAGTTCGGTGCGCGGCTGTCCGCGGTGCTGTCGGTGCTGTATCTGATCTACAACGAGGGCTATGCGGCGTCGGCCGGAGATCGCTGGATCCGGGACGAGTTGTGCCGTGAGGCTTTGCGGTTGGGCAGGGTATTGCAGGCGCTGATCCCGGACGAACCCGAGGTGCATGCGCTGGTGGCGCTGATGGAATTCCAGTCCTCACGATTTGCGGCCCGCACCGACGCCGACGGCAACCCGGTCCTGCTCGAGGACCAGGACCGCACCCGCTGGGATCGCGCCCAGATCGGCCGCGGCGTGGCCGCACTGCAACGCAGCGGAGCCGCACGCGGTCAGCGGGGCTGGGGCCCGTACGCGCTGCAGGCCGCGCTCGCCGAATGCCATGCCGTGGCACCGACGGCCGCCGACACCGACTGGGTCCGCATCGTCGCGCTCTATGACGCCCTGCTGCAGATCGCCGGATCGCCCGTCGTCGAACTCAACCGGGCGGTGGCCGTCGCGATGGCCGAGGGCCCGGCGGCGGGGTTACCGCTTGTCGATGCCGTCGGCGGGCTTGCCGGCTCCTACCTGCTGCCCAGCGTGCGCGGCGAACTACTGGCACGACTGGGCAGGCCCGACGAGGCCGCAGCCGAGTTCGCCGCCGCGGCCGACCTGGCCACCAACGCGGCCGAGCGCGACATGCTGCGGAAGAAGGCTGCGCGCGCCACACGTTCGGCGCGAGGAACCATCTGAACACCCGCCGGCGCCGAATACCTCTGCGAAGGAAGGGAGCACCGTGGTGAACCGTGTCATCAAGCTGGCGAGTCAGGTCGGGGAGTCTGTGCTGTCGGTCGCCGGCATCCGCACCGTCGAGGAGCAGCATTTCATCAGGCGGCCGCTGACCGACACCGTCGAGATCCGGCAGTACGGCAGCCGCATCGCCGCGGAAACGACGATCGCCGGGGACCGGCAGCAGGCCCTCTACCGGGGCTTCCGGAAGGTGGCGTCCTATATCTTCGGCGGCAACCACCGAAACACCGAGATCGCGATGACAGCGCCGGTGAGCCAGCAATCGTCGTCACAAGAGATCGCCATGACGGCGCCGGTGTCGCAATCCGGCAGTTCCGAGAGCGGCTGGACCATCCGGTTTTTCATGCCGTCGAAATGGTCGATGGATACCCTGCCGACACCCGATGACGGGGACGTACGGCTGGTCACGCTGCCACCCCAGACGATGGCCGTGCTCCGATTCAGCGGGGACCGGAGCCCGTCGGCTGTCGTTCATCGGACCGAAGAGTTGGTGCGGACGCTTCGGGCCAACGATATCGAGCCGGCGGGCGACGCGGTCGCGTGGTTCTACGATCCCCCGTGGACCCTGCCCTTCCGCCGCCGCAACGAAGTCGCCGTGCCGATCTGAGTCCAGCCCGCAAAAAAGGACGCGCATTCACGCGGGACGGCACGGTAGACAGGAGCATGTGGTTGACCTGACCCTGCGCACCGTCCGAGACGAAGACGACTACCAAACCTTCAATGCCGCGCTGTACTCGGTGTTCCTGCACGACCCGCAAACCGACGAGATCGCGCTGTCGCGCGCGTTCACCGACCTCGACCGGTTGTTCGGGTTCCACGACGGAACCCGCTGGGCATCCACCGCCGGCGACTACCGCAAGCAGGTGAATCTGCCCGGCGGCGCGCAGGTGCCGGTGGCGGCCGTCACGGCGGTGACGGTATCGCCCGCGCACCGCCGGCGCGGCCTGCTCACCCGGATGATGCGCCATCAGCTCGACGGCATCCGAGCGCGCGGCACCGAGGCGCTGGCCATGTTGTTCGCCTCGGAGACCATGATTTACGGCCGTTTCGGGTACGGATCGGCCAGCCAGAACGTCGTACTGTCCGGCCAGGTGCGGGATCTGGGTTTCCGTCCGGAGGTGGATCTGGGCGACGGTACGGTGTCCGAGATTGACGCCGAGACGCTGCTGACCGTCGGCCCCGCGATCTACGATCGGGCCATCGCCGGGCTACCCGGCCGGATGAACCGACCCGCCGCGTGGTGGAACTACCAGATCCATGACAACGACGAACGACGCAAGGACAGCGGACGGATCCGGTTCGCGCTGCACCACGAGGCCGACGGCACCCCCAGCGGTTACGCGATCTACCGCCCCAAGTCCGACTGGGCGGCGACCGGGCCCAACGGCACCCTGCACATCGAGGAGGTGCGCGCCACCAACCCCCGTGCCTACGCGAGGATGTGGCGATTCCTGCTCGAGATCGACTTGGTGCGCAGCATCAGACTCGACGGGGCCGCCATCGACGAGCCGCTGCGCTACCTGGTCGCCGATCAGCGGGCCCTGCACTGCGAGGCCGCCGACGGCATCTTCGTCCGGTTGGTCCAGGTGGACCGCGCCCTCGCGCTGCGCCGCTACGGCGCACCCGTCGATATCGTGGTGGACGTGCGTGACGAATTCTGCCCGTGGAACACCGGCCGCTACCGACTACGCGGCGGGCTCGACGGTGCCGAATGTGAGAAGACCGGTGCACCAGCCGATATCGCCATCTCCGCGCGTGACCTCGGCGCCATCTATCTGGGCGGCACGAGCCTGGCGCAACTGGTCGCCGCGGGATTGGTCGAGGAACTGACACCGGGGTCGGCGCAGCGGGCCGCGGTGGCCTTCGGCTGGCCCGTAGCACCGGCGATCCCCGACCACTTCTAGTGAGGACTGCTTCCGTGATCAAGGCCGTGCTCTTCGACTTCTCCGGCACCCTGTTCCGGCTCGAGGAAGACGACAGCTGGTTCGATGGCATCACCGTCGACGAGAAGGCCGTCGACGGTCACGTGCAGGCCGAGCTGATGCGCCGGGTGACCGCCCCCACCGGCAGCTCGGTGCCGATGTCGGAAGAGCAGCAGCACAATTGGGCGCACCGCGACCTGGAACCGCATCTGCACCGCGAGGCGTATCTGCATGTGCTGCGCGAATCGGGGCTCACCGGGGACGACGCCGCGGCACTGTATCCCAAGCTGGTCGACCCAGCGTCCTGGACGCCCTACCCGGACACGGCCGCCGCGCTGAACGGGTTGCGTGACGCCGGGGTCAAGACGGCGGTGGTGTCGAATATCGCCTTCGACCTGCGGCCGGCGCTGGCCGCCGCCGGTACCGCCGCCGACGAGTACGTGCTGTCCTTCGAGGTGGGCGCGGTCAAGCCGGACCCGGCGATCTTCTCCACCGCGCTGACGCGCCTGGGTGTGCACCCCGCCGAGGCGCTGATGGTCGGTGACAGCGAGGAGGCCGATGGTGGGGCCCGCGCCGTGGGTTGCGCCTTCGCGCTGGTCGATCCGCTGCCCACCGCGCAGCGTCTCGACGGGCTGATCACAGCGCTGCGGGCACACGGGCTGGAGGTCTGAGCCGGAAAGGTCTTCTGCAACAACGGATCAGCGCGAACTTTGCCGGATGACCTAACCTCTGGTCATGGCTGAACAGCGGGTGCGCCCACCATGGTGGCTGAAGTACGTCAACAGGGTCTTCATCGGACTGTCCAAGTTGGGGATCGGCGGTGATAAGGGCCCGGTGATCCTGACAGTCGCAGGCCGCAAAACGGGTAAGCCCCGGTCCACCCCCGTCACCCCGATGACGGTCGAGGGATCCCGATATGTGGTGGGTGGCCTGCCGGGCGCCGACTGGGTGGCCAATGCCCGCGCAGCCGGGACCGCCACGCTGCACCAGGGCCGCCGGACCCAGCAGGTCCAGATGACGGAGATGCCGCCCGACCAGGCTCGCCCGCTGCTGCGCCAGTTCCCGACCCTGGTACCGACCGGGGTGAGCTTCATCCGTAACGCGGGCCTGGTCGACAAGGGCACGCCCGACGAATTCGAGGCGCTGGCCGGCCGGCTGCCGGTGTTCCGATTCGACGAGATCTGAGGCCTCGCGATCGGTCCCGGTGCGTTGGCGACGTGATGCCGTGTGGCTCGACCACCCACCGGGATTCACGTCCGGGGTGGCGGGCCCCGGCGGCGTGCTCTACCGCCGGGCCCGCTGTGCGGGTGGGTTTCTCTGTGGAGTTGTCAAGGTGCGCATAGGGTTTATGCGGCGGCGGGTAGGTCGGTCATGGTGCGTCGGGCGTGTGAGCGCAGATGTTCCGGTTCGGGACCGGTCGGGTCATGCGGTGGGATGAACCAGGGGTGACGGTCGGCGCCGAGGTAGACCTGCCAACCGCCGTGATGAATCGCGCTGTGGTGCAAACGGCAGAGCAGCACCCCGTTGTCGATGCTGGTGGTGCCGCCGTGTTCCCACGGTTGGATGTGGTGGGCGTCGCACCAGGACACCGGCCGCCCGCACCCGGGGTGTGCGCAGCCCCCGTCGCGCACGGCCAACGCTTTGCGGATGGCGGGGGTGAACAATCTCTCGCGGCGCCCGACATCCAGTGGGGCGCCCGAGTGGTCGACGATCACTGAGGTCAAGGTGCTGTCACAGGCGATCAGATCCGCGGTCGCGGCGCTGACCGGTCCGGTGAACCCGAGACGGTCCACGGCCCCAGCTGTGGTGGCGGGGCGGATGAGGGTGACGTGTGGGAGCACCCCACCGCTCATGGGGCGCCCCGAACCCGACAGGTAGGTGCGCAGCACCTGCCCGAACGCGTCGGCGCGGCGGCGTCCGGCCGACCTGGGATCGGGCGAGCCGTCCGGCAACGGCACCGGACGGCACAACGGGTCCAGGGCGGCCCATAGTTCTTCGCCGGTGAGTGCATCGAGATCCAGCGCGGCACTGATGCGTCCGTCCTCGGTTTGGGTCAGGGTCATGTCGTTGAGGTCGGTGTTTTCGGCGACCGGTACCGCGGCGTCGTCGACCGGGTGGGTCTTGGCCTTCTCAAGAGCGATCCCGCGGGCCTTCGTGGCCACACCCGAGGGCGTGGTCTGGATCATCAACGACCGCACCACGGCGGCGCGCTCTTCATCCGATAACGGCACCCGCGCCTCGATATGGCCGATCCCTCTGCCGACGGCGTCGGCGAACTCGATCCCGACCGCGCCGAGGCGCTGCTGTGCGGTCAACGCCGGCAGCGCAGATGCGGCGCGCCCCACCCGGACCGCCCGATACGCTGCACCCGGCGCCACACCCAGCACGGTGAGCAGGTCGGCGCCCGTGCGCAGGTGCTTGCGGGCCGGGACACCGGCGCGTTCCGCGGCCGCGACCGCCGAGGCGATCACATGATCGGCCAGGTTCCCCAGGGTCACCGCGGCGCCCAGCACCGCCAACAGCGCCGCGTCATCAATGATCCGGCGCGGGGCGTCGAGCAGATGCCACAGCCGACGCCCACCACCGCCACCGTCATCCGGCGTGGGCATGAGGTCATCGATCAACGCCTCGATAAAGGTGTCCAGATCGGTGGCGTCCATAGGGATACCAGCTTTCACAGAAGGCGCCCACCAGGGCGCGATCAGGCAATACAGTCCAACGGGCCCCTAAAAAGCCGTCGAACCTCGCGGCGACCGGAGTCGCGGTCTGTGCTCACCGGGTGACGATGGGAGCAACGTCGCATTCGAACTTGTGTTCGATCGTACGCCGAATCTCGTCCCCTTGCAAGAGTTATCGCCGAAAACATGGAGACACGTCCAGCGGTCGCCGATCGACATCGGTCGGGCGTGCTTTGCAGGACGATCCCGCTCCCCGCCGATACTCGTTAGTTCGCAGGATGTCCCACCGGCGCAGCGACCCCCATCGCCGACAGGACCATCACCACCGATCACTACCCGGTGCTGGGCAACTCCATCTCCGGCAGGCAAACGCGCGCGAGCTCATCCAGCGGGATCTCCAGCACAACAGCGAGCGCCGCCACGGTCGTGAATGCCGGCGTGGCAAGGCGTCCGGTCTCGATCTTGCGCAACGTCTCCGGTGAGATCGACGCGGCGTGCGCGACCTCGGCGGGCTTACGGTTACCCCGACATTCGCGCAGAAACGCGCCCAGCCGCCGGCCGGCGGCACGCTGTTGTGGCGTCAAGGGCGATCGAACCATGGAGCCACGATACGCCACGCGGTATGAAAATACCGCCAACTCGGCTAGGGTGGTATTTCTATACCGATCGCAGACGAGGGTGCCGAATGCTGGAATTGAAGACGCCGCACGAGATCGAGGCGATGCACACCACCGGTGTATTCATCGCCGAACTCCTCGACGACCTGCAGGCCCGGGCCGCGGTAGGTGTCAACCTGCTCGACCTCGAGTGTCGGGCGCGCCGGCTGATCGAAGACCGCGGTGCAGTGTCGTGCTACTGGGACTATGCGCCATCCTTCGGTCGCGGCCCGTTCCGCAATGTCATCTGCCTGTCGGTCAACGATGCTGTGCTGCACGGACTTCCACACGACTACGCCCTGCGCGACGGCGACCTGCTGAGCATGGACATCGCAGTGTCGATCGACGGCTGGGTCGCCGATTCGGCACGAAGCCTGGTGGTCGGGACACCCCGACCCGAGGATCTACGAGTCATCGAAGCCACCGAACGGGCCTTGGACGCGGGCATCGCAGCCGCAGTGCCGGGCGGGCGGCTCGGCGACATCTCGGCCGCCATCGGCGCGGTCGCCGACGAATACGGCTACCCCGTCAACACCGAGTTCGGTGGACACGGGCTGGGCCGCACCATGCACGAAGACCCGCACGTCAGCAACCGCGGACGAGCCGGACGCGGGCTGGTATTGCGACCCGGACTGACGCTCGCCCTGGAACCCTGGTTCGCCCAGGGCACCGACAGGATCGTCTACGACCGCGACGGATGGACCATCCGGTCGGCCGACGGTTCACGCACCGCCCACTCCGAACACACCATCGCCGTCACCGGCGGGCCACCCCTCGTGTTGACCCGCCGGTCGGCCTGACCCACTACAGGTGCGGCGCTTCCTTGATCTTCGAATCCGGCGTGCCGGCCGTCTGACACCACGTCTGGACGGCCAGCCGGGTGCCGGTGACCTCCAATTGCGCAGCATCCGTGCCCTTTTCGTCCTTGAGCATCTTGGCCACCGCCTCGTTCTGCGTCTTCTCGTCCTGGCCGATGAAGTCCTCGCACTTGGTGTCACCGCCGGTCACCGCCGGCGAGCACCCGACCAGCATGGCCCCGACAGCCGCCCCCGCTAGCAACACACTTGCCGACCGCTTCACTGTGCTCTCCAACCTCGTGCGTCCCATACGCATCGTCGCACCGTTTGTACCCGGGGGCCGCGGCATCGAAACCTGCCGGTGCCCGCCGGCACCGACCGCCTAAAGTCTCATCCGTGAGCACTGCGAACCCGTTCGATCCGTCCAGCTGGCAGCCCGTCGACGGTTTCGAGCTGACCGACATCTCCTATCACCGGCACATCGTCGACGGCGTGCGCAAACCCACCGTCCGAATCGCCTTCGACCGGCCCGACGTGCGCAACGCGTTCCGTCCACACACCGTCGACGAGCTCTACCGGGTGCTCGACCACGCCCGGATGTCCCCGGACGTCGGCGTCATCCTGCTGACCGGGAACGGCCCGTCAGCCAAGGACGGCGGGTGGGCGTTCTGCTCGGGCGGCGATCAGCGTATCCGTGGCCGCACCGGCTACCAGTACGCCGACGGGGAGACCGCCGAGACCGTCGATCCGGCCCGTGCCGGGCGGTTGCACATCCTGGAGGTGCAGCGTCTCATCCGGTTCATGCCCAAGGTGGTCATCTGTCTGGTCAACGGCTGGGCGGCCGGCGGCGGACACAGCCTGCACGTGACCTGCGACCTGACGCTGGCCAGCCGGGAGCACGCCCGATTCAAGCAGACCGACGCCGATGTCGGCAGCTTCGACGGCGGATTCGGTAGCGCCTACCTCGCGCGTCAGACCGGGCAGAAGTTCGCCCGTGAGATCTTCTTCCTCGGCCGCGCCTACGACGCGCAGACCATGTACCAGATGGGCGCGGTGAACGAAGTCGTCGATCACGCGGAGTTGGAGACCGTCGGCCTGCAGTGGGCCGAGGAGATCAACGGGAAGTCCCCGCAGGCGATCCGGATGCTCAAATTCGGCTTCAACCTGATCGATGACGGCCTGGTGGGCCAGCAGGTGTTCGCCGGTGAGGCAACGCGTTTGGCGTACATGACCGACGAGGCCGTCGAAGGGCGCGACGCGTTCCTGGAGAAGCGGGACCCGGACTGGAGCGGTTTCCCGCGCTACTTCTGAGCTGCGATTTCGGCGCGCTCACGTGCGCTGAACGCACGCTTCCGCGCCGAAATCGAGGAGGAATCGAGACATGAGCAAGAACCCACTGCGCCGGCTGTCCGACGCCGTGCTGCTGACCAGCATGCGCCCGCCGCTCACCGAGTACCTGGGCCGCGGGCCCGAGGTGGAACTGCGCGGCAAGCGCGTGCTCATCACGGGCGCGTCCTCCGGGATCGGCGAAGCGTCGGCGGCGAAGCTGGCCAGACTCGGCGCCAGCGTCATCGTGGTGGCCCGTCGGGAGGACCTGCTCGGCGCCGTCGCCGAGCGGATCCGCGACAACGGCGGTATCGCCGAAGCCATCACCACCGATCTATCCGATCTCGACGCCGTCGACGCACTGGCCGCCCGCGTTCTGGAAAGCCATGGCGGCGTGGACATCCTGGTCAACAACGCCGGCCGGTCGATCCGGCGGCCGCTGGTCGACTCGCTGGAACGCTGGCATGACATCGAGCGCACCATGGCGCTCAACTACTACGCACCGCTGCGGCTGATGCGCGCCCTCGTGCCGGGCATGATCGCCCGCGGCGACGGGCAGGTGATCAACGTGTCCACCTGGGGCGTGATGAACGAATCCTCACCGCTGTTCGGCGCGTATCAGGCATCCAAGGCGGCCCTCACCGCCGTGAGCCGGGTCGCCGAAACGGAATGGTCGGGCAAGGGCGTGCATTCCACCACGCTGTACTACCCGCTGGTGAAGACCCCGATGATCGAACCCACCAAGGCATTCGTGGCAATGCCGGGGCTGTCCGCCGACGAGGCCGCCGACTGGATGGTGACCGCGGCCCGCACCCGTCCGGTGCGGATCGCACCGCGAATGGCCGTGACCGCCAAGGCACTGGACAGTGTGGCGCCAGGGTTGCTGGGCGTGCTCATGAAGCGCGGCGTCGTGGAGTCCTCCTAAATTTCACAGCACGGCACATACCATCGGCACTCATGCTGACCCTGGACTGGATCCAGCAGCGCGACCCCGAGCACGACGCGCTGCGGCGCGCCGCCCGGGCGGGCCTCGTCCTGCCCGTCTCCGCCGCCGTCAGCTTCCTCGTCGCCGGCGACTCACAGGTGCCGATGTTCGCGATCTTCGGCTCGGTGGCCCTGCTGATCATCGCCGACTTCCCCGGCAACCGGTCGGCCCGCGCCCTGGCCTACGCCGGGTTGGGGTTCAACGGCGCCGTACTGATCAGCATCGGCACTCTGGTCGCCCCGCATCCGTGGCTCAGCGTCGGTTTGATGTTCGTGCTCGGCGTGACGGTGATGTTCGCCGGAGTGCTCAGCGAGACGATCGCCGCCGGACAGCGCGCCACGCTGCTGACCTTCGTGCTGCCCGCGTGTACCCCACCCGGGCCGGTCGGCGAGCGGCTGGCGGGCTGGCTCATCGCGCTCGCCGTGTGTGTACCCGCCGCGCTGTTCCTGCTACCCCCACGGCATCACGACGAACTGCGTCGGCACGCGGCCAGCGTCTGCCGGGCGCTCACCGATTGTCTGGAAGGCGCCGCGTCGACGAAGGACGTCACCCGAGCCATGAACGCGCTGTGGGCCAACTTCGTCAACGCCGACTTCCGCCCGGTCGCCCTGACTGCAGGCAGTAGGGCCCTGGTCCGCGTGGTCGACGACCTGGGCTGGCTGTCCGACCGGATCACCGAGCACACCGGCCCCGCGCTCGGCGACATGAAACCGCCCATCGTGGCCGTACTGCGCGACTGTGCCGCCGTGCTCAGCATTTCCGACCCGCGGCTGCGCGCAGTCCGCGGCACCGAGCTGCACTCCGCGTTGACCGACCTGCGGGCGGTCGCCCAGGGCCGCTACCGGGAGGACATCGAACAGATCCTCGCCGTCCCCGACGACGCGACCGCCGTCGAGGTGGGCCGGATGTTGTTGGGCCGCCGCACCTTCTCGGCCACCGTCGGCGTCACCGGGCGCCTCATCCGTAACGCCGCGCTGGCCGACGCCCGGCCGGTGTGGGCGCGGGTGCTCGGTCGTGGGCTCCCGCAAACCGGGGCGGCGGACTGGGTGATGCCCGAGACCACGGCGGTCGCGGCCATCACCAAGGGCTTCCTTGCCACCCGGGCGCCGGTGCTGCGCAACAGCCTTCGCACCGGTTTGGGGCTGGCCCTGGCCGTCGCCGTCACACACGTGTTCCCGGTCGAGCACGGATTCTGGGTGGTCCTGGGGGCGCTGTCGGTGTTGCGCAGCAGCGCGCTCACCACCGGCACCCGGGTGTTGCGCGCGGTGGCCGGCACCACGATCGGTTTCGGCCTGGGCGTCGCCGTGATCGAGCTGGTCGGCGTGGACCCGGTGGTCATGTGGCTGCTGCTTCCGGTGGTGGCTTTCGGCTCCGCCTTCGTCCCGGAGGTGGCATCGTTCATCGCCGGGCAGGCCGCGTTCACGATGATGGTGCTGATCATCTTCAACCTCATCCAGCCGTCAGGGTGGGCGGTCGGGCTCATCCGCGTCGAGGACGTGGTGGTGGGCGCCCTGGTCGGCATCACGGTCTCGGTGCTGCTGTGGCCGCGGGGGGCATCGGCGTCGGTGGCGGTGGCGGTGGACCACGCCCGCGAGTCGGGTGCCGCGCTGCTACAGGCCGCGGTGCTACGCGTGATCCGCGGGTCCTCCGAAGCCACCGACAACCGCGTCTTCTCGCTGAGCCGCAACGCGTTGGAAGCCAGCCGGACACTCGACGATGCTGTACGGCAATATCTTTCGGAGAACGGCGGGCACAATGACGTGCGTGCGCCGATCGTGCGGGCCGCCAACCGGGCGGTGCGGGTGCGGGCCGCCGCGGAGTTGGTGGCCGATGTGGTGCCGCCCCCGCTCGGGGTCTACCCGAGGGCGCGCGATCTGCTGCAACAGCACACCGATGTGATCTGCGCTCAGGGCGTCTCGGACCCGCCGATCAGCGACGACTTCGTCCTCGCACTGCGCGCCGAGGCCGGCGACAACCCGCTCGCGGTGCCCGCGGCACTGCCCCTGCTCACCGTCGCGGCCCACCTCGGCGAACTCGAATTGTTGTATCCGGGCAATTGACGGCGGCGAGCGTGCGCAAACTCGCCGAACGCGGCGGCGTGTCTGCCCGCAGACACGCACGGTCGCGGGAAAGGGGTGAGGTCAGGGACGATCGGCTTGCGGGCGGCCGACCGGCTCGGACAAGAGCATCACCCGATTGCGGCTGAGCCGTGATAGACACGACACATGGAGATCCTGGCCAGCCGCATGTTGATCCGGCCGGTCGACTACCCGGCGTCCGTGCAGTTCTATCGTGACCGAATCGGGCTGGCCGTCGCCCGCGAGTACGGCGGCGGCACGGTCTTCTACGCCGGGCAGTCGTTGATCGAGCTCGCCGGGCACGGCGAGCCGTCGGCCGGCGGGACGTTGTGGCTGCAGGTGCGCGATGTCTACGCCGCGCAGACCGAGCTGTCCGGCCGTGGGGTGCCGATCGCCAGGGCCGCCGCCGAAGAACCGTGGGGGCTGCACGAGATGCACATCGTCGACCCCGACGGTGTCACGCTGATCTTCGTCCAGGTCCCCGACACCCACCCGCTGCGCCGCGACACCAGGAACTAGCGAGCCGGCGCCGCCAGCGGCCACCCCACCGAGGCAAGCCGCGACGCAACCTGGTGCAGCTCTTCGGGATTGGGCTCCTTGTCGGTGATCAGCTGGATGGCTCCGCCGATCTCCGCCTCGGTCACCGGCGTGTCTCCGTCGCTGGACCGCAGCACCGCCTGGGCCGCCTTGATGACTTCCTCCTCGGTCAGCGAGCGCTTCAGCAGCGCCAGCAGCGCGAAGTAGTCGGTGCGCGGCACACCCTCCGGGTAGCCCTCGTGCAGCCAGGACAGCACATTGTCCAGAAAGCTCTTGTGTTCTGTCATCAGGATCAGCTCACTTCGTGGGGAGGAACGGGAACAGGTCGACGCCGGTGTGGTGGATGATCGTCGACCTGGTGATCCACAGCACCGCGGTCAGGATCACCCAGCCGACGAACACGAACGCCGCGATCCCGAGAGCCTTCAGCGCGAGATTCGGCGCAACCACGGCGGTATCCGTGCCGTCGCCGCCGTCGCCGCCTTCCCCGCGGGAGTAGGCCACCAGGCCGAGCGCGAAGACGGCGGGCAGACCCGCGCCGAGCAACAGTCCGATACCGAGCACCTTCAAGATGCTCTCCAGGTAAACCATGTGGATTCCTTAGTTCGTGCCGGATCAGACCGCGGCGGTGGGCTTGTTGTCGGTACTCGCCGCCCGCGCCACGGCCGGGACCACCGAGTTGGTCGACGAGTCCCAGTCGGCGTTGACATTGCTGTGGTCGACCTTCTGCTGCTGGGCGCGCCACCACAGGTAGAAGGACAGTGCGACCAGGACCAGGAAGATCAGCCCGTCACCGATCAGCGCCGAACCGGACAGCGCCTTCACGCCATTGGACAGCCAAAACGACAGTGCGCCGACCAGACCGGCGGCGGGCAGCGTGATCAGCCAGGCGACGGCCATCCGGCCCGCCACCGCCCAGCGCACCTCGGCGCCGGGCTTGCCGACACCGCTGCCCAGGATCGAACCGGTCGCCACGTGGGTGGTGGACAGCGCCATACCGGCGGCACTGGAGCTCAGGATGATCGCGGCCGATGAGGCCTCGGCCGCGAAACCCTGCGGTGACTCGATCTCGACCAGGCCCTTGCCCAGCGTGCGGATGACGCGCCAGCCGCCGAGGTAGGTGCCCAAGCCGATGGCGACCGCACAGCTGAAGATGATCCAGAATGGCAGACCCTGTTCCTTGACGTCACCGGTCAGATGCCCGGTGGTGATGAGCGCGAGCGCGATCACCCCCATGGTCTTCTGCGCGTCGTTGGTGCCGTGAGACAGTGCGACCAGTGAGGCGGTGGCGATCTGGCCCCAGCGGAAGCCCTCGCGGCGGCGCTTCTCGGCGACCCTGCGGGTGAACCGGTAGACCATCCAGGTGCCGCACGCGGCGACCAACCCGGCGATCGCGGGTGCGGCCACGGCGGGGATCAGGACCTTCTGGGTGACCCCGGACCAGTTGACGCCGGCGGTGCCGAGCGCGGCCAGGCCGGCGCCGATCAGCCCACCGAAGAGGGCATGCGAGGAACTGGACGGAATGCCGAACAGCCAGGTGAGCAGGTTCCACAGGATGCCACCGATGAGACCGGCGAAGATGATGGTCAGACCGGTCGAAGCATCGATGCCCGGCAGCAGCGCACCCGTGCTGGAATCCTGGACCTTGAGCACCGAGGTGGTCACGGTGATGGCGACCTCGACCGACAGGAACGCGCCCACCAGATTCAACACCCCGGCCAGCAGCACCGCGGTCTTCGGCTTGAGCGCGCCGGTGGCGATGGAGGTGGCCATCGCGTTCCCGGTGTCGTGGAAGCCATTGGTGAAGTCGAATGCCAATGCCGTGGCAATCAGTAGCACCAGGATGATCAGCTCTGCGCTCATGGGGCAATTCTGAGACATCGCACCGCTTTTCGCGCAATTTCAACCAACCCACCGGATCCCCGCCACCTGCGGGTTTTGCCCGCCAGCCGAGGTTGTTCACCAAGGCTTCATCGCGGGATTGCGATGCGTTGGAATTCCGCGGTCACATCGATGCAGGTGATCCGCGCATCTGGCAGGCTGGCGCGGTGAACGCTTTCCTGGCAAGGATTGCTGCCTGGCTGACCGCCGGCTATCCGGACGGGGTCCCCGGACCGGACCGGGTACCGCTGCTGGCACTGCTCACCCGGCGGCTATCCAATGACGAGGTCACCACCGTCGCGCAGGACCTGATGGGCCGCGGCGAGTTCGATTCCGTCGACATCGCCGTGCTGATCACCGAGATCACCGACGGGCTGCCCCGCGAAGAAGACGTCGAACGGGTACGAGCGCGGTTGGCCGCCCAGGGCTGGCCGCTCGACGACCCGCGGGATCAGGATCCGGAGGACCCGTCATCGCTGTCCTGACGACACTGCCCGTCGAGGCCGGCACCGCGGCACTGGCAATCCTGCCGGCGCTGCAGGCCGCGCTCTCCGGCACCGCGACGCTGCTGCCGGTACCGGCCGACGATGCCCGGCAGCGGGCGCGGCTGGAGGGCGCCCTGCGCTGCGGCGAACCCATCGACGATGATATCGCCATCGTGGTCTCCACCTCGGGTACCACCGGAGAACCCAAGGGCGCCATGCTTTCCGCGAAGGCGCTCACGGCGAGCGCCGA
Source organism: Mycobacterium sp. MBM (assembly GCA_021648845.1). Taxonomy (GTDB): domain Bacteria; phylum Actinomycetota; class Actinomycetes; order Mycobacteriales; family Mycobacteriaceae; genus Mycobacterium. The sequence goes on along the minus strand of JAKJHY010000003.1, from coordinate 216,500 downwards.
CGCCACCCACCGACGCCTCGGTGGTCCCGGCCGGTGGTTGCTGGCGCTGCCCGCCCACCATGTGGCGGGACTGCAGGTGCTGGTGCGCAGTGTGCGCGCGGGTACCGCACCGGTGGCGCTGGACGCGCGTTTCGGGCCCGCCGACCTGGTGGCCGCGGTGCGCGCACTGGGCCCCGGGCGACGCTACACCTCGTTGGTGTCCAACCAGCTGGACAAGGCGCTGGCCGACCCGGCCGCGACCGCCGCGCTGGCCGAACTCGACGCCGTCCTCATCGGCGGCGGACCGATGCCCACCGGCCTGCGCGACAAGGCGGCTGCGTGCGGCATTCGGGTGGTGCGGACGTACGGGATGAGTGAGACCTCCGGCGGCTGCGTGTACGACGGCGTGCCGCTGGACGGGGTGACGGTGCGTGTCGAGGCGGCGGCCGGCCCGGCCGGGCGGGTGCGCATCGGCGGGGCGGTGGTGGCGTCCGGGTACCGCAACCCGGTGCACCCCGACCCGTTCGCCGAACCGGGCTGGTTCCGCACCGATGACCTTGGGAGCATTGATGATTCGGGTGTACTGAGCATTCTGGGCCGCGCGGATGACGCGGTGAGCACCGGCGGTCTGACGGTACTTCCGCACCTGGTGGAGAACGCGCTGGCCGGCCATCCCGCCATCGCCGACTGCGCCGTCTTCGGCCTGCCCGATGCCCGCCTCGGGCAGCGGGTCGTCGCGGCGATCGTGCTGGCGGCCGGCCACCGGGAGCCCGCGCTCACCGAACTGCGCGACCATATCGCCCTCAGCCTGGACGTCACCGCCGCGCCGCGCGAAGTGCACATCGTCGACGAACTGCCGCGGCGCGGCATCGGAAAGCTGGACCGGCGGGCCCTCATCCGGCGGTTCGGCGGGCATGATGGAGCGGGTGAGCGCAACTGAAGTGACGACCGTCGAGCAGCTCCGCGAGATCGTCGGGCACCCACACCCGGCCGTGGCCAACAAGGTGGCCGAAAAACTCGCCGATGTGCACCGCATCTGGCTGCAGAACTCACCGCTGTGTTTCGTGGCGACCACCGATGCCGATGGTCACCTCGACGTGTCCCCCAAGGGTGATCCGCCCGGATTCGTGCACATCATCGACGACAACACGATTGCGATACCGGAGCGTCCCGGGAACAAGCGGGTGGATGGCTACCTGAACGTGCTGGCCAACCCACACGTGGGCACACTGTTCGTCATCCCCGGTCGCGGCGATACCGTCCGGATCAACGGAACCGCCCGAATCGTCTCGGATGCAGACTATTTCGACGCGCTGACGGTGCAGGGGAAACGGCCCATCCTGGCGCTGGAAGTCAGCATCGAGGAAGTGTTCTTCCACTGCTCCAAGGCCTTCCTGCGCTCCGACGCGTGGAAACCGGAGACGTGGGCACCGGATTCGGTGCCCAGCACCGCTGCGCTGGCGAAATCGTTCAGGGCCGAACAGAGCATGGCGGAGCTCGAGGCCTACTACAGCGAAGAGAACTACCGCAAGATGCTCTATTGAGCGAACTGGTCGGTGCGGGATGCGCGCGGGGGCGCCCTCTGTCACCACAGTGACATCAGCGCCACATAGATTCCGGTGCCGACGAAGATGGACAGCAGTGCGTGTCGCCGCCACAGCTGCAGACCCACCGTCGCCAGAACCGCGATGATCGCCCACAGTTGTTGGCGCCCAGCCGCTTCGGGGATATCCCGGACGGTGTAGAGCGCCAGCATGACCATCACCCCCAACGGCATGTGCAGGCCCAGGTAGCGCACCACGGCGCTGTGCCGCATCGGCGCCAGCACCGCGAACGGTAATGCCCGCAGTGCCCAGGTGACCGCGGCGCTGACGGCGACGAGGATCGCAATGTACCCGGTGTCAGGCATGGCGGCGCTCTGCCAGGAAACGTGCGAAAAGCAGCGCGGTGAACGCCGCAAAGGCCCACACCAGCATCTGCCCCGGCGCCAGCAGCCAGGCCGCGACCGCACCCGCCACCGCCAGCAGCGCGGTCAACCGGTCCGGATGCTGGGAGTAGGCGTCGATGGCCAGCACGATGAACAGGGCGGTGAGCGCGAACTCCAAACCCTGCAGCCGCTCGAGCGGCAGCGCCGCGCCCAGCAGCGCGCCCGCTGCGGCCGAGAGCGTCCAGGTCAGGTGCAGACCGGCCTGCATGGCCAGGATCTGTCGTGACGTCCAGGCGCGGGCTTCGGGGCTGACGCCCACCGCGAACGCCTCATCGGAGAGGACGTAGGTGCTGTAGGTCTTGGCGGGCACGCTGCGGACCCGGTGCAGCGGGAACGACAACGCGTAGAAGACGTGGCGCGAGTTCACGATCAGCGTGGTCAGTGCGACCGTGGCGACGGGCGCCCCGGCAGCGGCCAGCCCGACCATCAGGAACTCGAGCGACCCGGCGTAGATGACGGCGGCGAACACCGGTGCCCACCACCACGCCAGTCCGGCGTGCACCACCAGGAACCCCAACGCCAAGCCCAGGGGGAGAAACGCCAGGCCGATGGGGGCTGTCAGCCGAAGCACGGACATCGGATCAGTTTGACAGCCCGGCGAGCGGGTACCCGCGCACACCATGAGGACCGAATTCCACGCTCAACTCGACCGGCTCACCGCCGAGCTGGGTGAGATGTGTGGGATCACCGCGTCGGCGGCCGCCGACGCGACCGCCACCGTGCTCCACGGCGATACCGCCGCCGCCGCGCGCGTTCGCCGTCAGCTGCACCACTTGGACGAGCTCCAACAGCAGGTGGACCGACGCGCCTTCGCGCTGCTGGCGCGGCACGCTCCGGTGGCACATGATCTCCGCCTCGTCATGACGGCGTTCGGTATCGCCGCCGACGCCGACCGGATGGGCGCGTTGGCCGCCAATATCGCCGGTATCGGTACTCGGGCGCGCAGCGGCGTCCCCGTGCCCGCGCGGACATTCGGTCTGTTCGCCGATATGGGGCGCCATGCGGTCGACCTCGCCGAGCGGACCCAACGCGCGGTGGTCGCCGGCGATATGGGTGAGGCCGTGCGTGTCCAGGAAGGTGACGCGGCGCTCAATGAGCTGAATCGACAGCTACTGGGTGCCGTGCTGAACGATCAGTGGGCCGAGGGGGTGGCTGCGGCCACCGATATGGCGCTGCTCGGCCGGTTCTACGAGCGGTTCGCCGACCAGGCGGTGGATATCGCACGCAAGGTGGTGTTCCAGATATCTGGGGAATCGCCGCGCCTCGGTCAGATATCGCACTGATCACGCAGCCGGGCCGGCGGCCTCGGCAACGCCAGCGCGAGACATCGACAAGGTCACAGAATTGGCACAGATGTTAATAGAGTGAATATTGTGAATAATGATGGACATTGAAGGGGGTACCAGCCGGACCGGCAATAGTCGAGGAGAACACAGAAATGGCCGCCCGAAGATTGGCCGTGCTCATGACGGCGGGACTGGCGCTCGGCCTGACCCCGCTGACCGCACCGATCGCGGCAGCGGCACCGGAGTGCTCCGATATCGAGGTGGTCTTCGCCCGCGGCACCGATGAGCCACCCGGTATCGGCAAGGTCGGCAAGGCCTTCGTCGACACCCTCAAGCCGATGGTCAAGGGCAAGTCCGTCACCTCGTATGCGGTGAAATACCCGGCCACCTGGGATTTCATGAAGGCCGCCGTCGGGGCCAACGATATGAGCAAACGCGTCCAGACCATCGCCGCGCAATGCCCGAAGACCCACATCGTGCTCGGTGGCTATTCACAGGGCGCCGCCGTGGTCGACGTCGTCGCCACCGCCCCGATCGCCGGCCTCGGCTACACCGCACCGCTACCGGCATCCGCCGTCCCGCACATCACCTCGGTGGTGGTGTTCGGCAATCCGTCGGCCCGCATCGGTAATCCGCTGACCCGGATGAGCACGGTGTTCGGGCCGCGCACCGCGGACCTCTGCGCACCCGCCGACCCGGTGTGTTCACTGGGCCGGGACTGGGATTCCCACGTCCAATATCCGGAATCCGGTCTGGTCAAGCTGGGCGCGGAGTGGACCGCCAAGCTCATCAAGGCCGCCGACCAGAAACCCGAAACCACCAATGACACCACCAAGGCGGCCACCGGTACGTCAGCTTCGACGCCAGGTTGATCCGTCCACCGGGTACAGCACGTGGATGCCGCGCAGGCCCTTGAGTTCCACTTCTCGCGGCGCGCCGAGCCGGATGTCATCGAGATCCCGCACGGCCGCCCCGACCGGCGCGCTGAGCAGGATCTCGCCGCCGTCGGCCTGACCGGCGACCCGCGCCGCCGTGGCGACATCGAGCCCGAACAGGTCCTCCCCGCGCCGCACCGAGGTGCCCATGTGCACACCGATGCGCACCTTGATGGACTCCCAGCGTTGCGGGTTCTCCTCCAGCGCGCCCTGCACGTCGACACTGCAGCGCACCGCGTTCTCCGGGTCCGCGAAGGCCATCATGAAACCGTCACCCTGGTTCTTCACCACATGACCGCCGTGTTTGACGACCAGTGATTCGATCAGCTTGTTGTGCTTGCCCAGCACCCGCACCCACGCCCGGTCACCCATCGATTCGTTGAACTCGGTGGAGCCTTCGATATCGGAGAACACGATGACGACCCGGCCGTCGGCGGTGAGCCTGGCCAGATCGGGTCGCTCGATCTGGGCCCAGCCCGCGAGGTCTTCGATCGAGTTTCGCACGGTGGCGCCGAGACCCTTGGTGATCAACATGTCCGCGGTCTGAAAGACCGTCTTGAGCGCCAGCGGGGCGACACCGCGCCGGCGACGCCTGCGCTGGTCATCCTGCTCGGCCAGCAAGCGTTTGAGCTCGCGGCGGACGGAGCCCAGCTGGCGCCGCGCGACGAGGAACAGCACCAGGAAGGTGATCAGTCCCGCAAGCAGAAGTGCGGCGGTGACCAACAGGATCAGTTCGGTGCCGGCCACCCGCCGATTATGGCGGGTCGGCCGACACCGCGGTTCATTCAGGCAGCGAGTTGCTCAATCGCTCGGTAGCCGCCAGATAGTCCTCGATGAACTCCAGCACCACATCGCGGGCCGGCTTCACCTTGCTCATCAGGCCGACGCCCTGCCCGACGAAATAGGTCGACAGCCGCTTGGCGCCCTCGTGTCCCTGGTCGGCGAGCGCGTCGATGCGGCGCAGCACCGGCTCGGACAGCATGTTCTGCAACGGCAGCGGCAGCGGTTGCTGCCCCCCGGGGTTCGGCGCCCAGGCATCGGTCCAGTCCGATCGCAGCTGGCGCGACGGCTTGCCGGTGCGCCCGGCCGAGCGCACGGTGTCCCGCGAGCTCGCGGCCAGCATCTTGGTGACGGTGTGCGGCTCGGTCTCGGCCTCCTCGGTGGTCAGCCAGACCGACCCCGTCCACGCGCCGACAGCCCCCAGCGCGACGGCGGCGGCCATCTGCCTGCCGGTGACGATGCCGCCGGCGGCCAGCACCGGCACCGCATCGTCGATGGCCTCGATCACTTCGGGCACCACGACCAGGGTGCTCACCTCACCGCAGTGCCCGCCGGCCTCGGTGCCCTGCGCGACAATCAGGTCCACGCCGGCGGCGACCTGCTTGACCGCATGTTCCTTGGCGCCGACCAGCGCGGCCACCGGGATACCGCGCTCGCGGCCGGCCTCGATCATGTAGTCCGGCGGCACACCCAGCGCATTGGCCATCATCTTGATCGGATGGCTCATGGCGACCTCGAGCAACTCCTCGCCGTTGCCGCCGGACAGCACCGGTTTGCCGGTGCGGACCCGGGTGTCGGGTTCGATGTCGTGGTCGGCCAGCAGTTTGTTGACGAACTCGCGGTAGCTGTCGGGAATGCGGGAAGCCAGGTCGTCGCCGGACAGCTTCTCGCCCTTTCCCTCGAACTTGGCGGGCACGATGATGTCGATGCCGTACGGCTTGCCGTTGACGTGTTCGTCGATCCAGGTGAGCTCCTGGTCGAGCCGCTCGGGTGAGTACGCCGCACCACCGAGCACACCGAAACCGCCGGCATTGGAGACCGCGGCCACCACATCACGGCAGTGGCTGAACGCGAACAGCGGGAAGTCGATGCCATAACGCGCGCAGAACGCCGCGGAGGTGATAGTCATCGGCCCATTATCGACACCTGTCAAGTTCGTTCGCCAACCGGGTCCCGCGCCGCCCACCCATAGTGTGGGTGCATGCACATCGGGCGACGGGAAGCGGTGGCCGTAACCATCGGGGTGACGTTGCTGGTCGCGGCCTTCGTGGTCCCGCACCTGAACCTGGGCATCGTCACCCCGCTGATCAACAGCACACCGCAGCGGATCCGCGACTTCGCCGACACCGCGCCGATCTTCGGGTGGTGGAACGCCCACGTCGGGTGGGGCACCGTGCCGGCCGTCCTCATCGGCGTCGCCGCCGTCTTGTGGGGTCCGGCCGTGGCGGCCCGGCTGCCCTGGCGGACGCTGGTGTTGTCGGTGTGGGCCACCTCCGCGGCGTGGGCCTTCTCGCTGGCGATGGTCGACGGGTGGGATCGCGGTTTCGCCGGCCGGCTCACCGCGCGCCACGAGTACCTGCGTCAGGTGCCGACCGTCACCGACATCGGCGAGGCGGTGCGCACGTTCGCCGGCAGGATCCTGGACTTCCAACCGGATTCGTGGATCACCCACGTATCCGGCCATCCGCCGGGGGCGCTGCTGACGTTCGTGTGGCTGGACCGCATCGGTCTCGGCGGCGGCGCATGGGCGGCGACGCTGTGCCTGCTGGTCGGTTCCAGTGCCGCGGCCGCGATCATCATCGCGATCCGGGCCGTCGCCGACGAACCCACCGCCCGCCGGGCCGCGCCGTTCGTGGCGGTCGCTCCGACCGCCATCTGGATTGCGGTATCCGCCGACGGATACTTCGCCGGCGTGGCCGCCTGGGGTATCGCGCTGCTGGCACTGGCGGTGCACGGCCGGCCACGTCCGTCGATCCTGACCGCGGTCGGCGCCGGCCTGCTGCTCGGCTGGGGCATCTTCCTCAACTACGGGCTCGGACTGATCGCGCTACCGGCGGTCGCCGTTCTGCTGACCGCCGCCGATCGGCGCTCGGCGCTGCGCGTCCTGGTGCCCGCCGTCCTCGCGGCGCTGACCGTGGTGGCGGCCTTCTACGCGGCGGGCTTCTGGTGGTTCGACGGGTATCACCTGGTGCAGGAACGCTATTGGCAGGGCATCGCCAATGACCGCCCGTTCCAGTACTGGGTGTGGGCCAATCTGGCGTCCACGGTATGTGCGATCGGACTCGGCAGCGTGGCCGCGCTCGGGCACGTCGTCGATGTCCGGGCCCTGCGCCGACGATCCGGACTGCATGTGCTGCTGGCGGGAGCCCTGCTGTCCATCCTGCTGGCCGACCTCAGCATGCTGAGCAAGGCCGAAACCGAACGCATCTGGCTGCCGTTCACGGTATGGCTCACCGCCGCCGGCGCATTACTGCCACCACGGTCACACCGTTGGTGGCTGGCGCTCAACGTCGTCGGTGCCCTGGCGATCAACCACCTCATCCTGACGAACTGGTAACCGCCGCAACAGAAGGTACGCCGGTACGCACACCCACACCACGGCCAGCGCGGACAACAGACCCATCGGGTAGTCGCGGTCCAGCACGGTCGGGTTGTCCGGGCGCAACCCCGGCCTGTCGTACACCGGGATGGCCAGCAACACCAACACCACGCTGCACAGCGCGGCCACCGCGAACGGTGACCGCCAGCGCAGCGGGAGCAGGCGCCGGCCGATCATGCCGACCGCCGCGGACAGCGGCGCGAACACCAGATCGTGGATCACCACCGCCACCACCGCCCAGGTCAGGATCCGCACCACCGTTGTCGTCGGGAGTTCCCACAACAGCACCGCGCCGTAGCAGCCGACCCCGATACCGGCCAGCGCCAACACGATCCGTGCCACCGTCATGGCAGCACCTCGATGCGTGCGAGCCATTTGGTCTGCAACACACCCGGGCGGCTGGGCGCTATCAGCCGGCATGGATAGCCGTGGTCGAGATTCAGCGTCTCCCCGTTCAGCCGCAGCGCGATCAGGGTCTGCCGATCGCGCGCATGCCGCGCGGGCAACACCGTCCTCGAGTAGGGCCCGGGCGGCTCCAAGGACACCATCCGGATGTCGGCATCCGGTGAACCCTGCACCGCGGCAAGCAGATCGGACAACACCACACCGGTCCACTCGGCGTCGGCGCTCCAGCCCTCCACACAGGCGATCGGCAGCCGATAGGTGGACTGCGGCATCGCCTGCAACTCCTCGATACCGAAGGCACGGGTGTGCTGCCCGTTGGACACGGTCAACCGGTACTGCGGCGACGTCGCGGCCCGCCCGACACCGGCGGCCGCGGCCGAGCGGTTCACCGGCACACCCTGTGGCCCCTCCCCGGTCCGCGGCGCCAGCACCGACACCCGGCGAAACAGCGGAACCGTCTGGCCGACGGTCACCACCGTCGCCGCCGCCACCGCAAGCCAGGTGCCCCGCAACACGGTGCGCCGGTTCGGGCCGACGCGACCACCGTCGGACACCTCGTCGAGAGGCTCCCCGAGGGCACGGCGGATGATCGGCAATTTCACCGCAAGGTGCACCAGCACCGCGCCCGCGGCGACATAGGCCATCGCGTAATGAGCTGGGGGAAAATAGAATCCGAACGCGTACCACTGCGCGATGTTCATCAGACCGGTGGTCAGCTCGAACAGGATCGAAGCGACGAGGACCAGGATCGATCCGCGTTCCAGCAGCCGGACCGGCACCCCGCTACGTCTTCCCCGTCGCTGCGCTCGCCCGAGCACGGGACGCTCGAACAGCTTGGGCCACACCGACCACAGCTTCACCACCACCAGCGGGATGGCGGCGATACCGGAGGCCACGTGCAGCCCCTGGGTCAGCCGGTAGAGCCAGACCGGGCGGGTCGGCCAGAAAAACCACGGTTGCGGGTGCTGGATGAAATGACTGAGCAGACCGGTCAGAAAACACACCGCCACCGCAGCGCCCAGCGCCACCCCCACCCTGGCGGTGACCGCGGTGCTGCGCAACGCGCTCACCGGGCGACCAGACTCGCGATCACACGCTCCCCGATGGGATGCACGGTGCGCAAGGCCAGCCCGACGTCCCCGGCGATCCGCGCCGCACAGTCCAACCCCACCGAGGCCCACCGGAACCACGGACCGATGGCCCGAGCGGATTCCAGCCGTACCCACTGTGCCTCGACCCCCGATACCGCCGTGTCGAATTCGACCAGGCACTCACCCCCGCGACGCAACAACTCACCGGCGCGCTGCAGGACCCGCCACGGGTCGCCGCCGAGCCCCACGTTGCCGTCGGCCAACAGCGCGGTGTGCCAGCGCCCCGTCCCGGGCAGTGGGCCGAACAGGTCACGGCGCAGCACCGGCACGCCGCTACTGCGGGCCAGCTCGACGGCGCACGCCGACTGGTCGACGCCCAGCGCCGGTACCCCGCGCCGCAACAGATCGGCAACCAGACGTCCAGGGCCACAACCGAGATCGATGGTAGGCCCGGTGCACATGTCGACGATGGCGCGATCGAACGGGTTGTCCACCTGCGACCCGATCAGCCAGTCGTGCACCGGCAGCCGTTTGACCCGGCCGTCCTCCTGCCGTATCCAGCACCGCTCCCCGTCGAGGGCCTGTTCGTAGAGATCGCCGTGCATGTCTACACCCCCGCTTCTCGGGTGGCCCGGGCGAATCGGCCCCCGGGTGCACACACGCACCGCACCCCGTCGATATCGGCGACGGTGTCGACATCGGCCAGTTCGGTCACCAGACGCACACCCAGACCCGCATCGTCGAGCGCCCGCAGCGTGCGCTTGCCGGTATCCGGTTGCGACATCGCAACATCGCACAGACACTCCGCCATCGCGGGATCCCGCACACCCAACACCCACCATCCTCCGTCGGCGGCCAGGCCGAGCACCGCATCCGAGTCCTGCAGCCCGCGGCAACACTCGACGAGCAGTTCCGGGCTCACCTGGGGGGTGTCCATGCCGATCTGCACGACCGGCGGCCCGAACGCGGCGGCATCCTCATGAGCGTGCGCCAGCCGCTCGGCGAAATCCGCGCCGCGCTGCGCGATCACCGTGAAATCGGCCAGTCGCTCCCGGATCTCCGCGTGGCGACACGCACGCCGCAGATCACCGGTCATCGCCACGACGCGGCGGGCCACCGGTGCCGCGGCCACCGCGTCGAGAGTGTCCAACAGCGCGGCCGCCGCGATATCGGCGGCCACCTCGTCGCCCAGATCCGCGGCGAGCCTGGTCTTGGCCAGTCCGGGCACCGGCGCCTTGGCGACCACCAGAACGGTGCAATCCCACATCAGATGGCACGCCAAAAGTCGAGCGCCGCGACGGCACTACCGCGCACCGAACCACTGACCTTCGACTTGCCGCCGGTGCGCGGGCCGTAGGCGACATCACGTTCCACCACCCGCCAGCCCGCTCCCGCCGCCCGCACCAACAATTCCAGCGGGTAGCCCGACCGCCGATCGTGCACACCGAGATCCAACAGCGCATCCCGGCGCGCCACTCGCATCGGGGCGATATCGTGCACCGGCAGCCGATAACGCTGCCGCAGCCGCCAGCACACCGCGGCGGTACCCAGCCGCGCATGCCACGGCCAGCGCACCCCGGGTGCGGCCCGGCGCCGGCCGATCACCATATCGGCGCCACGATCCAGCTCGGCGACCATGGCCGGCAACTCCGCCGGATCCAGCGACCCGTCCCCGTCCAGGACGGCGACGATGGGCGTCTGCGCCGCCACGACCCCCGCATGCACGGCCGATCCGTAGCCGGGACGGGCCTCGTGCACCACCGTTGCGCCATGCGATCGAGCCACGCTCGCGGTGTCGTCGGTGCTGGCGTTATCGACCACCAGCGCGGTATACCCACTCGGGATGGCCGCCAACACGCCCGGCAGCGCATCGCGCTCGTTGAGGCACGGCAGAACGACCGTCACGCAGGCCGGTGCACCATCGGTCATGGCAATGACGCTATGTGGACTGCGCGCCGGGTGCCAGGCGCAAAGTCGTGACGGAACCGTGACGGCCCAGCCCGACCGGCCCGGGGCGGCTAGCCTCGAAGGCTATGACCCGGGTGCTGATCGCCGACGACGACACCGTCGTGCGCGATGTGGTGCGCCGCTATCTGGAACGCGACGGACTGCAGGTGGCGCTCGCCCAGGACGGCGCCGAGGCACGCAGGCTGCTCGGGTCCCCCGATATCGACGTCGCGGTGCTCGACGTGATGATGCCCGAATTCGACGGCCTCACCTTGTGCCGCGAGCTACGCCGCGACGGCAACTACGGCCTGCCGGTGATCCTGCTGACCGCCCTCGGCGAGCAGGACGACCGCATCGCAGGCCTGGAAGCCGGCGCCGACGACTACCTGACCAAACCATTCAGCCCTCGCGAGTTGGCGTTGCGGGTGCAGTCGGTGCTGCGACGCAGCGGGGCGATGCCGCTTGTCCCGATGGAACTTTCGTGCGACCAGCTGTCGGTCTCGACGGCGGCCCGCTCGGTGACGGTGGCCGGGCGTCCGGTCAGTCTGACCAACCGCGAATTCGATCTGCTGGTGTTCTTCCTGACCAACCGCGATACCGTGTTCTCCCGCTCCGACCTGCTCAAACGGGTATGGCAGTGGGATTACGGCGATATGTCCACGGTCACCGTGCACGTCAAGCGGTTGCGCGCGAAACTCGGCGACCAACACCGGATCCAGACGGTGTGGGGTCGCGGCTACCTGTGGAGCGCATGATGACCGATCTGTGGGAGATCGCCGGCTGGGCGCTGGCCTGCTCGGTGCCGGTGGTGGCCGCCGGTGCGATCGCCATCCGGCTGGCGCGGTCGTGGTCGCTGACGGTGAGCATGGTTGCGCTGGTCCTGATTCCGACGCTAGCCACCTTCACCGGTGTCCTGGGCGCCAGCGGGTTCATGATCACCGAGACCTTCCAGCAGATCGCCGTCGTGCTGGCCATCGTCTCGACCGTCACCATTCCCACCGCCGTCATGCTCGCCCGCTATCAGGCCCGGCGCACCGTGTGGGAGCGCCAGATCCGCGACTCCGAGCGGGAGGCCGAGAAGTCCCGGCGCCGACTCGTCGCCTTCGTCAGCCACGACCTGCGCACCCCGCTGGCCGGGATTCGCGCCGTCTCCGAAGCCCTCGCCGACGGCGTGGTCACCGATGACGAGGTCCGCAGCCACGCCAAACACATCGAGCAGGAGTCCATCCGGCTCGCCGAGATGGTCGACGACCTGTTCGAGATGTCGAAGATCAACGCCGGCGCGGCGGCGCCCACCCACGAACTGGTGGCCCTCGACGAGGTGGTCGACGATGTCCTGGCCGCACACCGGATCCCGGCGCGCCGGGCCGGCGTGACATTGCGCGCCGAGCTGCCCGACCAGGCGGTGCACGTCCTGGGCAGCGATCGCGCGCTGGTGCGGGTGCTGTCGAATCTGGTCGCCAATGCCACCGCCCACACCCCCGAGGGCGGCAGCGTCACCCTCACCGTCGGATCCGAGGGGCCCCAGGCCTGGGTTCGGGTCGACGACACCGGCGTCGGTATCGACGACAACGACCTACCCCGGGTCTTCGACGTCGCCTACCGCGGGTCCAACGGCCGTGTACCGCGGGCGGATTCGACGCTGCCCAACGGTTCGGGTCTGGGTCTGGCGATCGCCGCGGGCCTGGTGCACGCCCACGGCGGGTCGGTGACGGCGCAGAACCTGACGACCGGCGCCCGCTTCGAGGTCCGGCTGCCGCTACCCGGCTGAACCTCGGAGCTACTCTCGCAGCGGCGCGAACGCGAAGTCGCCGAGGCCGTCATGCGGATCCACCTGCGCGCGGAAACCCAGCACCTCGGCGGCCCGGGCCGGGTCGGCGACGATATGGCGGACGTCGCCGTGCCGGTACTGCCCGGTGACCACGGGGGCCGGGGCGTCCCGGGCTTCGCTGAGCCGGGTGGCCACGTCCAGGATCGACACCGGGCGGCCCGAGCAGACGTTGAACGCGGAAAAACCGCCGAGATTCGCCTCCACCGCCGCGACATTGGCCGCGGCCACATCGTCGACGTGTACGAAGTCGCGCATCTGCCCGCCGTCCTCGTAGACCTTGGGCGCCTGCCCGGATTCCAGCTGCGATCGGAAGATCGCCGCGACGCCCGAGTACGGGGTGTCCCGCGGCATCCCCGGCCCGTAGACGTTGTGGTAGCGCAGCGCGACGACCGAGCCGCCGACCGAATCGTTGAATGCGACGGCGTAATGCTCCTGCGCGGTCTTGCTGGCCGCGTACAGGCTGCGCGGTGTCAGCGGTGCGTCCTCGCCGACCAACCGCCAGCGCAGCGGTTCGCCACCGAGGGGGCAGCGGTGGTCGAACAGGCCGCTGTCGAGGTCGGCGCGGGTCCGCGGCAATGGCTGCACCGGTCCGTGCTCGGGACAGTCATAGTCACCCTGCCCGTACACCACCATCGAGGACGCCAGCACCAACCGCGAGATGCCCGCGGCGAACATCGCGGCCAGCAGCACCGTGGTGCCGTAGTCGTTGTGGCTGCCATAGGACGGCGCATCCGCGGCGTTGACGCCGGCACCGACCACGGCGGCCTGATGGCAGACCACGTCGACACCGGCGAGCACCTCACCCACCGCGGTCTGGTTGCGGATGTCCAGCAGCCGGCACCCCGGTGGCGGGTCGGCCCCCGCGCGGTGGGCGGCACCCAGCATGGCGTCGACGGCCACCACCTCGTGCCCGGCCTGCGCCAGCAGCGCCCAGATCCGGCTGCCGATGAAACCGGCGGCGCCGGTGAGCAATACCCTCACGGCAGTTCGAACGGCAGGGTGACGCCCTCGTGTGCCAGGCAGTGCGTGCAGGTGCGTTCGGGCGCGACCCCCGCGATGGCCTCGTGCACGAGTTGCTTGAATCCGCCGATATTGCGTTCGAATTCGGCGAAGACGTCCACCGCACGCACACCCGCGCCGGCTTCCACTCCGGCATCCAGATCGGTCACCAAAGCAATTGCCGCATAACACATTTCGAGTTCACGGGCGAGCACCGCCTCCGGGTAGCCGGTCATGTTGACCAGCGAGAAGCCCTGCGCCGCCCACCACTGGCTCTCCGCCCGGGTGGAAAACCGCGGGCCCTGGATGACCACCATCGTGCCGCCGTCGATCACCGAGGGCAGTTCCGCAGCCGCCACTCGCAGCGTCGGGCAGTACGGGTCGGCGAATCCGACGTGGATACCGCCGGAATCGAAGTAGGTATCGGCACGCCCACTGGTGCGGTCCACCAGTTGATCGGGAACGACGATGGCCCCCGGGCCGAGCTCCGGGGTCAGGCTGCCGACCGCGCACGGCGCGAAGACGCGTCGAACACCCAGCGCCCGAAGCGCCCACATGTTCGCGCGGTAGGGCACGGTGTGCGGGGAGAACTCGTGGTTGAGCCCGTGCCGCGGCAGGAACGCCACCTCGTGGCCGGCGACGCTGCCGACGGTGATCGCCGCGCTGGGCGCACCGTAGGGGGTGTCCAGGTTGATGGTTCGGGCGTCCGGACCGAAGAAGGTGTAGAAGCCGCTGCCGCCGATGACGCCGAGCATCAGGCGTCGGGCTGCTCGTCCAGTTCGGCGCGTTGGGCGGCCTGGCGGGCCGCATCGCGGATGGCGAAGGCGTCGGTGGCGAGCCCGCCGATGGCGTTGGCCACATCCTTGACCGCGGTCGTGATGATGGTCGCGACCTCGCCCACCGTCGAGGCCACGGTCTCCACGCCTTCCTGCAGGGCGTCCTTGGTGATTTCACTCTTACTGAGTCGGTCAGTCATGCGATCAGTCTCATGCCGGCCCGACGATGTGACAAGGTGCGCCGCGTCACCCCTGCTCAGGCGGGGTGTATGCCCCGGCGCCGGGCGGGCGGACCGGCATGCAACGATGGCGCACGTGGCCAGCTTTGCGCAATGGATCTCCGGAGCCCGCCCGCGCACGCTTCCGAACGCGGTCGCGCCCGTCATCGCCGGCACCGGCGCGGCGGCGTGGCTCGGGGACGCAGTGTGGTGGAAGGCGTTGCTCGCGCTGGCGGTCGCACTGGCCCTGATCGTCGGGGTCAACTACGCCAACGACTACTCCGACGGCATCCGCGGCACCGACGACGTGCGCAGCGGACCGCTGCGGCTGGTCGGCTCCAAGGTGGCCTCGCCTCGCGCCGTGCTCACCGCGGCGATGCTGAGCCTGCTGCTGGGCGCCGGCGCCGGGCTGGCGTTGGCGCTCGTCAGCCAGCCCTGGCTGATCGCCGTCGGCGCCGTCTGTATCGCGGGTGCCTGGCTGTACACCGGCGGCGCCAAACCGTACGGCTACCGCGGCCTGGGCGAGGTCGCGGTGTTCGTGTTCTTCGGACTGGTCGCGGTGCTGGGCACGCAGTACACCCAGGCTCTGCGGGTGGACTGGGTGGGCCTGGCGATGGCGGTCGCGATGGGTTCGCTGTCCTCTGCGGTGTTGGTGGCCAACAACTTACGCGATATCCCCACCGATACGGACGCCGGCAAGATCACCCTGGCGGTCCGGCTCGGCGATGCGCGCACCCGCGTCCTCTACATCGCCCTGCTGGTGCTGGCCTTTGCGCTGACGCTGGTGCTGATGCTGGCCACCCCGTGGACCGCGGCCGGGCTGGTGGCCCTGCCGCTGGCCGTGCGCGCGGCCGCACCGGTGCGGCGCGGTCTCGGCGGACGCGAACTGATCCCGGTGCTGCGCGACACCGGACTGACCATGCTGGTGTGGGCGGTGGCGGTCGCACTGGCACTGTGGCTGGGGTGAGGCCGGGTCAGCCGGTCTGCCCCGCGGTGGCGACATCGTCGCCGAACCACTTTTCCTTGATCAGGTTGTAGGTACCGTCCTCGCGCATCTGGAACAGCATCTGGTTGACCGGCTTGCGCAGCGGACTGTCGATGGCGAAGACGAATCCCTGATCCTCTTCCTGAAACACCGGGCCGGCCATCACAGCGACACCTTCACCGCGGTGCGCGACGTAGTACCGCAGCACCGGCGCATCGAACACGACGGCGTCGTACCCGTCGTTGCGCATCAGGTCATAGGAGTCCTCGACGGTGACCGTCTCGGTCGCGTCGATGCCCATGTTCCGCAGAAAACTCGCCGCGGTGGTGCCCGCCACGGTGGCCACGGACTTGCCGTACAGATCGGCCGGGCCGCTGACCTTTGCCGCGAGTTTGGTCACCGTCAGGGTGGCACTGAGGTTGGCCGAATAGAACGAGACGAACACGATCCCGGCAAATCCCCACAGAATCGCCAGCGCCTTGGTGAGGGCTCTGGTGGCGCCGGTGGTCTGTCGCCCCACCAGCGAACCGACACCCCACCCGAAGGCCTGCAGGATGCCGGGCCAGTACGCGCGCGACACCACCGGCGTCTCACCGGATCTGACCCGGCTCCGTTCGATCAGCCAGAAGACGTGCGCCGGCACGATGCTCACCACGAGGGCGGCACTGAGCCAGATCAACATCGTGCGTGACAACAACAGTTCCAGGTACCCGCCCAGGCCGGGCACCGAGGGCCGGGTGTCCTCGACCGGGACGATGATCTGCAGGCCGGCGTCGAGCGTCGGCTGCGAGAAATCGAAGGACTGCTCACGCTCGGAGGTCAGGGAGACGGCGCCGAGGGCAACGTCGGCGCGGCCGTCGCTCACCGCGGCCAGCTGCCCGGCCACGTCGGCGGTGTCGACGAATTCGGTATCCCAGTCGAGGCGTTTGGCGATCTCGTTCCACAGATCGATGCTGAAGCCGGTGAGCTCACCGTGGCTGGTACGCATCACGAACGGTTCGATGGTGTGCACCGCCACGCTCACCGGCTCGGGACCGGGCGCGGGTGCGGGGGCTGGTTCGGAGTTCGGGTCCGCGGCGGCGATCGCAATGAGCGCGAACGGCGCCGCCAGCGCCGCCACTACCACCCCGAGACACCGTCGGACATTCAGAACAGACAACACGGCAATCGACACCCGCATTGCGAAGGACTGGATCCTGCGGAGCCCCGGCCGGTCAAAATCACATCCCACAGCCCCGCTCCGCACGGGTGCCACCCTACGACAGTCGCACTCCGGCGCCCCGACCGCGGTGTGCCCGCCCTGGCACCACTAGACGTCCTCGCCGCGTAGCCGCGCCCGCAGGACCTCCTTGTCCTTGCGGCGGCGCTCATCGAACTCGGCGATGCTGGCGGTGGCCCGCCGGCGCAGTGGCGCAAACAGCCAGATACCCAACGGCAGAGCCAGCACCAGGGCGAACAACACCGCCACCACCAGCGGAAACTCCCGCAAGCCGA
Source organism: Mycobacterium sp. MBM (assembly GCA_021648845.1). GTDB lineage: Bacteria > Actinomycetota > Actinomycetes > Mycobacteriales > Mycobacteriaceae > Mycobacterium. The sequence continues at coordinate 199,188 of JAKJHY010000003.1, read as the reverse complement.
CCAGATGCCCGGCCCCGACGATCACAGCCGTGAGCACGGCCGCCAAGGCCAACCGCGCGACCATGTAGGCACCGACATCACGCAGCATCCGGGGACCCGGCCGAGATTCAGACACGGCCCGAGCCTACCGAGGAGACGCGTATATTCGGAGTAAGGAGGTTTTTCGCTTGCAGTACTTACTCCTGGCACTGATCGTGGCCGGGCTCGTATACGCGACATACCGATTGCTGCGTGCATCGGCGGCTCGTCCCCGGCCGCGGGTGATCGGCCCCGATGACGATCCAGACTTCCTGCGCCGCCTGCGCGACGGCGACAACCCGCGCAACTAGCGGGCCGGCCGCTCCGCGGCAGACGATTCGGCGGAAATGGCCGCACCCGATACCGACGCGGGCATCCTGGCATCCGCACCGGTTGCCGATTCCACACCATCGGCCGTGTTCCCGGCCCGCACCGACCGATCCGAGCCGGCACGGCGCGGCGCGGCGACCTTCGCAGACCTGACGATGGGCGATCTGGCGATATCGGCGCGACGGACGTGCCGGACGACATGCCCAGCCGCAAGGTTCCCGGCACCCGTCTCGGCCGCGAACTCGGCCGCCCCCTCCGCGGCGAAGACGTCCTCGGACACCGTCTCCTCAGCCGTGGCCGTGATCGCGTGATCGGCGGCCGGCTGACGGAGCGCTTCATCGCCGGCAGCCGTGGCACTCGCCGTCGCGGCGGGCAGGTTCGTGGCGCGCAGGCCGGCGCGGAGGGTATCGCCGGCACTCTGTTCATCACCGTTCATCGCCGTGACGACGGGTTCGAGCGCGGACTCCACCGCCTCGGTCGGGTCGAGCGCGGCGATCCGCTCACCTACCGTTTCACCGGGTTTGGCGCTGAAAGCATCTCGCCACGTCTGAACGGACACGATGTTCCTGATCGAATCGACGATGCCGACGATCAACGCGGTCAGCACATCGCCCGGAACACGCAGCCACTCATCGAAGGTCAGCGGCGCCCGCGAATACAGCGGCGTCGGCGTGGCCGCGTCGGCCGCACTGAAGGTTCGGTCATAGGGCTGGTACCCGGCCGCGACCAGTTGCGGGTCATTGGCCAGATCCATCGGTGTGACGACATCGGTGTACCCGACGTTGGCCAGAATTCTCGCCGCGGGCTCCAGCGCGTCGGCAATCGGAGTGGGCAGCTGCCACCCGGTGAGCAGGTTGATGATCCGTGACGGCAACCGCAGCGGCTCGACCAACGGAAGATCGTTCGGGTTCAGCGTGAAGTAGTAGGGGCGCCCCACCGGGGCCGTCCCGACGACCGCGCCTCCGACGAACAGGCCGATGGCGGTCGCGGCGTCCGAGAGATTGTCACCCGCGACGTCGAATCCGCCCATCAGATTGGTCGGCAAGGCCGCGAACAGCGAATTCGCCACCGCGAACGGATTCAACGTCACCGGAAAATCCGAGTTGGGCGCGTAGGCCCAGGTCACATCGACGGTGCTGGCATTGAGCCGGATGCCCGTCGAGGTGACCTCACCCGCGGGCGGTGTGTACGCGTCGAACCCGAACACCTTCAGCAGCGGAGCAAACCTCGTCAATATGCCGCCGTTGGGTCGCTCCGGATTGAGCACGAACGCGAGTACCAGATTGGTCTGGTTGGTCGGGCTCGCCGGTAACAGCGGGTCGAACCCCTCCCACGGCCGGCCGGACGCACTCGAGATCAGCGCCCGGTAGGCGCGGTTGGTGGCATATGCCCCGGCACCGACACCGGCCACCACTCCGACACGTGTCCGGGCGATCGGCCCGACGAACGGCACACTGATGACCTGGAAGGCGAGATCGTCGACGGTGTTGTTGATGCCCTGTGCACTCCACGGGATCGTGGTGAAGCCGTCCACGCCCAACAGGTTGATGATCGCCTGAATATCGGGCGGGATCACCCCGGCGATCAGCTGGTTGATGTCCACACCCAGAACGTCCAGCAGACTCGGCAATGGGCCGGTGAGGTATGCCGCGTTCTCGGCGGCGGCCGTCGCCTGCATGGCCGCCGGAGCCATCGCACCGGCGCTGACGGTCACGGTCGCGGCGGTGACCGCCGCTGCCGTCAACGCCGTCAACCTGGTCATGCCCCGACGCCGTATCGCCCCGCTTGTTCGCATACCGGACCTCCCCCGCAGCAAACGCTCCCGCCAGCCGACAAGCGCTGTGTGGGGGGACGCTAGCAGGACGGCGCGCCGCCCGGCGGCATATTTGACACCATCGTCAAAGTCGGCCGGCGGCGACTCACCCGACCGCAGGGAACCCGGCTGCGACCACCGCCGCCAACCGCAACAACGCCTCCCGCGTCGACGGCTTCAGCCGGTCCAGGCTGATCTCGGCGCCCTCCTCCAGATGCGGGTCGAACGGCACCTGCAGCACCGCCCGGCACCGCCGGGAAAAGTGATCGACGACCTTCTGCAGGTCGACCTTGCCCGAACGCGGCCGCACCGCGTTGACCACCGCGACGGCGTTGCGCACCAAGTCCTGGTGCCCGTGCGCATCCAGCCAGTCCAACGTCGCCGACGCCGAGCGCGCACCGTCCACCGAACCCGAGCTGACGACCACCAGCACATCGGCCTTGGACAGCACCGCCGCCATCGCCGAGTGCAGCATCCCGGTACCGCAATCGGTCAGCACCAGACTGTAATAGCGCTCCAGCAACTCGACGGTGCGCGTGTAATCCTGTGAGCTGAACGCCTCGGAGACCGCCGGGTCGGATTCCGAGGCCAGGACCTCCAGTCGGCTCGGCCCCTGCGAGGTGTAACGGCGTACATCGCTGTAACTGGCGATCCCCTCGGCATCGCGCAGCAGGTGTCGCACCGTGGCCGGCGTCTCCAGCGGCACCTTCTGACTGAGGGTGCCCCGGTCGGGGTTGGCATCGACGGCGATGACACGGTCACCCCGGCTGGAGGCGAACGTGGCGCCCAGCGTCGCGGTGACGGTCGTCTTACCGACACCGCCCTTGAGCGACAGCACCGCAATGCGGTAACAGCCGCGCAGCGGTCTGCCCGCCTCCTCGAGCAGGGCCATCTGATTGGTGACCTTCGGGCTCTCGCCGACATTGATCGTCTTGAACGAGGCCAGGTACAGCCAGCGGCGCCAGCCCCCCGAGGGCGCCCGCTTGGGCTTGCCGAGCAGCGCGACCGTGGACAGATCGAGATACGGGGCCGGCAACGGGACCGGGCTGGTCTGCGGCGGCACCTCCGGGGCCGGTTGCGCCGGGAAGCCGCGCGGTGGTGTCGGCGCCGTCCATTCGGGCGGCACCTCCAGCGCCGGGTCGACAAACCGGCCCTGTTCCCGAAAGCTCGGCACGGCTCACACCCCCGCGTACGAGTGCAGACCCACCGTGACCAGGTTGATGAAGAACAGATTGAAGACCATGGCGATGAAACCCACCACGTTGATCCAGGCGGCCTTCTTGTCCCGCCAACCCGCCGTCGACCGGGCATGCAGGTAGGCGGCGTAGACCACCCACGCGATGAACGACACCGTCTCCTTGGGATCCCAGCCCCAATACCGGCCCCACGCCTCCTCGGCCCAGATGGCGCCGAAGATGACGCCGAAACCGAACACCGGGAAGGCGAAGATGGTGGTGCGGTAGGCGATCCGGTCCAGCAACTGCGCATCCGGCAGGCGCGCCAGCATTCTCCCGAAACCGTTGTCCCGGTGGGCAAGCGGCGACATCTTCAGCAGGAACAGCACGCTGGCCACCCCGCCGACCAGGAAGACCCCCGAGCCGAGGCTGACCACCGAGACATGGATCGGCAACCAGTACGACTGCAGCGCAGGCATCACCGGCGCGGCATGGGTGTAGAGCCACTTACCCGACACGGTCAGCAAGACCAACACCGGCGGCAGCACGAAGACCCACAACCCGCGGTATTGCGGGCGGCGCAAGACGACGGCCGCGGCGACCAGACCGGAAAAGCAGGTCAGGTTGATGAACTCGTACATGTTGCCCCACGGCACCCGCGCGGTGGCCAGCCCGCGCAGCACGATGCACGCCGCGAGCAGGGCGATACCGACGTAGGTCAGAGCCACCCCGGCCCGCCCGATGCGTTCGTCGACGGTACGGGTGTCGGTGGCGGTGACGATCCCGGGCGTGGCGCTGTCGGCCCCCACCCCGACGAGCTCACGGGCCTCGACCTTGCGGCCGCGCGAATAGGCCAGTTCGGCGGCCAACAGCAGCAAGGCCAGCACCAGCACCAGCACCGACGAGGTGAAGGCCCAGTCCGAATACCTGGCCAGCTCGATATCGATGTCGGTGCTGTTCACGATCTACTTCCTTCGTCGCCACGCGCCGGGCCGGCCGCTCCGTCGGGGTCGCGTCCCCGAGACCCGCCACGTTCCTCGTCACCGAGCAGCCGGTCGGTCAACCGCTCGAACTCGTCGCCCCACCCGGCATTGTCGGTGCGGGCCAGGCCTGCGAGCTCGACGCTCACGGTACCCGCAGATGCGGGGCTCATCCGAACCCAGACACGTCGGCGGCGTACCACCAGTGACACCACCAGGCCGGCCATCATGGTCAGCGAGAACACCAGCACCCAGACCTGGGCGGGGTCGTGGGACACCTGCAGGTTGATGAACGGGACGGCGCCGTCGAAGCGGATGATGGTGCCGTCCTGCAGTCGCTCCTGCTCGCCGACACCCAGGTTGACCCTGGCCTCCTTGGTGAGCCGGCCCTGCCCGATCAGCCGGGGATCGAGGTCGAAGATCGACTGCGGGCGGCCGGTGTCCAGGCCGGCGTCACCGCGGTAGATATCGACGGCCACCGCAGGCTTGTTCAGCGCCGGGAAGCTGGAGGACAACAGGGTGCCCTGCAGGAATTCGGTCGGCGCGAACAGTCCCTGGATCGCAATCTGCTGCCGGCGGCGCTCGTCGGGATCCGGATAGGTGCCCGCGGGCGGATCCACCCGGATCACCCCGGAGGACAGCAGGGTCAGCGGGTCGTCCGGCCGCCACTGCACCGTGCTGGTGCGGGTCTGCCCGTCGGGGAAGATCACGGTGAAGGTCGGCGCATAGCCGTGCCCCTGCAGGTACACCCGGTCCCCGCCGACCCGCAGCGGATGGTTGACCTCGAGGCGGTAGTCGTTCCAGGTGTTGCTCGCAAGATCGGCACCGGCCTGGTACTCGATATTGGCGGCGAACGTGACGGCCTGCCCGCTGGGCAGATAGTCGGCGTCGAAGTCGTTGACCTTCACGCAGATCGGATACAGCGAGGTGCCGTCGACGGTGTTGCCGGCCCGGAACGAGTCGAAGGCGGCCGGGGAGGCCGAACAGAATCCGGGGCCACCGTCGGCGATCACGATGACATTGCCCTCGTAGCCGAAGAGCTTGCCGGCCGCGATCGCGACCAGCAGACCGAGCAGCGAGAAGTGGAAGACGATATTGCCGAACTCGCGCAGGTACCCCTTTTCCGCCGAGATCTCGGTGACATCGCCGTCGGTGCGGATGGTGCGCCGCCAGCCCTTGAGCCGCGCGTCGACGGTCGCGGTCAATTCGGCCGGCGCGCCGGGCACCTCGGTCTCGTGGTGCTTGGGCAACCGGGACAGGTTGCGGGGGGCGGGAACCGGGACCGCGCGCAGGCTCTTGAGGTGTTCGGCCAGGCGCGGGGTCAGACATCCGACCAGCGAGATGAACAGCAGCACGTAGATGGAGGTGAACCAGAAGCTGGAGAAGACGTCGAAGGCCTGCAGCCGGTCCAGCCACGGCCCCAGGGTGGGATGGTCGACAAGGTATTCGTCCACCTTGGCGGCATTCAGACTGCGCTGCGGCAACAGGGCGCCGGGGATCGCGGCGAGCGCGAGCAGGAACAACAGCACCAGCGCGGTGCCCATGGATGTCAGCGTGCGCCACGTGTTGCGGATCAGCGCCCAGATGCGTTTGACGGCTCTCATATCGGCAGCCGCACGTCGGAGACGAACGCGTCGCGCACCCAGGACACGAAATCGCCCCACAATCCGGTCACCAGCGCGATACCGACCGCGATCATCAGAACCCCGCCGAAAATCTGGACACCGCGGGTGTGTGCGCGCAGCCAGCCCAGTCCGCGCACCGCCCGCGCAGACCCGAAGGCCAGCAACACGAACGGCAGTCCCAGGCCCAGACAGTAGGCGATGACCAGGGTGATGCCACGAGCCACCGCCGACCCCTCGGTCGCCGAGGACACCGCAATCACCGCGGTCAGGGTCGGGCCCAGACACGGGGTCCAGCCCAGCGCGAACACCGCGCCCAGCAGCGGCGCACCGCCCAGCGTGGACAGTTGCCGCGGCGCAAACCGGGTGTCCCGTTGCAGCATCGGGATGAAGCCGATGAACACCAGCCCCATCGCGATGGTGACCACCCCGCCGATGCGCTGCAGCAGCTCCTGATTGGTGATCAGCGCGGTGGTCATGCCGAGCACCGCCACGCTGCCCAGCACGAACACCACGGTGAACCCGGCGACGAACAAGCCCGCGGCGCCGGCAACCCGAAAGCGACTGTCCCCGCCGGAGATCGCGGCCAGATACGACAGATATCCCGGGACCAGCGGCACAACGCACGGCGATGCGAACGACACCAGACCCGCCAGGATGCTCAGCCCCACGGCGAGCAGCAACGGCCCACCGGTGATGATATCCGTCACTGTGCCGCCAGTTTTTCCGAAGCCAGCCGTTCGACCACCGGCTTGAGGTCCGTGCTCAGCAGTTCGCGCAGAAACACCGCGGCCACCCGGTGCTCACGGTCCAATACCAGTGTGGACGGGATGACGGTGGTCGGGAACTTGCCGCCGAAGGCGATCATGGTGCGCATGGCCGGGTCGTAGATCGACGGGAACGTGACATTGCGGTCGGTGACGAAATCGACCGCGGCGTCCCGATTGTTGTCGCGCACGTCGATGCCGAGGAACTGCACGCCGAGGTCTTTGGTTTCCTCGTAGACGCGCTGCAACTCGCCGATCTCGGCGCGGCAGGGTCCGCACCACTGCCCCCACACGTTGATCACCACCACCTTGCCCGCGAAATCCGAGAGCGACAGCGTCTTGTCCGGGTCCAGCAGATCGGGTCCCGACACCTTTCCCGGTTTGCCGCGCGAGGCGGGCGGATCGTAGAAGATGTCGGTCTTGCCGCCGGGTGCCACGAACTCGAACGTGCCGCCCTGAGCCACCGCGTCGTCACCGGTACTGCAGCCCGATACCAGGACCGCCAGCGACATCGCCAGGGCGACAAACCATTTCACTAGATTCCCCAGGGCTCCGTGTAACCCCACCGGATCAGGCGGTCATCGTCGAAGGTGAACGACGTGATCGACGCGAGGTTGCACAGCCGGCTGTGCGGCAACGGCAGATGCGGCAGCTTGCGCCCGGTCATGGCCCGACGCAGCGTCTCCACCGGAAGCTGATGGCTGACGCAGACCGCCTCGTGGCCGGCCGCCGCCTCCCTGGCGCGGTGCAGTGCGGCGATCATCCGAGGGGCGATCTCGGCGTAGGGCTCCCCCCACGACGGTTTACGCGGGTTGCGCAGCCGCGGCCAGTTCCGCGGGTCGCGCAGGGCACCGTCCCCCGGTGCGACCCGCTCGCCCTCGAAATCGTTCCACGACTCGATCAGGTCGGTGTCGGTGTCGATGTCCAGCCCGTGCACCGCGGCGATCGGCGCCGCAGTCTGCTGGGCACGCTCCAGCGGCGAGGCCACGACATAGCTGATATCCCTGGGCGCCAACCAATCCGCGGCGGCCTGGGCCTGCAGGCGGCCACGGTCGGAGAGGTGGTAGCCGGGCAGCCGACCGTAGAGCACCTTCTCCGGGTTGTGTACCTCGCCGTGGCGCATGACGTGCACCGTGGTGCGGGTGCTCATTGCGTGGCCTCGGCCGCCGCGCGCGCCGCATGCGGAAGCGCCCCGGCGATCCGATCGAAGGCGCCATCGTCGAGAGCAGTTGAGACGAACCAGGTTTCGAACGCGCTGCAGGGCGGATAGATACCGGCATCCAGGAGCGCATGGAAGAACGCGGGGTAGCGCCACGTCTCGGTCGACTTGGCGGACGCGAAGTTCGTCGGTTCGGTATCGCCGAAGAAGACCGTCAGGAAGTTGCCGGCGCGCGAGATCCGATGCGCGACAGAAGCTTCGGTGAGAGCATCGGCGATCAACGCACCGAGCCGGTCCGCGTTGGCGTCCAGCGCGGCATAGACGGCGTCGTCGGCGGCGCGCAGGGTGGCCAGACCCGCTGCCATCGCCACCGGATTGCCCGACAGCGTGCCCGCCTGATACACCGGCCCCAGCGGAGCGAGACGCTCCATCACCTCGGCCCGACCGCCGAACGCCGCGGCGGGCAGCCCGCCGCTCATCACCTTGCCGAAGGTGAACAGGTCGGCGTCGACGGGATCGAGCCCGTACCAGCCCGACCGGCTGACCCGGAACCCCGTCATCACCTCATCGGAGATCAGCAGGGCCTCGCACTCGGCGGTGATCCGGCGCAGCGCGGCGTTGTAGCCCGGCAGCGGCGCCACGGTGCCCATGTTGCCGGGGCTGGCCTCGGTGATGACGCAGGCGATGTGTTCGCCGTGGGCGGCGAACAGCTCCTCCACGGCGGCGACGTCGTTGTAGGGCAGCACGATGGTGTCGGCGGCGGCAGCGCCGGTCACCCCCGGCGAGGACGGCAGGCCCAGCGTGGCCACCCCCGATCCCGCGTCGGCGAGCAGCGCATCGCTGTGGCCGTGGTAACAGCCGGAGAACTTGACGATCTTGGGCCGACCGGTGAATCCGCGGGCCAACCGGATGGCACTCATGGTGGCCTCGGTGCCGGAGTTGACGAACCGGATGCGCTGCACCGGGGCGACCCGGTCGATGATCTCGCGGGCCAGCTCGGTCTCCGCGGGCGTCGGGGCCCCGAAGGACAGTCCGTCGGCGGCGACGCGCTGCACGGCCTCGACGACGTCGGGGTGGGCGTGGCCGAGGATCATCGGGCCCCAGGAGCACACCAGGTCGACGTAGCGGTTGCCGTCGGCGTCGGTCAGCCAGTAGCCGTCGGCCTTGGTGATGAAGCGCGGGGTACCGCCGACCGCGCTGAACGCCCGCACCGGTGAATTCACCCCGCCCGGGATCACCGAGGACGCCTCGGCGAACAACGTCGCGGATGCCGAAACGGAGGAACCGGTACTGCGCATGAACCCAGTGTCCCAGCCCGCCCGAGCGCGTCAACTACAGGGTGTAGTGGACGTGTGCTCAGCACGCCGGGGTGAGCGCGAATACCGGGTGATCGGCGTCGTCGGGAAGCTTGCGCCAATACCCGTCGACCACCTTGCCGGCCAACGGCCGGTACACAGCCAGAACACGGGCCCGCTCTTCGACGGGAACTTCGGCGGCGACGTAGCGGACGTCGTCGAGCTCGACGGTCGGGTTCGCACGCACATTCTTCACCCAGTCCGACTCGCCTCGGGTGGACACCAGGTATTTGATACCGCCGACCTCGGGCACGATGACGGGTATCCGCTGGGGCGCCCCGCTGCGACGGGTGACCGTCAACGTCTGAGTGCCGCTGAGACCGGTCGCCATGGCGACCCGGTTGAACACCCGCGCCGTGAACCACGACGGCTTGAGGTAGGCCACACCGAAAAGTGTGATGGACGGGTGGACCTACCGCAATGGCTGTAGCGGCGCTCCGCACTCGGTTTTGCCCTCGTCGCCGGCCTGTCCGACGGTGACGAGACGCCGCTCGGATCCTAGAATCTCGGACATGCTGTTCGCCCGCGAACGTGCCCGGTTCAACCGCCGGTACGTCAACCCCCTGGTGGAGCCGCTGGCCGGATATCTGCCCCTGTGGTCGGCGGTCGACCATACGGGCCGCACGTCGGGCCGGGAATACCGCACGCCGGTGACGGCCTTCCCGACCACCGACGGGGTGGCGGTGCTACTTCCTTACGGCACCGATACCGACTGGGTGCGCAATCTGCAGGCCGCCGGAACCGGGCGGGTGCAGATCGACGGGCGCAGCCTGATCGTCGAGAACCCGCGGGTGGTACCCCTCGGCACCGCGCTGGACGTGATCAAGGGCCCGTGGCGACAGGTACTGCGGTTCGCCCCAATCGATTCCGCGTTGTTGCTCACGCGCTCCAACTGAGCACCCGGCCACTGGCCTCGGTCATCACGGTGCCCGGCATCACCCGCAGCCGATACGGCGCCAACCGCAGCACGGCGAACGTCGGGGAGGTCGGCGAATCCCAGCCCGGGATGATCGCGGGGTCATAGCCCAGCGGCTCTGGCGCACCGATGAACTTGTCCCACACCGAGGTTCGGGTCTCGTCATCGAAGTACCATTCGACCAGGCAGTCGGCGCTGCAGGTGTCGTGGCTAGGGGCCCAATAGTTGACCGACACATAGGGATGTACGGCGAGGTGCTCGTGTTTGACCCGCGACGGGACCGTCGCCACCCACCCGAACAGATCGGTGCCGTCCCACTCCCATATCGGGTGCAGAACGCGACTGCGCGGCCTGCTGTCGGCGTCGACGGTGGCCACCGACGCCCACACGATGGAATGGGCCATCTCGACGAAGGCGGGGGCGACCTGCTCCAGCGCAGTCTTTGCGGTCACCCTGTCAGCCTAGGCTTTGGAATCCTTGTCGTAGATCGGATTCCCGTCCTCGTCCAGCCAGTCGGTCACCGCGGTGCCCGATACCGTGCCGTCGCTGCCCGGCAGCACCGAGGTCGGACGGTTGTCCTCGTAGGCGCCGACAGCCTCCGGCGAGTCGGACCCGGGATCCTGTTCAATAGTCATGACTCACGGCTGCCCGAATATGTGAGCCATCAAACAATCAGGCCGGCACCGACCGCAACGCCGCAGGCAGACTGGGCAGGAAATGCCGGGTGGCGAAGGCCCGCACCTCGTCGGCGGTCTGCAGCGGTTGCACGCTGGGCAGCAACAGCACCATGGCGGCGTACCGCAGGATGGTGTCGGCCAGGTCGTTGACGGCGGGCGCACCGATGCGTTCGGCGAATCCGTCGGGGAAGATCACCCGCAGCGCCGCGGCCATCCGCTCCACGGCCGCGCCGTAGTGCCGGTGCAGCATCTCCTGGGCCAGCGCGGGGTCGTCGACGATCATCTGGTTGAGCACCCGGTGCCGGCGGAACCGCATGATCGACAGGGTGAACGCTTCGACGTAGTAATTCGTCTGCGGCTTGGCGCCTTTGGTCCGGTTCAGCTCTGCGGCGATATCGGCGAACAATGCGACGTTCTCGCGTTCGATGACTGCGCCGACCAGTTCGTCCCGATTGGCGAAGCGCCGGTAGATGGTGGTCCGGCTGACTCCGGCCCGGCGGGCCACGTCGTCGAGGGCGAGCTTGCGGAAACCGTGCCGTTCCAACTCGACGAGCGCCGCGTCGAGAATGGTTTCTCCGGCGTCAGCGCCTGGCATAGCCCGCTCGGGCGAACTTGCTGTAGCGCACCGACATCGGCAGCCGGTCCCACATCCAGTTGACCGGACGTGACCGGCAGAACGCGGCGAACCGCTGGTAGCTGCGTTCTTGGCGCTCGGTCCACGGCAGGCCGAGCAGGTCGCGGGCCCGCGGCGGCAGGCCGCCGGTGGTGAGGAACGCCGCGAGCGGATCGAACACCGTCGCGATGATCTTCCACGCCACCGGGTTCACACCCTTCGGGCACGGGAAGCCCTTCGTCACGTAGCCGACGCCGTACTTGGCGGATTTGTGCGGGACGGCAACCTCGTTGAGCATCCGATCCCAGTACTGCACGAACTCCGCGTAGGTGGCCGGCTGCGGGCGGTCGCTGACACCGTAACGGCGATACCAGGTCTTGGACTCCAGGAAGATCTGCTCTTTCTCGGCGTCGGTGAGGCGCTTGACGAAGGTGTCGGCGAAGTAGATGACCTGTTCGACGAAGGTGGCGTGCGCCCAGTAGTAGGTCTCCGGGTCGAGGGCGTGGTAGCGCCGCAACGGCGTTCCGTCCGGGCCCGGCAGATCGCCCTTGATGTTGTGGTGGAAGTCGCGCACCTGGGTGCCGGCGTTGTCCTGCTCGGAGCCGTAGACGGTCTTGAAGATCGGCGGGATGGTGCGTTTGAGCCGCTCGGCGGTGTCGGAGAAGAACGTCGAATGGTCCAGCACGCCCTGGCCGAGTTCGGCCAGCATGTTCTGCAGCACCGCCGGGCGCGGCCCGATGAGGTACATCCGGTTCTCGCCGAAGTATTTCCACACCAACGAGTCGGGGCCGAGCGGCAGTGCGTCGTCGAGGGCCTCGGGTGCGTTCTCCGCCAGTTCGGTCATGCGCAACAGTGTTACAGATTTTGAACTTTGTTCCAACCCGGTGTGGTCCGCGTCACAGGCACCCGGCTAGGAGGGCGCACCGGCCTGCACGCCGCGGCCGGTCGACGCCACGCCGGAGCGGGCGGCGGCGAAATCGGCGGCCTCGTCGACCAAACCGTCGGCCACGTACATGTTGTGTGCGTTGGCATCGCCACCGCCCGGGGAACACACCGGATCGTTCGGGATGCACAGGTCCAACGTCTTGTCGAGGTAGCTCTCGCCGACGGTGATGGGCGGCGCCCCGGTGAAGATCATCTGCAGGAAACCGCTCGACGGCTTGCCGAACAGGGCCACCGCGGCGATGTGATCGGCCACCGACGGCTCCAGCGGGCCGGTCAATCCGGGCGGCAGCGGGTAGCCCTCCGGCACCGAGTCGGCGGTGATATAGGCCGCGACCGCGGCCCCCTGCGAGAACCCGCCGAGCACTACCTCGGTATCGGGGCAGGCCGCGGCCGTGGCGCGAACCTTGTTGCTGGCGTCCACCACACCATCGGCCGCGGTGGCGAAGTCCAGTGATGCCGGATAGTTCACCGGATAGACCTCCACCGACTTCCCGGGGCTCTTCGCGCGCAGCGCGTCCACGAACGCCTGCCCGGTGCCGCCGACACCGGGCGCCTCGAAGGTGCCGCGCGCGAACACCACCTCGATGTCCGGGCACCCTTGGGGGGCCGGCGCGGCCGACGCCGTCGCAGCCGCAGCCAGCGACCCGGCCGCCACACATGCCACCGATGCGGCGACCCGAAACCAATGATCTATCAATGTCATCACGCCATCCAGAGCTAGTTCCCGACTCCGCGGTGACGCCGCTGCCCCCGCGACCAGCACGCCGAGGTTACCCGCGATCGGCCGGGGCGAATCCGGTCCGGGCTGTGATCTGACCCACCGCCTACCGGCTACGGCGCCACCGCGCGACACCCAGCACCGTCAGCACACCCGCCGCGGTGAGCAGGGCCAGCGCCAGCACCACCAGCGGCGGGGAGTAGACCATCGTCGACAGCGTGGGCTGCCCGTCCATGATCGGTGGGACCTGCTCGCGCGAGCCGGCCGCCAGCCAGCTCGTCACCGCGCCGGCCAGCGCGAGACCGGCGAACACGAGCTGCACCACGGCGGAGCGCCTCACGGGGTGGGCTCCCCGACCACCGACTCCAGCGCTGCCCGCAACGTACGGTGCTTGCGCGCCCACGCCTGCCCGGACCGGCCGTCGGTCAGCTTGATGCCGATCCCGGTGCGCCCCCGCGGGATGCCGCTGAGCTCGCCGAACGCGCGGTAGGACTGCCACTTCTCGGTCTCGTGACGTTTGGCTTCGGGGTAGATCTTCACGATATCGGCGAGGGTGACGAACTCGGTGCCCTGACGCAGCGTGGTCGGCGTCAGCTCCACCGACGTATGGATCCGGGCGGCCTTGATCTGGATCCAGAGAAAGCCGCTGACCAGGATGGTGAACGCCGCGGGCACCCCGAACTGCACACCGGCCCCGCCGGAGATCTGGATGAACATCATCGCCGCCCCGGCCGCCGGACCCGCCAGCAGCCACCACCAGGTGCCGCCGGGCTCGTGGAACAGCACCTGCTGCTCGCTCACTGCACCTCCAGGAACCAGTCCGACACGGCCGGCCGCATGAACAGCGTCGCGCCGATGGCCACCGGCACCACCCCGAACAGGGCCAGCGGCGTGACGGCGAACGGCGCCAACAGGGTCAGCACGAACACCAGCGCCACCAGCACCACCGACAGCCACACCATCGAGCGGCGGAACCGCAGATCCCCGTTGCGGGCGCGCCCGGCCAGAAAGCTCAGCACCAGACCGGTGATCAGCAACAGCGCGCTGACACCCCCGCGCATCACCACGATGCTGCGCACCTCGCCGTCGGACAGGTCGGGGGAAAAAGCGTCGCGCGGCGTACCGATGGCGCTGCTCACCCCGAGCAGCCCGCCGGCCAGCAGCAATACCGAACCCGCCAGGACCAGCCAGAACGCGATGTTGACGAGGGTCGGGCGCGGCGCAGGTGTGGGTGAGGTCATAGCCGGGCCAGCCTAGCGGGTGAGGTAGTCGTGAGCGTCCTTGCGGTGCAACAGCACCACGCCCCCGACAATCAGCACCGAACCGACGATCGTGCACACCGCGAACCCGAACGCGGCGAACTCGGCACGCTCCACGGTGAACAGGCTCGCCACCGAATACACCACCGCGGTGAGCCCACCCGCGGTCAAAAGCGTGCGCGGCCAGCGATAGCCCAGCCGCATCAACACCGCGAACGTCGCGACGACGGCGACGATCACCAGCAGGAAAAGCCCGGATACCGCGTAGATGAAGGTGCCGGCCTCGGGCAGGCGCGCCGTGGTCAAGTCGATGACATAGCCGATCGCCATGAGCGGCAGGGCCACGATCCACAACCAGAACCCGGTGTCGATGTCCTCCGGGCGACCACCGGGAGGCGTCCCGGGCGACGATGGCGCGGTCACGCCAGCCAGCCGGCGGCCTCGGCCGCCCAGTAGGTCAACACGATATCGGCCCCGGCGCGCCGGATACCGATCAGCGATTCCAGCGCCGAGGCCCGCAGGTCGATCCAGCCGTTGGCGGCGGCGGCGCTGATCATCGAGTACTCCCCGGAGATCTGGTAGGCCGCCACCGGTACCGGCGAGATGTCCGCGGCCGCGGCCACCACATCGAGATAGCTCATCGCCGGTTTGACCATCACCATGTCCGCACCCTCGTCGATATCCAGCTCGATCTCGTGCACGGCTTCGCGGGCGTTGCCCGGATCTTGCTGGTAAGTACGCCGATCGCCGGACAGGCTGGAACCCACCGCCTCCCGGAACGGGCCGTAGAACGCGGAGGCGAACTTCGCCGCATAGGCCAGGATGGCGACATCCTGGTGTCCGGCCTCGTCCAAACCGTCCCGAATGGCCGCCACCTGGCCGTCCATCATCCCACTCGGACCGACCACGTGCGCGCCCGAATAAGCTTGGGCGACAGCGAGCTTGACGTACTGCTCGTTGGTGGCGTCGTTGTCGACGCGGCCGTGCGCATCCAGCACGCCACAGTGCCCGTGATCGGTGAACTCGTCCAGGCAGGTGTCGGCCATCAGAACGGTCGCATCACCCAGATCGGCCGACAGGTCACGCAGGGCCACGTTGAGAATGCCGTCCGGATTCAGGCCCGCACCTCCGCACGCGTCCTTGTCCTCGTCGCGCGGCACCCCGAACAGCATCAGCCCGCCCACCCCGGCGGCCACCGCATCCGCGGCGGCCCGGCGCAACGAATCCCGGGTGTGCTGAACCACTCCCGGCATCGAGGTGATGGGCCGCGGCTCCGACAACCCGTCGGCGACGAACATCGGCAACACCAGGTGCCGCGGCTCCAACGAGGTCTGCGCGACCAGCCGGCGCATCGCCGGCGTGGACCTCAGCCTCCGGGGACGGATCCGCATCTATGCTTCGCCTCGCATCGCTCGCCCGGGTCTAGCGCCGGCGGCTCTTCTTGCGCGGCGGCGGCAGCGCGCCCTCGGCGCGCAACCGGGCGGCATGCTCGGCCAGCGCCTCCACCAGCGGTCCGACCGCGGCCGTCTCCGGCTGCACATCGACGCGCAGACCGAATTCCACGGCGGTCTCCGCGGTCTTCGGGCCGATGCACGCGACGATGGTCCGCGCGTGCGGCTTACCGGCGATGCCGACCAGATTGCGCACCGTGGAACTGGAGGTGAAGCACACCGCGTCGAACCCGCCGGTCTTGATCATCTCGCGGGTATGCGCCGGCGGCGGTGCGGCGCGCACGGTGCGGTAGGCGGTGACATCCTCGATTTCCCAGCCGCGTTCGCGCAGGCCCTCGGCCAGCGTCTCGGTCGCGATATCGGCGCGCGGCAGCAGCACCCGGTTCACCGGATCGAAAATCTCGTCGTACGGCGGGAATTCGTCGAGCAGGCCGAGCGAGGACTGTTCACCGGCGGGCACCAGCTCCGGATTGATACCGAAGGCGCGCACCCGGTCGGCGGTGGCCTGACCGACGCAGGCGATCTTCACACCGGAGAACGCGCGGGCGTCCAGACCGAACTCGTTGAACTTCTCCCACACCGCGCGCACCGCGTTGGTGGAGGTGAACACCACCCACTGGAATCGGCCGTCGACCAAACCCTTGACGGCCCTTTCCATCTGAGCAGGGCTACGCGGGGGCTCGACGGCGATGGTGGGCACCTCGACCGGCAGGGCGCCGTGGGTGACCAAACGGTCACTCATCTCACCGGCCTGGTCCTTGGTGCGCGGCACCAGCACGGTCCAGCCGTACAGTGCGCGGCTCTCCCACCAGTTCAGCTTCGCCCGGTTGGCGACGGTCTTGCCGATCGTCACCACCAGCGGGCCGGCCAGCGGACCGGGGGTGCCGCCGGTGGACTCGGCGGCGGTCAGGATCGCCTTGTCCCCCAGGCCGGACAGCGTGGTCTCCACCGAATGCTGCTGACAGGTGGTGCCGTGCGCGGTGACGACGGCCGGGGTGTTCTCGGCCAGACCGAAGTCCACCAGGGTGCGCGCCGCGTCGGCCAGGTGCGAGGCCGTGGCGTGCAGGATCAACGGCCCGGGCGCGGCGGCCAGCGCGGCCCAGTCCACGTTGGGGTCCCGGACATCGGCCACGGTGTGCGAGGAACCCAGCGGCAGGCCCGCGTAGGTGGGCACCGCGGTGGTGTCCGGCAGGCCGGGCACGATCTCGAAGTTCAGGTGGGTGCGGGCCAGGGTGTTGACCTCGGTGATGACGGCGTCGACCGACAGCGGGTCGCCGGCCACCAGCCGGACCACGTCCACACCGTGGCGGGCCTCGGCGGCCAGCGTCTTGGCGACCTCGGCCGGGTCGCCCAGCGCGGGACGCACATCGGGACCGCCGGGCAGCACGGCGGGGGCCTCACCGGCATCGGCGTCCGACGCCGGGGCCTCCGGTGCCGGGCCCGAGGTGGGCGGGAGCTCGGAGCCGACCAGCGCCAGCACGGCCTCGGGGACGTCGGGGTCGGTGAACACCGTCGCGGCGTTGGCGAGTACCGTCCGCGCACGGGTGGTCAGCAGCCCCGGATCGCCCGGGCCGGAGCCTACGAACGTGATACGGCCGGGCCGGATCTTTCGGCCCCGGCTACCTGCGTGCCCAGTCATCTGTCACTCCCAGCATCTGCCAACACATCGCGTGCACCCAGTTCGAACAGCTCCGCGGCCACCGAGAGCCCCAGCTCCCGTGCCCGTTCCGGAGTGCCGATACCGGACGCACGGATCACGTCGGATCCGTCCAGCGCCGCCACGCAGGCGCGCAACGACAGCTCTTCGAAGACCCGGCCGTCCTCATCGATGGACTCGACCACCTCAGCGATGGCACCCACCGGTGCGGAACAGCCCGCCTCCAGTTCGGCGAGCAGGACACGTTCAGCGGTGACCGCGGCCCGAGTGTCGGCGTCGTCCAACTCCGCCAGCACCGCGACGAGCTCGCTGTCGCCGGAGCGACACTCCACTGCGAGAGCGCCCTGAGCCGGTGCCGGCAACATCTGCACCGGTTCGAGCGACTCGGTGACAGCGTCGAGCCGTCCGATGCGGGCAAGACCCGCCCGGGCGACGACAACTCCGTCGAGATCACCGCTACTTACCCTGTTCAACCTGGTGTCTAGGTTGCCTCGTAGGGGGCGAATTTCCAAACCGAGACCCAGTGCTCTAAGCTGCGCGGCCCGGCGCGGGCTGGAGGTGCCGATCGTGGACCCCGCGGGCAACTCCCCCAGCACCATCGCGTCCCGGGCCACCAGGGCGTCCCTGGCGTCCTCACGCGGCGGGATGGCGGCGATGGCGAACCGCGGGTCGGGTGCGGTCGGCAAATCCTTGTAGGAGTGCACGGCCACATCCACCCGGCCGTCGAGGACGGCCTCGCGCAGCGCCGCGGTGAAGACCCCGACGCCGATCTCGGCGATGGGGGCGCTGGACTGGTCCCCAGCCGTGGCGACGATGACCAACTCGGCCGGATGCCCGCCCGCGATCAGGGCGTCACGGATCATGCCGGCCTGAGTCGTCGCGAGCAGGCTGCCCCGGGTGCCGATCCGGATCACTCGGGCTGGTCGTTATCTGTTGTGATCAAAGGCAATTCGCCACCAGAGACGGCGTCGACGGCCTGCGGGTCGAGCTCGAAGAGCTCCCGCAACGCCTCGGCGTAGCTGTCCCCGCCGGGCGCACCGGCCAGTTGCTTCACCCGCACCGTCGGAGCGTGCAGCAGCTTGTCCACCACGCGGCGGACGGTGCGGGCCACCTCGTCGCGGTGCGTGGAGTCCAGCCCGGGTAGCCGGTTGTCCAGCCGCAGCAACTCGGCCTCCACCACATCGGCGGCACGCTGACGCAGCGCCGTCACCGTCGGCGTGACCTCGGCCATCCGCTGCCCGGCCAGGTAGTTGGCCACCTCGGCGGCGACGATGGCACGGGCGGCGTCGGCGTCGGAGGCGGCCGCGCGGGCGGCGGGTTCACGCTGGATGCGATCCATGTCGATGACGTGCACACCGGGTAGACCGGCTACCGCCAGATCGATATCGCGGGGCATGCCCAGGTCGCACATCACCAGCGGGCGATCATCGCGGCGGGCCGCCAGACCGTGGTGCACGTCGGCCAGCGACATCACCGGGCGTACCGCGCCGGTGCTGCTGACCACCACATCGGCGGTGGCCAGCACCGAGGAGATATCGTCCAGGACGTGGGCGTGCGCTTCGACACCCAGCTCGGCGATGTTCTCGGCCAGTCGGACGGCGCGCGGCAGCGAGCGGTTCACCACGTCGATACGCTCGACCCCGGCTCGGACCAGGTGTTTGGCGGCCAGCGCGCCCATGGCGCCGGCCCCGACCACCACTGCACCCCGGCCCGCCAGGCCGGTGCCGATCCCCCGGCCACCGCGCTCCAGCGCGCCGTTGAGACGCTTCTCGGCCATCTCCAGCGATACCGAGACCACCGAGGCACCCGCGGAGTCGATACCGGTCTCGGTGTGCACCCGCTTGCCGACCGACAACGCGCGCTGAGCCAGCTCGTGCAGGGTGCGCCCGACGGTGTGGTTGGCCTCCGCGGACGCGTAGGCACGCCGGACCTGGCCGAGCACCTGCTGCTCGCCCATCACCACCGAGTCCAGGCCGCTGGTGACGGCGAACAAATGCTCGACGGCGGCTTCGGCGTAGCGCACATAGGCGTACTTGGTGAGATCGTTCAGGCCCATCCCGGAATGCTCGGAGAGCACCTGACCGATGACCGACAGGCCGCCGTGGAAGGCCTCGACCACCGCGTACACCTCGACGCGGTTGCAGGTCGAGAGCACCATGGCCTCGGTGACCAGCGAGGACTGCAGGACCTCGTCGATGATCTTCGCCTGATCCGACTCATCAGTGCTCAGTTGCTCCAACACCGACACCGGCGCACTGCGATGCGAAACCCCGAATAGCAGCACGCTCACGGCATCATCACCTTCGACACTTCCCGTCGCTTCGCTCGCCCAGGACGGTTGTTTCCGTCGCTCCGATCGCCCCGGTCAGGGTCCAAAGTAGCCGTTCACCAGCGCGCTACCAAATTAACTGACATCTGCGCGCAACCGGGCTTCATCGACCTCCCAGTAACTGTGTTCGGCACCGTCGAGCAGTACCACCGGCAGCCGATCACCGAATTCGGCCCGCAGGGCGGGCTGCCCGGCGGCGGCCGCCTCATCCACATCGGTCGAGCTGAGCCCGAAGCCCAGTTCGGCGGCCAGCGCCGCCAGCGTTTCGGCCGCGCGCGCACACATCGTGCAGCCGGCTCGTGTGAGCAACACCACCTGATGGTCCACACGACCAGTATCGCCCCTGCGTGACTTAGGGTTGAACGGTGTCCGAGACGCCCCCGCCGCCGCCACCGGACCTGACCGCGGCCGCGTTCTTCGACGTCGACAACACGTTGGTGCACGGATCGTCGCTGGTGCACTTCGCCCGCGGGCTGGCCGCCCGCAAGTACTTCACCTACGGCGACATCCTCGGGATCGTCTACGCGCAGGCAAAGTTCCAGCTCACCGGCAAGGAGAACAGCGACGACGTCGCCGAAGGCAAGCAGAAGGCGCTCGCCTTCATCGAGGGCCGATCCACCGCCGAACTCAGCGAACTCGGTGAAGAGATCTACGACGAGATCATCGCCGACAAGATCTGGCCGGGGACCCGCGCACTGGCCCAGATGCACCTCGACGCCGGCCAGCAGGTGTGGTTGGTGACCGCCACCCCGTTCGAGCTCGCGGACACCATCGCGCGGCGGCTCGGTTTGACCGGGGCGCTGGGCACCATCGCCGAATCGGTCGACGGTGTCTTCACCGGCCGACTGGTCGGTGACATCCTGCACGGGGCCGGCAAGGCGCACGCGGTCCGGTCGCTGGCCATCCGCGAAGGCCTCAACCTGCGCCGGTGCACCGCATACTCGGACAGTTTCAACGATGTGCCGATGCTGTCGCTGGTCGGCACCGCGGTGGCGATCAACCCGGATGCCGCGCTGCGCGATGTCGCGCGCGAACGCGGATGGGAGATCCGCGATTTCCGCACCGCCCGCAAGGCGGCCCGGATCGGGGTGCCCTCGGCGTTGGCGTTGGGCGCGGTGGGCGGTGCGCTGGCCGCGGTGGCCTCCCGGCGCGACGCGGGTCGCTGACCATTGCGCTGATAGGCTGACCCGCCATGGGAATCGCTGAGGAGATCGTCGGAACCCACTTCCGGTACCCCGACTATTTCGAGGTCGGACGGGAGAAGGTCCGCGAGTTCGCCACCGCGGTCAAGGACGAGCATCCCGCGCACCACTCCGAGGAGGGCGCCGCCGAGCACGGCCACGACGCGATCATCGCCTCGCTGACATTCATCGCGGTGGCCGGTCGGCGCGTCCAGCTGGAGATCTTCAACCAGTTCAACGTGCCGGTGAACATGGAGCGCGTCCTGCACCGCGACCAGAAGCTGGTCTTCCACCGCCCCATCAAGGTCGGGGACAAGTTGTGGTTCGACTCCTACCTGGATTCGGTCATCGAATCGCACGGCGCGATCCTCACCGAGGTGCGCGGTGAGGTCACCGATGACGACGGCAACCCGGTGCTCACCAGCGTCGTGACGATCCTCGGCGAAGCCGAGCACGAAGGCGAGGCCGATGAGGTGACCGCCCAGATCGCGGCGGCCCGCGATGCCGCGATCGCGAAGATGGTGGCCGGGCAGAACGCCTGAAAAAGGCATTGTCTGCCCGAGTGCGACAGCGTCGCACTCTGGCATTCAGCGGGTCTCAGCCCAGGAACGTGTTCCGGCGCCCCGCCAGCAACTGGTAGAGCGTGTGCTGGATGGTCTCGCGGACCTGGTCGGTCAGTTCGAAGGTCACCATCGGATCATCGGCCGCGGTCTCGTCATAGCCCTCGGTCGAAATCGGCTCGCCGAACTTGATATGCCACTTGGACGGCAGCGGCACCAGCCCGAGCGGCCCGGCCAGCGGGAACAACGGAGTGACCGGGAAGTACGGCAGTCCCAGCACGCGCGCCAACAGCTTGATATCGCCGATCTTGGGATAGATCTCCTCGGAGCCCACGATCGAGCACGGCACGATGGGCACCTGGGCGCGCAGTGCGGCCGACACGAAACCGCCGCGGCCGAATCGCTGCAACTTGTAGCGGTCCTTGAACGGCTTACCCAGCCCCTTGTAACCCTCCGGGAACACCGCGGTGAGCTCACCGGCGGCGAGCAATCGGTGCGCATCGCCGGTGCAGGCCATGGTGTGCCCGGCCTTGCGGGCGGCCTGACCGAGGACCGGCATATCGAACACCAGGTCGGCGGCCAGCATGCGCAGCACCCGATTGCGGGGGTGGTGGTCGTGCACGGCAACCGAGGCCATCAGTCCGTCGAACGGCAGGACGCCCGCGTGGTTGGCCACCACCAGCGCGGCGCCGTCGATCGGCAGGTTCTCGATACCGCTGACCTCGACCCGGAACCAGGAGTTGAACAGCCCCCGCAGCATCGGCAACACGACGGCGTCGTTGAGGTGGGCGTCGAAACCGAATTCGTCGACGGTGTAGTCACCGGTCATCCGCTTGGTGACGAACTCGGCGAAGCCCGAGATCGCGCGGGACAACTCGTTGGGGGTGTCCTCGGCCGGGGCCCCGCCGGGCACACCGGCGCGGTGCTGGTCGATCTCGCGCACCACCGCCGCGATCTGCTCGGCGGACGCCCGGTCGTCGGGGTCGGTGAGCAGCGACGGATGCCTGCGCGCCCCGTCGGCGCGTTGCGAAGCCCGCCGCTGAGCCGACGAACGGCCCGAATTAGAGTGCAGCGGAATCACTTTCGCCTTGGGTTCACCCACCACACGTCACCCTCTCCCCGGCCCGGTTTCGAGTCCGCCTAGCCTCCGACGCGTTGCGCCAACGCCACCGCACGACTCTCCACTGAGCGTACCCATTTCGGGTCGATGATCGGAGTCAGACCACGTCCCCGCACGTAATCGTCAAAAGCCTCCGCTGTCGTCCACTTAGGGTTATACCCTAAATCGTTACGCATGCGCGCGGTGTCCATCACCCGGCCGTAGCTCAGATAATTCAGCTGCTCACGATCCAGTTCGGTGTAACTTGTTGCGCGCCTCAGGGAATCGACAGCGGCCAGCGCCGAACGTGGCACCGGCAACGCCACCCGCCCGGACCGGCGGATGGCCTGGCTCATCATGATGATGCCGGACGCCCCGATGTTGAAGGTGCCGGCGCGACCGGCGACCGTGGCGCGCTCAAGCGCTCCCAGCGCGTCCTGTTCGTGCAGCAGCTGCAGCCGCGCGTCGTGTCCCAGCACCGACGGCACCACCGGCCCGGCCAAGTAGCGCGACAGCGCGGTATCCATCGCGGGCCCGATCATGTTGGCCAGCCGCAGGATCGTCACCGCGATATCCGGACGCCGGCGGGCCAGGCCGCGGGCGTACCCCTCGATATCGATGCTGTCGCGCGCGAAACCGTCGGCGGGTGGCCGGCGCGCGCCGGTCTCCTCGGTGAACATCACCGGGTCGCGGGAACTCGCCCCGTACACCTCGGAGGTGGACTTCAGCACGACCCGGCGTACCGACGGCGCCTTCTGGCAGGCCGCGAACAACTGGATCGCACCCATCACGTTGAGCTCTTTGAGGGTGGCCCGTCCGCCGGCCCGCGGCGCGTACGATGCCGCCGCGGCATGCACGACGGTATCGACGCCACCGTTGCGGATGACCTTGGCGATGAACGGGTTGCGGATGTCGGCGCGCACGAATTCCGCGCGCCCCATCCTGCGTAGAAGATCCTTGCTCGGCGCAATGGCGTCGACCGCGATGACATGGTCGATCGCCGGGTTCTGCGCGAGCCGAGCGGTCAGGTAGCCCCCGAGGAAACGGCAGGCGCCGGTGACCAGCACAACTTTCGGTTCGGTCGCCTGCTCGTCCATCGGGCCAGCCTATCGGCTACAGCGAATGCGCTACTTACCGAGTTTTCTGCGCTGCACCCGTGTGCGACGAAGCAGCTTCCGGTGCTTCTTCTTGGACATGCGCTTGCGCCGCTTCTTGATAACTGAACCCATGAACTCCGCTACCTACCAATGAGTGAACTGACCGCGTCACCTTACCTGGGTGGCCCGGTCAAGAGGAAAACGCGTGCTATCCGGCGTCGAAGTACGACGTCTCGAGCAGGTCGTGTACCGCCTTGGCATGCACCCGGAACGACCGCCCGACGCGCACCGCCGGCAGTTCGCCGTTGTGCACCAGCCGGTAGACGGTCATCTTGCTCACGCGCATCAGGCTTGCCACTTCCGCGACGGTGAGAAATTGAGCCTTCGGCTGGCCGTCGCCGGCGGAATCCCGCGCCGATGGCCCGTTCAATGACGTCATCGCAACCCAATCCATAAGGCACGGCCGGGCCAGCGGCTTCCCCACCGCTGGCACGTACGCGTGCATACACGAGGAGAATAGCGTGGCCACTGGGGTTATTGCGACGGGTGTGGGCTAATCCGTCCGAAATTGGTGAACTACTCGGATGTAATTCCGAGCTGCTCAGAGCGTATTTTTGCCGCCGCGACAGCATCCGCGACGGCACCGCGCAGGCCCCCTCGTTCGAGTTCTCGCAGACCAGCCGCGGTGGTGCCGCCCGGAGAGGTCACGACGGCCCGCAGCGCGGCCGCCGACGTGTCGATGGCGCCGGCCGGGGTGTTGTCCCGGCGGTCCAGCAGCATGGCCGCCGATCCGGCCATGGTGTGCACCACCAGTTCGGTGGCCACCTCCCGACTCAACCCGGAATCCACGGCGGCATCGACAAGTGCCTCGACCATCAGGAAGAAGTACGCGGGCCCGGAACCCGACACCGCGGTCACCGCGTCCAGCTGCGTTTCGGGCACGGCGAGCACATCGCCGACGGTGTCGAAGATGGCCGTCACCTCCTTGACCTGCTCCGGTGTCGCGAAGCGCCCGGCGGACACGGCGCTGACGCCACCGCCGACAACCATCGGGGCGTTCGGCATCACCCGGATCACCGGCGCACCCGCCGGCAGCTTGGCCTCGAAGTAGGCCGTGCTCACGCCGGCGGCCACGCTGACGAAGACCTGTTCCTCGCTGCTGCCCTCGGCCTTGGCCACGGCCTCGGCGATCTCGGTGGTCACCGACTCCACATCGGCCGGTTTGACGGCGACGATGACGTAGTCGGCGCTCTCGGCGGCATCGGCCACCGTGGTCACCAGCACCGAATGGGTGTCCGCCAGCTGTTTGGCGCGGTCCGGATGCTTCTCGGCGACGGCCAGGTCCTTGACCTGGCGGCCCGCCCTCAGCAGTCCCGAGAGCAGCGCTTCGCCGATACTTCCTCCGCCGATGATCGCAATTCTTGCCACGGGTGCAGTTTCCCACGGGCCGTCCCGGGGCGAGCGAAGCGACGGGGAAAAGTCCCGGGGCGAGCGAAGCGACAGGGGAACAGTCCCGCCTGCTACGACGAGGGCACCAGTGCGAGCTGCCGGGTCTGCACCACGATGCGGCCCGCCGAATCCACCACGATGTGATCCTCGTCGAACCACTCCTGCCCGATCTGGGTCGTGGTGCACAGGACCCGCAGCCAGCCGTCGGCCGGGCGGGCCCGTAGGAAGGCCGTCAGCTGCACGGTGGGGGCCCAGCCGAACCGATTCACCCCGAAGGTCACCGGGGCCGACACATCGCCGCACAGCAGGGCGAAAAGCACATCGGGGGTTTCACCGCGGGGTCGCACCCAGTACTCGATGACCGGCGGCCCGCCGTCCGAGCGCGGCGCCATGGTCGTCAGCGACGGACGGATATCGCATCCGTGGGCCAGGTGCACGATATCGGCCATCCGGTGCCCCGGCCCGATGGGCTCCAGCCCGGGCGGCGGTTCGGGAGTCATCAGCGCCACCACCGGATTGGTGGACAGCAGCGGCGGCGCGTCGTGTTCGGGTACCCCCAGGGTGATCGCCGCCCGAACCGCCACCCGATCGCCTTGGCGCAGTTCGACATCCACCAGGCTGATCCGGCGTCCGCGCTTGCGCACGGTGGTCACGACCCGCAATTCCCCGGGATCCGGCGCCCACAGGAAGTTCCCGGACACCGCGATGGGTTCGACCTCGGCGGGGGTGCTCGCGGGGTCTCCGGCGCCGATCTCGGTGCGGGCCGCGTTCGCGCACAACGCCAGCATGGCCCCACCGTGCACCTTCGGTCCGATCGTCCAGTGCTCGTCGAGAACACCGTCATAGACGCCGTCGCCGACCGGTTGCAGCCGCATGGCATCGCTGAACAGCACGCTCATCGCAGCAGGTGCTTCCTGGCGAACTGCAGGGACTCGGTCAACAGGGCCTCCCGTTCGGCGGCAGTGCGGGCTCCCGAGGTGGTGACCTCGAGAATGACGTGGCCGGTGAAATCGCTGGCGGCCAGCATCCTGCAGATCTCGGCGGCGGGTTGGGTGCCCCGGCCGGGCACCAGATGCTCGTCGGTGGAGGCGCCGCTGCCGTCGCACAGATGCAGATGCGCCAGTCCGTCGGCCATCCGCTGCGCCATCTCCAACGCATCGGTCCCCGCGGTGGCGCTGTGCGACAGGTCCAGCGTGTAGTGGGCGTGCCCGCCGTCGAGTGGGTCATACGACGGGGCGAACGCCGAGATCCCGGGGCCGGGTTTACCGCCGCGCTTGCGCATCCGTTCGATGGAGGGCTGCCCGGTGCCCCAGAATCTGTCCACCCGGAACGGGAACATGTTCTCCACCGCGACCAGCACATCGCTGCCGGCCTCCAGCTCGGCGACCTGGTCGCTGAATCCCTCGGCGTAGCGGCGCTGCCAGCGGAACGGCGGATGTACCACCACCGTCTGGGCACCCAGTTGCTCGGCGGCGCGCACGCTGCGTTCCAGTTTGGCGATCGGGTTGGCGCCCCATACCCGCTGTGAGATGAGCAGACAGGGCGCGTGGACCGAGAGCACCGGGATGCCGTATTGCTCGGACAACGCCTCGACGGCCGCAACGTCTTGGCTGACCGGTTCGGCCCAGACCATCAGTTCGACGCCGTCGTAACCGAGGCGCGCGGCGTAGTCGAAGGCCGCCTCGGTGCGCAGCGGGTACACCGAGGCCGTCGACAGGCCGACCTTGATCGCGGGGCGCACTTAGGTGGACTGCAGCAGGGCCAGCGGCCCGAGCGTCACCATGGCGCCCACCGCCACCGCGATCAGTGTGCTGGCGATGTCTTCGGTTTTGCGCACCACCCGCACCCCCACCACCAGGCCGAGGATCACCAGCACCGACAGCGCCAGCGCCACGATGTTGTTCCACTTCCACAGCTGGTCGAAGGCGATGAACAGGCCGGCGCCGAGGGCGACCGCGAGAATGCTCTGCACGACGATCCACACGCCCTGCATGAGCGGCGACGGTGCCTCGGGCTCGGAGAGATCCAGCGCGGCCAGCGGCTCGTCGACGTCGATGGCCACCTTCTGGGTGTCCGGCAGGGTCTCGTCGGTGCCGGTCCCGTCGTCGAGGTCGATGTCCTCCGGGCCGGGTGTGCGGCCCCGGCGAGCCACATCGTCGGCCACCGAGTCGCCACCGAACAACGTGTCGGCCGGCGAGCGCAGGTACGACGGACGCGTCTTGACGCCGCCCGCGTCGTCGGCACCGTCCTCGTCGTGGGCGTCGTCGTCATGCAGCGGATCGAAGGTCATCTGCTCCGCGCCGCCGGTGGGGACGTGCTTCTTCAGGGAGTGGGCATGCCGGCGCGGGGTGAATGGCAGCGGCGCGGGGTCGGCCTCGCGCTGCTGGAGATGGTCGGTGTAGTCGGCTTCGGCGGCGTCCGGCTCGGCCGGTGCCTCGGCTTCTGCTTCGGCTTCTGCTTCTGTCTCCGGCTCGGACCCGGACTCCAGCTCGGACTCAGGCTCGGGCTCGGGCTCGGGCTCCGGCTCGGGCTCCGGCTCGGGCTCCGGCTCGGGCTCAGGTGCCGGCTCCGCGGCAGCCCGCGGTTCGTCCTCGACCTCGGCGGCGACCGGGGCCTGCCCGGCCGGCGCAGCCTCCTCGAGGGTGACGATCGGGATCTCGCCGGTCAACTCGGCGACGGTGACCGCATCGGCGTTGCCGCGCCGGCGCCGCCGCCGGCCGCCCGGCGGCGGAGAACCGATCGAGCCGTTCTTGGCGAGCAGTTCGGCCACCGATATCGGACGAGTGGCTGTGGTATCGCTCGGATCTGTCATCGTGTGTTGCCCTTGGGAGTGGCTGGAGTGGTCTCGACCAGGGCGGTCCCGTCCGCTTCACTGTCGAGTTTGCGCAGAATCAGTCCCTCCCGCAATGCCCAGGGACAGATCTGTACCGTTTCGACACCCAGCGCCCGCATGCTCGCCTCGGCGACCAATGCGCCCGCCACGATCTGTGGCGCCCGTTCGGCACTCACCCCCTCCAGCTCTGCTCTGTCGGCCGTAGTCATCCTAGAGATGAACGCGATCACCTGCCGTAGCCCGGCGGCGGTCAGCGTCCGCTTCGCCCGCGGCCCGGCGGCCGAGGGCGCGGCTCCGGTGAGCCTGGCCAGCGAGCGGAACGTCTTGGACGTGGCCACCGCCAGATCCGGGGTGCCCGCGGCCTGCATCACCGCGCCGGCCTCGGACATCTCGTTGGCCAACCAGTCCCGCAGCATCGCCACCCGGCGGCGCCCGGGCGGATCCTCGGACAGCCACTCCCTGGTCATCCGGCCGGCGCCCAGCGGCAGCGACATCGCGACCTCGGGTTCTTCGTCGACACCGCTGGACAACTCCAGCGAACCGCCGCCGATATCGATGTTGACGATGCGTCCGGCGCTCCAGCCGTACCAGCGGCGCACGGCCAGGAAGGTCAGCCGGGACTCGTCGACACCACTGAGCACCCGCAGCGCGACACCGGTCTCGGCCTGGACGCGGGCCAGCACCGCCTCGGAATTCTTCGCGTCGCGTACCGCCGACGTCGCGAAGGCCATCATCTCCGCGCATCCCGAACTGGTGGCGATCTTGGCGAACTCGTCGACGGTGGCGACGAGGGCGTCCGAGCCCTTGCGGGTCAGCTTCCCGCTCGCATCGATCGCCTCGGCCAGGCGCAGCGCCGCCTTGGTCGAACTCATCGGGGTCGGGTGCCCGCCGCGGCGGGCGTCGACAACCAACAGATGCACCGTATTGCTGCCCACATCCAGCACGCCCAATCGCACGCGACCCACGTTAGTGGGTTTACCGTTGACAGCTGTGGGCACATCACATGTCGGCGGTATCGGTGGCGAGGTCGAACTGGACTTTGCCCGGGAGTGGGTGGAGTTCTACGACCCCGAGGATCCCAAGCACCTGATCAAAGCCGATATGACATGGCTGCTTTCGCGATGGACCTGTGTCTTCGGTACGCCGGCCTGCCAGGGCACCGTGGCCGGGCGCCCCGACGACGGGTGTTGCTCGCACGGGGCCTTCCTGTCCGACGACGACGACCGTGCCCTGCTCGACGATGCGGTCAAGACGCTGACCGACGAGGACTGGCAATTTCGCTCCAAGGGGCTGGGCCGCAAGGGCTACCTGGAGGAAGACGAGTACGACGGTAAACCCAACCTGCGCACCCGTAAGTACAAGGGCGCGTGCATCTTCCAGAACCGGCCCGGATTCCCCGGCGGTATCGGGTGCGCCTTGCACTCCAAGGCACTCAAGCTCGGCGTCGAACCGCTGACGATGAAACCCGAGGTGTGCTGGCAGCTACCGATCCGCCGCACCCAGGATTGGGTGACCCGCCCGGACGGCTCCGATGTGCTGGTGACCGTCATCACCGAGTACGACCGGCGCGGCTGGGGCGAGGGCGGGCACGACCTGCACTGGTACTGCACCGGCGACCCGGCCGCGCATGTGGGTGAACGACCGGTCTGGCAGTCCTACCGGCCCGAGCTCACCGCGCTACTGGGCGACAAGGCCTACGCGGAGCTGGCGGCCATGTGCAAGCGGCGCGGACAGCTCGGTCTGATCGCCGTGCATCCGGCGACCCGCGCCGCGGAGTAAGGCCCGGCGTCAGCCCTCCAGCTTGTAGCCCAGCCCGCGCACCGTCACCAGATGCACCGGGCTGGCCGGATCGGCCTCGATCTTCGACCGCAGCCGTTTGACGTGCACGTCGAGGGTCTTGGTGTCCCCGACGTAATCCGCGCCCCACACCCGGTCGATCAGCTGCCCCCGGGTCAGCACCCGTCCACTGTTGCGCATGAGGTACTCCAGCAGGTCGAATTCCTTAAGCGGCAAGGTGATCGGTTCGCCGTTGACACTCACCACATGACGCTCCACGTCCATGCGCACCGGCCCGGCCTCCAGCACGCCGTCGGTGATACCGGCATCATCGCTGTCGGTGCCGCGGCGTAGCACCGCGCGGATCCTGGCGATCAACTCACGTGCCGAGTACGGCTTGGTCACGTAGTCGTCGGCGCCCAGCTCCAGCCCGACCACCTTGTCGATCTCGCTGTCGCGGGCGGTCACCATGATGACCGGCACGCTGGAGCGCGACCGCAACTGTTTACAGACATCGGTCCCGCTCATCCCGGGCAGCATCAGGTCCAGCAGCACGATATCGGCACCGGCCCGCTCGAATTCGGCCAGCGCGGACGGTCCGTCGCCGACCACGGTGGCCTCGAAACCCTCCTTGCGGAGCAGGAAGGCCAGCGGGTCGGCCAGGGACTCCTCGTCCTCAACGATCAGCACGCTCGTCATGGGGTTGGTCCTCTCTTAGTCGTCATCGACCGATCAGTCTTCATCGACGGCGCGGTCGTCCGGGATGGCCGGTATGGCGAGGGTGAACGTCGAGCCGGTGCCCGGCTGACTCCACAACCGGATCGATCCGTTGTGGTTGGCGGCCACGTGTTTGACGATCGCCAGGCCCAGCCCGGTGCCGCCGGTGGCCCTCGACCGAGCCTTGTCGACCCGGAAGAAGCGCTCGAACACCCGTTCCTGATCCGCCCGCGCGATACCGATACCGCGGTCGGTCACCGCGATCTCGATATCGTTGCCGCGGCGGCGCCTGCTGATCGACACCGCGGACCCGTCCGGCGAGTAGGCGATGGCGTTGGAGACCAGGTTCGCGATCGCGGTGACGAGCAGCTGCTCATCGCCGAGCACGCGATAACCGCTCGGCGCGTCGGTGGTGATGGCGATATGGGCGCTGTCGGCGGCCACCTTGTAGCGCGAAAGCGCCTCGGCGACGACGGTGTCGACGTCGACGGATTCCAGCTGGGGCAGCGGCTCGGCGCCCTGCAGCCGGGACAGCTCGATCAGTTCGCCGACCATGCTGGCCAGCCGGTTCGATTCGACCATCATCTTCTCGGCGAAGCGCCGGACGTTGTCGGGGTCATCGGTGGAAGCCAGCAGCGCCTCGGCCAGCACACCCATGGCGCCCACCGGTGTTTTCAGCTCGTGGCTGACATTGGCCACGAAATCGCGCCGGGTCGCTTCCATCCGGGCCTGCTCGGATTGGTCGCCGACGAACACCACCGCGAACTGGTGATCCTGCTCTACCAGCAGCCGGACGTGACCGCGCACCGACAGCCCCGACCGCCCGGATTTCTGGCGTTTGCGCGGGGACAGGTCGATATCGACGTCCTCGCCGGTGGACAGGCAGCGCTGCACCGCCTGCCAGGCGCGATCGTCGAGCAACCGGTCACGCACCAGGCCCAGCTCGGCCGCCTGGTCGTTCATGTAGACCACATCGCGGAAGGCGTCGACCACCACGATTCCCATCGGGGACATCGCCGCGATATGACTGAGCATCTGGGAGATGGTGATCCCGCGGCCCTCTTCGGCCATCCGGCGTGCCCGGCGTTGCGCACGTCGCGCGGACACCGCCATCCCGATCGCGACGCCGCCCCCCAGCGCAAGCAATGCCAACGCTGCCGCGAACAGCAACGCGGAACCGACACTCACGCGAAAAGCGTACGCATCGGGTGAACGTCATCCCAGCAGCGTGCGGCTAATCCGGGAGAAGTCACACGATCAAAGACAGGAGTTCGGTCACTGTTTACTTGCGTTCACCTACCGTTGGCCTGTGCGGCGCACACGCCGACCTACTTGGCGCCCTGCGCCGCGACGGCGGCGGCCCCGGCGGCGGCGGCTTCCGGGTCCAGATAGCGCCCACCGGGCACTACCGGCTTGAGGTTCTCGTCCAGCTCGTAGAGCAGCGGAATCCCGGTGGGGATGTTCAGCCCCACGATGTCCTCGTCGGACATTCCGTCCAGGTACTTCACCAACGCCCGCAGCGAGTTGCCGTGCGCCGCGATGAGCACCGTCTTACCGGCCTTGAGGTCCGGTGCGATGGTCTGCTCGAAGTAAGGCACGAACCGGGCGACCACGTCGGCCAGGCATTCGGTGAGCGGGCCACCGTCGATATCGGCGTAGCGCGGATCGGCGTCCTGGCTGAACTCGCTGCCCTTCTCGATGGGCGGCGGCGGGGTGTCATAGCTGCGCCGCCACGCCATGAACTGTTCTTCGCCGTACTTCTCCTTGGTGGCCGCCTTGTCCAGGCCCTGCAGTGCGCCGTAGTGCCGCTCGTTGAGCCGCCAATCCCGGTGCACGGGGATCCACAGCCGATCGGCGGCCTCCAGCGCCAGGTTGGCGGTGACGATCGCGCGGCGCAGCAGCGAGGTGTACAGCACGTCGGGCAGCACACCCTGCTCGGCGAGCAACTCACCGCCGCGGATGGCCTGGGCCCGGCCCTTCTCGGTGAGGTCGACATCGACCCAACCGGTGAACAGGTTCTTCTCGTTCCACACGCTCTCGCCGTGACGCAGCAGGATCAGATTCGCCATGGCTGGCATTCTGTCACGTTGGCTCGTCGTCGATGAGATGTGCGAAGGACGCCAGGTTCTTCAGCGACTCGCCCCGGGCCACCCGCCACTCCCACTCCTTCTGGATGGACGAGCGAAAACCCAACTCCAGCAAGGTGTTGAAGTCGGAGTCGACGGCTTCGAGCACCTGCCCGAGGATCCGGTCGATCTCGTCGGCGTCGACCGCACTGTGGGCCATCCAACCGACCAGGTAGATGTCGCCGAGGTTGTCCAGGGTGTAGGCGACGCCGTAGAGGCGCCGGTTGCGTTTGAGCAGAAACTTGTAGACGGCCTCGAAATTCTCGTCGGGCCGCCGGCAGACGAACGCCTCCACGCGCACCGAGTGCTCCCCGATGCTCAGGATGGTGTTCGTCTTGAGCCTGCGCTCGCCGGGCAGGGCCACCACGATGCCGGGCAGTCCACCGTGGGCGCCCTTGTGATGCTCGTATTCGAGTTCGTTGGCCTGCAGCGTCTTCTCGATCACCGACTGCACGCTGTCGGCGGCTCGGCTCATGCCCGTACTCCCCTGCGTAATGCGAACCGCCGGCCGTTGCGCCGCGCGAGCGGCTCCCGACGCGGATGCCGGGCACGGTAACCGGTGATCGCGTGCGTGTAGCTGTCCAGCAGCGCATCGACGGTATGCGCCCAGGAGAACGTGGCGGCGTGCGCCAGCGCGGCGTCGCGCATGGTCTCCGGACCGCGTTGTAGCAGCGCGCCGATCGCGCGCGACCAGTCCCCGGCATCGTGCCCGTCGACCAGGGTGCCGCTGACCCCGTCGCGCACCGCCACCGGCAACCCGCCCACCGACGCGGCCACCACCGGGGTCCCGCAGGCCTGCGCCTCGACGGCGACCAGGCCGAAGGACTCCGAATAGCTGGGCACCGCGACGATATCGGCGGCGCGGTAGACGTTCACCAGCGCCTCCCGGGACTGCGGCGGTAAGAAGCTCACCCGCGATGCGATACCCAGTTCCTCGGCAAGCCGAACCAACGAGTCGGGGGCGGCCAGACCGCTGCCCGACGGGCCGCCGGCGATCACCACCCGTAGGTCGGGTAGCTGCGCCACCGCGCGCAACAGCACATCGGGGGCCTTCAGCGGCTGGATGCGCCCGATGAACGCCACCACCTGCTCGTGCGGGTCGAGGCCGAGCGCGGCGCGCGCGGCGCTCTTGGAGCCCGGGGTGAACACTTGCAGGTCGACGCCCGGGTGCACCACGTCGATATCGCGACGGTCCGCGTGGTGCAGTGAAACCAATTGTTGCGCTTCGATTTCGGTGTTGACGATCATGCGGTCGGCCTCGTCGACCACCTGCTGTTCGCCGACCGAGCGCAACATGGGCTCGGGAGAATCACCCTGCGCCAGCGCGGCGTTCTTCACCGCGGCCAGGGTGTGCGCGGTGTGCACCAGCGGCACCGCCCAGCGGTCGGCCGCCAACCAGCCGACCTGCCCGGACAGCCAGTAGTGCGAATGCACGATGTCGTAGTAACCCGGCTCGTGGGTCGCCTCGGCGCGCAGCACACCGGCAGTGAACGCGCACAGCTGTGTCGGCAGATCGGACTTGTCCAGCCCTTCGAAGGGGCCTGCCACCACATTGCGCACCAACACCCCCGGCACCACCTGGACCAGCGGCGGGTCCGCCGAGGAGGTGGCGCGGGTGAAGATCTCCACCTCGACCCCGCGCCGCGCGAGTTCCAGCGCGGTCTGCAGGACATAGACGTTCATGCCGCCGGCGTCACCGGTGCCGGGCTGCGCCAGTGGCGAGGTGTGCACCGAGAGCACCGCGACGCGACGGGCAGCGTCCTTCAGTCCGGGCGGTTCGGGGACGGCGCGCACAGGAACATGTCTACACCTGCGCGCTCAGGAGGCTCCCGGCACACCCGCTTCACCGCGGCGCAGCTGGGCGCGGCGCATGGCGGCGATCGGGTCGGCGTAGAGCCCACCGAGCGATACCACGCCGGCGCCGGCTTCTTGCACCCGGTTGCCGAAGGTGCTCACCCGCAGCCTGCGAGATCCCAGCACGGTCCGGGCCGCGAACGCACGCTCGACCTGCTCCATGCCCTCCGGGTACTCGGTGAAGGCCTGACCGCCGACCACCAATTCGTCGGGGTTGAGCAGGTCACGCAGCAGCGCCACGGCCTCGCCGAGCACCCTGGCCCGTTCGGCCAGCAGTGCGCGGGCCTCGCGGTGACCGCCACGGGCGGTGCGCACGAGGGCGGCCATCGTCGACGCGGGGCCCTCGGGCCCCACGATGCGCTGGGCGCGGGCCGCGTCGAGCACCGCTTCGTCACTGACGGTGGACTCCAACTTGCCTGTGCCGCCCAGTAATTCGGAACCGATCGGTAGCGCGGCGATGGTACCGGGGCCGCTGGCGGGCGAATGCACGCGCCCACCGATGGACAGCGCGTAGCCGACGGTCTCGCGGGCGTAGACATACAGGCTGGTGCCGGCGACATACAGGCTGGTGCCGGCAACAGAGCGGCTGGTGCCGGCCTGCGCACCGGGACGGCGCGCCCCGAGCAACAGTTCGGCGCCGGCCATCGCATCCACGTGCGAGGCCACCGACACCGGTAGCCCCAGCGTCTCGGCCAGTACCGGACCGACCGGCGCGTGCGACCAGCCCAGCCGGGCATGGTCGAGGTATCCCGAACCGCTGTCCACGACGCCACCGGCGGCGACGCCCACCCACAGCGCGCGCCGGCGGTGCCACCGGCTCAGATAACGGCGCGCACTGTCGGCCAGCGCCACCACCGCGGCATCCTGGGCGCCGCGTGGGGTCGGGGTCTCGACCACGTCGAGAGTCCGGCCGAACAGGTCGGCGGCCACGATGCTGGTGGTCTTGGCGCCGATGTGCAGCCCCAGGGTCAGAAACGGTTCATGGTTCACCTCGACCGGGATGCGGGGCCGGCCGATGGCCCCGGACACCGCCAGATCTGCGCGCTCCCGCAGCAGACCGACCTCAAGCAGGGCGGTGACCTGGCGGTTCACCGTGGCAATGCTCAAGCCGGTGACACGGGCGATCCCGTCGCGGGCGATGGGGCCACGCTGGCGGGCGGCACCGAACACCGATGCCGCGGGCGCATCGGCCACCTTCAGCGACGGCGCGACGATGCGATGCCGGGCCAACAGGGCGCGCTTGGCATGCGCGGCGGCAGGCGGGCGGGCGGCGGTGATGGTGGTCATGGGAGTCCTCTGGCCTGAGTCGGGGCGGGGTGGGCAGCTGCCACACCGGCGACTCAGCGGGACGACGAGATCCTCGGAGTCAGCGGGGCGCGGCGGGTGCGCAACGACACGCACACCGCTCGGCAAGCACGCTCGCCCGACTCATCGAGAACACGTCGCCAACCTAGCACGCCGTTCGGCGCCCGCGCGACGGTCGCGGACGCGGGCCTACTGTTGTCCTCATGACGACCTCAACAGATCCCCGCCGCGTCGCGGTGGTCACCGGAGCGAGCGCCGGAATCGGCGAAGCAACCGCGAAAACTCTTGCTGCACAGGGGTTTCACGTCATCTGCGTGGCACGGCGGCCGGAACCCATCGAGGCCTTGGCCGCCGAGATCGACGGCACCGCGATTGTGGCGGACATCACCGACCCGGACGCGGTCGCCGCGCTGGCCCGGCGCTTGGACCGGGTGGATGTGCTCGTCAACAATGCCGGAGGCGCGCGCGGGCTGGAGTCGGTGGCCGACGCCGATATCGAGAACTGGCGCTGGATGTGGGAGTCCAACGTGCTGGGCACCCTGCACGTCACGAAAGCGTTGCTGCCCAAGCTGATCGACTCCGGTGACGGGCTCATCGTCACCGTCACCTCGATCGCGGCCCTGGAGACCTACGACAACGGGGCCGGCTACACCTCGGCCAAACACGCCCAGGGCGTGCTGCACCGCACGCTGCGCAGCGAACTGTTCGGCAAGCCGGTGCGCCTCACCGAGGTGGCGCCGGGCATGGTCAAGACCGACTTCTCACTGAACCGGTTCGACGGTGACGCCGAACGCGCCGAGAAGGTGTACGCGGGCGTGGAACCGTTGGTGGCCGAGGACATCGCCGAGGTCATCGGATTCGTCGCGAGCCGGCCCGCGCACGTCGACCTGGACCTCATCGTGGTCCGCCCGCGCGACCAGGTCACCGGCGCGACCGGGTCCCGCATCAACCGCCGGGCGTAGGGACCGGCGTCGTCTCGCCGGACGACGCCGTTTTCTACGACAGGGTGGTTGCACCACCATCTTGGCAACCCTCGTGTAGAAAACGGCGAGAAAGCTGCTCAGCGCCCCGGCGTCGTGGTCGGTGTGCCCGACAGCGTCGGCGCGTCGCTCGGCGTGGCCGGCGCGGTGACCGGGATGTTCGACGGCTGCTGCGCCGAGAGCGCCGACATCGCCGTCCACTCGCTCCACGGCACCGCCCAGTCCCAGATGTCGCCGTCGGCGTAGGACAGGTCGATGCGGGTGCCGGTGACCTCGACCGGGTCGCCGTACATCGCGGTGTTGAAGTACTGCTCGGCGTCCTCCAGCGACAGGTTGATGCACCCGTTGGTGACATTGCTGTTGCCCTGCGCTCCCGAGCTGGCCGGGTTGGCGTGGATGAACTCGCCGTTGTTGGAGATCCGCACCGCGAACCGCTCCCGCACGTTGGCGTAGCCGGCAGCCGGGTTGGTCATGTAGAAGTCCTCGTACTTCTCGGTGACCACGTGGATACCGCTGCGGGTGACGTTGCGATCCAGATCGCCCTCACCGTAGCTGCACGGGAAGTCCATGATCACCGCGCCGGCGCCGTCGAGCACCTGGATGCGGTGGCTGGACGCCTCGGCCTTGACCACCTGGCGCCGGCCGATGGTGAAGTCCAGCGTCGAATCCGTCGCGCCGTAGGCATCGGGCCCGAACGACACCCCGTAGAGCTTGGCGTCCACGTGCACGGTGGTACCGGCCGGGTAGTACTCCTTGGTGCGCCAGTGCACCCGGGAGCCACCGACCTCGTCGGGCAACCACGCCCAGCTGCCCTCGACCTGCGGGGTGGTGGTCACGGTCAGCGCCTTCTCCACCTCGGCGCGGTCGCTCTCGGCGATCGCGGCGTCGAACTGCAGGATGATCGGTGCCGCCACCCCGACGGTCTGGTGATCGGCGAGCTGGAACACCCCGTTGACGGTGGTCTGCGGGTTGACGGTGCTGAACCCGCCGGCCACGGGCACCGCCTTGCCGTCGCGGCCCACCACCGAACCGGCCCAGGTGTAATCGCGGCCGTAGCCCAGCGGCTCGGTGACGGTGAACGCGGTGCGATCCCGGTTGAGGGTGCCCTCGACCGGTTCACCGGCGGCGTTGGTCAGCGCGATGCGCTGGAACCATCCGTCGCTGACGGTGACCCCGGCCGCGGCGGTCGGCAGCACGTCGGCGGACCCGTCTTCGGGGCTCAACGTGATGGTGGGTGTCTTCGGGGTGTCGTCATCGGCGGCGGGCGCCCCACCGGTGGTGGTCGAATCCACGCAGGCGGCCAAGAGCCCGGCCCCGCCCAGGCCAAGGACAGTCAGCGCACGGCGACGGTTGATACTCACGTAGACCGAGGATACGTATCGCTACGCCGACCTCCCGCCGGCCCGAGCGAGAATCGCACCGAGGTCCGCGTCACGCCAGCCACGGAGTCGCAGATCGTCGCCCACGTGCGCGTTATAGGGCCGGTCGAAAACAACGTGCCGCCAGGTCGCAGCCCCACCGTTGGTGTCGATGTCCGGCTTATCATCGATGAGCGCCAGTCCGTCGTGCGCGTGCTTGTTCTTGTCGAAGATCGCCGCGTCAACGACCTCGCGGCCGAAGTGCGGTACCAGGTGGCGTTCCAGCCATGCGATCTTGCCTTCTACAGATTTTGCGTTGAGCGTCAGCGGTGCCGAACAAATGCGCGGTGCGTACCCCAGTTCGAGAAGACGCTGCCATCCAAGCATCGCGTCTGGCACTGGCTCCAACTCGTAGAAGAAGTCGGGGTGCGAATAGATCGCCGCTACGTCAGCTTTGTGCGCCGGATAGTCACGCACAATATAAAAATTGGCCCGCGGTACGCGGGCGACTGCTTGAGGCAATCGCGCGAGTACCGCACCGTCAAAGTCGGTGAGCACGCCATCCATGTCGACCAGGACCGTCGGCTTGTTAGTCATGAGCGACCCTAATCGTCGTGGCGGCCAAAGAGCGCCTCAGCCGCGGCAAGCATCATCCGGCGCGCAGATCTGATTCCGGAAAGTGTTTCCTGGAGCAAATATTCGGTGGTCTGCGGGCGATCCCCACGGTCGACGCCGAACCCCACCACGTCGATATCGGCACCGTACTCGAGGTAGAGCCGTCGGTAGGCGTCGAAGCGCTGAAAGGGCACGAAGACCTGGGTTGTGACAATCAGCAGGTCTTCACCTTCGGCGGGCTGCGCGACCCGGGCCCACAGCGCGAAGGTGTCCGACGTGTCGGGACGGTATGGCGGCCGACTTGTGCTGGCGGACAGTACGCTACCCCGCTGTCGGCTGTGGACATCGGCGAGCGCACCGCGGCGCTCGTGGGTGAACTGCGCCGGCATGGTGGAGTCGTCGAAATCTAGATGGCGTAGCCGCCAAGCGGGACAGATCACGGTGTCCACGTCGCAGCCACAGAGGAATTCGACCGGTGCCGCGGTAAGATCGTCGAATTCCAACAGCGCCGCCGCGACCATGAGATCGAACTCGTCGCTGGCCGATGGCGCGTAGTACGCGACGGCCGGCGCCTCGGGAGGATCGCCGATAAGCGGCCGCGGGCTACCGAGTAGATAGACACTCCCGAGGTCGGTTCCCGCGCGGGCGAGTTCGGCCGCGTACGCCGTGCGCAGCTGGGGCGACTTGTAGCCGCCACCGAGGATCAGCGTGTTGCCATAACGAGCGGCCCGAGGTCGCGACGGCTCAACCAAGCCGAGGTCGCGGCAGTGGGTCAGCACCGCCGCTTCGGTCGCATCGTCGAAATCGGCCGACTCAGCTTGATTGCGTTCCCGGTAGCCGACCCCATCTACGGCGCGAAAGTCGAAGTGATCCACGGCGAATCGCTCGATAGTCATCGCCTCGCGGAGTTGACGAATATGGCCGGGGGCCAACCCAGGCGGATCGGTCCCGCGCAAAAGAGCGTCCACCCAGTCCGGCAGGTCCTCGTTGAGCGGAAGCCAGTCGTCATCGATCACCCGACTGGGCGGACCGTCACCGAACGTGCCGAGCAGAGCCGCCATCGACTCACTGGCAAGCCACTCGGCTCCGATGTCCATCACCCGCTCGGCCCTGATCATCTTGCGTTCGCTCGAATCAGCAGCTCGCGTCATGGGCTCGGAACCTCCGCCGACTGTCTCGATCTCGGATCTCGCACTCGACCAACCTACTCATGGGCTCGCGCGCATCATTCGCCGATCACATGACATGCGCGAGCGCTGTTGCTAATCTTTGCCAAAATTGACGTTTACTTCACAGCGGGGGGCCGTGTCGAGCCAGGACAGCGATTACGGGTACGTACCGGAGCTTCGTCGCATCTGCCACGAGTTGATCGAGAAGAGGGATGAGCTCGAGGGGGTCAGTCAATACCTCCCGGCACTGGAGGAGGTACACGCCCACCTTCTGCTGATTCGCGAGAAGTTGAACGCACGCGGGGGCGCCGGAGCGAAGGTCCCTCCCGACGAACAGATACCTGAACTCAGGTACTTCGGTTGGGCACTCTTCGAGGCCGCACTTGTCGCGATCAACAAGGTGGAGCCCGCATACACCTACCTACCCGATGTGGATCGTGACCGGTCCAGAGGCATCGTCGCCGATATCGCCGCACTCGCAAACCTGGCTCGTGCGACACCGTGGCCCGAGTTCAGCATCCGCGGTCTCGGCGCACTGCGGTCGCTTGCACTCGCACATTCCAAGGGTGATTCGGGTGACGAGTACAAAGCAGCCTGGACCACGCACGCTGAAGTCGACAATTTGCTGTGGCGACGCGCAGACGAGATTGAGTCGGGACGTTTCGACGATACCGAGCATTTCATCGACCTCAAAAGGGATCTCGATGAGATGTGGCAGCAGCATGACCTTTCACAGACCGGAACATCGTGCCGCGAGCCCGAATACTCGCTGTGCCGCTGGGTCGAGCGTGTCAAAGATGGCACCTACCGTGCCGAGGCCCAGGAGGATTTGGTCGCGTCGCTCGCCCATCGCCTGCGCAGCGGCATCCGGGATGGGCAGTCGACGATCAACCGGTCGGACAGCGTGTACACCGACTACTACACCGGCACAGGGATTCCGACCATCAAAGACGAGAAGCACCTGCTCGTTCGGACGTCGATGCAGAACCCTGGGATCATGACGGCCCGTGCCTATCTGCTCCTCATTCCCATGTGCCCGCTGATGGCGTCTTATGAGCATCTACCGTTCGAGTGTGATTCCTGGGACGAGTACCAGCGAAGCCTGATCGACGGGTTCGTGGACGCCTACGGCCGAATCGAAAATCCGCCGGGCAACGCCGAAGACCAAGTGCCCTACGTCAAGGCCCATCTGCGCTCACTGGTGCAGCACCGGCTATTCTTCCGAATCATCTGTCCCGACCGGACGCTGCCATCACGGCTCGACGAGAATGTGCTGGGCGGTCAGTTGGACCTCGATGACGTCGAGGATCTGTCGTCCTGGCTTACGGCCAGAGGCGATGACGCCAACGTCATCAGCAGCGCCACACTGCCCGAGTACATCCGCGGCATCGAGATGACGCGGGCCGCAGCTGGAATCGAATTCGGTTATCGCAGTTGGCGGCGGAGGTGGCCACAATTGGACAGGTTCCATAAGGAATCGGATCGTGGCAGGTTGGTCGCCGAAGTGCTTGGCGGAGATATTGATTGAGCCCGTTGTACAGGATCGCGAGTTCGACGGCCGTTCCGCACGGCGGCAGTTCGCAATGCGGTGTCTGCGTCGGTACGACCTGTTGATGTCGGCGCACCGCGCCGAGGTCGCTTTGCAGATCAATCGTTCGAACCCGGACGGAACCGCCCTGTTCGACGCCGACAACATGGTCAAGCGAGCGTCGACGGCACACTTACGACTTGCATCGGCCCCGGCTTCCGACTTCGACAACGACGCAACGAGAGTTCGCAACCTGGCACACGCTGGGGCTATCGTCGAGTACGTCGAACTGATGAAACGCAATGTCGCGTCGTGGTTCGACGCCACGGCGATCGTGGAAGCCTCCCGACGGCAAGACCTCGGCTGGTTACCGAAGGACGGTTACGCCCCCTCCGCTAGCGAATTGTATGAGCACGCACTGGACATCCTGGGTCATTTCAGATCGGCGGACATCGAGAACACCTCCAACGTCAAGTTCCTCGAACTGCGTGCGGAGACCTATTGGTTCTACGTGCGCAGCCAGCGACTCGAAGACCACGACGATTCCTGGCTGGCGCAACTGTTGACACTTGACGAAGACCGATTCCTTGCAGGCACCGGACGAGAACACTCCCGCCTGCACCTCGAGTGCGAGCGGCTGGCCGGTCTCTGCCAGTCAGGAAACGCGGAGCTGACGGCCTACCTATCGACCGGTCGCACGGAGGGTGCTGCGGCCGAAGCGCCTCGGAGTTGGTTGCTTGGCCGCCTCCAACTCATCCACGCAGTGGCCCAGTATCAAGACGGCCGCATCGGCGCACCGATGCTCCTGCACATCCTCACCGACAAGGTGCCGAACCGCCGACCTCAAACTGTCGAAAGCAGCCTCCGAACCGGAGAACGCGATTCGCCTGAATTCATCCTCCACCGGCTCAACGCGGCGCTGTGCGCAATGGATGTGGCGCACCTGAACATCGCAGGCGGTTCATCCGATGACGCGTTGTTCCGGACGGCCGAGGCGGCCGTAGCCGAGATCCAAAGGTTGTTTCGGCTGTGGCGGGTGCTGGCGCGCAGCCAGAGTCCGATCGCAGCAACCCTGCGCGCCTGCCTCGGAGATATCGCCGACATCTGTGCAGCACACTCGGGGGCTATCAACGATCTAGGATTCCGGGTTGCGACCCTCATCAAACAGAACACGCTCTCGCACCTGCTTGAGGACCAGTCGCTGGCCCTGCCCACCCAGATTCAGAACCACCTGAAGGAGATCGCGCGGATCGACAACGATCTCTGGGACACCGAGGTGTCGCCAGGTCGAAAACTGCAACTCCGAACGGACCGGGAGTCAGCCAGGGAACAACTCGAGCGCCAACTCCACGGGCGTCTACACCTGATGTCGCTCGACTATCTGGACCCGAGCCAGGTGGACACCGGTCAGATCCTGGACAGACTCGCCGGCCGGCTGGCACTCGACTACGTCTGGATCGAATCGACGAGCCGCCCCAATCAGAGCACGTGGTATCGGACTTTCATCTCCTCGGATCGAAATCTGATTTTCGCAAGACCCGAGAACTTGGGGGGCATCGACCTGAATGGCAGAAGCATCCGTGACGATCGTCTCCGCGAACTTTCGGCGCTCCTTCTTCCCCCCGAACTGACCGATGCGCCACCGACCGAACCCGCAGACCTATTGATCTCGCCACACAGATCTCTCGATGTAATACCTTGGGCCGGATTGGAACTCGATGATTCAGGCACACGTCTCGTCGAACACTTCACCATTTCACTGAGTCCCTGCCTCGCCAACCTCGCACCAGACCCGCCGCCTGCCGTCACCGGCCCGGCGCTGGCTCATCTTGTCGCCGAGGAAATCACCCTCGACGGCTCCGTGTTCGGACAGCGCCTGAGCCTCGACACAGAGCTTCGGAGTTGGGGCCAGCCGACCGATCACGCGGCAGAAGGCGCGCAGTCACTGGTGTGGGACGGCTGCGAAGTGCTTCCGGCAGAGCACATCCGACGGACATTGACCGACTCTGCCGCCGATTTCGGGTTTCTCCACCTCGCCGCTCACGGTGGCGGTGAGGGTCTGCGCGGCACGGTATACCTGCCCGAACCGTTCACCGCGGCCGAAGCATTCTCGGTCCGATGGCCGGCGGCGGTCTTTCTGGCCGTCTGCCACTCCGGCGAACTGGCTGCCGGACGCTTCACGGAACCGCTCGCCTTCTGTATGGCCGTGCTGGCCGGAGGTGCGTACGCAGTGGCCGCCGGAGTCGGGCGGGTCAGCGATGCCGGCGCCGGGTTCTTGGCCGGTCACGTGGTCAGTGCAATTCGGGACGGCACGGTGAAACCCCTGCCGGAATTCCTGCGCGCTGCCCAACTCGAAGCGCTACGTCGACAGATCCCAGTGTGGCAATGGAGCCGCTTTGTCACCTACATCCGATAGGAGAACCCACATGTCCGCAGATCAGCAGGACAGCTTCGACTTCCAGATGGATCCGGCTGATGTCGACGAGTTCGAGGCCAGGTGCCGAGATGAGGGCGTCGAGTGTGAGGTGGTGCGCGGCGTCGCCGAGGACGTGATCACGGTCCTGGGGGTCGCGCCGTTGGTCTATGAGGCTGTCAAGTTCACCGCGCTTCGCGTCCAGGGGTCACCCACCAAGATCGCCGCGCTGG
The DNA here is from genome assembly GCA_021648845.1 of Mycobacterium sp. MBM. GTDB lineage: Bacteria > Actinomycetota > Actinomycetes > Mycobacteriales > Mycobacteriaceae > Mycobacterium. The sequence goes on along the minus strand of JAKJHY010000003.1, from coordinate 155,111 downwards.
ATCGGTTCGTGGATCGCAAGAAGGGCGCCCACGTCATCTACACAGGTGGCGAGGGCGCGCTCGTAGACGGTCGCTGCAAGACGCTGCCGTACGGCATGGTGTATGTCCACGAGACCCGAGCACAACTGGATATCGACGCGACCCCCCGAATCGTGGACACGAGGTCGCGCGAAGAGCTAGCCGGTCAGATCAAGGAGGAGGTCGGCAAAACCGAGATGACAATGACCGAGCTGTGCGAACTCGTTCGCTCCTGGCCTGGAATCCGGCGCGCAGAACTCTTTGCGCGCCAGGTCAAACGACGTATCGCTGGCGGCGAATCCCTGGCATGATGCCAAGTCAGCCCGATCAGTCGTCAAACGAGCAGTTCACCAGATCGCACTCGGGCCCGAGCCGGATATCGAACGCGTGCTCGACACCGTCACGGATATGCGCAGCGAACCGCATCACCTCAAGCGTGGTCGCGCCGCCCCAGTTTGTGACGGCCAGTGCGTGTCTGGTCGACAACCGGACGTTGCCTCTGCCCCAGTCCTTGCCGTAGCCGGGGGGAAACCCGGCGTGGTCGATCAGCCAACCAGCAGGCAGCTTGGTGCCCAGGACGTCAGGGTAGGTCGGCGCCTCGCGGGCCCGCTCGGGCACCGTCGCCAACACCGGGTTGATGAAGAACGACCCGACACTCCACGTGTCATGGTCGGATTCATCAAGCAACATCGCCCGGTCCCGACGCATCTGCAACACCGTCTCACGCACCACCGAGGTCGGCACGCACGCGCCTATCTGCACACCGAGCCGGTCCGCGAGCGAGGCAAACTTCACCGGACGCGACATCGTCGTACAGGCGAGCGTGAACGTAACCGACAAGATCACCCAGCGGTGACTGTGCTTGAAGATCGACTGCCGGTGGCTGCCGAACCCGCATTCGGCGTTGGGAATACGGATCACCTGGGCGGTATCGCGGTCAAACGCCGTCACATAGTCCAGAAAGTCGGACACCAGGGTCCCGTACGCACCGACGTTCTGCACCGGAGTCCCGCCGACGGTTCCCGGTACCCCGGACAACGGTTCCAGCCCACCGAGGCCGTGCTCCAACGAGAATTCGACAACCGCGTCCCAATCGACACCGGCATCGACGTGAATCGTCTCACCCTGCACGGAAATGCCGTTTGTCCGCACGTGGGCGACCAGACCGTCAAACCCCTGGTCACCGACCACGAGATTCGATCCGCCGCCCATGACGAGCACCGGTTGCCCGGCCCGATCGGCTGCGGTGACTGCGGCCACCAGGTCAGCGGACCTAGTTACCATGAGATATCCCGTAGCAGGTCCGCCGAGTCGCATCGTCGTGAGTTCAGCGAACGTGACCATGCCGAAACGGTACCGGCGACGGCAGCGGCCACCGTCACCGGACTGAGCGCCACCCGAAGAGATTGAGGAGACTCGTGGAGATAACCAGCGTCGGGCACGCAGGATTTCACATCAAGACCGCCGCAGGCTCCGTTCTGTGCGACCCATGGGTCAACCCCGCCTACTACGCGTCCTGGTTTCCGTTCCCCGACAACTCGACACTCGACTGGGCTGAGCTGGGGAACTGCGATTATCTGTACGTATCGCACCTGCACAAAGATCACTTCGACCCGCGCAACCTCCGTGAGCACGTGAACAAGAACGCGGTGGTCCTGCTGCCGGAATACCCTGTGCCCGATCTGCGACGCGAGCTCGAAGCGCTGGGATTTACCCGGTTCTTTGAGACCGAGAACAACGTCCGCCAAACCGTCACCGGGCCGAAGGGCTCGCTCGACGTGATGATCATCGCGCTGGCAGCACCCGCAGACGGCCCGCTGGGCGATTCAGCCCTCGTCGTTGACGACGGAACGACCACCGCATTCAACATGAACGACGCACGCCCAATAGACCTGGACGTGCTGCACGATAAGTTCGGCACGATCGACGTTCACATGCTGCAGTTCTCGGGCGCCATCTGGTACCCGGTCGCCTACGATATGCCGGAACGCGCCAAGACAGCCTTCGGCAGCCAGAAACGCCAGCGCGGAATGGACCGGTGCCGTCAGTACATCTCCGACGTCGGGGCCAATTGGGTGATTCCATCCGCCGGGCCGCCGTGTTTTCTCGACGATTCGCTGCGGAAGCTCAACGATGTCTACGGCGACCCTGCGAATATCTTCCCTGATCAAATGGTCTTCCTGGCAGAGATGCGGGCGCACGGCCAAGACAACGGCCTACTGATGATGCCCGGTTCGGCGATTGACGTGACCGGTGCCCGACTCAACTCGCTCATCCATCCCATCCCGGAGGCTGCGGTCGAAGCGATCTTCACGACCGACAAAGCCGACTACATCGCGGCCTACGCGGAGCGGCAGGCGGCCACAATCATCGCCGAAAAGGCGTCCTGGGCGCAGGACACCGGCGAACCGCTGATTGCCGCGCTGCAGACCAAGATGGAACCGATCATGGCTGCCGCCGATTTGATTTGCGATGGCATCGGATACCCGGTGGCCTTGAGACTCGGCGCCGAGACAGTGGTGCTGGACTTCCCGAAACGCATCGTGCGCGCGCATATCCCCGACGAGACGTTCCGCTTTTCCTTTACGATCGATCCTGTGCTGGTCCGCACAGCGCTACGCGATGATGAGCCAGACTGGGTCAACAGTATCTTCCTGTCGACGCGGTTCACCGCGCATCGCGTCGGAGGATACAACGAGTACCTTTACACATTCTTCAAGTGCCTGACTGCCGAACGAATCGCCTACGCCGAAGGGTGGTTTGCCGAAGCCACCGACGACAGCGCCTCGATCGAGATGGATGGCTGGGAGATTCAGCGTCGATGCCCGCACCTGAAGGCAGATCTCACGAAGTTCGGTCGAGTTGACGGCACGCAGATGACCTGCGACTTGCACGGCTGGAAGTGGGATCTGACGACAGGGCACTGCCTCACCTCTAAAGGACACGAACTGCGAACTCGGCGGCTGGACGACCCCACCTAGCAATGTTCAACTTGATGCTGTGCCGCGCAGATGCGCTGGAATGTTGCCTACCCAGATAGCGACCATCGCCCGAACCAGCGACCGCCGCGCCCGCGAAATTCGTTCCGGTCACGGACGCCAACGGTAGCGTGACGGGCATGCCGCGTTCCTATGACATGGCGGCCGAGTACGCCTGCAGCGTGGCCGAGGTGCACGGCGCGTTCGCCGACGAGGCGTACTGGCTGGAGCGGCTGGCGAAGTCCGGCTGCGATGACGCCTCGCTGGACGCCCTGACCCACAACGCCGACGGTCTCACCATCGCGACCACCCAGACCGTCCGGTTCAACCGGCTGCCCGGGTTCGTCAGCCAACTGCACGCCGGGGATCTCACCCTGATCCGCGAGGAGATCTGGAGCCCGGTCCGCGACGGGAGCGCCCGCGGCACGATCAAGGGTGTCGTGCCGGGCGCCCCGGTCCGGGTGACCGGTACCGCCCGGATGAGCACCATCGACACCGGCGCCCGGGTGGACGTGCACGCCATCGTCGAGGTCCGGATCCCCCTGGTCGGCGGCAAGGTGGAGGGCTTCATCGGCGGCCAACTTGCGGAGATGGTCCGGCTGGAAGAACAGTTCACCTCGACATGGATCACCGAACGGGCCTGAAGAAACCGCTGGGCCAGCCGACGCGCGGCACCACCGGGTACAACCGGCTCCGGCGCAGTGACCGCTGGTTGGTGCACTCCCCGCGGGTGCGCGCCGCGCTTCAGGCCGCCGCCGATCCGCTGGTGGTGGATCTGGGTTACGGCGCGCTGCCCATCACCACCCTGGAGCTGGCAGCGCGGCTGCAGGCGGTGCGCCCGGACGTGCGGGTGATCGGGCTGGAGATCCATCCCGAGCGGGTCCGCACCGCACAGGCGGCCGCCACCGGCGGTGTCCAGTTCGCGCTCGGCGGTTTCGAGCTGGCCGGGTTGACGCCGGTGCTGGTGCGGGCATTCAACGTGCTGCGGCAGTACCCGGTCACCGACGTCGACGCCGCGTGGGCGCAGCTGTGCGCGCGGCTGGCCCCGGGTGGGCTGCTCGTCGACGGGACCTGTGACGAGCTGGGCCGGCTGTGCTGCTGGGTGCTGCTGGACGCCGACGGCCCGGTGAGCGTGACCCTGGCCTGCGACCCGTTCGCCATCGAACGGCCCTCGGAGCTGGCCGAGCGGCTGCCCAAGGTGCTGATCCACCACAACGTCGAGGGCCAACCGATCCACACCCTGCTGCAGGCCGCGGACCGGTGCTGGGCGACCGCGGCCGCCCACGGCGTGTTCGGCCCGCGGGTGCGCTGGCGGGCGATGCTGGAGCAGTTGCACGGTGCGGGTTTCCCGGTCGACCCGCCGCGCCGCCGGTTACGCGACGGGGTGCTCACGGTGCCGTGGGCGGCCGTCGCCCCCGCGATCTAGGCTGGCGATATGCGGATTGCGCTGGCCCAGATCCAGTCCGGCACCGACCCGGCGGCCAATCTGGAACTCGTCGACCGCCACAGCCGCGCGGCCGCCGACGCGGGCGCACAGCTCGTGCTGTTCCCCGAGGCCACCATGTGCCGCTTCGGGGTGCCGCTGGCGCCGATCGCGCAGCCGCGTGACGGCCGCTGGGCCGACGGGCTCCGGGCCGTGGCACAACAGACCGGGATCACCGTGGTGGCCGGCATGTTCTGCCCGTCCGGCGACGGCCGGGTCACCAACACGCTGATCGCGGCCGGACCCGGTACCGACGCGTACTACGACAAGATCCACCTCTACGACGCCTTCGGTTTCGCCGAGTCCCGGACCGTCGCGCCCGGTCACCAGCCGACGGTCATCGATGTCGGCGGCGTGCCGGTGGGACTGACCCTGTGCTACGACATCCGCTTCCCCGAGCTGTACGTCGAGTTGGCCGACCGCGGCGCCCAGCTCATCACGGTGCACGCCTCGTGGGGTACCGGCCCGGGCAAGCTCGACCAGTGGACGTTGCTGGCCCGGGCCCGCGCCATCGACACCACCACGGTGCTGGCCGCCGTCGATCAGGCCTATCCCGGTGACGAGATCGCCGCGCTCGGCCCGACCGGGGTGGGCGGCAGCCTCGTCGCATCGGCGACCGGCGAGGTCATCGCGGCCGCGGGGACCGACACGCAGCTGCTCATCACCGATATCGACCTCGATGCCGCGGCCCGGGCGCGCGAGACGATCGCGGTGCTGCGTAACCGCACCGACTTCGCTAGGGCACAATCGACTGCGTGACCGATCCCTGGGCCCGCCCCTCCGACGAGGCGCCGCCGCCCCCGTCCACGCCGCAGCCACCCGCGCAGCACGAGCCCGCCGCTGCAGGGCCGCCGCCGGAGTCCGAGCCGCAGAGCAAGCTCAAGCGCTTCTTCCGTGACCCGCTGTCCATCGTCCTGGTGGTGGTCATCGTGCTGGCACTGGTGGTCTCCGGCATCGTCGGCACCGAACTGGTGGCCCGGCGGATCGCCGACTCCACGGTCACCCGGGTCACGTCCTGCGTGGTGCAGGACAGCGTCGACGTGTCCTTCGGTCCGCGCCCGGTCGTGCTGCAGTATCTGAGCGACAACTACAACAACATCACGGTGACCACCGGCGGCGAGCGTATCCGCGAGGCCGAGGGCATGAAGGCCGAGATCATCATCAACGACGTCCGGGTCACCAACAATCCGGCCGCTCCGGGCACCGTCGGCGCGCTGGACGCCAAGATCACCTGGTCGGCGGACGGCATCAAACGCACGATCCAGAACGCGATTCCGCTGATCGGCAGCTTCGTCAACGATGTCACGACCAACCCCAGCGACGGCACCATCGAACTGCAGGGCATGCTCGGCAGCATCGTCACCAAGCCGGAGGTCCGGAACAACGAGCTGACGCTGACGGTGGAGGCGTTGACGGGCCTGGGCTTCGTGTTGCCGCGCGAGACCGTGCAGCCCGCGCTGGATGCGTTCCTGAAGCAGATGACCGAGAACTACCCGCTCGGCATCCAGGCCGACAGCGTCGAGGTGACCGATTCCGGCGTCATCGCCAAGTTCTTCACCCGCAATGCGACGATGCCGCCCAGCACCGGGCGCAACTCCGACCCCTGCTTCGCGGGTCTGTAGCTAGAACGGCTCTTCGGTGCCGCCGGGGTTGCATCCGGCGGCCACCAGTTCGGCGTCGGTCACCACGGGCCGCCACGGCTCCAGATTCCAGCTGGTCTTCCCGGGCTCGACGAACTCGGCGAACTGCCAGTGGCAGTTGAACTGTGCCTGCATGCCCGCGATATCGGCTTCCGGCGAGATGGCCAGCACCTCGGCCCAGGCCTGGTCCTGCTGCTGCTGGGTGCCCGGGATGGCAGCCTGCGCGCGACCGGCCGGCGTCGGATACACGCGCAGGCTCTTCAGGTCGCCCCACTGCACCCAGGAGGTGTGGTCGATGTAGGTTCCGGCGGGCTCGGCGGCGGCCACCGGTGCGCTCAGCAGCGCAACACCCGCCGCGCACAACGCGGCACAGACGACGCGCATCGGGTCAGCGCGACTTTCCCTGGATTTCCAGGATCTTGGGTCGCACGTCAACCAGGTAGACGCCGGTGGCGCAGGCACAGATCGCGGCACCGAACGCGTCGCGCAGCAGCAGCGCCAGCAGCACACCGCCACCCAGGATCAACAGCCAGACCGGTTTGGTGAGCTTTCCGGCGGCGGTGTACGCGTCGGGGCGTTGCATCGCGGCGTGCACGAAGGAGTACACCCCGGCCAGAACCACGATCCCGACCAGTACAAGCAGAATGGCACCCGCCAGGTTTGCAAGCATCACGCCTGCAGCCTATGCGGGTGCCATCCAAGTTGGCGAACCTACTTCTGGGTGACCTTCTTGGCCGGGGCCGCCTTCTTGGCCGGGGCGGCCTTCTTGGCGGCGGGGGTGGCGGCCTTCTTGGCCGGCGCCTTCTTGGCCGGGGTGGCCGGGGCAGCCTTCTCGACCTTCTTCGGCAGTTCCACGCCGACCAGCTTGGCGGCGCGTTCGCCGACCGCGCGGGTCTGGCTGGCGACGGTCCCCAGCGCGTCCTGGGTCAGCTCGACGGCCTGGTCGGTGACCTCTTCGACGCGCGAGGCGGCCTCTTCCAGGGCCGGCTGGTTGCGCAGCCGCTCCAGGGCGGCCTCGCCGCGCTCGACCAGCTTGTTGTACTGGCTCTGCGCTTCGTCGGCGTACTTCTCGGCGACCTTGCGCAGCTCCTCGGGGGTCAGCTTGTCGCGCAGCTCGTCGAACTGGGTGGGCAGGTCTTCCTGCAGCTTGGTCAGCCGGGCCCGGCCCTCCTCGACGCGGGTCTTGCCGTCGGTGCGGGCGTCGCCGGCCCGGTCGCGCAGGGTCTCGACGATCTCGTTGACCTTGGCCAGGGCCAGATCGGCAGCGCCGACGGCCGCCAGCAGCGGAGCCTTGAGGTCTTCGACGCTGGCCTGGGTTTTCTCGCTCATGGTGATTCCTCTCAGATGGTCATCGGTTGTGCAGCGGGTTGTTCTGGTTCCGCTTCAGATTCGGATTCGCCTGCTGTGGAAGCGATTTCGTCCTCGGCTTCGTTCTGCAGACAGAAGGTGTTATAGATGTCGAGCAGGACCTGCTTCTGACGTTCGGTGATCGCGGTATCGGTGACGATCGCATCGCGCACCTTGCTCCCCTCACTGGGTTCGAGCATCCCAGCCTGGATGTAGAGCACCTCGGCGGAGACACGCAGCGCCTTGGCGATCTGGTTGAGCACATCAGCCGACGGTTTACGCAGCCCACGCTCGATCTGGCTGAGGTAGGGATTGCTCACCCCGGCCTTTTCGGCAAGTTGGCGCACCGATACCTGCGCCGCCTCGCGCTGGGTCCTGATGAAGCTGCCGATGTCCTGCGCGGCATTGCTCACCACAGCGGTCAGTTTGTCGTTGGCCACGACGCCGGCAAGATTTTCGTCCTGCGTCATGTTGAGCCCTCGATCCGTCGGTTACTGGCTGACAGAAACCACGGTAGGCACGAGTGCTAACAATTGCAAGCACTCAGCTAGCACTCAGAACAGCAGCTGCGCCACCGTGTAGATCGTCAGCCCCGCCAAGGACCCCACCACCGTGCCGTTGATCCGGATGAACTGCAGGTCACGGCCCACGTGGAGCTCGATCCGGCGGCTTGCCTCATCGGCATCCCAGCGCTCGATCGTCTCGGTGATGATCGCTGTGATCTCCGTCCCATACTGGGCAACGAGGTGGCGGGCGGCCCGCACAATCCAGTTGTCGACCTTGTCCCGCAACTCGGGGTCATCGCAGAGCGACTCACCGATGCGCACCACGGTGTCGCTCACCCGGGTCCGCAACGTCGAGGACGGATCGTCGACCGATTCGAGCACGATCCGCTTGGCCGCGGCCCAGGCCGTCTCGGCTGCCCGCGCAACCTCATCGCGCGCCATGATCTGTTCCTTGACGTTCTCGGCACGCTGGATGGTGGCGTCATCGCTCTGCAGATCGGCGGCGAACTCGAAGAGGAACTTGGTAGCCGAGCGGCGCAGCTCGTGGTTCGGGTCGCGGCGCACCTTATCGGTGAAATCCATCAGCTCCCGGTGGATCCGGTCGCCGACCAGATGATCGACCCAGCGCGGCGACCAGGTCGGGGAATCGCGCTCGATCACCCGCTCGATCACCTCCCCCGAATTCAGCGACCACTGGAAGGCTCGGTCGGCCAGCAGCTGCAGCAGCGCTTCCTGGCGGCCCTCTTCGAGCAGGCTGGACAGCACCCGCCCGATCGGCGGACCCCACTGCGGCTCGGCGATCCGTTTGACGATCATCCGGTCCAGCACCTGCTGGACATCCTCGTCACGCAGCATTTCCACCAGTACACGCAGCACCGTGGACACCTCGGCGGCCACCCGCTCGGCATTGCGCCGGTCGGCGAGCCACTTACCCGTGCGCCCTGCCACCTCGGCGTCGTGCAGCTTCGTCGCGACCACCTCGGGCGACATGAAGTTCTCCCGCACGAAGGTGCCGAGCCCCTCGCCGAGCTGATCCTTCTTGCGCTTGATGATCGCGGTATGCGGAATCGGGATGCCGAGCGGATGCTTGAACAGTGCTGTCACCGCAAACCAGTCGGCCAGCGCCCCGATCATGCCCGCTTCGGCGGCGGCCCGCACATAACCGATCCATGGCGCCGCACCTCCGTGCGCGGCACCACGGGATTGCAGCCAGGTGCAGGCCAGGAAAATCACCGTCGCGCCGACCAGGAAGCTCAGGGCAACGACCTTCATCCGCCGCAACCCGCGCAGCCGTTCCCGATCGGCCTCCGAGTCGGCACCGGCCAGCGACTCCGCGAAACTCGTGTGTACCACTCCCCCATCATCCGCTACCGCGAAGACTGCCCGTCCACCGTAGTATCGAGACGACCTAGTGAATGGATTATCACGACTGTGGCACAGCAGAGCGCGGCAGCGGTGAAGACCGACGGCCGCAAACGACGCTGGCACCAGCACAAAGTCGAGCGACGAAATGAGCTGGTGGACGGCACGCTGGAGGCTATCCGGCACCGCGGCGCCAATGTGAGCATGGATGAGATCGCCGCCGAGATCGGCGTGTCCAAAACCGTGCTCTACCGCTACTTCGTCGACAAGAACGATCTCACCACCGCCGTCATGATGCGGTTCGCCCAAGTCACCCTGATTCCCAACATGGCCTCGGCGCTGTCGTCGAACCTGGACGGGTACACACTGGTCCGAGAGATCATCAGGGTCTACGTCGACACCGTGGCCTCCGAGCCGGAGCCCTACCGGTTCGTGATGAGCAACAGCAGCTCCAGCCGCACCAAGGCCATCAACGACTCCGAGCAGATCATCGCCCGGATGCTCGCGGTCATGTTGCGTCGCCGGATGCAGGCCGCCGGGATGGACACCTCCGGGGTTGAGCCATGGGCCTTCATGATCGTCGGCGGTGTGCAGCTGGCCACCCACTCGTGGATGTCCAATCCGCGGATGAGCACCGAGGACCTCATCGACTACCTGACGATGCTGTCCTGGAGCTCACTGTGCGGCATCGTCGAGGTGGGCGGCTCGCTGGAGAAGTTCAACTCGCAGCCCCATCCCTCACCCGTTCTGCCCGCACACCTGCTTGACTAACCAGCTGTGAGCGCAGACAGCAACTCGGAACTGTCCACGTTGTGGAGCCACGAACCCCATACCCATCTGCGGTTCGAGCCCGGGGACAAGGTCTCCGAGATCGATCCCGAGGCCACCCCCGGGTTCACCGGTTCCAAACAGGACGCCCCGGCGCTACAGGCCGAACGCAATGAGCGCTTCGCCGGCCTGCAGGAGATGCTCTACGCCAACAGCCGCAGCGGCGACCACCGTTCGGTGCTGCTGGTGTTGCAGGGTATGGACACCGCCGGCAAGGGCGGCATCGTCAAACATGTTGTCGGAGCAGGCAATCCGCAGGGCATCCAGTACCGTAGCTTCGGCAAGCCGACGCCCGAGGAGCTGGCCCACCACTACCTGTGGCGGATCAACAAGGCGCTACCGGCGGCCGGGCATATCGGTGTCTTCGACCGATCCCATTACGAGGACGTGCTGATCGTGCGGGTGCACAACCTGGTGCCGCCGGATGTCTGGGGGGTGCGCTACGACGAGATCAACGCCTTCGAGCGCGAACTCGTCGACACCGGAACCACGATCGTCAAGGTGGCGATGTTCGTCTCGCTCGAGGAGCAGAAGAAGCGCCTCGCCGAGCGGCTGGACCGGCCGGACAAGTACTGGAAGTACAACCCCGCCGATATCGACGAACGGCTCAAATGGCCGCTGTACCAGGAGGCCTACCAGGCCATGCTGGACAAGACCTCGACCGAGTACGCGCCGTGGTACATCGTGCCGTGCAACCGCAAGTGGTACAGCCGCCTGGCGGTGCTGGAGTTGCTGATCGAGGCGCTCAAGGGCCTGGATCTGCAGTGGCCCCCGGCCGATTTCGACGTCGAGGCGGAAAAACAGCGGCTCGCGGACGCCTGAATCGCGCCGAGACGACGGTTGATACCGCCGGCGGGCCGATTCCACCTCACGAACCGTCGTCTCGGCGAGCGGGAACCGCATGCACGTCGGCTGCGTCCAATAACCATGTGGGGCAGATCTTCCTGGGAAGCGAAGCGCTGAGGTCGGGGACCGTCACCCGCCACGCGCTGCACACCGCGCATCGCAAGCTGCACCGCAATGTCTACGCGCCGGCAGATCTCACGCTGACCGCTCGCGACCGGGCGGTGGCGGCGTGGCTGTGGTCGGGGCGCTCGGCCACTCTGGCCGGTTACTCCGCGGCCGCCGTGCTGGGGAGCAGGTGGCTGCCCGCCGACGCCCCGGCCGAGCTCGCACGGGTCCGATATCCGTCGCCGAGCGGGATCGTGGTGCACTCCGGCGTGATCGCAGACGACGAGGTCTGCATGGTCGACGGTATGCGTTGCACCACGGTGGCGCGCACCTGTTATGACATCGGCCGGCGCCAGCCGCTGGAGACCGGCGTCATCCGCATCGATGCGCTGCTCAACTGCACACGCGGCGACCCCGCCGATGTGGCCGCGATCGCCGCGCGCTATCCGGGCGCCCGACGCGTGCGCCGACTGCGCACCGCCCTGGGCCTCGTCGATTCGGGCGCGGAGTCGCCGCAGGAAACCCGGCTGCGTCTGTTGCTGGCGCGATCGGGCCTGCCACGCCCGAGCACCCAGATCCCGGTCACCGATGAATGGGGTTACGTCCGGCGACGCATCGACATGGGCTGGGCGCGGTGGCGGGTGGGTGTCGAGTACGACGGCGCGCAGCACTGGACCGATCCCCGCCAGCACGCGGCCGATATCGAGCGCCTGGAGTATCTGGCCACCCGAAACTGGACGATCGTGCGCGTGAGCGCCACGCAGCTCGCACACCGTCCGCACGAAATCATCCGTCGTGTGCGCGATGCGCTCACCCGATCGGGTTACCGGCCTTCCGCCCACGCCGACACGACGGTTGGTGCTGCCGACGGGCCGATTCGGCGCGAAAATCAGTAGTCTCGGCGCAGCGATGCCTACTTGACGAGCGTGAACTGCCCGATGTTCGTGATGCCGCGACGGAAAAAGTCCGCACACCCGGTCAGATACTTCATGTAGCGGTCGTAGACCTCCTGGCCCTGCATGGCGATGGCCTCGTCCTTGGCCGCCTCCAGATTGGCGGCCCACATGTCCAGCGTGCGCGCATAGTGCGGTTGCAGCAGATGGATGCGTTGCAGGTCGAAACCGGTGTCCGCGGCCAGCTTCTCGATGTCCTCGACCGCGGGCAGCTGCCCGCCGGGGAATATCTCCTCCCCGATGAACTTCATGAACTTGAGGTCGCTGAGGGTGACCTTGATGCCGTTGGTGCGGAAGAACTCCTGGGTGTGCGCCAGGATCGTGTGCAACAGCATGGTGCCGCCCTCGGGCAGGATGCTGTAGGCGCGCTCGAAGAACAGCGGGTACCGCTCGGCCTTGAAGGCCTCGAAGGCGCCGATCGACACGATTCGATCGACGGGCTCGTTGAATTCTTCCCAGCCCTGCAACCGGATCTCGATGGACCGGTCGGTGTCCAGCTTGGCCAGTCGCGCGCGGGCCCACTCGGACTGGGCCTTGCTCAGCGTGATGCCGATGACGTTCACATCGAACTTCTGCACGGCCCGTTCCAGCGCGCCGCCCCAGCCGCAACCGATATCGAGCAAGGTCATGCCGGGCTCCAGCCCGAGCTTGCCGAGCGCCAGATCGAACTTGGCGTTCTGGGACTCGTCGAGCGTCATGTCATCGCGCTCGTAGTACCCGCAGGTGTAGCCCATCGTGGGCCCGAGGAACAGCGCGAAAAAGTCGTTGGAGATGTCGTAGATCGACTGCGACTCCTCGTAGAACGGCTCCAGCTCGGACTCAACCTTTGACATACGAAAGCAACCCTCTTCGGTTTCTCGAATTGTTGCGGCCTCTGTACCCATTTCCAAGGCTCCCCACACCCGCAAAGCGAAAACTCTACCTCACCTGAGGCGGGCCAACTTTTGGCAGGACTCAGTAGGTGTAGAAGCCGCGCCCCGACTTCTTGCCCAACTGACCCGCTTCGACCATCCGCAGCAGAAGCGGCGGCGGACCGTACAGCGGCTCCTTGAACTCCTCGTACATCTTGTCGGCGATCAACTTGAGTGTGTCAAGGCCCACCAGATCCGACAACCGCAACGGCCCCATCGGATGCGACAGGCCACCCACCACCGCCTTGTCCACATCCTCGACCGTGGCAAAACCGGCCTCGACCATCCGTACCGCCGAGAGCAGGTAGGGCACCAGCAGCGCGTTGACCACGAAACCGGACCGATCCGAGCAGCGCACGACCTGCTTGCCCAGCGCGTTGGCCGCGAAATCCTCGGTCCGCGCGAGGGCCCCCACGGAGGTGACCAGCGTGGAGATCAGCTCCACCAGCGGCAGCACCGGGACCGGGTTGAAAAAGTGCAACCCCAGCACGCGCTCCGGGTGCGCGGTGGCCGCGGCGATCCGCATGATCGGGATGCTGGAGGTGTTCGAGGCCAGCACGGCGTCCGGATCCTCGATGACACGGTCGAGTTCGGCGAACACCTTCGCCTTGACCTCGTCGTCCTCCACGATGGCCTCGATGGTCAGCTGGCGGTCGGCCATATCGGCGAGCGCGGTGGTGAATGTCAGTCGGGCCAGTGCGGCGTCACGGTCGGCCTCGCTCAGCTTGCCCTTGGCCGCGGCGCGGTCCAGCGAGGCGGTGATCCGCTTGCTACCGGCGCTGATCAGGTCGTCGGTGGGTTCGAACACCAGCACCTGCGCCCCGGCCTTCGCGCACACCTCGGCGATACCGCCGCCCATCTGCCCGGCGCCGATGACGCCCACCCGCTCAATAGTCACTGGCTCTCCTCATCACGGCGTCAGGCCCCGCCCGCGGTTCGCGGACGAGGCCTGACGCTATCAACTCAGGTTTTCGGTCGGACTAGTGGAACTGACCCTCTTCGGTGGAACCGGCCAGCGCGGTGGTCGAGCTGGTCGGATCCACGGTGGTGGCGATCCGGTCGAAGTAGCCGGCGCCGACCTCACGCTGGTGCTTGGTCGCGGTGTAGCCGCGCTCCTCGGCGGCGAACTCGCGCTCCTGCAGGTCGACGTAGGCCTTCATCTGCTCGCGGGCGTAGCCGTGGGCGAGATCGAACATCGAGTAGTTGAGCGCGTGGAAGCCGGCCAGCGTGATGAACTGGAACTTGAAGCCCATCGCGCCCAGCTCGCGCTGGAACTTGGCGATGGTGTCGTCGTCGAGGTGCTGCTTCCAGTTGAACGACGGCGAGCAGTTGTAGGACAGCATCTGGTCCGGGAATTCGGCCTTGACGCCCTCGGCGAATTTCTTGGCCAGCTCCAGGTCCGGGGTGCCGGTCTCCATCCAGATCAGATCGGCGTACGGCGCGTAGGCCTTGGCCCGGGCGATGCACGGCTCCAGGCCGTTCTGCACCCGGTAGAAGCCCTCGTTGGTGCGCTCGCCGGTGATGAAGGGGCGGTCACGCTCGTCGACATCGGAGGTGATCAGGGTGGCGGCCTCGGCGTCGGTGCGGGCGATGACCAGGGTCGGCACGTCGGCGACGTCGGCCGCGAGGCGGGCCGAGGTCAGGGTACGGATGTGCTGCTGGGTGGGGATGAGCACCTTGCCACCGAGGTGGCCGCACTTCTTCTCCGAGGCCAGCTGGTCCTCCCAGTGCGAACCGGCGACGCCGGCGGCGATCATCGCCTTCTGCAGCTCGTAGACGTTCAGCGCGCCGCCGAAGCCGGCCTCGCCGTCGGCGACGATCGGGGCGAGCCAGTTCTCCACCGAGGTGTCGCCCTCGACCTTGGCGATCTGGTCGGCACGCAGCAGCGCATTGTTGATGCGGCGCACGACCTGCGGCACCGAGTTGGCCGGGTAGAGGCTCTGGTCGGGGTAGGTGTGACCGGACAGGTTCGCGTCACCGGCGACCTGCCACCCGGACAGGTAGATGGCCTTCAGGCCGGCGCGCACCTGCTGCACGGCCTGGTTGCCGGTGAGCGCACCGAGGGCGTTGACGAAGTCCATCTCGTGCAGCTGGTCCCACAGCACCTCGGCGCCACGACGGGCCAGGGTGTTCTCCTCGACGACCGTGCCCTGCAGCGCGACGACGTCCTTGGGCGTGTAGGTGCGGGTGATGCCCTTCCAGCGGGGGTTGTGATCCCAGTCGTGCTGGATCTGCTCCGGGCTCTTCGGCGTGCCAACGGTCGACATGGCGGCTCCTATCGGTATTTGTTAACGCTGCAGTGAACTTCGCTGCGTTGCTACACCGAGGATGCCCTACTGCATATCCGCAGGTCCACCCGTTTCCATTGCCAACTTTGTCCAAGCGCTCGACTGTTTTTGCGAAGATTGTTAATCGGCGCGCGGCTTGACCGGTTCAGAAGCTACTCGACGGTAGGCAGTTTCCGCTGGTCAGTACGCCCGTACTGTTAAAACCGGATGTTCACAGCGAAAACAGCGCGGCGACCGCTTTGGTCTCATCACCGACGGCATATGTGAGCGTTGTAACAGTGCGATCGGCGAGCTCCGGACCGAACTTCTCGGTCGAGCCGGCCGGGTACACATGCGAGATGATCTCCAGGTCATCACCGAGCGCCACCGCAGAGTCGTGCTCGATGGTCACCCGCAACGGCGCCGCCAGCAACTCGGGCACCTCGTGCAGGTACTCCTCCACCACACTCCAGTACACCGAGTTGTTCATATGGTCGAAGAGGTCGATATCGCTGACCCGGACCGGATATTTGCGTACCGCGACCGCGGTGTCGCGGGGTCCGGGCCGCAGATAGGCCTTCCAGCGCAGCCGGTCCACGTCGGTGGTGCGCCGCAGCCCGGCCAGGAAGTCGTCGGAGATCCGGGACGGCCCCTGGGTTTCCTGGCTGAAATTGATCCAGAACGCCTCGGACTCCATCAGGCCGCCCCGCCGGCCTTCGATGCGGACCCGCATCTCGCACCACCGGTTCGAGGTCCCCGAGCACCAGCGCCGCAGTCGCAAGGTGTCCTTGAACGTGATCGGTTCGATCAGGTCGATCATGGTGCGCCGCACGATCCACGCCGGATGCGTGTCCTCATAGCCCATTTCACGCAGCTGGTCGGAGCCGATGTCCTGGATGTGCCGCGTCGCGGCATCGAACTTCAGCCGGCCCTCGCGATCGATATCGGCCACCCGCAACGGCCACTGCACATCGAACACATCCGGATGCGGGTCGGGCACGGGCATCAGAGTCTTCGCCAAGGTCATGGACTCCAATATGGTCTGCGAAGAATGCAAAGCCAACCTTTGCACCCTTGACTATGCTGTTCAAAGTGTCCAAGACCTATGTCGGATCACGGGTACGCCAGCTGCGCCGGGAGCGCGGATTCAGCCAGGCCGCCCTGGCGCAGATGCTGGACATCTCCCCGAGCTACCTCAACCAGATCGAACACGACGTCCGTCCGCTGACGGTCTCCGTGCTGTTGCGGATCACCGAGGTCTTCGGCGTGGACGCCACCTTCTTCGCCTCCCAGGACGACACCCGGCTGGTGGCCGAGTTGCGCGAGGTGAGCCTGGACCGTGATCTCGACATCGCGATCGATCCGGCCGAACTCGCCGATATCGTCAGCGCCCATCCGGCCTTCGCGCGGGCGATGGTCAGCCTGCACCAGCGTTACCGACTGACCACGACCCAGCTCGCGGCCGTCTCCGAGGGCCGGTTCACCTCCTTGTCGGGCGCGGGGTCCGGAACGATCACCATGCCGCACGAAGAGGTGCGCGACTACTTCTACCAGCGGCAGAACTATCTGCACGAGCTCGACACCGCCGCCGAGGACCTGACCATCCGAATGCGGATGCACCGTGCCGAGCTGATCCGCGAGCTGTCCGACCGGCTGACCCGGGTGCACGGGGTGCGCATCGTGCAGCGCACCGATCTCGGTGACCCGGTGTTGCACCGCTTCGACCCGGCGACCCGCACACTGGAGATCGGCGGCCACCTGGCCAGCGGTCAATACGTCTTCAAGTTGGCCGCCGAGTTGGGCTACCTGGAGTTCGGCGATCTGATCGACGCGCTGGTCGACGAGGGCAAGTTCACCAGCGACGAGTCCCGCACCCTGGCGCGGCTGGGACTGGCCAACTACGTCGCGGCGGCCACCGTGCTGCCGTACCGCCAATTCCACCAGGTGGCCGAGAACTTCCGCTATGACGTCGAGCGGCTCTCGGCCTTCTACGCGGTGTCCTATGAGACGATCGCGCACCGGCTCTCCACGTTGCAGCGCCCCTCGATGCGCGGTGTGCCGTTGTCCTTCGTCCGCGTCGACCGGGCAGGCAACATGTCGAAACGCCAGTCGGCCACCGGTTTTCACTTCTCCTCCGCCGGCGGCACCTGCCCGCTGTGGAATGTCTACGAGACCTTCGCCAACCCGGGCAAGATCTTGGTCCAGATCGCCCAGATGCCCGACGGCCGCGACTACATGTGGGTGGCGCGCACCGTGGAACGCCGACCGTCGCGCTACGGCCAGCCGGGTAAGACGTTCGCGATCGGCCTGGGCTGCGAGCTGCGGCACGCGCACCGGCTGGTGTATTCCGAGGGGCTGGATCTCTCCGGCGGTCCGAACGCCACGACCGCGACCCCGATCGGTGCCGGTTGCCGAGTGTGCGAACGCGACAACTGCCCACAGCGCGCGTTCCCGGCCCTCGGCAAGGCGCTCGACCTCGACGAACACCGCAGCACGGTGTCTCCGTATCTGGTGAAGAACACCTGAGCGGTTCGGCGCGGCCCGACCACTCGGGTCGCGACCTAGACTCGTGCGGGTGAGCGCAGATGAGACGACGGCCCCGCCACGCATCCCGCCCGGCGGCCTCCGCGAGCTGGGCCCGCTCAACTGGGCCATCGCCAAAATCGGCGCCAACCGGATCAGGGCCCCCAAGTTTCACCTGATGAACGTGCTGGGCCAGCACCGGCTGCTGTTCTTGACCTGGCTGCCGTTCTCGGGCTATCTGCTCTACGCGGGCAAGCTGTCCCGCGCCGACGCAGAGCTGGTGATCCTGCGGGTGGCGCATCTGCGGGGCAGCGAGTACGAGCTGCAGCAGCATCGCAGGCTGGCCCGCAGCCGTGGGTTGGACGCCGACACCCAGGCCGCCATCTTCGAAGGCCCGGACGCACCCGGGTTGAGCCCGCGGCAGCGGGTGCTGGTCACCGCGACCGACGAGTTCGTCATCACCCGCTCCATGTCCGCCGAGACCTGGACCGCGTTGTCCACTCTCTACAGCCGCACCCAGATCATCGAATTCTGCACCCTCGCTGGACAATACGATGCACTGGCAGCCACCATGGCGACGCTGCGGATACCGCTGGACTTCCCGGACTAGCAGAGCTGGGGGGCCATCACCACGCAGTTTCCGCCCTGCGCCTTGGCCTCGTACATCGCCGAGTCGGCGGCCTTGATGACGGCGTCCAGGTCCGCCTGCGGCCGTGTGCTGGCGGCCACCCCGATACTCACGGTGACCGCCGGCCCGGCCGGCTCGGCCACCGCGGACCGAATCCGCTCGGCGAAAACCATGGCGTGCACCACCGAGATCCGCTCGACCACCAGGAACTCCTCCCCGCCCCAGCGCGCCACCACGGCGTGCGGACAGACGCTGGCCCGGATCCGGCGCGCTGTCCGGATCAACACCTCATCACCGGTCGCGTGGCCGAGGTGGTCGTTGACGACCTTGAACCCGTCGACGTCGATCAGCAGGGCACACAGATCGACACCGGCACCCGCGCCCTCGTCGAGGCGGCGCACCGCGAGCGGCAGCCCACGGCGATTGGTCAGCTCGGTGAGCGGATCGATCAGTGACTGGATCGAACTACCCTGCAGCAGCCAGAAACCGAACTGCAGCGCGGGCAGGATGCACACCGTCACCAGCAGTGCGATCACCGCCCGCGACACCGCGAGCTGCAGGCCGTACTCCGGGGAGCTCCACGCCAACCACACCGCGATGCCGATCACCACGACCGTGCACCACACGATATGAGCCAGGTGCAGCCGCGGCCCGTGGAAGAACACCACATAGCCCCCGGCGCACAACAGGATCGGGATCCCCGACATCGCCAGATTGGGGTCGCCGAACAGCAGGGTCGACAACGTCATGAGGGCGTCGACGTAGGCGACCAGGACGGCCGAGGCGCGCGCGGACGGCCACGGGCGCAGCGCCCAGCGGGCCGCCCAGGCCAGCGAACCGAGGGACACCACCGCCCAGCCGAGCCGGATGAGGCCGGTGTCCAGCCCCGGCGGCCGGAACACATTGATCGCGGCCAGGGTGCCCATCACGGCGCCGATACCGACGATCAGGTTTCGCAGGATGGGGAGCAGCCCGCGACTGCGCAGGAAGTCGATGCGCCAGGAGTAGTCATCGCGCTGGAGCCACCACTGACGAATCAGTTCGCCGCGTCCCCCATCGGACATCCGATGATTCTTGCAAAGTCATATGACCGCGGCGCGAAGAACGCGCTTTATAGGTAGGTGACGCCCAAGACGACGAGTGTCAGCAGCATCGGCGCGACCGGCACCGACCACAGGAACGCCGTCCACACCTGATCCTTGCGCTGGTAGGCACGCCAGCCGAACCAGGCGACGGCGGCGCACAGCACCGTGATGACGGCTGAGGTGATGAGCACCCAGAAGCTCACGTCGCTGGTGTTGATGGCCAACGAGATGGCCACCAGCCACAACATGTGCCCGATGACCAGGCCGCCGATGGCGGCCACGATCACTGCCCGCGACGGCACGTGCGTCAGAAGTTGATCATGTGGCCGGCCAGGCCGTGGATGGCCTCCTGCAGCGCCTCGGACAGCGTCGGGTGGGTGTGCACATTGCGGGTGAGCTCGTTGACCGTCAGGTCCCACTTCTGGGCCAGCGTCAGCTCCGGCAGCAGCTCGGAGACGTCGGGGCCGATGAGATGCCCGCCCAGCAGCTCGCCGTACTTGGTGTCGGCGATCAGCTTGACGAAGCCGACCGGGTCGGCCAGGCCGTGCGCCTTGCCGTTGGCGGTGAACGGGAACTTCGCCACCTTGACGTCGTAGCCCTCGTCGCGAGCCTGCTCCTCGGTCAGGCCGAAGCTGGCGACCTGGGGCTGGCAGAAGGTGGCGCGCGGCATCATCCGGTAGTCCCCCAGGGTCAGGGTCTCGGCCCCGGCGATGGTCTCGGCGGCCACCACGCCCATCGCCTCGGCCACGTGGGCGAGCTGCAGCTTGCTGGTCACATCGCCGATCGCGTAGATGTGGCCCACGTTGGTGCGCATGTGGTCGTCGATGTCGATGGCCTTGCGTTCGGTGAGTGCCACGCCGGTGTTCTCCAGGCCGAAGCCCTCGATATTGGGCGCGAAACCGATGGCCTGCATGACCTTGTCGGCCTTGAGTTCCTCGGTCTTGCCGTCCTTGCTCACGGTCACGGTCACCGTCGAACCGTCGTCTTCGATCTTTTCGACCTTGGTGCCGGTGAGGATCTTCACGCCCAGCTTCTTGTACTGCTTCTCGATCTCCTTGGAGACCTCGACGTCCTCGTTGGGCAGCGCGCGCGGCAGGAACTCGACGATGGTGACGTCGACGCCGTAGTTCTTCAGCACGTAGGCGAACTCCATGCCGATCGCGCCCGCGCCGGCGATGATGATCGACCCGGGCAGCTCACGCGACATGATCTGCTTCTCGTAGGTGACCACGTTCTCGGACAGCGACGTGCCGGGCACCAGGCGGGTGGACGACCCGGTCGCGATGATGGCGTTGTCGAAGGTGACCGACTCGGTGCCGCCGTCGTTGAGATCGACCTCGATGGTGTTGGCATCGGTGAACTTGCCGTAGCCGTGGATCTCGGTGATCTTGTTCTTCTTCATCAGGAAATGCACGCCGGCCACCCGGCCGTCGGCGACCTTACGGCTGCGATCGAAGGCCGCTCCGTAGTCGAAGCTCGCCTCCCCGCTGATGCCGAAGGTCTTGGCTTCCTTGGCGAAGATGTGGGCCAGCTCGGCGTTGCGCAGCAGCGCCTTGGAGGGAATACACCCGACGTTCAGGCAGACGCCGCCCCAGTACTTGGGTTCGACGATCGCGGTGTTCAGGCCGAGTTGGGCAGCGCGGATGGCCGCCACATATCCGCCGGGTCCAGCTCCGAGTACGACGAGGTCATAGTGGGTCACGATGACCACCCTATCGGGGCGCGCGTTTGGCCGCGGACCGGTCCGGGTAACCGCAACGGGGCGTTCGGACCAATCCGCACCGGCACCGGCTCCGAATGCCTAGCAATGTGTCGCGCCGCGACAAAACCAGGGGGGAACCCGAGCATGCCGAACAAACTCACGCCGCATTTCGAGGACGTCCAGGCCCACTACGACCTGTCGGACGACTTCTTCCGGCTCTTCCTCGATCCCACCCAGACCTATAGCTGCGCGTATTTCGAACGTGACGATATGACCCTGGAGCAGGCCCAGCTGGCCAAGATCGACCTGGCGCTGGGCAAGCTGGGACTGCAGCCCGGAATGACCCTGCTGGACATCGGGTGTGGCTGGGGCGCGACCATGCGCCGCGCGGTCGAACGCTATGACGTCAACGTCGTCGGTCTGACGCTGTCCAAGAATCAGGCCGCCCACGTGCAGCGCAGCTTCGATGAGATGGACAGTCCGCGGGAGCGCCGGGTGCTCTTGCAGGGCTGGGAGCAGTTCAACGCACCCGTCGACCGGATCGTGTCGATCGGTGCATTCGAGCACTTCGGCTTCGACCGCTACCCGGATTTCTTTCGGATGGCCCATGCCGCGCTGCCCGATGACGGGGTGATGCTGCTGCACACCATCTGTGCGTTCAATCCCGCCAAGGCCAAGGAGGCCGGCATCCCGGTCACCTTCGAGTTGGCCCGGTTCGTGAAGTTCATCATCACCGAGATCTTTCCCGGCGGCCGCTTGCCGTCGGTGGACATGGTCAAGGAGAAGTCGGCCGAGGGCGGCTTCACCCTGACCCGTGAGCAGTCGCTGCAGCTGCACTACGCGAAAACCCTCGATATGTGGGCAGACGCCCTGCAGGCCCACCGCGATGAGGCCATCGCGGTGCAGTCCGAAGAGGTTTACGAGCGCTACATGAAGTACCTCACCGGCTGCGCGAAGCTGTTCCGCGCCCGTCAGACCGATGTCGTGCAGTTCACGTTGGCGAAAGGCTGACCGACCGCTGGGCGAGTGCCCCGATCAGCTCCGGGTCGTGACTGACCACCACGACGACCGCGCCGGCGGCACTGATATCACGTAGCAGCGTCGTCACCGCGGCCGAGGCGATCGGATCCAGCATCGCCGTCGGTTCGTCACACAGCACCGTGTCCGCGGCTTGGCCGAGCACTCGGCCCAGGCAGGCGCGTTGCAGTTGACCGTCGCTCACTTGTCCCGGATACCGTTGCAGCAGATCCTGATCCAGCCCCACGCGCTCGGCAAGGGCATCCGCATCATCGCGGTCACCGCGGATGGCTGCGGGTTCGGCGATGATTCGTCGCAGCGTCCAGCGCGGGTTGCAGACCAGGCGGGGATGCTGGGCCAGCAGCGCGATCGACCCCGTCGGCGCGCTCGGCGCTCCGCGGTGGAGCACCCGCCCCCGGTCCGGGGACCGCAGCCCGGCCAGCACCCGCAGCAGCGTGGTCTTCCCGCTGCCGGACGGGCCGGTGATCCCGGTGACCGCCCCGGCGGGCGCCTCCAGGTCGACGTGGTCGAGCACGACGTGACCGTCGAAGGACACGGTCACGCCCTCGGCCCGCAGGGCGCTCATATCGGCACCACCCGAAGCAGGGCCCGGGTGTAGGCGTCGTCACTGTTCACCGCGTCGCGAAGTGGGACCTGTTGCCGCACGGACCCGTTGGCCATCACGGCGACGTCGGAGCACACACCTGCCCGCAGCAGCGACGGGGTGTCATGCGTGATCACCAGGACCGCGGCGCCGGCGTCGGCCGCGTCTCCGAGCAGCCGCCAGATGAGTGCGGCGTTCGCCGGGTCCAGCGCGGAGGTCGGTTCGTCGGCCAGTAGCAGACCCGGACGGCCGGCGAGCGCGGCGGCCATGGCGGCGCGTTGGGCCATCCCGCCGGACATCTCGTGCGGGTAGCGGCGCAGCGCCTCGGTGGGCAGGGCGACCGCGGCGGCCAGTTGCGTGGGTGTCCGGTCCGCGGCGAGGCGTTCACAGATCTCGGACAGCTGGGCGCCGACGGTGCGAACCGGGGTGAACGAGGTGGCCGCCGACTGCGGCACCAGCCCCACGTGCCTGCCCCGCAGCTGCCGCCACGCCCGCTCGTCGTCAGGGCGAATTTCCTTGCCGTCCACCATAATTCGTCCCGATACCCGTGATCCGGGCGGCATCAGCCCGCTCAGCGCGGCGGCCACCATCGATTTGCCGCAGCCGGATTCACCGACCAGTGCGGTCAGCCGGCCGGCCGGCACGACGAGGTTCACCCTGTCGAGCACCCGCACCGTGGCCGTACCATGACGCCGCACCGCGATGTCGACACTCAGGTCCTGCGCGCCGGTGCTCACCAGACCTGCCCCACCGGTGGACGGTGGCGCTCCCGTACCAGGGTGCCGACGGCGGCGAAGGCGAGCGCGGTCACGATCAGCGCCGTCGCGGGCACCACCAGCGTCCACCACGCCCCGGTCAGCACGTCACCGCGGGCGTCGCTGAGCAGCGTGCCGAGACTGGCCCGGTCCGGGGAGAGCCCGACGCCGAGAAAGGACAGCGTGGATTCGTGCCATACCGCGTGCGGCAGCAACATCACCATGGCGACCAGTGCCTGACCGGTGACCGCGGGTAGCAGGTGGCCGCGGGCGATGAACCACCGGGAGGCTCCGGCCAGCCGGGAGGTCTGGATCCAGCCGGAGTCGGCGACCGCCAGCAGTTCCGCGCGCACCACCCGGGCCACCGCCGGCCAGTGTGTCAGCGCGATCGAGGCGATGATGGCCAGCGGCGCACCCCGCCACATCGCCGCGATCACGATGCCGACCACCAGGTGCGGCAACGCGTTGAATCCGTCGACGAGACGCATCACCACCGCGTCGACCCACCCGCCGGACAGTGCGGCGGCCACGCCGATGGCCAGGCCCAGCGCGGTGGCCGCCACCGCGCACACCACGGCGATCAGCAGCGACACCCGCAGACCTTCGGCGGTGCGCACCAGGAGGTCGTAGCCGGAATGGTCGGTGCCCGCCGGATGGCCGGACCCCGGCGGTCGCAGCGCCATCGCGAAATCGGCGCCCTGTTCCCCGGCCGCCAGCGGAATGGTGATGGCGGCGGCCGCGATCACCGCCAACACGATCCACGGCCACCTCGTCATGCGCGCCACGCTCATGCCGTGATCCGCACTCGCGGGTCGATCGCCACGGCCGCAGCGTCCGACAGCGCCGAACCGGCCAGCACTGCGAGCGCGGCCCCGACGGTGAGCGCGGCGAGCAGCGGAAAATCCAGTGCTGCAGCAGATTCCACGAGAACCGCGGCCATACCGGGCCAGCCGAACACGGTCTCGACGATGGCGGCACCGGCGATCAGTTCGGGCAGTCGGGTGCCCAGCAGGGCCAGCATCGGCAGCACCGATACCGGTGCCACGTGCCCGCGCAGCAGCGCCGCACCGTGCACGCCGCGGGCGCGTGCGCCCCGCACGGCGTCGGATTGGGTGCTGCTCACCACCGCGGCGCGGGTGGTGAGCAGCAGCCACGGAATCTGGGAGAGCGTCAGCGCGATCCACGGCAGGATGGCGTGCCGGAGTACCCCGGCGACGGTGTAGTCCGCACCGGGGGCCACCGCGCCGGACGCCGGCAACCAGCGCAACCCGACGGCGACCAGGAGCACCAGGCCCAAGGACACCACAAACGGCGGCACCGCGGCGAACACCACCGCCACCCCGGAGCAGAGCCGGTCGACGAATCCGCCGTTGCGCATCCCGGCGATGCTGCCCGACGCGATCGCCACCACCGCGGCGGTCAGCAGGGCGGCACCGGAAAGCCCCAGCGTGAACGGCATCCGGTCGGCGAGCACGGTCGCCACCGGCTGGGATTGCGTGGACGACCAGCCGAGGTCACCGTGTACCAGCCCACCCATCCACTGCCACCACGCCCGCCACCACGGCATATCGATGTCGTATGCGGCCCGCATCGCCGCGCGCTGGGACTCGGTGGCGAACTGGTAGTTGCCGCCCAGGTAGGCGGCCAGTGGATCGAACGGTGACAGCGAGGCGACCCAGAACATGGCCGCCGAGATCGCCACGGTCAGCGGGATCGCGACGGCGACGCGGATCCCGAGCAGGCTCAGCGGCTGCCGGTAGCGCTGCACCGCAGGCATTTTCACCGCGTCCACGCAGCGAGATTCCACCAGGGGCCCCAGCCGACGCCGTGCGAATGCGGTTCCAGGATGGGGGCGCTCTGCTGCCAGCCCAGGTCCCGGTAGCCGTAGGCGTGGTCGAGGAAGACCAGGAAGACCTGCGACGGCTCGGCCACGTAGGTGGCCTGAATCCGGCGGTACAACTCGTCTTTGGCCGGTCCGGACGCCGCTGCGCTGGCCTGTTCGAGCAGCTGGTCCAGGCCGGGGGCGGTGAAGTTCCCGGGGTTGGAATAGGGCGACGAGTCCGGTACTCGGGTGTGCAGGGTGTCATAGACCTGCGAGTCGATGCTGTAGGGCGTGGCGCCGCCGCCGAGCAGGACCGCGGCATCCCCGAACCGGGTGTCGATCTCGTCCCAGCTGGTACCGCGCGGACGGATGTCGATGCCCAGCGGTTTCATCGCCGCGGCGAAGGCGACCGAGATATCCCGCCGCAGCGTGTCCTGCGCGTTGTACAGCAGCTCGAAAGTGGCTCGGACGCCGTCCTTTTCCCGGATCTGGCCGCTGCCGATCCGCCAGCCCGCCGTATCGAGCAGCGTCGCGGCCCGGTCCCGGTCGAAGCGGTACTGCGCATCCGGGTTGTAGGCCGTGCCGTACACGGCGGCCACCGGTGTGGAAGCCACCCGGCCGTAGCCGGCCAGCACATCGCGCACCAGCGCCTCGCGATCCACGCCGAGGTTCATCGCCAGCCGCGCCGCGGAGTCCGCGGTGAACGGGTTTCCGGCCGGCAGGGCGACTCCGCGCCAGTCCGCCGACTCGACACCGACGGTCTGGATGCCGTCGCGTTCGATCGAGTCGATGAGCCGCGGCGGCAGGTTGGTGCCGTCGGCCGAGCCGGCGACCATCGCCTGGGCCCGGGCGTTGTCGTCGGGGTTGTAGGTGTAGACGACGCGCTTGACCTGCGCGGGCCCGCCCCAGTAGTCCTCGCGCGCCACCATGGCGGCCTGGTCCGGGCGCAGGCTCTCCAGCCGGTACGGCCCGGTGCCCACCGGCGCGGTGTTCACCGCCCAGTCGGCGGCCGGCGCGGCTTCGATCTGCTCCGAGGCCACGATGCCCAGCAGCAGGTAGGGCCGCGGGTCGGCGGCGGTGTTCATCTCCACGATGACGGCATCGGGGCCGTCGGCGTCGACCCGCACGATGGGTGCGATGGAGGTGGCGATCTCGGAGGCGACGGCCGGGTCGCGCACCGCATGGTAGGTGGCCACGACGTCGGCGGAGTCCAATGCACTGCCGTCGGAGAAGGTGACGCCGGGCCGCAGCGCAATCCGCCAGGTGTTGGTTCCGACCGGCTGCGGAGGTTGCACCGCCAGCGCCGGGACGAGCTCGGGCAGGGCTGTGTCGGTGTCCGCGGCCGGCCGGTACAGCCCGTCGTAGAGCGGGGAGACGCCGGTCTCGGCGTAGCCGTTGACGGGGTTGTAGCCGCCGAGTTCGTATCCGTCGGACAGCACGATCTGATCGGACATCGCACGGTCCGACGGCTGCGAAGGACCCGCGCATGCCGTCAGCAGCGCGACGGTCAGCGGCACGATCAGAACCTTCATCTGTCCATCTGAACATATGAAGGGAAGAAGTTCAGCCCAATCGCGGCGGCACCGGGCACGCCTCGTGCGCCTCGGCCACGATGCAGGAACCCTCCTGCTCCGGCCGCTCGCCCGCCGCGTACCGCGCACCGGTGATCGGCGTCGGCAGACCGGCGGTCTCGGCATCGGTGAACACCCGACCCCGGCTCAGGAACCGCATCCCCTCGGGGGATTCCAGGCTGAACCCGCCGCCGCGGCCCGGCACCACGTCGATCACCAACTGAGTGTGTTTCCAGGCGTCGAACTGCGGGCCGGAGATCCACACCGGCACCCCGTCGCCGACATCGAGCACACCGAGCAGGATGTCGCGGTCCCCGACGATGAAGTCCCCGTCCGGGTAGCACATCGGTGAGGACCCGTCGCAGCAGCCACCGGACTGGTGAAACATCAAGGCCCCGTGCCGGTTTTGCAGCGTACGCAACAGATCGGCGGCGGGCGCGGTGATCAGGGCTCGGCTGGTCATGTGCCCAGGCTACGCGCACGGTATGAATTGAGGCATGAGTTCTCCTCCCACCTCAGAACCCACTCCCGTCGCTTCGCTCGCCCCTGAGGACCCGCATCTCTGGCTCGAGGACGTCACCGGCGACGACGCGCTGGCTTGGGTGCGCACGCACAACGAGCCGACGCTGGCCGATCTCGGTGACGACGAGTTCGAGGTCATGCGGGCTGAGGCGCTGGAGGTGCTCGACACCGACGCCCGCATCCCCTACGTACGCCGCCGCGGCGCGCACCTCTACAACTTCTGGCGCGATGAGACCCACCCACGCGGCCTGTGGCGGCGCACCTCGCTGGACAGCTACCGCACCGACTCCCCCGAGTGGGAGGTGATCATCGATGTCGACGACCTGGCAGCCGCCGATGACGAGAATTGGGTGTGGGCTGGCGCCGATGTCCTCGAACCCGACCATTCGCGTGCATTGGTCAGCCTGTCCCGCGGTGGCGCCGACGCCGTGGTGGTTCGCGAATTCGACATGGGCACAAAAGAATTCGTCGCCGACGGGTTCGCACTCCCGGAATCCAAGACACAGATCAGCTGGGCGGACGAAGATACCGTCCTGGTCGGCACCGACTTCGGTCCGGGCTCGCTGACCGATTCCGGTTATGCCCGGCTGGTCAAGCGGTGGCGGCGCGGGGAACCCCTCGCCGACGCCGTCACCGTCTACGCCGGTGAGCAGACCGATGTCATCGTCGCGGCATCGGTGGACCGCACACCCGGCTTCGAACGGACGATGATCAGCCGGGCCGTGGACTTCTTCAACGACGAGATCTACGAGCTGCGCGGGGATCAACTCGTGCGTGTCGAGGCGCCCACCGATGCCACCGTCTCGGTGCACCACGACTGGCTGCTCATCGAGTTGCGCACCGACTGGGAGGGGTATGCCGCCGGGTCACTGCTGGCCGGCAGCTACACCGAGTTCATCGCGGGCACGAAACGCCTGACCACGGTGTTCGAGCCGGATGGGCGCACCAGCCTGCACCAGTACTCGTGGACCCGGGACAGACTTGTCGTCGTCACGCTCGCCGATGTCGCCAGCCGCGTCCAGATCGTCACCCCCGGCACCTGGACGGCCGCCGATCTGCCCGGAGTTCCGCCGAACACCAACACCGTGATCGCCGCCGCGGACTCCTACGGCGACGAGATCTTCTTGGATTCAAGTGGTTTCGTCACACCGTCACAATTGCTGCACGGCACCCCGGACGGGCCGGTCAGCCCGATCAAGCAGGCACCCGGCTTTTTCGACGCGACCGGTATCGAGGTCTCCCAGCATTTCGCCGCCTCCGCCGACGGCACCCGGATCCCGTATTTCGTGGTCGGCCGCCCGGGTTCGGCCGGGCCGACACTGCTGGGCGGGTACGGCGGGTTCGAGGTGTCCCGGACGCCGGGCTATGACGGGGTGCTGGGCCGGCTGTGGCTGGCCCGCGGCGGCACCTACGTGCTGGCCAATATCCGTGGCGGCGGCGAGTACGGACCGGGCTGGCACACCCAGGCGATGCGCGCGGGGCGCCACCTCGTGGACGAGGACTTCGCCGCGGTGGCAAGGGATCTGGTGGCGCGCGGGGTGACCACGGTGGCCCGGCTGGGCGCCCAGGGCGGCAGCAACGGCGGCCTACTGATGGGGATCATGCTGACCCGCTATCCGGAGCTGTTCGGCGCGTTGGTGTGCAGCGTGCCGCTGCTGGACATGAAGCGGTTCCACCTGCTGCTCGCGGGCGCGTCCTGGGTGGCCGAGTACGGAAACCCCGACGATCCCGACGACTGGGAGTTCATCTCGAAATATTCGCCCTACCAGAATATTTCGTCCGACAAGCGCTATCCCCCGATCTTGATCACCACGTCCACCCGCGATGACAGGGTGCATCCCGGGCACGCCAGGAAGATGACGGCGGCACTCGAAGCGGCCGGCCACCAGGTCAGCTACTACGAGAACATCGAGGGCGGACACGGCGGCGCGGCGGACAATTCGCAGGCCGCGTTCCGCGCGGCGCTCATCTACCGCTATCTGTGGCGGACCATCGGCAGTTAGTCGGCCTGGTCCGCCCGGGCGAGGGCCTCGCTGTACTCGTCGAGGTCGAGTTCCTCGGCGATCACCGTCTTGGAGCCGTTGTACACATCGCGGTCGATCTCGTCGTCGGCGTTGGCGACCAGCATCGCCACGAAGGTGTCGCCGTTGACGTTGAGGAAGGTGCGGAAGATCCCGGCGAACCAGTCGACGGCAATCAGCAGCCCGACGGCCTCGAACGGCAACCCCAGTGACGTCGCCAGGAACATGGCGACGACGGGGAAGCCACCCGGAACCGTGATGGTGCCCATGTTGAGCAGGATCGCCAGTGCCATACCGAGCGCGATCTGGCCGAAGCTGAGGTTGATATCACCGGCCTGGGCCAGGAACATCACCACGATCATGTAGTTCAGCACCGCGCCGTAGGACCCCATCGTCAGCCCGATCGACAGGGTGAAGTTGGCGACCTTCTGGCTCACACCCACCTTCTCGACGGCGTTGCGCAGCACCGTCGGAAAGGTGACCGCCGAGCTCGTCGTGGTGATGGCGATGGCGGTCTGTTCGGCCAGTTTTTCCGGCAGCTTCAATGGGTTGAGCCGCGTGCGCACCGTGACGACCACGACGAACAGCGCGAACAGGATCAGCACTCCGAGCAGTGTGGTGCCCAGATACTTCAGGGCCGTGGTCACCACCGCGAAGCCCACGTCGCCGGCGAGCGCGGCCAGCAGGCAGAACACGCCGATCGGGGCGACGTACATGACCAGCCGGATCATGGTCAGCACGATCTGCTGGATTTGGTCGATGAAGCCGAGCACCGCGTCGTCACCGCGGCTGTTGATGTGGCTGCGCAGCGCGATACCGAACAACAGCGAGAACACGATGATGGGCACCATCGTCGCGGTCGACATGGCGTTGAAGATGTTGGTGGAGACGAAGTTGAGCACGGTCTCCTGCCAGCCCAGCGTTTCACCCACGGACTCCTGCAGGGCGGGATCGAGTTCCTGGGTGAACACCATGCCCGCGCCCGGCTGGATCAGCATGCTGAGCAGCCACGCCAGAACGGCGGCGACAAAGGAGAATCCGAGCATCCATTTGAAGGTGCGGAAGGCGATTCGGCCGGTGCCCGCACCCGTCATCGACGCCGTGGCCACGATGACCGAGGTCACCACCAGCGGCACGATGGACATCTGGATGAGCCGGATGAACATGTCCCCGACGAACTTGAGGTTTCCCGCCCACTCACCCACCGCCAGACCGAAGGCGATGCCGCCGACGGCGGCGATACCGATCTGCACGGCGGGACTGGAAAGAGTCTTCATCGCCACGAAAGTAGTTCGACCGCGATACCCGCAGGTGTCAGCGTGATTTCACCCCGGTTACCCGGCCGGGTGCCCGCTAAGCTGGCGCCGATGTCCGGGCTCTCGCTGCTCAAACGCTACCTCGCCATACAGGCGATGACGCTGGTGTGCGGCATCGTCGGCCCAATTTTCCTGTTCGTCTATTTCGCTGTCCAGCCGGACCCCACCATCAAGTGGATGTACTGGGCGGGCCTGTTCGTCACGGCGGCCGATGTGCTGGTCGCGCTGGCGATCACCTCGGCGAGCGCACGGGCCGAGCGCGCGGCGCCGGTCAAGGGCGCCAACCCGACCGAATAGCCAGGTCGCGCCGCGTACGCTGCCCCCATGAGCCGGCTATCGAGCGTGGATGCAGCATTCTGGTTCGCCGAGACCGGCGGCTGGCACATGCACATCGGCGCGTGCGCGGTGTGCGACCCGACGGATGCGCCCGACTTCAGCTTCGAGCGCGTCCGCGAACTCGTGGCCAGCCGGTTGCCCGAGCTCCCGCAGCTGCGCTGGCGCGTCACCGGCGCCCCGCTGGGGATGGACCGGCCATGGTTCGTCGAGGACGACGATCTGGACATCGACTTCCACATCCGCCGCATCGCGGTGCCGGCGCCGGGCGGGCGCAAAGAGTTCGACGAGCTGGCCGGCCGGCTGATGTCCTACAAACTCGACCGTTCCAAGCCGCTGTGGGAACTGTGGTGGATCGAAGGTCTCAAGAACGGCCGGGTGGCCATCATCACGAAGATGCACCACGCCGTCGTCGACGGTGTCTCCGGCGCCGGCCTCACCGAGATCCTCTTCGACGTGACCCCCGAACCGCGGCCGCCGGCCGTCGACGTGGACCGCTCGCTGGTCGGGCAGAGCCTGCCGCGGCCCGAGGTACGCATCGTCAACGCCCTGATCAACCTCGGCGTCAAGACGCCCTATCGGATCGCCCGGCTGCTCGAGCAGACGGTGCGCCAGCAGGTCGCGGTGCGCGGCATCGACAACAAGCCACCACGCTATTTCGACTCCCCGACGGTGCGGTTCAATGCACCGATCTCCCCGCATCGCCGGGTGTCGGGGGCCCGGGTGCCGCTGGATCGGGTCAAGGCGGTCAAGGAAGCCTTCGGGGTCAAGCTCAACGATGTCGTGCTCGCGCTGGTGTCCGGCGCGATGCGCGACTACCTCAAGGAACGTAACGAGCTGCCGGAGAAGTCCCTGGTGTCACAGGTGCCGGTGTCCACCCGCTCGGAGTCCGATAACGCGGTGGGCAACCAGGTTTCGGCCATGACCGTCGTGCTCGCCAGCGATATCGCCGATCCGGCCAGGCGTATCAAGGCCATCTACCGCTACACCCAGGGCGCCAAGGAGATGGCCAAGGCGCTCACCGCGAACCAGATCATGGGCTACACCGAGACGACACCGCCCGGGCTGCTGGCGCTGGCGTCACGGGCCTACGCGGCCAGCGGGATCGGTAGCTCGATCGCTCCGATGAACGTGGTGATCAGCAATGTGCCCGGCCCGGATTTCCCGCTGTACCTCGCCGGCGCGAGGGTGGAGAGCCTGATGCCGCTCGGCCCGCTGCTGTTCGACGTGGCTTTGAATGTGACGTGCTTCAGCTACTGCGGCTCGGTCGATTTCGGATTCATCACCACCCCCGAGGTGGCGGCCGATATCCACAAGATGGCCGATCTCATCGAACCCGCCCTGTTCGACCTCGAGGTCGCCGCGGGACTGGTGCCCCGCCCCGGCAAGCGGGTACCGCCGCGCGGGCGGCGCTGACCGTCAGCGTTTGCGGTTGACCGGGGCCTCGTCCTGACGGGATCCGCCGAGACCGCTGAGCAGCGAGACGATCACCCCGATGATGACCATGCCGCCGCCGACGGTCAGCGTGAGGTTCAGCCACATGTGCATGCTGCTGACGGCGTGGTCGACCATCACGTCGGCGATCGCGTGGATGTTGCCGGTGGTGCGGTTCAGCGCGTCGTCGACGTAGCGGCCGCCGATCTCGATACCCGCCCAGCCGGCCGCACCGACCAGCAGCGCCGAAACCCCCAGCGCGGCAAACATTCTGCCGCGCCGCCGGGAAGCGGTGAGGGTCAGCAGGGCGAATACGACGGTGAGCACCGCGACCCCGACGCTGACCCACGGCCCCCACAGCGCCACCGGCCGCAACTGGCCCGGCCGCAGACCGCCGGAGGCGTCCTCGGTCACCGGAACCTGCAGGCTCGTCGGCACCTGGACCCCGAAACCGTCCAGGGTCTGCCGGATGGAGCTGTCGGCCAGCATCGGCGACAGGTCGACCACCCACTGGCCCTGCGCGTCGTTGGTGAACAGCCACCGGTGCGCCACCCGGTTTGCCGCGGCGAACTGCCCGGGGAAGACCGCATTGGAGGTGTAGGCGTTGGCCGCCGCACCGATCAGCGTGGCCTGCGTCCCGGAGGTACCGGTGGCCGCGGTGATCTGTTCGGTCAACTCGGCCGCCATCGGCTGCTGCAGCGCCGGGTTGCGGGCTGCGCCGGCCGCCAGGTCGGAGTAGCCGTCGGCGCTGACGATGTTGTACTGCGCCCACAGCGCGGGCACGCTGACGGCCAGCAGCACGGTGGTCATCAACCAGAGCAGGAGCGCCAGCAGCGAACGCATGGCACCCCTCCCTGTCTCAAGTCCGGTCGCCTCATGGTCTGACCCGTCCCAGACGAACTTACTCAGCGCGGGGCGCATCGCGTGGATCGGCCGCGCCGAGTCGGCGAAATTGGTGCGCCGAGGGCACGGCGGACGCCGGTACGCTGAATTTCGACGAATGAGGGGACGGAGCCGCAGCGGCGGTCAACCGGGTCCAGAATGGTGCGTCACCAGGCCAGGTGATCAGAGAAGCCACCGCCGGACTGGCGACCCAAGCCAGCGCCCTGGGTGAGGGGGCCAAGGCGCACGCCGGTGCACTGCCCAGTGGCAGTCATTGGGGTACGGCACCCGTGTGGTCGCACGCGGACGTTGAAGCGCTGAAGGGTTTCGGGTCGAAACTGGGGACGGCCGGTACAGCGGTCGATCTCGTGCTCACCGGCGTGGATATCTACCACGGCGCTTCCACGGGAGAAGAACTCGCGGAGTTCGGTGGCCGGACGCTCGGAACGATCGGCGGCGGCTGGGCAGCAGGCGCGGCATGGGGCACATTCGTGGGTCCACAAGGCACACTCGTCGTCGGCTTCCTCGGCGCGATCGCCGGCGGAATCGGAGGAGAGAAAGTAGTGAATATGATGATGGGCAAATAGGTATGTCGGATCTATTCATGGCCATCTTTGCTCTGTGCATCGGGGTGGCTGTCATCCAGCAGTTCTTCAAGCACGGCCGAGCATCGCAGCGCAGGATTTACTGGAGTTGCACCTTGTTAGCGTCGATCGCGGGATTGATGGCGGGTTATCCAGATTGGCAGCGAGCCGTCGGCCTCTCGGCACTGGCGGTGATCGGGCTGACCGTCATCGCCTACGCCTACACGCCCTACATCAAGATCGGCGGCAAGATCCGCTCGTTGGGGCTGCAGACCCCGGACCCGGAGGATGTTCCCGCCGAACCACATGCGGACCAACAGGATCCGGCACCCGACGCCTACAGCGGAGCGCTCAGCGCCCCGAAAATGTGGTGGCTGATGGTCCCGCTCATGCTCATCTCGGCGGGGAACACCTACGCGTTCGTGACTGGTGAGGGCGAATGGTGGGTGGCGGCGATCGGGATCGCCTTCCTGATCTTCCTGGCCGTCGTGGGCGGCTACGGCGATGCCAGTTGGGGCTACCCGATCGCTCGCGGCCAGAAAATCCAGTTCGCCATTCTGGCGGTGGTCACCCTGGGCACGTTCACCGTGCTCTACCTGGCGGCCTACGCCATGGCGCAGCGGCGTCCACTGCGGTCGAAACACTCGCTGGACTACCGGTCGCATCCCCACCTTCGAGACAAGTATCCAGAGCTATGACCCGCCGGCTCGCGCTACTTGTCGTCGCTTTGGTGGTGGCATGTGGTTGTGCGACCACCATCGAGGGCAATCCACGGGCGTCGGACGGCACCCCGGCGACCACGTCGGCACCGCCGGATGCCAGCTGGATCGCATCGGTGATACCGGATATCACTGAACTGTCGCGGGTTTTCAACACCTCCGCCGACGACGTCGATCCCCTCGTCGGCGATGCGTCGGACCTGCGCGACACGATGCTCGGCGACGAGGTATCCGATGACCGGTGCATCAGTGCGATAGCACCGTTGGAACATCGCACCTTCGATCGCGCGCCCGTGCACGAGGTCGCGTACGCGACACTGCCGGATGCCACGTTCGGCGCCGTCGCACTGCCGTCCGCACAAAGCGCCCGTTCCCTGTTCGACACCCTCGTCGGACAGTGGCGCGCATGTGACGGCCGCACTGTCGTCCTCGCGAGCCGCAACTTCACCTACATCGAGGCAGTCAGTTCCGTCGACGCGAAGCCTGACTTCGTCTCGGCGGTCGTCGTCATGACCGCGGAATCGACAGGGATGCGGATACAAACGGCCCGGGCGCTCGGGGTGGCCGAGAACTGCATCATCGACGTCGAGTT
Organism: Mycobacterium sp. MBM; assembly: GCA_021648845.1. Taxonomy (GTDB): domain Bacteria; phylum Actinomycetota; class Actinomycetes; order Mycobacteriales; family Mycobacteriaceae; genus Mycobacterium. The sequence goes on along the minus strand of JAKJHY010000003.1, from coordinate 119,757 downwards.
GCGAACGCCCATTTCGGCTCTCGCTGTCGCGCTCACGCAAATGATGATGGCCAAAGTACCTGCACTGCAATAGGGCTCGTCAGTCCGACAGCGCGCGCCCCACGATCAGCGGATCGGGCTGGCCGATCACCTCGTAGTCCTTGTTGTCGTAGTCGAACTTGTTCAGAACGTGCCGCATCGCGTTGATCCGCGCGCGTTTCTTGTCGTTACTTTTCACCACGGTCCACGGCGCGGTCTCGGTGTCGGTCCAGGCGAACATGTCCTCCTTGGCCGCCGTGTAGTCGCCCCATTTGTCCAGCGACGCCAGGTCGGTGGGTGAGAGTTTCCACTGCCGGACCGGGTCGACCTGACGGATGGTGAACCGGGTGCGCTGCTCGTTCTGGGTCACCGAGAACCACAGCTTGGTCAGGCTGATGCCGTCGTTGACCAACATCTGCTCGAACAGCGGGGCTTGGCGGATGAACTCGGCGTGCTGTTTGGGTGTGCAGTAACCCATCACCCGCTCGACGCCGGCCCGGTTGTACCAGGACCGGTCGAACAGCACGATCTCGCCGGCGGCGGGCAGGTGCTCGACATAGCGCTGGAAGTACCACTGGGTGCGCTCCTTCTCGGTGGGCTTCTCCAGCGCCACCACCCGCGCCCCACGGGGGTTGAGGTGTTCCATGAACCGCTTGATGGTGCCGCCCTTGCCCGCGGCGTCTCGGCCCTCGAACACGATGACGTGCCGCAGGCCGTTGGCCTGACTCCACTTCTGCAGTTTGAGCAGTTCGATCTGCAGCAGCCGCTTCTGCTCTTCGTACTCGGTGCGCTTCATCCGCTCCTGGTACGGGTAGCCCTCGCGCCAGGTGTCGACCACCTCACCGCCGGGCATCAACAGCAGTTCGGGATCATCGTCATCGTCGTCACGGACGGCATAGGCGGAGAGATCCAAAGTCACTGCGCGAAGCTATCCACCCGGACGTACCAGACGGTGACGCCCGGGTGAACAGCAGGTGGTTTACTTCGCTTCGCGCTTGGGCCGCGCCAACGCCATCTTGGTCATCATCTTGTTCATCCGGGCCAGCGCCTTGAGCGAGTTGTTGTAGTAGTTGCCGCCGGCACCGACGGACAGGCGCGGCACGACGACGGTCTCCTGCCGACAGTATTTGCGAACCCCGTCGACACCGCCGAAGCGCGCACCGATACCGGAGGTCTTCCAGCCGCCCATCGGCGCCGTGGTGCACATCAAGTTGGAGATCACGTCGTTGACGTTGACCGCGCCGCAGTCCAGCTGAAGGGCGATGTCCTTGGCGCGCTCGACATCCTTGGAGAACACCGCCGCGCTCAGCCCGTATGGGCTGTCGTTGGCCAGTCGGACGGCTTCCCCGACGGAGGACACCTTCATGATCGGCAGCGTGGGGCCGAAGGTCTCCTCGGTCATACAGGCCATCGAGTGGTCGACGTCGACGAGGACGGTGGGCGGATAGAAGCTGCCTGCACCGTCGGGGCGCTTGCCACCGGTCAATGCCTTGGCGCCCTTGGCCAGTGCGTCGTCCACATGCTTGGCGGTGACCGCGACCTGGGACTCGTCGATCAGGGCACCGAAGTCGTACCCCTCGCCCGAACCCATCTTCAGGTTCTGCACGGCCTTGACGACGGCGGCGACGAACTCGTCGTACACCTGCTCCATCACGTAAACCCGCTCGACGGACACACACGTCTGGCCCGCGTTGAACATCGCGCCCCACACCGCGGCGTTGGCGGCGAGTTCCACATCGGCGTCTTCGAGCACGATCATCGGGTCCTTGCCGCCCAGTTCCAGGCTGACCGGGGTGAGCCTGCGCGCGGCGCGTTCCATCACCTTCACCCCGGTCGCCGACGATCCGGTGAACTGGATGTAATCGGAGTTGTCGATGACGGCTTCGGATACCTCCCGGGCGCCCTGGGCCAGGGCCAGTACCTCCGGCGCCCCGGAGTCCAGCCAGCCGCGCATCAGCACTTCGGCGGTCAACGGGGTCCGTTCGGACGGTTTGAGCAGGACCGCCGCGCCGGCGGCCAACGCTCCGATGGCGTCCATCAACGCGTTCGCGACGGGGTAGTTCCACGGCGCGATGATCCCGACGACCGCACGTGGCCGATAGTGCACGGCGATCTTCTTGATGGACAGGAACGGCAGCGGGGCAGGCCGGGTGTCCGGCGCCATCGCCTTCTCGACCGTCTTGATGTAGTACGACAGAATCATGATCAGCAGCGGCACCTCCTGTGCCGCGTCGGTCGCCGATTTGCCGGTTTCGGCGATCAGCAACCGCTCGATCTCGTCGCGGTGCTCACCAAGCCAGACGGCATAGCGGGCGAGCACCTTGGCGCGGCCTTTCGCGCCGCGGGCTTCCCAGCCCCGCTGCGCTTCGCGCAGGCCGGCAGCGATCTGGGGGACATCGGCGGGGTTGGTCCAGCGCACCTCGCCGGCCACCTCACCGGTGGCGGGATTCAGGATCGTCGACACGTCGGAACGGTCTGCTGTGGCAGTCATAGGCCCATGCTAAACCCGTGCTGTGACGTAGCTCGCACCGGGGTTGACACCTGTCAAGTAGCGATCAGGGTGCCCCGGATATACGCGGCCTGCCCGAGATGCTGAGCACAGTCGTCGATGATGCTGACCAGCCGCGCACTCGCCGTCACCGGCGGCTCCCAGTTGTCGTCGACGATGCGCTCAAGCTCGTGCTCCTCGATCGACGCCACATACTCCAGCGTCACCTTGTGCACCGCGCGGTAGTAGCCGCTCAGCAGGTCGGCCGACGCGCGCACCCGGGCCACCTCGTCCGGTCCGTGGCCGTAACCGATGTCATTGGGCGGCAACCCGAGACCGAACCGGTCCACCCACCCGTCCCGGATCCAGACCTGCTCGGTGCCCGCGATATCGCACAGCTGCAGATCCTGGCAGCGCGCGCTGTGCCAGATCAGCCAGGCGATGCTGTTGGCGCCCGGCGCCGGCTGCCATGACGACACCTCGTCGGTCAGGCCGTCGGTCAGCGCGTCGACATGTTCGATGAGCCGGGTGAACGAATCCCGCAGCAATTCCTGCGCTTGGTTCACGGCTCGCCCCCGGCCCGTACTCGCACCCTCATGCCGGTGCCGCCCCGTGGAAGACCGCCTCCACATTGTTGCCGTCGGGGTCGCGGACGAACGCGCCGAAGTACCCGGGGTGATACTCCGGCCACAGCCGAGGCGCGTGCAACGACTCCGCCCCCACCTGCAGCGCCGCGTCGTAGAACGCCTGCACCGCGTCGGTGTCGGCGGCGTGGAACGCGATATGCGTCTCGCGGTTGGGGCCCGCGGCCTCACCGGCGCTCATATCCGCAATCCAGAAGTCCGGCTTACCGTCGGTGCCGTAGCCGATGGCAACCGGGAAATCCATCTGCCGGGTGTAGCCCAGCACGCCGAGGACCTTGTCGTAGAAGGCCTTCGACCGTTCCCAATCCGCACAGTTGATTCCGAAGTGATCGATCACACCCTGACCGTACATTCGGGGTATGACAATTTCGGGCGAGCGAAGCGACCAGAGAATGTTCGACCTCGTCATCCGCGGCGGCACCATCGTCGACGGCCTGGGGGGACAGCCTTACGTCGCCGACATCGGGATCGCCGACGGCCTGATCGCCGAGATCGGCCAGAAAGGCGAGATCGGGCCCGGCACCCGCGAGATCGACGCCACCGGACTGGTGGTGACCCCCGGCTTCGTGGATCTGCACACCCACTACGACGGACAGGCCATCTGGAGCGACCGCATGACACCGTCCTCGGCACACGGGGTGACCACCGCCGTCATGGGCAACTGCGGTGTCGGCTTTGCACCCTGCCGCCCCGAGGACCACGACACCCTCGTCGACGTGATGGCCGGGGTCGAGGACATCCCCGGCGTGGTGATGGTCGACGGGCTGCCATGGACGTGGGAGACCTTCCCCGAGTTCCTCGACGCCCTCGACAGCCGCCGCCGCGATATCGATGTCGCCGCCTTCCTGCCGCACTCCCCGCTGCGGGTGTACGTGATGGGCCGGCGCGGCGTCGACCGCGAATTGCCTACCGGCGAAGACCTCGCGTTGATGCGCAAGCTCGCCGAGGAGGCGATCCGCGCCGGTGCTCTCGGATTCGCGTCGTCGCGGCTGACCCTGCACAAAACCGCGGGCGGACAGCCGATTCCGAGCTACGAAGCGGAGTACGCCGAGATCGAAGCCATCGCCCGCGGGGTCGACGACGCCGGCGGCGGTTTGCTGCAGTTCGTGCCCGACCTGATGGCCGGTGACTACGAGGGTGCGCTCAAGGCGGTGTTCGATGTCGCGGCCGAGGTGGGTCTGCCGGTGACCTTCACGCTGGCGATCGGCAACGCCGGCCCGCCGATCCATCTCGATGCGCTGCGGATGGTGGAGAAGGCCAACGCGGACGGCGGGGACGTCACCGGGCAGATCTTCCCGCGCCCGATCGGCCTGGTGCTCGGACTGGAGCTGTCGGGCAACCCGTTCGTCATGTACCCCTCGTACCGGGAGATCGCCGATCTGCCGCTGGCCGAACGCGTCGCCGAGATGCGCAAACCCGAAGTCCGAAAGCGCATTCTGACCGACACCCCGGCAAGCGACGGGCACCCGCTGATGTTCGCCGCACAGGCCTGGGACTACATGTATCCCCTCGGTGACCCGCCGAATTACGAACCTGCAGAGCAGGACTCGATTGGGGCGCGAGCCCGTGCCGGCAATGTCAGCCCGCTCGAGGAGGCCTACGACCGGCTGCTCGACGACGACGGTCACGCCATGCTGTTGGTCACCCTCGCCAACTTCCGTGATCACTCGCTGGACACCGTGGCCGAGCTGATCCAGCGCGACGATGTCGTCTTGGGACTCGGCGACGGCGGCGCGCACTACGGAATGATCTGTGACGCCAGCTTTCCGACCTACATGCTGACCCATTGGGTGCGCGACCGCGCATCCGGCCGGCTCCCACTGCCGCGGGTCATCCAGGAGCTGACGTCGGTGCCGGCCCGCATCGCCGGGCTGGCCGACCGGGGACGGCTCGCGGTCGGCTACAAGGCCGACGTCAACATCATCGACACCGACGCCATGCGACTGCATCGACCGACGGTGCTCGCCGACCTGCCCGCCGGTGGCCGCCGACTGGACCAGGGCGCCGACGGGTACGTGGCGACCATCGTCTCCGGCGAGATCATCGCCGAGCACGGGATCCCCACCTCCGCGCGGCCCGGACGCCTGGTGCGCGGACGCCAACCCGCGCCGACTGTGTAGGAACTTGGCGGCGAGATCCACCGATGGCACCGGTAAGCCCCACACTCGGCGTCAAAGCGGACAGCCTCGCTCGCGCAGCTTGACCCGGACCCGCTCGATGAAGACCTCGGGCCGGCGCAACATCGCCGCGCTGACCCTGATCACGGCCCACCCCATCGACTCGAGCACGGCGGCCCGTTCGATGTCCCAGGCGCGCTGCCGACTGTCGGACCAATGCTGCACACCGTCGTATTCGACGAGCACCTTCCAGCTGCGCCAGCCCATGTCGGAGCGGATGAACGCGGCGCCGTACTCGTCGAAGAACTCGATCTGGGTTTCCGGAACGGGCAAGCCGGCCTTGATCAACATCAGCCGCACCCGTGATTCCTGTGGGGACTCGGCCCCGCCGTCCACCAGGGCAAGGGTGGCTTCCGCGCGGCGGACGCCGCGTGTGGCGGGGTGGCCGGCGATGAGGCCGAGCACATCGGCGCCACTGATCCGGGTGGCCCGCAGAAGTGCATCCAGCACCGGCACCGCGTCGGCCTGGGGCGTCAACCGGGCGATATCGAACGCGGTACGCGCGGCGGTCGTGATCCGCAGGCCGGCCCGGACAACGACATCGTCGGCAGCCAAGGCGAATGATCGCACCACGATGCCGGGTGGGCTGTGCCGGTCGGGCCGCACCACCTCGGCCGGTGAGTTCGCGTTCAGCCACTTGGTGCCCCATACCGCTGCGGCCGACGTGCCGACCAGCACCGCATCGGGCCCGGCCCACAGGGCTGCCGCCGCGGCCCTGCGCAGCGCGGTCATCTCCACGTCGCGACCCAGGTAGACATTGCGATAGACCGCGCGAAACCGGGTGCGCAGCCCGTGGTCGGTGACTCGCCCGGCACGTAACGCCTGCGCGCCGAGGAACGGGTGGTCGTCCATGCCCGTCAGCGTCGGCGTCGCGTCCGACAGACCCGGCTGTATGCCAGCGAGTTGTCCACAGGCGCGACAATGGGTGCATGAGCGTCAAAGTGGATCTCGACAAGCTGTCCGACACGCTCGCCGACTTCCCCTTCGGGTACCTGATCACCGTCGGCGACGAACACCGCGCCCACACGGTGGCCGTGGCACCGGACATGCGCGACGGGGTCTTGACTGTGGGCCCGATGGGCCGGACGACGACGCGCAACGCCGCCGTTCACGACGCGGTGACGATGCTGTGGCCGCCGCGCGAGCCCACCGGCTACTCGCTGATCGTCGATGGCGTCGCCGAGGTCACCGACGACGGCATACGGGTGACGCCCACCCGCGCGGTGCTGCACCGCAGCGCCATCGAGCCGGGGGCGGGGAGCGATCCGGCCGGCCTGCACGACTGTGTCCCGCTGAAGCCGCCGACTGTGTAGCTTCTCGTCGAGAAATCGGCGATCGAGCACCGACAACCGGCACACTCGCCGCGGACACGAAAAAGCCCCGGTGCGCGCAGCGCACCGGGGCTTTTTCGTGCAGGACTTAGAAGTCCATACCGCCCATGCCACCGGTCGGGTCGCCCGCGGGTGCGGCGGCCTTCTCCGGCTTGTCGGCGACGACGGCCTCGGTGGTGAGGAACAGCGCCGCGATGGACGCCGCGTTCTGCAGCGCCGAGCGGGTGACCTTGACCGGGTCGGCAACGCCGGCGGCCAGCAGGTCCTCGTAGACGTTGGTCGCGGCGTTCAGTCCGTGACCGTCGGGCAGGTTGGACACCTTCTCGGCGACGACACCGGGCTCCAGACCACCGTTGAAGGCGATCTGCTTGAGCGGAGCCGACAGCGCGACACGCACGATGTTGGCACCGGTGGCCTCGTCACCCTCGAGCTTGAGCTCGTCGAGCGCCGGAGCCGACTGCAGCAGGGCCACGCCGCCACCGGCGACGATGCCCTCTTCGACGGCGGCCTTCGCGTTGCGGACGGCGTCCTCGATGCGGTGCTTGCGCTCCTTGAGCTCCACCTCGGTGGCAGCGCCGGCCTTGATCACCGCAACACCGCCGGCCAGCTTGGCCAGGCGCTCCTGCAGCTTCTCGCGGTCGTAGTCGGAGTCGCTGTTCTCGATCTCGGCACGGATCTGGGCCACCCGGCCGGCGATGGCATCGGAGTCACCCGAGCCCTCGACGATGGTGGTCTCGTCCTTGGTGATGACGACCTTGCGGGCGGTGCCCAGCAGGGAGATGTCCGCGGTCTCCAGGGACAGGCCGACCTCTTCGCTGACAACCTGGCCACCGGTCAGGATCGCGATGTCCTGCAGCATGGCCTTGCGGCGGTCGCCGAAGCCCGGGGCCTTGACGGCGACGGACTTGAAGGTGCCACGGATCTTGTTGACCACCAGGGTGGACAGGGCTTCGCCCTCGACGTCCTCGGCGATGATCAGCAGCGGCTTGCCGGACTGGATGACCTTCTCCAGCAAGGGCAGCAGATCCTTGACGGTCGACACCTTGCCGGAGACCAGCAGGATGTAGGGATCCTCCAGGACGGCTTCCTGGCGCTCGGCGTCGGTCACGAAGTAGCCCGAGATGTAGCCCTTGTCGAAGCGCATACCTTCGGTGAGCTCCAGCTGCAGGCCGAAGGTGTTGGACTCTTCGACGGTGATGACACCCTCGTTGCCGACCTTGTCCAGCGCCTCGGCGATCAGGTCGCCGATCGACTGGTCACCGGCGGAGATGCCGGCGGTGGCAGCGATCTGCTCCTTGGTCTCGACCTCTTTGGCGGTCTTGAGGAGACGACCCGTCACTGCTTCGACGGCCTTCTCGATACCGCGCTTGAGGCCGAGCGGGTTGGCGCCGGCCGCGACGTTGCGCAGGCCTTCGCGAACCAGTGCCTGGGCCAGCACGGTGGCGGTGGTGGTGCCGTCACCGGCGACATCGTCGGTCTTCTTGGCGACTTCCTTGACCAGCTCGGCGCCGATCTTCTCGTACGGGTCCTCCAGCTCGATCTCCTTGGCGATGGACACACCATCGTTGGTGATCGTGGGGGCGCCCCACTTCTTCTCCAGGACGACGTTGCGGCCCTTGGGGCCCAGCGTCACCTTTACGGCGTCGGCGAGGCTGTTCAGGCCCCGCTCGAGGCCGCGACGGGCCTCTTCGTCATACGCAATTGTCTTGGCCATTGCGAGGTGATTCCTCCGGTTGGGAATTGCACGTCTTTTTGGTCGGGTTCAGTGCCCGCGACGGACGGCGTGGGTGTGCTCCCTGCCTCACCGTCCCGACCTAGCACTCACAGATCGAGAGTGCCAAAGTCATTTTTAGCACTCACCCATGGCGAGTGCAAGGTCAGGAAGCGCTCGGCGGTCGGTGCCGCAGTCCGTCGAACACCACCGCCAGGCCCGCCTCGGCGACCGCCGGGTTGTAGGACTGCATGGCCTGCAGTCCCACCACGAGACCTTTGACCTCCGGCACGGTGACGTCGGCGCGCACGGTTCCCGCGGCCTGGGCCGCCGCCAGCAGGTCGCCGACCATGCCGAGGAACTCCGCCTCGGCGTGCGGCACCGCCTGATTGACGTCGATGCCGAGGCCGGACAACGCCTCGACCAGGCCACGGTCGGTGGCGCCCCAGTCCAGCACCATCGCCCTCATCAAGGTGAAGATCCCACCGGCCGGATCGGCGGCGAGCAGGGCCCGCCCGGCATCGACGATATGCCGCATCCGGTCCTCGATCACCGCCCGGAAGAGATCCTCTTTGGCCGGGAAATGCCGATAGACGGTGCCCGCACCGACACCGGCGCGCCGGGCGATCTCATCGATGGGCACCGCGAGGCCGTCGGCGGCGAACGTCTCGTAGGCCACCTCGAGTACCCGCGCGCGATTTCGTGCCGCGTCGGCGCGCATCCGTTTCGACCTCCCGGGAACCAAACAAACGGGGCGTGCGTTCCGTATATACGGAACCGTCCCTCCACTTCTGACAGGATATCTCTCATGACCCCTTGGAACACCGCGCACATCCCGGACCAGAGCGGACGCACCGCGGTCATCACCGGAGCCAACACCGGGCTGGGCTTCGAGACCGCCAAGGCGCTGGCCGCCAAAGGCGCCCACGTCGTCATCGCGGTCCGCGACACCGGCAAGGGCAAACAGGCCGCCGCGCGGATGTCCGGCACCGTCACCGTCCAGGAGCTCGACCTCACCTCACTGGCGTCCATCCGCGAAGCCGCCGAGGCGCTGCGGACCGGTAACGACACGATCGACCTGCTGATCAACAACGCCGGAGTGATGACCACCCCCAAGGGCACCACGCAGGACGGTTTCGAGCTGCAGTTCGGCACCAACCACCTCGGCCACTTCGCGCTCACCGGATTGTTGCTCGACGCCATGCTCGATGTCGACGGCGCCCGCATCGTCACCGTCAGCAGCAACGGCCACAAGATGGGCGGCGCGATCCACTTCGACGATCTGCAGTGGGAACGCTCATACAGCCGGATGGGCGCCTACACCCAGTCCAAGCTGGCCAACCTGATGTTCACCTACGAGTTGCAGCGCCGACTGGCCCCGCGCGGCAAGACCGTCGCGCTGGCCGCGCACCCGGGCACCTCGGACACCGAACTCGCCCGCTACCTGCCCGCGGTCGCCCGACCGGTCACCGGACTGGTCGCCCGCGTCGCCGCGCAACCCGCCGCCGACGGCGCGCTGCCGACATTGCGCGCCGCCACCGATCCCGGAGCCCTCGGCGGGCAGTACTACGGCCCGGCCAATCTCGCCCAGTGGCGCGGCGCCCCCGTCGTGGTCGCGAGCAGCGCACAGTCCTATGACCTGGACACGCAGCGCCGGTTGTGGGCGGTCTCCGAAGAGCTCACCGGGGTGACGTTCGGCGTCTAAGCGTGTGACACGCCGCTGGCCGCGACACTCCCGCAGCGGATATGCGAACACGTAACCCCTTGCCCTAGACTGCCCTTCGACCAGATAGGAGTCTCGGGTGCGGGCATACGTAGCGCCCAGCGCCCAGGATTTGCGGAGCTGGCAGCGTCGGGCATTGGTGAAGTACTTGGCCGCCAAGCCGAGGGATTTCCTGGCGGTCGCCACCCCGGGCGCCGGTAAGACCACCTTCGCGCTGCGCATCGCCGCGGAGTTGCTGGGCGACGGCACCGTCACCCAGGTCGTGGTGGTGGTCCCCACCGAGCACCTCAAGACCCAGTGGGCCCAGTCCGCGGCCCGGTTCGGGATGGCGCTGGATCCCAAGTTCAGCAACTCGGCGGCACAGACCTCCAGCGACTATCACGGCATCGTCGTCACCTACGCCCAGGTGGCCAGCCACCCGACCCGGCACCGGGTGCGCACCGAGAACCACAAGACGCTGGTGATCTTCGACGAGATCCACCACGGCGGCGACGCCAAGTCGTGGGGTGACGCCATCCGGGAGGCCTATGGCGACGCGACGCGGCGCCTGGCCCTGACCGGGACGCCGTTCCGCTCCGATGACAGCCCCATCCCGTTCGTCACCTACGAGCCCGACGCCGCGGGATTCCAGCGCTCCAAGGCCGACCACGTCTACGGCTATGCCGACGCGTTGGCCGACGGCGTGGTGCGCCCCGTGGTGTTCATGGCCTACTCCGGTGAGGCGCGCTGGCGCGACAGCGCGGGCGACGAACACGCCGCCCGCCTGGGAGAACCGCTGACCGCCGAGCAGACCGCCCGGGCCTGGCGCACCGCGCTCAACCCCGAGGGCCAGTGGATGCCGGCGGTCATCGCCGCCGCCCACCGGCGGCTGCAGCAGAAGCGCGAGCACGTCCCCGATGCCGGCGGCATGATCATCGCCTCCGACCAGACCACCGCGCGGGCCTACGCGAAGCTGCTGACCACCATCACCGGCGAGGCCCCGACCGTGGTGCTCTCCGACGACCCGACCGCGTCGAATCGCATCACGGAATTCTCCGAGTCCGCGCAGCCGTGGATGGTCGCGGTCCGCATGGTCTCCGAGGGCGTCGACGTGCCCCGGCTCGCGGTGGGCGTCTACGCCACCAGCGCGTCGACCCCACTGTTCTTCGCCCAGGCCATCGGGCGCTTCGTCCGGAGCCGGCGGCCGGGCGAGACGGCCAGCATCTTCTTGCCCTCGGTGCCCAACCTGCTGCAACTGGCCAGCGAATTGGAGGCCCAGCGCAATCACGTGCTGGGCAAGCCGCATCGCGAATCCGACGGCCTCGACGACGAGCTGATCACGGATGCGAACAAGACCAAGGACGAGAAGACGGACCAGGACCGGGGTTTCGAATCCCTGGGCGCCGACGCCGAACTCGACCAGGTCATCTTCGACGGATCCTCCTTCGGCACCGCGGCCGCCGCGGGCAGTGACGAGGAGGCCGACTACCTGGGCATCCCGGGACTGCTCGACGCCGGGCAGATGCGTGATCTGCTCAGCAAGCGCCAGGAGGAGCAGCTGCAGAAGCGGACCGCCGCCGCCGCTGCCGCCGGCGGCCCACCCCCGCCCCGCACCACCCACGGCCAGCTGCAGGAACTCCGTCGCGAATTGAACACCCTGGTGTCGATCGCGCATCACCGCACCGGCAAGACGCACGGGCAGATTCACAACGAGCTGCGCCAGATGTGCGGCGGTCCGCCGTTGGCGGCCGCCACCGGTGAGCAGATCAAGGCGCGCATCGACGCGGTGCGCAACCTCAGCGCAGCACAGCGCTAAAGCCCCAGCAGCTCCGGCAGGTCGGCTACCGAGTCGATGACGTGATTGGGCTGCATCGCGAATTCGTCTGCGGCCCAACGGTCCAACGTGTCCTGGCGAAACTTCCCGGTGCGCACCAGCACGCCGGTCATGCCGACCACCTGGCCGGCGAGCACATCGTTGTTCAGGTCATCGCCGACCATGTACATCTCGTCGGCATCCACCCCGAGCCGTGCCGCGGCTGACAGGAATCCCTCGGGTGCCGGTTTGCCCACCGCGGTCGCCTTGCGTCCGGAACACTCCTCCATACCGTGCAGGTACATCCCGGTGTCGATGCGCAGCCCGTCGGTGGTCGTCCACGACATGCTGCGGTGCATGGCGACCACCGGCACCCCCTGGGCCATCCAGTCGTACACCCAGGACAGGGTGAGATGGCTGTACTCCGGGCCCGCGCCGCCGAGGAGCACCACATCGGGGGCCTCGGGCGCGCGCGGCCCGCTGTGCTCGGCGGAGGAGACGATGTCGATACCGGGCATGTCCTCGGCGATCTCCCCGCTGTTGACCAGGAAACACCGCGCCCCCGGATACCGCTCCCGGACATAATCGGCGGTCAGCGCGGCGGCGGTGACGACCTCATCGGCGCTCACCACCATCCCGGCCTTGGTCAGCAGATCCGCGATCTGGGTGCGGGTGCGGGTGGTGGTGTTGGTCAGGTAGGACCGGGCGATCTGGTTGTCCGCCAGTACCTGCAGTGTCCGGGCAGCCCCCTCGATCGGCTGCCACGACGTCACCAGCACCCCGTCGATATCGAAAAGCACTCCACCGATCGCCATGCAGCGAGACTAGGCGCACCACTGACTGTCTGCGACCCACGGGGAGGCTGTCGCGGCCACCGCCCACGCCATATCGGCCGGCACATCTATCAATACGTAACGCTTGGTGCCCGCCGCCGTCGCGGCCACCAGGGTCGCCACCTTCGCGCGACGCTGAAACCAGGTTTGCCGCACCGTCCACCCGATGATGCCCGCGGTCTGCACACAGTCGCGTCGGCGTTCGAGGCTGCCCGCGCTGCCCACCAGCCACCGGTCGTCGACTCGGTGCCCCAGCGCCCGCACCCGGTCGACGGCCAGACCCACCGAGGCGATGACCAGCGCGGCCCACACCCACCAGGACCACCCGGGCAGCGGCAGGAACGGCAACACCGCGGCCGCCGCCACCGGCACCGCCAACGCCCGGATCCAACGGCGCCGCGCCGCCGCCGGCCCGTGCGGTGTCAGCGGGCCGTACACGACGGCCCGGTCCCCGGCCAGGTCGGCCAGCACACCGCGCGCCGTCGCGGCCGGGCACGGCGGTAACAGCAGCGATGACTCCCCAACGCCGGCCACCCCGGTCATCACCGCATCCAACCGAGCCCCGCGCAGGGCCCTCACCAGCAGCGGTTCGCGCAGTGTGCCGCCGCGCAACCGGCGCAGGTCATAGGTGTGTTGCTGGATCCGCAGCAGGCCGTGTACCAGGTGCAGCGTGTCCACCCGACGGGTCAGGACGAGGTTGCCGTAGGTCAGCAGCGATCGCCCGACGGCGAGCGCCACGCCGGCCAGCAGGATGCCGGCCACCAGTGCGGGCCCGCCGACGGCGAGGACCCACTTTCCGAGCACATCACCGAACCCGGCCTGCTGGGCGATGCCCATGGCGGCCCCGATCATCAGCAACCCCGACCAGCTCAGCGGGCTGTACCAGAGCCAGGACGGTCTCCACGAGGCGAGCAATCGGCCCTCCGGCGCCGAGCCGGGTTGTTCGCCCAGCAGGAGCGCCCGTAACCCGGCGACCTGTTCGGTCGATACAGCGTCGAGTTCGAATGTGTTGTCGCCCTTGGCCTCCTGCCCGGTACTGACGCGCAGCACGGTCAGCCCCAGCAGCCGGTGCAGCACCCGCGCATCGGTCTGTACCGACCGGATCCGGTTGCGCGGCACCGCCAGCTGGTTGCGCTGCAACAGCCCGGTGCGCAACGTGATGTCCCGGTCGTCGATCCGGTAGCTGGTGGTGAACCACCTGGCCAGGCCGACCAGCACGATGACGCCGACACCGGCCAGCGACCACCACGGATTCTGGGTGGCCGACCCGAGCACGATCGCCCCGATCAGCAGCGGCAACTGGTTGAGCACCTCGTGCACCGGGTGCACCAACAGCATCCGGGGAGAAAGCCGTTGCCATGCAGCATTGTTCATGTCGCATCGTGAGCGCCGAGGGCGGCGATATCGGTCAGCTGGGCCACCACCTGGTCAGCGACGACCGCGTCGAGGGCGACGATGCGCACCGCCCCCGCCGACGAGGCCGTCGTCACCGTCACATTGGCCAGCCCGAACAGTCGGTCCAGCGGGCCGCGGTAGGTGTCGACGGTCTGTACCCGCGAGATCGGCGCGATGCGGCGTTCCTGCACCAGCCATCCGGTGCGGGTGTACACCGCCCGTGCGCCGATCTCCCATCGGTGCACCCGGTAACGCCAGATCGGAGCGAGCACCACCGACACCAGCACACCGAGGACGGTGACGGCCGCGGCACCGGCATGCAGCCACGGCATCCGGGCGTCCAGGACCAGCCACACGACCTGGCCGAATGCGATGATCAGCCACGGAATCGCGGCGCCAAGCGCCCACACCAGTGGCGCGCTGCGGCTGGGCGGGTTTGCGGGCTCGGTCATCTGCACGGGTGCACCCATCGCTCGAGCATGGCGGTCGCAGACCGTATGTTCTAGGCATGAGCCAGAAATGGACCGAATCCCATGTTCCCGACCAGTCCGGACGGGTCGCCATCGTCACGGGTTCCAATACCGGCCTCGGCTATGAAACGGCCCGGGTGCTCGCCGAGCGCGGCGCCCACGTCGTCATCGCGGTCCGCGACACCGCCAAGGGTGAGCGCGCCGCTTCCCAGATCCGCGCCAAGGCGCCGGCCGCCGACCTCACGGTGGTCGCCCTCGACCTGGGCTCGCTGGCCTCGGTGCGCACCGCCGCCGCCCAACTCAAGAGCGACTACCCGAGTATCGATCTGCTGATCAACAACGCCGGTGTCATGTACCCGCCGAAGCAGACCACCGCCGACGGGTTCGAGCTGCAGTTCGGCACCAACCACCTGGGTCACTTCGCACTCACCGGGCTGCTACTGGAAAGCCTTCTGCCGGTGGAGAATTCACGGGTGGTCACGGTTGCCAGCATCGCTCACCGCAATCAGGCCAAGATCGATTTCGATGATCTGCAGTGGGAACACAAGAAGTACAACCGGGTCGCGGCCTACGGACAGTCCAAGCTGGCCAACCTGATGTTCAGCTACGCCCTGAACCGCAGGTTGGCGGGCAAGAACACGCTGTCGGTGGCCGCGCATCCCGGTGTCTCCAACACCGAACTGATGCGCCACACCCCGGGTAACAACCTGCCCGGTTTCAATGCGCTGGCCGGACTGGTCACCAATTCGCCGCTGGTCGGCGCGCTGGCCACGCTGCGCGCCGCCACCGCCGAGGATGTGCGCGGCGGGCAGTACTACGGCCCGGCTTTCCCGGTCGCCGCAATGGGTCTGGTCGGCCACCCGCAACTGGTCACCTCGAGCGCACAGTCGCACGACACCGCCATCCAGCAGCGGCTCTGGACGGTGTCCGAGGAATTGACCGGCGTGACGTTCCCGCTCTGATGCGTTCCGTCGAGGAACATCAGGGCGTCGTCGCCGGCCTGGTGCAACCCCGCCCCGCGGTGCCGACCGCACCCGAGGACGCGCTCGGCCTGGTGCTGGCCGCCGATATCGTGGCCGCGGTGTCGCTGCCGGGTTTCGACAATTCGGCGATGGACGGTTTCGCCGTGTTGGCCGGCGATATCCGCGGGGCCAGTGCCGAGCATCCCGTCACCCTGCCGGTCGCCGATGACATCCCCGCCGGACGCACCGACACCCGGCCGCTGGAACCCGGTACCGCACAACGCATCATGACCGGCGCGCCGCTGCCGCCCGGCGCCACCACCGTGGTGCCGGTGGAGGCCACGAATTCGGATTTCACAGCCCCCTTCTCCCCCGGCGCGGCGCGGGTGCAGATTCGCACAGCGACCAAGGAGGGGCAGCACATCCGGCGCGCCGGTGAAGATGTCGCCGCGGGCACCACGGTGCTGCACGCCGGCCAGCGGCTCACCCCGGCCGCCTTGGGTCTGGTGGCCGCGCTGGGGATGGGCGAGGTGAGCGTGCTGCCACCGCCCCGGGTGCTGGTGATGTCGACGGGATCGGAGCTCATCGCGCCCGGCACCCCGCTGCGGCCCGGGCAGATCTACGAGTCCAACGCAGTGATGCTGGCGGCCGCCGTGCGGGAAGCGGGCGCCGAGGTGATCGCCTCGGCCACGGTCGGTGACGATGTCGGCGCCTTCCGCGCGGCCCTGCACGCCCACGCCGGTCGGGCCGATCTGATCATCTCCACCGGCGGGGTGAGCGCCGGGGCCTACGAGGTGGTCAAGGATGCGCTCGGCGGGCACGTCGAGTTCGTCAAGGTGGCCATGCAGCCCGGGATGCCGCAGGGCTGCGGGCGGGTCGACGGTATCCCGATCGTCACGCTGCCCGGCAACCCGGTGAGCGCACTGGTGTCCTTCGAGGTGTTCCTGCGGGCGCCGCTGCGGGCCGCGATGGGCCTGCGACCCGACCGCCCTCGCATCACCGCGACCCTCGCCGAGGACCTGAGCTCGCCCCCGGGCAAGCGCCAGTTCCGCCGCGGGGTGCTCACGGTCTCCGCCGGTGAGGCCACCGTCACCAGCTACGGACCGCCCGCCTCGCACCACCTGCGCTGGCTGGCGTCCGCCAACTGCCTGCTCGATATCCCGGTCGGCGTCGACAGCGTGGCCGCCGGGTCACAGGTCGACGTGTGGGATCTGACAGGCTGCTGACCCCCGCAGAATTGCACGTAGAATCGGGAGCCAACATGGCCAGACCTGCGCGTTCACCCGATGACGACAGCTCTGAAGCGCAACGCTTCATCGAACTCGTCCGTTCCACCGTCCCTCCGCTGCACCCTGCCGGCCTGCCGTTCGTCGCCGGCGGCCTGGGTGTGGCGGCCCTCGGCCGCAACCGGCGCTGGCTGCGCAACGCCGCTCTCGGCGCGGCAGGCTTCTGTGCATTGTTCTTCCGGCACCCGCCGCGGGTGCCCCCGAGCCGCCCGGGGGCGGTGGTGGCGCCGGCCGACGGGCTGGTGACCCTGTTGGACACCGCGGTCCCGCCGGCCGAGCTCGGCTTGGGTGGCACGCCGATGACCCGGATCAGCATCTTCCTGTCCATCTTCGACGCCCATGTACAGCGGGCACCGGTGGCCGGTGAGGTGGTGGGGGTGGTGCACCGGCCGGGAAAATTCCTGTCCGCCGACAAGGACACCGCCAGCGAGGACAACGAGCGCAACAGCGTGTGGATCCGCACCCCGGACGGCGTGGACGTCGTCGCCGTCCAGATCGCCGGGCTGATCGCTCGGCGCATCGTGTGCACCGCCCGCGCCGGTGACGCGCTGGCGCTCGGCGAAACCTATGGGCTGATCCGGTTCGGCTCCCGACTGGACACTTATTTCCCCATCGATGCCCGCGTGCTGGTGGAGTGCGGCCAGCGGGCAATCGGCGGCGAAACCGTCCTGGCCGAGCTGCCCTGATGCAACCCACGAACCGGCCCAAGGCGCGCCCAAAGGCGATGCGGATCCTGCCGAGCGCCACGACGGTGCTGGCCATCTGTGCGGGGCTGACGTCCATCAAGTTCGCGCTCGACAACCGGCCCGATATTGCGCTCGCCCTGATCGGTGCCGCTGCGATCCTGGACGGTATCGACGGCGGTATTGCCCGCGCGCTGGATGCCCAGTCGCGGATGGGCGCCGAGATCGACTCGCTCGCCGATGCGGTGAACTTCGGGGTGGCGCCCGCACTGGTGGTCTACGTGACGTTGCTGCCGACGTCCCCGGTGGGCTGGATCTTCGCGCTGCTGTACGCGGTGTGCATCGTGCTGCGGCTGGCGCGCTTCAACGCGCTGCTCGACGACGACACCAAACCCGCCTACACACGGCAGTACTTCACCGGCATGCCGGCGCCCTGTGGCGCCGTCGGCGTGATCGGCCCGCTGGCCGCGATGTTGCAGTTCGGCCCGGGCTGGTGGAGCGCACCCTGGTTCGTCTGCCTGTGGTTCGCGGCGAATGCCATGCTGCTGGTCAGCCGGGTGCCCACGCTGGCGCTGAAATCGGTCTCGATGCCGCCCAACGCGGCGCCGTTCCTGCTGATCGCCATCGCCGCCGCGGCCGCCGCGCTGCTGCTGTTCCCCTACGTGCTGGTGCTGCTCATCATCGTCGGCTACCTCTGCATCATCCCGTTCACGGTCCGCAGCGAACGCTGGACGAAGGCCCGGCCCGAGACCTGGAACGACAAGCCCGGGCAACGACGTCAGGCCCGCCGCGCCATTCGCCGCGCGCAGCCGCATCGCCGGTCGGTGTCCCGGCTGGGCCTGCGCAAGCCGCAGGGCCGCAAGTGACCGAACTGCGGCTGACTGCGCGGCTCAACACCTCCGCCCTGGACAGCCGCCGGGGTGTGGTGCGCCTGCACCCCGAGGCCATCGCCGCGTTGGGCATCCGGGAATGGGATGCGGTGTCCCTGCTGGGTTCGCGCAGCACCGCCGCCGTCGTGGGTCTGGCGCCCGCCGGCACCCCGGCCGGGGTCGCGTTGCTCGACGATGTCACGTTGTCCAATGCCGGAGTGCGCGAGGACACCGGCGTCGTGGTGCGACCGGTGACGGTATTCGGTGCCCGTTCGGTCACCCTGACCGGTTCGCGGCTGGCCACCCAGTCGGTATCGCCGACGACGCTACGGATGGCCTTGCTGGGCAAGGTGATGACCGTCGGTGACACCGTGTCGCTGCTGCCCCGCGATCTCGGCCCGGGTACCTCGACGTCGGCGGCCACGACCGCACTGACCACGTCGGTGGGCATCACCTGGACCTCGGAACTGCTCACCGTGACCGGGGTCGATCCGGCCGGACCGGTGAGCGTGCAACCCAATTCGAATGTCCGCTGGGGTGACGGCGCGATGGTCACCACCGCGAGCACGCCCAGCCAGGCGCCGTCCGCACCGGCCGTCCCGCTCGACGATCTCAAGGGCGCCCATGTGCAGGCCGGCAAGCTGGCCGAGTGGCTGAAGCTGGCTCTCGACGAGCCCGAGCTGCTGGAAAGCCTGGGCGCCACCGCGCATCTCGGTGTTCTGGTGTCCGGGCCGGCCGGCGTCGGGAAATCGACCCTGGTTCGGGCGGTGTGCGCGCAGCGACGGCTGGTCGAACTGGACGGACCAGAGGTCGGCGCGTTGGGCGCCGAGGGCCGGCTGTCCACCGTGGCCTCCGCGGTCGCCGCGATCTGCTCCCCCGAGTCGCCCGGCGGCGTGCTGCTCATCACCGATATCGACGCGCTGCTGCCGTCGGCCCCGGAACCGGTGGCCACGCTGATCCTCACCGAGTTGCGCAGCGCGGTATCGACCAAGGGTGTGGCTTTCATCGCCACCTCTGCCGTGCCGGACGCCGTGGATGCGCGGCTGCGGGCGCCCGATCTGTGTGATCGTGAACTCGGGCTGAGCCTGCCCGACGGAAGTACCCGCAAGGCACTGTTGGAGGTGCTGCTGCGCGGGGTGCCCGCAGTCGATCTCGATCTGGATGTGATCGCCGAACGCACACCAGGTTTCGTCGTCGCCGATCTGGCCGCGTTGGTTCGTGAGGCCGCGTTGCGGGCCGCCGCGCGGGCCAGCGCGGACGGGCAGCCGCCGGCGCTGAGCCAGCCGGATTTCCTCGGGGCGTTGTCGATCATCCGGCCGCTGTCGCGGTCGGCCACCGAGGAGGTGGCCGTCGGATCGGTGACCCTCGAGGATGTCGGCGATATGGTCGCGACGAAGCAGGCCCTGACCGAGGCGGTGCTCTGGCCGCTGCAGCACCCCGACACGTTCGCCCGCCTGGGCGTGCAACCTCCACGCGGTGTGCTGCTCTACGGTCCGCCCGGCTGCGGTAAGACGTTCGTGGTGCGGGCGCTGGCAAGCTCGGGCCGACTGTCCGTGCACGCCGTCAAGGGTGCGGAGTTGATGGACAAGTGGGTGGGCTCCTCCGAGCGGGCGGTGCGTGAATTGTTCCGCCGTGCACGCGATTCGGCGCCGTCGCTGGTCTTCCTCGATGAGATCGACGCACTCGCGCCGCGCCGCGGTCAGAGCCATGATTCCGGGGTGACCGACCGGGTGGTCGCCGCGCTGCTGACCGAGCTCGACGGGATCGACCCGCTGCGCGATGTGGTGGTGCTGGGCGCGACCAACCGTCCCGACCTGATCGATCCCGCGCTGCTGCGCCCGGGGCGGTTGGAGAAGCTGGTGTTCGTGGAGCCTCCGGATACGCAGGCGCGCAAGGACATTCTGCGTACCGCGGGCAAGTCGGTGCCGCTGGCCGGCGATGTCGACCTCGATGCGCTCGCCGAGGACCTGGACGGCTACAGCGCCGCGGACTGCGTGGCACTGTTGCGCGAGGCCGCGTTGACGGCGATGCGGCGCTCCATCGACGCGGCCGATGTCACCGCCGCGGATGTGGCGAACGCCCGCGAAAGCGTGCGCCCCTCCCTGGATCCGGTGCAGGTCGAGTCGTTACGCGCCTTCGCTGAGGATCGCTAGCCGCTCGATCGAGGCGGCCAGCTTGTCCGCGGTGGTCGCCCGGGCGCGCACCAACCGCTTCTCGTCGGTGAGGTTCGTCCAGTCGTAGGTGTGGGTGACCCTCGAACGAACGCTCCCGCTGCCCGCACCGAGGGGCTCGATCTCCCAGCGCCACAGATGCCCGGGGGGCCGCTTGCCCTGCTCGGCCGGCAGCCAGGCGATGCGCCGGCCTTCCTCGAACTCGACGATGTGGTTCTCCCGGACGGCGCCGTTGCCCAGCGTCATCGCGAAGACGTCGCCGACGGCGTGCACCCGCTGTCCGGCGGCCGCGTCGGCGAGGTTGTCGTTACCGTCCCAGCGCGGCTGTTGGGCGGGGTCGGCGATCAGTTCGAAGATGACGGCGGGGTCCGCGGCGATCTCGCGGCTGGCGCTCACAATCCGGCTCACCCCAGCAGGCTACCCATCTTGACGGTGACAAGTTCCGGTGGGATAGTCGAATCTAGTCAATGACAAGTTGTATGCATCAGCCCCGGGAGGCCGACATGCCCGATATCCGCGCCGGAGACCGCGAGCGGGAACGGACCGCCACCGATCTGGGACGGGCCCTGGCACAGGGCTATCTGCCCATGACGGAGTACGAGGACCGGTTGGGCCGGGCATTCGCCGCGAACAGCACCGGCGAACTGGACACCCTCGTCGCCGACCTACCGGTCGCCCGGTTACGGCACAACGATCCCGGCCGCCGGGCCGCACAGATCAGAGCTGCGCGACTGAGTGTGCGCATCCACCTCGCGGCCTACCTGGCCGGCAGCCTGCTCATGCTCGGCATCTGGCTGGCCGTCGGACTCGGTGGCCGGGGCTGGTACTTCTGGCCGGTCTGGCCGATCGCGGGATGGGGCATCGGCGTTGCATCCCACGTCATTCCGGTCATGGCTCACACGAGGTCCTAAAACCGCCCAGGTAGAATGGCATTAGCCTTCGCGGCTGACACCCCGACCCCAATCCGATCGGAGTGCCATGCTCACCGTTCTCCTCGCCCATGCCATCGCGACCGCGTTGGCGCCGCTGCTGGTCGCCCGCTGGGGCCGACTGGCCTTCTACCCCCTGGCGCTCGTACCGCTGGGATCACTGATCTGGGTGGGGATGAACTGGCCCAGCCAGGGCAACACCCCGACGGTCCACCTCCCATGGGTGCCGGAACTGTCGATGGACATCACGCTGCGCTTCGACTCACTGGCCGCGATCATGAGCGTGCTGGTGCTGGCGATCGGCGCACTCGTGCTGTTCTACTGCGCCGAGTACTTCCACCATCACGAGGGCCGCATCGAGAAGCGGCTGCCCAGCTTCGCCGCCGAGCTGGTCGCCTTCTCCGGCGCGATGTTCGGCCTGGTGGTCAGCGACAACATGCTGTTGCTCTACGTGTTCTGGGAAACCACCACCGTGCTGTCCTTCCTGCTGGTGGGTCACTACGCCGAGCGCGCCACCAGCCGGCGCGCCGCCACCCAGGCGCTGCTGGTGACGACCTTCGGTGGGCTGGCGATGCTGGTCGGCATCATCGTCCTGGGCAACCTGTCGGGCACCTACCTGCTCTCCGAACTCATCGCCGCACCGCCGACGGGGGCGGCAGCCAGCCTCGGTATCGCACTCATCCTGGTCGGCGCGCTGTCCAAATCGGCGATCGTCCCGCTGCACTTCTGGCTGCCCGGCGCGATGGCGGCCCCCACTCCGGTCAGCGCCTACCTGCACGCCGCGGCGATGGTCAAGGCCGGCGTGTACCTGGTCGCCCGGATGTCACCGGGGTTCGCCGACACCCCGCTGTGGCGACCGATGGTGGTGGGGCTCGGCCTGATCACCATGCTGATGGCCGGCTGGCGCGCGGTCCGCGAATACGATCTCAAACTCATCCTGGCCTTCGGCACCGTCAGCCAACTGGGCTTGATCACCGTCATGGTCGGTACCGGCGGTGCCGACATGATGCTCGCCGGCCTGGCCATGCTCTGCGCACACGCCATGTTCAAGGCGGCACTGTTCATGGTGGTCGGGGTGATCGACCACGCCACCGGTACCCGCGATATCCGCAAGCTGGCCGGCCTCGGCCGCCGGCACCGACCTCTGTTGGTCATCGCGGTCGCCGCGACGGCCAGCATGGCCGCGCTGCCCCCGTTCTTCGGATTCGTGGCCAAGGAGGCCGACCTGGAGACCGTGCTGCACAGCCCAGCACTGGGCGGCGCCGCGCCGTACGTGCTCGCGGGGATCGTGGCCGGCTCGGTCTTCACCACCATCTACAGCCTGCGCTTCCTGTGGGGCGCCTTCGCCGACAAGGGACGCACCGAGCCCAGTGTGCGGGTCCACGAGATGCACCACCCACCGGTGACCTTCCTGCTGCCACCGGCGATTCTGGCCGCCGCGGGGCTGGTCTTCGGCCTCTGGCCGTCCGGGCTGGGCTCGGTGCTCGACGACTACGCCGAAACCATTCCCGGCCCGTCGGACTACTACCTGGCACTGTGGCACGGCTTCGGCATCCCACTGCTGCTGTCGGTACTGATCCTCGTCGTCGGCACCGGCGTGTTCTTCGGCCGAAACCGATTGCCCCGCGGTAAGTCCGGGTTCACCCCGCTGGGCAACGCCGACCGGATCTACGACGACGTGATGCGCGGGCTGGACCTGCTGGCGGTGCGGATGACGGCACAAACCCAGCGTGGGTCGTTGCCGGCCACCCAATCGGTGATCCTCACCACCCTGGTGGTACTGCCCGTCGTGGCCCTCGTGCTGGGCGCGCGGAACCGGCCGGAGCTGGCGCTGTGGGATTCCCCGTTGCAGGTGGTGATCGGCCTGGTGATCCTGGCCGCCTCGATCGGTGCGACGGTGATGCGCAACCGGCTCGCCGCAGTGCTGCTGGTCGGCGTCAGCGGGTACGGCTGCGGTGTCATCTTCGCCTTCCACGGCGCCCCCGACCTCGCACTGACCCAATTCCTGGTCGAGACACTGCTTTTGGTGATCTTCGTGCTGGTGCTGCGCACGCTACCGGCCGAGGCCGACCGCACCAACATCAGCCGCAGCAGGCTGCCCCGCGCGGCGCTGTCGCTGGCCGTGGGCGCGGCGGTGACCGGGTTGGCGGTCTTCGCGATGGCCGCCCGCGACACCCGCCGGATCGCCGAACTGCTGCCCGACGCCGCGTACCTGCGCGGGCACGGCGCCAACACCGTCAACGTGCTGCTGGTCGACATCCGCGCCTGGGACACCATGGGGGAGATCGCGGTGCTGGTCGTCGCGGCCACGGGTGTGGCCTCGATGGTGTTCCGCAACAGGCGGTTCGGCGCCGCCCCGCGCGTCCCGCAGGCCACCCCGAGTTCGGTCGGCCAGCCCGATATCGGCATGGCCGGCGCCTACAGCCCCGCGGCCGGCGATGTCACCTGGCTGCGCGGCAGCGAACTGCGCGACCCGCGGCACCGTTCGTTGGTGCTCGAGGTCGCCACCCGCATCATCTTCCCGCTCATTATGGTGCTGTCGGCCTACCTGTTCTTCGCCGGTCACAACACGCCCGGTGGCGGCTTCGCGGGCGGGCTGACCGCCGGCCTGGCGCTCGTGCTGCGCTATCTGGCCGGTGGCCGTTACGAACTCGGCGAGACCCTACCCCTGGACGCCGGCAAGATACTCGGCGCCGGGCTCTTGCTGTCCGCCGGAACCGCGGTCACCTCGCTGCTGTTGGGCGCGCCCGTACTGTCGTCGGCGGTGCTGCAACTCGACATCCCGATATTGGGTGACATCAAACTGGTCACCGCGTTGTTCTTCGACCTCGGCGTGTACCTGATCGTGGTCGGCCTTGTCCTCGACATCCTGCGCAGCCTGGGCGCCCGCGTCGATGTGGAGATGGCGCGGTGAGCGCACCGTGCGGAGCGATGGGACAGACATGATCACCTACCTGGTTCCCCTGGTCCTGATCGGCGGACTCACCAGCGCCGGGGTGTATCTGCTGCTGGAACGCACGCTCACCCGGATGCTGTTGGGACTGTTGCTGATCGGCAATGCCGTCAACCTGCTGCTGCTCAACGTGGGCGGGCCGTCCGGCAATCCGCCGGTGTACGGGCGGTCCAGCCACGGTGCACAGACCGATGCCGACCCCTTGGCGCAGGGCATGATCCTGACCGCCATCGTGATCAGCATGGGCATCGCTGCGTTCGTGCTGGCGCTGGCCTACCGGTCCTACCAGCTCACCACCGTGGAAGAGGTCAGCAACGATCCCGAGGACACCAGGGTGGCCGAGCGGGCAGATGACGACGATGTCGACCGCGACATCCCGGATGTGGTGCCCGCCCGCGATACCGACGCACCCGACGAACTGGACGCCCTGCCGGGCGCGGAGGGCTCACGCTGATGAGCCTGGCGACCGTTCTCACACCCCTGCCTGTCCTGATCCCGACGATCGCCGCGGCCGCCACCCTGGTCGCCGGCCGCAGTCCGCGTCTGCAACAACTGATCTCGCTGACGGCGTTGACCGCGGTGGTGGCGGTGTGCGCCGCGCTGCTGTACCTGGTGGACCGCGACGGCACCATCGCCGTGCAGGTCGGCGGCTGGGGCCAGAGCGAACCCGGCATGGGACCGCTCGGCATCACCCTGGTGGCCGACCGGCTGTCGGTGCTGATGTTGGTGGTGTCCTCGATAGTCCTGCTGGCGGTGGTCTTCTACGCCATCGGGCAGGGCATCAGCGATGGCGATGAACGCCAACCCGTCTCGATCTTCCAACCGACCTACCTGATCCTGTCCGCGGGCGTGTGTACCGCGTTCCTCGCCGGCGATCTGTTCAACCTGTTCGTCGGGTTCGAGGTGCTGCTGGCCGCCAGCTTCGTGCTGTTGACCATCGGCGGCAGCGCCGAACGGGTCCGCGCGGGCATCGCCTACGTGATGGTCTCGATGGTGTCCTCGTTGATCTTCCTGATCGGCATCGCGTTGGTGTACGCGAGCACCGGCACCCTGAACATGGCCGAGGTCGCGGTGCGCCTGGACGACGTGCCCGACGGCACCCGGACCGCACTGTTCGCCGTGCTGCTGGTCGCCTTCGGTATCAAGGCCGCGGTGTTCCCGCTGTCGGCCTGGCTGCCGGACTCCTACCCGACCGCACCCGCCCCGGTCACCGCCGTGTTCGCCGGCCTGCTCACGAAGGTCGGCGTGTACGCGATCATCCGGGCGCATTCGCTGCTGTTCCCCGACGGTGGCCTGGACAATGTGTTGATGGTGGCCGCGCTGTTGACGATGCTGGTCGGCATCCTCGGTGCGATCGCCCAGAACGACATCAAGCGAATGTTGTCCTTCACCTTGGTCAGCCACATCGGCTACATGGTCTTCGGTATCGCGCTGGGCAATCACCTCGGGATGTCCGGCGCCGTCTACTACGTCGCGCATCACATCGTGGTGCAGACCACCCTGTTCCTGGTGGTGGGACTGATCGAACGCCAGGCCGGAGCCTCCACGCTGCAGCGGCTGGGTGGGCTCGCCGCGGCCAGTCCACTGCTGGCATTCGTGTTCGTCATCCCGGCGTTGAATCTCGGTGGCATCCCGCCGTTCTCCGGGTTCATCGGAAAGGTCGCCCTGGTCCAGGCCGGCGCGCAGGACGGTTCGTCACTGGCCTGGGTGCTGGTCGCGGGCAGCATCCTCACCAGCCTGCTGACCCTGTACGCGGTCACCAGGGTGTGGACGAAGGCGTTCTGGCGGGCCCGCTCCGATGCGCCCGAAGGGGAACTTTCCAACACCGTGCCCGCGGCGCTCATCGACGATGACGACGATATCGCCTTCGCCGACCGCGACGACGTGGGCAAGATGCCGGTCGGGATGCTGCTGCCCACCGGCGCGCTCATCGCGGTGGGATTGTCACTGACACTGTTCGCCGGCCCGATCTTCGCCTACAGCGAGCGCACCGCCGACCAGATACTCGACCGCACCCAGTACATCTCGGCGGTGTTGCGATGAGCGCGTGCGCGAAGAGCCGAAAGGCCCGCCCATGAGGAAGATCACGTTACGCATCTGGACGCTGTGCTGGCTCATGCTGGTGTGGATTCTGTTGTGGGGCACCTTCTCTGCGGCCAATATCGCCAGCGGTCTGCTGGTCGCGCTGGTGATCACGATGCTGCTGCCGCTGCCCCGGGTGCCGGTCGAGGGGCGGGTCCGCCCGCTCGCCCTGCTGCGGCTGATCCTCTATGTGGCGGTGAAACTGGTGGTGTCCTCGGCGCAGGTGGCCTGGCTGGCGATCAAGCCGGGCCCGCCCCCGGCCACCGCGGTGCTGCGCGCGCACCTGGCCGTCAAATCCGATCTGGTGCTGGCCCTGGCGGTCGGCGTGCTCACCCTGATCCCGGGCTCGGTGGTGCTGGAGATCGACCAACGCCGGCGGCTCATCTATCTGCACGTGCTCGACGTCGGTTCGGAGAAGGCCGTCGAGAGCTTCTACCGCCAGGTCAAGACGGTGGAACGACTGATGATCGCGGCGTTCGAACGGGAGACCGACTGGCAACCGTCGGCCGAGAAGGAGGACGCCTGATGCACATCGTGTGGATCATCGCCGCGGTGATGCTCTCGGCGGCGGCCGCCATCACCGTCTACCGGCTGCTGGCCGGGCCGAGTACCCTCGACCGGCTCGTGGCCCTGGATGCCTTTGTCGCGGTGTCGATGTGCGGTATCGGGACGTGGGCGGCGTTCAGCCTGGACAGCACGGTGACCTACAGCCTGACCGCGCTGGCGTTGATCAGCTTCGTGGGTTCGGTCAGCGTGGCCCGCTTCCGGGTACCCGACCGCGATCTCGATGATCGGAGCGCCCGATGACCGCCGTCGACATCATCACCTCGGTGCTCGTGCTCAGCGGGTCCGCGCTCGCGTTGACCGCCGCGATCGGTGTGGTGCGCTTCCCGGATACGTTGTCCCGCATGCACGCTGCCAGCAAGCCTCAGGTGCTCGGGCTGTTGCTGGTGCTGGCCGGCGCGGCGATCCGGCTCAGCGGTCATCCCGACGTCGGCATGATCATCCTGGCCGGCCTGTTCACCCTCATCACCGCACCGGTGGTGGCAAACCGCGTCGGGCAGCTCGCCTACCGCGAACAGGAGGTGTCCGACGCGGTGGTCACCGATGACCTGGCCCATAACCCGTTCCCGGACCCGGGCCGTCACTCGGAGAGCTGAAACTCCACCATCGCCGCGACGGTCTCCACGGCCTCGCGCAGCGCCTCCAGCCGGGCGTGTGCACTCGGTGCGGCCAGCACCGCGTACCGGTCGGCCTGGCCGATCGGGATACGGGCGGCCAACGCATACAGCCGATCTCCGGCCTGCTGGCCCGGCTCGGGACCGCCGAGCAGGTCTTCCCGGGGCGGGAGCATGGCATCGCGGGCTTCGGCGATCCGCTCGAAGAACGCCATCACGGTGTCCTCCACGGCGCCGATATCCGCCCCGGTCACCGAGGGACCGGTTTCATCGGGCCAGGGCACGGTCCGCGCCCGCGGGTACGGGGCGTCGGCGAGCCATTCGGTCACCCTGATCCGCTCGCCGAGGATGCAACGCAGTCGGTAGCGTCCCTCGCCCAGATCGGCATGCTCGACGATGCGGGCCAGCACGCCCACGTCGTGCCGTTCCTCACCGCCGCCGACCTCTCGCCCCGCGGCGATCATCACCACACCGAACTCTGGCTCGCCGGAGAGACATTCGGCAATCATGGCGCTGTATCGCGGCTCGAAGATCCGCAGCGGCAGTTCCTCGCCGGGCAGCATCGCCATCTCCAGCGGGAACATCGGCGTCGCATCGGTCACAGCACCAGCTCCCCGATCAGTGCGTCGACGACGGCGCGGAGGTCACCGTCGTTCTCCTCGGCGACCCGCCGCTGGCGTTGATATGATCCGCCGCCCCGGTAGATCCCGGACACCCGCGCCAACTCGTCGGCGCAGCCCAGCGAGACCGCCACCGGCGCAAGACGATCGAGCAGATCGTCCAGGTCATCGGTGACCAGCCGCTCGTTGCTGTCAGCATCGAGGATGATCTCCGCGTCCAATCCGTAGCGCGCCGCCCGCCACTTGTTCTCCTGCACATGCCAGGGCGGCATGGTGGGCAGTTGCTCGCCGGCATCGAGTCGGCGGTCGAGGTCGACGATCAGGCAGTGCGTCAACGCGACCAACGCGCCCAACTCCTCGATATTGGACACTCCGTCGAAGATCCGCACCTCGATGGTCCCCAGATGGGGAGAAGGCCGGATATCCCAACGGATTTCGTTCATGTGGTCGATGATGCCGGTCTTCTTCTGGTCGTGGACGAAGCCCTCGAACTGCGACCACTCCTGGAACTGGAACGGCAATCCGGCCGTCGGCAGCTGCTGGAACATCATCGCCCGGTTGCTGGCGTACCCGGTGTCCTCGCCATCCCAGTACGGGGAGGACGCCGACAGCGCCAACAGGTGCGGGTACTGGTTGAGCAGCGAGGTGATGATGGGCATCACCTTGTGCGCCGAGGAGATCCCGACGTGCACGTGCACACCCCAGATCAGCATCTGGCGGCCCCACCACTGGGTGCGTTTGATCAGCTCGGCGTAACGCGGGCCCTCGGTGAGCTGCTGGCTGGACCACTCCGCGAACGGGTGTGTGCCCGCGCAGAACAATTCCATCCCGCGTTCCCGCGCGATCCGGCGCACCGGGACCAGCGTGTCGTGCAGGTCGATCATCGCCTCCGGGACGGTCTCGCAGATCCCGGTGACGACCTCGACGGTGTTGCGCAGCAATTCCTTGTGCACATGCGGGGTTTCGCCGATCTCGGCGATCACCGCGGCCGCCTCGTTGGACAGATCGCGGGTGTCGGGGTCGACGAGGGCGAACTCCCATTCGACACCGACCGTCGGCCGGGGTGACCCGGCGAAATCGATTCGGCTCGGATTACTCCGCGGAGATGACACCGCAGGCCACTCGGCCGCCGGCGTCACCGGTGGCCAGCGTCTGCTGGTCGGGTCCGGGGGTGCCATTGACCTGCTGGTACTTCTCGGCGGGGATATTGCCGAAGTTGTCGGCCTTCTCGTGGATGACGATGGCGGTCTTGGACCCCGCGAGCAGTTCCTCGGCGGTGAAGGCGTCGGTGGTGGTCACCAGCTTCGCCGAGCCGTCGCTGCGCACCTGCAGCGAGCTGAGGTCGCCGCTGGCGGGATGCCCGGAGTGCCCCTCGGCCTGGAAGTGTCCGCCGGCGCTGGTGAAATCGCCTTCACAGGTGCCGACCTCATGGATGTGCATACCGTGGAAGCCGGGCGTCAGCTCGCCGGCGGTGGTGGTCTCGACGGTGACCGTCGCGAAGCCGTCGGTGAACTCGATGGTGGCGGTGGCCACCTCGGTGCCGTCCACGGTCTTGAGGTCCGCGGTCAGCGTCTCCCCAGCACCGTGCGCCGCACCCGAGCCGTGGCCGCCCGCGGCGGCCGGAGCAGACGGTGAGGGCGATCCGGTCCACACCGGCGGTGTGGTGCCCGGCTCGGTGGCGACCGGCTCGTTGGGCGTGCACGCGGCGGCGACCGGGACGATGACGGCGGCAGCGGCGAGAAGGCGAATCGTGGCTGAGATCGGCATGTCCGAGAGCCTAGCCGGTGACCACCACGATGACCCCCGGTGGTTGCTCCACCAATTCGGGGCGCCGAGGTTCGACCGGGGCCTCCAGGAGGCGGCCGATGTCCTCGGCGGCCTCGCGTTCACCCGGTGTCTCGCCGAAGAAGACGGTCGTGACCGGCACGCCGTCGAGCACCAGGTTCCCGGTCTCGGTGACGTTCCAGTCGGCGTCACGCAGCCGGGTGGCCGTCCCCTCGGCCGCACCGGGGACCTCGGAGATGTTGAACACCCGGACATCGGTCTTGGCCTGGTCGGGCCCCGGTTCGGGGGCGGCGCTGGAGGTGGCGCTGGTGGTCGTGGCGCTCACCACGGCGGTGTCGCCGTCGTCATCGTCGTCGGGGCCCAGGTACTGGAGCGCAACCAGCAGGAACACCACCCCGAGGAAAAGCAGCACCATGACCATGGCGCGCAGGGGCAGCCCGGAAGAATCTCGCTGGTTCATCGGGGGCAAGCCTAACGGCTCAGGTGATGTCGAAGCCCAGCCGCCGCGCGGCCTTGGCCTTCTGCCGGCTCGCCCGCACCCGTCGCAGCCGCTTGACCAGCATCGGGTCGGCGGCCAGCGCTTCGGGGCGGTCCACCAAGGCGTTCAACACCTGGTAGTACCGCGTCGCCGACATCGAGAACAGCTCCTTGATGGCGTCTTCCTTGGACCCCGCGTATTTCCACCACTGGCGTTCGAACGCCAGGATGTCGTGTTCGCGGCGGGTCAACCCGTCCGCGGGTTCGGAGTCGTCCCCGGATTGGCCGGTCCGCGCGATGGCGCCATCCATATCGCTCTTTGGACCCTTCCGATAACTCGCAAATGACATGTGTGTGGTTCGGCGATCATTCAATCACGGCGCCGCGAGTTGAGGCGTGATCGTTACCCGCGCGTCGGCTGACTTAAGCTAACCAACCGTGGCAGTCGTACCAATTCGCATTGTGGGAGATCCCGTCCTGCACACCCCGACCACTCCGGTGCCCGTCGCCGCCGACGGAACGCTACCGGCCGAGTTGGCCGCGTTGATCGCCGACATGTACGACACCATGGACGCAGCAAACGGTGTCGGGCTGGCCGCCAACCAGATCGGTCGCACCGAACGCGTCTTCGTCTACGACTGCGCCGAGGACCGCGGCAAGACGGCGCGCCGCCGCGGGGTGGTGATCAACCCGGTGTTGGAGACCTCGGAGGTTCCCGAGACGATGCCCGACCCCGACGACGATGACGAGGGCTGCCTCTCGGTGCCCGGCGAGTCGTTCCCGACCGGGCGCGCCGAGTGGGCCCGGGTCACCGGTCTGGACGCCGACGGCACCGAGATCACGCTGGAGGGCACCGGGCTGTTCGCCAGGATGCTGCAGCACGAGACGGGTCACCTGGACGGGTTCACCTATCTGGACCGCCTGATCGGCCGGCACGCGCGGGCGGCGAAGCGGATGGTGAAGTCCAACAAGTGGGGGGTCCCGGGATTGAGCTGGTTGCCCGGCGAGGATCCCGACCCCTTCGGCCATTAGCTGATGGCGTCCCTCGGCGCCCGGGTGTCCCTGCGTTACCGAATCCCCGATGGCCTGACCGATGTGGTCGGTCATCTGGAAGCCCTCACCCCCGCGGTGGTGGTCCGTCCGAAGTCCGGCGAGCGCGTCGAGATCGATCCCGCCGACGTGGTGTCGGTGCGCGAGCTGTCGCACGCACCGGTGCGCAACTCCGAGATCCGCGCGCTGGAGCACGCCGCGGCACTGGCCTGGCCCGGGGCCGAGCAGCACTGGTGTGACGGCTGGCTGCTGCGCGCCGGCCCAGGGATCGGGCAGGGCCACTCCAGCCGCGCCAACTCCGCTGTCCCGCTGCTGTTCTCGTCGAGTACCGAGGCGCTACCCGCCATCATCGACTGGTACGCCCAACGCGATATGGAACCGTGGCTGGCCCTGCCGGAACGCCTGCTACCGATCAAGGCCGCCGGCACCAAGGCGACCCGCGTGCTGATCCGCGACCTGGCGCCCGCCCCCGCGCCGCAGGTGGCGCTGTCCGCGGCGCCCGACGCCACCTGGCTGCGAATCTACGAGCGTGACGTTCCCACGGACATCCTCACCGCCGTGGTGGACGGCGCGCTGACCTTCGCCACCGCGGGCGCCGCGGTGGGGCGTGGCGCGGTGACGACCGCACCGGATGGCACCCGATGGCTCGGCGTGTCGTGTGTGCGTGTCGCGGAGTCCGCCCGCCGGCAGGGTTTGGCCCGCGGGGTCTTCGCCGCCCTGTCGGCCTGGGGCGCCGAACAGGGCGCGACCCGGGCATATGTGCAGGTTCTCGAGGACAATGCGCCCGCCCAGGCGCTCTATGAGTCCCTGGGGTTCACGCTGCACCACCGCCACCGTTACCTGCGCGCAGATAGCCTCGTGGGCCATGCGTGAGTTACTCGATGCCAATCGCGAGGTGCAGTCCTCGCGCGCGCTCCGGCTGTTGGCAACCTCCAACCTCGCGGTGTACGCCACGCTGATGGAACGCCATCTGTTCGACGGGCTGGTCGGCGAGACCGATCTGGTGGTGCGGCTGGAACGCGATCTGGAAGCGCTGCACGAGACCGGTGAGCCGTCCGGGCTGGCGCTGATCAAGTCCTGGGCCAGCCAGGGCTGGCTGCATCGTGTCGTCGATCCGCATTCCGCGGGCGGGCGCAATATCTGTTACCTGACCCAGGATGCGCGCCGCGCCCTGGACTTCGTGCGCGGTATGCGCCGCAACGACAGCATCGCCACCGGCGGATCGATCAACGGCATCGCCGCCCGACTCAAGCAGGTCGCCATCCGGGTCGGTGACGACCCGGACCGGATCCGGGCCGGCATCGAGGCCGAGATCGCGGCGTTGCACGCCGAGCTCGACGAGCTCGACGCCGGCACACGCCCGGAGCCCGATGTGACCGCCATGTATGACGAGGCGCGTGCCATCGCGATGCAGATGGAGCGGCTGATCACCGATATCGGCTTGTACGGCACCATGATCGAGCAGGCGACGGCGGCCCTGGATGACCCGATCGACACCAACGTCGAGTACCGCGATCGGCAACGCCAGATGTACGCCGACTATCAGGCGGCCTGGGATTCCGCGGGGCGCGATTCGCATCGGGCGTTCCTGCGGATGATCAACGACCCCGATCAGCGGGCCGAATTCGAAGCCGATATCGCCACCGTCGCGGCCACCCTGCCCGAGCTGGACCCCGCCCTGCGCAAGGTGATGGCCGGTTTCTTCGAACTGGTCGGCCACCAGATCGACGAGGTCGAACGCATCCAGCAGCGCTGCGCGCAGCGGGTCAAGAGGTTCACCGCGTTCGGCACCCTGGAGCAGACCCGCGGGGTGGCGCGTCAGCTCAACGAGGCCATCGGCGCCGCGCGCGCCCTGTTGAAGGAGTCGTTGACGGACTCCCGGCTTCCCATCGAGGTTCCGCTCGCCCGGCACACGATCAGCTCGGTCGGCGCACTGAGCTTCCGGATCAGCGATCTGTCCGCTCCCAAACCGGCCGAGACCGCCGCCGGCGCGGTGGACTTGACCACGTTCTCCGCACTGGCCACCCAGGTCGATGCACCCGCGTTGTCGCAGATGCTGAATTCGTCTCTGCCGGTGTCCCTTCCGGATGCCCTGGGCATGCTGGACGCGCCGTATCTGGGCCACGTGATCGTGCTCTGGTCCTGGGCGCTCAAGCAACCGTCCAGCACGGACGCAGAACCGGTCACGGTCCGATTCCACTCGTTGGACGGCCATGACCGCGAGATGGAGGTTCCGCACCTGATGTTCACCGAACCCGTCCTGGATGGCGCCTCATGACCGAGACCGCAACATCGAAACCAGAGGTCGACTTCGCGTCGCTGCCCGAGGTGGACCAGTCCGGCCGGGCCCCGCAGCAGCGCCGTCCCCGGTTCGACGGTGACGTCTCGGCGATGCCCGACCGGGCCTGCTGGGCCCTGCAGCATCTGCTGACGCGACGCTATGTCAGCAGCGAAGCCGACCCGGACATCTACAGCTGGATCCTGGAATACCGTGCCGACCTTTCGATCCGGTTGTCCGAACTGGACCTGCAGCTGCGGATTTCCGAGCAGGTCGATATCGCCTATATCGAGCAGGCCCGCTACGAACCGACCAGGGGCGCCAAATTGCTGCGCCGCGAACCGCTGGGCACCTACGACTCCATCTTGGCCCTGCACCTGGCCCAGATGATGCGCGCCGGGGGCGATTTGAGCTTTCTCATCACCCGTGACGAGATGCACGGACTGTTCTCCGGTGTGCTCAACGACACCGACCGTGACATCGTCACCTTCACCGCCCGCGTCGACGCGGCCATCGCCCGCCTCGCCGGGCTGGACATCCTGCGCAAGACCCGCGATGACGAGGACAGCTACACCGTCAGCCCGGTGATCACCGCGATCATGACGGCCTCGGTGATCACCGAACTGCAGCAACAGTTCGAGCAGCTGCTGAAAGGCGTTTCGGAATGAGCGAGCAGTTCCACCTGTCCCGGCTGCAGGTGATCAACTGGGGCGTCTTCGACGGCTACCACTCGGTGCCGATCAGCGCCGGCGGGGCACTGATCGCCGGCGCCTCCGGTAGCGGCAAATCCTCACTGCTGGACGCCATTTCGCTCGGCTTCCTGCCGTTCAACCGACGCAATTTCAACGCCTCCGGGGACAATACCGCCGCCGGGTCCTCCGCCGGGCGGCGCACCGTGGACAAGTACGTGCGCGGCGCCTGGGGTCAGCGCAGCGACGCCGGGGTCAGTCAGGTGATGTACCTGCGCGGTGATGGCACCACCTGGTCGGCGGTCGCGGTGACCTACACCAGCAATACCGGTCGCTCGATCACCGGGCTGGTGCTCAAGTGGCTCACCGGTGAGTCACGCTCGGACTCGTCGAGCAGATTCGTACTCGGCGACGGTGACCTCGATATCGAAGAGGTATGCAACCGTTGGGCGGCAGGCCGTTTCGATACCGGCGCCTTCAAGATCCGGGGCGAGCGAAGCGACGGGGAATATGGAGGCTGGCGTTTCTCCACCAAGGTGGAGTCCCAGTATCTGGCCCAGTTGTACGCCTCCATCGGGATCCGCGCCTCCGACGCCGCCCAGCAGCTGCTGGGCAAGGCGAAATCGCTCAAGAGCGTTGGCGGCCTGGAACAGTTCGTCCGCGATTTCATGCTCGACGAGCCCGACAGCCTGGCCCGGCTGCCCGAGGCGCTCAAGCAGATCGACCCGCTGGTGGAGGCCCGCGAACTGCTGGCGATCGCCCAGCGCAAGCGCAAGATCCTGGGCGATATCGAGGCGATCCAGGCCCGCTACGCCTCGGAGTCCTCGGATCTGGGCATCATCGACCTGGTCGACGCGCAGATGGTGCGCACCTACACCGATCACGTCCGGCTGCAGCAGTGCCCGGCCGAGGTCGAGAATCTGGACAGCACCATCGACCAACTGGAGAACGAGTACGCCGATCTGACCCGGCAGCTCAATCTCGCCAAGGCCGAGGGTGATTCACTGAACGCCCAGATCAGTGGCGCCAGCACCAATGTCGGTCCGCTGCAATCCCAGGTCGCCGCCGCCGAGGCGCAGGCCGAGGAGATCTCCCGCCGGTACACCGCCTACGCGGAGATGGTGACCGCGCAGGGCTTGGCGGTACCCGACAGCGCCGACGAGTTCTGGAACCTGCGTGAGGATCTCAGCAAGCAGGCCGCGGGACTGGCCGTCAAATTGGAGCGCGGCCGGGAGGCCTCGACCGATGCCGAATACGCCCAGAAGGCGGCGCGCATCGCCCGCGATCACGCAGCCAAGGAGCTCAAGCGTGTCGAACAGGTCGGCTCGGCGTTGCCGGAGTTCGCGGTCACCATGCGCGAACACATCTGCACCGCGGTGGGTGTCGATCCCGCGGCGCTGCCCTATGTCGCCGAGTTGATGGATCTGCGCCCCGAGGAGGGCCGGTGGCGGGCCGCGGTGGAGAAGGTGCTGCGGTCGGTCGGGTTGCGGCTGCTGGTTCCCGATGAGCACTACGCCAAGGTGCTGCGCTTCGTCAACGAGACCAACATGCGTGGGCGGCTGGCACTGCACCATGTCCGGGTCAACGCACCCGACCGGGTCCCGGAGCCGAACACGCTTGCCGGCAAGCTGTTCGTGGTCAACTCCGACCATCCGTGCGCGCCCGAGGCGCTCGATATCCTGAGCGCCGCCGGGGATCACATCTGCGTGGACTCCCCGGACCTGTTCGCCCGGTTCCGCCGCGCGGTCACCGATACCGGGCTCTACAAGGACTCCGATCGGCTGGCGATCAAGGATGACCGCCGCGCGCTGAAGCCCTCCGAATACATCTACCAAGGTGATATCACCGCCAAACTGGACGCCCTGACCGCCGAATTGGCGGAGGCCGAGCAGGTTTTCGAGCAGGCCCGCGACGCCGCCGATGACATCGCCGCCGGCCGCCAGCAGTGGCGGGACCGGGCGGCGGCGTGCAAGGCGATCTGCGAGCAGTTCCCGCAGTGGAGCCAGATCGACACCGAGACTGCCGACGGTCACGCCGACCGGCTGCGCGAACAGTTCGACCTGCTGATGGCCGACAATCCGGATGTGGAGGCGCTCAGCGCCCGGGCCGAGGAATGCTGGATCGACATCCAGACCCTGATGACCCGCCGCGGCGCCATCGCGACCCGGCGTGATGATCTGGACGGGCGGCGCACCCGGCTGATGGATCTGCAGGACCGGCTCGCGCCGGCCGCGATCGCCGACGCCGCCACCGAGCTGCTGCGCCGCTATTCCGCGGAGGTGCCGGTGACCCTCGAGCTGCTCAACCCGGAGCCGCACCGCGAGGCGCTGCTGGCCGCGATCCGCCGCGAACGCGACCAGCTCACCGAGAGCCGCAGACGCTCCCATGAGGAGCTGGCCCGGATCATCGCCACCTTCGACACCTCGTTCCCGGATGCGATCCCGAACGATTCCGAGGATTTCGACGAGCGGGTGCACGACTATGTCGCCGTCTGCCGCCATATCGACGAACGGGAGTTGCCGGACGCCTACGACCGGATGATGCGCCTGATCACCGAACAGGCTCCGGACGCCATCTTGACCCTGCACAGGGTGGCCGAGCAGGAGACCCGGCGGATCAGTGACCAGATCGCCAGGGTCAACACAGGTCTGGGCGCGGTGGAGTTCAACCGGGGCACCCGGCTGACCCTGCGCGCCACCCCGCGCAGCCTGGTTGCCGTCGCCGAACTCACCGATATCGTCAAGTCGATCTCGCGGCGCATCGCCGAGGTCGGCTTGGGCGACAAGAAGGCCATCCTCGATCAGTACGCCGATATCCTGCGGCTGCGAAACCGGTTGGCCGGCAACACTCCCGAGGATCGGGCCTGGACCCGCGACGCCCTCGATGTGCGCAACCGGTTCACCTTCGACTGCGCCGAGTGGGATGTGCGCAGCGAGGAGCTGATCCGCACGCACAGCAACGCCGGCGACAATTCCGGCGGCGAGCAGGAGAAGCTGATGGCGTTCTGCCTGGCGGGGGCGTTGAGCTTCAACCTGGCCAATCCCGAAAGCGGGGACAACAAGCCGGTTTTCGCCCAGTTGATGCTCGACGAGGCGTTCTCCAAATCCGATCCGCAGTTCGCCCAGCAGGCGCTGCAGGCGTTCCGTAAGTTCGGTTTCCAGCTCGTGATCGTGGCCACCGTGCAGAACGCCACCACCATCCAGCCCTATATCGACGGTGTGGTGATGGTGTCCAAGACCGAGGCCAACGGCCGCAACGCCCGGCCGGTCGCGCACGTCACCACCAAGACCATCAGTGATTTCACCGCGCTGAAGCGCAAACTCAAGATCCCGGAGCCCGTCTGATGCGCATCGCCACCTGGAACGTCAACTCCATCCGGACCCGGGTGGACCGGGTGACCGATTGGCTGTCGCGCGCCGATATCGACGTGCTGGCCATGCAGGAGACCAAGTGCAAGGACGAGCAGTTCCCCGCCATGCCGTTCGCGGCGCTGGGCTACGAGGTCGCCCACGTGGGACACAGCCAGTGGAACGGGGTGGCGATCGCGTCGCGGGTCGGCCTGGACAACGTCGAGATCGGCTTCGACGGACAGCCCGAGTGGCAGGCACTGGTGGAGGCCCGGGCGATCGGCGCGACGTGCGGCGGGGTCCGGGTGTGGAGCCTGTACGTCCCCAACGGCCGCACGCTGGCCGATCCGCACTACCCGTATAAGCTGAGTTGGCTTGGTGCACTGCGTGATACCGCGTCACGCTGGATCACCGAGGATCCCTCGCTGCCGGTGGCACTCGGCGGCGACTGGAATATCGCACCCACCGACGAGGATGTCTGGGATCCCGCGTTCTTCGAGGGCTCCACCCACGTTTCCGCACCGGAGCGGGCCGCCTTCCAGGCCATGGTCGACGCCGGTTTCGCCGATCTGGTGCGCCCGTTCACGCCGGGTCCGGGGGTTTACACCTACTGGGACTACACCCAGTTGCGGTTCCCGAAGAAGCAAGGCATGCGAATCGACTTCATCCTCGGCTCCCCCGCTCTGGGTGCGCGAGTGACGCACGCCGAGATCGTCCGCGAGGAGCGCAAGGGCAAGTCGCCCAGTGACCACGCCCCGGTATTGATCGAGGTGTCCTGATGGATCTGTTGCCCAAGGTCGAGCTGTCCGACAATGACGTCGCCGATGTGCTGGCCCGCGCGGCGGCCTTGTCCGGGCTGATCCTGGATGTGCTGGCCGATTTCGATCCGCTCGACGTGCGCCGGCATCTGGAGTTCCTCGAGGTGCCCGGAACACAGGCCTGGGAGGCCAAGGACCGCGCTGCGCGCATCAGGTGGTGGATCCGGCGGGTGGGTGCACTGGACACCGTCGCGGTGGCCTGGCCCGGTGCCCTCGGTGCGATCGCGAGCAGGTTGCCGGTGCAGGATCTCCTGGGTTTCTCCAGCCAGACGCTCATCCTGTGCGCCGTGGCGCGTGAGCACGGGGTAAGCGACCGGCGGGACCAGGTGCGGATGCTGGCCGCGGTGTTGTGCGGGCGGGATATCCCGGACCCGCCGGTACCCGATATCGACGAGCCGTGGCCGGATAACGTCGTGCAGAAGGTGTGGCATCTGGCCGGGATTCTCAACGCCATCGGCGACGAACTGGGCAGGCGGCCGCATCCTCGGCGGATCTTCCGCTATCTCGGGATGGTCCCGGTCATCGGGGCGCTCGCCGCCTACCTCGGCGAGTACGACGCGCTGCACCGCGCCGCCAGGGCGGCCGAGAAGTGGATCACGCAGGCTTGACGCCGACGGTGATCAGGTCCGACACCGGTGTCCACACCGGGCGGCGCACCCGATGCTGGTCCTCGACCTGAAACCCCGCCGCGACGAACAGGTTCCGCATCGCCTCCGGGGTCGGCGTGTGGGCCGGCGCACCCAGACCCGACGACAGGGCGTGGAGCACCGGCAGCGAATGCCGAGGGCTCATGGTGGTGACGGCGACGATGCCACCGGGGCTCAGCACCCGATGGAACTCCGCCAGCGCCGCAGGCTGGTCGAAGAAGTGGAACGCCGAGGTGGTGACCACCGCGTCCAGGAAGCCGTCCTCGAACGGCAACTGCTCGGCCGGTGCCGACATCCAGCGCACCCGATCGCAGCGCTGCCGGGCCTGCGCCAGCATGCCGTCGGACATGTCCAGGCCGTACACCTCGTCGGGGCGTAGGTCGCGCTGGATGCGGGCGGCCAGGATGCCGGTGCCGCAGGCTATGTCGGCGATCTGGCGGCAGCCGTGGCTGCGCAGCTGCGCGACGACCTCGTCCTGGGCGGGTTTGTAGACGAAGCGCTGCAGGCAGCCGGTGTCATAGGCCGGTGCGGCGAAGCTCCAGAACCGGGTGATCGCGTCGTTGAAGGCCCTGCGCTGAATGGTCGTCACCGTGCCGAGTGTAGGCGCGGACCAGCCCTACGGAATTCCGTGTGTGCGTGGGCCGGTGAGATCGGCGCCCCGCGGTGCGTTGGTGCCCTGGAAACCGGGCTCCCAGTCCGAGTCGACGATCTTCACCCGGAACCCGAAGGGCAGTTCGATGACCTGCCCACTGAAATCGAAGGGTGTTCTGGGATCTGGATCATCGATCTGCGGTAGGGCGTGCACCGGCCCAGCTATGCCGACGGACACCGCCGCGAGTGCGGCTACGACTGCCCCCATGATCACTTTCCGCATGTTGCTATCCCCCTGAGATACATCGGCACTCCGCCGCGGGCGTACGGAGCGTCCGATCAGCTACACCTCCCAGGTTATGCCTGTTCATCGCGCTTTCGATAGGCCCAAGTTGACCTTCAAGATCAGTAGTTTCCCTTTGCAATGGTGCGATCTTGAACACCGGCGAAGTTAGCTGGCGCGCGATGCGCGTGGAAAGCCCGCCCGAGTTGGCGGCCGTGCGTCTGATCAGGCAATATCGTTGTCGCGATGGCCCTGCGGACCACAGTGCGCGGCGGTGCGGCAAGCGCAGGCAGGAGCAAATATTTGTCGGGACCTGCCACTATTGCCGGACATCCGGCGGCGGCGCCCACCGTCCTAGGCGTCAGCCCCGTACCGCCCCGCGCTGAACATCGACGCCACCGCGCCGATCAGCATCATGGCGGCGGCGGCCAGGAACACCACCGTGAGCCCGGAATGGAACGGCCCGGTGATCAGTTCGGGGAAGAACGTCTTACCGGTCAGCACGTCGGCGTGCACGCCGGGCGCCTCCAGCGCACCCGAGGGTGCGAGTAGTTCACCGATCGGGTTGTAGCCCAGGAACGCCGCGAACAGGCTGCCCACCGGCGGCGTGTTGGCCACCTCGTGGGCGACCGAGGACGAGACGCCCTGCGCCTGAAGGCCACTGCTCAGCGTCGCGGGCAATGAGTTGGCCAGCCCGACGATCATCAGCGAGAAGAAGATGCCGATCGACAGCGAGGATCCGGCGTTGAAGAAGGTCGCCCGCACACCCGATGCGGCACCGCGCTGGGCGGGCGGCACGCTCGACATGATGGCCGCGGTGTTGGGTGCGGTGAAGATGCCACCGCCCAGGCCGTTGAGAAACACCAGCAGCGCGAAGATCCAGTAGTCGAAGTTCACCGGAATCAGCAGCAGCGCTATGAAGGACGCCGCCATCAGCAGCATGCCGCCGACCGTCAGGGGCCGGGCGCCGAACCGGTCGGCCAGCGTGCCGGCCACCGGCGCAGCCACCAGGAACCCGACGGTGACGGGCAGCAGATAGATGCCGGCCCACAGCGGGGTCGATTCGAAGCTGTACCCGTGCAAGGGAAGCCAGATGCCCTGCAGCCAGATGATCAACATGAACTGCAGGCCGCCACGACCCACCGAGGACATCAGGCCGGCCAGGTTCCCCATCCCGAATGCGGCCGAACGGAACAGCCGGATATCGACCATCGGCTGCGCGACCCGCAGTTCGATGAGGCAGAAGGCGACCAGGATTGCCAGGCCGGCGATGATCGATCCGAGCACCCACGGATTGGTCCACCCGGTGGTGGCATCGCCGTAGGGCTGGATGCCGTAGGTGATCCCCACCAGCAGCACGGTCAACCCGATGCCGAAGGACAGCGTGCCCGCCCAGTCCAACCGCCCGGGGGTACGCACCCCGAGCTCACGTAGCGAGCGCACGCTCCACACCGTGCCGAGCACGCCGATCGGCACACCCACCCAGAAGATCGCCTGCCAGTGCCACTCGGAGAGCACACCGCCGATCAGCAGCCCCAGGAACGACCCGGCCACCGCGGCCACCATGTTGACCCCGAGCGCCATCCCACGCTGGTTGGCCGGGAAGGCATCGGTGAGGATCGCCGACGATGACGCCATCAACATGGCCCCGCCGACGCCCTGGACGACGCGCCAGCCGATCAGCCACACCGCGCCGCCACCGAGGTGGAACGGGTCGAACGACAGCGCCACGGCCGCCACCGTGAAGACCACGAAGCCCAGGTTGTAGATCCGCACCCGCCCGAACATGTCCCCGAGCCGGCCGAACGGGACGACCAGCACGGCCGTCACCACCAGGTAGCCCATGATCATCCAGAGCAGATAGCCGACATTGCCCGGCGCCAGTGGGTTCAGCCCGATACCGCGGAAGATCGCCGGCAGTGAGATCAGCACGATGGATGCGTTGATCGCGGCCAGCAGGATGCCCAACGTCGTGTTGGACAGCACGATCCACTTGTAGCGGGGATGGTCGTGATCCAGTCGGGCACGCGTGCGTTCGAGCTCAGTGGTCATCAGGTCTCGATCTCCCAATCGGCGAAAACATATATTAGCTATACAAACGATCTCTCGCCAATCCGGACGCGGATGCGCTACGTTGAACCCGTCCACACGGGAGCGCGCACCAGCGCGCTGAGAGGACGGCTAGGGCCGTCGACCGTACGAACCTGACCGGGTAATGCCGGCGTAGGGAGATGTGTAGATGAGTGTTGCTGTCAACCCCACCGTGACGACGGGCCCCATCGCGGGCAGTTCCAAGTTCTACTCACCCACGGGTGTGCCGTTTCGGCGGGTGCACCTGAGCACCGGCGAGCATTTCGATCTGTACGACACCTCCGGCCCGTACACCGACGCGAACGCCGTCATCGATCTGGAGAAGGGTTTGGCCCCCCGCGCCGGTATCGCCCGCGACAAGGGCACCCAGCTGCAGCGGGCACGCAACGGTGAGATCACCGCCGAGATGGCGTTCATCG
The DNA here is from genome assembly GCA_021648845.1 of Mycobacterium sp. MBM. Lineage (GTDB taxonomy): Bacteria > Actinomycetota > Actinomycetes > Mycobacteriales > Mycobacteriaceae > Mycobacterium. The sequence continues at coordinate 76,967 of JAKJHY010000003.1, read as the reverse complement.
CCGAACGTGAAGGTGTGACTGCAGAACTCGTGCGCAGCGAGGTCGCCCGCGGCCGCGCGGTGATACCGGCCAACCACAACCACCCCGAGAGTGAGCCGATGATCATCGGCAAGGCCTTCGGAGTGAAAGTCAATGCCAATATCGGCAATTCGGCGGTGACGAGTTCGATCGCCGAAGAGGTCGACAAGATGGTGTGGGCCACGCGCTGGGGCGCAGACACCATCATGGACCTGTCCACCGGAAAGGATATCCACCTCACCCGGGAATGGATCCTGCGCAACTCCCCGGTGCCGGTCGGCACGGTGCCGATGTACCAGGCCCTGGAGAAGGTCAATGGCGATCCCACCAAGATGACCTGGGAGTCCTACCGCGACACCGTGATCGAACAGTGCGAGCAGGGCGTGGACTATATGACGGTGCACGCCGGCGTGCTGTTGCGCTACATCCCGCTCACCGTCAAGCGGGTCACCGGGATCGTGTCGCGCGGCGGGTCGATCATGGCGGCGTGGATGCTCGCCCACCACCGGGAATCATTCCTGTACGAGAACTTTGCCGAACTCTGCGAAATCCTGGCGCGCTACGACGTGACCTTCTCCCTCGGCGACGGCCTGCGCCCCGGATCGATCGCCGACGCCAACGACGAGGCCCAGTTCGCCGAACTGCGCACCCTCGGCGAGCTCACCGCGATCGCCAAATCCCATGGTGTGCAGGTGATGATCGAAGGCCCCGGCCACGTCCCGATGCACAAGATCGTGGAGAACGTGCGCCTGGAGGAGCAGTGGTGCGAGGAGGCGCCGTTCTACACCCTCGGACCACTGGCCACCGATATCGCGCCGGCGTACGACCACATCACCAGCGCCATCGGCGCAGCGATCATCGCCCAGGCCGGCACCGCCATGCTCTGCTATGTCACGCCCAAGGAACACCTCGGCCTGCCCGACCGCAAAGACGTCAAGGACGGGGTGATCGCCTACCGGATCGCCGCACACGCCGCCGACCTGGCCAAAGGCCATCCCCGCGCCCAACAGCGCGACGACGCATTGTCGCTGGCCCGCTTCGAGTTCCGCTGGCATGACCAGTTCGCGCTCTCGCTGGACCCCGACACCGCCCGCGAATACCACGACGAGACGCTGCCCGCCGAACCCGCCAAGACCGCCCACTTCTGCTCGATGTGCGGACCCAAGTTCTGCTCGATGCGCATCACGCAGGACATACGGGACGCCATGGCGGAGAAATCGCAGGAGTTCACCGAGCAGGGCAACCGGGTGTATCTACCCTTGACGTCATGACCGAGTTCCTTCCACTGCCCACACCGGGGCAGACCCCCACCCGGGTGCTGACCATCGCCGGCTCGGATTCCGGCGGCGGTGCCGGCATCCAAGCAGATATGCGCACCTTCGCCATGCTGGGCGTGCACGGCTGCGTCGCGGTCACCGCCGTCACCGTGCAGAACTCGGTGGGCGTCAAGGGTTTCCACGAGATACCACTCGACGTGGTGGCCGGACAGATCACCGCCGTCGTCGACGATATCGGCGTACAGGCCGCCAAGACCGGCATGCTGGCCTCCACCGAGATCATCGCGACGATCGCCGAGACCTGGCGCACCCTGGACACCGGGGTACCACTGGTCGTCGACCCGGTGTGCGCGTCGATGCACGGAGACCCACTGCTGCACCCGTCGGCGCTCAATTCGATTCGGACCGAACTGTTTCCGCTGGCGACGCTGGTCACCCCGAACCTCGACGAGGTACGGCTGCTGGTCGACGTCGACGTCGTCGACGCCGCCACCCAGAAAGAGGCGGCCCGGGCACTGCACGCACTCGGCGCGCAATGGGCACTGGTCAAGGGCGGGCACCTACGGTCCTCGGGCGCCAGTCCGGATCTACTGTTCGACGGCACCGAATTCCACGAGTTCGACGGGCCGCGCATCGACACCGGCCACGATCACGGCGCCGGTGACACCCTGGCCGCCGCCGTCGCCACCGCGCTGGCGCACGGTTACCCCGTGCCCGAGGCGGTCGCGTTCGGCAAGCGCTGGGTGACCGAATGCCTGCGCGCCGCATACCCCTTGGGGCACGGACACGGACCGGTCAACGCGCTGTTCCGGTTGCAGCATGAGTCTTGAGGACATCGCGGGGATCGCGCACGAACCCGCAACCGCACCCGCCGGCACGGTGGTGCTGACCCACGGCGCCGGCGGTAACCGCGATTCCCCGATGCTGGTGCGGGTCTGCGACGAATGGGCGCGCCGCGGGTACCTGGCGGTCCGCTACAACCTGCCCTACCGGCGCCGCCGGCCCAAGGGGCCGCCGTCGAACTCGGCCGCCTCCGATCAACAGGGCATCGCCGAGGCGATCGGCTGGGCCCGCGCCCAGGGCCACGGCCCGGTCATCGCCGGCGGACACTCCTACGGCGGGCGCATGACATCGATGGTGGCGGCCGCGCACAACGCCGCACCCGATGTGCTGACCCTGTTCTCCTATCCGCTGCACCCGCCCGGCAAACCCGAACGCGCCCGCACCGAGCACCTGCCCGACATCACCACGGCGACCGTGTTCACCCACGGCACCGCCGACCCGTTCGGCACCATCGCCGAGATCCGGGCCGCGGCCGCCCTGGTGTCCGGGCCGACCCAGATCGTCGAGGTCAGCGGGGCCCGCCACGATCTCGGCTCCAAGACTTTGGACGTCCCCCTGCTCGCGGTGAACGCCGCGGCTATCTTTCTTGCATGAGCGTTCCGCCGCACGGGGAATTCCCACCACCGCCACCGGGGAACTACCCACCACCTCCGGCCGGTAGCTTCCCACCACCCCCAGCTGGCAATTTCCCGCCACCCCCGGCCGGCAATTTCCCGCCACCCCCGGCCGGCAATTTCCCACCACCCCCACCCCTGCCCTACTCCGATCCCTACGGGCAGGCCTACCCCCCGCCCCGGCCGCCGGCCACCAACTGGTGGGCCATCGTCTCGCTGATCTTCGGGCTCATCGGCGGCGTACTGATCAGCGTGATCTGCGGTTTCGTCGGTCTCAAGAAGGCCAAAGAGGGCCAGGGTGGGCGCGGGATGGCGATCGCCGGCCTGGTGCTGTCGGGGCTGTGGGTGCTGGTCGGCATCGCCGCCGTCGCGCTGATCGTGGCCAACTCCGACGAAATCAAGAACAGTGAGCTCGCCGACATCTTCGACCCCAACGCGGTGAACGCCGCCGACGTCGGCGTCGGCGACTGCTTGTCGGAGATCCCGTCCGATGCCAGCCTGGTGGCCTCGGTGAAGACCGTGGCCTGCACCGAACCGCACAAGGGTGAGGTCTACTACGTCGCCACCGTGCCGGGCGACGAGTTCCCCGGCGAGACCGCGATCATCGAGTACCAAGACCAATGCCAGCCCGCGCTGGAGGAGTTCTCCCCCGAGGCAATGGCCGACCCCGAGGTGGGGATGTTCGTGCTCTATCCCACCGCGGACTCCTGGAAACGCGGCGACCGGGCCGTGACGTGCATCGCCACCACCGATGTGCCGCGTACCGGATCGCTGCAGGGCTAGGGGTACCGTTTCACCCATGTTTGACGCCGTCATCGTGGGCGCTGGTTTCGCCGGTATCGGTGCCGCCATCCAGCTCAAACGGTTGGGGATCGAGAACTTCGTGATCCTCGACCGTGAGGACGACCTCGGCGGCACCTGGTATGTGAATCACTATCCCGGGCTTGCCGTCGACGTCCCCACCACCACCTACTCCTATTTCTTCGAACCCAACCCGAACTGGTCGCGGCTGTTCTCCACCGGCACCGAGATCAAGCAATACGCCGACGGAGTCGCCGACAAGTACGACGTGCGCCGCCACATTCGGCTGCGCACCGTCGTCGAGGGCGCCCGCTGGGACGACGAGACCAGCCAGTGGCAGGTGAGCCTGCTCGACGGCGAGGTGTTGAGCACCCGCTACCTCATCACCGCCACCGGATTCCTCTCCCAGCCCAAAATCCCCGACATCCCGGGTATCGACAGCTTCGCGGGCCGCGTCATCCACACCACCGACTGGCAGGACGACTACGACCCCACCGGCGAGCGGATCGCGGTCATCGGCACCGGCGCCACCGCCGTGCAGCTGATCCCCGAGCTGGCCAAGAAGGCCGCCGAGCTGACCGTCTATCAGCGCACACCGATCTGGGTGGTCCCCAAGATCGATATCCGGTTCGGGCCGTTGGCCAAGAAGCTTTTCGCCCGGGTCCCCGCCACCCAGCGGGTGCTGCGCTGGTTCACCGACTCCGTCTACGAGTGGATGGTCACGATCGGGGTGGTGCACTACAAGACGTTCCGCGGGCGGGGCAACATCTCGGCGGCCGACCTGTCCAAACTGCACCGGTTCGTCACCATCCGCGACAAGGAGCTGCGCCGAAGGCTCACACCCGACTACGATTTCGGTTGCAAGCGACCGACATTCAGCAACGGCTACTACCGGGCGTTCACCCGGGACAACGTCCACCTGCAGGACGCCGGTATCGACCATGTCCAGGCCGACGGCATCGTCGGCAAGGACGGCACCAAGACCGAGATCGACACCCTGGTGTTGGCCACCGGTTTCGACCTCTGGGAGGCGAACTTCCCGGCCATCGAGGTGATCGGGCGCGACGGCCGCAACCTCGGAAAGTGGTGGCGCGAAACACGCTTCCAGGCCTATCAGGGCGTGTCCATGCCCTACTTCCCGAACTATCTCAGCCTGGCCAGCCCGTATGCGTTCCTCGGCCTGAACTTCTTCAACACGATGGAATACCAGATGCGGCTGATGGACCGTCTTTTCGGTGAGGTGCGACGCCGCGGCGCCACCACGTTCGAGGTCACCGAAGAGGCCAACACCCGCTACCTGGATCGGATGACCGAGCTGCTCGGCGATTCGCTGTTCACCCTCGGCAACTGCGCGAGCGCCCGGTCCTACTACTACAACCCGGCCGGTGAGCCCACCCTGCTGCGGCCCACCACCACCGAGACCGCGATCCGGGAAGCCTCCGAGTTCCCGTTGAGCGATTACGCCATCAACTGAGAGGGATTGCCTTGGCCGAGAAGAAGAGTTCCAAGCGTGCCACCGTCGCCGGCCTGTCACTGCTCGGGGCGGGACTCGCACATTTCGTCGCCCCCCAGGTGTTCGAACCGATCACCAAACCCGCCTTCCCCCGTGACACCGCCCGCCACATCAAGACCAACGGCGCCATCGAGACCGCCGTCGGCGCCGGGCTGCTGTTCCCGCAGACCCGCAAGCTGGCGGTCCTCGGCGCCCTGGGCTACGGCGCCTATCTGGGCGTCAACGCCGCGAAGAACCGCTGATCGACACCCTCACGCTGCCGGCACCGGGCCAGACGCCGCGGCGGGTCCTGACGATCGCCGGTTCGGACTCCGGTGGCAGCGCCGGCCTGCAGGCCGATATGCGCACCTTTGCCATGCTCGGGGTGCACGGATGTGCCGCAGTGACCGCAGTGACCGTGCAGAACTCATTGGGAGTCAAGGCGTTCCACGAGATTCCCGTCGACGTCGTGGCCGGGCAGATCAGCGCCGTGACCGCCGATATCGGTATCGAGGCGGCCAAGACCGGCATGCTGGCATCCGCCGACATCATCGAGACGGTCGTGGACACCTGGCGTGCGGAACGACTGGCCGGCGCCGTCCCGTTGGTGGTGGACCCGGTCTGTGCCTCCAATGTCGGTGAACCACTGCTACATCCGAGCGCGCTCGACACCATGCGCAATGCCCTGATCCCGCTGGCGGCGCTGGTCACGCCGAACCTCGACGAGGTGCGCCTGCTGGTCGGCATCGACGTCGTCGACGACCGTAGTCAGCGGGATGCCGCCCGCGCCCTGCACGCCCTGGGGCCGCGTTGGGCGCTGGTCAAGGGCGGCCATCTGCGCACCTCCGCGGTCAGCACCGATCTGCTGTTCGACGGCTCGGACTTCCACCAATTCGCCGCGGCGCGCATCGCCACCCACCACGATCACGGCGCCGGCGATACGCTCGCGGCGGCCATCGCCGCCGCGCTGGCGCACGGCCACCCGATGCCCGCCGCGGTGCGCTTCGCCAAGGGCTGGGTCACCGAATGCATCCGGGCCGCCTATCCGATAGGGCGCGGCCACGGGCCGGTCAACGGGATGGCTCGCCTGCTGTGAAACGCCGGCTGGGCGTCTTCGACGCCGTGGTGATCGGATTGGGCGCGATGATCGGCGCCGGCATCTTCGCCGCGCTCGGGCCGGCGGCGGCCGCGGCCGGCTCGGGTCTGCTCCTCGGCCTGGCGCTGGCCGCGGTGGTGGCGTACTGCAATGCGATGTCCTCGGCACGGTTGGCGGCACTGTATCCACAGTCCGGTGGCACCTACGTCTACGGCCGGGAACGGCTCGGTGACTTCTGGGGGTACACCGCCGGCTGGAGTTTCATCGTCGGCAAGACCGCCTCCTGCGCGGCGATGGCGCTCACCGTCGGTGCCTACGTCTGGCCGCAATACGCCCACGCCGTCGCGGTCGCCGCGGTGCTGGCACTGACCGCCGTCAACTATGCGGGCGTGCAGAAGTCGGCGTTGCTCACCAGGATCATCGTCGCGATCGTGCTGGGCGTGCTCGGCGTCGTGGTGGTGGCCCTGGCCGGGGCCGGGGAGGCCGCTCGGCTGAGCATCGCCGGGGATGCCGACGGGTGGGGTGTGCTGCAGGCCGCCGGGCTGTTGTTCTTCGCGTTCGCCGGTTACGCGCGCATCGCCACGCTCGGCGAGGAGGTGAGGGACCCGGCCCGCACCCTGGTGCGGGCGATACCGCTGGCGCTCGGGATCACCCTGGTGGTCTACACCGTCGTGGCGGTCGCGGTGCTGTCGGTGCTCGGCAGCACCGGATTGGCAGGCGCGAGCGCACCATTGGCCGACGCGGTGTCGGCGGCCGGGCACCCGGGGCTGGCCCCCGTGGTCCGGGTGGGTGCATCGGTGGCCGCCCTGGGTTCACTGCTGGCGCTGATCCTCGGGGTCTCCCGCACCACGCTGGCGATGGCCCGGGACCGGCATCTGCCCACCGCGCTCGCCGCTGTGCACCCGCGTTTCGAGTCCCCGCATCGCGCCGAGGTGGCGGTCGGCGTCATCGTCGCCGTGCTCGCCGCATTCGTGGATATCCGTGGCGCGATCGGCTTCTCGTCGTTCGCGGTACTCGTCTACTACGCGATCGCCAATGCCAGCGCCGCGACGCTGCGGCCGCGACGCCGGATCATCCCGGTGCTGGGGCTGGCCGGCTGTCTGGTGCTCGCCTTCACCCTGCCGGCGGTATCGGTGCTGGCGGGACTGGCGGTGATCGCGGTCGGCACGGTGGGCTACCTCATCCGGTCGCGCGGTCCCGGAACGCCTGCACCGCGGTAGGCAGCGTGGGAAAAATCCGGTTCGGCCCCAGCTCGTCGTAAAACCCCGAGGCCACCAGGTCATCGAGCAGATCCTGCTTGACACGGGCCATGGCAAAGACGATGCCGCGGCGGGTGAGATCGGTCCGCAACTGCTCGAGTGCGTCGATCGCGGTCAGGTCCGGGTCCACATTGGCCTCGGCGTTGTAGACGAACCACTCGACTCGATACCGGGCCTGCTCGACCGCCGCCATGGCGCGCAGCCGGAAGTTCTCGGCGTTGGCGAAGAACAGCGGTGCGTCGTAGCGGTACACCACCAGTCCGGGCACCTCCTCGGCCTGCGGGTAGTCGTCGATATCGTGCATGCCGGGCAGGCCGGGGACGTAGCCGAGCACCCCGTCGTGCGGCCGCGCGATGCGGCGCAGGGTGTCCAGCGCAGATAGCGCGATGGCGACCAATACGCCGTAGAGCATTCCGATCCCGAGCACGGCCACGGTCGTCGAGACCGCCAGGATCAGTTCGCTGCGCCGGAATCGCGCCAGCCGCCGGAAACCGTCGATATCGACCAGTTTCAGGGCGGCGTACACCACCAGCGCGCCCAACGCCGCGGTCGGAAAACCCGCCAGCAGATCCCCGCCGAGCATCAGGACGGCGACGACGACGGCCAGCATGACCAGTGAGTACAGCTGGGTGCGGCTGCCGGCGGCGTCGCCGAGAGCCGTCCTGCTGCCGCTCGAGCTCACCGGAAAGCCCTGTGTCACACCGGTTGCCAGGTTGCAGACACCGAGGGCACGCAGCTCCGCGTTGGGGTCGATGGTCTCGTTCTTGCGTGAACCGAAGGTGCGCGCGGTCAGCACGTTGTCGGAGAAGGCGACGACCGCGATGCCCAGGGCGGGCACGCACAGGCTGAGCAGATCGGCCGCGGACACCGCGGGCGCGCCGAGTGTGCCGAACCCGGCCGGAATCTCGCCGATGACCGTGATCCCGTGCCGGTCCAGGTCCAGGAGCCAGACCGCGGCGGTGGCCGCCAACACCGCCAGTAGCGCACCGGGCGAGCCCGGGAACCGCCGGAACAGCACAAACAGCAGCACCAAGACCGTCACCGACATCGCCAGGGTGGGCCAGTTGACCTCGCCGATGTGGGCGGCGAACGACCTTATCTGCGGGATGAATTCCTCACCGTCCACCTCGACCCCGGTGACCTTGCCGAGCTGACTACCGATCATCACCACGGCCACGCCGGTCATGTAACCGATCAGGACCGGTCGCGACAGCATCTCGGCCAGAAACCCCAGTCGACACACCCCGGCCAGCAGGCAGACGATGCCGACGAGAACGGCCAGCGCCGCCGCCAACACCGCGTACCGGCTCGGGTCGCCGATCGCCAGCGGAGCCAGCGCCGCCGCCGTCATCAGCGCCGTCGTCGACTCCGGTCCCACCGACAGCTGACTGGAGGAGCCCACGATGGCGTAGACGGCCATCGGGGCCAGCGCCGCCCACAATCCCGCAACCGGCGGCAGGCCCGCCAAGGTGGCGTACGCCATCACCTGCGGGATCAGGTAGGCCGACACGGTCAGCCCGGCGATCACGTCACCGCGCAGCCATGCGCGGCGGTAGTGGCGGAGGTCGGCCGCGCCGGGTAGCCAGCTCATCAGCATTCGTGCTGCGCGCCCATCCCTCATGGTGTGTAGTCAACACTCGTGACACGATTTGGTTGGAATTATGTCGGGCCCGACGCCGATATCGTCGCACCCGATGAACGGTTGAGCTGGCCGCGCACCCTCGGGATCGGCGCCCAGCACGTGGTGGCGATGTTCGGTGCGACGTTCCTGGTGCCGGTGCTCACCGGATTCCCGCCCGCCACCACACTGCTGTTCTCCGGTGTCGGCACGATTCTGTTCCTGGTGATCACCGGCAACCGGCTGCCGAGCTATCTGGGGTCGAGCTTCGCGGTCATCGCACCGGTCACCGCCGCGGTGACCGCGCAGGGCACCGGCAGCGCGCTGGGCGGCCTGATCGCGGTGGGGCTGCTGCTCATCCTGATCGGCGCGGTGGTGCATCTGATCGGCACCCGGTGGCTGGATCTGGTGCTGCCTCCGGTGGTCACCGGCGCGATCGTCGCGCTGATCGGGTTCAACCTGGCGCCGGCGGCGAAGACGAACTTCGAACAGGGCCCGCTGGTCGGGCTGGTGACGCTGGTGTTGCTGGTCGGCGCGCTGGCGTTCTTCAAGGGCCTGATCGGGCGGCTGGCGATCTTCGGCGCGGTGGTCATCGGCTACCTGCTGGCGCTGGCGCTCGGTGACGTCGACACGTCCGCGATCGCGCAGGCGGCCTGGATCGGGCTACCCGAGTTCCAGACGCCGACATTCAGCCTGGCCGTGCTGCCGCTGTTCCTGCCCGCGGTGATCGCGCTGGTCGCCGAGAACATCGGGCACGTGAAGTCGGTGGGGCAGATGACGGGCACCGATCTGGACCCGTTGCTGGGCCGGGCGTTGGCCGCCGATGGGGTGGCCACCGTGCTCGCCGGCGCCGGCGGCGGCTCGGCCACCACCACGTACGCCGAGAACATCGGTGTCATGGCCGCGACTCGCATCTACTCGACGGCCGCCTACTGGGTGGCCGCCGCGGTGGCGATCGTCTTGTCGTTGTGCCCCAAGGTCGGTGCCACCATCTCGGCCATTCCGCCGGGTGTGCTGGGTGGGGCGACCATCGTGCTCTACGGTCTGGTCGGCGTCCTCGGTGTCCGGATCTGGCTGACCAACCAGGTGGACTTCGCCAAGCCGGTCAACCAGATGACCGCCGCCATCCCGCTGATCATCGGGATCGCCGACTTCACCTGGCAGGCTGGGTCGTTGACGTTCACCGGCATCTCGCTGGGCGCCATCGCCGCGCTGGTCGTCTATCACGGGATGACCGGGCTGAGCGCTATTCGCCGAGAGCGTTGACCACGCGCGCGAACACGGCGGGCAGCGCCGCGGAGACCGGGGTGATGGCGGCCCGCACCGGAGGGATCCCGGTGGCGTGGAGCAGACCCGCGGTCAGGAGTCGGTATCGCCGCGTCAGGGCACGCCAGCGGCGGTCGTAGTCGCCGGTGCGGTCGCTGACGATGCAGTCCACCAGCAATTCGGCCCCGCCGAATGCCAGGCCCATACCCTCACCGGTCAGGGCGTCCACATAGCCCGCGGCATCACCGACCAGCAGCACCCGTCCGGCGCTGCGGTGCCGGACCCGCTGGCGCAGCGGCCCGGCCGCCCGGTCCGGTCCGTGCGGCAGACCGTGCAGCCGGTCCCGCAGGGCCGGGAACTGCCGAAGGTGGTCCTCGAAGCCGCCGCGGGTGGACTTCAGGATCGCCACGCCCACGCAGTCGTCGCCGACCGGGGTGACATACGCTTCCCCGGCCTCGGGGCGCCGGCCCCAGTGCACCTCCACACAGTCCGACCACGGCGCGATCTCGACGTGTCGGCGGATGCCCCAGCGACGGTGCTTGGGCTCCTCGCCCGAGAGCCCCAGGGAGCGGCGGATCGGCGAGTGCAGACCGTCGGCGGCGGCCAGGTAGCGGGCCCGCAGGCCCGCCGCGCTCACCGAGGATGCGTCCTGGGTGACCGGGCCGATCTCGCCCTGCACCACCTGCACCCCGGCGTCGGCGGCCGCCGTGGACAGCGCGTCGTGCAGCACCGTGCGGCGCACCCCGCGGCCCGGACCGTTGGCGAAGCGGGCCTCGGCGACGCGGCGGCCGTCGAGGTAGCGGATGCCATGGAAGTGCCGGTAGGGGTGCCCGTCGAAATCCACCCCGAGCCGGTCCAGGTGGGCCAGGGAGTGCGGCATCAGTCCCTCGCCGCACGCCTTGTCGATGGGTCCACGCCGGGGCTCGACGACGACGACCTGCAGGCCCGCCCGCGCGGCGTGCACGGCGGTGACCAGCCCGGCCGGCCCGCCACCGGCCACCAGCAGGTCGATCACGTCGACGCGCTCATCTCAGACCCTGCAGTGCGTCGTTCTCCACCCGGATCCGGGTGCGCAACAGTAACGCATTGGCCACCGAGAACACGCCGGCGGTGATCCAGGCGCCGCCGACAAGCGGCAGCGCGGCTCCCTCGAGGACCACGGCCACGTAATTGGGGTGTGGCACAAGACGATACGGTCCGCCGGCGACACGGGCGGCACCCGGCACCACGACCACCCGGGTGTTCCACTGCTTACCGAGGGTGGTGATGCACCACCAGCGCAACGCCTGAGCGACCACCACCACCCAGAACGCCGGCCAGATCCAGCGCCTGCGTGCGCGTGCCTCCAGCACCGCCCCGGCCAGCAGACCGGTGTGCAGCGCCACCATCACCGGGTAGTGCCCCGCCCCGAACTCGCGGCCGCCGTTGGCCCTGCTCCACGCGAGGTTGCGGTTGGACACCACCAGTTCGGCCACCCGCTCGACCGCGACCAGCAGGATCAGTGCCACGTATGCCCTCATCGGTTCAGCGCCACCGCAGCAGCACGAGTTCGGAGCAGAAGCCCGGCCCCATCGCCATCAGCACACCGGGGGTGCCCGTGGTGGGCCGTTTGCGGATGGTGTCGCGCAGCACGTGCAGCACCGACGAGGAGGACAGGTTGCCGATCTCGGCCAGTGACTGCCAGGTCAGGTCCAGGGCGTCCGACGGCAGCGCCAGGGTGTCGATGATGGCCTCGATCACCTTCGGGCCACCCGGATGGCTGACCCAGGTCCCGATATCGGGGACGGTGAGGTCATGCGCACCAAGGAATCCGGTGACATCGTCACCGAGGTATCGCCCGACGAAGGACGGCACCTCGGCGCTGAGCACGATCTCGAAACCCTCGGTGCCGATGTCCCAGCCCATCGCGTGCAGCGAATCCGGGTACAGGTGGCTGCGCGAGTCCAGCACATCCGGGCCGGTCGGGTTCAATTGCTCGGCCCGCTGGGCACCGGTGGCCACCACCGCCGAGGCGCCGTCACCGAACAGTGCACCGGCCACCAGCGTCGGCATGGACGGATGGTGTTTGCGCGTCAGCGAGCACAGCTCCACCGACACCAACACCGCCACCTTGTCGGGCGCACCGCGCAGGTAGTCGTGCAACCGCGCGATCCCGGCCGCACCCGCCACGCAGCCGAGCCCGAAGATCGGGATTCGGCGTACATCGGCGCGCAGCCCGAGTCGACCGGCGATGCGGGCGTCCAGCGACGGGACCGCCGCGCCGGTCACCGTGGTGGTGATGATCAGGTCGACGTCCTCGGGCCGCAGCCCCGCCTCGTCCAGTGCGCCGGCCAGCGCCGCACACCCGAGTTCGGTTGCGTGCTCTATGAAAAGAGTATTCGCCTCACCGAAATCGGTCAGTGCCGCATACTCTTCCAGCGGCCGGACCAGATACCTGCTGTTCACCTTGGCGCTCTTGTGCAGTCCGCGAACGACGTCTTCGAGGCCCTCGTATCCGGGGAGGGCAAGCAGCGCCTCGGTGATCTCGTCCTGGGTATAACGGTGCGGGGGCAACACCCCGTGCACACCGGCGATCGTGCTGTAACTGGGCATTCCGGCGAGATTAGTGGCCATATCCTCATTACGGGGTGCTACGCCCTTTGGTTCAAAGCCGTTCGGTTCGACCCGTCAGTGATTCAGTCCGATCCGGTCGTGGAGCCGGGCCAATGGCTTGGGCGCCCACCAGTTCCAGCGCCCCATCAACTGCATGAACGCCGGCACCAGCACCATGCGCACCAGCGTCGCGTCCATCAGCACCGCCAGCGTCAGCCCCAGACCGAACATCCGCATGAATGACACGTTTGCCGCGATCAACGCGGCGAACGAGATCGACATCACAAGCGCGGCAGCGGTAACCACCCGGCCGGTGCGCGCCAGACCCAGCGCCACGCTCTCCCCGACATCGGACGCCGTGCGCCCCGACGACAACCAGTACTCGCGGATCCGGGCGAGCAGGAACACCTCGTAGTCCATCGACAACCCGAAGGCGATACAGAACAGCAACACCGGGATATTCGCGACCAGCGTGCCGGTGGCCGTGGTGCCCAACCCACCGAGGTGCCCGTCCTGGAAGATCCACACCATCGCGCCGAACGTGGCAGTCAGCGACAAGATGTTGAGCACAAGCGCTTTCAGGGGCAGCACCACACTGCCGGTGAGCAGGAACAGCAAACAGAACGTGATGGCCGCGATGAGCCCGAGCACCAATGGCAGAGTCGATGCGATTGCGTCGACACTGTCGCGATCGGTCTGCGCGACCCCGCCCAGCAACACCTGACGGCCGCCCGGGGCGGCCACCTCGTGCAACCGATCCAACTGCGCCGACGAGGCCTCGGAGAACAGCGGCGCCGAGCTGGATACCCGCAGGAACACGCTTCCGTCACGCTGCACCGGCGGCGAGACCGCCGAAACATCGGCCGCCGCGGATAATTCAGCCGCGTATCGGTCCAGTTCGCTTCCCGACAGTCCGGCGGCGTCGGGGATGACGACGAAGATGTCGGTCGCCGAGTTGTGCGCGAAATCCTCCCGCAACAGGTCACCCACCTGATGCGCCGATGCGGTGGCGGGCAACACCCTATCGTCGGGGAAACCCCATTTGACGCCGAGGAACGGCAGTCCCAGCAAAATCAACAGCACCACCACTGCCGCGCCGATCGGGGCGGCGCGGCGCAATACGAATGTGGTTGAGCGGTACCAGAATTGTTGTGTCACCGGGCGCGGAGCCCGGGCGGGCCCGCGCATCCGATCGCCGAGCACGACGATCGCGGCCGGCGTGATCACCAACGCCGCGATGGCCGCGAATGCCACGGTGGCCACCCCGGCGTAGGCGAAGGATTTCAGGAAGTACATCGGGAACAGCACCAGCGTCGACATCGGTAGCGCCACCGTGGTCGCCGAGAACACCACCGTGCGTCCGGCAGTCACCATCATCCGCACCAGGGCGTCCTCTTCGTCGGCGCCGTCGGCCAGTTCGTCGCGGTAGCGGCTGATCATCAGCAACGTGTAGTCGATGGCCAGCGCCAGCCCCATCGCCATGCAGAGGTTCAGGGCGAACACCGACACATCGGTGCCCATCGTGATCAGCCGCAACACCGCCAGCGAACCGAGGATCGCCATCACACCGACCACCACCGGCACGGCGGCGGCCAGCAACCCGCCGAACACCCAGACCAGGACCAGGAAGCTGAACGGGATGGCGATGGACTCCATCACCAGCAGGTCACGCTGGGACTGCTCGGTGATCTGGGTGTTCACCATGGCCAGGCCACCGGCCTGCACCCGCACGCCATCCTGGTCGTGCACCAGGGCGTCGACGAGGTCCTTGGCATGGTCTTGGGCGTACTTCTCACCCCCGGTGATGCCGGCGACGATCAATCCCGCGGTGCCGTCCCGACTGAGCAGTTCGGCGGCGGCGGGTTGCGGCACGGTCCACGCCGAACTCACCTCGGCCACATGCTCGGAGTCGCGCAACGCCGAGACGATCTCGGTCCCCACCCGGCGGGCGGCCGGGCTCATGGCGCCCGACGGGTCCGACACCACGATCAGCAACTGCATATCGCCCTGGTTGAACCTGCCGGTCAGCAGTTCGGCCGCCCGACTGGATTCGGCAGCGGGATCCTGGAATCCGCCGGCGGCCAGCTTCTGGGTGACCGGGACACCGAAGATCGCCGCCGCGACCGCCAGCAGCGCTGCCGCAGCGAGGATACGCCGGGGGGTCGCGATGGCACGACGGGCGAGGCGCTCCAGAACACCGGGTTTTTCCACCGGCTCATGGTGCCCGATGGCTACCCGTCCTGGGTCTGCACGTGAGCGCGGATCCGGCCGTGCTCGTCGAGCCACCCCTTGGACTGCGCGTAGGACATCATGCCGGCCAGCTGCCGCTGCCAGTCCGGGTCATCGGCGCGGCCGGCCAGGGCGGCCAGCTCACCGGGCTCCACCCAGGAGTGTGACGACGTGACGATGACGACCTTGAAGGCGGTGAAATCATCGGGTTCGACGACCTCCACGACTGGTGGGGTGGCTCGGGTGTCGACGCGCAGATACATGCGGTGTCCTCATCCTCGGCGGTGCCGGCGGTCCCGGGGTGGGACGCCGTTGACTCCTTCGATCGACTGCGCATAGGTGCCGATCGCGAAGGCCAGGGCCGGCCCGGTGATCGACAGCGCCCGGTGATCGACGTTGTCGATCCCGTCGCGGGCGGTGCCGTGGTTGGGGTCGAATGCCGTCCCGGCACGACCACCCCAGAGCCGGGCCTGCACCGCACTCTTGCGCTGGGTCGACCCGGTGGTGAGGCCGCCGACGGGCACTCCCGCGGTCAGGAAGGGGCGGTAATCGCCGGAACCGTCCAGCGGGATGTCGGCGGGCCGGACACCGGCGAGGTTGAGGTAGCCGGCCAGGGTGCGCTCGATCCCCGCCGAGCCTTCGGGAGCCTCGTTGGCGGCCGCGGACTGGTCACCGTCATAGGTGAAGTAGCCGGGGTTGGGCGAGCCGAGCATGTTGGCGTCCAGGTAGGCCGCGATATCGTCGAGCTGGCCCGCGTCCAGCCCGGCGACGTATTTGGCTGCCGCGCCGAGGCTCTCGGAACCCCAGAACGCGAACCGCACGGCGTTGGTGCTGTCGGGCGCCGACCCCAGTGCCTGGGCGATGTTCAGCAGCGCGGCCACCCCGGTGCCGTTGTCGTTGATTCCGGGACTGCGCGGCGCGCTGTCGAGGTGGGCGCCGGCCAGCACCACATTTGTGCTGTCACCGGAGGTGGTCTGGGCGATCACGTTTCGGGACTTCGCCACGCTGGCCTGCGCGTCGAGGGTCAACCGGACCGGCGCGTTGGTACGGCGCAACGCGGCATCGGTGCTGTCGTCGATGACGGCGACCGGCACCGTGAGCTGCTGGTAGTAGCCGGGCTCGAAGAGCCCCTCGGTGCCACCGGCGCTCACCACGAGCAGGCCCACCGCGCCCTTGGCCACCGCGGCATTCTGCTTGTCCACCACCGAACATCCGGTGTCGTCGACGATCGCCAGCGCGCCGCGCACATCCCCGTAATCCGCCGCGGCACACCCTGCCGGCCGACGCGGCCGCAGCGACAGTCCGCTCACCCCGCCGCGCGGGGTCCCCGCCAGCGGGGACGCCTGCGTGACGGGGTAGCTGCGTCCGGCGATCTGCAGGGTCGGCTTGCCCGGGTCACCCATCTTGAGCCACTCGAATTCCGGTGTGCTGACCTGGAATCCGCCGTCGCGCAAGACACCGGCGATATAGTCGACGGTGGCCTCATACCCGGGGGTCCCGACCGCCCGGTTGCCCTTGTTGTCGTCGGCGATGGCACTGAGCGCCTCGAGGTGGGCGAAGATGGCGTCGGCACTCACCTTGCCCGCGAGTTCACGGGCCGGATCGCTGGGCGCAGGTTCGGGCGCGCCAGCGCACGATGCCAGCACCAGCGCGGCCGTCGCCAGTGCCAGCGCGCGCCTCACGAGACCGACTGTGTGTGCCGGGTGCGGTCCTCGCGCACCGGAACTCCATTGCGGCCACTGATGTCCTGGGCATACATGGCCGTCGAGTAGCCGACACCGCGACCGAGGATCTCCAGCGCGGTGCGGTCGATCTTATCGAGGGTGTCGGTCTTCTTGTGATAGTTCGGGTCGAACGGTTGATCGGCCTTGCCGCCCCACAGTTCGGCCTGCTCGACGGTCATGTTCTCGTCGGCGCCGGAGAACAGTCCACCGGAAGGAATCCCGGCGGCGGTGAAGGCATCGTAATCGGAGCGCCCGTCGAAGCTGGTGTCGCGGGCGGGTTTCCCGGTGCCGTCGAGGTATCCGACAAGCATGCGTTCGATCCCGGCGGAGCCCTCGGGCACCCTGGGGACGCTGCCGTCGGCCGCCGGTGGTGCGGACTGGTTGCCGTCATAGGTGAAGTAGCCCGGGTTCGGTGAGCCCACCATGTCGAAGTTCAGGTAGAGGGCGATGTCCTTGAGCGCTTCGGTATCCAGCCTGCCGACATAGTCCGACGAGCCGAGCAGGCCGAGTTCCTCGGCGCCCCAGAACGCAAAGCGCACCGCATTCTGGATGTCCGGCGCACTGCCCATCTGCCGCGCGGTCTCCAGGACGGCGGCCACCCCGGAACCGTTGTCGTTGATCCCCGGCCCCTCGGGCACGCTGTCCAGGTGCGCGCCGACCATGACGACATTCTCGGTGGACCCGGTCGTGGTCTGCGCGATCACGTTACTGGTCTGTTTGACGTCGACACCGGCCTTGAGTTTGACGGTCGCCTCGCCGGGCTCGGCGCGCAACCGGGCGCCCTCGGCCTTGGTGACGGCCAGGACCGGGATCGTCACGGTGTTCTTGCGGCCGAGGGTGCCGCCGAACTCCTCGACGGGGCGGTCCTCGTTGTCGGCGATCAGCACCGCCACCGCGCCGCGTTTGGCGGCGATGGCGGCCTTCTCGCCGAACTGGCAGGTGCCGCGATCCACCAACACCACCGCGCCCTGCACCGGAAGGCCTTCGTAGTCGGCGTCGGCGCAGCCCGGGCTGTCGTCGGCGGGTGCGGCGACCAGCGGGCCCGACACCCCCGGTGGCTCGGTACCGACGGTGAAGGACATGCCCCGGGCGGCGACCTCACGGCCCGCAACCGTGACATCGGGTTCCTCGGCGAACGGCAGCCGCACCTCGAAATCTTCGGTACGAACATCGAAACCTTTGTCACGCAAGAGGTTCACCACATAGTCGACGCTGGACTGATAGCCCGGGGTGCCCATCGCCCGGTTACCGCCATGCTGGT
This sequence comes from Mycobacterium sp. MBM, assembly GCA_021648845.1. GTDB lineage: Bacteria > Actinomycetota > Actinomycetes > Mycobacteriales > Mycobacteriaceae > Mycobacterium. The sequence continues at coordinate 58,877 of JAKJHY010000003.1, read as the reverse complement.
CGGCGATCTCCTGCAGCCGGGCCAGATGCCCCATCATGGCGTCGGCGCTCAGGCTGCCCGCGACCTGCTCGGCGTACGACGCCGCATCGATGCGCGGCTCCGATGGCGCATCCTCGGCGCAGCCGCTGACCCCCACGGCGAGGGCGCCCACCGCCAGGATGGCCCCCAGGGACCGTGTTCTGAACTGCATGAGCCCACGGTAGCCGACTCAGGGATCCCGACGGGCCACCACGGCGACAGCGGCGGCGAACACGGCGACCGCCACCGCGGCGAAGTAGACCGCCGAACCCGCCGGACCCCACCACATCGAAAAGGTCTGCAACCACGGTATTTCGGTGAATGCGTTGGCATTGGCGAACGGCAGCAGCGGACCGACCCGGGATCCGACGCCCGGGATGGCCCCGAGCAGCGGTTCCACCACGAACGGCAGCAACAGCAGGATCGCGATGACGGCGGCGCTGTGCCGCACCAGCGCACCCAGCCCGACCGCCAGCAGCGCGGCCAGCGCCGCATAGCAGGTCACCGCCCCGACGGTGCGCCACGGTGCGGGTTCGGTGAGCACCAGCTGCGCACCCTGGCGCTCGTCGAGCATGGCTCGCACCAACACCAGTGACCCCAGGACCATCGTGGCGGCCAGCACCCCGGAGAACAGCATGCTGACAACGGCTTTGGCAACCAGAACCCGAGACCGCCGCGGTGTCGCCATGAACGTGGTGCGGATCATTCCGGTGCGATACTCCCCGGTCACGGTCAGCGCAGACAGGATCATCAGCACCGGCACACCGAACATCGCCACCCCGAGGGCCGCCCGGTCCGGGCCCACCAGGCTGTAGGGCAGCGCCGCCGCGGCCTGCACGGCGGCCAGACCCAGGCTGACCACGACCACCGTCAACGCCAGCCACCACGGTGAGCGGGTGCTGGTGAGTTTGATGCGCTCGGCGCCGATGGTGCTCATGCCCCGCTCATGCCCCCGCCCGGTACTGCACGGCCGCGTCGGTGAGCTTCATATAGGCCTCCTCCAGCGACGCCCCCACCGCGGTGAGCTCGTGCAACACGATGTGGTGGGCCGCGGCCAGCTCACCGATCTGTTCGGTGCCGGCGGCGTCGACCAGCAGCGCGGACCCGTCCCGGCGGGCCCCGGGCAGCAGAGCGGCCAACCGGTCGAGCTGCGGGCTGCGCACCCGGACCGTACCGGAATGATTCAGGAAGTCGGCCATCGTGGTGGCGGCGATCAAGCGGCCGCGGCCGATGACGACCAAACGGTCCGCGGTGTTGGCCATCTCGGCCAGCAGGTGGCTGGAGACCAACACCGTGCGGCCCTCGGCGGCCAGGGCCCGCATCAGGGTTCTGATCCAGCGGATGCCCTCGGGATCCAGGCCGTTGACCGGTTCGTCGAACAGCAGCACCGGCGGGTCACCGAGCAGGGCCGCCGCGATCCCCAGACGCTGCAGCATCCCCAGTGAGAACGAGCCGGCCCGCTTACCGGACACATCGGTCAGGCCGACCTCGGCGAGCACCTCGTCGACCCGGCGCACTGGTATCCGGTTGGTCGCCGCGATCCACCGCAGGTGCGCCCGTGCGGTGCGGTTCGGGTGCACCTGCCGGGCGTCGAGCAGCGCACCGACGGTGCGCAACGGGTGTTTGTGCTCGCGGTAGGGTCGGCCCGCGACGGTAACCGTGCCGGCGCTGGGCCGGTCCAGCCCGACGATCATCCGCATCGTGGTCGACTTGCCCGCCCCGTTGGGCCCGAGGAATCCGGTCACGACACCGGGTTCGATGGTGCAGGTCAGATCGTCCACGGCGCGCACGGAGCCGAAACTCTTCGTCAGGCCGGTCAGTTCGATCACGATGCGGGTCCCTGCTGTAAGACCTCGGCCACCACCAGCTCGGCCACCGCCCGCATGCCCTCGGCGTTGGGGTGCAGCGGGGCGGTATGGCCGGGGAGCGGCACCGGGAATCTGCTCGGCAGGGTTGTCCAGGGTCGCGCCGACCACGCGTGGTGCTCCCGGCTGGCGTGCCCGGCGCGGACCAGCCCGCAGCCGGTGGCCGCGGCCGCGGTCGCGGTGAGGCGCTCGAGCTCGGCGGCAATCTCTCGCCCCAGCGCGGTATCGGTGGCCGACAGCGGGCGCGCCGCGCCCTGTGGCGGCAACAGCGTCAGGTAGTCGACGAAGAGCACCCGGGCCTGCGGTGCGCGCCGACGGAGCGCATCACCCACCTCGACGAGGTCATCGGCCACCGATGCCAGCGCGCGTCGCCGCGCGTCGGCATCGCGCAGCCCGCGCAACGGCGGCAGCCACCGCAGCGGCGCGGGCAGCGCCGCGGCGCACAGCATCGGCACGTAACCGACGTCGTTACCGCCGATGGTGACCGTGACCAGTGCCTCGGATCCGTCGAGCGCATCGATCTGGGGCGCCGCACCGTGCTGGGGTTCGGTGAGGATGTTGGCGGTGGTGGCGCCCGAGTAGGTCACATCGACCAGGTGCAGGTCCAAGCGCTGGGCGACGAGGTGCGGGTAGTTGCGCGCCGATCTCATGGCCAACAGCGGGGACCCGGGCGCGGTCGGCGAGATGCCGGGTCCGGCCGCCATCGACGAACCCAACGCCAGGTAACGGTTCACAGGATGGCGGGGCTCGATGCCTGCGCCCAGAAGCGTTTCGGGATCCGTCCGGCGTGCCGGGCCAGATGTCCGGCGTTGACGGCGGCGGCCATCGCCGCGGCCATCGCGGCGGGATCGGCCGCCCGGGTCACCGCGGTGGCCAGCAGTACGGCGTCACAGCCCAGTTCCATCGCCAGGGCGGCGTCACTGGCGGTACCGATGCCCGCGTCCAGGATCACCGGGACGCCGGCCTGGTCGACGATCATCTCGATGTGGTGTGGGTTGGCGATACCCAGTCCGGTCCCGATCGGGGAGCCCAGCGGCATCACCGCCGCGCAACCGGTGTCCTCCAGCCGCCGCGCCAGGACCGGATCGTCATTGGTGTAGGGCAGCACGACGAAACCGTCGTCGACCAATTGCTCTGCGGCCCTGACCAATTCGATGGCGTCCGGCAGTAGGGTGCGCTCGTCGGCGATCACCTCCAGCTTCACCCATTCGGTGCCCAGCGCCTCGCGGGCCAGCTGCGCGGTGAGCACCGCCTCGGCCGCGCCGCGGCAGCCCGCCGTGTTCGGCAGCGGGGTGATCCCCAGCGTGTTGAGCAGATCCAGCACACCGGTGCCGGATTCGGCATCCACCCGGCGCATGGCCACGGTGGTCAGTTCGGTCCCGGAGGCGATCAACGCCTCTTCCAGCACCGCCAGATTCGCGGCCCCGCCGGTGCCCATGATGAGCCGCGAGCCGAATTCCCGGCCCGCGATGGACAGTGTCGATTCCCCGGTCGCTGCGCTCCTGCCCGCCGGTATCTCAGCCACCCTGCACCGCCGTCACCACTTCCACCCGGGCGCCGCCGGCCAGCGCGGTGTGCCACGACGACCTCGGCAGCACCTCCCAGTCCACCGCCACGGCGATGCCCTTGTCCGGAAAACCCAACCGGTTCACCAGTTCCTCGACCGTGGTGCCATCGGGCACATCGGCTTCCTCACCGTTGACCAGCAAGATCATGTCGCCCCTCAATGTGTCGCGAGTGCTGCAAGTTCGGTGGCGATCCGCTCCGCCGTCCAGGGCGCCAGCAGAAAACCGTTGCGTCCGTGACCGGTGGCGGCCAAGGTGCGCTCGTCGAGCCTACCGACCAGCGGCAGCCCGTCCGGTGTCATCGGCCGTAACCCGGCCGCGCACTCTGCGAGTTCGTACTCGCCCAGCGCGGGCATCACCGCGCAGGCATCGTCGAGCAGATCCCGCACACCTCGGACCACCGGGGCGGTGTCGCGGCCGTGCTCGTACTGGGTGGCGCCCACCACCACCCCGTCACCGCGCGGCACCAGATACACCGGCCTACCCCGCACACGCGCACGAATGACCCTCTGCGGTAACGGCATACAGCCCTTGCGCCAGCGCAGCCGCAGCACTTCCCCCTTGACCGGGTGCACGGCCAGACCCGGCCACAGGGTGGGTGCGTCGATACCGTTGGCGATCACCCGCTGATCGGCGTCCACCGCCGCCAGCTCGCCGACCGGCGGCGCCCACTGCACCCCGAGTTCCACACAGGCCCGTTCCAGCGCATCCACCAGCGCCCGATTGTCCACGGCCAGTTCGGTATCGGCACTGAACCCGTGCCGGATACCCTGGGCCAACAGCGGTTCGACCTCGCGGGCAGCGGTGGTCAGCGCCACCGGATGACCCTGCGCGGACAACCAGTCGGCGACCGTCTTGAGATCCGCGACATCGGCCCGGTCGACCGCCACCACCAGCGACTCGTGCGCGGTAACCACCTCGGCGGGCAACCCGTCCAAGAACCCGGTGTGCCACAGCTTGAGGGATTCCAACCCGATCGACAGCAGGGCGTCCTCCCCCGGCCAGCCCTCGCTGTGCGGGGCCAGCATGCCGCCGGCCACCCAGGAGGCGCCGCGTGCCTCGGTGCGGTGCACGCGCACCGACCAGCCGTCGGCGGCGGCGCGTCGGGCCACCGACAGTCCGATGACACCACCGCCGATCACGGCAAGCGATCCAGCCATCATGTCCTCTCCCTTCGCCGGCATGACCCGGATCAGGTACGACGGTCAGGGCAGGTCGTGCGCCCACTCTCAGTCCCCGGTCCCGGGACTCCCGTGTTCAGCTGAAAGAATACGCCGGTGCCCGATAGCCCCGGAAATGTGTCAGCACGACTAGCGGCGTCCTCCCTCTACCTGTGCACCGACGCCCGGCGGGAACGTGGCGACCTGGCCGAGTTCGCCGACGCGGCGCTGGCCGGCGGAGTGGACATCATCCAGCTGCGCGACAAGGGTTCCCCGGGCGAGCAGCGGTTCGGCCCGCTGGAGGCCCGCCAGGAGCTCGACGCGCTGGCGGTGTTGGCCGACGCGGCCCACCGCCACGGCGCCCTGCTGGCCGTCAACGACCGCGCCGATATCGCCCGCGCCGCCGGGGCGCAGGTGCTGCACCTCGGCCAGGACGATCTCCCGCTGACGGTGGCACGCGACATCATCGGGGGGCAACCGGTGATCGGTCGCTCCACCCACGACGCCGCTCAGGTCGACGAGGCCATCGACGAGGCGGTGGACTATTTCTGTGTGGGGCCGTGCTGGCCGACCCCGACCAAGCCCGGTCGCAGCGCACCGGGGCTGGATCTGGTCCGGCACGCGGCGGCGCGGTCACCGGCGAAACCATGGTTCGCCATCGGTGGCATCGATGCGCAGCGGTTGCCCGACGTGCTCGCCGCCGGCGCGCGCCGCGTCGTGGTGGTGCGGGCCATCACCGCGGCCGAGGATCCACAGGCCGCGGCCCGCGCCCTCAAAGAATCAGTGGGATTTCCGCGGTAACGATGCGCAGCCGCTCCCAGCTGGCGGCGAAGCCGGGATGCAGCGGCAGTGCGGCCACCTCGTGCTCGGCGACCCAGCGCAGCTCGGAACTCTCTCGGTTCGGGACGGTGCGCAGCTGTTCGGCGGCATCGGCGATGACGGTGGTGTAGCTCCAGCCGGGCACCTCATGGGTCACCACGGTCGCCCGCACCGTCATGAGGTCGGCGTGCACTCCCGTTTCTTCCAGCGCCTCCCGGACGGCGGCCTCCTCGGCGGACTCGTGGCTGTCGCGCGCGCCGCCGGGCAGCGCCCAGGTGCCGCCTTGGTGGCTCCACGGGGCTCGATGCTGCAGCAGCACGGCGAAGGTACCGTCGGGACCGGGCGCGCGCAGCAGCAGTCCGGCCGCGCCATGGCGTCCCCAGAAATGGGTGCCACCATCCGATACCACCCAACCGTCACCGTCACCGCGCACGACTTCAGAATAGGGCTCGCGAATTCCCACACGTCACTCCAATGTCTCTTAAACTTCTTAGACAACACCGAGGAGGTCGGCCAACACGTGACCGTGGAGTTGGCGCACCCGTCGACCGAACCGCTGGCATCACGTTCGCCGACCAATCCCGTGCACCCGCGCTGGTGGTTTTTGTGGACCACCCCCGGGCGCATCCTGACCATCGGCGTCGTGCTGTCGGCGCTCGTGATCGCGTGTGCCTTCGCCACGTCGACCACGATCAACGACCGTCAGGAAGCGCTCACCACGGTGCTCGATCACAGCGAACCGTTGGCCTTCGCCGCCGGTCAGCTGTACACCACGCTGTCGGTCGCCGATGCGGCCGCCGCCACCGCCTTCATCGCCGGGGCCGAACCCCAGCATGTCCGGCAGCGCTATGAGCAGGCCATCACCGATGCGTCGGTCGCGGTCACCCGCGCCTCCGCGGGGCTGACCACCGAGCCGATGATCGAGCTGCTCGGCCGGGTGAACGCCGAACTCGCGGTCTATACCGGACTTGTGGAGACCGCCAGGACCAACAACCGGGCGGGCAATCCGGTGGGGTCGTCTTACCTGTCCGAGGCGTCGGCCCTGATGCAGACCCAGATCCTGCCCGACGCGCAACGTCTCTACGAAGCGACCTCGGCGCGGGTGGACGCCGAGACCACCGCCTCGACCCGCATCCCGGCGCCGGTCATCCTGGTGATCCTGGCCACCGTCATGTTCGGGCTGTTCGCCAACAGGTGGTTGACCAAACGGACCCGGCGGCGGATCAACATCGGTTTCGTGGCCGGCGGGCTGGCCGTCCTGATTATGGTGGTGTGGGTGGGCACCGCACTCGTCATCTCGACCGCGGACAGTCGCAGCGCCAAAAACACTGCCGCACAATCGCTCAAGACGGTGACCACGATGGCGATCACCGCGCAGCAGGCGCGCGCCGACGAGACACTGGCCCTGGTGCGCCGCGGCGACGAGGACATCCGCAAGCAGTCCTACTACCAGCGCATCGAGAGCATGCAGCAGCAACTCAACACATTTCTGAGCGCCGACAACGGGATCGACAAGGACAACCTTGCCGGGGCCGGTGATCTGCTGCGCAAGTGGCGCGCCTCCAACGACCGGATCAACGCCTACATCTCGGTCGGCGACTACCAGGCCGCCACCCAGGTGGCGCTGGGTACCGGTGAGGACAACTCCACACCGGCGTTCAGCAGCCTCGACGCCGCGCTGGCCAAAGCGATCGAAGAGAGCCGCAGCCAGCTGCGCACCGATATCGTCAACGCCCGCCGGGTGCTGTCCGGCGCGACCGTGGGCGCCGCCGTGCTCAGCGTGATCGCGGCGTTCGCGGTGGCGCTGGGGCTGTGGCCCAGACTCAGTGAGTACCGCTAGTGAAAAACGTCCTGGGTCTGCTGGGCATCGTGGTCACGGCTGCGGTGCTGACCGGCTGCCAGCAGACCGTCCCGGTCGAGGCGATTCCGGAGGTGACGCTGGCCCCGCCGACGCCGGCCGGAATGGAGGAGTCCCCGCCGGATCCGAATCCGCCGGCCCTGCCGGACGAGGACGACTGCGACCGCACCGCCAGCCTGCGGCCGTTCCCGAACCGGGCCGAGGCCGACGAGGCTGTGGAGAACATCCGCAACCGCGGCCGGCTGATCGTCGGGCTCGACATCGGCAGCAACCTGTTCTCCTTCCGGGACCCGATCACCGGTGAGATCACAGGGTTCGACGTCGATATCGCCGGCGAGGTGGCCCGGGACATCTTCGGCACCCCGTCGCAGGTGGAGTACCGCATCCTGTCCTCGGCCGACCGGATCGAGGCGCTGGAGAACAACCAGGTCGACATCGTGGTCAAGACCATGAGCATCACCTGTGAACGCCGCAAGCAGGTCGACTTCTCCACCGAGTACCTCTCGGCGAACCAACGGATTCTGGCCCCGCGCGACTCGGCGATCCGGCAGGCCGGCGATCTGTCCGGCAAGCGGGTGTGCGCCGTGAAGGACACCACCTCCCGCAAGCGGGTCCAGCAGATCCAGCCGCCGGTGCATTTGGTGGATGTGGTGACCTGGGCGGACTGCCTGGTCGCCCTGCAGCAGCGGCAGGTCGACGCGGTCAGCACCGACGACTCGATCCTGGCCGGACTGGTCAGCCAGGATCCCTACCTGCACATCGTCGGCCCCAGCATGAATCAGGAGCCCTACGGGATCGGGATCAACAAGGACAATCCCGGCCTGGTCCGGTTCGTCAACGGCACCTTGGAGCGCATCCGCCGCGACGGCACCTGGAATACGCTCTACCGCAAGTGGTTGACCGTGCTGGGACCGACACCGGCCCCTCCGGTCGCGAGGTACTCGGACTGATGAGACGCTCACGATGACCGATGACGATCCCGGCACCCAGCCCGCGTCGCTGGCCGCTCTCGAGGACTTCCCCGATTCCGAGGACGGCGACGACTCGGCCGTGACGATGCGGCCGATGGCCACCCAGGCGGTCTACCGTCCCGATTTCGACGACACCGACCGAGCGTCCACGGCGTCCACCGAACCCGCCGACCCCATGACGACGTTGACCCGGCCGCGTTCGCCCATCCGCCGACTCGGTGGCGGGCTGGTCGAGGTGCCCCGTGTCTACGAGCGCGATCCGCTGACCGCGCTGATGACCAATCCGGTGGTGGCCGAGGCGAAGCGGTTCTGCTGGAACTGCAACCGACCGGTCGGGCGCGCGTCCAGAGATGCAGACGGGTCGTCCCACCCCGGGCCCTCCGAGGGCTTCTGCCCGCGTTGCGGCAGCCCGTTCTCATTCCTGCCCCAACTGAGTCCCGGTGACATGGTCGCCGATCAGTACCGGATCAAGGGGTGTATCGCACACGGCGGCCTCGGCTGGGTGTATCTGGCCTTCGACACCAACGTCAACGGGCGACCGGTGGTCCTCAAGGGCCTGGTGCATTCCGGTGACGCCGAGGCACAGGCCACCGCGATGGCGGAGCGGCAATTCCTCGCCGAGGTGACCCATCCGGCGATCGTGAAGATCTTCAACTTCGTCGAACATGCCGACAAACACGGTGAGCCGGTGGGCTACATCGTGATGGAGTATGTCGGGGGCACCTCGCTCAAACAGCCCAAGGGCGTCAAACTGCCGGTGTCCCAGGCGATCGCGTACATGATGGAGATCCTGCCCGCGCTGGGATACCTGCATTCGCTCGGTCTGGTCTACAACGACCTGAAGCCCGAGAACATCATGATCACCGCCGAGCAGCTCAAGCTCATCGACCTCGGCGCGGTGTCCCGGATCAACTCGTTCGGCTACCTCTACGGCACACCGGGTTACCAGGCACCGGAGATCGTGCGCACCGGACCCACCGTGCAGACCGACATCTACACCGTGGGACGCACGCTGGCCGCGCTCACCCTGAAGCTGCGCACCCGCAAGGGCCGCTATGTCGACGGACTGCCCGAGGACGACCCGGTGCTGGCCAAGTACGACTCGTTCAACAGATTGCTGCGCCGGGCCATCGATCCCGATCCGAACCGGCGATTCGCCAGCGCCGACGAGATGTCCAGCCAGTTGATGGGCGTGCTGCGCGAGGTGGTGGCCCAGGACACCGGGGTGCCGCGCCCCGGCCTGTCGACCGTGTTCAGTCCGCCACGCTCCACGTTCGGGGTCGATCTGCTGGTCGCACACACCGACGTGTACCTGGACGGTCAGGTGCACTCGGAGAAGCTGACCGCACCGGAAATCGTGAAAGCGCTGCAGGTGCCGCTGGTGGATCCGGCCGATGTCGGTGCGCCGATCCTGTCCGCCACCGTCCTCAGTCAGCCGGTGCAGACCCTTGATTCGCTGCGTGCGGCACGGCACGGCACGCTGGACTCCGAGGATGTCGACCTGTCCGAATCGGTGGAGCTGCCGCTCATGGAGGCGCGCGCCCTGCTGGATCTCGGCGATGTCGCCAAGGCGACCCGCAAGCTGGACGATCTGTTCGACCGGGTCGGCTGGCGCTGGCGGATCGCCTGGTTCCGCGGTGTCGCCGCCCTGCTGACCGCGGACTATGACACCGCGACGAAATACTTCACCGAGGTCCTGGACACGCTGCCCGGCGAGTTGGCGCCAAAACTGGCACTGGCCGCCACCGCCGAGCTGGCCGGCAGCTCCGATGAGAGACGGTTTTATCAGACGGTGTGGCGCACCGACAACGGGATCATCTCGGCCGGATTCGGCCTGGCCCGAGCCCAGTCCGCGGAGGGCGAGCGCGATGACGCCGTCCGTACTCTCGACCAGGTTCCGCCCACCTCAAGGCATTTCACCGTCGCCCGGCTCACCAGTTCGGTGACGCTGCTGTCCGGCCGCTCGATCAGCGAGGTGTCCGAACAGCAGATTCGAAGCGCCGCACGGCGGGTGGAGGCGTTACCCGAGAGCGAGCCGCGGGTGCTGCAGATCCGGGCGCTGGTACTGGGCACCGCGATGGACTGGCTGGCCGACAACACCGCCAGCACCAACCACATTCTCGGCTTCCCCTTCACTCAGCACGGCCTGCAACTCGGCGTGGAGGCCGCGCTGCGCGGGCTCGCGCGGGTAGCCCCGACCCAGGAACATCGCTACGCGCTGGTCGATCTGGCCAATAGCGTGCGTCCGACGAGCACCTTCTAGCCCACCCCGTCGAGCACATCGACGCAGGCCCGCGCGATGGCCAGCTCCTCGTCGGTCGGGACGACCAGCACCGTGACCGGTGATGTCGCCGCCGAGATGCGTCGCGCTCCCCGCTCGGGGGCCTGGTTGAGGTGCTCGTCGATCTCGATACCCAGCGTCCCGAGACCGGACAGCGCATCACCGCGCACCGCGGCATCATTCTCCCCGACCCCTGCGGTGAAGGTGATGACATCCGTCCTACCCAGTACCGCCAGGTAGGCGCCGACGTATTTGCGCAACCGGTGGATGTAGACGTCATAGGCCAATTTCGCGGCATCGTCGCCGGATTCGATGCGCTGGTGCAGCGAGCGGAAATCGACTTCACCACCGAGACCGAACACCCCGGACCGCCGGTTCAACATGGCCTCGATGTCCTCGACGCTCATCTTGGCGGTACGCCAAAGGTAGGTGATGACACCGGGATCGATGTCTCCGGAACGGGTCCCCATCACCAACCCCTCCATCGGGGTCAGACCCATCGACGTGTCGACGGGACGCCCGCCGGCGATCGCCGATGCCGAAGCACCGTTGCCCAGGTGCAACACGATCTGATTCAACGATTCCAGCGGGGCGTCCAGAAACGCCGCGGCCTGTTCGCTGACATAGCGATGCGATGTGCCATGAAAGCCATAGCGCCGAATCCGCCAGGCGTCGGCGACTTCCCGGTCGATGGCGTACTCGGCGGCCGCCGGCGGAAGATCGTGGAAGTAGGCGGTGTCGAACACGGCGACGTGCGGCACGTCGGGCAGCACCCGGCGAGCTTCCTCGATCCCGAGCAGGGCCGGCGGGTTGTGCAGCGGCGCCAGCGCGGACAGCTCGTCGATCGCGGCCACCGTCTTGTCGTCGATCAGCGTCGGCCGGTACAGCCTGTCCCCGCCGTGCACGACACGGTGCCCGACGGCGAGCAGCCCGTCCAGGCCCGGCAGTGCGTCGAAGACCGCGCGCAGCGCCTGCCCGTAATCGGTCACCCGCTCGATCGTGCCGCTGACCAGCGAAACACCCGAATCGGGATCCAACAGGTCGTATTTCACCGAGGAGGAGCCGCTGTTGAGTACCAGTACCGACTGTCCGGCGGTCACTGCCGGGCCGCCTGGATCGCGGTGATCGCCACGGTATTGACGATGTCCTCCACCAGAGCACCCCGGGACAGGTCGTTGACGGGTTTGTTCAGGCCCTGCAGCACCGGCCCGATGGCGATCGCACCCGCACTGCGCTGCACCGCCTTGTAGGTGTTGTTACCGGTATTGAGGTCGGGGAAGATCAGCACGGTGGCCCGGCCCGCCACTGCCGAGTCCGGCATCTTGGTCTGCGCGGTCGACGGGTCCACCGCCGCGTCGTACTGGATCGGCCCCTCCACCAGCAGGTCCGGATTCCGCTGGCGCACCAGTTCGGTTGCCGCCCTGACCTTGTCGACATCGGCGCCGGTGCCCGAGCTTCCGGTCGAATACGACAGCATGGCGACCCGGGGATCGATGCCGAACTGAGCTGCCGTACGCGCCGACGAGATGGCGATATCGGCGAGTTGTTCGGCTGTCGGGTCGGGCACGATCGCGCAGTCCCCGTACGCCAGAACCCGGTCCGCCAGGCACATCAGGAAGATGCTGGAGACCGTGCTGACCCCGGGCGCGGTCTTGATGATCTCGAAGGCCGGGCGGACGGTGTGCGCGGTGGTGTGTCTGGCCCCGGAAACCATCCCGTCGACCATATCGTTGTGCACCAGCATGGTGCCGAAATACGAAACGTCGGAGATGATTTCGCGGGCCTGATCGACGGTGACGCCCTTGTGACTGCGCAGCTCGGCATACTGTTCGGCGAACCGATCACACAGATCGCTGGTGCGCGGGTCCAATACGGTGGCCGCGGCCAGGTCCACGCCCAGTTCGGCCGCCCGGTCGCGGACCGTCTTTTCCACACCGAGAATGGTCAGGTCGGCCACCCGGCGCGCCAGCAACCGCCCGGCCGCCCGCAGGATCCGGTCGTCATCGCCCTCGGGTAGCACGATCCGCTGTGGATCGGCTCGGGCCTGGTCGATCAGCTGGTAGGTGAACATCTGTGGCGTGGTGACGGTGGGAATCGGAATCGACAGCGTGTCAATGAGTTCCGCGATGTCGACGTGGCGCTCCATCAGGGCCAGCGCGGTATCGACCTTGCGATGGGAATCCACGGTGACCCGCCCGCGGGCAGAGGCGACCGCACGCGCGGTGTCATAGCTGCCCAGTTCGGTGCTGATGATCGGCAACCGGGTGCCCAGGCCCGCCACCAAGCGGGCGACCTCCGGGTGCAGCGGCAGCCCGCCGTTGAGGATGACACAGGACAGCGACGGAAACCCTTCTGCGGCGTGCGCACCCATCACCGCCATCACCACGTCGGAGCGGTCACCGGGGGTGATGACGGCCATACCGTCGCGCAGCCGTTCCAGCACATGCTCGGCGGTCATCCCGGCGACCAGGACGCTCATCGCCTCGCGGATCATCGACTGCTCGTCACCGCCGGTGAGTTCGCCGTGCACGGCATCGCGCAGCTCCGCGACCGACGGCGCCACCAGGAGCGGTTCCTCGGGCAGCACGTAGCTCGCAGGCACCACATCCGAGAGCTGGGCCAGCGCCTCGGCCACGGCGGTCAGGTGTTCCGGATCGCACCGGTTGGCCACCACGGCGGCGGTGTGCGCATGCTGGCCGGCCAGTTCGGCCAGGCACAGCTCGACCACCTGGGCCACCTCGGTGGGCGTTCGGTCCTTGGCCTTCACCGCGAGCACCACGGGCGCGCCGAGGTTGACCGCGATCCGCGCGTTCATGCTCAGTTCGCTGGGGGCGGCGACATCGGTGTAGTCGCTGCCGACGATGAGGACGGCGTCGCTGCGCTCGGCGACCCGATGGAACCGCTCGACGATCTCGGCGATGGCGGCTTCCGGATCCTCGTGCAGCTGCCGATGGCTGACACCGGCGCACTCCTGGTAGGACAGGCCGGCCGTCGCCTGCGACAACAGCAGTTCGAGGATGTAGTCGCGTTCGCCGGAGACCTCACCATGTTCGAGTCGGGTGATCGGGCGGAACACCGCCACCCTGGCAACCGATGCCGTCAGCTTGTGCAGGATGCCCAGCGCGATGGTGGATTTTCCGGTGTCGCCCTCGGGCGAGGCGATGTAGATGGCCGAAGCAGCATGCGCGGTCACTCGACCAAGCTTGCCAGCACCTCACCGAATTCGGCAACGAAGCGGTCCACGTCCTGCGTCGAGAACACCAACGGCGGCCTGACCTTGAGCACGTTGCCGTCCCTGCCGCACACCGATATGAGGACCCGCCGCTCCCGCATCGCGTTGACGATCCACCGTGCCCCGGCACGGTCGGGCCGGCCCGCCGCATCGAGCACCTCCACCCCGAGGTACAGGCCCGCACCGCGCACCGCGGCGATGCGCGGATGCGCGGTGGACAACCGGGTCACCTCGGCACGCAGCTCGGCGCCGACGGTGGCGGCATTGGCGATCAGGTGTTCGGTTTCGATGACGTCGAGCACGGCGGCCGCCGCGGCCATCGATACCGGGTTACCCCCGAAGGTGTTGAAGTAGGGCACGCCCGTGGCGAAGGATTCCAGCACATCGCTGCGGACCACCATGGCAGCGACCGGCATCCCGTTGGCCATCGGCTTACCCATCGTGACCAGATCCGGAACCACGCCGTGCCGGTCGAAGCCCCACATGCCCGCCCCGGTGCGGCCGAATCCCGGTTGCACCTCGTCGGCGATCAGCACGCCGCCGGCGGCCCGCACCGCGGCCGCCGCAGGTGCCAGCACCGACGGATCCGTGAAGATGCCGTCGGAGGAGAAGATGGTGTCCACGATCAGCGCGCTGACACCGAACCCGCTCTCCTGCAGATCGGTGATCGCCGCGGCGATCTCGGCGGGCGCCAACTGCGGTGACACCGTGCGCACGTGTCGTCCGAGCGTGGTGCGGCCGCCGATCGACGGCGAGATGGCCGTCACCGCCTCGGTGTTTCCGTGGTAGGCCTGCTCGGTGACGATCACACCGGTGGCACCGGTGTGCATCGCCGCCACCCGCAATGCGAGATCGTTGACCTCAGAGCCCGTGCACGCGTACATCACCTGGTAGGAACGGTCGCGCTCCAGGTCGGGGAAGGTGGCGAGCAGCCGCTGGGAGTAGTCGACGATGCCCTCGTGCAGATAGCGGGTGTGGGTGTTGAGCGTGCTCAACTGCCTTGTCACCGACTCGATCACGTGCGGGTGGCAGTGACCGACACTGGCGACGTTGTTGTAGGCGTCCAGGTAGTCCTTGCCGTCGGCATCGAACAGCGTGGCACCCGACCCGCGCACCAGATGTACCGGCTTGTCGTAGAACAGCCGGTACGCGGGCCCCAGTGCGCGGTCCCGGGCGGCGATCAGGGGGTCGTCGCACTGACCGCCCTGATAGCTGTTGGAATCCATGATGTTGGAGAAGGACATGATTCCCGTCAACGCTCGTGAGCTTCTTCCAGAACGGTACGTCCCAGCTCGGCGTACCGCTGCGGATCCTTGTACTTGAGGAACAGGGCCAGGAGCACGCCACCGACGCCCACGGTACCGACCACCCATGGGATGGCGGCGAAGACCCAGTCCGTGGACGCTGTACCCGCCGCGAACGACGCGTTCTTGGCCAGCAGGTAGATGACGTACACCATACCGAGACCACCGAGCAGCGGGGCCAGGAAGGTGGTGAACCAGTTCGCCGTCTCCGGATGACGTTTGTGCACATGGAAATACGCGATCACCGAGAAGGCCGCCAGCGCCTGGACGATCATGATGGCGGTCGTACCGAGCAGTGCCATCAGCCCGTAGAGACCGGTGTAGGGGTCACGGTGGGTGAGCTCGAAGAACAGCACCACCAGGAACGCGAAGCCGGTCTGCACGAAGCCGGCGATATAGGGGGAACCGTGTACCCGGTGGGTGGCACCGATGCTCTTGCGTAGGCCGGGGACGACATCCTCGCGGCCGAGGGCGTACAGATACCGCGCAGCACAATTGTGGAACGCCATCCCACAGGCGAACGAACCGGTCATCAGCAGGATCTTGAACAGGTCGACGGCCCACTGGCCGAGGTGGTCGTGAACCGGGTTGAAGAAGATGTTGCCTGCAGTCGCCGAATCCTGGGCAAGTGCAACGGCGTTCTCGGGTCCGGTACCGACGATGGCAAGCCAGGACACCAGGATGTAGAAGGCTCCGATGCCGATCACCGAACTGACGACCGCAATCGGGATGATCTTCTTGGGGTTACGCGATTCCTCGCCGTACATGGCGCTGGACTCGAAGCCCACCCAGGACCAGAACGCGAAGAACAGACCGACACCGGCAGAGCCTGCCACCGCGATCATCGAGCCGTCGGCGCCCTCGACAACTCCGGAGAGACTCTGAAATCCGTTGAGTGGGTTCAGCGATCCCCAGGACCAGCCCTGCGGACCACCGCCGGTGAACAGCACCGACAGCGCCATGAGGGCCAGCATGACGATCTCGGTGACCAGGAACACCCCGAGTACCTTGGCGGCCAGGTTGATGTCGAAATAGGTGAGCAGAGCGTTCACGGCGAGCATCACCAGCGCAAAGACCAGCCACGGCACCTGTAGACCGAACAGCGAGGAGAACAGGTCGGTTCCGAAGAACGAGAAGATACCGATCAGCGAAGCTTCGAACACCATGTAGGCCAGTGCGGTCAGGAATCCGGCGCCCAACCCGACGATGCGCCCGAGACCGTGCGAGATGTAGCCGTAGAAAGCGCCGGTCGCGGTGATGTGCTTGCTCATCGCTGCGTAGCCGATGGCGAAAAGGGTGAGCACGATGGTGGCCACGAAGTAGCCGGCCGGCGCGTTGACTCCGTTACCGAAGCCGACCGCGATCGGCACATTGCCGACCATGGCGGTGATGGGTGCGGCGGTGGCGACCGCCATGAACAGCACTCCCCACAGCCCGACGGCGTTCGGCTTGAGGCGTTGGATGGTGTTCGAGCCCGCCGGGGCGGGTGGATCGATGATCTCGCTCATGGAATCCCAATCTGAGGGCGATATTCCAGACGCATATTTGGTCTGGTTTCGAAATGTCATCGGCCTCGATGCCGATCACGAAAGACGACGGCGGCAATTGTTACTCCGCCCAGATTCGTTGGTCAACTGGAGATTTAAGCTGGCAATCAGCTGTGTTTCCGGCGCGTTTCGAAGCTGGGAGCTTTGCAACACCGAGGTAAAAAACACCGATTTGGTCTGCTTTGGCCCGATATTTGGCCCACACTTGTCTGCATGCCGGGACTGCCTGCCGACCATGCGCGTTTCGCCAGGGCGGCGCTGCCCGCCTATGGCCGCGATCTCGACGCGCCGCTTCGGTTGCTGAGCCTGTCCGAGAATGCCACCTACCAGGTGTGCGATGACCATCCGATCGTGCTGCGCGTGCACCGGCCCGGCTATCACTCACTGGAGGCCATCCGCTCCGAACTGGCCTGGATGGCCGCCCTGCGCCGGGACACCGTCGTCAAGACCCCCGAGCTGGTGCGCTCGGCGGCCGGACTCGACGTGGTGACCGCATCGGTGGACGGCCGCGACCTGCATGTCGATGCCGTCACCCTCATCCCCGGGTGCACGGCCGAGGAGGTGCCGCACGCCGTGGGCTTTGCCGAACTCGGCGAGCTGACCGCGATCATGCACGAGCATGTGCAGGGCTGGGCGGCACCGGAGGACTTCACGCGTTTCCGCTGGGATCTCGACGACATTCTGGGCCCCGGGGCACGCTGGGGGGATTGGCGCCACGCTCCGGGCCTGACCGACGGCGACCGTGCCGCGATCGTGCGAGCAGCACATCACATCGCCGAACGGCTGTCCGAATTCGGCACCGGCCCAGACAAATTCGGTCTCATCCATGCCGACCTGCGGCTGGCGAACCTGATGGTCGATCCGGCGTCCCCCGCGGCGGGCATCACGGTCATCGACTTCGACGATTCTGGATGGGGCTGGTATCTGGCGGATCTGGGTGCGGTCGTGTCGTGGATCGAGGACACCCCGGATGCCGAACGCATCGTGGCCGAGTGGCTGCGCGGGTATGTGACGGTGCGCCCGCTGCCCGAGCAGCATCTGGCCCTCATCCCGACCTTCGTCATGCTGCGGCGGATCCAGCTCACCGCGTGGATCGCCTCGCATGCCGACGCCGATGCCGCCATCGCGGTAGGAGCCGACTACGCCGTCGGGACCGCCCGGCTGGCGCAACGGTATCTCGACGATCACACCTGGCTACGGTAAGGAGCTCCGCACATGTTCGACCTGCAGTCCCGCTCGGTCCTGGTGACCGGCGGCAGCAAAGGTATCGGCCGTGGTATCGCATCGGTATTCGCCTCTGCCGGGGCGAATGTCGCGATCGGTGCACGCTCGGCGGCGGGTCTCGACGAGGCGGTGGCGACGCTGGACGGTCTTGGCGAGGGAAAGATCATCGGGATCCGTGTCGACGTGAGCGACCGGCAGTCGTGTACGGAGATGGCGGCCGCGGCCGTCGCGGCGTTCGGTGGCCTGGATGTGTTGTGCGCCAACGCGGGGATCTTTCCCGACGCTCCGCTGGCCACCATGACTCCCGAGCAGCTCAACGAGATCATGGCGGTCAACGTCAACGGCACGTTCTACGCGGTGCAGGCCTGCCTGGATGCGCTGATCGCCTCGGGCACCGGCCGGATCGTGCTGACATCCTCGATCACCGGGCCGATCACCGGCTATCCGGGTTGGTCACACTACGGGGCCACCAAGGCCGCGCAACTGGGCTTCATGCGTACGGCCGCGATCGAGTTGGCGCCCAAGGGAATCACCGTCAACGCGATCCTGCCGGGCAACATCATGACCGAAGGATTACTGGAGAACGGCGAAGACTACATCGCCAGTATGGCGCGGTCGATTCCGGCCGGTGCCCTGGGCACGCCGGAGGACATCGGTCACCTGGCGGCGTTCCTGGCGACCCGGGAGGCCGCCTACATCACCGGGCAGGCCATCGCGGTCGATGGCGGCCAGGTGCTGCCCGAGTCCCTGGATGCGATCGCCACCTGATACGGAGCCGGCCTGATTGTGGAAGAGACACCGGGGGGAGCGGTCGCCGAAGATGTGCGCCGGCGGATTCTGTCCATGCTGTCCAGCGGTGCCTTGCGCCCGGGTTCACGACTGGGCACCGAGCGCGAGATGGCCGAGCAGTTCGCGGTGTCCCGCGCGACCCTGCGCAGTGCACTGCTGCCGCTGAGTCAGGCCGGGTTACTGGAGCGACGCACCGGTCGCGCCGGCGGCACCTTCATCCGTGCAGACATGGTGCAGCGCAATGCCGCCGAGCAGGTGGGACTGCCCGCGCTGCTGCACAGCGGCGGGCACACCAGCCGGACGAGAGTGCTGGCGACCGAGAGCCGCCCGGCCACGGCATCCGAATCGGCCGCCCTGGAAGTCCCCGACGGCACCCAGGTGCTCGTGGTGCGCAGACTGCGCTACGCCGACGATGTTCCGCTGTCGGTGGACCTGGCCTGTTTCGTGGCCGCGCACGCCGCCGATCTGCTGGACCAGCCGCTCGGCGGATCGCTGTACGAGCTGCTGGGGACGCGCTACGGTTTGCGGCCCGCGAGCACCACCGAGACCATCGAGGTCGTCAGCGCCAGCCCGCGGGAGGCGCAGTGGCTGGCGATCGCGCACCGCAAACCGTTGCTGGCCATCACCCGGGTGACGCGGGACGCGTCCGGGCGCCCGTTCGAATACGCCTATGACCTGTTCCGCGCCGACCGGGTTCGGTTGACCGCCAGCAGCAATGGCCGTGGTGTCAGCCCAGTTTCCGCAACCGTGGTTCCAGATCGCGCTTGAACAGCTCCAGGAAGCGCCGCTGGTCATGCCCGGGGGCATGGAACACCAGGTGGTTGAGGCCGTAGCCCACATACTCGGCGACCTTGGCGACGGCCTCATCGGGATCCGAGGCGACGATCCAGCGTTTGGCCACCTGCTCGATGGGCAGCGCGTCGGCGGCCTTCTCCATCTCCATCGGATCGTCGATGGAGTGCTTCTGCTCGGCGGTCAGCGACAGGGGCGCCCAGAATCGGGTGTTCTCCAGCGCGAGTTCGGGGTCGGTGTCGTAGGAGATCTTGATCTCGATCATCCGGTCCACATCTTGCGCGTTCTTGCCCGCCGCCTCCGCGCCTTCGCGCATGGCCGGGATCAGCTTGTCCTTGTACAACTCCTCGCCCTTGCCGGAGGTGCAGATGAAACCGTCACCGGCGCGGCCGGCGTACTTGGCGACCTGCGGCCCACCGGCGGCGATGTAGATCGGGATGCCGCCCTCGGGGACGTCGTAGATCGAGGCGCCCTTGGTCTTGTAGTACTCGCCGTCGAAATCGACTCGGTCGCCGAGCCACAGCTCGCGCATCAGCCGCACCGATTCCCGTAACCGGGCGTAGCGCTCCTTGAACTCGGGCCACTCCCCCTCGTAGCCGGTGGCGATTTCGTTGAGGGCTTCACCCGTTCCGACGCCGAGGAAGATCCGGTCCGGGTACAGGCATCCCATGGTGGCGAAGGCCTGCGCGATGACGGCCGGGTTGTAGCGGAAGGTCGGAGTGAGCACCGAGGTGCCGAGCATCAGCCGCTCGGTGCGCTCGCCGACGGCGGTCATCCATGCCAGCGAGAAGGGGGCATGGCCGCCCTCGTGGCGCCACGGTTGGAAATGATCACTGACGGTAGCGCTGTCCATCCCGTGCGCCTCGGCCGCCACGGCCAGTTCGACGAGCTCACGCGGGGCGAACTGCTCCGCCGACGCCTTGTATCCCAGTTTGAGTTCAGCCACGGTTCCTTTCTACTCCCCCTTATAGGCTCGTGATCATGGCACCAGCGCTCACCCGGATCACCGACATCGTCTATTTCGCCCAGACAGATCTGGTGAACTGGACGCTGGTGGCGGCCCAGGACGGTGTGCTGCTGATCGACGCCGGCTATCCGGGGAGCCGCACCGAAGTGCTGGACTCGGTGCGCGAGCTGGGCTTCGGCCCCGAGGACGTGCGCGCCATCCTGCTCACCCACGCCCATGTGGATCACCTCGGTTCGGCCATCTGGTTCGCGAAAACCCATGGCACGCCGGTGTTTACACACTCCACCGAGGTCGGCCACGCCCAACGGCAGTATCTGGAGCAGGCGTCGCCGGTCGACGTGCTGACCCGCGCTTGGCAGCCGCGCTACCTGGCCTGGTCGCTGGCGCTGATCCGCAAGGGCGGGTTGACCCACGAGGGCATCCCGACGGCGCAGGCATTCGATGACGACATTTCCGCCGCGCTGCCCGGCACCCCGATCGCCGTCCCGACGCCCGGACACACCGGCGGTCACTGCTCCTATCTGGTCGACGGGGTCCTGGTCGCCGGCGACGCCCTGATCACCGGCCACCCGGTGAGCACCCGACGCGGCCCGCAGCTGCTGCCACGACTGTTCAACCACGATCAGGACGGCTGTGTGCGCAGCCTGGCCGCCCTCGCCATGCTGGACGCCGACGTGGTGCTGCCCGGCCACGGCCCGGTCTGGCGCGGGCCGATCCGCGAGGCCGCCGAACAGGCCGCCAGATGACCGGCGGGCAGCCGCTGCACCGCGACCGATCGCGCGCCACCTCGTTCGGGGCGGCGGCCGCACGCTACGACAGCTACCGGCCCCGCTATCCCGACGCACTGATCACCGATCTGGTGCCGCACGCCGGTATCCGGGTGCTCGACGTGGGTGCCGGCACCGGTATCGCGACGGCGCAGCTGCGTGCGGCCGGCGCCGAGGTGCTGGCAGTGGAGCCGGACTCCCAGATGGCCGAGATCGCCACCGGCAAGGGTTTGCCCGTCGAGGTGGCTACGTTCGCCGACTGGGATCCGCGCGGGCGAACCTTCGATCTGGTCGTCTTCGCCCAGTCCTTCCACTGGGTGGACCCCGAACCCGCGCTGCGCAAGGTGCGTGCGGTATTGGCCGAGGATGGCCGGCTGGCACTGCTGTGGAACCGGATCGTCGCGGTCCGCCCGGATGCCGATGAGCTCGCGCGGGTGTACGCCGGGGTGGGCGCCGAGCCGCAACGGCCGTCGGTGCTCGTCGAGGGCGAGGACCTGGAACCGCTGTTGGCGGCGGCGGGCTTCACCTGCGAGCGCCGCCACTACACCGAGCACCCGCATTACGACGCCGCCCGGTGGGTGCAGATGGTCAGCACCTACTCGGCGGTGCTGCGGCTGCCCGCGGCCGACCAGCAGTTGCTGCGCAGCCGCTTGGCGGCGGCCATCGGCGATGCCGGTGTGCAGGCCACCAACGACGCGCTGACCGTCTTGTGCACGGTCACGCGATGAGCGCGTAACCGAACACGAACACCGCGGTCACCACCAGCCCGCACACCACGACGATGGTGGGCAGCAGGATCATCTGGTCGAGTTCCTCGCTGTCGAGGGCATCGTTGTCCGACGCGCCGAACAGCAACCGTCCGGCGGCATTGCCGCGCAGCCTGATCACCGTGCGGCGCACGGCGGGCACATCGGCGTTGCGGCCGACGAGGGTGCGCACGCCGATACCCAGGACCGCCGCGCCCAGGGCGGCGGCCAGGATCAGCAGACCCACGGTGGCCAGTGTCACCGCCTCAGCCTACGAAAGGCTCCGCGGTTTCGGGTTGCACGCCCAGTACCTTCACGAAGGCGATCGGGTAGATGTCTCCCTCGGCGGGCAGCGGTTCGGCCAACCGGGTGTACCCGGCCGACTCGTAGAGCGCCTCCGCCTCGGGCTGCCTGTCCCCGGTGGTCAGATAGATGCGCCGGTAGCCCCGCTCGGCGATCATCTGCTCCAACGCCCTCAGTAGCGCCGAGGCGTAACCGCGCTGCCGGTGGCCGCTGTCGGTCCAGATCCGTTTCAGTTCGGCGGTGTCGTCGTCGAACCGTTGAAACGCCCCGCCGGTGACCGGTCGCCCGTCGAGCAGTCCCATGAGCAGCGCGCCCCGCGGTGCGGTGAATTCCTCGGCGGGATGGCCACGTAACCAGGCGCTCACGCCCGCCTCGGTGCCGCCGTAGCGCTGCGCGTATTCGACGGCCAGTTCGGCCAGTAGCGGCTCGGCCAGCGGATCTGTCTGGGCGACGGTGACAAAGCGCAGCGAGTCCAGCACTGCTCCTGCATACCGCGACCCCACTTTCCAGACAAACTTGACACATGTAAAGTTCGCCGTCATGGACAACATCAGCGGCAAGACCATCGCGATCACCGGAGCTGCCCGCGGTATCGGTTATGCCACCGCCAAGGCCCTGCTGGCGCGCGGCGCCCGGGTCGTGATCGGCGACCGTGACGTCGCACTGCAAGAATCCGCCGTCGTCGAACTCACCAAACTCGGCCAGGTCTCCGGCTACCCCCTCGACGTCACCGATCGGCAGTCCTTCGAGACGTTTCTGGACAAGGCCCGCACCGACGGTGGCGGCCATATCGACGTGCTGATCAACAATGCCGGCGTGATGCCGGTGGGGCCGTTCCTCGAGGAGACCGAGCAGTCGGTCCGGTCCTCGCTGGAGGTCAACGTCTACGGTGTGCTGACCGGCTGCCAGCTCGCACTCCCGGAGATGGTCCGTCGCCGCAGCGGGCACATCATCAACATCGCCTCGCTGTCCGGCCTGATCCCGCTGCCCGGTCAGGTCGTCTACGTGGGCGCCAAGTACGCCGTCGTCGGACTGACCACGGCGCTGGCCGACGAGATGGCCCCGCACGGCGTCAACGTGTCGGTGATCATGCCGCCGTTCACCAACACCGAGCTGATCTCGGGCACCAAGTCCTCCGGCGCAATCAAGCCGGTCGAGCCCGAGGACATCGCCGCCGCGATCGTCAAGACGCTGGACAAG
This sequence comes from Mycobacterium sp. MBM, assembly GCA_021648845.1. Lineage (GTDB taxonomy): Bacteria > Actinomycetota > Actinomycetes > Mycobacteriales > Mycobacteriaceae > Mycobacterium. The sequence continues at coordinate 35,469 of JAKJHY010000003.1, read as the reverse complement.
CCCAAAACCCACGTGTCGGTGCCCGCCCCGCTGCGATTCACCGCCCAGGCCGCCCAGATGCTGCCGCCCAAGGGCCGCCGCGCCATGAACAAGGCGCTCGGCCTGGACACCGTGTTCCTGGACTTCGACAAGTCCAAGCGCAAGGCCTACGAGGACCGGGCCCGGGCCGCCCAGGGCGTCATCGATTCCGAGGGCAAGTAACTCAGTATTGGATCGCTTCGATCAGCGGACCGGGCTCATCCATCAGGGCCCAGAACCGGTCCCTGATGGCCACCGTCATCGGGCCGGGCTTGCCGGCCCGATCACCCTCGCCGATCGGCTCACCGTCCAGTGAGTTGATCGGGGTGACCCCGCCCGCGGTGGTGACCGCCATCAACTCGTCGGCCTCGTAGAGCTCGTGGCTGGTCACGTCCCGCAGGGTGGCCTCGATACCCATCTGCTCGGCGATTTCGAACACCGTTTTACGGGTGATGCCCGGCAACGCATTTCGTGATGGCGAGGCCAGCTTGCCGTCCTTGACGATGCAGACGTTGAACCCGGGTCCCTCGGCGACGCAGTTGTCGGAGTCCAGCAGGATCGCGGTGCGCGCACCACGGTCCTTGGCCTCGAAACTGGCCGCGGTCAGATCGCCCCACTGATAGTTCTTGATGGTCGGGTCCACGGTGTTGCGGCCGGCGCGGCGGACATGGCGCGGCACGATCGCGGTGGTGCCGAAGATCTGCTCGGCCGGCGGGAACGCCCACAGATACGGGATGGCGTAGATGTACACCTGGTGGGTGAGCTTGGTGAGATCCTTCTCGCCCTTGCGCTTTCCGTAGCCGCGGGTGACGGTCAGGTTCACGAACGACTCACGCAGCTGCGACAGCGAGACGCACTTCTTGGTGATCTCGGCGAGCTCGTCCTTGTCCATCCCCGCATCCAGCCGTAGCTTGGCCGCGCCGTCGAGCAGCCGGTCCAGATGATCGCCGAGCCGGAAGATGTTGCCGTGCCATACATGCGCCACGGTGTAGGTCAGGTCGGAGTGGCCGAAGCCGGTGTCGAAGATCGAGATCTTGGCCTCTTCGGCGGGCATGTACTCGCCCTCGATCCAGGCCACCCCGCCGGCGAACGGGCTGGAGGTGTCGAGTTCGTAATCGCTGTACTGGATCACCGAACCGGCCGGTGTGTCCTCCCGGATGGCGGCGCCGGGCTCGACGGCGACCAGGTTGGAGGTGCCTGCGTCTGCAATGGTCATCTGCGTTGGGTCCTTTCAGGAGGTGTGGGTCTTGGCGTATTCCACGCCGGCGTCGCCACTGGAGAGGCGGGTCTTCAGGCCGGTGGCCCACCAGATCGCGGCGATCACCACGACACCGAGGAACACCCACTTGTTGTTGGTGAACTGCGGGAGGAACAGCAGTGTCACGGCGACACCGAGGAACACCACCAGCGCGGTGATGTAGATCGGCAGCCGGAACCGGCCCAGATCGAAGGTGCCCGGGTCACCGGTCGGGATGGTGCCCTTGCGATAGCCGACCAGCAATCCGATGGTCTGCAGGATGTAGACGAAGAAGAACAGCAGCGAGGCGATGCCGATGATGTAGTTGAACGCCTTCTCGTTGACGATCGCCGAAAGCAGCAGCAGGGTGGACAGGCAGCCCAGGCCGATGATCGAGTAGGTGGGCGTCTTGCGGGTGGGCGAAACATGGCGCCACACATGGGAGAACGGCAGCATGTTGTCCCGCGCCATCGAGTAGGTCAGCCGGGTGGCGACGAGGATGTTGGCCAGCAAGCAGGCCAGGATGTTGGTCAGCGCGATGGCGACGATGACCTTGGTGACGACGGGGCCGGCCTGCTGGGTGATGATCTCCTCGATGGGAGCTCCCGAATTCGCCTCCACCGCAGCCGGATCCTTGATGGCGAGCACGTAGACGATGTACATCAACAGTTCGATGACGACCGAGGTGATCAACGCGTAGAACATCGTCTTGGGCACCACCCGGCGGGCGTCCTTGGTTTCCTCGGCGACGTCGGCTCCGGACTCGACACCGATGAGGCCGAAAAACGGGCCCAGCGCGGCCGCCAACCAGGCCAGCAGGTAGGAGTCCTTGTCGCCGGCTTCACCGCCGGTGAACAGCACCGAGATGGGTTGGTGGTTCTCGGGTGCGGAGAAGGCGATGACGGCGATGAGTGCGGTGGCGCCGACGGTGATGATCAGTTCCAGGCTGACACCGATGTTGTTGACCATGGTGGCGAACCGGACCCCGTAGATGTTGATCAGCACGCACACGAACACCACCGCGATGGCCAGCAGGATCTGCGTCGTCTGGGTCAGGCCCCAGCCGAACAGGCCGCCCAGATAGCCGGACAGGATGAACCCGACACCGGTCATCCCGCACACCCAGCCCATCAGGGCGATGAATCCGGTGAACCAGGCCAGGTTCGGACCGTTGATCCGGCTGATCCACTGGTACGAATAGCCGGCCAGCGGCAGCTTCGCGGTGAGGTCCGCCGCGATGAAGGTCCACAGCGCGAACACCGCACCGGCGAGCAGCAGGGTCCACACGAACGGCGCGCCGGCGGTGAAGTAGCCGGCACCGAAGCCGGTGAAGACCGCGGTGGTGGCGCTGATGGTCGCGAACCCGATGGCAAACGATGCCAGCGTGCCGACCGAGCGGTCCAGCTTCTGGGTGTAGCCCAGTTCGGCGAGTTTGGAATCCTCGGCGTTCAGCGCGGACGCCGAGGTATCAGTGGATCGTACGGGGGTGTCGGTCATGGGATCTCCAGGTCGCAGCAGCGGTGAGATGTCTGATGACAGACAATCGCCACCGGTCGGTCACCGGAAGTTCGATCTTTTGATCTTCTGATAACCAGGGTTTATCAGTGCTGTTCGAGCGGTGTTTCGTCGCCATCGTCGAAACCCCAGTTCTGTTGGACATGCCTGATCAGGGCATCGGCCTGCGGGCTCAGCGTGCCCGGATGCCAGGCCAGCGCGACGTGGCTGGGGGGACGGTCGACGATCGGGACGTAGACGATGCCCGGCCGGTCATAGAAGCGCGCCACCGAGGAGGTGGTGAAGCTGATCCCCAGGCCGCGAGCGATGGACGTGGTCTCCGCCTCGTAGGTGGCCGCGACCGCCGCGATGGTGGGCGGGCGGTTACCGCGGGCGTCCATCGCCATCCAGTAGTCCCGCCACGGCCCGGCGCTCACCGGGGCGCAGACGATCGGGTCGTCGAGCAGTTCGGCGATCTCGACCTCGTGGCGGCCCGCCAGCGGATGGTCCCGGGGCAGGCAGGCCACCCAGGATTCGGAATCCAGCACCAGCATTCGATGCTCGGGCAGATCCACCGGTGGGCGGATCAGGGCGACCTCGGTGGCGCCGCTGGACAACCCGGCGGTGGGATCGGCGAAATCGAACTCGATGGGCTCGACGCGGACATCCGGATAGGCGGTCTCGAAATGCCGCACGACGCGGAACAGCAGGTCGGCACCCGTGCCGATCAGATACCCCAGCCGCAACCTGCCGTGCCGGGTGCCCGACAGCGTCACCAGGTTGGTCACCACCGCGTCGATCCCGGACAGTGCCTGCTGCACCTGCGGTAACCACGCCGCACCGAGATCGGTCAGGGCAACCTCGCGGGTGTTCCGGTTGAACAGCACCACACCGAAGCTCTGCTCGAGTTGTTTGATCGCGGTGGACAACGCGGGCTGGGTGATGAACAGCCGCTCTGCCGCACGGCGGTAGTTGAGCTCCTCGCCCAGAACGGCGAAGTAGCGCAGCTGCCGCAGCGTCAGCTCACTCACGGCTTCCCTCGGTGAGATCACGCAGCTGGGCGTAGCGCTCCCGAACCGCGGGCACCGCGGCGCCTTCGTAGCGCCGCGACGGTAGCGAAACCCATTGCGGCAGTGTGCCGGTCAACGCCCAGGCGGCCTGACGCGCCGCACCGAGGGCGACATATTCGCCGGCCTCGGGCACATGCACCGGCAAGCCGAACACCGTCGGGGCGATCTCGCGCAACGCCGGTGACTGGGCGCCGCCGCCGACGAGCAGGATCCGGTGCGCGGGCACCCCCAACGCGGTGAGGTGATCCAATCCGTCGGCCAGCGCACACAGCAGCCCCTCCACCGCGGCGCGCGCCAGATTGGCGGCGGTGGCGTTGGCGACCCGCAGGCCGTGCAGCGCACCGGTGGCCTCGGGCCGGTTCGGTGTGCGTTCGCCCTCCAGATACGGCACCATCACCAGCCCCTCGCTGCCCGCCGGGGCCGACAGCGCCAACCGGGCCAACTCGTCATGGTCGACACCCAGCATGGCGGCGGCGGCATCGAGTACCGGCGCCCCGTTGAGCGTGCACACCAGCGGCAGCTGGCGCCCGCTACCGTCGGCGAACCCGGCGACGAAGCCGGCGTCATCGCGGGCCGGGTTGCTCGCGATGGCCGAGACCACCCCCGAGGTCCCGATCGACACGATGACGTCGCCCTCGACGGCACCCAAACCCAGTGCGGCGGCGGCGTTGTCACCCAAACCGGCGCCGAAGACGGCGTTCCCGGCGGGGACCCCCTGCCCGGGTTCCAGCACCCTGGGCAGCGCGGGCCGGCGCCCGCGCAGCGCCAATTCCAGCAGTCCGGTGACGTAGGTGTTGCGGGCGGCGTCGAAATATCCGGTGCCACTGGCATCGCTGCGATCGGTGAGTACCTCGGCCGGATCCGACCGCCCGCGCAGCCGCCAGCTCAACCAGTCATGTGGCAGACAGACCGTGCCGGTGCGGTCGGCGTTGGCCGGCTCGTTATCGGCCAACCAGCGCAGCTTGGCCACGGTGATCGCCGCCAACGGCACCACCCCGACCGCCTCGGTCCAGGCCGCGGGGCCGCCGAGATCGGTCACCAGATCGGCCGCCGCCCCCGCCGATCTCGTGTCGTTCCACAGCAGCGCGGGTCGCACCACCTGCCCGTCGGCGTCCAGACACACCATCCCGTGCTGCTGGGCACCAACCGACACCGCCGCGACATCATTGAGGCCACCGGCGGACCCGATGGCCGCAGCTGCCGCGGTTTCCCATGCGGCAGGGTCGATCTCGGTGCCACCGGGATGCCGGGCCCGGCCCGCACGCAGAATCCGACCGGTCTCGGTGTCGCAGACCAGCACCTTGCACGATTGGGTGGAGGAGTCGATTCCGGCGACAAGGGTCATGGGTTGCTGACCCTAGTCGAACTCCGGGACGGGGTCACCGTTGCGGTAGGTCTCGATGGCGCCGAGATGCTCGAACAACTGGGCGTGGGTGAACGGGTGTTGCGTGGTGGTACCGACCAGCACCACCCGGACGATAGCCCCGTCCTCGGCGGCGTCCAGCCACAGCGAGGTCACCGGCAGGCCGTCGTCGACCTCGGCGCCGGACGGTTCGAAGAACCACACCGCATAGTCGTCATCGGATTGTTCCTCGTCGAACGTCCAGTCCCGGGCGGTGATCCGTTCGTCGAACTCGGCGAGGTCGGCGACGATCCCGTCCGGGATCGCGGCAAGCTGCGACATGATGGCGTCGGGCACCCGCCGGGTGCCGGCCTGGCGCTTGCGCCGGCGGGCCTTTTTCGCATCACCACGCTTGGACACGAGGTCAGCTCAGCGCCCGGTCCAGGTCGGCGATCAGGTCCTCGGTGCCCTCCAGGCCCACCGAGATCCGCACCACGCCGTCGCCCAGCCCGATCGCGGCCCGGCCTTCCGGCCCCATCGCCCGGTGTGTCGTGGTGGCCGGGTGGGTGATCAGCGATTTGGCGTCGCCGAGATTGTTGGAGATGTCGATGACCTGCAGCCTGTCCAGCACTTCGAAGGCGCGGTCCTTGCCTCCGGCCAGCTCGAAGGTCACCACCGTGCCGCCGCCGCGCATCTGCCGTTTGGCCAGGTCGAATTGCGGATGTGATTCCAGGAACGGGTATTTCACCCAATTCACGCCGGCCTGCTGTTCCAGGAACTCGGCAATACGGTGCGCAGAACGATTCGAATAGTCCACCCGAACCGCCAGTGTTTCAAGGCCTTTGAGTAAAGTCCAGGCATTGAACGCGCTGATCGCCGGACCGGTGTGGCGCATCAGTTTCTGCACCGGACCGTCGATGTACTCCTTGTCACCCACGATGGCACCGCCGAGCACGCGGCCCTGGCCGTCGATGTGTTTGGTGCCCGAGTAGACCACCACGTCCGCGCCGAGCGGCATACCCTGCTGCAGCAGCGGTGTGGCGAAGACGTTGTCCAGCACCACCTTTGCTCCTGCCGCATGGGCCAGTTCGGATACCGCGGCAATATCGACGAGCGACTGCATCGGGTTTGACGGGGTTTCGAAGAACACCGCCTGGGTGGGCTTGCTGAGCGCCTGCTCCCACTGGCCCAGGTCATCGCCGTCGACAAAGACGGTCTCCACGCCCCATCGCGGCAGGATCTCGTTGCACACCACGAAGCACGAACCGAACAGGCTGCGCGCCGCGACCAGTCGGTCACCGGCGCCCAGCAGCGCGCCGAGGGCGGTGAACACCGCGGCCATCCCGCTGGCGGTGGCGAAGGCGGCCGGCGCATCCTCGATCAGACGCAGCCGTTCCTCGAACATCGAGATCGTCGGGTTGCCGTACCGGGAGTACACATACCGATCGATCTCGCCGGTGAACGCCTTCTCCGCGTCGGCGGCGGACTCGTAGACGTAACCCGAGGTCAGGTACAGGGCCTCGGCGGTCTCCTCGAAACCCGAGCGCAGCAGTCCGCCACGCACACCGATGGTGGCCTGGCTGACACCGTCGGGCAGCGGTGTGGGAATCCGGACCGAAGGCACCGGCTGCTCGGCACTCATGTCGGCACTCATGACTGCCGCCAGGGCAGCCCGACGGCCTTCCAGCCGGTCGCGCCGCGGTGGCCGTCGGCGTCGAGATTGCCCTCGAAACCGTCGAGCACGTTGTAGGACGGCCCGATGCCCGCCTCGGTGGCGGTGATCGCCGAACCGATGGATCGGTTACCGGACCTGCACAGGAACACCACCGCACGCTGCCCGGGGGCGATCCCGGCCTTGCCCAGATCGTCGATGAAGTTGTCATTGTGGGAGCCGTCGGTCCTGGTCCATTCCACGTAGACGACATCGCGCCGCAGCGAACTCAGGTCGGGCACACCCACGAAACGCCACTCGGCTTCGGTACGGCAGTCGACGAGCACGGCCTCGGGATTGGCGGACAGCAGCTCCCATGCCTGCTCTGGCGTGATGTCTCCGGCGTAGCCCGGACTCTCGGATGTGGACATCCCCATACCGTAACGGCTAGGCCGGTCCAACCGAGCACACCTTCCAGGTGCCGCCCTCGCGCACGAAGGACATGTCCGCGGTGCCCTCGGCCTCCTTGTTCGCACCGAAGTGATAGCGGACGGTGGCCGTGGCGGTATCGCCATCGACGACGATATTGCTGGCGCCATCGACGTACCGCTCCCCGCGCTTGGCCGCCGAATCCCGCTGCCGGGTGAGGACCTCGTCCTCGGTCCCGTGCTCAGCGGCGCAGGTGCTGGCCACGAACGCCTGGTAATCCTGCCGCTGCAGGGCATCGTTCTGGGCGACCACGGCGCGGCCGATCTGCTCGGGATCGCCGTCACCGTCACCGCGGTTGAGCAGCAGAATCGCGGTGATCACCACCACGATGATGACCAGTGCCAGCAGGAACGGTGTCGCGGTGGGGCGGTCCTGGTCCTCGGGTGTGTCGCTCACGACTGCCAGAGCCTACGCAGCGATACCGCGGTGCGCTGCGCGCGGTCCCTGGCCACCGTGACATCGGGCGCCGTCGCGATCGCGGCGCCCAACCGGTGCCTGCCGTCGGTCTCGTCGAGGCGGTCGAACAGCAGCACATCGCTCTCGGCCACGGCCAACGCCTCGGAGAGCACCCCGACGATGTCGGATTCGGCGGCAGCGGAGGTGTCGCCACCGGCGTAGCCGATCTGTGCGGCGCCCGGGGAGACCATGATGGTGTCGACGGCCAGCCCGAGGATCGCGCGGGCGTGCAGGTCGAATTCGGAGAGTCGCTGGGTGCGCACCGTCAACAGCCCGGTGTCATCGGGGCGGGGCCGCACACCGGCGAAATACACCTCGTCGCCGCGGACAAGGAGTTCGACGGCGAACACACCGCGCCCGCCCAACGAGTTGACGATGCGGGCGGCGATGGACTTGCCGGCGTCCAGGGCGGCCGCGCTGAGCCGGTGCGGCTGCCAGGTCGCCAGTGTGCCGTCCTCGGCGACACGGTGCCCGATCGGCTCACAGAAATGCACGGCCGGTCCGGTCGTCCCGGTGGTGCGGACCGTCAGCAGGGTCACCTCGTCGTCGACCTCGACGACCGTTTCGGCCATCACCCTGTTCGGCGTGCCCGCGGGCCCCGCGGCGATCGCACGGTTCCATGCCGGTTCGACGTCCTCGGTGCGCAGCAGCACCGACCGGCCTTCGCCGGGTGCGCCGGCGACCGGGGTCACCGCCAGCGGGAATCCGGCGTGCTCGACCACCGCGGTCAGCTCGGCCACCGAACCGGCGAACCAGAACGGCGCGGTGGGCAGCCCCAGTTCGTCGGCGGCCAGTCGGCGCAGACCCTCGCGGTCCAGGCACAGCCGGGTCGCGCGGGGCACCGGAAACACCTCGATGCGTTCGGCCAGTGCAGCGAGCGCATCGGCGGCGACCACGCCCGCTTCGACGACCACGTAGTCCGGGCGCTCCCGCTCGACCGCGGCGGACAGGGCTTGCGGGTCGTCCATCCGGACCACGGCACTGCGATCCGCGACGCGGTGCGCGGGTGCATCGGCGTAGCGGTCGACGGCGACCACGGTCGTCCCGAGACGTTGAAAGGACAGCGTCAGTTCACGACTCACCTCGCCGGACCCGAGCAGCATCACCACAGGCCTTGCGCGCTCGTCAGCATGTCTGGTCATCGCTCACCCAGCCTGCCAGATGTTCAGCCGATCCGGCTGTCGACATAGCACCACCGCCACGACTCCCCCGGCTCTGCCGAGCGCATCACCGCATGCCCGGTCTCACGGAAATGCTGGGTGGCGTGCTGATGTGGGCTGGAATCGCAGCAACCGACATGCCCGCAGGACAGGCACATCCGCAGATGTGCCCAGGCTTGCTCACCGTCGATCGCACATTCCTGGCAGCGGCCGGGGGTGAGCGGCGGTGGATCTACGATGCCTACCGCGGCATGAAGATGGTCGCAGCGATCCGCGGCCGTTGCGGGTGCTTTCTCGGGCCGACGGAAACTCTTGCGCATGTGGATCAAGGATAGGTTGATGCCGTGGCAGCGACACTGCTGGCAGTGCTGGTGGCCGCAATACTGCTGGCGGCGGTGAGCCGCCGGCTGGACATCTCGGCGCCGCTCGCGCTGGTGGTCGCCGGTTTGGTGGCCAGCACCATCCCCGGCCTCGACGAGGTCGAACTCGACCCCGAACTGGTGCTGTTCGTCATCCTGCCGCCGCTGTTGTGGTCGGCCGGCCTGGAGAGCAGCTACGTCACCATGCGCCGGCACGTGCGCTCCATCGGGTCACTGGCGGTCGGGCTGCCGCTGGTCACCACACTGGCGGTCGGCTTCGTGGCCTACCACGTGGTGCCCGATTTCACGCTGGCCGCGGCACTGGTGCTGGGTGCGATCGTCGCCCCGCCGGATGCGGTGTCGGCGACCGCGGTGGGCCGGCGGCTCGGCCTGCCGCGGCGCATCATGACGCTGCTGGGTGGGGAGAGTCTGCTCAACGATGCGACCGCGCTGACGGCCTACAAGGTGGCGCTGGCGGCCGCGATCGGAGCCTCGGCCGGGTGGGCGTCGGGGCTGGGCACGTTCGTGCTGGCCGCCGCCGGCGGGGCGGTCCTCGGGGCGCTCGCCGGGGCGGCCATCACCTTCGTCCGGTCCCGCCTCGACGACCCGCTGGTCGAGAGCGCCATCGGCCTGGTCGCACCGTTCGTGATCTATCTGCTGGCCGAGGAGGCACATGCGTCGGGGGTGCTGGCCGTGGTGGTCGCCGCACTGATGCTCGGCCAGCGCTCCACGCGGGCCGGGTACGCCACCAGGCTGCAGGACGACGCGGTGTGGAAGGCACTGCAACTCATCCTGGAGTCGTTCGCGTTCCTGCTGATCGGGCTGCAGTTGCCGGGGGTGGTCGGCCAGCTCTCCGGGCTGTCCGCCGCCGCGATGGCCGGCTCGTCGCTGGCGGTGGTGGCCACCGTCATCGTCGTCCGCATCGCCTGGGTGTATGCGAGCACGTCGCTGCGTCGGCCGCGACCCGCGCCGGCCGAGGTGTTCGTGGTGGCATGGGCCGGTATGCGGGGTGTGGTGTCGCTGGCGGCCGCATTCGGTGTGCCGTTGACGACGCTGAGCGGAGCCGCGTTCCCGGGCCGGCCCCAGTTGGTGTTCCTGACCTTCGTGGTCGTGGTGGGCACACTGCTGTTGCACGGTCTGACGTTGCCGTGGGTGATCCGGCGGTTCGGCATCCACGGTGAGGATGAGCAGCGCGATGCGCTGGCGCATGCTGCGGCGCAGGACAAGGCGGCCCGGTCCGCCGCCGACCGGCTCGACGAACTGCTGGAACGGCAGCGCGCCGACGGCAGCGTGATGCCGTCCGCCGCGGTCACCGACGATGCCGCCGAGGTGCTGCGTAAGTGGAACGCCGCCCGGCGCAACTCGGCGTGGGAGCGGTTGGGCCGCGGCGAGGATGAGATCGGCGAGAGCCCGGCCTCGGCGTTTCGCCGGCTACGACTGGAAATGCTTGCCGCCGAACGTGATACCTTCATCGCCGAACGCGATGCCGGCAACATCGACGACGAGGTGCTGCGCGAGGTGCTGCGCGGGCTGGACCTCGAAGAGGCCACTCTCAACCGTCGTTGACGGCCCGGAACTCACGCATCGCGCCGACCAGCGCGGTGAACACCCGGTGTGCGGCGTCGAGGTCGGCGTCGGGTAGCCCGGCCAACGCCTGGGAGTTGATCTCGGCCAGCGGGGTGAAGAAGTCATTGGCCACCGCGAGACCATGGTCGTCGTAGCGCAGGATCACCTTTCGCCGGTCCCCGGGATGAGGCTCGCGGCGCAGATGCCCGGACTCGATCATCCGCTCCACCAGGTAGGTGATGGCCGCGGCGGAGGTCCCCATCAGCTTGCGCAACTCACCGGCGGTCAACGGGGCGCCCGCGGCGTCGGCCACCATGATGTGCAGGAGTGCGTGGAAGTCGTTGGCAGAAAGACCATTTCGACTCGCGAACTCACGTCCGATCTGATCGGATTCGGCGCTCAGTGCGCGCACATCGGCAGCGATCTGACGCACGAGCTCTTCCCGCTGCATGGGGTCAGCATAACCTTCATTTGATTAATGTTTAAGAATCTGAAATATTTGTGGCATGTCCAGTCGCGTCTCCTGGCTCGTCGCAGCGCTCGTCATCCTGCTTTCCGGAGCGGCCCTCGGCCTGCTCGGCGGTTCCGATGCCGCCTCCCAGTCACCCGTGGCGGTCCCGGCCGCGGCCGAATCGGCACGCGCCGACGCCCTGCGCGCCGAGTTCCCCGGCGGCGACACCGCACCGGCGATCATCGTGTACACCAGAACCGACGGTGCGCCGCTGACTTCGGCCGATGTGGCGGCGGCCGGACCGGGCGCCCAGGTCTCCGAGGACGGATTGGCTGCGGTGTCGGTCGCCCCACTGCCGGCCGACCTGTCCGGCTTCGCACTCAACGACGCGGTTCTGGAGCTGCGCACCCAGACCGCCGAACGCTTGCCAGAAGGGCTGCAGGCACAGGTTACCGGCGGCCCCGCCTTCGGCGCCGATATCGCGAATTCCTTTGCCGGAGCCAATATCACCCTGCTCGCGGTGACCGCGACGGTGGTTGCCCTGCTGCTCATCATCACCTACCGCTCCCCGGTTCTGTGGCTGGTACCGCTGCTGGTGATCGCCTTCGCCGACCGGGTCGGGTCCGTGGTGGGCACGGCGGTGGCATCCGGGCTGGGCCTGAATCCGGACGGGTCGACCAGCGGTATCACCAGCGTGCTGGTGTTCGGCGCGGGTACCAACTATGCGCTGCTGCTCATTTCGCGCTACCGCGAGGAGCTGGGGCGCACCGCAGATCATCGTGGGGCCCTGCGGGTGGCCGCCCGCGCGGCCGGCCCGGCGATCCTCGCCAGCAATGCCACCGTGGTGCTGGCACTGCTCACGCTGGCGCTCGCGTCGGCACCGTCCAACCGCAGCCTCGGGGTGCAGGCCGCCGCAGGTCTGGTGGTGGCGGCCGTCTTCGTGCTGTTGGTGCTGCCGCCATTTCTCGGGTTGTTCGGCAAGAAGCTGTTCTGGCCGTTCATCCCCCAGGTCGGCGACAAGGCCCTCACCGACAGCGGCGTGTGGCACCGCGTCGCGTCCTGGGTCGCCGGCCGGCCGGGCCGGATTGCCACCGGCGCGCTCGGCGTGCTCGTCGTGTTGTGCTTCGGGCTGCTCAGCACCCCGGTCGGGCTGTCCCAAACCGAGCAGTTCCGGGTGCAGGCCGAGTCGGTCAGCGGTTACGACACACTCGCCGAACACTTTCCGAGCGGATTGACCGATCCTGCGATTGTCATCGCCCCCACCGCGGACGCCGCCGCGGTCTCCTCCGCGATCACCGCGGTGCCCGGCGTGGTGTCCGCCCGGCCGGCCGGCGAGTCGGGCAACGGGCTCAGCCAGTGGTCGGTGGTGCTGCAGGCCGAACCGGCCTCCGATGCGGCCTTCGAAACCGTTGATGCACTTCGACAGTCGGTACACGAAATCTCCCAGGACGCCTTGGTCGGCGGTTCCGATGCCAAGGCACGGGATTCGGCGACCGCCGCCCAGCGTGATCGCATGGTGGTCATCCCGGCGATCCTGGCCGTGGTGCTCGCCGTGCTGTTCGTCCTGCTGCGCTCGGCACTGGCGCCGGTGTTGCTGGTGTCCGTCACTGTGCTTAGCGCGCTGGCCGCATTGGGTCTCGGCGGCTGGGCCAGCGTGCACCTGTTCGGGTTCCCGGCCCTGGACAACAGCACTCCGCTGTTCGCGTTCCTGTTCCTGGTCGCCTTGGGTGTGGACTACACGATCTTCCTGGTGACCCGGGCTCGTGAGGAGACGCCGGAATTCGGCAACCGCCAGGGCATCGTGCGCGCGGTATCGGCCACCGGCGCCGTCATCACCAGCGCCGGCATCGTGCTGGCCGCGGTGTTCTGCGTGCTGGGCGTGCTGCCGCTGATCGTGCTGACACAACTCGGGATCATCGTGGGCCTCGGCATCCTGCTGGACACGTTCGTGGTGCGGACGGTGATCATCCCCGCGCTGTTCACCCTTATCGGTCCGCGAATCTGGTGGCCGGGACTGCGCGCCGAGCGTTGACGCAGGCGGCCCTGCCGGGCCCGATCCGCGCCTCGGCGACGCGCTGATCAAGGACTTTGTGTTCGACGCGTAGCGTGTGTGCATGACAGAAGCAGCGGTTCTGCCGCCGGTCCACATGCGGCGCAACGGCTTCGATCCGGTCCCCGAACTCGCCGCGATGCGTGCGGAGACCGGCGTGAAGACGGTCGTCGGCGCCCTCGGCAACACGGTCTACCTGGTAACCCGGCATGACGACGTCAAGGCCGTATTGGCCGATCACGAACACTTCTCCAACGCGCGCCCACCGGGCTTCACACTGCCCGGCGCCCCGGAGATGTCCGATGAGGAGCTGGCGCGCGCACGCGCCGGGAATCTGCTGGGCCTCGATCCGCCCGAGCATCAGCGGTTGCGCCGCCTGCTCACCCCGGAGTTCACCATCCGGCGGATGAAAAGGCTGCAGCCGCGCATCACCGAAATCGTCAGCGACCACCTGGAAGCCATGGCGGTCGGCGGCGCCCCTGCCGACCTGGTGTCCGAATTCGCCTTGCCGGTGCCGTCATTGGTGATCTGCGAGCTGCTCGGCGTGCCCTATGCCGATCGTGACGACTTTCAGCAGCGCTCGGCACGACAACTGGATCTCTCGCTGCCGATCGCCGAGCGGATGCAGCTGCAACAACAGAGCCGAAGTTATATGCACAGCCTGGTGCGACAGGCCCGCCGAACGCCCGGGGAGGACATTCTCGGCATGCTGATCCGCGAGCACGGTGACTCGCTCAGCGATGACGAGCTGGTCGGTATCGCCGGGCTGCTGCTGCTCGCCGGGCACGAGACGACGTCGAACATGCTGGGGCTGGGAACCCTCGCCCTGCTGCGCCGGCCCGACCAGCTGGCCCTGGTGCGCGACGATCCGGATGCCATAGGACCCGCGATCGAAGAGCTGTTGCGCTGGCTGTCGGTGGTACACCATGCGATTCCGAGGTTCACCACCGCCGATGTCGAGGTGTCCGGGGTGGCGATCCCGGCGGGGGCGTTGGTGTTCGCGTCGCTGCCCGCCGGTAACCGCGACCCGGCGTTCATCGACCGCCCCGATGAGCTCGATGTGCAGCGAGGCGCGCCGGGGCACCTCGCGTTCGGGCACGGCGTGCACCACTGTCTGGGTGCGCCACTGGCCCGCATGGAGATGCGGATCGCCTTCCCCGCGCTGCTGAACCGCTTCCCCGGCCTGGCGCTGGCCGAACCGTTCGAAGACGTCGAGTTCCGGGACTTCCACTTCATCTACGGGCTACGGTCACTTCCGGTGAGGTGGTGACGATGAGAGTAGAAGCGGACCAGGACTCCTGTATCACCGCGGGCAACTGCGTGATGGTGGCCGATGCGGTGTTCGATCAGGATGACGAGGGCCTGGTGGTGGTGCTCGGCGACGAGGTTCCCGACGGCGAGGCGGACCGGGTCCGCGAGGCTGTGCGGCTGTGCCCGGCGTCGGCGTTGCGCCTGCTGGACTGAACTGTCCACGGCGGCCACACGCAGAGTCGCATTCGGCACTGCGCAGCGGGCCCGCTGATCTCAATACCGGCTCTGAGCAGAAGCTTCGGGGTTATCCACAGGCGTCCAGATGGGCTACCCAAGTCGGTGTGCGCGAGTAAAATCGCACACATGTTCGAAGAACTGGATCGGGTGGAGCTCGCCGGAATGAGCGACGACACGCTCATCTCGGCGGTGACGGCCGCGACCCGCACCGAGGCCGCCGCGGCGGCCCGGCGGTTGGCGTTGGTAGCCGAGGTCACCGCCCGCCAGTGCGATGACGAGGACGACATCAGCGCTCATCAGCTCATCGACGGCTGGGCCTACGCAAAGGCTCAGGTCGGTGCGGCCTGCAACCTGAGCCCGTGGGCCGCCTCCAAACAGATGCGGATCGCCCAAGCCCTGCGTGACCGGTTGCCCCGCACCGCGGGCATGTTCGCCAAGGGGTTGGTCTCGGCGACGGTGGTCGATTCGATCACCTGGCGTACCCGGCTGGTCACCGATGCCGACGCCCTGGCGTTGATCGATGCCGGGATCGCCGGCAGTGCCACCGAGTTCGGGACCCTGTCCGAGAAGGGCCTGATCGAGGCCCTCGATTATTGGGTGCACAAGTTCGATCCGTGCGCGGTGATCCGCTCCCAATCGGCCGCCAGGGACCGGTGCATCGAGTTCGGTGATCGCGATGACACCGACGGTGTGGTGTCGTTCTGGGGGCGGATGCGTGTCACCGATGCCCATATCAGCGACACCCGCCTCGACGAGTTGGCCGACGGTGTGTGTGACAGCGATCCGCGTACCAAGCGGGAACGCCGCGCCGATGCGGTGGCGGCGGTCCTCGCCGGGGCGCGTCGGCTTACCTGCCTGTGCGGAAGTCCTGACTGCGCCGGCTCGGGCAAGGATCCGCGGGCAGGCGGGGTAATCATCTACGTGTTTCCCGATCAGGAACCCGATACCGGGCACGGCGCGCCTCCGGTGCCGGTCCCACAACCCGCAGCACCCCCGCCGGCACCGACCGGCCCCACACCCGACTCACCCGCATCTGACAGCACCCCGAGTGACGAGCACCAGCCCACGCCTGCCGCACCCGCGGCGCGGTTCGGGTCCGGTGCCGGGATCTCCCTGGACGGCGCGATCATCCCCGCCCGTCTGCTCGCCGAACTCGCCGCCGGCGGCGCCACCGTCCGTACCCTGGCCCACGCCAGCAGCTTGGGCACAGAACCGCGCTACCGACCCTCCGCCAAGCTCGCCGCATTCGTCCGTATGCGATCGATGACCTGCTGCTTCCCGGGTTGCGGGCGACCCGCCCACAAGACCGACCTCGGCCACGTGACCCCCTGGCCTGCCGGGGCCACCCATCCCGGCAACCTGCGACCACTGTGCCGCGAGCACCACCTGCTCAAAACCATGCGCAGCGGCTGGACACCGTCCGTCCACGCCGACGGCTCCACTACCTGGACCGCACCGACCGGGCATCGGTACACCACCACACCTGGCGCGGCGATCCTGTTCCCGTACTCCAACTTGGACACCCCGGTGCCGCGGGTTCGCCGCATCAGCCTGATCGACGACCCCGCCGGCCGTGGCTCCGCCATGCCGACACGGCCACGCACCCGCGCCCAGACCCGGGAACAACGCGTCAACGCCGAACGCACCCGCAACGCCACCGAACTCTCATTGCAACAGATGCGCGAGCAGATCGCCGGAGACGACTCGGCCCGAACAGAGAAGGCCCGCAAGGCAAAGCCTGGCGGTGCCCAAGGACGAGCCGCGGACTACTTCGAAACCAGACCGACGTTTCCCGGCGTCGACCCATTCACCGAGGTCGACCCACCGCCCTATTAGCGCGGGCCACTGTCCGCCGAATCATGGCGCAGGTCGATCACTCCGGCCCGCACCAGGAGCACGATGCTGACCACGAGCACCCATAGCGGGAAAGCCAGCGTGAGCCACATGGTGGTATCGGCGGCGAGCAGCAAGCCAAGCGCCACCAGGTAAGTCGTCATGACCAGCCACCGCGGCATCAAGCCGGTGCGCAGCCAGATGGTGGCCAGCGACATCATGAAGACCGCCGCCATGCGAATTCCATACGTGGTCGCCAAGGTGTGCAGCATGCCCTGGCCGAACAGCGCCACCTCGTCCATCACGGTGACATCGGGTATACCGGCCCGACTGGCCGCCATCCCTGAGCCCACCGCCGACGCGGCGAACAGCGTTGCCAGGAAAAGCAATCCACTACCGAAGAAGACCGTCGAGAAGAACCTGTCCTCGTACTTGCCGAAGCCGTCGCGGACCACCGCGATGAACCACAGAAACGAGATGCCGGCGAACGGCATCAGGGTCGCCGAAACCCGCAGCCGCCCGCCGGCACCTTCGATCCACTGGGTGCCGGGTTGGGCACCCTCGGGAAGGGCTGTCCGAATCAGCACGAGCGCGGCACCGAAAAGCACCGCGAACAGGACACCGGCCAGCGCGGCGGCGCGTGGAGTCGTCAGCCTGCGGAGGTGCCCGTCTGCGTTCATGACTACGGCTGACCGGGCAGCAATTTGATCATCAGCCCGTTGCTCTCGGCCAGCACATTACCGTCGCCGTCGCGCAGTTCGGCATTCACAAAGGCCTTGCGCCCCTCGGCTTCCCGCAACCAGCCATGCACCGTCAGCGGCGTGTCGATCGGTGTGACCCGACGGTAGTCGACGTGCAGGAAGGCGGTACGGCTGATCGGCCGGCCCGTCGCATGGATGACCATGCCGAACACCGAGTCGAACAGCAGCGGCAGCACGCCGCCGTGCACCGCGTGATTACCGCCCACGTGGAAGCGGCCGAACTGGACCGTCAGCTGCACCCCGTCGGATTCGAATTTCGTGACATGCCAGGGCGGCATCAGCAGGCTGCCCGCACCGGGTAGCGACGGCACCCGGTTGGCGGGGCCGACACCCTCGGCCGCCTCGTGCGGTTCGAGCAGGTCAACCAGCTGCTCGGCGCGATCGGCTGCAGCGTCCCAGGTGCCGCTGTCCGGGTTCGCCGAGACCGCCAGATCCTGCGCCCGGCGCATCGCCGCCAGGAACCGCCCGAAACCGGGGCCGGGGTCGGCGACCTCGAATACCGGGAAACCGCCGTGCCGGTCGTACTGCGGGTCGACCCGCCGTGGATCCAGCCCGAAGTCGGTCACGCCAGGATGTCCCGGCGCACGATGGTCTGTTCCCGCCCGGGGCCCACACCGATACACGAAACATGTGCTCCGGCAAGTTCTTCCAGTCGCAGCACATAGTCGCGAGCCTTAGCGGGCAGATCATCGAACTCGCGCGCCCCGGAGATGTCCTCCCACCAGCCGGGCAGCTCTTCGTAGATGGGTTCGGCGCGGGCGATATCGGACTGGGTCATCGGCATCTCATCGGTGCGCTTGCCGTCCACGGTGTATCCCACGCACACCGGCACCGTCTCCAAGCTCGACAGCACATCAAGCTTGGTCAGGAAGTAGTCGGTGATGCCGTTGACCCGCGTGGCGTAACGGGCGATGACGGCGTCGAACCAGCCGCAGCGACGGGCCCGGCCGGTGGTCACGCCGACCTCCCCCCCGGTCTTGGCCAGGTAGGCGCCGTGTTCGTCGAAAAGTTCGGTCGGGAACGGGCCGGAGCCCACCCGGGTGGTGTAGGCCTTCAGGATGCCCAGCACCGTGGTGATGCGGGTCGGTCCGATGCCCGAGCCCACGGCCGCGCCACCGGCGGTCGGATTGGACGAGGTCACGAACGGGTAGGTGCCGTGGTCGACGTCGAGCAGGGTGCCTTGCGAGCCCTCCAGCAGCACCGTCTCGCCGTTCTCCAGTGCGTGGTTGAGCAGTAGCCGCGCATCGGCGATGCGGTGTTTGAAGCCCTCGGCCTGGGTCAGCAGGTTCTCCAAGACCTCGGCCGGTTCGAGCGCCTTGCGGTTGTAGATCTTCACCAACACCTGGTTCTTGAACTCCAGCGCGGCCTCGATCTTCTGCTCGAGCAGCGCCGCATCGAGCACATCGGCGGCCCGGATGCCCAGGCGAGCGACCTTGTCCTGGTAGCACGGCCCGATACCGCGACCGGTGGTGCCGATCTTCTTGCTGCCCATGTAGCGCTCGGTCACCTTGTCGATGGCGACGTGATACGGCATGAGCAGGTGGGCGTCGGCGGAGATGAGCAGGCCCGACGTGTCCACCCCGCGGTCCTCGAGGCCCGACAGCTCGGTCAGCAGCACGCCGGGGTCGACCACGACACCGTTACCGATGACATTGGTGACGCCCGGGGTGAGGATGCCCGAGGGGATGAGGTGCAACGCGAAGTTCTCTCCGGTCGGCAACACCACGGTGTGACCCGCGTTGTTACCGCCCTGGTAGCGAACTACCCATTGCACACGTCCACCGAGTAGATCGGTGGCCTTACCTTTGCCCTCGTCGCCCCACTGGGCCCCGATGAGCACGATTGCCGGCATGGCATTTCTCCCGCTTAAAGTGATGCAGCCGGTGACCCACCCTATCCGAGCTGAGCCATAGGAGAGGCCTTGACCACCACAAACGGCCGGCCAGATTGCGCAGTGCTGCTGTTCGGTGGCCGCCGCCCACCACGCCCATTGGGCCATCTACCTGCGTCGACGGTGCAGGAACCCACCCAGATCGACGCCGCGACAACCGCCCGGCGCATCGTCGTGGTCGGCGCCGACAAGGACCTTGCCGCGGTCCTGACCCGGCTGATGAAGACCGAGAAACTGGGTGTCGAGGTGGCATTCGTACCGCGTTGGCGCACCGCCGCCACCCGCGCCTACGGACTGCCGACGGGTCGGCGCGCGGCTCGGGCCGCGCTCACCCGGGCAGCCAGCCGCGTGCCGTTGATCCGCGACGATGCCGGGCGCGCGCTTGTCGGGGCCGGGCTATGGGTTGGCGAGACAGGGCTGGAGAAGGGCACCCCGGCGGCCACGCTGCACGGCGAGGCCGTCGTCGACGACACCGTGTTGTTCGACGGGGAGGTGACCGCCGTGCGGATCGAACCGATCGGGGGGCAGCCCGGCCTGCGGGCGGCGGTGCTGTCCCCGCGGATGAGACCGAAACGCTGGGTGACCGGGCGCGCCGCCCAACTCGGGACGACGGGCGCTTTCGTGGTCCGCGACGGCGACCTGAGTACCCGCGCGGTGCGCCGCTCGACGTTCTACCGGCACACGGAAGGTTGGTTAGCCGTCCGGTGACGAGCGCAGCGAGGAGGCCGGCGCAGCTGAACCGTCCGGTGACGAGCGCAGCGAGGAGGCCGGCGCACCAACACCCGTCCGGTAGGTAACGTCAACTCGTGAACATCCGTCCGCTGCGTCAGTCGGTCCGCCCCAGCCCGATCTTCCTGGGGATCCTCGCGCTCACGCTCGCCGGTGGCGCATTGGCCTGGTTCTGCGGAGACGCGGTGGAACCACTCTCCTACGTCGCGGTGTTCGTCCTGGTGATTGCCGGCTGGCTGGTATCGCTGTGCCTGCATGAGTTCGGGCATGCGTACACCGCGTGGAAGTTCGGTGACCACGACATCGCGGTGCGCGGTTACCTGACACTGAACCCGCTGAAGTACTCCAACCCGATGCTGTCGCTGGGGTTGCCGCTGCTGTTCATCGCCCTCGGCGGTATCGGCTTGCCCGGCGGTGCGGTCTATGTCCGCACCGGCTGGATGACACCTCGGCAGCGCACCCAGGTCAGTCTGGCCGGCCCGCTGGCCAATGTGGTGCTGGCGGTGCTGCTGTTGGCGGCCGTCAGCGTCTTCTACAACCCGGCACACCTGGTGTTCTGGGGTGGGGTGGCGTTTCTGGGTTTCCTACAGGTGACCGCGGTACTGCTGAACCTGCTGCCGATTCCCGGTCTGGACGGGTATGGCGCGCTCGAACCACACCTGAAACCGGACACCCAGCGCGCGCTGCAACCGGCCAAGGGTTGGGGTTTCCTGATCCTGCTGCTTGTGCTGCTGGTGCCGCAGCTCAATCAGGTGTTCTTCGGGGTGGTGTTCTGGTTCGTCGACCTGTCGGGTGTCAACGGCTCGCTGGGGTCGATCGGGGGCGGCCTGACGCGGTTCTGGTCGGCCTGGCTCTGAGCCTTGCAACATATGCGGTTTTACGCATATATTCGGCTGCATGGGAGCCGGACACGACCACAGCCACGGCGGCGGTGACACGCGCGTCGGCCGGATGATCATCGGCGCAGCGGTGCTGGGCGGGTTCTTCGTCCTCGAACTGGTCACCGCGCTGATGATCAACTCGATCGCACTGCTCGCCGACGCCGGGCACATGCTCACCGACCTGGTCGCGATGTTCATGGGACTGACGGCGGTGCTGCTGGCCCGGCGCGGATCCACTTCCCCCGCCCGCACCTACGGGTGGCACCGCGCCGAGGTGTTCACCGCCGTCGCCAACGCCGCCCTCCTGCTGGGCGTCGCCGGATTCATCCTCTATGAGGCCTTCGAACGGCTCGGCGACGCACCCAAAGTCCCCGGCGTCCCGCTGATCGTCGTCGCACTGGCCGGGCTGGCCGCCAACGCGGTGGTGGTGGTGCTGCTGCGCTCGGACTCTGAGCGCAGCCTGGCCGTCAAGGGCGCCTACATGGAGGTTGTCGCCGATACCGTGGGCAGCATCGGCGTGCTGATCGCCGGCATCGTCACCGTCACCACCGGATGGCCGTACGCCGACGTGGTGGTCGCCGTCCTGGTCGCATTGTGGGTCCTGCCCCGCGCGTTCGCCCTCGCCAAGGCCGCCCTGCGGATCCTCAGCGAGTCATCACCCGCCCATATCGACGTCGAAGAGTTGCGCACCGCCCTGCGGGACGTCCCCGGCGTGACCGAGGTGCACGATCTGCACGTGTGGACGCTGGTCCCCGGCCGGGACATGGCCACGGCACATCTGACGAGCACCGATGATGCCGTCCGCGTCCTGGCGGCCGCCCAGGCGGTGCTGTCGGCACGTGGCCTGGAACACGCCACCGTCCAGGTCGAGCCGCCCGGCGGCGTCGGCGACTGCGGGGCGAACGCCTGCTAGCCCAGTCCGAGCGCGGCCCGCGCCGCGGGATCACAGTCGTCGAGCAGGTCCAGGCACCGCGCGTATTCGGGCGTCTCGCCGATCTCCTGGGCGGCGCGCGCCAGCGCGGCCACGCAGCGCAGGAAGCCACGGTTGGGTTCATGCGCGTAGGGCACCGGGCCGAAGCCCTTCCAGCCGTTGCGGCGCAGTTGATCGAGCCCACGGTGATACCCGGTCCGGGCGTACGCGTAGGCGGCCACCGGATGCTCCTCGGCAAGCGCCTGCTCGGCGAGCGTGGCCCAGGCCACCGAGGCGCTCGGATGCGCCGCGGCCACGATGGCGGCGTTCTCGCCGGCCTCGAGTTCGCCCTCGGCTTCCGTATCGCCCGGCAGCAGCACCGGATCCGGCCCCAGCAGGTCACCCATTCGTGTCATAGGCCTATTGTGCCGTGCGAGCGTTTACCGGCTGTGATTAGGCTTGCGCTGAAGCGTCACGAGGGAGGACTGCAGTAGGGATGTCGAACCCAACCGAACCCGAAGGCGGGAAGCAGGAACCCAACCCGGATGCGCCGGAAACCGACGATTCCGCGGAGCGCCGGTTCACCGCGCCGTCGGGTTTCGACGGATCCACCCAGATCATCGAGTCGGTGCCCGAACCTCCGACCGAGATCTTCGCCGCCGGTGAGCCCACCGAGATGATCGACAGCGCCAAAATGGCCGCCCCCCAAGTGATCCCCCCGCGCGATGACGCGCCGAAACCGCCACGGGCCAGACGTAGCTGGGGCTGGGTGATCGCCGTGGTGCTGGTGATCGCGGCACTGGTTGCGCTCGCCGTGCTGGGAACGGTGTTGCTGACCCGCGGCGAAGGCAACGCGGCATCCCAGGAGGACCAGGTCCGCTCCACCATCGAGAGCTTCGACGCCGCCATCCAAAAGGGTGACCTGGTGACACTGCGCGGTATCACCTGCGGCGCGACCCGAGAGGGCTACGTCAACTACGACGACCACTCCTGGGCAGAGACCCACAAGCGGGTCGCGGCCGCCAAGCAGTACCCGGTCGTCGCCAGCATCGACGAGGTGGTCGTGGTGAACGACCACGCCGAGGCGAATGTCACCACCTTCATGGCCAACGCACCGCAGACCCGTTCCACCCGCAGCTTCGATCTGCAGTTCCGTGACGACCAGTGGAAGATCTGCCAGAACGGGTGATCCCGACCCAGAAGTTCGGCGACCCGGCAAACTGAGTGCCGCCATCCCCAATCGAAAACGTGGGGAGATAGTAGCCAATACCGCTGTGCCATAGTCGCTTTCATGATTTGGATGGCACTGCCACCCGAGGTCCACTCGGCACTTCTGAGCAGCGGCCCCGGCGCGGGCCCACTTCTTACCGCCGCCGCGGCCTGGCATCGGCTCAGCATCGATTACGCCGCCGCTGCAACCGAACTGACCTCCACCCTGGGCGCCGTGCAGGCCGGTGCATGGGAGGGGCCCAGCGCGCAGCAGTACGTCATCGCGCACTCCCCGTTCCTTGGCTGGCTGGCGCAGGCAGGCGCGAACAGTGCCGCGGCCGCCGCGCAGCACGAGACGGCCGCAGCGGCCTACACGACCGCCCTGTCCACCATGCCCACGCTGCCCGAACTGGCGCTCAACCACACGACCCGCGCCGTACTGGTGGCCACCAACTTCTTCGGCATCAATGCCATCCCGATCGCCGTCAACGAGGCCGACTACGTGCGGATGTGGGTGCAGGCCGCCACCACCATGAGCACCTACCAGGCCGTGTCTGCCGCGGCGGTGACCGCCGGCCCGGTCACCGCGCCCCCACCGCCGGTACTGCTCCCCGGTGCCGGCGAGATGGGCGCCGCGATGGCCAGCACGCCGACCGCCCAACCGCAAGCCGTCCAAGCCGGCACCGCACTGAATTCGTCGAACGCCATCGCCGACTACCTACGCGGGTACTTCGATTCCCTGCCCGGCGGCGATCTGCTCTGGGACTTCCTGCAGGACCCGTTGAGCAATAGCCTCGCGTTGATCAGAGATTTCCTGACGAACCCGGGGGCGGCACTACAAACATGGGGCCCGTTTCCTGGCCGCCGTCGCCTATCAGGCGATCTCCTGGGTCGGCTCATCGATCACCTATCCATCCACCCTGCTGCTCCCCCTGGCGGCGGCCACCGCGTTAGGTGTGCTCATCGGGGTGGGCGCATACCTGTTCAACGAGCTGATGAAGTTCCAGGACCTGCCGCCCCTGGTGTTGGGCGAGCCGGCCGCGTCACCGCAGGGCGAGCAGCACCAGCTGGCGCCCGCAGCACTTCCGGGTGGCGGGACACCGGCCACCACCGCCGCTGGGGCTCCGGCTGGTTCCGCGCCGGCCACACCGGCTACCGCGCCGGCGGCCACCGCGGTGGCGCCGCTGGTTCCCTACGCGGTGGCCGGCAGCGATCCCGGCGAGGGATTCACCCCGACGCTGCGGGACAAGAACAGCGCGCAGGCACCGGCCGAGGGCATTCCGGCCGCTGCTGCCGGGATCGCGGCGTCGTCGGTCGCGCAACGCAAACGGCGTCGCAAGAAGGCCGCCGTCGTCGAGGACCGGGCCTACGCCGACGCGTACGCGGACTATGAACCCGAGGATCCCGAACCCGCTGCCGCACGCCGGGCCGAATCCTGGATCGGCACCTCACAGCGCAGCGGCATCGACGCAAAAGGGCTGACCACCGTGCGCACCGATCGATTCGGCGGCACGGCGGTCAGCCCAATGCTGCCGGGCGGCTGGCGCCCGGACGACGAAACCTAGCCGACTCGGCCCTGATTCACCGTCTTCGCGTCGTTCAGCCGGCGGTCACCGAGCGGCCCGCGCTGTGCAGGTCGTTGCACGCCTCGATGACGCGTTCGGTCATCCCGGCCTCGGCCTTCTTCAGGTAGCTGCGCGGGTCGTAGACCTTCTTGTTGCCGACCTCGCCGTCGACCTTGAGCACACCGTCGTAGTTGGTGAACATGTGACCGGCGATGGGGCGGCTGAAGGCGTACTGGGTGTCGGTGTCGACGTTCATCTTCACCACCCCGAAGCGCAGGGAATCCTCGATCTCGGACTTCAGCGAGCCCGATCCGCCGTGGAAGACGAAGTCGAAGGGCTGGCTGCCCTCCGAGAGCCCCAGCTTGGCGACGGCCACCTTCTGGCCCTGCTCCAGGATGTCGGGGCGCAGCTTGACGTTGCCCGGCTTGTACACGCCGTGCACGTTGCCGAAGGTGGCGGCCAGCAGGTACTTGCCGTTCTCGCCGACACCGAGCGCGTCGATGGTCTTCTCGAAGTCCTCGGGGGTGGTGTAGAGCTTGTCGTTGATCTCGGCCTCCACGCCGTCCTCTTCACCACCGACGACGCCGATCTCGATCTCCAGGATGATCTTGGCTTCGGCGGAGAGCTTGAGCAGTTCCTGAGCGATCTGCAGGTTCTCATCGATCGGCACCGCGGACCCGTCCCACATGTGCGACTGGAACAGCGGGTTCTGGCCCTTGGCCACCCGCTCGGCGGAGATCGCGAGCAATGGCCGGACGAAGCTGTCCAGCTTGTCCTTGGGGCAGTGGTCGGTGTGCAGCGCCACCGTGATCGGGTACTGCGCGGCGACGACATGGGCGAACTCTGCCAGCGCGGTGGCGCCGACGACCATATCCTTCACACCCAGTCCGGAGCCGAACTCCGCACCACCGGTGGAGAACTGGATGATCCCGTCGCTGCCGGCGTCGGCGAATCCCTTGATTGCCGCGTTGATGGTTTCCGAGGAGGTGCAGTTGATCGCCGGGAAGGCGAATGCGTGCTCCTTGGCGCGGCCCAGCATCTCGGCGTATACCTCGGGCGTGGCGATGGGCATTGACTTCCTCCTGGGTCGCGTGCGCTTTCCTTGGCAGTATCTCAATAAAGCGTCGGCGGCGGCAGGGCGGATACCGGGTCGACGGATTACGGTTGTGGAAATGCGTGCCGAAGCGGTCCTGCCCCTGCTCGTCGCGGTGTTCCCGGTCCTGGCCGCCGGGTGCGCACCCGCAGCCACCCCGGCCCCGGTGTCCGTCGCGGTGCCCGCCCCGGTCGCGGCGCCCACGCCGGTGCCGGTCAGCTCCGTCGCTCCGGGCGCCGCCCAGGTCATCGTCAACGGGGACACCGGCCCGACCGGCCCGGTGAGCTGCTCCACCGATGGCGGGCTGACCACGATCAGCATCGGGGACAGCTCACTGGGCGTCAGCGTGATCGTCACCGATGACGATGTGCCCGAGGTCCGGTCGGTCAGCATCGGCGATGTCGGCGGTGTGGCCCTCGGGTTCGCCGCCGGTACCGGCGCGCAGGCACCCAGCGCTTCCCGCAACGGCGCCACCGTCATCGTCTCGGGGTTCGGCTCCGGTACCGACTCGACGGACCCGGCGAACGTCGTGGAGTCCGGGTACCGGATCGCCGTGGCCTGCCCCTGAGCGGGGGCCGGTATCTTGAAGCATCATGACCGTGACTGAAACGGCGCTCGCGTCGGCGACCCATCTGGCGCTCATGCCGGATTTCATGGATCCGATCAATCTGCTCAGCTATTTCGGCGGCTGGGCTCTGGTCGGTCTGCTGGTGGTCGTCTTCGTCGAGTCCGGGGTGTTGTTCCCGATCCTGCCCGGTGATTCTCTGCTGTTCGTGGCGGGCATGCTGGCCGCCGGCATCCAGACCGCGTCGGCCGAGGGCAATGTCGCCGACGTCAACTTCCAGTTGTGGCAGCTGCTGGTGTTCATCCCGATCGCCGCGATCCTGGGCGCGCAGGTGGGGTACTGGATCGGCCGCAATGTCGGCACCGCCATGTTCAAGCCCGATGCGCGCTTCCTCAAGCAGAAGTATCTCGACGAGGCGCACATCTTCTTCGAGCAGCGTGGGCCGTTCGCGATCGTCATCGCCCGGTTCGTGCCGATCGTGCGCACGCTGGCGCCCATCACGGCGGGCGCGGCGAAGATGAACTACGCCATCTTCACCCTGTACAACGCAGTCGGCGCCATCGTGTGGGGTGTCGGGCTCACCCTGCTCGGCTACTGGCTGGGCCGGTTCGAGATCATCCAGAAGCTGCTGGAACCGATCGTCATCGGCATCGTCGTGATCTCGGTGCTGCCGATCGCCATCGAGTGGTACAAGCGCCGCAAGGCCGCCAAGGACGCCGGCGAGGGGCCGCTGGCCGAGCAGGCTTAGCCAGGCAGACCGTCCCGCAGCGCGTCGAACAGCCGGGCCAGTCGTGCCCGGTGGTCCTCGACGACGCTCTCGGGTGTTCCCGCCTCGATGACGCGGCGGGCGGTCGTGGTGAGCACCGTGGTGTAGCCCGCGATGACCAGCGTGGCGAATAGTGCCGGGTCGCCCCCGAACCGTTCGTCGGCGTCCAGTTCCGCGGCCAGGGCGGAGCCGAGTTCTGCACCGATCTCCCTGGCCCGCGCGATCAATGCCGGGGAGCCGGCCACGGTCCGGAAGAAGGGGACCGATCCGTCCTTCAGCCCGGACAATGCGTGCCGGTCGTCGACGAGCCGGTAGGCGGTATCGCGCAGCGACGCCAGCGCCGACGCACCTTCGGCGCGGTCGCGTACGGCGGCTTGCAGGATCGCGACGGCATCGTCCTCGCGATCGAAGAGCAGGTCCTCCTTGCGGGGGAAGTGCTTGAACACCGTGACGCTGGAGACTCCGGCCTGTTTGGCGACGTCGGCGACGGTGACGGCGTCGAATCCGCGGTCGAGGAACATCGCGGTGGCGACGTCGGAGATCTTGCGGCGCGTCAACGGGCCCCCACGCTCCGATGTTCTCGGCATTTGACCCCTCTTTGTTGACTGACTTAGTTTAGTTACTTAATTTAGACGCATGATTGCTACCCCGAGCATTGTGCCGCCTCGTTCACTGCGGCAGGCCTGGCCCGCGTTGACGGGCCTGTCGGCGGTGTTCCTGTTCGAGATGCTCGACAACTCGGTGCTCACCATCGCGCTGCCGACCATCGGTGCCGACCTGCGCGCGTCGACGGCCGCGCTGCAGTGGGTCGTCGGTGGATATGCCATCGCCTTCGGCGCGCTGATGCTGGTGTTCGGCGCCGCGGCCGACCGGTTCGGCCGCCGTCGGCTCATGCTCGTCGGCCTCGCCCTGCTCGCCGCGGCCAGCCTGGCGACCGCACTCGTCAGTACCGCCGAACAGCTCATCGCCGTGCGGGTGCTCACCGGCGTCGCCGCCGCGATGACCACCCCGGGCTCGATGGCGCTGGCCTTCCGGTTGTTCGACGAGGACGCATTGCGGCTGCGGGCGATCACCCTCATCTCCACCGTCGGCCTCGTCGGCCTGGCCATCGGGCCGCCCTTGGGCGGACTGGTCATCCAGATCGCACCCTGGCAGGTGCTGCTGGTGGTGAACGTGCCGATCGCGGTGCTGGCGATCATCGGGGTGCGACGCGGCGTGGCCGCCGACCGAACCGCGGATCTGCACCGCGACCCCCTGGACATCCCGGGCGCCGCGCTGGGTACCGCCTCGATCGCGCTGGCGCTGGTGGCCCCCACGCTGTTCGTCGACCGGGGCGCCGGCTCGTGGTGGCCGTGGGCCAGTGGCGCCGCGGCGCTGGCCGCCCTGGGCCTGTTCGTGCTTCGCGAGCGCTCGACACGGTATCCGCTGATATCGCCGGAACTTCTTGCGCGTCCGCTGGTTTCCAGCGGTCTGGCATTCAAGGCGGCGGCCGGATTGGCGGTCGCCGGTTTGGGCTACCTGGTCACCCTGCAGCTGCAGCTCGATTGGGGGTGGCCGCCCGCGCTCGCCGCGCTCGGGATGCTGCCACAGGTCGTGGTGCTGATCGCCGGTAGTGCCTTCGTCAATCCACTCGTGGGACGGCTCGGTCCGCAGCGCGCGGCCTGGATCAGCGCCGGTGCCGTGGTCGCCGGCCTGGCCTGCTTCGGGCTACTCGGCAGTCACGGCTATCCGTGGGTCGCGGTGTCCTT
Organism: Mycobacterium sp. MBM; assembly: GCA_021648845.1. Lineage (GTDB taxonomy): Bacteria > Actinomycetota > Actinomycetes > Mycobacteriales > Mycobacteriaceae > Mycobacterium. Next base: position 6,687 of record JAKJHY010000003.1, on the reverse strand, counting down.
GGCTCTGGTGGCGGCCGGGATGCGGGTCATCGGCGTGGTCGCCGCGCTCACCGTGGTGCGCGGGTTGCCCGCCGACCGGACCACCATCGGCACCGCCCTGTCCGACACCGCCTCACAGGTGGCATCCGGGATCGGCATCACCGTCACCGGCACCATCCTGGCCGCACTGTTCACCGGTTCGTTGGCCGGCACGAACTGGACGGCCCAGCAGACCGATCAGTTCGGCGCGGCCGTCACGGCCGCCGGGCTGGCGCTGACCGTGCTGGCCGGTGCGCTCGTCGCGTTCGGCATTCACCGCGGCCGGCGGGCCTAACGATCTTCGAGCGCCCGGATCAGGCTGGCCGCATCCCAGGGCCCCCTGTGGCGCACGCCGTTCACGAACAGCGTCGGGGTGGCATTGAGGTCCATCGCCTCGGCATCCTCGGCATCGTCGCTCACCCGGTGCAGCACCTTCGACGAATGCACCCGCACGTCCTGGTCGAACTTCTCGATGTCACAACCGGCCGCCACCGCGTACCGATAGATGTCCGACCATTCCAGATCGTCCTGATGGTCGAACAGTTCGTGCGCCATCTCCCAGAACCTGCCCTGCAGCGCCGCGGCCTCGCTGGCCCGGGCCGCATCAAAGGCGCGCGGGTGCGCGCGCTCCAGCGGGAAATGCCGCCACACATACAGCAATTCGTCACCGAAGTGGGCCCGCACCTCGTCGATCGCGCCGGTGGCACGGCTGCAGAACGGACACTCGAAATCGCCGTACTCCACCAGCGTGAGCGGCGCACCGTGGCTGCCGCGGGTGTGGTCACGGTCGGGATCGATGGGGCGCAGCAGCTTCATGCCGACGGGCTCGGGCGGACTGAGCCAGTCGGTGATCCGGAAGATGGCCCAGCCGAACGCGAACGCGGTGAGCGACGCCGCCAACACACCGATGCGCGCCTGGTCCTGGCGGGCGGGGTCGGTGATCGCAATATCGACGATGAACAGCGAGATGGTGAAGCCGATGCCGGACAGCGCCGCGCCGCCGGCGATGCGGCGCAGGGTGAGCCCGGGGGCGAGCACACCGAGCCCGACCCGCCGGATCAGCCAGGTGGCGCCGGTGATCCCGACGAACTTGCCGATCACCAGGCCCGCGACGATGCCCCATGTCAGCGGTGAGCGCAGCGCCGCGGACACGCTCTGCGCGTCCAGTCGCACCCCGGCATTGGCCAGGGCGAACAAGGGCAGCACGACGAACGAGACGGTGGGCCCGACCGTCGTCTGCAACCGCTCGTTGATGGAGATCGATTCGCGCAACGCGCGACTGGCCGCACGCGCGTACTCGGAGTTCGGCGACTGCCGGAACGCGCGAATATGGTCGACGGCCCGCTCGACCGGACGTCGCTCAGGCGTGAACACCGGGATGAGCAGCGCGATCACCACCCCGGCCAGCGTCGGATGCACCCCGGCCAGGTACAGCGCCACCCACAGTGCCACGCCGAGGACGGCGTATGCGGGCCCACGCACACCCGCAGGCAGGAACCGCACCAGCGCCAGCGCGCCGGTCAACGCACCCGCCACCAGCAGCGGACCGACCTGGATGCTGTCGGAGTAGAACAGCGCAATCGCGCACAGCGCACCGACATCGTCCACCACCGCCAGGGTGAGCAGAAAGATCCGCACGCGTGCCGGGAATTTGGGCTTGATGATGGCCAGCGCCCCGACCAGGAAGGCGGTATCGGTGGATATCACCACCCCCCACGCCTGGGCATCCTCACCGGTGGGGTTGAACGCCAGGAACACCACGGCCGGGATCACCAGGCCTGCCGCCGCGGCGATCACCGGGACCGCCGCCCGGGACCGGTCGGTCAGCTCGCCGATGGTGAACTCGCGGGTCACCTCGAGCCCGACGATGAAAAAGAAGAAGGTCATCAGCGCGTCGTTGATGACGTGCTTGACCGACATCTCGACGTGGTGCACGCCGACGCTGAACCCGATATGGGTGTCCAGTAGGGCCCAATAGCTTTGCGCCCAAGGCGAATTAGCCCATGCGATGGCGATGACGGTGAACACCAGCAGCAGGGCGGCCGCCGTGTTGTCCGTCGTCCTGGTGGCCTTGCTGCCCCGGCTGAACCGCGACGGCAGCAGGGGGAAACCCCGCTGGGAGGTCGCCTCGGTCACTGATCGGTATCTCCGTCGCCCTGGCCGGTGTCGAGGGTGTGCGCAGCCTCCATCAGCATCCAGCCGGACAGTTGCACCGAGAGATCACGCTCGGGCACCTCGGAGGCGTTGACCGCCCCCGCCACGAACTGGGCGTCGGCGGTGCCCGATTGCGGGATCACCGCGTTGCGGTCCCAGAATGCGCCGTACAGCGGTAACCCGTCGACGGTCTGGCGGTAGTCCCACGCCGAACGCGCGGAGCGCAGCACGAGATCCCGGGCGGCAGCCCGGGCCTGCTCGTCGGCGGGGGTGTCGCCGGGCAGGTCGGTGGCGACGAACGCCAGGTAGCGGGCCAGAATCGCGTTGAACAGCCCGCCGTCGCCGCCGCCGGCGCCACGGATGACGCCGTCGGTGCTCATGTGATCACGCACCGCGGCCACCAGACGATGCACGCGCAGGGCGTGCTCGGGATCTTCGGTGCGCTTGGCCAATTCGACTTCGAGCCCGAGCACCACACCCTGGCAGTAGGTGTACTGCGCACGCACCAACGATCCGGCCTTGATCCCGTCGAACACCAGATGCGTGTCGGGATCGATCAGGGTGTCCTCGATCCAGTCGCCCATCTGCTGGGCGCGGCGCAGCCGGTCGTGCCGGGCCAGGAAGATCGCGGCGGGCCCGTTGGCCGGGGCATTGAAGAACTGGTCCTGTTTGCGCCAGGGGATCCCGCCGCCGTCCTCGGGCACCCACGAGTTCAGGAATTGCTCGGCCAGCGTGTGCAGCGCCTTGGGCCGCCCCACGCCGGTGAGCCGCCCCGAGCGCTCCAGCGCCAGCGCCAGCCAGGCCATGTCGTCGTAATAGTCATTGGTCCAGCGGAAGTTGTTGCGGATGCGGTGCCCGCGGATCTGGCGCTTGATCCGGGTCACGCGTTGCGGCTGGGGATCGCGCAGTTGGGCATCGACGAGGCAGTCCAGTAGGTGGGCCTGCCACCAGTAGTGCCAGGTGCCGAACAGGGTCTGCTTGCGCGCAGACGGCCACGCCACCACACCGAGCTGGGTGCCCGGTAGCCCCCACAGGCGTCGGAGGTGGCGTTTGGCGATGGCCGCCTCGGAACTGGCTGCACGATTAGCCCACACCTCAACCATGCTTAGATCCTGCCCTACCAGGCCCGGGATATGTCGGCATGCGTGCGGATCCACGCGTGCATCGCGATGCCCGCGGCGACACCGGCGTTGATGCTGCGGGTGGAGCCGAACTGGGCGATGGACACGGTCAGTTCGGCGCCCGCGGCGGTCTCCGGCGTGATGCCGGGCCCCTCCTGCCCGAACACCAACAGACAGGCCCGCGGCAGGGTCACGTGTTCCAGTGGTTGCGAGCCCGGCACATTGTCGACGGCGACGACGGTGAGTCCCTCGGCCGCGGCGAACTGCAGCAACTCGGTGGTGCTGTCGTGGTGCCGCAGCCGCTGATAGCGGTCGGTCACCATGGCGCCACGGCGGTTCCAGCGGCGACGGCCCACGATGTGCACGGTGTCCACCGCGAAGGCGTTGGCGGTGCGCACGACGGTTCCGATGTTGGCGTCGCTGCCGAAGTTCTCGATCGCCACATGCAGCGGATGCCGACGGGTGTCGATATCGGCAATGATCGCCTCACGCGTCCAATACCGGTATGCGTCAACGACATTGCGGCTATCCCCGTCGCGCAGTAGCTCGGGGTCATAGCGGGGGTCGATCGGGGCCGGGCCCTGCCAGGGGCCCACCCCGGGGCTCTCACCCCACTCGGAGGGGCCCAGGCTCATCCCTTGACCCACACCGCCGCGTGGGTGCCGACCAGCGACACCGACGGGTACAGCAGCGCAGCGGTGATCTCGCCTTGGGTGCACATCGAGGCCCGGATGGACACCGCATCACGGGCCGCGTCGGGCAGTACCAGCAGCGAAGAACCGTACAGCGAACAGGCATGGGACAGGCCTCGCCCCGGCAGCGTGGGTGCGGTCAGCACCATCAGCGGGCCACCGCGCGCCACCGAGTCCTCCCGGTAGCGTTCGGCCAGTCCGTCGATGGCCAGCCCCAGCAGCATGTACCCGTTGCCGGTGAACGCCTCGGGGTCTCCCAGCGCGGTCGGCGCCAGCTGCGCCCCGTCGGCCGTGAAGGCGTCGACACTGGTCGACCGCATCGCCAGACCGGTGTCGGCCGGGTTGGTGGGCGCCAACCCGACCGGGAAGGCCGCCGCATAGGCGACCGTCGTCTTGGGCATCCGGTCCTGCGGCGAGTACAGATACACCCCGCGCACCTGGCTCTGGTCCCTGATCGGCCCGAGGCACGCCGTGCCGCTGAGACGCTCTGGGTCGCGGGCGCTGATGGGCTGCAGGTTCAGGTCAGACGCGCCCGCACAGCCACCGACGGCATTGGCCTCGATCGGATGGGCCAGCGCGCCGTACAGCCCGAACCGCAGGCTTTCCGCGGGTGCGTGAGGCGCCGTCTCTCCCCCGTCGCTTCGCTCGCCCCGGTCCTCCTGGGCGACGGCCGCGTCGACGTCGATGAGCACCTGGTCGCCCTCGAAGCGCAGGTTGGCCACCGAGATGTTCCAGCCCAGTAGTGCCAGCGATTCACCGATCGTCGCCTGCTGCGTGCCGTACGGGCCGGCGGTGTCGTCGCTACCGGAGCAGCCTGCCAGCAGTGCCGCGGCCACCAGGACGGCGGCCACCTTGCGCGCTAACCGCATTCAGGTCCGTTCACGACCGCGGCCCACACGTTTGGTCAAGCCGCGCACCAGGTTTCGCGGCACCAGCCGGCTGCCGGTGGTGAGCACCTTGTACTGCAGACCCGGCACGATGACGACCTCACCCTTGGCGACCCCGGACAGGCAGTCCCGCACCACATCGGGCACCTCGAGCCAGAACCAGGAGGGTGTGCCCGACATCTCGATGCCGGCGCGCTCGTGGAACTCGGTGTGCACGAAGCCCGGGCACAGGGCGTGCACGCCCACCCCGGTGCCGCCGAGCCCGTTGGCCAACCCCTCGGAAAAGGCGATCACCCAGGACTTGGACGCCGAGTAGGTGGAGCCGCGGCCGGGCAGCAGACCGGCGACGCTGGCGACGTTGATCACCGTGCCCGCCCCGGCGGACAGCATTGCCGGCAGCGCCGCGTGGGTCAGCTGCATGACGGCGGTGACGTTGACATCGAGCTGGGATTGCAGCACGGCGTAGTCGGCGGTCCAGAACTCACCCGAGGTGCCGAAACCGGCATTGTTGATCAGGGTGTGCACCCCCGCGGACAACCGGTCGGCGACCCGCTGCCGGTCGGCGGCGACGGCCAGGTCCGCGGGCAGCACCTCGACGGTGGTTCCCGCTTCATCGCGCAGTTCGGCGGCGAGCCGTTCGAGCCGGCCGGTGTCACGCGCCACCAGCACCAGGTCGTACCCGTCGGCGGCGTAGCGGCGGGCGAAGCCTTCGCCGAGCCCGGCGGTGGGCCCGGTGATCAGCGCTGTCCGATCGTTCCGGGCCGCTCCGCTGCCGCCCTGTGGTACCCGCACCGGTTACCGCTGGTAGTGCGGTGACTGCCGGGTGCTGTTGTGCACCGGCGGGCGCTGTTGGACGTAGCGGCCCACATCGGCGCGGCCGGGCGGCAGGTCAGCGCGACCGGCGGGCAGTTCGGCGGGTCGCGGTAGTTCGGCGGACCGGGGCACCAGCGGACGGCTGGGCGAACCGCTGCGCCGGGCCAGCGCGGGCTGGCCGCTGCGCGCACCGGTGCCGTTCACACCGGGCTGGGGCACCGGCGGCAGCACACGCAGCAGGTCGTTGAACTGCCGGACGGTGCGCAGCCCTTCGTCCCATTGGGCGCGGGTGCTGGTGATCGGCATCGCCACCAGTGTCCAGTTCTGTTCGTTCCACATGATCTCCGCGCAGTCCGGCGCGGTGTGGGCGAAGGTGACCATCCGGCGGTCGCACGCGCGGCGGGCGGCATCGAGGTTGGTGGAGTAGACCATCCGCGGACCGATGGCGCCGAGCAGCCAGATATCGCTTTCGCGCGGCTCCTTGATGTCCTTCAGCCGCAGGTCCACCACGACATTGGTGCCGACCTTGCGGTGCAGCGCGATCACGGTGGCGACATCGTCGAGATCGAAGATGAAGACGGCCTCGCCGCGGATCTGGCCCAGCACCACGTTGCGTGCCGTGACGTGCTCCCCGACGGTCGACATCACACCGCGCTTCCAGCGGCTCAGAATGTCGGCAGATTCGTGCTCGTAGTCGAAACCGTGCGACTTCGCCCACGACTTACGCCGCCGGCCCAACCCGCGCCGGCGGTCGATATCCACGTACAGCAAGACGGCCGCACCCACGAAGCAGAGTGCGGACAGTGTGAACCAGAGAGGAACCATTGCCCTCAGCGTACTTGCTGGAGCCCGGTTCGCGAGAACTCGAGATGGTCACAACCGGGTCACCTGACGCCGACTGGCCACTTATCACCCGGAATCGATGGGCGGTTTCAAGGGGTGGTTGCAACAGGTCCCTGTGAGGAGCTGTTGTGCGCCCGTCCAAATCGTCTCGTCTTCGTC